>NZ_CBCPJJ010000010.1:0-250703 GCF_965118895.1 Rahnella inusitata
ACGACCATCAAGGTAATGCCTGACGGCCATAAGTTTGATTTGAAAATTGTATTTCATATGAACTCCGAATGAAGGTTTAAAAAGTCCAACATTCGGGGTTCAGTTCATTTGCAGGGGAGGGATCACGGATTTAACGGAACTGCGCGGCGTGAAGCTCTGCGTATCGGCCCTGAAGAGAGAGCAAGGTTTCATGCGTACCCTGCTCGACAATTCCTTCCTTATCGACCACAACAATGCGGTCAGCGTTCTGGATAGTTGCCAGACGGTGGGCAATCACCAGCGTGGTTCGCCCTTCTGAGAGCTCCGCCAGCGATTGCTGGATGGCCTGCTCTGTGGCGGTATCGAGCGCAGACGTCGCTTCATCGAGGATAAGGATCGGCGGGTTCTTCAGAAAGATTCGTGCGATCGACAGCCGTTGTTTCTGACCACCGGAGAGTTTCACGCCCCGCTCGCCAATCACCGTGTCCATCCCCAGCGGTAAACCGTCGATCACATCATCTAATCGGGCGCGGCTGGCGGCGAGGCGGATTTCCGCTTCGCTGGCTCCCAGCTTGCCATAAGCAATGTTTTCACGAATGGTGCCACCAAACAGGAACACGTCCTGCTGCACAATCCCGATGTTATGGCGCAGCGAGGTTTGCGTCATATCGCGGATATCAATACCGTCGATGGTGATACTGCCGCTGTCGATCTCGTAGAAGCGCGGCAGCAGCGAACACAACGTGGTTTTACCCGCGCCGGACGGCCCGACAAACGCCAGCGTTTCACCCGCATTAATAGAAAGCGTGATCCCGTTGAGGATTTTGCCGGCAGGCGTGTAGCCAAACACCACGTTGTCATAGTGAATGTCACCCTGCAGATGGCTGACGATCTGCGCGCCCGGACGATCCACGATATCCGGCGCGGTGTCGATCAGTTGTGTAAAGCGTTTAAAACCGGCAATCCCTTTCGGATAACTTTCCAGCACCGAGCTGATTTTCGCAACAGGGCGGAAGAACACTTCCACCAGCAGCAGGAATCCGACAAATCCGCCGTAGGTCAGCTGGTCATTAATCACATACCAGGTCCCGGCGATCATCACGATAATCTGCACCAGTCGGGTACTGAGATAACTCAGCGTCAGGCTGGCGGTCATGATTTTGTAAGCCTTCAGCTTGGTGACGCGATAGTTGTCGTTATCAGATGCAAACAGCTTTTGCTCATGTTCCTCGTTGGCAAACGCTTTGACCACGCGAATACCGCCGATGCTTTCTTCTATACGGGCGTTGAAATTACCGACCATTCCGAACAGGCGGCGCCAGGTGTCGGTCATCTGTGCACCATAGCGGCTGACCATCCAGGTCATCGCCGGAACAATAATGATGGTCATCAGCGCCAGCTGCACATGGACGGTGGCCATCAGGATAAAGGCACCAATAAACGTCATCACCGCAATAAACACATCTTCCGGGCCGTGGTGTGCAATCTCCCCCACTTCCTCCAGATCTTTAGTGACGTGAGTAATGATGTGACCGGTTTTAGTGTTGTCGTAATAGCGGAAAGACAGTTTCTGTAAATGAGTGAACGCCTGACGCCGCATATCGGTTTCAATCCCGACGCCCAGCGCATGCCCCCAGTAGTTCACAATCGCCATCAGTAAGGTATTGATGACATAAATCAGCAGCAATCCGACGGTCGCACCGATGATCAGCACCCAGTCATGGGCGGGAAGCAGCTTATCGATGAAGGTTTTGATCGCCATCGGGAAGCCCAGTTCCAGTAAACCGGCCAGAATGGCGCAGCCAAAATCGAGGAAGAACAATTTTTTATAGGGAGCGTAATAAGAGAAGAAACGGCGGAGCATCAGGCATCCTCATAGAAACAGCCCGGAGGCGGGCAAGTCCGTCAGTCTAAATGAAAATGGTTATCGATAAAGATAATTTTAGACCTGCCCGCCGGATACCGATTCCTGTGCATCATTCAAAGAAGCTTGCGGACTCCGCTTAAAATGACACCAAACGCCGCATTCAGTGCCTGCCATGCAATTTCTTCGGTTATCGCCTCATAGGTGGTCAGTACCGCCACGAAGGTGGATTTTTGCGACGCCAGCAGAGATTCATATTCTCCGCTACGAAAACTACCTTTGCCCTTTTCTATCTCCCACGTCAGTTGCAGCAGCGCTTCTATCTGCGGCACTGCGCCGTTGGCAACCGTATTCCAGTTCGCGCCCAGAGAGTTTTTCGCTGCATTAATGGCGCTGTCTCGTAAATCAAAAATATCACTCATCACATTTACCCCTGATTAGTTTTGCGAAGTGCCTGAGCCATTTTTTAATACCAGCTGATAAGTCAGCATTGCCTGTAAAATCACCGAGACTTGTTTTCGCTGAATACTGATATACGCCGGTGAGTCCTGCCCGGAGCAATGCTGCCGTTTGTATTTAATCTGATAGAAGATATTTCTCAGGCCAAACATCTGCTGGTCTATCGCCGGATTGTTATTAAGCAATTTGGTGCGGGATTCAATCAGCGATAAATCCGTTTCTGCCGAATTAAAAAACTGACTGTCGGTTACTGAAGGTGGGGAAATGAGCGAAAGCGACTGCCCCGCCATCGCAGGCGCAGCGTTGCAGGCTGCGACCGGCGAGACAGTTTTGACGTCTTCCGCCATAGCCTTCGCATACCATGTCACAAACTGTTGATCGGCTTTTATCTGAAAGGCTGTGATTTGATTATCGAGCGTCTGATCATATTTATGCGTTGAACATCCGCTTATTATCACCACGACGATAAATATCGTGAGGTTAAGCTTAAACAGTGATTTCAAAATGCCTCTCCTGTGACCCATTCCGGTGGCGGGAATTATTCTATTGCCCGTGCCATCAAAAACTAGCCACAAGAGATGACCGGCGCAACCGGCCGGTTAATCATTTTATCTCACAGGTGTGGTCATTTTTATTATTGAGAGTGAAAGTTGAAATGATATTTAATTTATCTGCTGGCTATTCTGCCAGCGTGTGCCGTTATCATTAATCACCTCATAATCCATCATTCCTGACAGGTTTTTATCCGCAGGGATATCCAGCCGCAAACTGGAAAGCGGTTCCACCATGACACCCGCTAACTCCGTCGCCCCTGACTTCAACGATGAAATCGTCATATGCCACGGCGTCGGATTTTGGATCAACAGCTTATTGCCGGTTGCCTCCTTCCTGATGCTGAACTGTAATTTCTGTACATCACTCTCTTTGAGTTCACCCACCTTCTCAGGCCTGACGAACACTTTCATACGGATTTTTAACGGCAGCACGACCTTTTTCTCGCCTTTATTCCGCGTTTCGGTATTTGGCGGAATTTGATAAATATTCAGCCAGTAAAGACTTTCGCGATCCTGTGGCAGGCTTCCGGCTGAAACCAGCAACAGGCGAATATTGCGGATCTCCGCCGGTTTCATTTTGAACACTGGCGGATTGATCACAATCGGCGTGTGAACCTTATCCGGGTTCACCGTCGGGTCACCGTTATCCGTCCAGACCTGGACCACGACCGGTTCTTTCTCTGAATTCACTAATGACAGTGATTCCGCAATACCGCCCGAGTTGAACACCACGCGGGTCTTTTCCGCATTAACCACCGCGCTGGCATGAAACGCCGTGCAACAGAGCATAATGCCCGCTGCAACGGTGATTTTATTGAAAACTGACCACCACTTGTAACTGTGCATTGACGCTCCCCGCCGTAACTGTTTCGCCACTGATGGCCTCCAGAGAGGCTGTAAAATTACCGGTGTAGGTTGTGACACCGTCCGTTGAGTCATCCTGACTGGTGGTCAGATCTTTATAGGCGTACCAGCCGCCATCATTTCCCGTCGTCATAGTTTTACTTGAAAGCAGGTTTAAAACATTGCCATTCTGATCGTAGATACGAATCCCTACACCCGATGCAACACCTGATGATCCATAATTAGTATCTAGCAAATGAGTTAAACCATTAGTTGATGTCAGACCCAGTGTTGTCGCGGCGGTGACCGCTGTAGATTGATTAACCAAAAAACCCATCGCGACATTTGCTGATGAACTGGTTGATTTACTTACGCTGGATATAGCGGCGTCTTCACAGCTTAAGCTGATGTCAAAAGTACTTTGGCTTGTTTCTCCATTATTAAGAGAAGCGGTGGAAATCGTCGGCAATAGAACAACCGATGGATAATCTTTGACAAGGCACATTGCTCCCCTGACAAATGTTACATGTCCATACATACCAAAGCTTCCGGGATAATTTTCATACCAGCCATAGTAATTACCGCCTTCAAGTACTCCATCCACAACTCCCGCACTTGCCAAACCTGGCCCCCGAAAACCGATAAACCCTGAATTATAGCCCCACGCATAGAGATAAGGACTGGTTGAAATACCCGTTATTGCAGTAGAGGAGGTTCTAAGTAGCTCAACATATACATCAGAAAAAGCACTGGCGGGAATATATATATAGGTATCATCTTGAACCCAATCATCAGAGGTCAATAACCGAGACTGCCAACGCCCAGTGAAATAATTCCCTGTTTTTAAGTTTGTAAGTCTAATTGCTACGTTGTTAACATATGTATGATAGGCACCTTCAATATCTGTAGTTTCATACATACCTGAATAAGCAGAGTATGACTGAGTGGTGTAGATTTCAGAAAGAGAACCAGCATCGGCCAAAGCGCATCTAAAAAGAATTTGATTCTCTGTATAAGCCTTAGCTTGGGATGCTGTGAGAAAATTTGCAGTTGAGCTAGCTAATAATGAACCAGCAGGAGTGAAAGAACTACTTGAACTTATAGATACTATTGGCGGCAAACCTATATTACCACCACATGCATTATGGCATGCGCCTGTCCATGAAGATGCAGTGTAACCTTCATTTATTAATTCAGTTGTTAGGGAACTTGTTGAAGTCACTCTTGTACAGTTTGCTTGAGAAAATAAAGGTGAAGAAAGTAATACTACTCCCATTATTATTTTACATATTTTTAACACTGCTTGTAATCCTCATAAGTTAATTGTGTTTCAGTTAACACCTAAACACCTCATTGAAAAACTGAAGACAACTTGTAACTGTGCATTAACCGGTTCCGCTGATACTGTTTCGCCACTGATGGCTTCCAGAGATGCTGTAAATATCCAGCAGCGATTATTCCACTGGGCAGTAAAGAGGTGCTTGTCACCTTATTACTATTTGCATGGGATGCAATAGGTACAGTCAGCATCAGAAAAGTCAAAAGATTTTTCAATTCAAACATTATTTTCATCCACCATTAAATTTCACATGGCAACGTTAACTGAACAAATTCATTTTCATCTTCTGCAGGTAACAGATAATTAATTTTGCATTGTTCCGCATCACCTTTACCCCATGAAACAAATAACACCCCGGAACGATCATTAATACGTGCATAGATCTGCCCCGCTTGCCCAACCATGCCTAAGCTCTTACCATCTTTATCTGTCACATCTGCGCCCATCGGAATCATTTGTTTATCGCTGAGTGTAGTGTTTATCAACACTTGCTGGCCTGATATTGTTTCGAAATTCACCTGAACGATAGCACCGGAATAAGGTACGACCTGCTTGCTGCCACCCTGAATATCTACTTTAGAGTTCAATCCCTTTGGATCTAAACTCACGGTGTTATAACGATAAGGCGATAAAGACGGCATAATGGCGTAGCCAAAACTGTCTATTTTCGCACCCTGCCCGTTCTTAATCTCTGCCCCTTTGGCACCTTTGGCTTTTACGAGTGCAAAGGTATCGCTGACGTATGGCCCATAGGTCACGCCGCCCGGATGAATAAGCAAGGTGCCTGATGTTCCCATACCAAATTGTTTATAACCTGTGCCTTGCGAATAAGAACCGCGGAATGCACCTTTGGAGGTGTTCTGTTGCAAAGAGCCGCCCCATGTCATTTCATTGCCGCTGTTCTGATAGTTCTCCACACCGCTGTATAACGAATAGGACAAGTTACTTTTTTCACCAACACTTCCGGAAAGACTGGTTGTCGCCGATTCTGACGTTTTATTTTTCGAAACGTTAAATGCAACATTTGACCGTGAATTCGTCCAGTCCAGTGGCATCGAGAACCCTACAGAAATAGTATTCTCAGTATATTTTTGACGGTTTGTCGTATCCTCTACACCACTGTAATAATTACTTCGAGTGGTGTAACTGGTTCTTTGTCTGCCTACATTGACGTTATAACTGATCTTTTTATAACTGTTGCTGTACCCCAACTGCAATTGGGTAATGCGGGAGTTATTGCTGTAATAATCAGAAGTACTGGCATTAAGTGACAATGAGCCATAAGTATCAAAACTTTGTGCAATAGTGGCACTGAACTGATTCTTTTGATTTAACGTATCCGAATAGTAAGTTGTGGTATTTTCTGCTGCACGTCTTACACCCAGCACATCCTGCAGATCGCGGAAGCCCTTCGTAGAATAACGGTATGCGGCCAGCGTCAGGTTCGTTCCTGTTGTAAAAGTTTTGCTATAACTGGCCTCGGCACGCCACCCTGACTGGGTTTTATTATTTTCAGCCACGGCATGTGAATAGGTCGTGTTAAGCCCGACAGCACCTAATGGCGTCGCCATAACACCGCCTAGCAAATAAGCCTCATAGTCTTTTGCCAGACGTACACCAGCGTTGCCGGTAAAACGGTTACTGATCCCGCGCTGAATTACACCTTCCATGAACTCGTTATCGACATTGTAATAATTACGTACCTTGCCGAGTGCAACTTCATAATTCCACATGCCCGGACGTATAGAATCCGGTACGGCCGAATACGGCACAGTGAAAGATGAGGTTTGTCCGTTGGCTTCGATAACCTCAACCTGTAAATCACCCTGACCTCGGGTATTGTTCAAATCGTCAATGACGAAAGGCCCCGGCGACACAACGGTTTCATAAATTGTTTTACCCAATTGGCTGACCACCACGCGCGCCGTCGTGCTGGCTACACCACGTACTTCAGGCGCATAACCGCGCTTCCCTTGTGGCATCATTCGCGTATCGCTGGCGAGTTTGACACCATTGAAAGACAGGCTGCCGAAAAGGCTGCTGTTGGTATAGCTATCACCAATTGTGATTAACGAATTGATCGACGGCAATGGCCGTTGTGCGTTTGTACGCACGCTGGTCCACTTTTGACGTGTACGTCCGTCCGTCTCGTTGTAACTGAAATTTGACTGATTTCTCAGCTGCCATAAGCCAATATTGGTGCCACTATTAAGACCGCTCCAGAGATTTTTTGTAGTATATCCTCCGGTATTCTTTGTTTCATAATAGTTGGTATTGTGCTTAACAAATAAACCCAGACCACCGCTGTCCCACTGTGAAACCGGAATATAACCACGTGGTTGGCGATACAATGAGGCCTGAGGTATTAGTAGTTTTAATTGTTGAGTCGGTTGGTCAAACTCCCAGGATGCCCCTTTAGAAAGGGCAGAGAAACTGACGCATTGGTTTCCAACCGGTAGCAAGGAGACGACATCCGCTTTTAGCTGAATAAGTTTAATATCATCAGCTTTCAGGCAGGGTTGAGCTGCTTCACCTTTTTTAACACTGCTAAATGTAATTTCAACATTTTCCTTCACCAGCTTATTGTTGACATAAAGATCAACATGATAATTTCCGGGTTCAATCTCGATCACTTTATCATTTAATTTGTCGAGATTCACAGCAACTCCGGAACCTTCCAGCAGACTGGGGTCGAAATAAAAATCTTCAGCTTTCGCGAATGGGTGATAGCAGGATAAAATACCTACCGTTAATAATGAAAGTGAGGACGGTAATTTTTTATTATGGATTGATTTCATACTCATGGCTCACTCTTGCTCCCTGATCGTTAATATAATCAATGATTGCCGTATCATTTTTCTGTAATTGGAGTTTTTTGAACGTCACACTTTGTTGTGAAAATGGTGAAAGCATGTCAGCAGATTGAGTATAAAGCTTATCACCTTGTTTTATCTTTATGCTGGCAATAGAAACAAAAAAGGGTGAATCATTCTTTATCTGTAATGAGGTTCCGCCTGACTGCGCTGTAGAAATCAGTTTTATTTCATCAGGAAGATTTCCAATACGACTGGCTATTGCTGCAGGTCGGTAGAATACTTTTACCCGATTTTTAAGCATCACCAGCATTTTATTTTTATTCTGGGCCCCCTCGCCACCTGCATTGATGGGTGGGATTTGCAGAAAGTTAAAATAAAAAACAGACTCGCGATCCTGTGGTAATTTTTTATTACCCGTAAAGGAAATCCTCAATACTTGCCCGCTGTTAGAAGCGATTTTAAACAGTGATGGAGATGCGATAAAAGGTGCCTTCGCAGTCAGCGCAGTTGAGTTTATATCTCCATCATCCAGCCAGGTTTGTACGGCATAAGGGATAATATCTTTGTTACTAAATTCGACATTGACTGATTGATTATCAGAAGGATAAATAATCCTGTTGCCTATCATGGTCACGCTGGCATGAGTCGTTGCAGAAAAGCCAAATGACAGCAACAGCATTGCATTAAATATTTTTTTACTGATTTTAGATTTGAATAACATTGGCATTGCTCTTGTCATTGACACTTTGGTTTAATTAATCATCATAGTTAATGTTTTTTTAAATAAAAGATGGCAGATAGCCTGCCATCTTTTAAATGTACTCAGACTTACATATAGCTCACCGCATACTCAACAGAACCTGCTACCGTACCCGCAGTAGCCTCGCCTGTTGCATAATACTGCACATAGAATGTTGCACTGGCACTTTCATCCCCAACAGCTAAACCAAGTTCATTCTTAGTGCTGGTCCAGGTGGAACTTAAATCAATCTCTTCATTAGCTGTATCCAGTAATTGCAGATTGACGTTGGTTGCTGTGCCAGTATTTTTCAGTGTGCCTTTATTAGCTGTATCCACCAGATTTCCTGAGAAAACGGTGTTAATTGTTGTAGCCGTGTCAGCAGCTGCACAACCAGAAAGCGCAATTTCAAAAGAAGTGGTTCCGGCAACATTACCAGCTGTAGTTAAAGAGCTTACCGCTGCAGTAGGTAATAAAACAACCGGAGCAGAATCGCTGTTTACCGACACTTCACAAGTCTGATCCGCTACTTCACCCTGAAATGAAATGGTGTTATCAGATACAGCAGAAGCCGTCATTGAATAACCCGCTACCAGCAAACCACAAGCCACCAAAATTTTCTTATTCATGCGTTGTTTCTCCATTAGATTAATTTCCTTCTGACGCAACCCACTTTGAACTGCTTGCCAGAGGTGATAATCATAAAGTCACGACAACATTCAGCAAACACATCTGCATAAATCACTATAATTAGTGATTTATTCTAAAAACAAGGTGGATTTCACCCGTTTTATAAAGGAATTGATGTAAAACCGCTTTTATCTCAGAGAAATAATCTGCAATTACCATTAACATCCTGAAAACATATTTAAAACTTACACTTTCTTAACTAGGAATATTCTCAGCTTAATTAAACATGCAAAGACCAATTCTGACATTTATGTCTATATCCGGTTAGCTAATAAACATTCTGCGGATTATTTATTCAAAGTATTTTAATAGTTAAACGATAAAACGTTTCAAGGGTGATATTAGCGTCATGACTCTGTAAATATTGATATAGAACAAAAATCTGCTTTCATCGTAATCTACCGTTTTTGCATAGTTTCATTTTCCAACTCTGAAAGCTAAATCCCCCTTTGATCTCCTTTCCGCCTTCAGCGATACTGTTTAAATACACAGTTCATGGCATGACGACAGAGGACAAAGGATTAACATGGGAGCATTTACAGGTTTTACACAGGCTGGACTGACCTTTTTGCAAGAGCTGCGGCAGAACAACGACAAAGAGTGGTTTGAAGAGCACCGGGATATCTATCAGCAGCATCTGCTGGAGCCGATGCGCAAGCTGGTAGAGGATCTCAGCCAGGATATGGTGGTGATTGATGACCTGTTTGAAGTGCGCCCGGCGATTGGTAAAACGATATCCAGAATGCACCGGGATACGCGCTTTTCGAAAGACAAGTCGATTTACCGCTGTAACCTCTGGCTGACGTTCAAGCGTTCGCGTAAGAACTGGACCGATGCGCCGACCTATTTCTTCGAGTTCGGGCAGGACTGGTGGCGTTACGGGCTGGGCTATTACAGCGCATCAAGGACCACAATGGATTTGTTTCGCCAGCAGCTGTTGCATAAGCCGGAGGAATTTTTGCAGATGGCGAAATGTATCGAACCGAATTTCACCATTGAAGGTGACAGCTATAAACGCCCTCTGGTGAAAGAGCAGGATCCGGCGCTGGCGGCCTGGTACAACAAGAAGTCTTTTGCGCTGATCAGTGCCCATATGGATATGGATCCGCTGTTCTCGGGCGAGCTGGTGGGGATTTTAAGCAAAGATTTTCATCGCATCTCGCCGCTGTATCACATGCTGATGAAGATTGAAGGAATGAAGAAAAATCAGCTGGCGCTGGGTGAGTAAGTGTCAAAGGGGCGAATTCGCCCCTGTTTGTTTATCTCAGGAGAGGATTTTAGCGATATCCACCGGCCTGCCATATAGCCAGCCCTGCGCGATAATCATCGGATAATGCGCCATTAGGAAATCCGCCTGATGCTGCTCTTCTATACCTTCGACAATGATCTTCGATCCGGTCTGCGCGAGCATATCCAGCATCATTTTTAGCATGCGAAAGCTTACGGATTCGATACCAATCGCATCAGTGAATATCTTATCGATCTTGATAATGTCGAAAGAGAGCTTGCTCAGATAATCCAAATTAGAATACCCGGTACCGAAATCATCCAGCGCGATGCGATAGCCGTACTCTCTGAGTCGCACCAGCGCATCTTTAAGAAGCCGATGATCCGCCGTTGAACGCTCGGTTATCTCTAATACAATCTGCCTGCGATCAAATCCGCCTTTGTCGATCTCTTCTTCCAGAAAGACTTTGAATTCTGAATCCGTTACATCGGCGGTGGTGATATTAATACTCACGAAGAGTGATTTATTTTCGCGCAGCAGCGGTGACATTTCCCGCAACGTACGGGCGACGACGGAACGGGTTAATCCTTTGATCTGATTAGTAGATTCCGCAAGTCTGATGAACACGTCTGGCGGAATATTATCGCCATTAATATCTTTCCAGCGGGCTAAGGCTTCGTAGCCTATTACCTTACCCGTTTTAATTTCCACAAATGGCTGATAGTTGATATAGATATCATCACAGCTGATGGCCGTTTTAAGTTTATTCTGTAAGGAACGGTTATTTATAAGATATTGCAGAATGGCAAAGGTGAAAATAGCGCCGGCCAGTAGCACGGTAAGCGTAATAAATACGACGGCAGTGGCAGACAGCGAGAAAAGTCCAATCTGAGTATTTCTGGCCATTACGCAGATATCATATTTTTTGCTGCATTCAGAGAAACTGGCCTGATGCCACCAGGATAAACGCCCCGACCCGCTCACTTCTTTATCCAGACCCGCGGTTTCCCCAAACAGCCTGAACACATGATCGCGCTGGTGGTTTATCAACACTGCGCCAAACCCGTCATAGGGTACATAGATATCGCGAAATGCAGCGGGTGTAGGAAACAGCAGGACGTTCTTAGATTCCATCATGTCGGCAGTAATGCGCGGATCAACCATGCCGCTAAACGACGTCCAGATGCGCTGGCCATAACGGGTAACCGCATCGGGAATTGACAGGGTTACCGGCTCCGGCAATCGTCCGCGCATAGCGGTACATTTTAGCTGACGGTCTTTCGTATAGCCGATATCTGAGATAAACACTGAGGTAAACGCGAGGTAGCGGATCTCATCAAGAAACCGGTCACTACAGGATTCGAAACGTATCGCATTGACATTATTAACCATATTATGCGATTCATCGGCGACTTCCAGCCCGCGCGCCATAATGTGCCGGGCATACAATGCCAAATCGTCCCGGTCATAAGTGGCCACCACCAGATGCGTGCCACCCAGCGTCACGGCAGCCAGCAGCAAGGTGCTCAGCAGGAAAAACAGAGGTCGGCCAAAAGGATTTGCGGGCTTCATGGGGTACCTGAAATGAAATTGTTGATGCCGTATTATTGTAAAGAGACTGGCGGATACTCGCTAAATTTACACCCTGCCAGCGCCATCAACTGACTGAATGCCACATTATTAGTGATTTTCAGCTTATTCATAATAGTATGTTTCATCCGGCTAATGCGACGGTAATCAGTTTTCATTTTATCCGCAATATTGGTGATGCTCATCTGCTGGCTAAACATAATAAGCACCTCCCATTCATAGTCACTCAGCATGTCAAAATTATAATTGAGTTTTCTGTCCTCGTAAAAGAGGACGCTGACCATACTTTCCGCATTCAGTATCTGGGCAGCCGAAGCACGGCAGCCATTAACATCGAGTTGTTTCATATAGATAGCATCGGCATTGCTTTGAATGAGCAAGGCTGGAATTTCAATTTCAGTGTGAAGGATAATATCAATAGCGGGGAATTGCGCTTTAAGTTTTCTTAAGAAATCCAGACCTTCGATTATTGAGGTGCTGGCGTCATAGACTTCACTGAAAACCACATCAAGCTTTCTTAATTCGAGCAAAGATTTAAGAGAAACAAAATTATAAAGTGCACCTTCAATAATTATATCGCCCTCTTCTCTTAAGATCTGGGTCATCACATCACTGACCAGCGAAAGAGGCTCCATAATTGCCACTTTTTCTCTTCTCTTCCACGCCATTCTTTATTCCTTACATTGATGAAATCCTCGTTATATTTTATCAACTCGAATTCGAATTTTTGATTTAGAAATAGATTTTAAGATTAGGTCAATAATTACGAAAAAACCAGCGAGAGGGATGAATGTTTCAATTAATGTCAGGTATTTGTATTATTTTAGAATAAAATTCTACCAGGATCCTGACAAAACAGAACTTAAACAAAGTGTTAATAGCACATTAACTAGGAATAATCTCATTTAAATTAAACCAGGAATGGTTTTTGAATGGCAAATTTCGGGTCTGAAAAAATGACCGAGAATTTTTCGGTTTCTCGTTGCAGATGCTGCTGCATGGTAGCTTGAGTAATGATCGAGAATATTTCGGTTTCTCATGTGCAGTGATCACTTAACACACCGCGCCGAAACCGCCAAAGAGGGAGGAAGGCGCTATCTCACCATTTTTAAGTTTTCAGTTGGTGGTTTTCTTTTCCTTTTCTGAGCCGGTTAAGTTGTGACCTAAAAAGCTGTGGCCGCGTTCAAAAATCGCGCCAGAGGGAGAGGTGGAAAACCGCGCGGCTTTTGCGCGGGTTGTAACCCGACCGGAGGGCACCGCGCAGCGGCGAGATTTTGCGGTAATAGCTACGGCTTCTGAAACATAGCCCGTCTGCATGGCACGTGTTTTAAAGAGCCCGGGATTCTTAAGGGGGCGGCGATAAGCCCCCCTTAAGGCCAGTTTGGGTGGCAACCCAAGGTCTTAGTCTTGAAGTTGAAGTTGCCCTTAAAATTGTAGCGATAGCTGAACCTACCCCGCGGTCGCCCGCCTCGCCTCCGCCACATAGATCTCCCGTAATTTTCCCGTCACTGGCCCCGGCACCCCGCCCCCAATGACTTTCCCGTTCAGAGAAATCACCGGCCATATAAACGTCGTCGCCGAGCTGATAAACACTTCCTGCGCATTCATCGCTTCCTCCAGCGTGAACGGACGTTCCTCCAGCCGGATGTCGTGCTGCTTCGCCAGCGCCAGCAGCGCCTGACGCGTGATCCCATGCAGGATATGTGTGCTCAGCGGGCGGGTGATGAGCCTACCTTCAGCATCAACAATCCAGGCATTGCTCGAACTGGCTTCGGTGATAAGTCCGTTTTCGACCAACAAGGCATCATCGGCGTCGTGGCGGTGGGCGTACTCTTTGGCCAGACAAGGCGCCAGCAGGCCGACGGTTTTGATATCGCGACGCTGCCAGCGGATATCTTCCACGGAGACCATGCGGATGCCGGTTTTCGATTTCGGGTGATCAATCAGCGGTCGTGCCTGTGTAAACATCAGAAATGTCGGTTTAACACTCTCACCCGGAAAATCAAAATCGCGATCGCCGCTGTTGCCCCGGCTGATTTGCAGGTAAATCGCGCCTTCCTGAAGGCTGTTCTCGGCGATGAGTCGGTTTTGCAGCGCTTCGATGTCTTCCAACTCGCAAGGCAGTCGCAGGTTCAGCGCCTGACAGGAACGTGATAAGCGCGCCAGATGCGCGGCGTTATCCAGCAGGCGACCATTGAGCACGGCGCTGACTTCATACACCGCATCCGCAAATAAGAAACCGCGATCAAATACCGACACCTTCGCATCCTGCTCGGCAACAAACTCCCCGTTGAGGTATACCGTTCTGGTCATGTCATTTTCCTGGCAAAAGTGGAATAGGATTTTTATTAGCAGATATCTTTATAACAGAGGATAAATTGCGTGAATACTGGACGACGGACGTTGACCCAACGCAGGTTTCCCGCACGCCGGGCATAAAAAAACGCTCCGGAGAGCGTTTTCATTGTGCGTTTTCAGGCTCAGAGCAGGCCTTTCTTCTTTTTGTTGCGGATGACCAGCCAGCTGATCAGCCCCATTACCGCACCCATAAATATAAACCAGATACCCAGCAACAGCTGCGGTGCCATTTCGCCCGCCGGCGTGTCAGGGCTGCCGACGATCAGGCCATGGAGTGTGGCAACGACGCCGATTACCAGCAAAATCATGCTGTTGCGTAATAAACGACGGGCTACGGTCATTGGTTGTCTTGGAGTGGCCATCAGTGCGTCCTTGAGCAATAAAATAAAGATAAGGGCGCATCATAGCGCCCTTCTTTTTTATGTCAAAACAGACAGATCACAATCAGCGATGTCAATCAGCGACGATTACGCACCAGCTGATAGCGGCGGGTGAGATATTCTACCGGTGCGCTCCAGATATGCACTAAGCGGCAGAACGGGAACAGCAGGAATAATGTCATGCCCAGAACGAGATGGACGCGGAAAATAAACGCCACGCCATCGAGATGTTCGGCTGCACCGCCGTGGAAGGTAACAACAGACTGCGCCCAGCCAACCAGTTTCATCATTTCGCTGCCGTCCATATGCTGCGCGGAGAACGGAATGGTGCCGAGCCCCAGCGCGCACTGGATGACCAGCAGCGCGATAATCATGATGTCACCGAAGCTTGAGGTCGAACGCACACGTTCGTTGCTCAGACGACGCCACAGCAGTAAACCACCGCCAATCAGCGTCATCACGCCGCACGCGCCGCCCGCCCACATCGCCATTTGCTGCTTAACCGGTACCGGCAGGAAGGATTCGTACATCCAGTGCGGGGTCAGCATCCCGAAAGCGTGACCGGCAATAATGCCGAGAATACCGACGTGGAACAGCGGTGATGCGATGCGCAGGATCTTTTTCTCGAGGATCTGGCTGGAACCGGCGCGCCAGCTGTACTGGCCGTAGTCATAACGCAGCCAGCTGCCGACCAGAAAGACCGTGCCGCACAGGTACGGATAAATATTGAAGAAAAAGTTGTTGAGGAAGTCAGTCATTTGCGTGGTTCCCCCGCAGGTGTGTCGTCAAGGTTCAAATACTGTGGCGCAACCGCACCGGCGAAGTGTTTCTGGCGCGCAGCTTCTTCACCACTCGCACAACTTTGTTCGCCGAGGAACTTGATTTGTTCCTCTTCCCACACCGCATCCAGCGCGGCGGGCGTGTCATCGCGTGCTTCCTGTTTGATGCCTTCACGCACTGATTCAGTGACAATGTCACTTCCAGACAACGCGAGCAGCAAATCAAACAATTCGGCGTAATGGCTGTCGCGCTCCTGTAAACGGGCACTGAGCAGCGCAAGGATCGGCGCGATGTCACGCAGGCCTTCGCGCGCCTGCTGCTCGTCACGGGTGGTCAGATACTCCAGATAAAGCGGCAGGTAATCCGGCAGCTCGCGGCTGTCGATTTCCAGACCGGCTTCGCGGTACTGTTCCATCAAATCCACCATCGCCTGTCCGCGGTCGCGGGATTCGCCGTGAACATGTTCAAACAGCAGCAGCGAGGTGGCACGGCCGCGATCGAACATCGCGGTGTACGCTGACTGGGCATCCAGCAGATCTTTCTGGCAGAACGCCGTAATGTACAGCGCCAGATCAAGGCGCTGTCCGGCGTTCAGTTCCGAAGATTGGGTTACCGCTTCGAGCAACTCGATCTGGTGCTCCCAAAGGTCTTCAGACGGGTAATCCAGCAGTAATCCGATGAGTCGTAAGCTGTTCATTAGCCTTTCCTTTCGGTTTTCGCGCCGATGTCGATGGCATCAATGCGTTTGCTGTTAAACAGGTTGAATTTAGTGTCGCTGCCGTGGCAACCGTCGCCGAAGCTGAAACCACAGCCTTTGGCTTCCGGGAAGGCTTCGCGAGCCTGTTCGCGGTGGCTGGAAGGCACCACGAAACGGTCTTCGTAGTTAGCAATCGCCAGATAACGGTACATTTCCTGCGCCTGTGCCTGTGACAATCCGACCTGCTCCAGCGCGCTGGTATCCACAACGCCATCGACCGTTTCGGCACGTTTGAAGTGGCGCATGGCCAGCATCCGTTTCAGCGCGCGCAGCACCGGTGCGGTGTCGCCTGCGGTCAGCAGGTTCGCCAGATATTCCACCGGAATACGCAGGCTTTCGACGTCCGGCAGCACGCCGCTGTGCGGCAATGCGCCCGCGTCGGCCGCGGACTGAATTGGAGACAGCGGCGGTACGTACCAGACCATCGGCAGCGTGCGGTATTCCGGATGCAGCGGCAGCGCCAGTTTCCATTCAATCGCCATTTTATAAACCGGTGACTGACGGGCGGCGTCCATCACTGACAGCGGAATGCCGTCAATTTCAGCCTGCGCGATAACGTCCGGATCGTTCGGATCGAGGAAGATGCTCATCTGGCTTTCATACAGATCTTTGTCATTTTCGACAGAAGCGGCTTCAGCGATACGGTCGGCGTCATACAGCACCACGCCGAGGTAGCGGATACGGCCGACGCAGGTTTCGGAACAGACCGTTGGCTGACCGGCTTCGATGCGCGGATAGCAGAAAATACATTTTTCTGATTTGCCGCTTTTCCAGTTGAAATAGATTTTTTTGTACGGACACCCGGTCAGGCACATGCGCCATCCGCGGCATTTATCCTGATCGATCAGCACAATGCCGTCTTCGCCGCGTTTATAGATTGCGCCGCTTGGACAAGTCGCCACGCATGCCGGATTCAGGCAGTGTTCACACAGACGCGGCAGATACGCCATGAAGGTGTTTTCGAACTCGCCGTACATCTCTTTTTGCATGTTGGCGAAGTTCTGATCGGCGGAGCGCTTGCTGAACTCAGTACCCAGATCGTCTTCCCAGTTCGGGCCGCCGACAATTTTCTTCATGCGTTTGCCGGTCAGCAGCGAGCGAGGTCGTGCCACAGGCTGATGTTTACCGTCTTTGGCGGTATGCAGATGCTGATAGTCAAAATCAAACGGCTCGTAGTAATCATCGATTTCCGGCATATGCGGGTTGGCGAAGATTTTGTGCAGCAGATTGGCTTTGTTACCCATACGCGGCTGCAGCTTGCCGTTGATTTTACGGATCCAGCCGCCCTTCCATTTATCCTGGTTTTCCCAGTCGTGCGGATAACCCAGACCCGGTTTAGTTTCGACGTTGTTGAACCACGCGTACTCCATCCCTTCGCGGCTGGTCCAGACGTTTTTACAGGTCACAGAACAGGTGTGGCAGCCAATGCATTTGTCGAGATTCAGCACCATGCCGACTTGTGAGCGAATTTTCATTTGGCTTTCTCCTGTGCTTCGTCAGGGAGGACTGCGGCCTGCACGAAGTCGTTGCCTTCATCATCTAACCAGTCGATGCGGTTCATTTTGCGCACAATCACGAACTCGTCGCGGTTTGAGCCGACGGTGCCGTAGTAGTTGAAGCCGTAAGACAGCTGCGCGTAGCCGCCGATCATATGGGTCGGTTTCGGGCACACGCGGGTCACGGAGTTATGAATACCGCCGCGCTGTTGGGTGATTTCAGAACCCGGAATGTTCACAATGCGTTCCTGCGCGTGGTACATCATGGTCATCCCCGCCGGTACGCGCTGGCTGACGACCGCACGGGCACTCAGCGAACCGTTGGCGTTGAAGGCTTCGATCCAGTCATTGTCTTCGATGCCCAGTTTTGTCGCATCGTCTTCACTCAGCCAGACAATCGGACCGCCGCGACCTAAGGTCAGCATCAGCAGGTTGTCGCTGTAAGTGGAGTGAATGCCCCATTTCTGGTGTGGCGTCAGGAAGTTCAGCGCCATTTCCGGGTTACCGTTTGGTTTGGCGTTCAGCAGTGGCTGCGCGGCTCGGGTGTCGATTGGCGGACGGTAAACCAGCAGGCTTTCGCCGAAGGCACGCATCCACGCATGGTCCTGATACAGCTGCTGACGGCCAGACAGTGTGCGCCATGGGATTAGCTCATGAACATTGGTGTAACAGGCGTTGTAGGAAACATGCTCATCTTCCAGACCTGACCAGGTCGGGCTGGAGATAATTTTACGCGGCTGAGCCTGAATATCGCGGAAG
This sequence comes from Rahnella inusitata, assembly GCF_965118895.1. Taxonomy (GTDB): domain Bacteria; phylum Pseudomonadota; class Gammaproteobacteria; order Enterobacterales; family Enterobacteriaceae; genus Rahnella; species Rahnella inusitata_A. The sequence continues at coordinate 18,632 of NZ_CBCPJJ010000010.1, forward strand.
CGAATTTTCTCGTCTTCTTTATTCAGTGCCAGATGTGTGTGGTCGCGGCCCGTGTTAGCGCTCAGCGCTGCCCAGGCTTTAACAGCGACCTGACCGTTGGTTTCCGGTGCCAGCGTCAGAATCACTTCGGCAGCATCAATCGCCGTTTCAATACAAGGTCGCCCGATGGCAGCGCCTTCCAGCTTGGTGTAGTTCAGCTTTTTGAGCAGATCGACTTCGCTGTCAGTGTTCCAGTTGATCCCTTTACCACCGTTACCCAGTTTTTCGAGCAACGGTCCTACGGAGGTGAAGCGCTCGTAGGTGTTCGGATAATCGCGTTCGACAACCATCAGATGCGGTGCGGTACGGCCAGGGATCAGATCACACTCGCCTTTTTTCCAGTCTTCCACACCAAATGGTTGCGCCAGTTCGGCAGCGGAATCGTGCTGGATTGGCAGCGTGACAAGGTCAGTTTCCACGCCGAGATGACCGACGCAGACGCGGGAGAACTCTTTGGCGATACCCTTGTAGATTTCCCAGTCGCTTTTGGAATCCCACGCCGGGTCAACGGCGGCGGACAGCGGATGAATAAACGGATGCATATCCGACGTATTCATGTCGTCTTTTTCGTACCAGGTTGCAGTCGGCAGAACGATGTCGGAATAGAGACAGGTGCTGGACATACGGAAATCAAGTGTTACCACCAGATCCAGTTTGCCTTCGCCGCCCTGCGCCTGCCATTCGACTTCCTCCGGCATCACGCCGCCCTGCACGCCCAAATCTTCTCCCTGAATACCGTGTTCGGTACCCAGCAGATATTTGAGCATGTATTCGTGGCCTTTACCGGACGAGCCCAGCAGATTGGAGCGCCAGACGAACAGGTTGCGCGGGAAGTTCTGCGGATTATCCGGTTGTTCGGCGGCGAAACGCACGCTGCCATCTTTGAGTGCCGCGACGGTGAAATCAGCCGGAGATTGCCCGGCGGCTTTCGCCTGCTCTGCGATATGCAGCGGGTTGACGTTAAGCTGCGGCGCAGATGGCAACCAGCCCATGCGCTCGGCGCGGACGTTGTAGTCGATCATGCTGCCAGTGAATTGGGATTTATCCGCCAGCGGCGACAGCAGTTCCTGCGGCGCGACGGTTTCGTAACGCCACTGACTGGAATGGTTATAGAAGAACGAGGTGCTGTTCATCTGACGCGGCGGACGCTGCCAGTCGAGACCGAAAGCCAGAGGTTGCCAGCCGGTTTGCGGACGCAATTTTTCCTGACCGACGTAGTGGGCCCAGCCGCCGCCGCTCTGACCGACGCAGCCGCAGAACACCAGCATGTTGATCAGGCCACGGTAGTTCATGTCGAGGTGATACCAGTGGTTCATCCCGGCACCCACGATGATCATCGAACGACCGTGGGTTTTGTTGGCGTTATCGGCAAACTCGTGAGCAATGCGCTCGATATTTTGCTGCGATACGCCGGTGATTTTCTCAGCCCAGGCTGGCGTGTAGGCTTTGATTTCGTCAAAGCGTTGCGCGCAGTTTTCATCGTTCAGGCCGCGTTCAATCCCGTAGTTCGCCAGCGTCAGATCGTAAACGCTCGCCACCAGACCGGTGCTGCCGTCAGCCAGCTGCAGGCGTTTCACCGGCAGTTTGTGCATCAGAATTTCTTCCAGTGCCACGCTGTTAAAATGCTCGCTGACCGCGCCACCGAAATACGGATACCCGACGTTCACTACATCATCGTGATTACCCAGCAGGCTCAGCTGCAGGCTGACCTCTTTGTGCTCTTTGCCTTCGCGGGATTCGAGATTCCACTGACCTTTCTCGCCCCAGCGGTAACCGATCGAACCTAACGGCGACACCAGTTCACCGGTGTTTTCATCAAAGGCGATGGTTTTCCACTGCGGATTATTTTCCTGACCCAGGTTATCCACCAGATCGGACGCGCGCAGCATACGGCCTGCGGCGTAGGAGCCATCTTCGCGCGGTTCTAGCATGACCAGCATCGGCATGTCGGTATAACGACGCACGTAGTCAGTGAAGTACTGGCTTGGATTGTCGATATGGAAGTTTTTAAGGATCACATGGCCCATGGCCAGCGCCAGCGCGCTGTCAGTACCCTGTTTCGGTGCCAGCCACTGATCGCAAATCTTGGCGATTTCTGCATAGTCCGGGGTGATCGCTACTGTTTTGGTGCCTTTGTAACGTACTTCAGTGAAGAAGTGGGCGTCCGGGGTACGGGTCTGCGGAACGTTGGAACCCCAGGCGATAATATAAGAAGAGTTGTACCAGTCAGCAGATTCAGGTACGTCAGTCTGCTCGCCCCAGGTCTGCGGAGAGGCCGGTGGCAAATCGCAATACCAGTCATAGAAGCTCAGACACACGCCGCCGATCAGCGACAGATAGCGCGCGCCGGAGGCATAAGACACCATCGACATCGCAGGTATTGGCGAGAAGCCGATAATGCGATCCGGGCCGAAGGTTTTGGCGGTATAAACGTTGGATGCCGCGATAAGCTCGTTCACTTCCTGCCAGCTGGAACGTACAAAACCGCCACGTCCGCGTGCGGCTTTATATTCTTTGGCTTTTTCTGGCTGACTGACGATTGAACCCCAGGCATCGACCGGATCGCTGTAGGTCAGTTTGGCTTCGCGCCACAGCTGGATGAGCTTTTTGCGCATCAGCGGATATTTCAGACGGTTGGCGCTGTAGAGATACCAGGAGTAGCTGGCACCACGCGGGCAGCCGCGTGGTTCATGGTTTGGCAGATCCGGACGGGTGCGCGGATAGTCAGTCTGCTGGGTTTCCCAGGTGACCAGACCGTTTTTGACGTAAATCTTCCAGCTGCATGAACCGGTGCAGTTCACACCGTGCGTGGAACGGACCACTTTATCGTGCTGCCAGCGGCTACGGTAGCCGTCTTCCCAGTCACGGTTGGTATTCAGCGTCTGGCCGTGGCCATCAGCGAAGGGTTCAGCTAGCTGTTTGAAATAGCGAAACCGGTCAAGAAACTTGCTCATCCGGGAATCTCCTGTGCAAAGGCCTGTGGCGCTTTGTCGTTATGTGAATGTCGGGGAATTCAATTACATTGCTCACGTTAGCCTCAGGGTATTCACGCGCGTGATGAGTCCCTTTGATTGCGATCAAGTCAGCGCCGTCGTATAAAAATTCACATAACGGCAGTTACCTCCAAAGAGGTATTTAAGAAAATACACATAACCTACTGATTTAGCTTGAATAAATAGCGTTATCCGGGATTTTTATCGCCAGAGAGGCAAAGAGTGGAAAATGAGGGGTATTACAATCGCCAGCCGGTCTGCGTCACAGAAACCGGCTGGGATTATGAGGAGATCAGAGGAAGTCTTTGGCTTTATTGAGCAATGCGGCTTTGGTGATCACGCCCAGCAGACGGCGGGATTGTGCATTTTCCAGCACCGGCAGACGCTCAAGCGGTGAGTTGCTGAACATCGCCCACGCCTGCTCGTAGCTGGCCTGCTGGAACAGCGTGGTAAACTCCTGTTCGATAAATGCATCAATCGGGTCATCAGACTTCAGGCTGCCGTCAATAATACCGCTGGCCAGCACGTTGGTCGGCACCACGCCGAGGAATCGTTCTTCCCGGTCCACCACATAAACATAGCGCGTACGCTGTTTCAGCCCTTCGCTGACCACCTCGGAGAGCGAGGCGTCGACGTACATTTTCGAGCAAGGCGTCACCAGCGAAGCGACGGTACTGTATTCGAATTCATTCTTCGCGAGGAAGCGGGCGTTATGGCGCGTCAGCACGGGATAAGTGCCGCCCTCTTTCAGGCGCGAGGCGACAACGTACGAAATCGCCGTCGCCAGCATCAGCGGGAACAGCAGGGAGCTGTTGAGCGTCATTTCGAACGCCATCATGATCGACATCAGCGGTGCGTGGCTGGTCGCCGCCAGCAGTGCGCTCATGCCGATGGCTGCGTACAATCCGACCGGTCCAGGATCGAATCCCAGCCATTGCAGGCAGGTACACACCAGCGCCCCGCCCGCTGCGCCAATCAGCAACGACGGCGTAAACAGCCCGCCAACTGCGCCCGAGCCGATGGTTATCGCCGTGGCGACAATTTTTAAAATCAGCAAGACCAGCAGTGACGTCTGCAAATCGCCGTTATTCAAAATGAGATCGATGACTTCAAAACCGTTGCCCAGCACCAGAGGCGAAATCATCGCCACCAGCCCGACACCCAGCCCGCCCAATCCTAACCGCAGAGCCGGATGCGAAATGGGTTTCATCCACTGGCGGACTTTATCAATCGAGGAGATAAACAGCGGCCCGAGGATCCCGGTCGCTGCGCCGATAATCAGTACGGTGATGATCGCGCCAAATGACGGACTAAAGATTGCCGAAGAATAGAGGTACAACGGTGCATAACCCGTCAGCGAGCGGACGGTGAGCACGGCAACTGACGCCGAGATAAACAGCGGGATCAGCCGCTGGACGGCGGTCACGCCAAAAGCGATTTCTGCCACAAAAAGCGCACCGGCAAACGGCGCGTGATAGACCGCCGCCAGACCACCCGCCGCGGCCATAGCGATAATATCGGACTGATGGACGTCCTTAAAACGTGAAAAGCGCCCGAGCAGGCTGCCGCTCAGCGCCGAGAGCTGCACCATCGCGCCTTCACGCCCGATCGACCCGCCGCTGGCGATGCTGGCGAGCGACGACAAACCGCGCAGCACCGTGCTGACTACCGGAATGCCCGGCAGCCGCTGATCGATCACATCAAGGTAATCAGGCATTTTGCCGTGCTTATCTTCGTGGCGCAGCGCCCACAGCAAAATGAAACCGGCAATAATGCCGCCCGCCGTGGTGATGAGCGGCCAGACCACTCTCGGATATTCATTAAAGGCTTTGGTGATGTCGCTGCCGTCGGTGAACATCAGGCCGTTAATACCGGAAATCGCGCCGCGAAAGGCGATCGTCACCAATGCAGCGACAATCCCGGCGGGAATAGCGATCAACAGGTTTACCCAGTCACCCTTTTGCAGGGAATCGAATGCTTTCAGGCCCATCAGGTTCTCTTAGTAAAAAAGGTGCTGGCAGGGAGAATAGCATTTTGGCGGGCGTTTCTCATGTCCATGACCGGGGGTGAACCGGAAGAATGCGGTCAGGCAGGAAGTAATTTTTGCAAAAACGAAGATGCACTCTATGCTTCGTGAGCAACAGGTACATTCAAAGGAATTAATATGGTAGTTAAAGGTCTTTCCAAGGGGTTTTTTCTTACGATTTTACTGATCGTAACATTGGCTTTTTTTGATGTTTTACAGCCTTACTATTCATCCGTTTTGTGGGCAATTATTCTGGCCGTGATTTTCAATCCAATGAAAAACCGGCTGAAACAGTATGTGGGCGATCGTAACGGCCTGGTGTCGTTGCTGACGGTGCTGATCATCTGTCTGATTGTCTTCACACCTCTGGCGATCATTGTTTCCTCGCTGGCGATTGAGTTCAACGCGGTCTACACCAAGTTGCAGGGAAATGAAACGCAGCTGCCGATGATTCTGGCGGATGTGATTCATCATCTTCCTCGCTGGGCGCGTCACTTCCTTTCCGACCATGATCTGGACAGCACCACAGAAATCCAGAAAAAACTGTCAGACGTGGCACTTCAGGGTAGCCAGTATCTGGCGGGCAGCGTGTTCGTCATCGGTAAGAGCACCTTCGGTTTTGCTCTCGGTTTCGTCATCATGCTGTACATTTTGTTCTTCCTGATCAAAGACGGCGCGTATCTGGTGAATCTGATCCTGGCCGCTCTGCCGCTGTCGAGCTACGTGAAGCATCACCTGTTTATGAAGTTTGCCGCCGTAGCGCGTGCGACGGTCAAAGGCACGGTGGTGGTAGCGATCGTTCAGGGTGCGCTCGGCGGTCTTGCGTTTTATATCGCCGGTCTCGAAGGCAGTTTACTTTGGGGCGCGCTGATGGCGTTTCTGTCGATCATTCCGGCAGTGGGTTCAGCCATTATCTGGGTACCGGCGGCGATCTACTTCTTCGCCTCCGGCATGCTGTGGAAAGGCATCTTCATCGTGGTGTTCTTCGTGGTGATTATCGGCCTGGTGGATAACATTCTGCGACCGCTGCTGGTCGGCAAAGATACCAAAATGCCAGATTATCTGATTCTTATCAGTACACTGGGCGGGATGGAAGTCTACGGCATTAACGGATTTGTCATCGGTCCGCTGATTGCGGCGCTGTTTATCGCCTGCTGGAATATTCTTTCCGGGCGCGATCACCGAGATAATATTGATGAAATTGACGAAGACTTTATCGAAGAAGGGAAAAATCATCCGGGCGCCTGATAGCCCCCGGTGGTGATTTCACAATGAGCGGCTTAATCCCCGCTCATTTTTTTTGCCTGTGGCAAGCCTAGACTGCCGCGCGCTCCTCACACCACAGTTCGAAGAGTTCCGGGTTCAGCGGTCGGGAGTAGAAATACCCCTGCACTTCATCGCATCCCAGGCCGCGCAAAATATCCACCGTTTCTTCGTTTTCGACCCCCTCCGCCAGCACTTTATAATCCAGCTGTTTGAGTAAACGGATGACGTTTCTGACGATCACCAGACTGCCGTGATCGGTCGAAATCGTACCGACAATCGAACGGTCGAGTTTAATGGTATCCATGGGAATTTTACGCAGTACGTTAATGTTGCTGTAACCCGAGCCGAAATCATCCAGAGAAATACGGAATCCGCGCAGCTTGAGCAGTTCAAGCCCTTCCAGCGCGTCGGGGCTTTCGAGCATTTTCTCGGTTTCGAGACACTCCACGCTGAGTAAAGAAGGCGACAGCGTATGGCTGAGCATTTTCTCTTCCAGCGCGTCGGCAAAACCGGGACGGGAAAAATCACTGGCCGCCAGATTTATCGAGACCGGAACCTGAAAGTTTTTATCGCACCACAGGCTTATCTGTCGGATGGCATGGTCGATAACCCAGTCGGTCAGTTCGCTCATCAGGCTGGTTTTTTGAACCAGCGGAATAAACTGGCCGGGCATGATTTCGCCCAGCAACGGATGCTTCCAGCGGATCAGCGCCTCTGCGCCGGTCACGCTGCCGTTCGTCAGGGAGATTTTCGGCTGATAGACCAGATACAGGCCGTTGCCCTCGTGAAGCGCCTTGCGCAACTCGGACAGCAGCTGAAAGTCATTTCTCTTTTTGTTGTCGATTTCGGTGTCGTACGTCATAAAGCGTTTTTTCTGACTGATCGCCTCGTGCAAGGCACTCACCGCGCGGCGCAGAATTTCAGCAGGGATCAGCTCATGCGAATACTCCCCGGAATCGCCAATGTGAATATCCAGATTAAGGGGGATCTGGCTGTTGAGACTGGCCTGCGTGCCTTTAAGCGCGTCGGCGATGGCCTCAAGCGTCCTGGACTCGCTGTCTTTAAGCAGGAAGGCGAAACGTCCGACCGCCACCGCATATAACAATCCATCCAGATTAAGTTTAGCTTTCAGCTTGAGCGCCATATCCTGCAACAGGCTTTCCACCGCACCCATGCCAAGAGACCGGGCAACCTCGTAGGCAAAAGCGATATCAATGCAGTCGATAATCACCAGCGTGTTGTCCGCACCGTTCAGGTAGGACATATCCCGCAGTAGTCGCTGACGGTTGGGCAGCAGCGTCACGATATCGACATACCCGACGGCGTGCCACGTTTCCAAAAACACCGAGACCAGATCGGCGATTTTCTCGAACGTTTCGATATCTTCCGCAGAGAATTCGCGCGCCTGATTGTCCAGAAGGCACAGCGTTCCGACGATCACCCCTTCACGGGTTCTGAGCGGGCAACCTCCGTAGAAACGGATAAACGGCGCTTCATGCACAAGCCGGTAGTGACTGAACATATCATCCTGCAAGGTATCGTTGCAGATTAGGGTCTGTTCGCTGCGCACGGTATGCGCACAAAAGGCATCGGTGAGGCTGGTTTCAGTAAAGGGCACGTTTTGGGCGGATTTAACAAACTGTTTTTCGTCATCAAGGACGGAGACAAAACACATCGGCACGTTGAGTAAGCGGCAGGCGAGAAAAGTGTATTTTCTCAGCGTATCATCGCGGCCTCTGTCATCTGCTTTAAGAGCATCGATCGCCGCATGCCTTTTTGCTTCATTGTTACTTAGATTGGTCAGCATGGTTACACTCTTAAAATCAGAAAATTTTCTTAATAAAATTCTTATACCTTTTCATCGCATTTTCAGGTTCTTCAGTATCAATGCGCTATTACAGGTATAAAAGCCGTTAATTTTATTTAATTCAGCCGGGAAACTGTTAAAAAAGATAAATCTTTCTGCCTGCCGCAGGCAGTTTTGCAAGGTTAGCGAATAACGATAAAATAACAAAAAAAATGCTGAAAAACTCACATTTCGCGCGTTGTGAGGCCTTGCCCTCATCCATCTCGTGGATATTCTGTTTTAGTCTGTGCTAGCCTGCTGGGGGAAATCTGCCGTCGCGGGCGAAGACATTCAGCAGGCTGGCACGCAGACTCTTCAAAGTTTTATTTAAACAATTGATTAACTATCAGATTATCTGAATATCACAGACAGTCGTTGAACCGGGCGAAGAATTAACGAGCGGGTAATACTTCTCTATCTGTAGGAGCCACACAAATGAAAAACATTATTTTAAGCATGATCGCGAAGATCTCCCGGATGGAAGCAGACGCCAAGCAACTCACCGCGCAGGTGGAGGCTCAGTCCCTTCTTCTTAGTGCACTGTTTTTAACCGTTGGGAAAAACGGTGGTCCGCAGGAAATTATCGAGAGCGTCAATAAAGCCATCAACTCAGTGCTCGATTCGGACGATGATTCCATGAAATCGGATGCAACGCTTTTATTCGAGCAATTTCAGGCCATTATTTCGACCACGCGCTTAATCGATCAGGCTGACCCGGAGCTAAATGCCGATACCCTGAACGCAATCAACGGTAAAGGCCCGGACGCTGTAGCAGAATCATAACAGCGGGATAACAAATGACGGACGCGTTTGGGCTCGGCCTTCGGAAAAGTCCTGTAATGCTGTCTGAAAAGTGCAATGACGGAAATTCCCGACTACGCTTTAAGTCTGCAAACAAAGGAGAATACGATGTCATCACAAGATTATGATAAAGACCTGAACAAAGACGCAAACCGCCTGGCTGATAAAGTTGAAAACAAAGCCAATGAGTTCGCCGGTGAAGCCCAGAAGCAGTTTGGTAACTTCGTTGATTCTCCGAAGCACCAGATTGAAGGCGCAGCACGTAAGCTCTCCGGACAGGCAAGCGAAGCCCTCTCGGGCGTGGCTGACAAGGTGAAAGATAACCCGCTGTCAGGCCTGATTGCCGCAGGTGCCATTGGTGTTGTGCTGGGCTTGTTGCTCGGCCGTAAGTAACACACCTTTTGAGGATCGGGTGACCGGTTCTTAGAAACAAAAAATCCGGAACTTATGGTTCCGGATTTTTTTTGGGATTTCTTTACTGACTAAGAGGGAATTACTTCGCCCAGCTCGGCTTGTTGAGGATGTGATCCTGCCAGTCTTCCACGTCATCTTCGCGTACGGCGATGTAACGTACGGAAATTTGCGCGGTATGCATCGCAGATTTCGAGGCTTTGTTCAGCAGCGGATGCCACGGGAACAGCGGTTTGCCTTCGCCAATCAGACGATAGGCGCAGGTCGGCGGCAGCCAGTCGAAGGTGGTCAGATTTTCACGGGTCAGTTTGATGCAGTCCTCTTCGAGCGTAAAACGACGCTCGTAGTTGCGGCACTGACAGGATTTGATATTGAGCTGATTGCAGGCAACGTTGGTGAAGTAGATTTCTTCGGTATCTTCATCAATCAGTTTGTGCAGGCAACATTGTCCGCAACCGTCGCACAATGCTTCCCATTCTTCGTTGGTCATTTCAGGCAGCGTCTTTTCCTGCCAAAAAGCGGGTTCAGTCATAGTGTGCATCCGGTAGAAGTAAAATGAGGGTGCTTATATAGACGCTTTGGCCGGCAGATGCAAGCAAAGCCGCCGGAAAGCAGCTCCGGCGAAGAGGTACTTTGTTTTAAATCACTCAGTGGCGCGTCTCAGATCACCCGGGTAGTAACTTGCTTACCATTAAGTGTAGCTAAGATTTCATCTCCCGCCTTTAGCGGGCCAACGCCGTGCGGTGTGCCGGTAAGAATAATGTCACCGGCGCGCAGTGTAAAAAAGCGGCTCATGTAAGCAATGAGCGGCAGAATGGGCGTCAGCATGTCGCGGGTATTACCTTCCTGACGGGTTTCGCCGTTGATCAGTAAGCGCAGCCCGGTCTGCTGCGCATCACCAAATTCACTCACCGGGATAAAACCGCTAACAGGACAGGATCCATCGAAACCCTTGGCCTTTTCCCACGGCTGACCGGCAGCTTTGAACTGCGTCTGCAAATCGCGCAGCGTCAGATCCAGCGCCAGACCGTATCCGGCAATGGCATTGGCGACGCGGTCTTCCGTCGCCTGTTTCAATGGCGTGCCGATAAGCACCGCCAGTTCCACTTCGTGATGTACCGTGCCGAGACCCGTGGGTAATGCGATGGGCTGACGGATATCGCACAGCGCCGTTTCCGGTTTGATAAATATCACCGGTTCAGCAGATACCTGGCTGCCCATCTCTTTAATGTGATCGGCGTAGTTATTGCCGACACACACCACTTTATTCACGGGAAAATCCAGTAATGCGCCCTGCCAGTCCCGGTGTTGGTACATAACGTCACTCCTTAGTGAAAAGTCGTTAGCCGCTGAACGGATTATGCGGCGCAGGTGCCAGCGGTGCGGACGGCGTTGCAGGTGATGGTGTGGCTGGTGTAAGTGCGCCAGTTGGCGCCGGAGCCTGTCCCTGCGCGGCCATAATGCCGTCAGCCATCATACCGATGCTCAGTGCGAAATACGTTGAACGATTCCAGTGCATGATCGTACGGAAATTGTCGTAAACCAGGAACGCGCGCCCCTGCACATCATCTGGCGTGATGATCCACGCACGGGTGGCCGTCGAGGCCAGCGGGCTGCCATCTGCCTGAGTAACACCCTGTTGCTGCCAGTAACTGGCGGGGTGCATCTGGTTATTTTTCAGGCCTGCCTGGGCGGCATCAAAGTTAGCGGGAAGTTTAACTTCCTGACCCCAACCCTGATTGCCCTTCCAGCCTTCTTTAGATAAGTAATTTGCCGTGGAGGCAAACACGTCGTCAGTGTTTTTCCAGATATCGATTTTGCCGTCGCCGTTGCCGTCAGCGCCGTAGTTAAGATACGAGCTCGGCATGAACTGCGATTGTCCCATCGCACCCGCCCACGAGCCTTTCATCATATCGCCGGAGGCATGGCCGGAATCGACGATTTTAAGCGCGGACATAAATTCTTTGGTGAAGAAAGCTTCGCGGCGGCCTTCGAAGGCCAGCGTTGCCAGCGCTGAGAACACATCCTCTTTACCCTGAATTTTACCGAAGCTGCTTTCCATCCCCCACAGGGCGACGATGTACTGCGGCTGCACACCATAGCGATCGCTCGCCTGTTGCAACGCAGGCAGATTGTTGCGGTACTGTTCCTGACCGGCTTTAATTTTCCACTCAGGCAGAACGCGGGTCAGGTAATCATCAAGGGTGATTTTCTTTTCGAGCTGATTGCGGTCGGAACTGATGACGCGATCGACGAAATGAATAGTAGCGAAGGTACTGTCAATGGTTTGCTGGCTGATGCCCTGCGCACGCGCCTGAGCCTTAAGCTGTTCTACGTATGCCGGAAACTCTGCCGGATCCCTGCCTTGTTCAGCCAGAGAGGTTTTAGCGGGCGCAGCAGTGGGTGCGGTAGCAGGTGCCTGGGCAGCAGCGGCTGGCGGTGTTGCGGGTTGCCCGGAGGTTGCTTTCTGTGCTGCGCAACCGCTGAGGATAATCAGGGGCGTTAAGACTGCCAGTGCCGACAATTTCATCAAACTCTTCCTTTTGACATTCAAAAAATGATTCATCGCTGTAACCTTAGATACTACAACGATGAATGCAAGTTAAGACGTCGGAAAGTTCGGGAAATGGCGTAACAAATGTCAGGAACGCGTTATTTATTGCTGTCACTCAGGTGAGTGTTCAATAAACTTTCAACCGGCGGTGGCACTTGCAGATAATAACCTTGTTCTTCGAGTGCCTGTCGTACTTTGGCAATATCGGCCGTGGCTAATTTTTCGCGGGTCGCCAGATTTAGCATCATTGAAAACTGTGGCACGCCAAAACCTTTGAGTAATTCTTCAGGCACGCGAGAGAAATCGTCTTTTTTTTCTACATAAAGATATGTCTGGTCACGTTTAGTACTTCGATAGATCACACAATACATTTTTTTAACTCTATTAAATTGAAACGGTGGCTTGCCTAGATATAACTGTAACTATACCATGCTTAACGTACATCGGAATATCGCCCCCCGAGTGGTATTCCGGGGATTTAGAGTTGCAAAGACTGAGTCAGGATAGATGTCACAATCGCCAATAGAACTAAAAGGCAGCAGTTTTACCTTATCGGTTGTTCATTTACACAGTTCACAACCTGAGGTTATTTATCAGGCATTACAGGAAAAAGTGGAGCAAGCGCCCGCCTTTTTGAAAAATGCCCCTGTTGTTATCAACGTTGCCTCACTGAGTGGTGAAGCAAACTGGAAAGACATTCAACAGGCTGTCGCTTCTGCAGGCTTTCGCGTTGTTGGCATCAGTGGTTGCAAAGACGAAAAGCAAAAACGCGCACTTTCCCGCACCGGTCTCCCGTTGCTGAGTGAAGGCCGTGCACAGCGTATCGCCGCCGAGCCGCCTGTTCCTGTCGTGCCCGACAATGCCCCGGCCAAAACCCGCATTGTCAGTACTCCGGTCAGATCCGGACAACAAATTTATGCCCGTAACAGCGACCTCATTGTGACGAGCAGCGTCAGCGCAGGTGCGGAACTGATTGCCGATGGCAACATCCACATTTACGGCATGATGCGAGGAAGAGCGCTGGCCGGTGCCGCCGGTGATGCAAACTGTCAGATTTTTTGCACACACCTCGGCGCAGAGTTAGTCTCTATCGCAGGGCAATACTGGTTGAGTGACCAAATCCCGGCCGATTATCTCGGTCAGGCCGCGCGCCTCAGCCTGATAAATAACGTGTTAACCATACAACCTTTAAACTAAGCCCTTTTGACAAGGAATCCATTCATGGCACGCATCATAGTTGTTACATCGGGTAAAGGGGGCGTTGGCAAGACCACTTCAAGCGCGGCCATCGCTACCGGTTTAGCTCAAAAAGGCAAGAAAACTGTTGTTATCGATTTCGATATTGGTTTACGTAACCTCGACCTGATCATGGGCTGTGAACGCCGCGTGGTCTACGATTTCGTTAACGTGATCCAGGGTGACGCCACGCTGAATCAGGCACTTATCAAAGATAAGCGCACCGATAACCTGTTCATTCTGCCGGCTTCGCAAACGCGTGACAAAGACGCGCTGACCCACGAAGGCGTAGAAAAAATTCTTAATGATTTAAACGAAATGCAGTTCGACTTCGTGGTGTGCGATTCCCCTGCGGGCATCGAAACCGGCGCGCTGATGGCCCTGTATTTTGCCGATGAGGCGATTATCACCACTAACCCGGAAGTCTCTTCAGTTCGTGACTCCGACCGCATTTTGGGCATTTTGTCTTCAAAATCTCGTCGTGCGGAGAAAGGCTTAGAGCCTATCAAAGAACATCTGCTTCTCACTCGCTATAACCCGGGCCGCGTAAGCCGTGGCGATATGCTGAGCATGGAAGACGTGCTGGAAATCCTGCGTATTCCACTGCTGGGCGTGATCCCTGAAGACCAGTCAGTCCTGCGTGCGTCCAATCAGGGCGAGCCGGTGATCCTGGATCAGGAATCCGATGCGGGTAAAGCGTACGATGACACCGTCAGCCGTTTGCTTGGTGAAGAACGTGCGTTCCGTTTTATTGAGGAAGAGAAGAAGAGTTTCCTGAAACGCCTTTTTGGGGGATAAACCATGGCCTTGTTAGATTTCTTTCTGTCCCGTAAAAAGCCGACAGCCAATATAGCCAAGGAACGGCTACAGATCATCGTAGCAGAGCGACGTCGGGGGGACAGCGAGCCCTCCTACTTGCCTGACCTGAAGCGCGACATTTTAGCGGTGATCTGTAAGTATATTAAGATTGACCCTGAAATGTTGCAGGTTCAGTTCGAGCAAAAAGGTGACGATATCTCCGTACTGGAGCTTAACGTCACCCTGCCGGAATCGGAAGAAACGCCTAAATGACAGCAGTTGATTTGCCTGTTTTGATGGTTTTTCTGCCAAAATAGTGTCCCCCTGTTTTTCAGGGGGACGACTTAAAATCAACTCGTTTAATTTTATACTGTATAACTGCACACTGTTTAAATAACCAGCCCTGATATCTATTCCTTTTTTTCTTTTTTCGCAAAATTCTGATTAAGACTCCTCCCATTTAGCCTCATCTTTACTCGCTTTAATGTGTAGCCTCGCCTTTTTTTCGATCGGCACGTTGTTGCAGATTATTAAGACGACGGTTGGAATAAAATCCAGCCATAAAAAAAGGGCGGAAATAATTCCGCCCTTAGTATTCATTAACTGAATTTAATATCCCTTTGGGGATGTCGAATCAGTAATCTTTCAGTATTTCTGCCAGCCTTTCCGCTAACAGTTTGCCGCGCCAGCCGCTGATTAATTCTGGCTGAGATTCCTTGTTTTTTAACTTCCAGTGGCTACTGAGCAATTGATTAATCTGGCGTCGTGAAGCCAGCAGTTCGACGCTTAGTCCACTCTCTTCGCTCACCGTCTGAATCAGCGCTTTAATGTCTTTAAATACTTTGCGATAACCCGCCTGGTCGATCAGATTGAGGATAGGCGCCGGCAATTCAGACTCATCCAGCGCATTGGATTCTTCTACCAGCGCCAGCAGCGTGCGTCCGTGATAACGAATTTCCGGGCCGCTCAGGCCAAGGGATTCGAGCTCGCCAAGCGATCCTGGCTGATAACGTGCAACCTGCCAGAGGTTTTCTTCACGCACGACAAAATTCACTGCCAGGTCACGCTGACGCGCCTGATTGAGGCGCCACGCAGCCAGCAGCTTCAGGCAACCCAGCTGACGCGGACGCAGCTGGAAAGCATTGGGAATTTCGAGATAAGCCAGTTCCGGTTGCAGCACTTCTTTGCGGCGGCGGCACAAAGCCAAACACTCATCCAGCGCAGCGTCCATCCACCCTGCTTCTTCGGTTTCTTTCATCAGCTGATCGGCGAGCGGCAACAGATACCAGACGTCGGCGGCAGCGTACACGCACTGCTTTTCACTCAGGGGACGGGCAATCCAGTCGGTACGCGATTCACTTTTATCCAGTTCCACGCCGGTCGTTTCCGCGACCAGACGCGCAAAACCACAAGACAGCGGACGACCGCTGAACGCGGCCAGAATCTGCGTATCAATCAGCGGCGTGGGCATCACACCAAACGCGTTGAGAAAAACTTCCAGATCTTCGCTGCCTGCGTGCAGGAATTTCACCACATCAGGATTGGTCAGCAGATCAATAAAGGGTTGCCAGGCGGTGATCGGCAAAGGGTCAATCAGCGTCAGTTTTTCGCCGTCAAATAACTGGATCAGGCCCAGCTGCGGGTAATAAGTGCGAGTGCGGACAAACTCGGTATCCAGCGCAATTTTGCTGTGCGCTTTGGCCTGAAGGCAAACCTGCTCCAGTGCATCATTGGTAGTAATCAACTGATAATTCAAATCTTAATTCTCTTAATCATAACTGCGTTATAACGTGACAACGCCGGACAATGCCGGCGTTGGGAGTCTGACCACGACTGAACAGCGCGCTCACCGTTATGCAGCGTCCTGTTTGGGATCGGCTTTCGGTTTTGCCTGTTCATCGCGAAGTTCGCGCCGGAGGATTTTACCGACGTTAGACTTCGGTAACTCGTCGCGGAACTCGACTAACTTCGGAACTTTGTAGCCGGTTAATAACCGGCGGCAATGTGCCAGGAGTTCTTCGCTGGTCAGTAACGGGTCTTTCTTCACCACGCAAATTTTGACGATTTCACCCGACGCGTCATTCGGAACGCCAATAGCAGCGACCTCAAGAACCTTGTCATGCTGTGAAACCACCTCTTCAATTTCGTTAGGGTAGACGTTGAAACCGGAAACCAGAATCATGTCTTTTTTACGGTCAACAATCCGTATGAAACCCTGCTCGTCCACTGTAACGATATCGCCCGTCGATAACCAGCCATCTTTTAGCACCTCATCGGTGGCCGACGGCCGTTGCCAGTAGCCCAGCATCACCTGCGGGCCACGTACCAGCAGCTCGCCCGGCTCGCCCGTGGCGACATCCTGACCGTTATCGTCCACCAGCCGTATTTCCGTTGATGGCACCGGTAATCCAATGCTGCCGCTGTAATGCTTGAGATCGTAAGGATTACCGGCCACTAGCGGTGAACACTCGGTCAGACCGTAACCTTCCAGCAAGTGTTTGCCGGTGAGTTTTTCCCATTTATCCGCCACCGATTTCTGCACCGACATTCCACCACCGACCGAGAGACGCAGAGTGGAGAAATCCAGTTCGCGGAAATCTTCATTATTAAGCAGTGCGTTGAATAAGGTATTCACGCCGCTGATGGCAGTAAACGGATACTTCGCCAGCTCTTTCACCATCCCCGGCACATCGCGTGGATTGGTGATAAGCAAACTGCGTCCCCCCATTTCGAGGAACAGCAGACAATTCACGGTCAGCGCGAAAATGTGATACAGCGGTAACGCCGTCACCACCAGTTCATGCCCCGGTCGCAGCAGCGGCGCGTAGGCAGCTTTCGCCTGCTCCAGATTCGCCTGCATATTACGGTGAGTCAGCATCGCGCCTTTCGCCACGCCGGTCGTGCCGCCGGTGTATTGCAGGAACGCCAGATCGTCATTAATCACATCAGGCTTGATGTATTGCAGACGTCGTCCACGCTGCAGGGCGGTGCGGAAAGAAATTGCGTTAGGCAGATGGTATTTCGGCACCAGCCGTTTGACATATTTGACGACAAAATTCACTAGCGTGCCTTTGGCCGCAGAGAGCTGGTCGCCCATACGGGTCAGGATCACGTGCTTTATCTGCGTTTTGTACACCACTTTTTCCAGCGTATGGGCAAAGTTGGAGACAATCACAATGGCGCTTGCACCGCTGTCGTTAAGCTGATGTTCCAGCTCGCGCGGCGTATACAACGGATTAACGTTAACCACAACCATGCCGGCGCGCAGAACACCAAACAGCGCAATCGGATATTGCAGCAGGTTAGGCATCATCAGAGCTACGCGGTCACCTTTCTGTAAACCCAGTTCGTTTTGCAGATAGGCGGCAAAGGCACGGCTGCGCTCTTCGAGTTTCCGAAAAGTCATCACCTCGCCCATGTTGATGAATGCCGGGCTGTCGGCATAACGCAATGTGGCGTTCTCAAACATTTCGACCAGCGAGCTGTAGCGGTCGGGATCGATGTTCTCAGGAACATCTGCCGGATAACGTTTTAGCCAAACCTTTTCCAAGGTATTACTCCTGAATTTGTTACCGTCTCAATTCGATATGCGAAGAGTTTTATCACGTCTTTAACAATATTTTAACTCAGCTTACCAGTTGCGTTTTAAACAATGTCGAGGTTGAGAGGCGGGTCACTATTTACCTGCCATCCGTGGCAAAAAAAGAAAAAGGCGGCAATTAAGCCGCCTTAACAACGATCTCATCTGTCTGTTATTTCTTCGGTGGCGGCACAACAGGTGGTGCACCGCGAGCAGGTGGTGGCGCTCCATGAGGCGGCTGTCCGCCATGTGGGGCTTGCCCGACGTGCGGCGGTGGCGCTCCGTGAGGAGGTTTATTCGGTGACGACGCTCTCCACCCGTGCGGGCCCCATGTCATACCAGCCGGGCCCGAACCCCGGCCCAAACCCTCGCCCCCAGGAATCATAGGGGCCTCCGTAACCCCAGCCCCAAGGCCCCATTGGTTGCGGCGGCATGACCACCTGCTGCTGGATCCGCCAGCGTTTATAGCTGTTGACGTTGACCGTCACGAAATCATACGACGTCTCGCCAATCTTACCCTTCTCGACACCGGTAATCGGCCCGACAACGGTGACCAGCTGGTTGCGGTAATCCACCGGATCCACAAACCCGTTGATGTAGGCCAGAATGCGCCCGCGCGATGCTGCGCCTAAAATCGGTCGCGCACCGTCATCCAACGGAACGGTAGCAATTTCGAGACGGGTTTTGTTTTGCAAATTGGTGATGGAAACCACTTTGCCGCCAAAACGTGACTCCTGCCCGACGTACAGATTCGGCGCGCCCTGCACCGCCTGTAAATTCATCTGCGGCGTGGCCGTCGTACCACGAATTTCATCGGGTACGGTGACACAACCTGATACAACCAGTACGCTCAGCGCGACTGCACTCAACGCCAGTTTTTTACCTTGTGTAGCTGAGAACTGCTGAACTGTGGACCACTTACGCATTGCAATGACTCCTGTGCATACTCTCAACTCTGACCACTTTTTTAGGGACAAGTTGCCATCATTACCGGCCTGGCAGCTTTTTCCACGTCACTTCATTACGCAGATAGGTCGGTTCAGCGTCTTGCGGATCCACGCGAACACCGTTTTCCCAGAGCTGAAGCGCCAGCGGCAGCATGTCTTCCGCCTGCGGCAGTAACATTTTGCCATCAAATAATTCTGCAACAGAAGATTCGCCCAACAAATGCGGATAGGTTTCCCAGCCGGTACCGACGGTGGCAAAACGCCCCGATAACTCTGCTGCATGCGCCTGAAGCTGTTCCGGCTTGATCACTTTTTCGGTATCTTCGCCACGCCAGACTCCCAGCGCATCGCGGGTAAATTCGCCCCAATACACTTCGCCCATACGGGCATCAATAGCGGCCAGCACCTGTTGTGCGCCAGTCTGGCGATACGCGCCCTGCGCCATGGTTTGTAAGGTCGAGACGGGCAGCAACGGCAACTCTGCGCCAAACGCCAGCCCCTGAGCCACGCCAATGCCGATACGCACGCCGGTAAAACTGCCCGGCCCACGGCCAAAGGCCAGCGCGTCCAGCTGACTGAGCGTCAGCCCGGCTTCGGCGAGGATCTGCTGCACCAGCGGCAAAATGCGCTGCGTATGCTCGCGGGCGCAAAGTTCAAAATGAGCGAGCGTTTCGCCCTGATTATAAATCGCAACCGAACAGGCTTCTGTCGCCGTATCAATTGCTAAAATTCGTGTGGACATGCCAAACCTCAGGCGGGGGATTGAATGAGTTAAACCCTTTTTTGCGGGGCGGATCCTAGCATAAACAACGGGCTATTTCTGCTCTTCAGCGTGTTGTAAAAAGCGGATCGCTTGCGCTAAATCACGCGTGCGCGGTGCGGGTGGCAGGCTGTTGAGGAAAACTTCGCCATACGGACGCATTACCAGCCGGTTATCGCAAATCACCATCACGCCGCGATCGTCGGTATCACGGATCAACCGCCCGACGCCCTGCTTAAGCGTGATCACCGCATCGGGTAATTGTACTTCATTGAACGGATCGCCGCCGCGCAGTCGACAATCTTCAATACGCGCTTTCAATAGCGGGTCGTCCGGCGAGGTGAACGGCAGTTTATCAATGATGACGCAGGACAGCGCATCACCGCGAACATCGACACCTTCCCAGAAGCTGCTGGTGGCAACCAGCAACGCATTGCCGGCTTCAACAAATTGCGCCAGGAGCTGGCCTTTACTGGTTTCACCCTGCAACAGCACCGGCAAGGTGAGCGTCGCGCGGAACTCTTCTGCCAGCTCACGCATCATCTGGTTCGACGTACACAGGAAGAAACAGCGGCCTTTATTGGCTTCGATCAGCGGGCGCAACATCCGGGCCAGCTGTTTCGAGATACCGCGAACGTTGGTCTCCGGCAGAAAGCGCGGCACGCACAGCATCGCCTGTGTGGCGTAATCAAACGGGCTGGGGAGCAGCAGCGTTTCGGCGTCATCCAGCCCCAGACGGTCGGTAAAATGATGCAGCTGATCGTTCACCGAAAGCGTCGCTGAGGTAAAAATCCATGCGCCCGGTTTTTCTTTCATCATGTCACTGAATTTATCAGTCACGGACAACGGCGTCAGGGCCAGCACGAAGTTACGCGAGTTGCATTCATACCAGTAGCTGTAGCCGGGAATGGAGACGTCTTTCAGGCGTTTAAGACGGTTACGGTACAGCGTGGCGCGCTCGAAGGCGGCATCCAGCAAAGCTGAACGGCCGAGCGACAGTTTGACCACGTCGTAGCAAAGCTCCAGTGCGTCATCGAGCAGTAACAGCGCGCGCTGGATAGCGGTCTGGCTGAGCACGTCGCGCAGGTTACCGCGAAAACCGGGCTCGCCGAGCGCCAGACGAAAATCCATCGTGCTCTGGCTGAGGCGGTCGGCACTTTTCTGCAACTGCACGGAATCGCGCACTTCAGTGCGATAAGCGATGTTTATATCTTTTGCCATATCCAGCAGCTGGCGGCTGGTCAGCTGCTGGCCAAAGTACTGGCTGGCGATATCGGGGATCTGATGGGCTTCATCGAAAATCATCACGTCGGCCTGCGGGATCAGTTCACCGAAGCCGCTCTCCTTGACCACCATATCGGCCATAAACAGGTGATGATTGACCACCACGACGTCAGCGTCCATCGCCTTACGACGGGCTTTAACCACGAAGCACTCTTTGTACAGCGGGCAGTCGCTGCCGAGGCAATTATCATTCGTGCTGGTGACCAGCGGCCAGACAAAGCTGTCTTCCGGCACCACGTTACAGGTGCTGATATCGCCTTCTTCCGTGTTGCTCGACCAGTGACGAAGATGCGCCAGTTCGCTCAGCGCCTGACTGGCAAGATCGCCACCGGACAACGATTGCTGTTCGAGACGTTCCAGACACAGATAGTTTGAGCGCCCTTTAAGCAGCGCCAGACGCCCTTTGAATTTCAGCGCGGCGGCGACTTTCGGCAGATCGCGGGAATAGAGCTGATCCTGTAAGTTTTTAGAGCCAGTGGAGATAATGACTTTTTTGCCCGAGCGCAATGCCGGGGCGAGATAAGCGTAGGTTTTGCCGGTGCCTGTACCGGCTTCCACCACCAGCCCCTGCTTTTCGCTGATGGCTTTGCTGACAGCCTGCGCCATCAGACGCTGAGGTTCACGGGGTTTAAAACCTTCAATTTTCTGCGCTAAAGCGCCGTCTGTTGCAAAATCGTCTGTCACGCTGTCTCTCTACCTGTACGGATCAGCAGTGATTATGCCAATCCCTTGCCTTCACTACCACCGCCATCTGCCAATCCAACGCATTCAGCCTTTGTGATACCCTTACGGCCATCAATAAAAAGTGACTAACAGGAGCACACAATTTATGACTATCGAACGGATCCGACCTGAGCCACGCATGTCCGATGTGGTCATCCACAACGACACGATTTATTACACCGCCGTGCCGGAAAATCTGGATGCGAACGCGAAAGATCAGACGGCTGAAACGCTGGCGATCATCGATGCAGTGCTGACCGAAGCCGGTTCAGACAAAAGTAAAATCCTCGATGCCACGCTGTTCCTGGTGCACAAAGAGGATTTTCCGGCGATGAATGAAGCGTGGGACGCGTGGGTTTCGCCAGGCAATGCGCCGGTGCGCTGCACGGTGCAGGCCAATCTGATGAACCCGAAATATAAGATTGAAATCAAAATCATCGCCGCACGTTAAGGGCTGACAACAGACATAAAAAAACCTCCCGCGGGAGGTTTTTGTTTCACGATAGCAAATCAGTTCGCCGCACCGGATACGGCTTCTTTGGCCAGCTCAGTGATGCGTGCGTAATCGCCGCTTTCCAGCGCGTCCGCAGGCACCAGCCATGAACCGCCGATACAGAGCACGCTTTTCAGTGCCAGATAGTCACGGTAGTTTTTCGGGGTGATCCCGCCTGTCGGGCAGAAACGCACTTGCGGGAACGGCCCTGCGATCGCCTGCAACGCTTTAACGCCACCGTTGGCTTCCGCCGGGAAGAATTTGAATTCACGCAGACCGGCATCCAGACCCATCATCAGTTCAGACACGGTGCAGATCCCCGGGATCAATGGAATTGAACCGGCATTAGCCGCTTTCAACAGCGCGTCAGTCAGACCGGGGCTGATGGCGAACTGCGCACCGGCTTCGGTGACTTCTGCCAGCTGCTGCGGATTAAGCACGGTACCCGCGCCAATGATCGCTTCCGGCACTTCTTTCGCAATGGCACGGATAGCGTCCATCGCACACGCAGTACGCAAGGTGACTTCCAGTACACGCACGCCGCCGGCAACCAGTGCCTTCGCCAACGGAACCGCGTGTTCCAGTTTATTGATCACAATCACAGGAACAACCGGCCCTGAGGTCAGAATTTGTTCCGCGCTTGTTTTCCAGTTTTTCATCTTGTTCTCCATTCATGCCCGCAGGCATCGTTGTGATTGATGGCGCGCCCCTGCCACAGGGTCCTGCAAATGAAACTTTGCCGGATACCGACCACACCCGATTGGACAATACTACTATTCCTAACTGCTAAAAGCCTTGATGTGACATAAAAAAACGCTGCATAAGCAGCGTTTTTCTGATGAAGCCTCGTTACTCGAACTCGTTCCATGAACGGCCGTCGCGGGTGATCATCGCCACAGACGCCACCGGACCCCATGTCCCGGACTGGTAAGGTTTTGGTGCTTCGCTTTCCGCCGCCCACGCGTTCATGATGGAGTCGACCCACTTCCAGGCTTCTTCCACTTCGTCACGACGCACGAACAGCGCCTGGATCCCACGCATGGTTTCCAGCAGCAGACGCTCGTAAGCATCGGCGATGTGCTGCTCGTTGAAAGTTTCGGTGAAGCTCAAATCCAGCTTAGTGGTTTGCAGACGGTGTTTGTGCTCCAGACCCGGTACTTTGTTCAGCACTTCGATCTCGATACCTTCATCCGGTTGCAGACGAATGGTCAGCTTGTTCTGCGGCAACTGCTGGTAAGAATCACGGAACAGGTTCAGCGCAGGGTTTTTGAAATACACCACGACTTCTGAACATTTGCTCGGCAGACGTTTACCGGTACGCAGATAGAACGGCACGCCCGCCCACTGCCAGTTGTCGATATCTACGCGAATAGAAACGAAGGTTTCCGTGGTGCTGGATTTTTTCGCACCCTCTTCTTCCAGATAGCCAGGGACTTTTTTGCCCTGCACAAAACCGGCAGTGTACTGGCCACGCACGGTGTTTTCACGCACGTTGGACTGATCGATGCGGCGCAGCGAGCGTAGCACTTTGACTTTTTCGTCACGGATGCGGTCCGTGCTCAGATCGGCCGGTGGAGACATGGCAATCATGGTCAGGATTTGCAGTAAGTGGTTCTGGATCATATCGCGCATCTGACCCGCTTCATCGAAGTAACCCCAACGGCCTTCGATACCCACTTCTTCCGCCACGGTGATTTGCACGTGATCGATGGTACGGTTGTCCCAGTTACTGGCGAACAGGTTGTTGGCGAAACGCAGCGCCAGCAGGTTCAGAACCGTTTCTTTACCCAGATAGTGGTCGATACGGTAAACCTGAGACTCGGCAAAGTATTCCGCAACCTGATCGTTGATGACCTGAGAAGACTCGAGGGAATGGCCCAGCGGTTTTTCCATCACGACGCGCGCAGGTTCTTTATTCAGCCCTGCTTCACCCAGACCCCGGCAGATAGCCCCGAAGTGGCTTGGCGCAATCGCAAAGTAGTTAATGGTGGCGCGGTTCTTCTGGTCGAGCATCTTGCCCAACACTTTGAAATGCTTCAGATCGTTGACATCAAGGTTACAGAAATCAAGACGGGCACTGAGTTTTTCCCACAGTTCCGGATCAATTTTTTCTTTCATGAAGGTGGTCAGCGCTTCTTTGACCACTTCGGTATAGGCCGCTTTGTCCCATTCTGCACGTCCGACACCGATGATTTTGGTGTCAGGGTGAATGTGACCTGCTTTTTCCAACTGATACAGGGAAGGCAACAGTTTACGGCGCGCAAGATCGCCTTTTGCACCGAAAATAACCAGGTCACACGCCTGGGCTGTCTGGGTTACCGCCATGTTCTTCTCCTTAATGCAGGAATACCTTTCATAGTTCGGGCTGCCAATGCTTAAGCTGCAAGCCGAATATCGCGGGTACATATTGTAATTTTATTTCAGCAACAATGTACTCTGATTGCCTGTAAGCCGTAAACCTTGATCTGAGTGCGTGATAACTCTTCGGAAAACCTTCTTTTTATCATAAGTCTCTGGGATACCGTCAAAACCCCCTGCATCCTGTAATTTTATGACAAAACCGAACGGAATTTACCATACTGAAAGTTAGATCTCGGTCAAACTCTGACAAAAAAAGCCGTTATTTCGCCTGACTGACGCTGCCAACGGGATAATGCGCGTAGTATATTTTCATCAAACAGACATGATTTCCTCTTTTCAAAGAAATCGTCGAAACCTATGAGTGGCATGCTTATGAATACGTTGGAAAAAATCCAGACCCATCTCGACATTCTGAGTAAATCAGAACGAAAAGTGGCCGAAGTTATCCTGGCATCACCAAACATAGCTATCCACTCCAGTATCGCCACTCTCGCCCGCATGGCCGATGTCAGCGAACCTACTGTAAACCGTTTTTGCCGTCGCCTCGACACAAAAGGGTTTCCAGATTTTAAATTGCATCTGGCACAAAGTCTGGCAAACGGCACGCCTTACGTGAACCGTAACGTCGACGAGGGTGACAGCGTCAGCGCCTATACCAGTAAAATCTTCGAATCGGCCATGGCCAGCCTCGATCAGGTGAAAAATACCCTCGATATTGCGGCCATCAACCGCGCCGTGGATTTACTCACTCAGGCCAAAAAGATTTCTTTCTTTGGACTGGGCGCATCCGCCGCAGTGGCGCATGATGCCATGAACAAATTCTTCCGCTTCAACATTCCGGTGGTGTATTTCGACGATATCGTCATGCAACGCATGAGCTGCATGAACTCCAGTGAGGGCGACGTCGTGGTGCTGATTTCACACACCGGGCGCACCAAGAATCTGGTCGAACTGGCGCAGCTGGCTCGTGAAAACGACGCCACAGTCATCGCCATCACCTCTTTTAATACACCGCTGGCGCACGAAGCAACGCTGGCGCTGTTACTGGATGTTCCGGAAGATACCGACGTTTATATGCCAATGGTCTCGCGTATCGCCCAGCTCACGCTTATCGACGTACTGGCCACCGGTTTTACACTGCGCCGGGGCACAAAATTCAGAGATAACCTGAAGCGCGTCAAAGAAGCGTTGAAAGAATCGCGCTTTGATAAAGGGACAGTCGTCCCTGTGCAGCCTGAATAAGCCATTTTTACACTAACAAGTTGCAGATTTAATAGGGAGTCTGGCCGGAAATCTTCGCGCAATGTGCGCAGGTTAAACGTCAGACACGAGGTCAGCGGGTCACACAGGTGAAACCCTTTTGTATTACAATTACACCTCAACCCAATGTGGACTCGCTGTTTTTTGCAGTAAAGGCACCAGTTAACGAACGGAGTAAGCATGTCCAGAAGACTCAGAAGAACGAAGATCGTTACCACACTCGGTCCCGCTACAGACCGCGATAATAACCTTGAAAAGATCATTGCTGCCGGCGCTAACGTCGTACGCATGAACTTCTCACACGGTACCGCTGAAGACCACATTTTGCGCGCTAACAAAGTGCGTGAAATCGCCGCCCGCCTTGGCCGCCACGTGGCAATTCTTGGCGATTTGCAGGGCCCGAAAATCCGCGTATCCACCTTCAAAGAAGGCAAAGTCTTCCTTAATATCGGTGACAAATTCCTGCTCGATGCCAATATGAGCAAAGGCGAAGGCGACAAAGAGAAAGTCGGTATCGACTATAAAGGTCTGCCTGCTGACGTTGTGCCGGGCGACATCCTGCTGCTCGACGATGGTCGCGTACAGCTGAAAGTGCTTGAAGTTCAGGGCATGAAAGTTTTCACAGAAGTCACCGTTGGCGGCCCGCTGTCCAACAACAAAGGCATCAACAAGCTGGGCGGCGGTCTTTCCGCTGAAGCCCTGACTGAGAAAGACAAAGCAGACATTATTACTGCGGCCAAAATGGACGTAGATTTCCTGGCAGTTTCTTTCCCACGCACTGGCGAAGATCTTAACTATGCACGCCGTCTGGCGCGTGCGGCAGGCTGTAACGCACAGATTGTCTCGAAAGTAGAACGTGCGGAAGCCGTGGCCAGCGATGCGGCGATGGATGACATCATTCTGGCCTCTGACGTTGTGATGGTCGCCCGCGGAGATTTAGGGGTAGAAATCGGTGACCCGGAACTGGTGGGTATTCAGAAAAAACTGATCCGCCGTGCCCGTCAGCTGAACCGTGCGGTGATAACCGCCACGCAGATGATGGAATCGATGATAACCAACCCGATGCCAACCCGTGCCGAAGTTATGGACGTGGCGAACGCCGTGCTGGACGGCACGGATGCGGTGATGCTCTCTGCCGAAACCGCCGCTGGCCAGTATCCTTCAGAAACGGTTGCCGCGATGGCGCGCGTCTGTCTGGGTGCGGAAAAAATCCCAAGCATCAATGTTTCCAAACACCGTCTGGACGTTGAATTCGATAACACCGAAGAAGCCATTGCCATGTCCGCCATGTATGCGGCCAACCACCTGAAAGGCGTGACGGCGATCATTTCCATGACCGAATCCGGACGCACCGCACTGATGCTTTCCCGCATCAGCTCCGGTCTGCCTATCTTCGCCATGTCCCGTCATGAGCATACACTGAACCTGACCGCTATTTACCGTGGCGTAACGCCGGTGTTCTTCGACAGCCATAACGACGGCGTGGCGGCGGCGCAGGACGCGGTGAATCTGCTGCGTGATAAAGGTTATCTGCTTTCCGGCGATCTGGTGATTATCACTCAGGGTGATGTCATGAGCACCATCGGTACGACAAATACCAGCCGCGTCTTACGCGTTGAGTAAGAGTACGTATTCAACAAGAGTACGCATTGAATAAATGAAAGTGTAATAAGATATTTATTTTAAGCCCACAGCGATGTGGGCTTTTTTATTTATACTGAAAATAACTCTCTTGCCCTGTTATTTGTAAGGTCATAGACAACGTCATGTTGATCATTATTTTGCCACTCTGCTGTCATATTTTTGACGTTTTGTTACCCGCTCACTTTAATTTCCTAAAATACCCCTTCCCTTTTTGCGCCTAAATATAACTTTTTACCTTCTCAGAGAGATGTTTAAACGCAATAAAATGAATAAAAAATACAGATTACTCTGGTGTGATTATGAATCATTTAAGTTTTTCCCGCCTTTTTATGTGATATGCATCACATAAAATCATGAAATCCGCGTGGAGATGATAAATGTTCAATGCCAACGTTGAATGATAATGATTTGCATTTATAATGATTCGCATTCGTTAAATCCTTGTATAAATCCGCATTAAGGAAATCACACAAGAGAAACCACTATAAATTCAAGTTTATGAAGATTTTAAAAATTAAAAACTGACAGGCATGGCCATAAGCCCTGCCCGATAACGCATATGTCCAAAACATGATCCCTGGAAAATCCGGGCGGACGCCCCACGCCCGCAGCGGAATAACTGCCACATAATAAGGTGCCAAAATGAGCCAGATAAATAATTGGGAATTGATGCAAATCCCGGCCGCTTCTGCGAAGGAAATAAGTAAAAATCAGGGTTATATTTTCAATCAAAACAGCACGCCGGAATGGCAGGCGCAGATTGAGCAAGGCATTGAGTTAATTAAATCTCACATTAACCATACGGAAAAACCTTTTTCCGGCGTTTCCCCGGCTGAATTAGCCGAGCAATTTCGCCATATAGATTTGACCAAACCTTTAGCCGGAACACGGCTGGCGTTGGAAGAACTGGATGATTTATATCTTCAGCATGCGGTCTATTTCCATCACCCGAAATACCTCGCTCACCTCAACTGCCCGACCGTGGTGCCCTCACAGCTGGCAGAGCTGTTTATCAGCGCGATTAACTCCTCGGTAGATACCTGGGATCAGAGCGCAGGCGGCACGCTGATTGAGCAAAAGGTGATTGACTGGACACTGGCGCGCATCGGATTTGGCGCGCAATCGGACGGCATTTTCACCAGCGGTGGCACCCAGTCTAACCTGATGGCAATACTGCTGGCACGCGACAGCCACTGCAAACGTACCCGCCCGCAGCACAGCATCAAATATCAGGGCCTGCCGCCGGAAGCCAATCGCTGGCGTATTTTCAGTTCACAGGTCAGCCATTTCAGCATTCAGAAATCCGCCGCCCTGCTCGGCCTGGGCTATGACGCCGTGGTAGCGGTTGCCTGCGACAGCGCATTTCGCATGGACATCAGCGCGCTTAAAGCTGAAATCGACCGTTGCCACGCAGAAGGCCTGATCCCGATTGCGGTTGTCGCCACCGCCGGCACCACCGATTTCGGCAGTATTGATCCGCTCAATGAGATCGCTGAAATCTGCCGCAAGGAGAAAATCTGGATGCACGCCGATGCTGCTTACGGCTGTGGTTTGCTGGTATCTCCTCAGCACCGCCAGCGCATCGAAGGCATTCATCTGGCGGACTCCGTCACCGTCGATTATCACAAATCCTTCTTCCAGCCGGTGAGTTGCAGCGCGTTTCTGGTTAACGACCACAGCCATCTGGAGCACGTAACGCATCACGCGGAATACCTTAATCCGCTCAGTGCCAAGCTCGAAGGTACGCCAAATCTGGTCAATAAAAGCATTCAGACCACCAAACGTTTTGATGCCCTGAAGATGTGGCTGACGCTGCGCGTAATGGGCCAGCAGGCGCTGGGTGAGTCGTTTGACGTACTGCTGGAACGCGCCACCGAAACCCATCAGATGATGGAACACAACCCGAACATTGAAGTCCTGCATAAGCCTGAACTGAGCACGCTGGTGTTCCGCTTTGTGCCGCGCATGTCGATGAGCCATGAGCAGATTGACGCCATCAATGCCGATATCCGCAAAGCGATTTTCCGCGACGGCAGCGCCGTGATTGCCGGTACTAAAGTCCATCAGCGCCAGTACCTGAAATTTACCTTACTGAACCCGATGACCACCACGGAAGACATCGCCGACGTGCTCGGTCTCATTACGCATTACGGCAAAGAACTGACTGCCGCCGCGCTGAGCGCCGCTAAAAACCGGTAACAGGAGTTGCACCATGAATATCAACCCGACCCAACAGACTTACGATTTTATCGCCATCGGCATCGGCCCGTTTAACCTCGGTCTGGCCTGTCTGACCGAGCCGGTTAAAGAGCTGAACGGCCTGTTTTTAGATCAGAATGACGGCTTCGACTGGCATACCGGCATGATGCTGGAAAGCGCCCATTTGCAGACGCCGTTCATGGCCGATTTAGTGACGCTGGCCGATCCAACCAGCCCTTATAGCTTCCTGAATTACCTCAAGCAGCAAGGCAAACTCTACTCTTTCTACATTCGTGAAAACTTCTTCATGATGCGCAAAGAGTTCAACCAGTACTGCCAGTGGGCGTGCGAACAGCTGACCTGTCTGCAATTTTCCACCCGCGTGGAGCTGGTGACCTGGGATGCGGAACAGGAATGCTATCTGGTGCAGGCGTGTTCGACCAAAAGCGGCGATAAGCAAATCTTTCGCGCTAAACGTCTGGTGCTCGGCACCGGCCCTTCGCCGTGGATGCCCGCCTGCGCGCGTGACGCCGGAAACAACGTGCATCACTCCTCGGCTTATCTGCCAAACAAAGAACAGATGCAAAATTCCACATCAATCACCGTGGTCGGTAGCGGCCAGAGCGCGGCGGAGATTTACTACGACCTGCTTTCTGATATCGACAAGTACGG
The DNA here is from genome assembly GCF_965118895.1 of Rahnella inusitata. Taxonomy (GTDB): domain Bacteria; phylum Pseudomonadota; class Gammaproteobacteria; order Enterobacterales; family Enterobacteriaceae; genus Rahnella; species Rahnella inusitata_A. The sequence goes on from NZ_CBCPJJ010000010.1 coordinate 48,525, forward strand.
TTATCAGCTGACGTGGGTGACGCGCGCGCCGCGCTTCTACCCGCTGGAATACAGCAAACTGACACTGGAAATGACCTCACCGGAATACATCGACTACTTCCACGACCTGCCGATGAGCAAGCGCGATCAGCTGAACCGCGAGCAGAAAGGTTTATACAAAGGCATTAACGCCAGCCTGATCAACGATATCTACGATCTGATGTACACCAAGCGCCTCGACGGGCCGCTCAAGGTCGATATGTATACCCATTCGGAACTGACCGCCCTGACACGCAACCGCAGCGGTCAACTTGAGATGAACCTGTTGCATCACGAACAACAGCAGGAATATCGCCACAAAACCGAATCGGTGATCCTCGCTACCGGCTACAGCTACCAGCCGCCGCAGTTTATCGAAGGGATTTACAACCGTATCCAATGGGACGACGCAGGCCGCTACGCCGTTAACCGCAACTACAGCATTGATGCCCACAATCAGATCTTCGTACAAAACGCAGAGCTGCATACCCACGGCTTCGTCACGCCGGATCTGGGTATGGCGTGCTATCGCAACAGCTCGATCATCCGCGAAATGCTCGGCAAAGAAGTTTACACGGTGGAGAAATCTATCGCATTTCAGACGTTCTGCGCCCGCAGCCTGGCCGACCAATAACGGAGAAATCACCCATGTCTGATATGACTTCCTTATCCGTTTTTTCATGCCCGCGCGAGGCCGGATTACTGACGCTGCGCCCGCTCAATCTGGCGAAAGATGCCGCCGTGCTGCACGGCTGGATGACTCAGCCCTACGCCAGTTTCTGGGGCATGCAGAACAGCAGCGTCGGCGAAGTGGATGCGTTTTATCGCGACCTTACCGCCGGTAAACCGCAGGCGGCGCTGATGGGTGAAATCGACGGTCAGCCGCGTTTCCTCATCGAATGCTATCCGGTGCAGGACGATCCGCTGCATGAACATTACGACGTGCAGCCGGGCGATATGGGCATGCACATTCTGCTCGCACCGGCAAACCCGCCGGTCGCCGGTTTCAGCTGGCAAGTGTTTTCCGCCGTGATGGAATACCTGTTCAGTCTGCCCGACGTGAAACGTGTGGTCGTCGAACCGGATGTCCGCAACGAGAAGATCCACAAACTCAATAAACGCGCCGGTTTCCGCTATCAGAAACAGGTGCAACTGACACACAAAACTGCATGGCTGGCGTTCTGCCAGCATGAAGATTTTTTGCAGGCCAGCCAGAAGGAACACGCCACCATGACGACCTCAACATTGCAATCCGGCCAGCACTTACAGCCTGAAATCTGGGCGAAAGCCAACGCCCTGTTACTGCGTAAATGCCTGTCCGAACTGACTCATGAACGCCTGCTCGAACCAAAAGCGTTACAGTCCAGCGGCACCTGGACTGACTATCAGCTGGCAGTTCCGGCATCAGAAGTCGAATACCGTTTCCGTGCGCGCCAGCTTCCGCTTAACGACTGGATGATCGATCTGGACAGCATTCAGCGTCTGGACAATTTTACCGGGCAGCCGCTCGATGCGCTGAAATTCATTATTGAATTCGCGGAACAAATTGGCATTTCACAGGCCATGCTGCCGACTTATATGGAAGAAATCAGCAGCACGCTCTACAGCAGCGCGTATAAGCTGGCGAACAATCACACCACCGCGAAACAGCTGACAGAGGCCGATTTCCAGACGGTGGAAACCAGTATGACCGAAGGCCACCCAAGCTTTATCGCCAACAACGGTCGCATTGGTTTTGACGCCGGAGATTACGTGCGTTACGCGCCGGAAGCGGCGAATCCGCTGAAATTAGTGTGGGTAGCGGTACATCATGACAAAGCGCATTTCGCCACCACCGAAGGTTTGCCATACGAGAAACTGATCGCCGAAGAACTGGGTGATGCGCAGATTTGTGCCTTCACGCAGAAACTGGTGGATATCGGCGTCGATCCTAAAAACTATTACTTCATGCCGGTGCATCCATGGCAGTGGCAGAATAAATTGCTGACCGTGTTTGCTCCGGACATCGCCCGTCAGTTCCTGATTTTCCTTGGCGAAGGCGAAGACCAGTATCTGGCGCAGCAGTCGATCCGCACATTCTTCAACGCCAGCCAGCCCACGCACCGTTACGTGAAAACCGCGCTGTCGATTCTGAATATGGGCTTTATGCGCGGGCTGTCACCGTATTACATGGCCACCACGCCGGGTATCAACGAATGGCTGGCAGATCTGGTGGAAAACGATTCCTATCTGCAATCCACCGGATTCAAGATTTTGCAGGAAGTCGCGTCACTTGGTTATCACAACCATTACTTTGAAGAGGCAATCAAAGGCGACAGCGCCTATAAGAAAATGTTTGCCGCGTTGTGGCGTGAAAATCCGGTAGCGCAGTTGCAGCCCAATCAGCGTCTGATGACCATGGCCGCCCTCCTGCATACCGATAAACACGGCGATGCGCTGATTGTCGAGATGATCAAATCCTCCGGTCTGGCGACCGGCGACTGGCTCAAGCGTTACATGCACGCCTACCTCAGCCCGCTGCTGCACTGCTTCTACCAGTACGATCTGGTGTTTATGCCGCACGGCGAAAACCTGATCCTGCGCTTTGAAAATAATATTCCGGTGAACGCATTCATGAAGGATATTGCCGAGGAAATTGCGGTGATGAACCCGGAGGCTAATCTGCCGGAAAAAGCCAAACGTCTGGCAGTGGATGTGCCTGAAGAACTGAAGATCCTGTCAATTTTCACCGATGTCTTCGCCGGTGTATTCCGCTTCATCGCCCGTATTCTGGAAGAGCACGGCGACTATCCGGCCGGACAGTTCTGGGGCGTGGCAGCGGAAGTCGTGCGCGACTACCAGTTGCAATACCCGGAGCTGGCGGAGAAGTTTGCGCGCTATGACATGTTCGGCGCGGAGTTCACGCACTCTTGCCTCAATCGTCTGCAACTGGCAAATAACCAGCAGATGATCAACCTGTCGGATCCGGCGCAGAACCTGAAATTCGCCGGGACGCTGGAGAACCCGATCGCTGCTTACGCTAACCGATACTAAGCAAATTTTTACTCCTGTGCGTTTTTTAGCGCGGCCTGAAAGGGTCGCGCTTTTCTGATTTTGAGTGATGGAGAATTCTCGTTATGTCGTCCGTTTCTGAACCGGCCTCGCGGCTAAGTTATCGCCAGTGGCTGTTCCCGCTGTCGCTGGTATTATTCGAATTCGCCACCTACATCGCCCACGATATGATCCAGCCGGGCATGTTGCAGGTGATCAGCGATTTCAGCGCCAGCGCCGACTGGGTATCCACCTCGCTGACCGCTTACCTGTGCGGCGGCATCCTGCTGCAATGGCTGCTCGGCCCGCTGTCTGACCGACTCGGGCGACGTCCGGTGTTGCTTACCGGCGTGGCCTTTTTCACCCTCACCTGTTTTCTGACCGTCTTCACCCACAGTATCGAGCAATTCATTTTAATGCGCTTCCTGCAAGGGATGAGCCTGTGCTTTATCGGCGCGGTCGGGTATGCCGCTATTCAGGAAGCGTTCAATGAAACGCTGAGCGTCAAACTGATGGCGCTGATGGCGAACATCACGCTGATCGCCCCGCTGCTCGGGCCGCTGGCCGGTGCGGCTTTCATCCATTATGCGCCGTGGAAAGCGATGTTTGCGCTGTTCTCACTGATTTCTGCGCTGGCGTTCTGGGGATTGTGGCGCAGCATGCCGGAAACCGCGACAGGCCGCGATGGCCGCTTTTCGATGCGCAGATTGGCGACGGATTACCGCGAAGTGCTGACCAATCAGGGCGTAGTCACCGGCTCACTGTCCATCGGGCTTGTGACCCTGCCGCTGCTGGCGTGGGTGGCGCAGTCGCCGGTGTTGCTGATTCAGGACGCTGGCATGTCACCGCTTCGTTATGGCTGGCTACAAGTGCCGGTGTTTACCGGGCTGATTATCGGCAATATCGCGCTCAGTAAACTCAGCGGAAAAGTGAATATCCGCACGCCAATCTGGCTGGGTATCGTTCCGATTACGTTGGGGCTGGCAATCGCCGCCTGTTCGGCGCTGTTTATGGTTCATGCATGGGAATGGATAATCGGCGGGCTGAGCCTGTATGCGTTCGGCACCGGGCTGGTGAACGCCGGACTTTACCGCCTGACGCTGTTCTCAAGCCCGACAGGCAAAGGCACCGTCGCAGCGGCGCTCGGGCTTATCACCATTGTGGTGTTTGCCGTGGGGATCGAAGTGGCGAAGCAGCTGTACTTTACGTGGGGTAACGGCATCTTTATGCTGGCGGGATTAGTTTCGGGGCTGAGCGGCGCGCTGATGATTACGACGTTTATGAAAAGAACCCAGAAAGCCTGACCGCGTTTTCCGAATGCTTTTCTAAAAACATAAAGGCTGAGTTTTTACACTCAGCCTTTTTCTTTAAGCCCGTTGCGACTATTTCTTCGGGAACAACTCTTTGCGCGCGTAGGGTTCCGTCTCACCCGGCTTACGGGTTTTCAGCAGCTTGAGGATCCAGGTGTATTGCTCAGGGTTCGGCCCCACCAGTAATTCCACCTCTTCATTCATGCGGCGTGCAATGGTGACATCATCGGCTGTCGCCAGATCGTCCATCGGCGGACGCACATAGATATCAAGGCGCTGCTCATGACCGTTATACACCGGGAACAACGGCACAATCGCCGCGCGGCAGACTTTCATCAGACGCCCGACTGCCGGAAGCGTGGCTTTGTAGGTGGCGAAGAAATCTACAAACTCGCTGTGTTCCGCGCCATGATCCTGATCCGGCAGATAGTAGCCCCAGTAACCCTGACGCACAGAACTGATGAACGGCTTGATGCCGTCGTTGCGCGCATGCATCCGCCCGCCAAAACGACGGCGCACGGTATTCCATAAATAATCGGTCAGCGGATTCTTCTGATTGTGGAACATCGCCGCCATCGGCTGACCACTGGCCGCCATCAGCATCGCCGGGATGTCTACGGCCCAGCCGTGTGGTACCAGAAAAATCACATTTTTGCCGTCGGCCTGCATCTGATCGATGATTTCTTTTCCGTGCCAGTGCACGCGTTCCATGATTTTCTTTGGATTACGCAGCGCCAGTTCGGCCATCATCACCATCGACTGCGGCGCACAGGCAAACATTTCATCAATGATGTGTTCGCGCTCGGCTTCCGGCGTTTCGGGCAGGCAGTACAACAGATTGATTTGCGCACGACGACGCGCGCCTTTGGCAAATTTCCCGGCCAGACGGCCAAGACTGCCTAAAATAGGATCGCGCACTTTGGCAGGCACGTAAGCCATCCCCGCCATCGCACCGACGCCCAGCCAGACGCCCCAGTAACGCGGATGGTAAAAGGCTTTCTGAAATTGCGGAATAAATTCTGCGGTCGACCGTTTTTCTTTTTCTGGCTGCATGCTCAGGCTCTTATGACAAATTCTGGCTTAATGATAAGTGCAGTGATTTATTTTGCAATAAATCACTGCACATCAGCATTTAGCCGGGATGTATTTTCCTGAACAATCAGTCCAGCTTCAGTTGCGGAACGACCTGGCGAACGGTGGCCAGATACGTACTGCGATCTTTACCGGTCAGACCTTCGGTGCGAGGCAATTTGGCGGTCAGAGGGTTGACGGCCAGCTGGTTGATCCACATTTCAAAATGCAAATGCGGACCGGTAGAACGTCCGGTGTTGCCCGAAAGCGCAATGCGATCGCCGCGTTTCACTTTCTGTCCCGGTTTCACCAGCAACTTACGCAGGTGCATGTAACGGGTCATGTATTGACGACCATGACGGATAGCCACGTAGTTACCCGCTGCTCCGCCATTCTTGGCGATCACCACTTCACCATCACCGACCGCCAGCACTGGCGTACCCACCGGCACGGCGAAATCGACGCCACGGTGCGGCGCGATGCGACCGGTTACCGGGTTCAGACGACGTGGATTGAAGTTAGAGGAGACACGGTACTGTTTTCCGGTAGGGAAACGCAGGAAGCCTTTCGCCAGCCCGCTGCCGGTGCGGTCATAAAACTTACCGTCTTCGGCACGCACGGCATAATAATCTTTGCCGCCGGTACGCATACGCACCGCCTGCAGCTCGCTTTGCTCATTCTTGCCGTCCAGCACTTCATGAGACATCAGTACAGCGAAGTCATCACCTTTCTGTAATTTACGGAAATCGAGCTGCCACTGCAGCGCTTTAATGACGGCGCTGACTTCAGCACTGTTCAGCCCGGCCGCTCTGGCGCTGGTGACAAAACTGCCATTCAGCGTGCCCTTCACCACCGAATCTTTCCACTCACCTTGCAGTGTCTGCAATGAGGATTTAAAGGTGTTGCCGGTACGGTCAAAGGTATAGGTTTCGCGACGGGATTTCTCCCATGTCAGACGTTGTAAATCACCCGCATCATTGAGCGTCCATGAAATCTGCTGCCCGATTTTCAGGTTACGTAAATCACGGTTGGCGTCAGACAATGCCGCGATTTCCGACATATCAATGCCGTACTGATTCAGGATGCTACTGAGAGTATCGCCGGTGGAGACCACGTATTCATGCACACCGGCTTCGTTAACGATTTTATCGTCCAGATCATCTTGAGGGATATCATCGTCGGCAGGCGCGGTTTGATCGATAGGCTCACTGGCTTCAGGAAGCAGCGAACGTAACTGTTCGTGATCGAGGGCGATACTTTTTACAATCGGTCGGGTATCTGAGAGGTCATTGTCCGGGTGATAGGCTAACGGTTTCCAGACGGCCACAGCCAGTGTGACGACGGTAAGCGACCCCAGCATGATGCGGTGGGGCCGTGGAAGGTTGCTATACGCCAGAGCGATAGAGCGGGCTATCAGCTGCACTTAATTCTGTCCTTTTAGCTTACTTCAGGCAGCTCAGGTATTGGTTCGTCAGCTGTGACAGGAAGTTCACGTAGCTGTCCGCGCCCAATGCAATGCCGCTCCCCAGCGGATCCAATGTGCCCATACGCACTGTTGTTCCCTGGGCAACAGCCGTGATTACGGCTGGCCTGAATTGTGGCTCAGCAAAAACGCATGTCGCTTTTTGCTCAACCAACTGAGTTCGAATGAGATGTAAACGCTGCGCGCCGGGCTGTATTTCGGGATTGATCGTAAAATGACCAAGTGGCGAAAGGCCGAAGTGTTTTTCAAAGTAGGCATAACCATCGTGAAAAACAAAATATCCCTTACCCTGCACAGGCTGCAGCATATTACCAATATTTTTGTCAGTTTTTGTCAGGCTTTCCTCAAAACGTGACAAGTTTGCATCTAATTGTTGCTTTTTCTGCGGCATGAGTTCGAGAAGTTTGTTATGGATCACAATCGCGGTCTCACGAGCGATCTCCGGCGACAGCCAGACATGCATATTGTACTGGCCGTGACTGTGTTCATCTTCGTCATGCCCTTTGCCGTGATCGTGGTCATGCTCGTCATCGTCGGAGCCTTTCAGCAGCAGCGGTTTCACCGCCGCCAGCGTGGCAATTTCCACCTGACGATTTGGTGGCAGCTGCGCCGCAGACTTTGTCATGAAGGCTTCCATTTCCGGCCCGACCCACACCACCAGATCCGCACTGCGCATGCGCTGGATGTCAGAAGGACGCAGCGCAAAATCGTGTGGCGAAGCGCCATCCGGCAGCAACACTTCCGTTGGCGTCACACCTTCCGCGATGGCTGAAGCGATAAAACCGAGTGGACGGACAGACGCCAGCACAGCGGCCTGCGCGCTGAAAGCCGCACCGGCACTCAGGATGCCGGCTGCCAGGAACAACCGTTTAACGCTTTTTTTCTGTATCATGCGGGGTGAACTCATCTTCATGTTGGGGGAAAACTGGTTATTTTTCGCGAAACGCAATATTATAACATCCGATTTGTTCTGCAAGACCCAATGACATGCCCACTTTAGCGACGCTTAAAAATATTTCGGTAACTTTCGGTTCCCGCCGCGTGTTGTCCAACATCTCGCTGGCCCTGCAACCGGGAAAAATACTTACCCTCCTCGGCCCGAACGGCGCGGGGAAATCGACATTAGTGCGCGTCGTGCTTGGCCTGATTGCGCCAACCGAAGGCACGATGACCTGCGAACCCGGCTTACGCATCGGCTACGTTCCGCAAAAAATTCACCTTGATCCCACCATGCCGCTGACCGTCAGCCGCTTTATGCGTCTGAAACCCGGTGTCAAAAAATCCGACATTTTGCCTGCGCTGAAACGCGTTCAGGCTGCGCATCTGCTGGATCAGCCAATGCAAAAATTGTCCGGTGGTGAAAATCAGCGCGTCCTTTTGGCACGGGCATTAATGAACAGCCCCCAGTTGCTGGTACTTGATGAACCGACGCAGGGCGTCGATGTCAACGGCCAGTTGGCGCTGTATAACCTGATCGACAGCCTGCGCTGCGAACTGGGTTGCGCCGTGCTGATGGTGTCGCATGACCTGCATCTGGTGATGGCGAAAACTGACGAAGTGCTGTGCCTGAATCAGCACATCTGCTGTTCCGGCTCACCGGAAGTGGTCTCCACCCATCCCGAATTTATCGCTATGTTTGGCAACCGCGGCGCGGAGCAGCTGGCGATTTACCGCCACAATCACAACCATCGTCACGATTTAAAGGGAAAAGTCATTTTGCGCAACAGCGGAGGTCGTGACGCATGATCGCTCTATTATTACCGGGCTGGCTGGCCGGTGTTTTGCTGGCGATCGCCGCCGGTCCGCTGGGGTCTTTTGTGGTCTGGCGCAGAATGTCTTACTTCGGTGATACGCTGGCGCATGCATCATTGCTCGGCGTGGCATTTGGCCTGTTGCTGAATGTGAATCCGTTTTATACCGTGATCGCCGTGACCCTGCTGCTGGCGGTGGTACTGGTGGCGCTGGAACGTAAACCGCATCTGGCAGTCGATACCTTGCTTGGCATTATGGCGCACAGCGCACTTTCGCTCGGTCTGGTTGTGGTCAGCCTGATGTCCGGCGTGCGCGTTGACCTGATGGCGTATCTGTTTGGCGATCTGCTGTCGGTTACTTACAGCGATATCTGGATGATCGGCATTGGCGTAGCCGTCGTGATTGCGGTCCTGTGCTGGCAATGGCGTTCGTTGCTCTCCATGACCATCAGCCCTGAGCTGGCGCACGTTGACGGTGTAAATCTGCAACGTTCGCGGGTGATTCTGATGATGGTCACGGCGCTGACCATCGGGCTGGCGATGAAATTTGTCGGGGCGCTGATCATCACCTCCCTGCTGATTATTCCTGCGGCCACCGCCCGACGCTTTGCCAAAACGCCCGAACAGATGGCGTCGGTCGCAGTGGTTATTGGGGTTGTGGCCGTCACGGCGGGACTGACGTTTTCGGCGTTTTACGATACGCCAGCAGGCCCTTCTGTGGTGCTCTCGGCGGCGGTGCTTTTTATGTTGAGCCTCGGCAAAAAACAGATCGCCTGACACAAACGTCAGAAACAAAAACGGACGCCACTGAGCGTCCGTTTTTGTGGGTACTGTCAGGGTTCTACGTTTCCTGATCCTGTTCCTGCATAGCCTCACGCCTCGCCTGCCGCCAGTGCATTACCGGCGACACGGTCAGCCCGTGAACAACCACGCTGGCGACAATCACCGTAAACGCAATATTAGTCATGTAACCGGCTTCGGCGCCCTGCAATCCGTGGGTGTACGCGTAGGCGATGTAGTTCATGCTGCCGATCCCGCGGATCCCAAACCAACCAATCATCAGCCTTCGTCCGCGTGGTACGCGCATTCCAAAGGTGGTGATGTAGACAGAGAGTGGACGGATCACGATAAACAGTAACGCGGCAAAAACTAATCCCATCGGTTCCCAGTGCTCGGCCAGTGTGATACCCAGCACCATCACAATCCCGGCGGCGAACAGCCGTTCAATGGTGTCACCAAAGGAGAGCGCATCCCCGACCATCAGCCCGATAGAGTTGGTCGGTCTTTCCGCCGACATCGAATGACGCGTATGCGGATTCACCATCCCTTCCGCCGGCGGCGGTCGGGTGCCTTCAGTGAGATCGTCCGGCGGATTCAGTGTCACCACCCGCACCTCGGCACTGCGCAACCCGACGCCGGCAGCAAACGCCGCCAGGAAGCCGGAGGCGTCCAGACTTTGCGCAGCAGCGTAACTCAACGCGATGAGCGCCAGCGCCAGAAAGTCACTGGGGGCAACTGAACGCTGACGGCTGTGAAAACGCGTGGCACTCAGCCCGACCAGCCGCCCCATGGCATAACCGATCGCCAGACCGCCCAGCAAGGCCCAGACAACATCCCGCCAGGCCCAGTCCCAAATGGCCGCCGAGGACAGACCGTCGTGCGCGGTAAATAACATCAGCGCCAGCATCAAAATCGGCAGCGCCGAGCCGTCGTTCATCCCTGCTTCGCTGGACAACGCCACACGCAACCCGTCGTCATCATTCGCGTCATTCACCGCAATCATGCTGGCCAGTACAGGATCCGTAGGTGCAATGATCGCCCCCAACGCCAGTGCTAACGGCCAGGAGATACCCGCCAGATAATGCGCCAGCGCGGTAACGCTCAGCACCGTCAGCAACATCGCCGGGAACGCAAGTAAGGCACCCACACGCCAGCTCTGCGAGCGGAAAGGCAATCTGAGTTTAAGGCCGGTTATGAAGAGCGAGGCGGCCATCGCGATTTCTGTGAACCGCGCGGTCAGCGTCGAATACTCCACCAGATCTACATGCAGCAGATTCAGCACCCACGGCCCGCAGACAATCCCTGCAGCCAGATACAGTCCAAAGGTGGTCACCGGCGCACGCGAAATCCAGCCTGATGCCAATGACATAATTAACAGCAGTCCGCCGACTGCCGCCGTCCATCCTAAAAATCCCATGTAAGCTCCCTGAAAAATAACATCTTTTAAGCGTAGTACATCGGAGCCAACCGGCATGGCCGGGCACAAAAGGCGCGGCACAAGCAGTTAGCCTGCGCTAAGATTGATGCCTGACTTATGCAAAAAGGTTCTTCAAAAATGATTAAATACAGCGTGTTATACCCAAATATCGAAAACGGAACTTTTGATCACGATTACTATCGCAATGTGCATTTGCCGCTTATCAAAGAGAAGATGGGAGAATATTGCCACTCCTACGCCATCGATAAAATTCAGGACAATGCCCCGGCGGACACGCCTTTTATCGCGGCGTGCCACATCTACTGCAACTCAATGGAAGACTTCGAGAAAGGCATGAAAGACCACGCAGCAGAGTTTGTGGCTGACGTAGCAAACTTCACTAACATCGAACCTGTTAAGATGATTTTCGATGTAGTTGTGTGATTTTTCGTTAGTTCTGTGAAATAAAAAAAGCCATTCCCGTATTCAGATACGGATAATGGCCTTTTTCACTGAGACGCAGAGGATGTGTTGTGTCGTTTTATTTGCACTAAAAATATCAGTTTGATTTTGTTAATAATTTTTTGATCGACGTACTTGGCTCCCGCTTAATCGTGTGTAAAAACTCCTGAGCTTTATCATTAGCCGCATATTCCGCACTGACACCGAAATCCTGCACCATCGCCCACTTTTCGAACATTGCCTCATCACATTCACGCATGAACCACAGCATTCTTACCGCCGTCACCGCCACCTGTGGAATTTGCGTCACCGTTCCGTTAATCCACTTATTTAAGGTGCTCCGTGGCAGTCCCAGCAGAATGCATAACGCGGGCTGATCGATGCCGAGCCTTTGAACGTAGTCCAGGAACTCATTTGCGTTATCTGCCATTGCCTTACCTCCTGTTTTATAAAACCACACTCATTCTACAGGAATCTCATAGAGATTTCATCCTGTCGCTATTCGCTACTAAAATTATTGAATAGGATTCATTCAGACACGGAATTTAGTGCCCATCAGCTACAAATAAGCGCGCTAAGTGAAACAATTTCATGTAGCGGTATAAGCTTACGTTTCTTGACATAAGTCAAACATGCGGTGAATGCGTGAAGCAAGTCACATTCACAATATGTATGATTTAAGCAGAGAGACAATTAAAGCGTTCTGGAAGCGCATTAATTTGTCGCTAACAGAGACTTATTTCATTGTGGGAAAAAACTCATGAAAGCACAGCTTACAGAACGCAACACTCAAATCATTGCGGCTTACACTGCGGGAAACACAAACAAACAGGAATTAGCGCGTTACTTCAGGGTGTCGGCTTCGACTATTCGGCGTGTGCTGGCGGGTGCTGCAATGGCTGTGTCTTTGGTTCCACTGGCTCAGGCGAGTTTGCTTGATGATATTAACAATAACGTTAGCTATCAGGAATTCACGGAAAAATGGGAAAGCCTGACATTAAGCCAGCAGAAAACGGAGCGCGAAATTCTGCGTGCTGCGGGTGAAGAGAATCGTTTACAAGATCTTAGGGACAATGTGGCCATACATGCACCCGATGCCATTCCGCAAGCTACCCCACAGGTAACGCCGACCGCAACCCACGCTGATGCACCACGCGACGGGGTTGATGGTCGCGATGGTAAAGACGGTATTAATGGTGTGGATGGCAAAGACGGTACTAATGGCCTGGACGGCAAAGACGGCGCAAATGGTGCGAACGGTAAAGACGGTGAGAAAGGTGAGAAAGGTGAGAAAGGTGAGAAAGGTGAGAAAGGTGATACGGGGTCAGCCGGTCAGAATGGCAAAGATCTGACTGAGAATCATTACTCCCGGATGAATTCCGTCGCAAGCGCTGCCGCAATTCACGTTCAACAAGACGAGATCGACCAAAACAAAGCCAATCTGGACGCTGTAAAAGATACTGCAGTTCAGGCCGCTGACGAGTCAAAAGCTGCGAAAAATGAAGCACAGAATAGTGCCATACAACTTCAAATGGTTCAGAGCGATAAGTATCAGCGCATGGTGCAGGCCAAAACACAGTCGGAAATTGATGCTTCCACTCAGATGACTGAAAACAAAGTGACTCAAGCCCGCCAGGCATCAGAGAAAAAAGCGGTAGAAGTTGCAAACCAGCAGAGGATTGAAAGCGCCCATTACAGTGTGCAGATCCAGTCTCTCACACAGGTCCAGCAAGAACAGCAAGGTGAAATCTTGTCTGAATCCCACAGCCGCGCAGTGGGCGATGCGCAGACGCTCAGCCAGGCCAATGACTACACGAATAAGAGATTCTCTGACCTGAAATCTCAGGTTGATGACAACAAAGATCAGGCGAATGCAGGTACCGCCTCCGCGCTGGCGGCTACCGGTATTCCGCAGGTAGAAACAGGGTCTGATTTCATGGTCGGCGCAGGCGCCGGAACTTATGGTAACCAGTCCGCCATCGCCGTTGGTGTATCGGGACACCTGACGGCAAAGACGGTCACAAAACTGGCTGTTTCCGGCGATACGAACAACGGTTTTGGAGCATCTGCCGGCATTGGCTGGAACTTCTAATTGTTCATGCGGCGGGCTCGGTTCGGGCTGGCCGCCTTTTATGTGAGAAATAAATATGACTAAATTTTTGGTACTGACTGCCGTAGTTCTGCTCGCCGGTTGTTCATCCCAGGCCTCAAGAATGGCCGATTGTCAGGCTCAGGGGGTGTCTCGCGATGCCTGTTATATCGCTGAACAAAATCGCCAGGCCACTATCACCGCCGCTGCCGAAAAACAGGCGATGGAAAATGCCGCTAAACAGTATGCGTAGGCGACGTCAAAGGTCGTTAAAGTCCGCATCGCCGGTGTCGCGTTGAAAATCTATCCTGCCGATAAGCAGTGCTATGTCGATGGCGTAGCTGCAGCGATGATCGAAGATAACGATGATGCGACCACCTATCAGCAGGGTTTATACGATGTTATCCATTACAAACGCGCCCACAAAATTGTGTTGCTCAATAAAGGGCAGATTGTCGGGCGGGCCAAAGGATGAAGAGACACCATTCTGACCAGTTCCGTCACCTTCCCCCTGACCAGCAATACGCTTGCCTGCTGATGCTAAAACGCCTCGAAGAAACTGAGCTGCCTGCCGGTGTAAATTGCCTGGCGTTTTCGGTCGTCATGCAAAACGGTCATATGGCCACCCTAAGCAAATTTGATGCAAAACCGGATGAAGTCTCCGTGGTCGTGAGTTGGGATAAGGACCGTCAACTCACACAACCCCTTCCGCTCTGAACAGAAAATAAAAAACGCAATTAATGCATGACGAAGGATGAACCATCACTGATGGATGTTTTAGATTTAACACGGCACGCCCGAAGTTCTACCGGCGTACTGTTTTTGCACCAGTTAAAAGATAAAGGTTTCGTGTATCGCATCGACAGAGAAGATCTCGAGGAATTAACGATGCGTCTGATCCGCCTCACTCATCTGCGTTATTTCTCAGCGCTGACCGGGCTGCATACGTCAAAGGTTTTTACCGACAAGTCTGAAGCCGCCGAAGCCATGTTCAATTTCATCGAGCAGGCCACGGGGGTGAGGTGTAGGGCTGAAATCATGGAGAACGAATAAAACAACAGAGCATCATCAGGGCAATGACTTTGTAGCTTCACCGGCAGCATTGACGTTCAGAGCAAGACGGTCATACTACACGACAATTGCCCTGATGGACGGCGCTCAGATACATCCATAGTCTCTGTGATGCTTTATTACGTTCATCTTCAAACACGGTGGAAAGCTTTATGTTTTCACTTAAGAAACCTTTTCCTTATCTCAAGTGATAACTGATGAAAACCACAAAGACTTTAACTCAAGGTCAGCTGAAGAAAGTGCGCAGGCGTGGACGTCTGGCGGCGATGACACCTGCTGAACGCAAAGCCAATGACAAGCACAGAGCGGAGATCAAAGCGCAGGCAAAAGCGCAAAAGACCTCGCCTGTCGCCAACTCCCACTTCAATGCCCAGCAGAATGTGAATGAAGCAGGTCGGGAATCAAATCCGGTCGTTATCCCCGCAGACACTTCAGACAATTATCAGGGAAAACCGGCTGTTCATCTTACGGGCGAGGCCGACCGTCGGACTCTGGCTTATCGCCCCCTCAACGCGGTACAAAAAGTGCAGGGATCCTTCGCTCAGGATGAGGAAAAAATACCCGAACCCTATCACTATAAACCTCGCAAAGTACGTGCGGGTACAGAGGGGAATTTTGACCGTTATTGGAACGAAGCGGTAAAGCAGAAACTTAATCCTTACGTGTACGTTGAAGAAATCACTGCAAAGCGTAAGGCAGAGAAATTGAATGAACATCCCGCTAAACCAGCCACTCACCTTTCTTAAATCCATTGCCCTAATTAATTGAAGAGTCTGTTCAAAAATTTGCGTTTGTATCTATGCTGACATGCGGGGAGGATGGAATCTCTTGCTCAACAAGTCGCTGACCATCGCGCAGGAGTCAGTTTGGGATTTCTCAACGAATTTTTCACGCGCATTTTCGGGACGACGTCCGCTGAAAATACGCAACGAACGACACCTCATGAGGAGTTAAAAATGGCAAAAGTACTGGTTCTTTATCATTCCATGTATGGGCACATTGAAACGATGGCGCAGAGTGTCGCAGAAGGTGCACGCAGCGTCCCCGGGGTTGAAGTGACGGTAAAACGCGTACCGGAAACCATGCCTGAAGAAGCGTTTAAAGCCGCAGGCGGCAAGACCGGCCAGACCGCGGACATCGCCTCGCCGGGGGAACTTGCCGATTACGACGCTATTATTCTCGGCACGCCAACCCGCTTTGGTAACATGACCGGCCAGATGCGTAATTTTCTCGATCAGACCGGCGGACTGTGGGCGAAAGGCGCACTGGCGGGTAAAGTCGCCAGCGTGTTCACCTCGACCGGCACCGGTGGCGGACAGGAAATGACCATTACCTCCACCTGGACTACCCTCGCCCATCACGGCATGATCATCGCCCCTATCGGTTACACCACCCCTGAACTGTTTGATATCTCGCAGGTTCGCGGCGGCACGCCTTACGGTGCATCAACGATTGCCGGTGGCGACGGTTCGCGTCAGCCAAGCGCCGAAGAATTGCGCATTGCGGTGCATCAGGGTAAACATGTGGCAGCCATCACCAGCAAACTGGTGAGTTAATATTTCAGCACCCATAAGGCGCAGGTTCTGCGCCTTAAAATCCCGTTACCCGTAAATCAATCGCTGATGGAGATGACGAATCGGCTTTACATTATCGATGTGGGTCAGCGGGATCACAACACGTTCATTTAGCCTTTCCTTAATCTAAAAAAAACGGCCCATGCGGACCGTTTTGTCACTGACGGAAGATGACTTCCGTTTGAATCATTAACCACGCGATGCAATGATGTTTTCCGCGACGTTGCGAGGTGCCTCGGCGTAGTGGTTAAACTCCATGCTGTAGGTTGCACGCCCCTGCGACATGGAGCGCAAAACGGTGGAATAACCGAACATCTCAGAGAGTGGCACTTCGGCTTTGATGATTTTACCGCCGCCGCCCGCAATCTCGTCCATGCCCTGAACCGTGCCGCGACGGGAAGATAAATCGCCCATCACGCCACCGGCGTACTCTTCCGGAGTTTCCACCTCCACTTTCATCATCGGCTCGAGGATAACCGGATCCGCCTGCCTGGCCGCTTCTTTGAATCCAAAGATGGCCGCCATTTTGAATGCCATCTCCGAAGAATCGACCTCATGGTATGAGCCGAACGTCAGCGTGACTTTCACATCCACCACCGGATACCCGGCCAGAATGCCGTTGTTCAGCGCTTCCGTGACGCCTTTCTCGACGGCCGGAATAAACTCACGCGGCACCACGCCGCCCTTGGTGGCATCGGCAAACTGGAAACCCGTCCCTGCCGGTAACGGTTCAAGCGTAAAGACCACGTGGCCGTATTGCCCTTTACCGCCGGACTGACGCACAAACTTACCGTCCACATCTTTGACCGTTTTACGCACCGTCTCGCGATACGTCACCTGCGGTTTACCGATGTTGGCTTCAACGCCAAACTCACGTTTCATGCGGTCAACAATAATTTCCAGATGCAACTCACCCATCCCGGAAATGATCGTCTGACCGGACTCTTCGTCAGTCCGGATTCGGAACGACGGATCCTCTGACGCCAGCCGCGAGAGCGCAATGCCCATCCGTTCCTGATCGGCTTTGGTCTTCGGTTCGATGGCCTGCGAAATCACCGGTTCTGGAAATTCCATGCGCATCAAAGTAATGATGTCGGTCGGATCGCATAACGTTTCACCGGTGGTGACATCCTTCAGCCCGACACACGCCGCAATATCACCGGCGCGGATCTCGTCGATCTCAATCCTGTCGTTGGCATGCATCTGCACAATACGGCCGATGCGTTCTTTTTTGCCGCGAACCGGGTTATAAACACTGTCGCCTTTTTTCAGCACGCCGGAATACACGCGTACGAACGTCAGCTGACCGACGTACGGATCCGTCATCAGTTTGAACGCCAGCGCCGAGAACTTCTCGCTGTCGTCAGAATGGCGGAAAATTTCGTTACCGTCTTCGTCAGTGCCCGCAATCGGTGGAATATCCAGCGGCGAAGGCATCAGTTCGACCACGGCGTCGAGCATGCGCTGTACGCCTTTGTTCTTGAAGGCACTGCCGCACAGCATCGGCTGGATTTCACCGGCGAGGGTGCGAATACGCAGACCCTCGGTGATCTCGTCCTCGGTCAGCGCGCCCTCTTCAAGATATTTATCCATCAGCGCATCTGTGGCTTCGGCAGCGGCTGAGACCATTTTCTCGCGCCACTCTTCTGCCAGCGTCTGCAACTCAACGGGGATCGGCGCGTAGCTGAACGTCATACCCTGGGTTTCGTCATCCCACAAAATGGCGCGCATTTTGCGCAGGTCGACCACGCCGGTGAAGTGCTCTTCGCTGCCGATCGGGATAACAATCGGAACAGGATTGGCTTTCAGGCGATCGATCATCATCTGGCGTACACGAAAGAAATCTGCGCCCTGACGATCCATTTTGTTGACGAAGGCCAGACGCGGCACTTTGTATTTATTCGCCTGACGCCAGACGGTTTCAGACTGGGGCTGCACGCCGCCGACCGCGTCATACACCATCACCGCGCCGTCGAGTACCCGCATGGAACGCTCCACTTCAATGGTGAAATCCACATGCCCCGGCGTATCAATAATGTTGATACGATGTTCATCAAACGAATGATCCATTCCGCGCCAGAAACAGGTCACAGCCGCCGACGTTATGGTGATGCCGCGTTCCTGCTCCTGAGCCATCCAGTCCGTGGTCGCACCGCCGTCATGCACTTCGCCCAGCTTATGGTTCATGCCGGTATAAAAAAGAATACGCTCGGTGGTGGTGGTTTTACCTGCGTCGATGTGTGCTGAGATACCGATATTCCGGTAGCGCTCGATTGGCGTTTTGCGAGCCATATAACGTCCTTACTGGTTGATGGCTAAGTTGGCGGGAAGTGGTTTCACGGCCCGTCACAAAGTTCTGGGTTGTCGATCATAAGTAATAAAATTCTTAACACGGAGAGTATACTACAATTGTACGAGTATATTCGTACAATTAGTTTTTTCTATCGATGAAATTGGCCTGGAGCCTTCGCGTTGTACAGCGGCGAAGGGATAGGCTATATTGCGCGGCCGCCGATAAATGCACCTTAATGAGGATAAGCCAATGATAGCCAACCACCCTGAGCGCGAGCAGATCCGGCTCGAAAATGTGCTGACGGCGCTGGGAAATCCGCTGCGCCTGGCAGTTGTTCGCACGCTGGCCAAAGGCGGTGAACACCCCTGCGGCACCCTGTTGCAGGGTTTATCGAAATCGACGCTCACTCACCACTGGCGCGTGCTGCGTGAGAGCGGCGTGATCTGGCAACGTCCGGACGGACGCGCGAACTTACTCTCTTTGCGCCGCGAAGACCTCGACGCCCGCTTTCCCGGCCTGCTCGATTCCCTGCTAAACGCCATCGAATCCGACGGCATCACGCTGGAATCCACCCAGAAGCATATCTCCGGGCAGCACCTTTAAGTGCCGCTAAGCTGTGATTTCAACAGCTGACAGAACGTATTAATTATAGACGATGCGTGACTGTCCTCCCTGCGGGCGAGATACAGCGGCGCGCTGAGCTGTGTGCTCGCTGCCAGCGGCAGAAAAACTACGCCGTCGCCGCCCAGCCGGGTCATAAATTCCGGCACAATCGAAATCCCCAGCCCTGCCCCCACCAGACTGAGGCACGACGTCAGCCGTGGCGCTTCCTGCACAATGTGCGGGCTGAATCCGGCGCGGACATACGCGGCAAGGATCGCATCATACAGCCCTTGCCCCGCCCGCCGCCGGTATAAAACGAAAGGCTCGTTGCTAAGATCCTCCAGCTTAAGCGGCTGCTCAGCAGGTTGTGCCGCCAGCCGGTGTCCGGCAGGCACCGCCACCCACATCGGCTCTTCCAGCACTTTTTCCATCACCAGCTCCGGCATGTCTTTCACCCGCATACGCACGAAGGCGACATCCAGCTGCCCGGCGACCACCGCCGACAGCAGTTCCCCGCTGCCGTTCTCTTCCAGCTGCGTGCTGACCGAAGGATAAATCTCGCGATAGCGCCGCAAGAGCGCGGGGACAAAGGTATGCAGCGCGGCGGAGCTGGTGAAACCGATGCGGATCCGCCCCTGCTCGCCGAGCACAGCTCGCTGCATGGCCGCACTCAGTTGCTCGGCGCGTGCCAGCACTGCGCGGGCTTCGTGCAGCAACACTTCTCCGGCTTCGGTCGGGATCACCCCGCGTGGCAGGCGCTGCAACAGCGGCACGCCGAAATCCTGCTCAAGCGCCTGCAACAGGCGGGTCAGCGGCGGTTGCTGGATAAACAACAGTTCGGCGGCGCGGGTGATACTTCCGGCTTCCACCACGGTGACAAAGGCGTTCAGACGTTTCAGTTCAATCATTGCCATACTCTCCGGGTATCTTTCACCACTATTATAGGCATTAGACATCATGGCATGTCCGCGCGCATCATCCTTATGAAATTTATGCCTTTGGCGTGTTTGGATACTATTGTTGGGAGAGTGGGAAAATGGCCGATTTATCGCAGGAAAAAATAATGCTCGATGCCGGTAATGA
This sequence comes from Rahnella inusitata, assembly GCF_965118895.1. Classification (GTDB taxonomy): domain Bacteria; phylum Pseudomonadota; class Gammaproteobacteria; order Enterobacterales; family Enterobacteriaceae; genus Rahnella; species Rahnella inusitata_A. The sequence goes on from NZ_CBCPJJ010000010.1 coordinate 68,560, forward strand.
CACTGCGCCGCAGCCTGACTGCGGACAACTGTTTATGGGATTTTTTGTGCTCGGGCTGACCGGGTTTGGCGGCGTGCTGCCGATGGCGCGCCACATGCTGGTGGATAAACGCCGCTGGCTGACGGCGGATCAGTTCACTGAATTACTCGGGCTGTGCCAGTTTTTGCCGGGCGGCAACATCATCAATTTGTCAGTCGCCTTAGGAATGGAGTTTCGCGGGCTGCGCGGCGCGCTTTCCGCCATTCTCGGGCTGATCCTCGCCCCGACGATTTGCGTGGTGTTACTCGGCCTGGTGTATGCGCGCTATCAGAATGAGCCGATGGTGGAGCATTTGTTCGCCGGTATGGCGGCAGCGGCGGCCGGTTTACTGCTTTCGACCGGCATCAAAATGCTCAGCCCACTGCGTGGGAAATGGCTCCAACTGGCGCTGGTTGCCGCGGGCATCGTCGCCATCGCCCTGTTTCGTATTCCGATGTTGCCGGTCATGCTGGTGCTGGCGCCGGTCAGTATTTTCATCTGCGCAAAAGGGAAATTCTGATGACAGTTCTCTTCTCTCTTGCCCTGTTATTTACCGAGCTTTCCCTGCTGGCCTTCGGCGGCGGCAACACGATTTTGCCCGAGATGCAGCGTGCCGTAGTGGACGTGCATCACTGGATGAGCGCGCAGGAGTTCAGCGCCCTGTTTGCGCTGGCACAGGCGGCACCCGGCCCGAATATGATGATCGTACCGCTGATTGGCTGGCAGGTGGCCGGATGGTCAGGGTTGCTGGTGTCATCGCTGGCCAAGTTCGGTCCGTCTTCCATTGTGACGCTGATCGTCATGGGTGGCTGGAAACGCTACAAAGACCGCCCGTGGCGGCAGGTTATCCAGCGCGGGCTGGTGCCGGTCACCGTCGGACTGGTGGTATCGAGCGGGTTGCTGATCGCCGAAGCGTCGGCCACCACCGCGCTCATGGGCGGCATCATCATTGTGTGTACCCTGCTGGCGATGAACAAACGGATCCATCCGCTGTGGGTGCTGGCAGTGGGCGCGTTGCTGGGGCTGCTGTTGGGGTAGATGTTGGGGAAAAAGAAAAGGCTGCCGTTTGGCAGCCTGAATCATTCGAACAGGATAACTTAAGAACAGAACACGCGTGCTTCACGTGGGGTATAGATACCGAACGTTACCAGACCCAGAAGACCGTTAACAAAAGTCTGTTGAGTTTCAACGCGAACGACTTTATCTGCACCACCGCAGACTTTCGCAGCATCGATGGATTTCTTCTGACCAATACCGCTGACGAAGAAGTGATGCGTGGTCACTTGCTTAGGCGCAGTGGCAATACCCTGACCCATGTTGAAAGTTTGCTGCGCACAGCCGGATAACAGTACGGCAACGGCCGCAGCAAAAATAACTTTTTTCATGACAATCCCTTATAGAAGACCCAAATGGCCATTAAGAACCCGTTTCAGCCTGCCGGTACGCTCTTTTTATAAAAACTACACAACCGGCAGGCTAATTTTGGTTATCGGAGAGTTTACGGAAATATTTAGGCAGAAGAAGGAAAATCATCGCAAATAATGTGGATTTTTAATTGCGAACTTGATCGCAACATCTCTCCGGCAAATAGAGTATTAATCCGATATTGAGTATCTATATATATCAATCATTAAGGATGATAATGAAAATTAAACCTCTTAGCCTCGCCGTTACTGCCCTTCTGCTTTCAACTACTGCCTCTGCCGATAATACTCAGCCCGAACTCAGCCAGCGTGAAGTGACGCTGCTGACCGTCGATGGCCTGCAGTTTAAAGATCTGAATCATTCCGGAAAACTAGAACCCTACGAGGACTGGCGGCTTACGCCACAAGAACGCGCAGCAGATCTGGTCAAACGCATGACGCTGGAAGAAAAAGCGGGCGTGATGATGCACGGTTCGGCACCGACGGCCAACAGCCCGATCGGCGCAGGCACACATTATGATATGGCCGCCGCGAGAAAGATGATCGAAGGCGCCAAAGTGAACAGCCTGATCACCCGGCTGTCAGCAGACGACCCGGCGGTGATGGCGGAAGAAAACAACAAACTCCAGCAAATCGCCGAAACCACGCGGCTGGGCATTCCGGTCACCATCAGCAGCGATCCGCGTAACTCGTTCGAATATCTGATTGGTGCCAGCACCTCTTCCGGCAAGTTCACCCAATGGCCGGAAACGCTGGGGCTGGCCGCGATTGGCAATGAGAAAGTCACCCGCCGCTACGCCGATATCATCCGTCAGGAATATCTGGCGGTCGGCATCCGCGAAGCTCTTTCGCCGCAGGCGGATCTGGCCACCGAACCGCGCTGGGCACGCATCAGCGGCACTTTCGGAGAAGACCCGACCCGCGTTCATAATATGGTGCGCGGCTATGTCGAAGGGATGCAAAACGGCGCAGACGGCCTAAATCCGGGCAGCGTCATTTCGGTCGTCAAACACTGGGTCGGCTATGGCGCGGCTGAAAACGGTTTCGACAGTCACAATGTTTACGGCAAGAACGCCGTGTTCCCCGGCAACAATCTCAAAGAACATATTTATCCGTTTACCGGCGCGTTTGAAGCCAACGTTGCCAGCGTCATGCCGACCTACTCAATCCTGAAAAATGTCTCCATCGAAGGCAAACCGCTGGAGCAGGTGGGCGCAGGCTTTAGCCATCAGCTCCTGACTGATATTTTGCGCGGACAATATGGCTTCAAAGGCGTGATCCTCAGCGACTGGCTGATCACCAGCACCTGCGATGACGTCTGCATCAACGGCGCGCCGGAAGGCACGGAGCCGGTACCGGGCGGAATGTCGTGGGGAGTCGAAGATCTGACGCCGCAGCAGCGATTCGTCAAAGCGGTGAAGGCCGGTGTCGATCAGTTTGGCGGCGTCACCGACTCCCAGCTGCTGGTCAGCGCGGTGAAAGAAAAACAGCTAACGCAAGCACGCCTGAACGAATCGGTGATGCGCATTGTTGAGCAGAAATTCCAGACCGGTTTGTTTGAAAATCCTTACGTCGATGTGCAAAAAGCGGTGCAAACCGTCGGACGAGCTGACTGGCAGAAAGAAGCCGACGCCGCACAGGGGCATTCGCTGGTGCTGCTGCAAAATTCCGGTGATGTATTACCGCTGAAAAAAGGCCAAAAAATCTGGCTATACGGCATCGCACCGAAAGCCGCCGAAGCTGCCGGTTTTACCGTAGTTGATTCGCCGGAGAAAGCCGATGTGGCCCTTATCCGCGCGCAGACCCCGTATGAAAAACTGCATCATGCGTGGTTCTTCGGTAAACGTCATCACGAAGGATCGCTGGAGTTTACCGGCGATAATGCAGATTATCAGGCCATCGTGAACGCCAGCAAACATGTGCCAACAGTTGTGACGGTGTATCTCGATCGCCCGGCAATTCTGAGCAACGTGAAGGATAAAGCCAAAGCCATCGTGGGGAATTTTGGCGTCAGCGATGCAGTGCTGTTTACCCGCCTCACCAGCGGCGAAGCCTTTACCGGCAAACTGCCGTTCGAGCTGCCGTCCTCTATGGACGCGGTGCTAAAACAGCAATCAGATATGCCGCACGACAGCGAATCTCCGCTGTTTGATATCGGGTTTGGGCTGGCGCGCTAGTTCCTTCAATAATCTGCGCCGTCACGGCTTTTGTCGTGGCGGCGTATCTCCTGACAATTATCTGCACTGCCATTCATCCCCCTTTACGCTAGTCACATCCCCGAACATCCCCTCCGTTTCGCTCAAACAAAACCACAAAACCCATGATTTTCATGCGGATAAAATGTAGTCACTTCACACTTTTTGAATAAAGTTCACTTGAATTTGTAAAATAATAATGATAACAATTATCATTAAGTTTAACATTCGTCTCGTTTTCGTAAATACCCAGCCTTTTTATGGCCGGGCTTTCGTGCGGAACGTGGTTGGCTTCTGGGTTTATTTACACACGCATCAATTAATTACCCGATTATTGATCGGGTTATTTATAGGGATTATTACTATGTTGTTGGCTTTTCCCCTCAAACGCTCGGTGCTTTTGTGCGCCATGGCCGTGGCCGTTCCGGCTTCCTCTTTGGCCGCAGAAGATACAGTGGTTATCAAGGCATCACAGGCTGATACCGCTGATGCTCCGACGCAGGGTTACAGTGCAAAAACGTCGAAAAGCGCGACCAAAACCGACCAGCCGTTAATCACTACCGGCCAGGCTGTTTCCGTCGTGACCCGTCAGCAGATGACCGATCAGAACGCTACAACGGTCAACGCCGCGCTGAACTATACGCCGGGCGTTTTCACCAACTTTGCCGGTGGCGCAACGCGTTATGACACCATCTCCCTGCGTGGCTTCCACGGCGGCGACGTCAACAACACCTTCCTTGATGGCCTGCGTATCCTGAGCGATGGTGCGAGCTATAACTCCATTCAGGTCGATCCGTGGTTCCTTGAACGTATTGATGTGGTGAAAGGCCCGTCCTCTGCCCTTTATGGCCAGAGCATTCCCGGCGGTGTGGTGGTTGAAACCACTAAGCGTCCGCAGTTCGCCGAAGAGGGCCATTTCCAGCTTTCCGGCGGCACGCAAAATACCAAGGGCGGCGCATTCGATTACACCAATGCGATCAACGACCAGTGGGCATTCCGCCTGACCGGTATGACCCGCAGCAGCGACACCCAGTACGATCACCAGCGCGAAGAGCGTTATGCGATTTCCCCGCAGCTGATGTGGCAGCCTGATGAAAACACCTCGCTGTTATTGCGCGCCTACCTGCAAAAAGACCCGTCCGGCGGTTATCACGCTGCCGTGCCCGCTGACGGCAGCCTGTATGGCCAGAAACTGAGCCGTGGTTTCTTCGACGGCGAAACGGATCGCAACCAGTTCAAGCGCTGGGAGCAGATCTACAGCTACGAATTCCAGCACGCGTTTAACGACGTCTGGTCATTCCGCCAGAACGCTAACTACACCCATTCCAATACCGAACTGGATCAGGTGTATCAGGCAGGCTGGAACGCGGATCGTACGCTGATGAACCGCTACTATTCCGGTGAAAAATCTTCTCTTGATACCTTCGCGATTGATAACCAGCTTGAAGCCGATTTCGCCACCGGCGAACTGGCACACAAAGTGGTGCTGGGCTTTGACTATTCCCACTTCGTGAATGACCTGAAATCTGATGGCGCAACCGCCGGCACGCTGAACCCGTACACCGGAGTCGGTATCGACACGCTGGATTACTACAGCCACTCGCGCGGCAAAAACCGTTACGAGCAGATGGGCACCTATCTGCAGGACGAAATGAGCTGGAACAAATGGTTCCTGACCCTGTCAGGCCGTTACGACACGCTGAAAACCGACAGCCGCAGCTACGAAAGCATCTACGGCACCGACAGCCACAGCGAGCGTAAAGACAGCCACTTCAACAGTCGCGCGTCACTGCTGTACGCCTTCGATAACGGGATTTCTCCTTACGTCAGCTACAGTCAGGCGATGTCACCTTCTACTTTACCAGGTGCTGGTGGTACATTATTGAAACCAATGGAAAGTGAGCAATACGAAGCCGGGATCAAATACCAGCCAGTCGGCACTTCTGACATATACACCGCTGCCTTGTATGATTTAACTCAAAAAGATGCAGTTAATCGTATTGTTGTTGGAAGTATCTATGAGCCAGCAGGTAAAATCCGTTCGCAGGGTCTGGAGCTGGAAGCTAAGAAACAGGTGACCGAGCGCTTCAACGTGATGGCCGGTTATACCTACAACAAAGTGCGTATTCGTGACGCGGCACAAAATAATGGCAACACGCCATATATCACGCCGAAACAAATGGCATCTATCTGGGGTCAGTATAAGACGCCAGTGGGTGTGGATCTGGGTGCAGGTGTGCGTTACATCGGTACACAGTGGGCGGATAATGAGAACACGCAGCACATGCCTTCCGCTACGCTGGTGGATGCTTCACTGCGTATGAATCTGGTGCAGTTTAACCCGCAGCTGAAAGGCGCCTACGTGCAGCTGAACGCCAATAACCTGTTCGATAAGAAATACGTCGCAGCCTGTTATGGCACCAGCTATTGCTACTGGGGTCAGGAACGTACCGTGGTTGCAACCGTGGGTTACGATTTCTGATAGCTGAAGTGATTGATGGTTTTTCTCCTCCCCCTGCACAGGGGGAGTTGGAGCAAATCGCCTGGAGACGCTTTCAGACCGTCGGCAAATATAACAGACGTAAACATCGCAAAAATTAATACAGATTTACCTCCCCTTCCCCAAGCCGCCCCCCTGGCTGACCGGCGTTATCCAGACACTGCGAATAAGTGAAAATGAAGCGCCAAATAATGGAAGCTATAATATTATTCTTAGTGGTAAAGGAGAACCCGAAGGCAGGAGCGTGTTTTGAACGTGGAGGGTATTATTAAGAATCAATGGAGTGTGTTCGAATAATTTGAGGGAATTAATCCAACCTGAACAATGTTGTCGCAAAGGATCAATACGGTCAGTATGGCGGCTGCCTGACACAATAATAAATAAGGGATTTTAATGTTACGAAAATCGACTCTGATGACTTTACCTTTGCTGACAACGGCGGTATTCCTGCTGACAGGATGTCCCCCACCACCGGATATCACACAGTGGCAGCGTCCTGATACAGACATCGACGGCGTGCGCGTTGCGATGGGTAAATGCGGTGTGCAACTCCCTGGCCCCGATATTCCTAAAACAGATAATGAGTCAGTTCTGTATTATCAATGCATGGAGAATATGGGGTTTACACGTAAAGACGGATTCAAAATTTGTAGCATTCCTATTTACCATGATACACCAGCCTGTATCCAGCAAGAGCAGGGTCATCCCTTAAGTCAGCGCCAGCTGGAGGCGCTGCCTTTTGTCGCAGACAGAGGGTTCCATCCTATCAAGCCAGATTCTGGCATAAGCCCGTTTTCCCTGATTACCTGGCGTAAAAAGGGAGCTTCGCAGCATTTTTCTCATGAAGTTGAAAACGACAAACAAGCGCTGGCGGTGATGTATCAATGTGGTTATCCGCAACCATTGGGCTCAGTGCCTTACGTGCCGACGTTACGCAAAGCTGCGGATGTTCAGCAATGCATGCTGGATAAAGATTTCGAGCCCAAATACAAACTCAATCTGGTATGCCGCAATTATCCGCAAGTTACAGGCTGCCCAAAAACATAACTATTTCCTCTGAGATTAGAGGCTATTTTCTCTTCGTATCTCAATGAAAATATAGGTTCAGCGTTCTTTCTCATCAATCCAGGCAATGAGATCGGCCAGCCTGTTCTCAGAAAACACGGCTATGCCATGTTCAGTAAGCAGGGATGCTGCGACCCCCATACCTGACTTACGCTTGCCGCTAAATGAACCGTCATAGATAAATTGGCTACCGCATGTCGGACTGCCATCGGTTAACAGCGCAGCCGTACAGCCTGACTCCTGAGCGGTACGCAGCGCCAGCCAGGCACCAAGCTGATATTGCTCAGTGACATCTTGCCCGGTAATTTCAAGTATTCTGACCTGCTGCGGCATGACGTCTTTACCTTCAGCAAAAACAATCTCAGCCGGTGGACGTGGCGTTGGCAGCCCGGCGGCCAGTTCAGGACAGTGGATCACAAGACGTTGCTCTTTCTGCCAGCGGTGCAACTGATCGACCATTTGTGCTTTCTCGCTTCCGTCATAGCGTACTTTGAACCCCATAAGGCAAGCACTTACCAGGATTTTATTCATCATCGTTATCGTATATCAGGGCAATTTGAGGCCAGGATTATAACACCTTCGGCTTTATGCACAGACTTAGCTGTGGCAGTGTCAACAGGAAGTTGAGACCAAAGAACAGATGTCCCGTTTGCAGCAAATAAGATTTAAGAGTGTCTGGATTATCCATAGTGAATACAAAGGGACTACTCATGAATATTATCATCACGAACATTACCCCGGATAACCCAGGATTTGGAGAGTTAAAAGCTGAGAGCATGGCTGCTGGATTTAACATGCTACGCAGACTGGAAGAAAACTGGCTGAGCGGGCAAAATCGTTTTGATAAACCGGGTGAGAAACTGTCAGGTTTCTATGCCGATGGATTACTCATCGGCGTGTGTGGATTAAATCAAGATCCTTATATGCCTTCGGCTGGCGCCGGGCGACTCCGTCATCTCTATGTAGGAATTGAATGGAGAAGAATGCAGGTGGGTATCACTCTGCTCAGGGCGATGCTGGCAGGTTCAGGCCGCTGGTTTAATTTTATCAACACAAACGCGCCTCAGTCCGCATTCAGCTTCTATGAACGTGCTGGTTTTATTGCTTTAACTGGCATAGAAAAAGTCACGCACCATCTATGCCTCAGAGACCCAGCGCGATAATACAGTCACGTCCTAGACAGACCGCATATTCTGTCCAGTGAACCAATTTTCAGGAGCGCCTGCCCAGATACAGCCCTGACGCAACCAAACCACTTTCAGGCAAATCAGAGCCATTACAGTTAAATCCGCGCCGCCTTGGCACACTGGGTTTTCTAACCAAGCATGCAGAACGGCGACTGAAACATCTTCAGGAAATCAAAGGAACTGACTGGCAGCTTTGAGCGAAAAGCGGACCTGAGTCCTAAAAGATAACCCACATTGCAACACGTCGCGCCGGAATGAAACCCTTAGAAATCTCTTCAGCAATTAGGCTTACCAGATACGGAGGTTGTGCGTGGCCTTCCACAATATTAAATCCTAATGTACCGTAAAATCTGGCATTAAAAGCGACCATCTTGTCTGTTGTCAGCGTGGCACCAGCCAGACCGCGTTGTTGCCCAGTAAGGAGAATTCTCTCCATAAGCAGTCTGCCGATTCCATTTCGCTGCCATTGCGGATGTACATCAATTTCAGCAATGTGCAGCCATGTGCCTTCAACTTTACCTGCTACAAATCCTACAGGAACTGAATCAGACGTATAGGCCGTTAGTAACAGACCGTTACGACTGAAATTGCTCAGCTCCTCGAGGCTACTTGCCCCCGCCTCGCCTGTTACCGCACCTGCATTACGCAATGTTTCAAAAGCAGCCAGTTCAATAGCGCGAAGCTTGTCAAAGTGCTCAGGATGAGTGGGACCGATAGTGAAATCCATGACTTGGTTCTCAATGAATGATGTCATAATTTTTAGAGCCTTTTGTTCACTATGAGCTGGAAGCAGGAGTGAACCCTTCTCACTGAATGAATCATAACATGATGCATGCTACGTCCGCTTCTGGCACAAAGCAGACATGCACGCGTTGAGCGAAAAGCGGAGGTTTGGCTGATACAGTAAATGTTAGCTATCGTCCGGCTGACCAGCCTTATTCGGCATTGAGTTTTACACCGTTGCAGAATGCGCTTCGTCAGAGATAATAAACTCGGAGTCATAGCTCACAGGGAAGTTTACTGATCTGGCAATAAAGCACACTTTATGGATCTCATGGTGAATAGCCATTGCGGCATCAATATCAGTACCGGCTACGACAGTAATTTTTGGCCTGAGTACGGCGGACAGGAAGCGGCCAGCGCCATTTTTTAACACCTCACCTGTTGCTACCGGTGAATCTTCATAATCCATTACAGTGATGCCCGCATCTGATGCCAGATGTAAATACCACAGCATGTGACATGCAGAAAGAGAAGATATAAGCAGGTCTTCCGGATTCATTTTACCAGGGTCGCCACCCAGTATCGGGTCATTAGAACAATGTATTATTTCCTTTCCAGCGACAGAAATATCCCATGTCCGGTCATATGAACGATACCCTGTTGTCCCTTTGCCCAGATTGCCTGTCCAACATATATGTGACGAATAACTGTGTTCCATAAATTTCCCGCTCCAGTTCTTAATGTCTGCTAGTTAGCAATACACTCTCAGTCGGCCAATGAAATTAATATTTATCTGCTTTTGAGATTCTCACCACTCACTCTTCTCTACTTTTAGTCACTCCCAGATGAAGCACGATTTACCGCAAATCATTGTCAAAGTGCTTAAACGGATGGCATAATGGTATACCATTTAATCATCAAGTAAAGTAGGTTCTATGAGTTCGGTTATTCTTTCGACCGCGGACATGCTTGCTTTTGAGCTAAAAAATTTAATCAACAACGGCTCGCTGCGAGACGGTGATCGTCTAGTGGAAAGAGACCTCGCCAGCCAGTTTTCTGTCAGCCGTATCCCGCTGAGAGAAGCAATCCAGAAACTTGAGAGGGAAGGCTTAGTTGACGTTTACAGAAACCGCGGAGCTGTCGTCAGGACGCTTACCGTTCACGATGTTGACGAAATTTATCAACTCCGGGCTTTACTGGAAGGTGATGCTATTTTTCAGAGCATTCAATACATGGATTCAGAAACGCTTACGCGGGCAGAGCTTGTTCACAAACTTCTTGGTAGCGCCAGCGAATCAACACAACAGGGGCAATACAACCGGGAATTTCATGAGCTGTTATACCGCAAGTGTAAAAATCAGCGCCTGCTGAAAATGATAAATGAATTACGAGCGCAGATAGAAAGATATGAGCTTTTGCAGCATCGGTTACTGTCTGAAACGCTCAAGTTTCAGGATGAACATGAGCATATTTTAAACGCCTGCCTGCGGGGCGATTCCGCTGCTGCTCGCGACTTTACCGTTGATCATATTCTTTCTGCCGGGATGATTCTAAAAAGCTATATGACCAACCGGTAATCCAGGGAGCTGCTGCTCGCGATAAAAATCCAAACGGCAGAGCGTTTGTTGGATCCGCTTCTGGAACAAAGCAGACATGCGCGCGTTAATGGCCAGCTGTGAGCGAAAAGCGGACTTTACCCAGTAGTTGATTTACGGTTTCTGAGACGTTGCGCTCGCCGCAGTTATGCCAGTTCAGCCCGAAGTGAGTTGTTTCCTTGGCCTCTTAACTAGTATTTTAACCGGAGCGCAATATTATGTGACGTGCCCTGGTTTTTTATTGGTACAGGGTTAATTTATCCGTTTTATTTCAATTCACGGATGCCTTCATCCCAGCTTTTTACCGGTGCGTACCCTAATTCTCGTCTTGCCTTAGCCGTATTGAGAGTCAGTGACTTCCCTATCAACTGTAGCATTTGTCGCGTTAGAGGCGAGAGTAGCCCTGGGCTTCTGGCGAGATAATCGTCAAATTCACAGACCCAACTCCGACAGACCCGGATGGTCATCCGGGCGACGCCCCAGGGGCCAGTGAAACTTGCGGTCACCTTCTTTGATAGGCATGTCATTGATACAGGCGAAGCGACGGTGCATCAGGCCATCTGCTTCAAATTCCCAGTTTTCATTCCCGTAAGAACGGAACCAATTACCTGAATCGTCACGCCATTCATAAGCGTATCGAACAGCAATGCGGCTGCTACCAAACGCCCACAACTCTTTAATGAGACGATACTCAAGTTCTTTGTTCCACTTACGTGTGAGGAATTCTTTGGCTTCTTCACGATTATTTGCAAACTCTGTTCGATTACGCCATTTGGTCTCCAGTGAGTACGCCAGCGATACTTTTTCGGCATCGCGGCTGTTCCAGCCATCTTCAGCGAGCCGAACTTTCTCAGTCGCCGATTCGTGAGTGAAAGGTGGAAGTGGCTGGCGAGTGTGTGTATCGGACATGGTAAAGCCTCCCACAAAATTGGATATAAATAGAAAAAGTTTTGTTACTCAGGCCTTAAGGAGAGACCTGTTCCAGCAAACGTTCCGCAACTTCCCTTGCACTGTCGGCGGCGCTGCTATCGCCCATCACATAGGAAAGGGTGATTGCGCCCTCTATCAGAATCAGCAACTGTTTGGCCAGAACGACAGATTGCTCAATGTTTAATTGCTCCGTGAGATCGAGCGTGTAATCCAGCAATTTTTGTTTATGCAGCTTTGCTATCTGACGAATGGGGTCGTTATGATCACCAACTTCTCCGGCTGTATTTATAAAAGCACAACCACGAAAGCCTTCTGAATCAAACCATCCTCTGAGCACACTGAACATATTCAAAATGCGCTTCTGAGGAGTATCACCTTTATCAGATTCAGTTCTGAACCAGTGCATCCAGCGTTCATCACGTTCTTTCAACGCGGCGGCCACCACGTCATCCTTGTTAGCGAAATAGCGATAAATACTTTTCCTTGCTACGCCTGATGTCTTGACCAGAAGGTCCATGCCCGTGGCATGAATTCCATTCCTATAAATCAATTGCTCAGCGGTAGTCAGGATTTTTTCGCGGGTATCTGTTGGCTTATTGTTCATGAGATGAAGGTAGAACGATCGTTCTTCATGGTCAACAGTTTTTTTGAAAACAAGTATAAAAATGAAAAATACAGTCTTTGAGGGTTAACGAACGGGCACTCATTTATAAATAGAGCGTGATTTGAAAATGTCCCCTTTTGGCACACAGCAGACAAACACGTAACACCGGGGTTTAAATCTATGAAGATGGCTTACGCCACACTTGAAGGTATTGAGGTGATGCATGCAGTAAGCAAAGATCAGGCTTCCCTTTTTTATTATGGTGATCTGCCGGGCGAGAAGCGCCTGATGAGAAAAACACTTGAATTTTAAGGACTTTCAATAACAAAAAGGCTACCTCATCGCGAATTTGCGACAGTGCCATTTATTTTACCCACGTTGTCATCGGCATCACCCGATTCTGACTGTACTAATGCAACCAACCAATCGTATAATTGAACACCGCGATAGTAACAGAGCGGGATTTGTATTTTTTGCGGCAACTTAAGTGAAATTAAAATATAATCAATCTGTTTTTATAAAAATAAATTCCGGCCTCAAATAATAATCACACAATACCTAAGGGAATTAAATGAAGTTACTTCAAGGTTTGCTTTTTATACTGTCCGTTGCGATAACCGGTCAGGCCAATGCCGCCACCACCACGCTGACTGATGTACTGGGAAATAAAATAACCTTAGATACGCCAGTGAAAAGAGCAGTATTGGGATTCTATTTTGAAGATTATATGGCGGTGGGGGGTGAACAGGCGTTTGATCATATTGTCGGCATTTCGCGTGAAGCCTGGCATGGCAAAGTGCCCGCGAACTGGGATATGTATATTAAACACCGTCCTTCCATTGCCGACATTCCGGATATTGGTGAAATCGACCTGCACAACGTGTCGCTGGAAAAGTTAATCAGCCTCAAGCCGGATGTGGTCATTTTAGCCAGCTGGCAGTACGCTGCCTTGAAGTATGAAGTCACGCAGCTTCAGAGTTTGCATATTCCGGTTGTCGTGCTCGATTACAATGATCAGACGGTAGAAAACCATGTAAAATCTACGGAAATAATCGGGGTATTAACCGGCCAGACTGACCGCGCCAATGAGTTGGCCCAGCTTTATAAAAATAACATCACGCTGATTGAAGACAGGATCAAACAGGCAAATCTGCCTAAGCCAAAAGTCTACATTGAGTTTGGTAATAAAGGTCCGGCGGAGTATTCCTTCACCTATGGCGAAAATATGTGGGGCGTGATGCTGCGTCTTGCAGGCGGCGAGAATATAGCAGCGCCTTTTGTTAAACAGTGGGGCGAAATTAATCCTGAGCAGTTACTGGTCGCCAAACCGGATGTTATTTTTATTTCCGGCAGGGAGAACAATAAAGTTGACACAGCACTAGAAATGGGTATCGGCGTCAATGAAGCCGCAGCAAGAGCTAAACTCAACGGGTTCACTCACCGTGACGGCTGGAGTTCATTACCGGCGATTCAGAATGGCAAACTCTACGGCGTTTATCAGGGCGCATCTCGTACGCTGGTTGATTTCACAATGGTACAGTTTATCGCTAAATCTCTTTATCCTGATTTATTTAAGGATATTGATCCGGTAAAAAACTATCACGATTATTACCAAAAATACCTGCCAGTTATGCCGGTGGGCACCTTTGCGTTATCGGCCAGCGGCGTTCAACACTGATTGTTGAATCCTCGGCATGAGATGTCTGAGGGTGGCATAGCGATAAGGCGCAGAGAGTGTTTTTCGACGCGCGGTCATGGTGCCATTTTGTCGTATAAAAGCGGTTAAATGTGAAGGAATTGTGCAGGACTCCGCAAAAAATGCGGTCGGTGAAGGGAACTTTTCGAACAGCATGAGAAAGCTTTGGCCTGTTGGCAATAAATCCTTATAATTAGCGACCCTGAAATGTGATTCGTTACACATACTGAGTCTCATTAAAGTGCTCTGTGAAAGTACCGTGTCTCTCCGGTGGAAAGCATACCGGTGGGAAATCAACATTCTGACAACAACTGCCAGTGTGGCATTAACGACCAACGAAAATATGAAAATGAGCATTCGCGCGATAGTTACCCTGGTTTTGGCAGTTGCTGCGTACAGCCAGGCATCTTTTGCTGTGGTATATCCTCTTCCGGCGAACAATGGTCGTCTGGTCGGTGAAAATATTACGGTCACTGTTCCACAGGGCAGCAGCCTGCCGCTGGAGCATTTTGCAGCGCAATACCAGATGGGTTTGAGCAACATGCTTGAAGCCAACCCTGGCGTTGACCCGTTCCTGCCAACCCCTGGCACCGTTCTGACGATTCCTCAGCAGTTAATCCTGCCGGATACGCCGCACGAAGGTGTTGTCATCAACAGCGCAGAAATGCGTTTGTACTACTACCCGAAAGGCAGCAATACCGTTGTCGTTCTCCCAATCGGTATCGGTGAGTTGGGCAAAGACACTCCGTTGAACTGGGTGACCACTATCCAGCGTAAGAAAGCAGGTCCGACCTGGACCCCGACGGCAAAAATGCATGAAGAATATGCAGCCCGCGGCGAGTTTTTGCCCGCCGTCTTCCCTGCAGGCCCGGATAACCCGATGGGTCTTTACGCGCTGTATGTAGGCCGCCTGTATGCCGTTCACGGCACCAATGCGAACTTTGGTATCGGTCTGCGCGTGAGCCACGGTTGTGTGCGTCTGCGTGATGCTGACATCAAATGGCTGTACGACAACGTGCCGCAAGGCACCCGCGTTCAGTTCATCAACGAGCCGGTGAAGGCCACCGTTGAGCCAGACGGCAAGCGTTATGTTGAGATCCATAACCCGTTGTCTTCTAACCAGGAGGAATTCGACTCCCAACAGCCGATTCCAATCAGCCTGACTGGCAGCTCGAACGCCGTAGCGACGGATCCAAGTGTGAATCAGACTGTAGTTCAGCGCGCGATTGAGATGCGTGCAGGCATGCCGGTTCAAATCAACTAAGCATTAAGGCTTGGATGGTGTGAGACTTTGGAAAGCCCCGAAACTTTTTCGGGGCTTTTTTTTGGAATTTTTTGGACTGCTGTCCAATGGCGGCTTGAAAAAATAACCGAGGAAGTTTCGGTTTCTCAATAGCAGTGATCACTTAACTCGCTGCGCCGAAACCGCCCAAAGAGGGCCAGGACGGGCCCTCTTTGGAATCTCCACGTCTTTTTAAAACATGCGCTACCGCTGGAACGATGGACCTGTTCTGTTGCTGACGCGTGTGGCGCAAAACCCTGCCGCTGCGCGGTGCCCTCTCTCGGTCCTGAAGCCATAGGTCTTCAGGCCGCTCCGTTCGGCAGGATTTTTTGATCGCGCCATCTCACCATTTTTAAAAAAAATAAATGTAGATTAAGCAGAGGGTTTGGGTTTTTGAAATGACCCGAGCAGGTGAAGTTGTGACCTAAAAAGCCACTGGCCGCGTTCAAAAATCACGCCGCAGGAAGAGGTGGAAAACCGCGAGTTTTTGCGCGGGTTGTAACCCGACCGGAGGGAACCGCGCAGCGGCGGGATTTTGCGGCAATAGGAGGATTTTCTGAAACAGAGCCGGGATGCATGGCACGTGTTTCAAAGAGCCGGGGATTCTCAAGGGTGGTGGCGATAGACCACCCTTGAGGCCAGTTTGGGTGGCAGCCCAAGGTCTTGACCTTAAGGCCAGTTTGAATGGCAACCCACGCTCTTGAATTTAGTGGGCGAGGAACTTCTCCAAAAACTGCTTAGTCCTCGCATGCTGCGGATTCGAGAACAACTCCTTCGCTGGCCCCTGCTCCACGATCTTCCCCTGATCCATAAAGATCGCCCGGTCTGCCACATCACGCGCAAAACTCATTTCATGCGTCACGATCACCATTGTGCGGTGCTCGAGCGCCAGCGCGCGGATAGTGTTGAGAACTTCCCCGACCAGCTCCGGGTCGAGGGCAGACGTCGGTTCATCGAACAAAATGACTTCAGGATTCATTGCCAGTGCGCGGGCGATCGCCACGCGCTGCTGCTGACCACCGGACAAACGGCGAGGATAGGCGTCTTCTTTACCGCTCAGGCCGACTTTTTCCAGCAGTTTGCGCGCGGCGGCAATCGCTTTCTCTTTCGATTCACCTTTTACGATGACCGGGCCTTCAATGATGTTTTCCAGCACGGAACGGTGTGGGAACAGATTAAAGTTCTGGAATACAAAACCTACCTGCTGACGCAGTTCACGGACTTTATTTTTCTGCTTTCCGATCGGCTTGTTACCGTCAATTTCGATTTTACCGACCTTAATAGTGCCACCGTCTGGTTCTTCCAGCAGATTGATGCTGCGCAGCAGCGTGGTTTTACCGGAACCGCTCGGGCCGATAATTGCCACTACTTCTCCGGCATTCACCTGTAAATCGATACCGTGTAACACCGTTTGGCCGTTGAATTTCTTAGTCAGTTGCTTAACGTCAATGGTACTCATGAAGGCTCCTGATCCTGACGGTTAACGCGGTCTTCCAGACGGTTTTGCAGGAAGGATAAAACGGTCGCCAGCACCCAGTAAATGATCGAGGCGGCAAGATACATGGTGAACACTTCCAGCGTGCGCGAGGTCACCAGCTGCGCCTGACGAAACAGCTCAGGTACCTGAATGGTCGCGGCCAGCGAAGTGTCTTTCACCAGACCAATAAAGCTGTTGCCAAGCGGTGGCAGCGCAGTACGGGCGGCCTGCGGTAAAATAACGCGGCGCAGCGTCTGCCAGTGGTTCATGCCAATGCTGGAGGCGGCTTCCCACTGCCCTTTTTCAATCGACGAAATCGCCGCACGCAAGGTTTCAGAGGTGTAAGCCGCTGTATTAAGCGACAGGCCGATCATCGCAGCCGGAATAGGATCCAGCTCAATGCCAAACTGCGGCAGGCCGTAATAAATCATAAACAGCTGTGCGATAAGCGGCGTACCGCGAAATACCGACACGTAAAAACGTGACAACCATGACAGCGGCCAGAAACGCGAAAGGCGCATCAGCGCCAGCATAAAGCCCAGTAATAACCCGAAAATCATCCCGCCAATACTTAGCTGGAGCGTAAACAGGGTTCCCTTCAATAAAAATGGTGCTGAATCCAGCACCAGTTGAATACTTTCTTGCATCCGATAATAACCTTTTGGATGTTTGCTCTGAAAA
Source organism: Rahnella inusitata (assembly GCF_965118895.1). GTDB lineage: Bacteria > Pseudomonadota > Gammaproteobacteria > Enterobacterales > Enterobacteriaceae > Rahnella > Rahnella inusitata_A. Next base: position 85,937 of record NZ_CBCPJJ010000010.1, read on the forward strand.
CACCGGAAGCTTTATCAGCTCCCGGCAGGACGAGCATTTATTTGGTGACGTCGGCCCCGAACCACTTTTCTGAAATCTTGGCCAGTGAGCCGTCTTTTTGCATTTCGGCAATCGCCGTGTTGATCGCGGCCAGCAGTTCCGGGTTGTCCTTACGGATCGCCACGCCAGATTCCTGGCGGGAGAACGCCGGGCCAGCAACCGCTAAGGTATCGCCGGTTTTCTTCACCAGATCCAATGCTGCCAGACGGTCAACCAGAATCGCGTTGATACGGCCTACGCGCAGATCCTGATATTTAGTCGGGTCATCATCATACGTACGAACATCAACGCCCGGCACGTTTGCAAGCAGCCATTGTTCATAGTTAGTACCTAAACCCACACCGACTTTCTTACCTTTAAGATCTTCCGGCTTTGAATACTCAGCTTCGGAACCTTTTTTCACCAGTGCCTGAATACCGGAAACAGTGTACGGCGTGGAGAAATCATATTTTTTCTGGCGTTCAGGTGAAATGGTGACCTGATTGATCACCACATCAATACGTTTAGATTCCAGCGAGGCCAGCATGCCGTCCCACTTGGTCGGTTGCAGCTTGGCTTTTACGCCCATGTGCTGCGCCAGCGCATCTGCAAACTCCACTTCAAAACCGGTCAGCTTACCGTCTTCACCCTGGAAACTGAACGGAGGATAGGTTCCTTCCAGCCCGACTATCAGCGTACCGCGCTCTTTAACTTTCTTCAGTAAACCTTCATCAGCAAAGCTGTTGCTGACCATGCCGGCAGTTAACGTCACCGCCACAGCACCCAGGAGTAAACGACGACGCAGTGTAGAAAAACCCATATTCACCTCATTTATAGTTAATTATAAAACGTTATATACCCTATGGATTTGCGCACAGTAGCACCCGTCGCATCACTTATCAGGAATATAATTCTATAATCTTAGCTCAAAATGGAATAAGCACACCTTAAGCCATCAAAACGGTCATTTCCACCCATCAAAGCGATATGTGATGCCTATACAAACGGGTGATAAGCAAACAGCGCAGGTGCCCCGCCGGTGTGAATAAACAGGATCGGGCCATCCTCCGGGAAGAGACCGCGTTCGATGCCATCGAGTAAACCCGCCATCGCTTTACCGGTGTAGACCGGATCCAGCAACATCGCTTCCTGTTCAGCCAGCAGTTTAACCGCCGCCATACCCGCTTCGTTCGGCTCACCGTAACGCGGCGCGAAGTATTCATCCCACAAAACTATCGACGGAATGATTTCATCCAGTTGGAGATGAGTGGCGACCTCGCGGGCAATTGCCTCCACTTTGGGACGCTGCTCATGCGCTTTACGTGACACCGTCACGCCGATCAGAGCGGTATCGGGCATCAGATGGCGTAAAGCCACGGCGAGCCCGGCGTGCGTCCCGGCGCTGCCGGAAGCGACTACCACGGCGCTGAAATCCACAAAGCCGGCGGAAGATTGCTCAGCGATTTCCAGCGCACACTGCACATATCCCAGCGCGCCTAAGGCATTCGAGCCGCCGACCGGCACCACGTACGGACGAAAGCCCTGTGCCTCCAGACGCTCAGCCTGCTCTGCCAGCTGCGCCATCGGATCGTGCAGGGCATCGCACATCACCACTTCAACATTGAACAGATCCAGCAGCAGACGGTTACCGTTGGTCAGATAATTCGCCTCGCCGGTGCCAATCGGGTTTTCCAGCAGCGCGACGCATTTGAGTCCCAGCTTGGCGGCCACGGCAGCAGTCTGGCGCACGTGGTTTGACTGGATAGCCCCGGCGGTCACCAGCGTATCTGCACCCTCTGCCAGCGCATCGGCGACCAGATACTCCAGCTTTCTCAGCTTGTTGCCGCCCATCGCCAGCGGAGTGACGTCGTCACGTTTGATGTAAATGTCGCGGCCAACGTGTTCTGAAAGACGGTGTAATTTTTCCAGCGGCGTGCTGTTACCCAGTAAATCGAGACGATCAAAGGCATCCAGCCGGTTTTTAAGCAATGAAATCTGAGCAGGCACAGTGTTCCCCTGACGCGCAGCCGCACGGCTGAGCGAAACCGTAAAAATGAATTATTCGGATATGAAATGATATTGATGATTAAGTATATAAAGAATGTATACAAATTGGAGACAAAAAAACAGGCTCCCGGAGGAACCTGTTTAGGGTGTTTCATTGTCATTCTGTGCGAAACGGACTCAGGCGGATTTCTGCCAGGCCAGATACTGATCGTATTTGCGCAGGGCAATACGGTAGTTATCGTGCGCCGCCACCGGAACATCACTGATGATCCGCTGGTGGATGCTGTCCCCTTTCAGTTTATCGAGAGGATAGTTGCTGGCAGATAAAATCTCATCCAGACGGCGGAGGCGGACAACGTACTCGCGCACCGTGCTGTGATTCATTTCAGTCTGTTCAAACAGATATTGCTTAAACGCCATAATATCGAAATACGACGAATGGCTGTTACAGCTAATCTCACTGCAAAAACGACACAGTGCGGTCAGTTCTTGCGACAGGTTGTGCCACACGTCGTCATCAATAGGCTGGTCCATCTTAGCGATGGCCTCTTTATTGATGATTTGCCCGCGAAACACCAGTGCCATCCTGTCGAGTTCTTTTGCACACTGTGAGCAATGAGTCTGACTATGTTTAAAATCTTTAAGATAACGGCTTAAAGGCCTTGTTTTGATTCCCGCTGGCATAAATTTATTCCTGATAAGGGACATAAAATGTATAACCGGCCAGGAAAAAGCGGATCAGTGATCGTTGGCCAGGCGCGTTCGCAATCGCTTAATCGCCTGACTGTGCAGCTGGCTTACCCGGGATTCCCCGACTTCCAGCACTGCCCCGATCTCTTTTAAATTCAACTCTTCCTGGTAGTAAAGCGTAAGAACTAACTTTTCCCGTTCTGGTAACGCATCGATGGCTTCCATCACCCGGTGGCGTAAATTGCCCTCCAACAGATGATGTAACGGGTTGGCCTCTTCGTGCCCTTCCATCAATGCCTCGGCTGAATCGCCGTGCTCTTCACGCCACTCGTCATAAGAAAACAACTGGCTGCTGTTCGTGTCCATGAGTATTTGCCGGTATTCCTCGATGGGAATATCCAGCGCCTGCGCCACCTCTCCTTCGCTCGGTGGACGCCCTAATCGTTGTTCTGCATGATGCATTGCCTGGGACACTTCACGCGCATTGCGTCGCACGCTGCGCGGCACCCAGTCGCGGCTGCGCAATTCATCAAGCATCGCGCCGCGAATACGCTGAACGGCGTAGGTGGTAAACGCCGTGCCCTGCATCGCATCAAATCGCTCAACCGCATTCAACAGGCCAATTCCCCCCGCCTGCAGTAGATCATCAAGCTCTACGCTGGCGGGAAGCCGTACCTGCAAACGCAGGGCTTCGTGGCGCACCAGGGGAACGTAGCGCTGCCACAAAGAATTTTTGTCTATCACGCCGTCGGCGGTATACAGATCGCTCACTGTCGTAACCTGTAAAATTAAGGGTCTGTAGCATTGTGACAGTGGAAAGCCTGTTCAATCGGCAGAATAAGGACAAAAAAGCGCGGCTATTTTGATTATGTCTCGAACATCGCCTGTCGCCATCCCCCTGCCTGCCGGTCGTGATTGCTTAAATTTAAATCTAAAAATAAAGATTATCCTAAATTATACCAGCCTGCCCGCCAAAGGGATTGTACAAATTCGTAAGTTTTGGTTAAAAAAAACCCCGCCGGAGCGGGGTTGACTGCATTTTTCGGGTTAACCGAAAAATTAGCCTTGCAGCAGGGACAGTACTGACTGTGGAACCTGGTTAGCTTTGGACAACACTGAAGTACCAGCCTGTTGCAGGATCTGCGCTTTAGACATTGCAGAAACTTCAGTGGCGTAGTCAGCATCCTGAATACGGCTCTGTGCAGAAGCCAGGTTAGTGGTGGTGTTGTTCAGGTTGGTGATAGCAGAATCGAAACGGTTCTGAACCGCACCCAGTGAAGAACGGAATTTATCAACTTGCGCGATAGCTTTGTCCAGCAGAGCCAGCGGATCATTAGTTGCTGCGCCTGCGAAGGTTTTAGTTGCAGTAACGGCAGTAGCAGCGTTACCCGGTGTAGTTTCACCATCACTCAGAGCTAAAGCAGTTGCGGCTGTCGTTGGATTCGCCGTGCCGCTGTTTGCTAACACGTCAGTACCATTGGTACCAGCTGTATAGTTTTTACCTTGAACTGTTACAAAGCCTGCTGCTGCACCCGTTGCATCAGTACCAACCTTAACCAATTGGCCAGCTTGAGTGGCGGTACTAACGCCATTTGCCGCATCAGAGTATGTAACGCTGGTGGTGTTCAAAGTTACTGTGCCGTCGGTACCTAAAGAAGCAGCATAATTGTCGCTGCCTACTTGTACAACATAGTTACCGCTTGCTGAATCATCTTTGTTCAATACGTTACGCAATGACATCTGTGATGCGTCTGAGACACCAAGTTGTTTTGCCATTGCAGCAGTAGCTTCATCTTGAGTCACACCCACAACAGCTGGTGGGCCTGCTTGGGCTGCAACTGCTTTACCAAATTTAATTGCAACAGGAGCAGCATTAGCGCCAGTGCCTGGGATCTGGGTGATCGCGTCGCTGGTTTTCAAACCGCTACCAGAAACAGAGAAACCATTCAGGCCCAGTGAAGATGAGTCGATTTTCTGCAGGTCAATAGAGATAGTCTGACCATCGTTAGCGCCAACCTGAATTTTCATGGTCTGGTTTGAAGCCAGTACTTTCACGCCGTTGAACTGAGTCTGACCCGATACGCGGTCGATTTCAGACAGACGGGAAGTGATTTCGTCCTGGATTGAGGTCAGGTCGGAATCGGAGTTAGTACCGGTAGATGCCTGAACTGACAGCTCACGGATACGCTGTAAGTTGTTGTTGATTTCGCTCAGTGAGCCTTCAGTGGTCTGCGCAACGGAGATACCGTCGTTGGCGTTACGTGAAGCCTGAGTCAGGCCAGTGATGTTAGATGTGAAGCGGTTAGAAATCGCCTGGCCAGCAGCATCGTCTTTGGCGCTGTTGATACGCAGACCGGAAGACAGACGCTCGATAGCAGTGCCCAGAGCAGATTGTGATTTGTTCAGGTTGTTCTGAGTCATCAGTGACAAACTGTTAGTATTGATTACTTGTGCCATGAGGATATTCCTTCAAATCTGGTTAAGGGTTCGGGCTTATTTGCCCACGGCGTTCATCACCGTCCAAACTTGTATCGGCCCTGCTTCAACAACCTTTAGAATTATTTGTAAAAAAGTGGAAGTTTCTTACGCCGCGAAATACCCCCCCTTATACCGGCTATTCACGCCATTAGTTTTTATGACATTCCATTAAACTTTTTCTCCGTCGTGCCGATAGGGCTTAAAGACACCTACACACTGTAAAGGATTCATATGGCCACTATCACATCATTAGGGATTGGTTCCGGGTTAGACCTCAACAATTTGTTGACTAACCTGACCACGGCGGAAAAACAGCGTCTTACCCCTATTACCGCATCTCAGTCCAGCTACAGCGCCAAACTGACGGCCTACGGCACGCTGAAAAGCGCATTACAGACTTTCAGCGACGCCAGCACAGCGCTCGGCAATGCCGACGTGTATAAAAGCAGCACCGCAACCTCCAGTAATGCGAATACGTTTTCCGTTAGTACCGGTGCAGGCGCCGCAGCTGGCCGTTACAGCATTGGCGTTAGCCAACTGGCACAGGCACAGTCACTGGTTTCCGGCCAGCAGACCGATATCAACGCCAAGATTGGTACAGCCGGTAGCGACCACACAATCACCATTCAACAAGGTGGCGGTGCCAAGCCGTTGGTCATTAAACTGACGGATGACCAGACCTCCATGGCCGGTATGCGTGATGCCATCAACAACGCCAACGGCGGTGTGACGGCCAGTATCCTGAAAGTCGGAGATTCGAAATTCCAGCTGGTTATCAATGCCAACAACACCGGCACGAATAATGCGATGTCCATCAGCGTTGGCGGCGACAGCGCACTGAACAGCTTTATTGGTTACACCGAGGGCGCAACCGGCAATGGCATGACGCAAACCGTTAATGCGCAGAACGCCAAACTGTCGGTTAACAACATCGCCATTGAGAGTGACAGCAATACCATTGTTGACGCACCGCAAGGCATCACGCTGAACCTGACCGGCACCACCGTCGCAGGCAGTGATGCAACGCTGACCGTGACCAAAGACATCACCAAAGCTGCGACGGCGATGAAGACCTTTATTGATGCGTACAACGCACTGCAAACCACCATCGGCACATTGACCGCTTATTCCCCGGTTGACAGCAATTCAGATGCACAGGCAGACAGCAACGGTGCGCTGATCGGTGACAGCACCCTGCGTGATATTCAGACCCAGTTGAAAAATGCTCTGGGCGGCGCGCGTGCTTCAGGTGCTTATACCTCTCTGGCCAGCGTTGGCGTGACTTCCGACCCTAAAACCGGTCAGCTGACTCTCGACAGCGACAAACTGAACAAAGCCCTGACGGCTGACAGTAACTCCATTTCTAAACTGATGGTCGGCGATAAAACCACGCCGGGTATCGCTGTTGCTATTAACAATCTGAATGCCGGATATCTGTCGACTACGGGTTCTATTGAAACCGCTAAGACCGGGGTTAATAACACCCTCAAGCAGCTGACCAAGCAATACAACACGGTCAACGACAGCATTAACGACACCATCGCTCGTTATAAAACCAGTTTCACTGCGCTCGATGTTGCCATGTCGAAACTTAAAAATACCGGCGACTATCTGACTCAACAGTTCGAAGCAATGAATTCGTCAAGTTCATAAGGATTGAGAAATGTATAACGCTAAAGGAACCCAGGCCTACGCACAGGTAGGCTTAGAAAGTGGCGTAATGAGTGCCAGTCCGCATCAGTTAGTGGTGATGTTATTTGACGGGGCGCGTAGCGCCCTTATCCGTGCTGGCATTTTTATGCAGCAGGGAAATATTGCCGATAAAGGCAAAGCGCTCTCTAAGGCCATTAATATTATCGACAGCGGACTGAAAGCCGGAATGAGCCGCGAGAAAGGTGATCCCGATTTAGTGGATAACCTTGAAGCGCTCTATTCCTATATGGTTCGTCGTTTATTGCATGCCAATTTACACAACGATCAGGAAGCCATCACGGAAGTGCTGGGCTTACTGGAAAATATTGCCGATGCCTGGCGGCAAATCGGCCCAAACTATCACCCGTCGCAGGACCAATATAATGGATCAACATCAGTATCTGGTTAATGAATATCAACTGATCCTGACTTTAAGCGAGCAGATGTTGCGGCTGGCGAAAGAAGAGAAATGGGATGAGCTGGTCGAGCTCGAAGTCAGTTATCTGAAAGCCGTGGAAGCGACCACCACGTTGCCAGTAGCAGAAAGCACGTCAATGGCTATTCAGTATGAAGTACGCAAATATTTGCGTCAGATTCTGGATAACGAAAATATGATCAAGACATTATTACAAGCCCGGATGAATCAACTCACCGAGCTGATTGGACAGTCGTCAAGACAACAACAAGTGAATATGACGTACGGAAAAATCGATCTCCGTTCAATCGCGTTTGGCGATCGCCAATAATTATTACTTTCGTTTTATTTTATATTGTTCTATTTTATCAAATATTTCTTGTACATACTAAGGTTTCAGAGGCAGAGAGCGCACAGCTGCCAGGGCTAATTCTCTCTGTCTCCATCCCTGACTTCGCCTCAACAGGTGACCAGTTTGTATTAGTAACAAAGTCGCGCAGCTTTGATTTATATTCAGGCAACTGGACGCCGTCGTCGTCATATTCGGGCATCATCACCATGGTACGTAAAATAAAAGTCACCCCAGGGATAGGATCGACCTCGCTACTTATTCAGCACAGTGAACTTTTTATTCAAGATTTATATATCGACAAACCTCAGTTACTCCTGATCCAAAATGGCAGCATGACCGTTCATTATCAGCATCAGGAAGTGTCCCTGCAAACGGGTGAAATGCTGGTGCTCAATAGCGGACAAACGCTGGGGCTTACCCACAAGCTTTCAGAAAACGGGCCATTTAGCTGCGCGATTATGGCGTGGGATAATGCCCTGCTGACCGATGCAGGGTTGCATATATCGGCGTTTAAACCCCCGCTGATTACTGTCGATCACCTGCAAGTCATTCCCCACGTTCCCGGCGCCTTCAAACAAAGTTTTACTGACACCCATAATGCTCTTCTCTGGCATCACGGACTGCCTGCGCCAATAACCCGCCACCGGATGCTTGAGCAGTTGCTGTGGCTGTCGCAGCTCGGCGTGCGTTATTCCCTGCAACACAGCGAAAGCATGACCCAGCGGGTGCGCGAATTGCTGGTCAACAATCTGCATAAAGCCTTTACGGCAGCGGAAGTGGCCGAGCAACTGATGATGAATGAAGTGATGCTGCGACGCCGTCTGGCGGCGGAAAACAGCGTACTGCGTAACCTGATGATTGATGTTCGCATGACCCACGCCCTGCGCCTGTTGCAATGCACGGATCTGGCCATTTCCCACATCGCTCATCAGGTCGGGTATGAAAGCGGTTCGCGTTTTGCTGAGCGGTTTCGCAAACGTTTCGGTTTCGCGCCCACGGCCATTCGGGGGCATTTACGCGCGCAATCGGTTCACTCACCGATCACAAGTGATGTTCAATAACAATCAGCGCCAAATACTTACATTACAAAATTATGAGTAACATCACACAATAATTGATTACCAGATGTTAACGGAATATCATACCCGCCGGTTTTTATGAATGGTCAGGGGTTGGTTGTGCACGTTTGGTGGGAAGTGATAAAAACGATTTACTGGGGCGGGCTGGGTATCGCCGTGCTGTTCACCCTGCTGGTGAGCCGCGATACGATTAAGATCAGGCTATTAACGTCCGGCATTATTGGATTTACCTGGCCGATGAGCCTTCCTGTGGTTCTCCTCTTCTCTCTGTTCTGACCCTCCAAAAAGAAAACCCGGCTTTCAGACCGGGTTTTCAGATGACGTGTTATGTCAGTCTTCGTGCCGTGCTTACAAGAGGCATTACTTACGCGTCTGTACCCAAAAACCGTGGATCAGACCCGGGAAATAGCCCAGTAAAGTCAGCAAAATATTCAGCAGAAATGCTCCGCCTAAACCATTACCTATCAGTACGCCCAACGGTGGTACCAGAATGGTGATCAGTACTCTCCAAAATCCCATTTTATATCTCCCTTTGGTTATCATTGTGTTAATGATAGTTCACCCCTGAAGAGACAGACATCAGAAGAAACCTAATTGATCAGTTCCAGCATAATTTCCATATCCCGCCGGGTTTTCTCCAGGATTTCCACATCGCCCTGCCGGTGTTCAGCATCAGTCACCTGATGGATCTGGCGCATCTGCCATCTCACCTGATTTTTTTGCTCTTCGGTCATACTCCGGCACATCACGATAATAAAATTGCGCAGCATCAGATGTTGCATGGCAGTTTCTTCGACGTGTTTATTGACTGACATGACCAAATCTATAACCTGTTTTTCTGCCATTGCATTTCCTGCGCGATTAAAAGAGTCAACGTAGCCAAAGTAGCACGCCCCGCCTGACTTCTAAGCCCGCAGCACAAGGGATTAACCCCCCTATTTCAACCGCTGACCTCTGTGGCGGCTCCACAAAAATCCTTCATTCACAATGGCCTGACGGAATGTCTGCGCACAATCACAATCATGGGAAAATATAAAGTGACACACGTCACATTTCACCCATATTTCTTCCCCCATCTTGTGATCTGCTCTATAGTTTACGTAATAAAAAATGTGTTCCTCGGGTGGTTTTCTACGCCCGTTATTGTCTCTCTTGTTTTGTTTTCGGGTTGAAATTCCAGGTAGTTTCCTTGTAGTCAGGACAATTACCCCATCATATTTGGGGTTCAGGAGGCAGTATGTCTGAATATCATTATTTACTGGTTGGCGGAAGCCGCGACGGACAACGGCATGTCGATGCATGTCATCAGTTTTCGTTGTGTTTCTGGGAAGATGCATCAAAGAATGTGGATCGTGAGTTTTATGGCAAGCGTAACGAGCGTTACAAAGTGAATCCGGAGAAAGGCGCCGACGGAAGATGGTATCTGGTGGGATATTGCGGCAGTTGTTCGAAAATTCCCGCAGACGAACTGACCACTCAGGCGAATACCAAACACGTGAAGCCAATGATGTAACTGACGCAATGTCAGCGTGAAGTGAAAAAGAAGTGAAAGTGTGAAGTCGTTTAAGACCCCGCCATTAAAGCGGGGTTTTGTTTTTTATCCGTCAGGAGGCCATACCCTGAATATTTCTCGCGTAGAAAGCCACCTGCCCGCCCAGCATAAAATGAGCTTCCTCATGATCGTGTCGTCCCAGGGTTGCGATACGGACAATCTCCCCCTCAAACTCACCGTCATGGATGGCGGTAATCGCCACATCCAGCTGATAGCTGGCAGGATGAATACCCACGGGAAAAGTGAGTAACTTCACCCTGTCTCCCGCCTGAAAACGGGTTAACAGCGGTAAGGGCGCCTGTTCGAACAAGTCCTGATCCATCGGTGACTCCTTGTTTTTCAGTAGGATTAATTAGAGGATAGGACATGTTGCGTCGTTTTGCAGAAACACGACGTGAGGCACTTCTCCCTTTTCAACATCTTTTCAGAAACTTTTAACAATTTTAAAAATTCTGGTTTTAAAAATCGCTTAAGGAACTCAACGTGACGAAACTAACACCCGAGCAATGCATCATCCTCACCGGTTTTACCGGCATTCTGCACGGAGAGTTTGAGGGATTTCACGAGGATTTAGAAAAACGATTGGGACGTGATGTACAGACATCCGAACTGGGCTACCCGGAGTTTATCCAGGAATGCCGCGAACTGTACGAAGAGGATTTTAACGCGCTGATGCCTGAATGACCGCGGAAACAAAATAAGGCCGGGCAGGCTGGCACACGAACGCTGCCAGCCTGCCCGGTCACGTTGTTAAGGTTTTATAATTCCGCGAATAAAGTTCTCATTCACTCTGATCACATTCCCCGTCTCAACATTCATCACCTGATACTGCACCGGTGATACCTCATTCAAAATCGTGATTACTTCAAACAAACCTGGTGTAAAAGTAAGCGTGACAAAAACGCCAACAGGATAGACAGCCATAATTTTATCCTTTATTCAAACACTTATAATGTGCTTCGTTCATCTCACCGCGACTGGAGGCGGTAAATTAATCACGGTGAGTTATTGCATTGTATACATTTCTTACAGTGGAAGAATATGAGGTAAAAAAATCAGGGATGACAGACAAAGTGATCACATTTTGATCAATTCAGATAACTCTGACAGACGTGGCGAAGAGTTCTTCAATTATTACGATTTACTTACACCTTCGCGTGTCCGCTTCCCTTCTTCCCTCAGGCAGTCGCTTGTTTTCGGGGCGATTTCAGTTAAGAATATAAATCCAAAATGTTGCATTGAGAGCCACGCCGTGAGTGCCCAGATTTTCGAAACCGATGTAGCCCACCCGCATTTAGCCCGTCTTATTGCCGAACTGGACGCTTATCAGTACCCGCTCTATCCCCCCGAATCGTTTTACGGTGTCAATATCACAGAGCTGGATGAAGGTGATATCACCTGTTTTATGGCGCGAGTCGATGACGACTGGGCCGGATGCGCCTGTCTGTACATCTCAAAACATCGCATCGCCGAGATGAAGCGGGTGTACGTTAACCCCTTGTTTCGCGGAAAAGGGATCGCTTCGCTGCTTATCGCCGCGATGGAAAAGAAACTGAAAGAGTTGGGGCACACAGACCTGTATCTGGAAACAGGTGTTTTTCAGGAAAAAGCCATCACGCTGTACGAGAAACTCGGGTATGCGCGTACAGAGGCCTTTGGTGATTACGTGCAATCACCGGATCCGCTGAGCGTTTATATGATGAAAACCGTGTCCTAGAGGAATTCTCCATAACACTGTCGGGATGGCAGTGTTATGGAGACTGTATCACATCAGGACGTTGCTTTTGGTGGCGGGCAGGTCATTAGAAGGAATGACCCATTTTTTGAGTGTGATAACAAAGAAATTCTTACCCTTGGTGATTTTCGCACCGCGATCGCCACATTCCAGCGCGAGTTTGAAAAACTCATCGCTGTTAATACTAAAAGCCAGTTCGACTTTTTTCACCATACCGGAATTCAGCAGGTCTTCGGCTTCGTGCAGAGATTTGGCCTGAATGACTGACATAAATACCTCGAGAATGCTCAGGGACGTTATACAGCGGACCCGTCCACGCTATTTCATTTTTGTTGCGTATTTATGACAGTCTTATGAATCTTACCCAAATCGTGACACTCGCCACCTAGGTCAGACGATAATGCGCATCCGGCATCGGCGTATCCGGTAGCTGCGACTGGTTGTTCATCTCCAGCAAATTGATTTCGATATTGGTACACATCGCATCCATTGGCAGGTGGTTATTGGCATAACCAAACGGCATCTCCAGCTCTTCGGCCAGGGTATCGAGCGACAGAAAGGTATAAGAGATAAAACCGGACACCAGCAGCGTCATGTAATGCAAATCCACCACCAGGGCGAACGGCAGCAGGCTACAGAAGAGATACACCGTGCGGTGCAACAGCAGCCCGTAAGCGAAAGGGATCGGCATACTGACGATGCGCTCACAACCGCCGACTACCTGAGAAAGCTGGGACAGCGTGGTGTCCATGTGCGCGTAAACCACATCCGACATTTCGCCGGTCCGCCGGCGCTCCGCCAGCCACTGCGATAAACGCAGCTGTACCATGTTAGTCGGTGCGCGCCGCGAAAGAATATCCTCCGCATCATCCCCTAATAACCGTTCGAGATCGGGCCGTGAATCGCTGTGACGCAGCTGATGCTTGAGGCTGTAGCAAAACGCCAGCAGCAACGCGGTCACCCGATGCGCTTCGCCCGGACAAACTGCCATCACCTGACTTTGCAGCGTACGGCAGGCAATCAGTAACCCGCCCCACAGCTGGCGCGCTTCGATATAGCGCGAATACGCTACACTGTTTCTAAAGCCAAGAAAGATCGCAATCGACACGCCGAGCAGGCTGAAAGGCGCGAGCGTCAGTTTAACGCCAAGCGTTTCGTACCAGGGCAGGCAAAGGATGGCGGCCAGTGACATCAGAAGATTAAGACTCAGCCGGAACATAATGCTGGGCAGCACAGAGCCGTGCCAGACGAACAAACGTAAGAACCAGTGACGGGGTGGGCGGATTATCATTTTGTGCAGGTGCTTTTGGCAGGTGGAAACATTTTTTCGCGATTTTGACAAATAAACCTGCACAAGCAAAGGACAATTTTGTGACATGGCTAACATTTATTTTTTAGAGAATTCAGTTCCGTTCACAAGCTGACATTCACAATGAACAATAAGTTGAAACAATTCTTCCTTGCCTATCAAGTTGTAGTTGTTTGCGGTCGATAATAATATCGGAACGTAACTATTCAAAAACTAAGTCAGGATCTTATGGCTGTAACAAAACGGTCTTAAGCTCGGAAAAATGACGGACGTCCTGTGAGAACCTTCGCAAAGTGAAATGAAGGAATTGGGCTATGGTGATTTTGTTTATTGTTTTGGCATTGCTGGGTCTGGCTGTGTGGTGGGTGATCCGTTCGGCGATGCAGGATATTGATAACGATTATTAACGGTTAACGTTCGATTTTTTTTTTGCGAAGTAGATCTTTGCTGCCCCTGTTATTTCCTTCCCCTCTCTAAAAGTCAAATAAATTGCCCCCGCTATGCCCCACAGGGCAACAGGTAGCAATTCTTTTATCATTATTTCATTAAGTTAATACATTACACCGACATGTTCATCACATCCTGATACGCCGCCACCAGTTTGTTTCTTACCTGCACGCCCAGTTGTAATGAGATCGAGGATTTTTGCAGATCGACCATCACATCGTTGAGGCTGACGCCCGGCACACCCATTTCGAGTTTTTCAGCCTGCAACTTTGCGTTGTTTTGCGTTTCACTAATTTTGCCTAATGCAGCTTTCAGCTCACTGGCGAAACCGGCTTCTGAGGTGGCATCGGGTTGCTTGATGGCTCCCGCCTGCACGGCCGTGGCCTGCATTTGCTGTAAAACGCTCTCAATGCCTTGAATTGACATGCTTTCTCCGCTTATCGCTGTATCTGTGACCAATGGGGTTCTTTCATGGAATGACACCCTATCACATCAGTTTTTTCCTAAACGCCGCAATTGACCGCAAAAACCATGGCTTATCGGGCCATTAACTTTGCCTTGCGCGACAAATAATGGCTCACCTAGAAAATAGGCCTGCCTGTATGGAGGTTTGAAAAATATCACGCTTCAACGATTGCGCACTTGGGAGTCTGTTTTGTTACGAGACAACATGAACACCACCATCCAACAGCTAAATAGGGATCTTGTATGAGTTCCGCAATAGCCGGCGCAGAAAACCCTCGAAGCGGTTTTACTGCGTTGCTTACTCGCCTGCGCGCCAACCCAAAAATTCCTATCGCCATTGCTGCTGCCGCTGCCGTGGCTGTTATTGTTGTTATGACGCTGTGGGCCAAGCAGCCAACGTACAAGGTGCTGTTCAGTAACCTCAACGATAAGGATGGCGGCGCCGTCGTCACCCAGCTCACGCAGATGAACATCCCCTATCAGTTTTCTGATAATGGCGGTGCGGTTCTGATCCCTGCGGATAAAGTGTATGAAACCCGCCTGAAACTGGCTGCGGCCGGTTTGCCGAAAGGCGGCGCTGTCGGTTTTGAACTGATGGATCAGGAGAAATTTGGTATCAGCCAGTTCAGTGAGCAGATTAACTATCAGCGCGCACTGGAAGGCGAACTCTCCCGCACCATCGAAACGCTCGGCCCGGTCTCCAGCGCCCGTGTTCACTTAGCCATTCCAAAGCCTTCTTTATTTGTCCGTGAACAGAAAAACCCTTCGGCTTCCGTCACCCTGAATTTGCAACCGGGCCGCGCCCTGGATGATGGCCAGATCAACGCCATCGTTTATATGGTGTCGAGCAGCGTCTCTGGCCTGCCACCCGCCAGCGTCACGGTGGTCGATCAAAGCGGTCACCTTCTTACCCAGTCCGACAGCAACGGGCGTGATCTGAATGCCTCGCAGCTGAAATATGCCAACGAAGTGGAAGGCCGCCTGCAACGTCGCATCGAAGCGATTCTGCAACCGGTGGTCGGCAACGGTAACGTTCACGCGCAAATCACCGCGCAGATTGATTACGCCACCCGCGAACAGACTGACGAAAATTACCAGCCGAACGGCGCAGCGGATAAAGCCGCGGTGCGTTCCCGCCAGCTCAGCACCAGCGATCAGATTGGCGGTTCATCGGTCGGCGGTGTGCCGGGCGCACTGAGCAACCAGCCTGCTCCGGCGGCTACCACGCCAGTGACCACGCCTCCGGCGGCCAATGCGGCGAACGGTGCGCAGAATCAGGCCGCCAACGGTCAGAACGCTGCACAAAACAGCACGGCGAACCGTTCAGCGGTACCGTCGAACAGCCGTCGTGACGAAACCACAAACTACGAAGTCGATCGCACCATCACTCACACCCAGCACAGCGCCGGTGCGGTACAGCGCCTGTCTGCGGCGGTGGTCGTCAACTATCAGACCGGTGCGGATGGCAAAGCCAAACCGCTGACCGACGAGCAGCTGAAGAAAATTGACGATCTGGTGCGCGAAGCGATGGGCTTCTCCACCGAGCGCGGCGATACCCTGAACGTGGTGAATACGCCGTTCAATGAAGCGAGCGACGACTCCGCTGAATTGCCGTTCTGGAAACAACAGGCGTTCTTCGATCAGCTGATCGATGCCGGCCGCTGGTTGCTGGTGCTGATTGTGGCCTGGCTGCTGTGGCGCAAGATGGTTCGTCCGATGCTGCGCAAACAGCAGGCCGAGAAAGATGCCGTTGCCGCCGCCGTTCTGGCCGCGTCCCAGCCTCAGCCTGAAGGCAGCAAACCGGTGAAACTCAGCAATGACGAGCTGGAGAAACGTAAGCGTTCACAGCAGCGCGTCAGCGTCGAAGTGCAAACTCAACGCGTTCAGGAGCTGGCCGATAAAGATCCTCGTATCGTCGCCCTGGTTATCCGCCAATGGATGAGTACCGAACAACCATGACTATGACCGGAACTGAAAAAAGCGCCATTTTGATGATAACGCTGGGCGAAGACCGCGCGGTGGAGGTATTCAAGCACCTCTCCCCGCGCGAAGTTCAGCAGATCAGTGGCGCGATGGCGAATATCCATCAGATCTCCAACAAGCAGCTGGCCGAAGTCCTGAATGAGTTCGAGGACGAATCCGAGCAGTACGCCGCGCTGAGTGTCAACACCAGCGAATACCTGCGTGCGGTGCTGACCAAAGCGCTGGGCGAAGAACGCGCGTCCAGCCTGCTGGAAGATATTCTGGAATCCCGCGAAACCACCAGCGGCATGGAAACGCTCAACTTTATGGAGCCGGTGATTGCAGCCGATCTGATCCGCGACGAGCATCCGCAGATCATCGCCACTATCCTTGTGCACCTCAAACGTGGTCAGGCAGCCGATATTCTTGCGCTGTTTGACGAACGTCTGCGCAACGACGTCATGCTGCGTATCGCCACCTTCGGCGGTGTCCAGCCAGCGGCGCTGGCAGAACTGACCGAAGTGCTCAACAACCTGCTCGACGGCCAGAACCTCAAGCGGTCGAAGATGGGCGGTGTTCGTACTGCGGCGGAAATCATCAACCTGATGAAAACCCAGCAGGAAGAAGCGGTTATCGAAGCGGTACGCGGTTACGACGGCGAACTGGCCCAGAAAATTATCGACGAGATGTTCCTGTTCGAAAATCTGGTGGACGTGGACGATCGCAGTATCCAGCGCCTGTTGCAGGAAATCGAAGGCGAATCGTTACTGGTTGCACTGAAAGGTGCCGAACAGCCACTGCGCGAGAAATTCCTGCGCAACATGTCGCAGCGTGCGGCCGATATCCTGCGCGACGATCTGGCCAACCGTGGCCCGATGCGTATGTCTCTGGTCGAGAACGAACAGAAAGCGATCCTGCAAACGGTTCGCCGTCTGGCAGAGTCTGGCGAAATGATGGTTGGCGGCGGCGAGGATTCTTATGTCTGATAATCCAACACCGGAGAAGAAAACCGCTGAAGAGCGCCAGACCGAGCGTCTTAACGCCCTCCCGTGGCAGCCGTGGCGGCCGGGCGATCTGGCGATGCCTTCCTTTACTTCACCCCTCGAACCTCTGTTGCAGGAAGGTGAGGAAGCGCAGGACGACGGCCAGCCGAAAGTGCAGGTCGATCAGAATGAACTGCAAAACTTGCAACGCCGCGCTGAACAGCAAGGGTTCCAGCAGGGTCTGGAGGCCGGTCAGAAACAGGGCTACGCCGCCGGTTTTCAGTCTGGTCAGGAAGCCGGGCAGCAGCAGGGTTTACTGGAAGGCCAGCAACAGCAGGCGGTGCTCACTGAACACTGGCAGGTGCTGGTGGCTGATTTCCAGCAAACGCTGGATGCGCTCGACAGCGTTATCGCCTCGCGTCTGATGCAAATGGCGCTGACGGCGGCCAAACAGATTTTGGGGCAGGCACCGATTTGTGACGGTTCCGCCCTGCTCAACCAGATCCAACAGCTCATCCAGCAGGAGCCGATGTTTAAAGGTAAACCGCAGCTGCGCGTCAATCCGGCCGATTTTGAACGTGTTGAAACGCAGATGGGTGCGAGCCTGAGCATGCACGGCTGGCGTTTGCTGGCCGATAACCAGATCCACAGCGGCGGCTGTAAAGTCAGCGCGGAAGACGGTGATATGGATGCGTCCATCGCCACGCGCTGGCATGAACTGTGCCGTCTCGCGGCACCGGGAGATCTCTGATGACCGCCCGCCTGAGCCGCCTGCTGAAAACGCTCGACGATGCCGAAAAGCGCATGGGCCGCACGCCTTCGGTGCGCCGCTATGGTCGCCTGACCCGCGCCACGGGGCTTATTCTCGAAGCTACCGGTTTGCAGATGCCGCTTGGCGCGACCTGTCTTATTGAACGTCATGACGGCCCGACCGTGCAGGAAGTGGAAAGCGAAGTGGTTGGTTTCAACGGCCAGAGCCTGTTTCTGATGCCGCTCGAAGAAGTCGAAGGTATTTTGCCAGGCGCTCGCGTGTATGCGCGGATCTCGCCCGACGGCCATACCGCGGGCAAACAACTTCCCCTTGGCCCGCAATTGCTGGGCCGCGTGCTCGACGGCAGTGCCAAACCGCTCGACGGCCTGCCGCCGCCGGATACCGGTTATCGCGCTGCGCTGATCACCCCGCCGTTCAACCCGCTGCAACGTACGCCGATCACCGATGTGCTCGACGTTGGCGTGCGCGCCATTAACTCCCTGCTCACCGTCGGTCGCGGCCAGCGTATGGGGCTGTTCGCCGGTTCCGGCGTCGGTAAATCCGTTCTGCTCGGCATGATGGCGCGCTATACCAAGGCCGATGTGATCGTAGTCGGCCTAATCGGTGAACGTGGTCGCGAAGTAAAAGATTTTATCGAGAACATTTTAGGTGACGAAGGCCGCGCACGTTCGGTAGTTATCGCCGCACCGGCGGACGTTTCGCCCCTGCTGCGTTTGCAGGGTGCCGCCTACGCCACGCGTATCGCCGAAGATTTTCGCGATCGTGGTCAGCACGTATTGCTGATCATGGATTCCCTCACCCGTTACGCCATGGCCCAACGTGAAATCGCTCTCGCCATTGGTGAGCCACCGGCGACCAAAGGCTATCCGCCTTCCGTCTTTGCCAAGCTGCCTGCACTGGTTGAACGCGCAGGAAACGGCATCAGCGGCGGCGGTTCTATCACCGCCTTCTATACCGTGCTGACCGAAGGTGATGATCAGCAGGATCCGATCGCCGACTCCGCCCGCGCCATTCTCGATGGTCACGTGGTGTTGTCGCGTCGTCTGGCGGAATCCGGCCACTATCCGGCCATTGATATCGAAGCGTCGATCAGCCGTGCAATGACGTCCCTGATCGACGATGCGCAGTACGCCCGCGTGCGTAATTTTAAGCAACTGTTGTCCAGCTACCAGCGTAACCGTGATTTGGTCAGCGTCGGCGCGTATGCGGCAGGCAGCGATCCGATGCTCGATCGCGCCATCCGGTTGTACCCGCAAATGGAGAACTTCCTCCAGCAGGACATCATGGAACGCAGTACCTATGAAGATGCCTGTCTGGAACTGAACATGCTGTTCCCGGGCTAATTAACTGAAGGAATATCGAATGGAAAGTTCATCACCATTGATCACCCTTTGTTCTCTGGCGCAAAAAGCGCTGGATCAGGCGACCAGTCATCTTGGGCAAATCAGGCAGTCACATTCTCAGGCTGAAGAACAGCTCACTATGCTGCTCAATTATCAGCGCGAGTATCGCGACAAACTCAATAACACCATGACCGGCGGGATTGCGGCAAACACCTGGCAGAACTACCAGCAGTTTATCGGCACGTTGGAAGTGGCCATCGATCAACACCGCAAACAGTTACAGCAGTGGGGTCAGCGGCTGAATGTTGCGGTAAACCAGTGGCAGGATAAGCAACAGCGACTGAACGCCTATCAGACTCTGCAAACCCGTGCCAGTGAACAGCAGCGTTCGCATGAGAATAAGATGGATCAAAAGCAGAACGATGAATTTGCCCAGCGCAGCGCTTACAGGAAAAAAATGCTATGAATCTGAATATATTGCCTGCGGCCGTCACTACGGCAAAATCCACCGTGTCCGCTGCGTCCGGCAGTGCGAGCTCTTCTTCTGCCACGGCCTCTGATGCCGCGTCCGCCGGGGAGAGCTCCACGACGGGTGTGACACCTGATTTCGCCACACAACTGCAGGCGCAGCTCGGCGAAAAACTCGACCCCAAACTGGCCAGCCAGCTTTCACAGCTCGGCCAGAAGATCAGCGCCAAAGGCCAGACGGTGGATAAAACCACACTGACTCAGGCGGTGACCACCGGTGAAGAAGATGGCAGTCTGACCTTAGATGACAGTGATCTGAGTAAAATGATTGCGGCGATCCAGCTGTTACCCAACGGCAGCCTGAAAGGCACGGATCCCTCGTCTTTGAAAACCGCTGCGCTGACGGACAAAGATAAAGACAGCAAAGCGGATGATGCGACCACCCTGCCGGTACAGGCACTGTTCGCCCAGCTGGCGGCGCAACAGCAACCGGCTCAGCAGGTGCAGACCGCGACCGCTGCGCTCACGCAAACGACAACGTCCGGTGATGCCACTGATGCCGATAAAAAGAGCGCATTGCTTGCCGGTCTGACGACGTCAGCCTCTTCGCTGCTGGGCGATGACGGCAAAACTGCCGTGACTGACAGCGCCGCAACGCCCCCTGCAGCAACGCACGGTGCCAGCAAGAATTCTCCGGCTGCGACCCCTGATTTCAGCAGTGCGCTGGCATCCATGACCGCCGCCACGGGCAATGCCGCCGTGACGCCTCAGGCTGACAGCCGGATTTCCGACAGCGCCCTGAATCTGGTGAATAACGCCGCCGTCGCCGTGTCCTCTGCACCGGTTTCCACCACACCGACCACCACCAGCGTGGTCACCAGCCCGAGCACGCCATTGCTCAACGCTCAGCTGGGCACGCCGGAATGGCAGCAGCAGCTCGGTCAGCAGGTGATGATGTTCAACCGTCAGGGATTACAGAGCGCCGAACTGCGCCTGCATCCGCAGGATTTAGGCTCCATACAAATCAGCATGAAAATCGAAAACAATCAGGCGCAGCTGCACTTTGTTTCCGGTCACAGCGCGGTGCGTTCAGCGATTGAAGCCGCAATGCCCGATCTGAAAACCGCGCTGGCGGATAACGGCATCAGCCTTGGACAGAGCAGCGTCGGCAGCGACAGCTCGCAGTGGCAACAGGCGCAGCAGCAAAGTTCACAATCCGGTTCGCAGCAGGGGAACGCTTCAAGCTGGGCGGCCTTTAATGCCGGCGGCGTGAATTCAGCGGCGGATGCCCTGCCGGTTCCTGCGTCCCTTGCGCAACGTATCAGCGGCAATAACAGCGTCGATATCTTTGCGTAATTGTTCGCAAATTTGTTTCAGATAATGACTGACGGTCAGTGTTCACTTAATTCAAACGGCAGAGCTGACCTTATTTTTCCCGCCTATTCTGACTATTGAACAACAGGATAAGCGGGATAATCATTTTCAGAATTGACTCAGCAGGTTGAGCCTTCCTCAGCTGACCTGCTCATACTTACAGGAAATCGCCTCATCCATGTCTGACTCTGCTGTCTCGGCCTCGCGCAAAAAAAAGCGACCGCTTTTGATGATTCTGCTTTTACTGGTGGCCATTGGTGCTTGTGGTGCGGCGGGTTACGCCTGGTGGATGTTGCACAAACAGCAGTCGGCTCCGGGTACACAGACCGCTGAAGTGAAGAAAAACGAACCGCCGGTGCCACCTATTTTCCTGGCGCTGGATACCTTCACCGTCAACCTGCAAACGCCGGATAACGATCCTGACCGTGTGCTTTACATCGGCCTGACCCTGCGTCTGCCGGATGAAAAGAACCGCGCGGTTCTAAATGAGTACCTGCCCGAAGTGCGCAGCCGCTTGCTGTTGCTACTTTCTCGTCAGAAAACGTCGGATTTAGTCAGTGAAACCGGCAAGCAGCAACTGGTGCAGGAAATCAAACAAGTTCTGGACGTGCCCCTGGTCAAAGGTCAGCCCCCACAGGTGATCAACGACGTGCTTTTCACTGCTTTCATACTGCGATAATCAAATTATGGGCGACAGCATTCTTTCACAGGCCGAGATCGACGCACTGCTCAACGGTGACAGCGGCGACAGCGCGCCTGAAGCCACCAACGCTAAAAATCAGGCGGCCGATGACGGCGTAAAACCTTTTGACCCCACAACGCAACGCCGTGTTGTGCGTGAGCGTCTGCAAGCTCTGGAAATCATTAACGAGCGTTTTGCCCGTCATTTCCGTATGGGGTTATTCAACCTGTTGCGCCGCAGCCCGGATATCACCGTCGGGCCGATCAAAATTCAGCCTTATCACGATTTTGCCCGCAACCTGCCGGTGCCGACCAATCTCAATCTGATCCACCTTAAGCCTTTGCGGGGCACGGCGCTGTTTGTGTTCGCGCCAAGCCTGGTCTTTATCGCGGTAGATAACCTGTTCGGCGGCGATGGTCGTTTTCCGACCAAAGTGGAAGGGCGTGAATTCACCCACACCGAGCAGCGCGTGATCAAACGCATGCTGACGCTGGCGCTGGACGCCTATGAAGATGCCTGGAGCGGCGTCTACAAACTGAGCGTCGAATACGTGCGTGCGGAATTACAGATCAAATTCACTAATATCACCTCTTCGCCAAACGATATCGTCATCACCACGCCGTTCCACGTGGAAATCGGTGCGCTGAGCGGGGATTTCAACATCTGTATTCCGTTTAGCATGATTGAACCGATTCGCGAGTTGCTGACCAATCCACCGGTTGAAAACTCCCGTCATGAAGAAAGCCAGTGGCGCGAAAATCTGGTCACACAGGTTCAGCAATCCGAGCTTGAACTGGTGGCGAACTTCGTCGAAATCCCGCTGCGTTTGTCTCAGATCCTGAAACTGCAACCGGGCGATGTGCTGCCGATTGAAAAGCCGGATCGCCTGATTGCCCACGTCGACGGCGTGCCGGTGCTGACCAGTAAATACGGCACCTTAAACGAACAATACGCTCTGCGCGTTGAACATTTGATCAACCCAATTTTAAATTCTCTAGATGAGGAACAGCCCCATGAGTGACACCAATAAACCGTCTGACGCGGGATCGGAAAACGTTGACGATTTATGGGCTGATGCGTTTAACGAACAACAATCTGCGGGCAGCGCCAAAGCGTCAACCGAGGGTGTTTTCGCCGCGCTGGGCGCCCAGGAAGGAGCCGGTGGTTTGCAGGATATCGACATGATCCTCGACATTCCGGTGAAACTGACCGTGGAATTAGGCCGTACCAAAATGACCATCAAAGAGCTGCTGCGCCTGTCGCAGGGTTCCGTGGTTTCTCTTGACGGTCTGGCCGGTGAGCCGCTGGATATTCTGATCAACGGTTACCTGATTGCTCAGGGTGAAGTCGTGGTCGTGGCCGATAAATACGGCGTGCGCATCACCGATATCATCACGCCGTCAGAACGTATGCGTCGTCTGAGCCGCTGATGAACCAGAACGCCGCGACGGATTCTCCGTACATTTCCGGCCCGGCAAACCACGCCACAACGCAGGCCCCGGCGCCGGTGGTGCCTGCCAGTTCCGTACTGACCCAGGTCAGTTCGGTGCTTGGCGGTATTTTGTTGCTGATCCTGTTTATCGGTTGGGTGGCCAAACGCACCGGTCTGGCGCCGCAGGCAAAAAATAACAAGCTGCTGAAAATCACCTCCAGCTGTCAGGTCGGGCGCAGTGAAAAAGTGGTGATTGTGGAAGTGGACAATACCTGGCTGGTTCTGGGTGTGACCGCCCATAGCATCACGCCGCTGCACACCCTGAGTGCGCCGCCGGTGGATACCACGCCGGGTGCCGCCACTGAACAGCCCGCTGATTTTCGTCAGCTGATGCAAAAAATGTTAAAACGTCCGGGAAAGCAGGCATGACCTTTTTGAAATCCCCTTTGATCACCCGCCTGTGTCTGCCGCTGTTGTTGCTCATCAGCCCCTCAGCGTTCGCGCAATTACCGGGCATCATCAGCCAGCAAATGGCCAACGGTGCGCAGAACTGGTCTTTACCGATCCAGACGCTGGTGTTTATCACCACGCTGACCCTGCTGCCCGCGATGCTGCTGATGTGTACCAGCTTTACCCGCATCATTATCGTGCTGGGTTTACTGCGAAATGCGCTGGGTACACCGTCTGCGCCACCAAACCAGGTACTGCTCGGCCTTGGCCTGTTCCTGACCTTCTTCGTCATGGCGCCGGTCTTCGACAAAATCTATTCCGACGCCTATCAGCCGTTTACCGAAAACAAAATCAGTATGCAGGATGCGATGGACAAAGGGGCTCAGCCGCTGCGTGAATTCATGCTGCGCCAGACCCGCGAAACCGACCTCGCGCTCTACGCCCGTCTCGCCAACCTGCCGCCGCTGGCCGGACCCGAAGCGGTGCCGATGCGCATCCTGTTACCCGCTTACGTCACCAGCGAACTGAAAACCGCTTTCCAGATCGGCTTCACCGTATTTATTCCGTTCATGATTATCGACTTAGTGGTCGCCAGCGTCCTGATGGCGCTGGGGATGATGATGGTGCCACCCGCGACCATTTCACTGCCCTTCAAGCTGATGCTGTTCGTACTGGTCGATGGCTGGCAACTGCTGCTCGGATCGCTGGCGCAGAGTTTTTACAGTTAATAAATACAGTTGCCTGACTTTATGGGCGTCAGCGTCGCCGCCAGTTTGTTCACCGCCAGCGCGGAGCACCCGCAGCGTACATAAGTACGTGAGGAGTGCGAGCACTGCCGGAGGACAAAATGGCAAGTAAGCTAGCCCACGCGGGTTCACATTTAAAGAGAATGCTATGACTCCTGAATCAGTTATGGCGATAGGCAACGAAGCGATGAAAGTCGCGCTGGCCGTCGCTGCCCCGCTGCTGCTGGCGGCGCTGGTGACCGGTCTTATCGTCAGCCTGTTGCAGGCCGCGACGCAAATAAACGAACAAACCCTGTCTTTTATCCCGAAGATCCTGGCGGTGGTTGCGACTATCGTTATCGCCGGTCCGTGGATGCTGAACCTGCTGCTTGATTACATGCGCACGCTGTTTTCCAGCCTGCCATACATCATCGGTTAACCCATGGTTTCCTTTGACAGCACCCAGTTAGCCGGATGGCTGAGCATGTATTTTTGGCCAATGCTGCGCATTCTGGCGCTGGTGAGCACTGCGCCCATCACCAGTGAAAAACAGGTGCCGAAAAAGGTGAAAATTGGCCTCGCGGCAATGATCACCTTTCTGATTGCACCCGCCCTGCCGGTGGTCGATACGCCTATTTTCTCCACACCCGCGCTGTGGCTGACCATGCAACAAATCATGATAGGCACTGCGCTCGGCCTGACCATGCAGCTGGCGTTCGCCGCAATCCGCATGGCCGGTGAAATTATGGGGCTGCAAATGGGTATCTCCTTTGCGACCTTTTACGATCCCAGCAACCGTCTCAACTCTCCGCTGCTCGCCCAGTTTCTCAATCTGCTGGCAGTGCTGCTGTTTTTAAGTTTCAACGGCCATCTGTGGCTGATTTCCCTGCTTGCCGACAGTTTCCATACCCTGCCGGTTAGCCCGAACCCGATGAATGCCGAAGGTTTTATGGCCGTCGCTCAGGCGGGCAGCATCGTGTTCAGCGGCGGTCTGATGCTAGCGCTGCCGATTGTCACTCTGCTGCTGACGCTCAACATGGCGCTCGGCATCCTCAACCGCGTCGCGCCGCAGCTTTCTGTTTTCGTGATAGGCTTCCCGCTGACGCTCAGTATTGGCATCCTTTCAATCGGCATGATGATGCCCCTGCTCGCCCCGTTCAGCGAACATCTGTTTAGCGAAGTCTTCGATAAACTGGTGCTGGTGATGAATCAGCTGGCAACGGGGCGTTAATCAATGCGTCACAGCCCTTTCCCCTTCTCGACAAACTGCATATCACCGACTTTACCCACGGTGAATTTACCGTCCTTATAGGTGATGACCGTAACGCTGGCGTTTTGTAACGGCGCACGCAGGTTTTCTTCCGGGGTCATGCCTTCGAGCATCGCCATAATCGCCATACCGTGGGAGACGATCAGCACGTTGCCGCCTCCCTGTGCGCTGACTTTCTGCGCGATATCTTTCAGTGCGGCCTGCATACGCTGATGCACCTGCGCGGCGTTTTCAGTGGTGTGCGACGGGTCGACATCGGCCAGCGTATTCATCATGGTTTTCAGCGAAATCTGTCCTTTGGAGAGTGCCTGCGTCAGCGCGGAGAAATCCTTGTAGCCAAGTTTTTTAGCCACCGGCTCCCACATCAGCAGTTCATGTTCACCTTCCATCGGACCGAAGAAAGTTTCGCGCAGGCGCTGATCTTCGGTCACCGGCAGCGGTTGCCCGGCGGAAGCTAAAGCGATTTTTGCCGTCTGTCTGGCGCGGCCAGCATCACTGGAATACGCTTGAGAGAAAGGAATATCTTTCAGCCCGCGACCTAACTGCTCTGCCACTTCGACACCGGCGGCGGTGAGCGGCGTGTCTGACCAGCCCTGCGCACGGTGCGCGGTGTTGAACAAGGTCTTGCCGTGACGGGTGACGTAAAACGTGACTTCACCTTTATCACTGGTCGCCTGCACTGCGGGCGTGGTGACCGTTGCCAGACTGACACTGCTGAACAGGACCGGCAGGCTGAATGCGAAAAGTGAAAGCAGGGTTTTGGTAAACGTATTTTTCATAACAGCATCCTTATTGTTGACGTTGATTAAAAGATTTTAAAGGTGTAATTCAGACGGAATTCCGCCGCGAAACTGTTGGCATTTTTAATATTGCCGTGGGAATCGACAACCGGTGCGGTGCCTTTGTGTTCATACGTCCGGCCTGGTCCGATCATGAAGAATAACGACAGGTCTTTAAGTTTTTTCGACTGAGGCTTCCAGACCGAATAAACGTTGAACTCCTCCTCCTGCACAGACTGCCCTTCGTAGTCGAAGAAGCCGTAATGGGTGTTGATGCCCAGCACCACCTCCGGCGTGATGTGGTAACCAACGTCCAGCGACAGCACTTTTTCCTCGTCGCGCATATAATCCAGCCCGGCGGTGGTCATAGCATTAAAGGTACCGCGCGAGTTTTTACTCATATGCCGCGGATACATGCCGATGCCACCGTCTTTGTTGGCATCGGTATACGCCAGACCACCTTTAGTGACCCAGCGGTGGTATTTCCAGGTAACATCGCCAGCGTAATGATTGGCGCGGGTATCGAAATCCTTTTTGCTGTTAGCCATGCTGTTCCATTTTTCCAGCCCTTCGGTCATGTATATCTGCACGCCGTAGGTGATCGCTTTATTTTGTTTGATGTTCATTTCCAGACCGTTTCTGCGCAGATAATCCTCAGTCTCGCCGTAAAAATAGAGCGCGGTCAGACTGTCGGTTTTTATCTGAAAATCCCCGGTATAAATGGAATTGATCGATCTGGAATCGCTGGTCATGAAATCGACTTTGTCCGGCGAATCACGATTGGATGACTTTGTGAGATAAGCCAGACGCAGGCGGTAGGCGTCGTAGGAGATATCACCACTCCAGCCCGCGTAGGTATTGGGTGCGGCACGCATCGATGTGGTCACCGCGCCGAGTTTGATCAACTTCCAGCCGCCGTAAAGATTGGCATCGACGCCGCCTTCAGAGAATTTGGCCTTGCCATAAAACTGGCCGAGTTTATTGAATCCTTTTGCCTTACCATCGTCATTATATAAAATCCCTCTCGAGGCAAAATTATCGGCAGCAGCGAGTTTAATCACACCGTAATAAGAGGCATCGACGCCAATAACGTCGGATAAATAACCTGATTTATAATCCAGCGCCAGCCCCTGCCCCCAGGCCGAGTGAACGTTGCGTTTATCCGTTTCGCCTTCGTCCAGATATTTCCATATATTATGCGTACCGAATTCCAGAGAGCTTTTTTTTACGAAATCCGTTTCTGCGATATCGTCGATCCCTGCCAGTGCCAGTGTGGGTGTACAAAGAAGACCGAAAGCCAATGCCAGAGCGTGCTTTTCCATAGCCTGTTTTTCCATTGTGTCATAACCCGAGATAAGTGAGATTTTCAGGGCGCATTTTCATCAGGCAAAAAAAAACCTGAACTGAAATCCCCCGAGGCGCGCGAGATTTCAATTCAGGTTTTGCCTGCTGATGCAGTAACAATCCGGAAGCAAACATAGCGGGTTTACGAAAATAAGAACATCATTAAAAACGAATTTCAGAGACTAAAAAATAGATTTGTGACTTCTGTCATGATTATTCATGGCGAGTAAGTGAATGACTTATATATCGATAACACCAAAGTAACCGATATATTTACTTATTCACTTAGTTTATGGGAATAATAATAAAAGGCGATTTAACGCTCTTATTTATCGGCTGACTGGCGAATTAATAATGCCATCACTTCGTAATGCGCGGTATGCGGGAACATATCGAACAACTGAACGCGTTCGATGCGATAATCCGGCAGCAAGGCCAGATCGGCAGCCATGGTTTTTGCATTACAGCTGGAATACAGCACCGTCGCAGGTGCCATATGGCTCAGGTAGTCGCACAGAGTTTTTCCAATGCCGCGACGTGGCGGATTGACCAGCACCAGATCGGGCACCTCTCCCTTTCCGGTGGCAAAACCGGTGGAGTCCAGCGCCTGAAATTCAACGTTTTGCAGCCCCAGCCGCGCGGCGGATTCTTTCGCACACGAGATGGCTTCGGCGCTGATTTCGATCCCGGTCAGCTTCATGTCGGGTGTCGCGCAATGCAGGCCAAAACCGCCGACGCCGCAGAAAAGATCCCACATGCTGTTGACGTTGCCGCACTCACGCACCCAGTCGCGCGCCGTGGCGTACAATTTTTCGGCCACCTGCGGGTTGGTCTGGAAAAAGCTTTGCGGACGAATAAACAGCGGGACATGATTGAATTCTTCTTCCAGACGCTGAACGTCAGTCAAAGGAATTTCCGTGTCACCTTCGAGGATCGCCATATGCACCGGCTGAAGATTGGCTGAAATCACCTTCAGCTGTGGCAGTTGCTGTTGCAGCCACGGCAGTGCCGCCCGCAGTTGGGTCAGTTTACTGTCCGAGCGCAAAACAAAACGCAGCATCATACCGCCGTCTTTCTGGCTTTCCGTCAGCAACAGAAATTTCAGCTCGCCGCGTTTACGGGCGACGTTATAAGGCGTCAGACCGGCGCGGGCAATGAAGGTTTTGAGCACGGCAAAGACCGCAGGGAAAGTGGCCGGATACAACGGGCAGTCGCACAAATCCACCGGCGTGCCGTCGCGATGTAACATGCCGAGCATCGGACGCTCCACGCTGCCGCTGACCACCATTTTGGCTTTGTTGCGAAATGCGCGCTCATCGCCCGTGACCGGTTCACACCACTCCTCCACCGGCATTCCGCTCAGCAAATCGTGCAGATCTTGCTGTTTGTCGGCCAGCTGGCGTGAGTAAGGTTTGTCGAGCCACTGGCAGGAACGACAGGTTCCGGCTGTATAGAGAGCGCAATGCATGAAAAGGTTCCGGTGTTCAAAAGCAGGAAAAAACTGGCGCGCAGTGTATCACCACGCGGCCGGAAAGGCTCATCAGCAGTACAGGCTATTTATAGCGCGCAAAGAACCGCTGACTGCTGGCGGGCACAAACAACAACAGCAGAACCACAATATCGGGGATTTTTTGCATCAGCAGCGCATACAGGAACTCGCCCTGCGTTTCGACGTTAAAGCGAAAGATGCGCGGTCCGAACCAGTCGAATGACGCGAGCAGCATGTAGCTGACCACTATCGCCTGACAGCCGATAAACGCCCAGCGTCCCCAGCGTCGCGCGCGCATCATCGCGAATGCCGCCCGGCACTCCACCAGAATGATTAACATACTGGCGAGCATGATAATGCAGTTCAGCCAGGATTCTGCGCTGACCTCGATAAAACTCATCAGGCCGGAAAAACCCATCGCATCAAACAGTAAGATAAATTCCAGCAGGCGCGTCGCCACAATTGCCGACGCGCCAATCATTACAGGAACGGGGATAAATGCTAATTTCATACTTCCTTGTTATCTCCTTGTTCCTGGTTTTAATGTTAAGTCAATGAGGACACTATCCTCGCGCAGCGCGCTGTATCTCTTTGATCCGTTGTTTCTCAGCCCGTGACATAAACCACCACGCAATCATTCCGATAATGCCCACTACCAGCAGGATCAGCGTCGCCAGTGCGTTGATTTCCGGATTGACGCCCATGCGCACACTGGCAAAGACCAGCATCGGCAAGGTGGTCGCGCCAGGTCCGGCAACGAAGCTGGCTATTACCAGATCGTCAAGCGACAACGTAAACGCCAGAAGCCAGCCGGAAATCAGAGCTGGCAGGATCATCGGCAGCGTGATGATGAAAAACACCTTCAGCGGCGCTGCCCCTAAATCCATTGCGGCCTCTTCGATAGAGCGATCCAGCTCGCGTAACCGTGCCGACACCACCACTGCGACGTAGGCGCTACAAAACGTCACGTGCGCCAGCCAGATGGTAAACATGCCGCGCTCAGCAGGCCAGCCAAAGGCGTGCCCCATCGCCACAAACAGCAGCAACAGCGCCAGCCCGGTTATGACATCAGGCATCACCAGCGGCGCGGTGAGCATAAAAGCAAACCCGGTCGAGCCGCGAAAACGCCTGAAACGGACCATCACGACGGCGGCCAGCGTGCCGACAATCACCGCCATCGTCGCCGCAGCGGTGGCAATCGTCAGGCTCATGCCGACGGCGCTTATCATCGCTGAGTCATGGAAAAGCTGAGTATACCAGCGGGTAGACCAGCCCGCCCAGACCGTAACCAGCTTGGAGCTGTTGAACGAGTAAATAACCAGCATCAGCATCGGCGCATACAAAAACGTAAAGCCGACGATCAGAATAAGAATTCGCCACGGCGAACGGACAACCGGTAACTTATTCATTCTTTATCTCCCAGCTCTTTGTTTTGGTATTTGTGGAACCACAGGATTGGCATGATGAGCAGTAACAGCATGATCACCGCCACCGCAGAGGCCACCGGCCAGTCGCGGTTATTAAAGAATTCCTGCCACAAAATACGGCCAATCATAATGCTGTCCGGCCCGCCCAGCAGTTCCGGGATGACGTATTCGCCCACCGCCGGAATAAACACCAGCATCGAACCGGCGATGATGCCACCTTTGGTCAGCGGCATAATTACCCTGAAGAAGGTTTTCAACGGCCGCGCACCGAGATCCAGCGACGCTTCCACCAGCGAGTAATCCATGCGAGTCAGCGCGGTATAAATCGGCAACACCATAAACGGCAGATACGAATACACAATGCCGATATACACCGCCAGATTGGTGTGCAGGATAACCAGCGGCTGGTCGATAACGTGCAGCCACAGCAGCACGTTGTTCAGCACACCGTTGTCTTTCAGAATGCCCATCCACGCATAGACGCGGATCAGAAACGACGTCCACGACGGCAGGATCACCAGTAACAGAAGAATGTTGCGGGTCGACACTTTACTGTGCGCCACCGCCCAGGCCAGCGGATAACCGATCACCAGGCACAGCGCCGTCGAGACTGCCGCAACCTGAATCGATTGCAGATAGGCTTCGATGTATAGCGGATCGTCGGTCAGCGAAATGTAGTTACCGATGTTCAGTGCGATATCCAGCATCCCGTCTGAGAAAGTCACCAGATCGGTATACGGCGGAATGGCACGCGCCATTTCGGCAAAGCTGATTTTAAAGACAATCAGGAACGGCAGTAAAAACAGCAGCAGGAACCACACCAGCGGCAGCAGGATCACCAGCTTACGGCCGTGACGCTGTTGCAGACGGCCCATGAAAGCGTTGAATCCGCCCGGAGGTTTACTGACCGGTTGTTCAGAAATGACAGACATATTCAGCGCCCCTTAAACAGTCAGCACGACGCAGCTGTCGGCTTCCCAGCACAGGCGCACTTCGTCGCCCCAGGTTGGCATGCCTTTGCGGAAACGATGGCCGTTTTGTAACTGCGCAGTGATCATCTGCCCGCTGTGCAATCTGACGTGATAGATAGACAGGTCGCCCAGATACGCGATATTAACCACTTCGCCGACCGCAAAGTTGCTGCCGTCTTCCGGCACGTCTTCGCACAGCATGATTTTTTCCGGGCGCAGCGCCACGAATACCGGCACGCCGTCCACCACCGAGGAATCCGCATCGACTTTAAGCGGATGGACTAAACCCGGCGAAGTCAGAATCAGCGCGTCGTCCAGGCGCTCTTTCAATACGCCTTCGAATATGTTCACCGAGCCGATAAATTCCGCGCTGAAGCGGCTGGTCGGATGCTCATAAATTTCTTCCGGTTCGCCGATTTGCACGAACTTACCGCGATTCATGATGGCGATGCGCCCCGCCATGGTCATGGCTTCTTCCTGATCGTGCGTCACCATCACGCAGGTCGCGCCGACGCGCTCAAGAATATCCACCACTTCCAGCTGCATGCGGTCGCGCAGTTTTTTATCCAGCGCGCCCATCGGCTCGTCGAGCAGCAACAACTTTGGTCGCTTCGCCAGACTGCGGGCTAACGCCACGCGCTGACGCTGACCGCCGGAGAGCTGATGCGGCTTACGTTTAGCGAATTCCTGCATGTGCACCAGCGTCAGCATTTCCGCCACGCGGCTTTTGATCTCCGCTGACGGCAGCTTGTCCTGCTTAAGCCCGAACGCAATATTCTGTTCCACCGTCATGTGCGGGAACAGCGCGTAGGACTGGAACATCATGTTAATCGGTCGCTGATACGGCGGCACCTGCGAGAGGTCAACGCCATCAAGGACGATCTGCCCCTGCGTCGGCTGCTCGAAACCGGCCAGCATGCGCAGCAGCGTCGATTTACCACAGCCGGACGCGCCCAGCAGGGCGAAAATCTCACCTTTGTAGATGGTCAGGCTGACGTCATCCACGGCGGCCTGGCCGTCAAAAGACTTGGTTAAATTACGGATCTCCAGCAAAGGCGTGAAACCCTTCTGGGACTTAGGCTGCGGGCGGGGAATAGCGTCGTTCACTCAGAGAAATCTCCGGTATCAAAATAAAGCAGGTTCAAATAAGCATAACAGTCAGGGGGAAAAGTGCCTGATCCGTATGCCCAAACGTCATCCCGGACAAAACGTCAGCGGCCCCGCCATGATTCTGCGGAGCCGCTGAGAAGTCTTCCTGACCTTTTTTAAACGGTACTATTTACCTGTCTTAACTTTGGTCCATGATCTTGTGATCACACGATCAATCTTCGGATCCTGAACTTTCAGGCTGAACAGTTTGGCCTGCACATCTGCTGGCGGATAAATGCCAGGATTGTTACGCACATCCTCATTCACCAGCGGCGTGGCGGCTTTGTTGCCGCTCGCGTAGTAAACGGTATTACTGACCTGCGCGATGACTTTCGGCTCCATCAGGTAGTTAAGGAACTGATAGGCTTCGTCGAGATTTTTGGCATCTTTCGGGATAGCAAACACGTCGAAGAACGCCAGCGCGCCTTCTTTCGGAATGCTGTAAGCCACGTTCACGCCGTTTTTCGCTTCTTTCGCGCGGTTAGACGCCTGCATGACATCGCCAGCCCAGCCGATCGCCACACAAATGTCGCCGTTAGCCAGATCGTTGATGTACTGGGAAGAGTGGAAATAACGGATGTTTGGACGCAGTTTCAACAGCAAATCGTTTGCCGCACCGGTGTAATCAGAGGCTTTGGTGCTGTTCGGATCCAGATGCAGATAATTGAGCACGGTAGCGTAAATTTCTGCCGGTGCGTCTAAGAACGACACGCCGCAGCTTTTCAGCTTCTCTAAGTTTTCAGGCTTGAGAACCAGATCCCAGCTGTCGACCGGCGCATCTTTACCGAGCACCGCTTTCACTTTATCGACGTTGTAACCAATACCGGTGGTCGCCCACAGGTAAGGGATGGCGTATTTGTTGCCCGGATCGTGCTGTGCGACCATTTTCAGCAGGTCTGGATCGAGGTTTTTGTAGTTAGGCAGTTTGCTTTTATCCAGCGGCTGGAACACGCCCGCCGAGAGCTGGCGCTCAAGGAAACTGGCTGAAGGCACCACGAGATCAAAGCCGGTGCTGCCAGCCATGAGTTTGCCTTCCAGCACTTCATTGGAATCAAACACGTCGTAAACCACTTTGATGCCGGTTTCCTTCTGGAAATCAGGCACGGTGTTTGGTGCGATATAATCAGACCAGTTATAGATATGCAGCGTTTTCTCTTCCGCAGACGCTGTGACGGACGCGGCCATAACCAGACCGGCGACAACACCCGATAACCACTTTTTACGCAGGGTGAACATCCGTTACTACCTCCAAGACAGGGGAATATATCAATGAATTTGTATCACTGGGATGGATACAAAACCCTTCACTACCAGGCCAACTGAGCTCTACGAAATATGCATAGGCATTCAATGTTGACGAATACGCTGCCTGCGAATTAACCGTTTGGTTTTACGACGTAATTACGCGTGATGCAGAGTCAGAAGCATAGCGCCTGCAACCCCCGCGTACCAGCCTCCTGAGGCAAAACCGGCGTTTATCGATTATTTATGCAAATTTGCTGTAGTCCGTCTGGCATTTTGCCCATTAACAAAGTGAAATATAGTGCAACATGGGGTAAACGGCAGCATAACTTATCGTGAAAGAGAATAAAGACAGCGGAGCCGTGGTTGATACGGCTCGCAGGGAAGGATCTTCAGAGGAGAGAGTAAAGAGTAAAACGAATCAGTGAAGAAAAGGCAGATTGACCGATGCCGCAGGTGCGCCATCTTCTTCCTCATCACCGATAAACAGCAAGTCATTGGCATGGGCTTCGAGAATAATCATCGACATCTGTTCTTCTGCCTGTTGCAGGAAGAAAGAGAACTGCTCATGCGTAACGCCCACCGCGATCGTCAGCGACTGGCAAACAATCAGCTTCGGCAGGTTGTCATCCTGAATATCCACAAAGGCTTTGATGGTCAGGGAGCTGGCGTTGATCGAGCTTAAATCGGCAACCAGCGGGATAAGCGCCGTCGGTTTCACTTCGGCCAGCGCCGAGAATAAAATCACGTTGTCCACAATGTCGAGCTTGGCATCAAAAATGCCATCGAAATTCTGCATATGCGGCAGATGGAGAGCCTGACAGGAATCACACTCGAAAAAAGAAATGCCCAGCTGATCAAGCCAGCGCCGCAGCAGCGCCAAATCAGGGACGATGAGCGAATCCATAGAATGCCTCACGAGTTCAACAACGAAAATAACCCTATTCGCCACGCACGAGGCGTCGCGAAGGGGCGATAGCTTACGGAATTATACCGGCCAGCGCTACGATCAATACCGGGTTGATCAACATTAGGCCGATCAATTGAGATTTAGCCGCCGGATTTTAAGCGAAAACCCGGTTTCGCACGTTGCTCGATGTAGTCGATCATCATCCCGGCGATGTCCAGCCCGGTGGTGGTTTCGATACCTTCCAGCCCCGGTGAGGCGTTGACCTCCATCACCAGCGGCCCGCGATGGGCCCGCAGAATATCAACGCCGGCGATATCGAGCCCCAGCGTCTGCGCGGCTTTCACAGCAATCTCTTTTTCCTGCGAGGTGATTTTTACTTTCGTCGCCGTTCCGCCGCGATGAAGATTGGAGCGAAAATCCCCCGGCTTAGCCTGCCGCTCAATAGCCGCAACCACCCGCTTGCCGACCACCAGACAGCGGATGTCCCTCCCCTGAGCTTCACGGATATATTCCTGCACCAGAATATGCGCATTCAGCCCGCGAAAGGCGTCGATAACGCTTTCCGCCGCCTGACGGGTTTCCGCCAGCACGACGCCGATGCCCTGCGTGCCTTCTACCAGTTTCACCACCAGCGGCGCGCCGCCGACCAGCGCGATGAGATCTGACGTATCATCCGGCGCATTGGCAAATCCGGTGATCGGTAAATCTATCCCTTCCCGCGCCAGAATCTGCATCGAACGCAATTTGTCGCGCGCCCGGGTGATCGCCACCGATTCGTTGAGCGGAAAGCTGCCCAGCATTTCAAACTGACGCAACACGGCGGTGCCGTAAAAGGTGATAGCCGACCCGATGCGCGGGATCACCGCCTGATAGATATCCAGCTTTCGCCCGCGATAATGCACACTCGGCGCTGCGGGATTAATGTTCATGTAGCAGGAAAGCGGATCGATAATATCTATCTCATGCCCCCGACTTTCCGCCGCTTCCTTCAGGCGCTTACACGAATACAAAGACCCGTCACGGGAAAGAATTGCAATCTTCATCCGACACTCCGTCGCCGATTAGCGCGTTGCCCAGCCTTGTTTATGCAATGCGTCCAGCATAAACGGACGCTGTTCCTTTTTAAGCGTGCGAACGATCAAATCACTCCAGGTATCGCGACGGGCGTTGCTGTCGCGCTGAAGATAATATTCGCTTAGTTCTTCGTCATACTGCGCCAGTACAGCTTTATCCACCGGCTGATAACTATTTTCATGCACCAGCAAAGACTGCGGCATGCGTGGCTTCACCTGGTGATCCTGCGCAGGCGTCCCGATGCAAAAACCAAACAGCGGCATGACAAATTTTGGCAATTTCAGCAGGGTCACAACGTCTTCGACCTGATTGCGGATGCCGCCAATAAACACGCCGCCGAGCCCGAGAGATTCTGCCGCCGTCATGGCATTCTGCGCCATCAGTGCGGTATCAACGCAGCCCAGCAACAGTTGTTCTGCAAGACCCAGTTCCGCTTCGGGATTGATCTGCTGATTACGATTGAAATCGGCACAGAAAACCCAAAACTCAGCGGCACTGGCGACATACTTCTGGCCACCGGTGTATTCCACCAGTTTTTCGCGCAGTGCCGGATCGGTAATGCGGATAATCGAAGAGCACTGCAAAAAACTTGACGTCGATGCGCCCTGAGCCGCCGCAATGATCGCCTCGCGCTGTTCGTCTGACACAGGCTTATCGGTAAAAGCACGAATGGAGCGGTGTGAACGCAGGAGATCGATAGTCGGTGTCATGAAGAGTCCTTGGACTTAAAAGTGTAAACATCAGCGCTCAATGATTGATGCAGTGAGCACAGTTTGCAAGGTTTCGGGATCCAAATGCTGTAACAATGTGCAGTCCCTAAAAATACCAGCAGGTTCATTTGGATAGGTCAAAGGTATCGGACTGACAGGTAATTCCTGCTTTTTTTTATGGTTTGCAACAGGCATAGTAGCGACATCAAAAAAGGTGATGCAGTTAACAAAACCAATCATTTCCTTTTCATTCATTTTTTAAAACAAACAAAGGAGTCTCCATGTTTGCAGTAATCTTCGGGCGTCCTGGCTGTCCTTATTGTGTTCGTGCAAAAGAGTTGGCTGAAAAACTGACTGAAGAACGTGATGATTTCAACTTCCGCTATATCGATATCCATGCTGAAGGTATCACTAAAGCCGATCTGGAAAAAACCGTTGGTAAACCGGTTGAAACCGTTCCGCAGATTTTCCTCGATCAGCAACACATTGGCGGCTTCACTGATTTCGAAGCATACGCGAAAGAACATCTGGCATTGTTCAGCAACTAATTGTTCTGTAACGCCTGCCAGTCACTGAACCAGCGATTCACCGGTTCAGTCATAAAAAAAAGATACACACAGCAAAAAGGCGCTCACTGAGCGCCTTTTCTTTTGGCCGGAATCCGGCATTTATCTGGGTTGCCTGAACTGCCGGTACACCGTAATCAGCAACTGGACCAGCATCGCGCCGAGCACACACCAGAATATCGCACTGGTGGCGTAGGCGATTTCCTGCACCGGCGGGTGGACGCGGGGGAAAAATGCCCAGCGTAATAAAAAGCAAACAGGTATCGATGTCAGTCCGCCGATGAAAGAGGAAAATATCGGCGACTCCCTGGCAATCAATCCCGTCACAATGCCAGGCAACAGGAAGAGCAGCAGACCGTATTCCGGTCCGGGTGCGTTGGTTCTGACTACGATCCAACTATTTTTTAATGAGATAAAAATCACGATAAAAAATATACAACAAAGTACAGGGGCTCTGACCGTGCGCCAAAGTGCCATTTTACTTCCTCCTTAAAGTTGGCGAGTTTTCACAGGCTGTATTCAATGTCTCTGATGCGTTCCGTTACCTGAATGAGCCCTCTGGCTCCCTTCCCTGACGCGCCACGCAATCCCGCGTAACACAAATTAAGTGTTTACATCATTTTATCCGGGCTTTTCTCTGGCTGTAGAGACATTCTGTGACTAAAATGACGCCCGAAACCTGCTTTCCCCGTTGTCTGTACTACTCAACCACGGTAATAGCCGGCTAGGAATTTTCTCTTTCTGAATCTATCCTTTACATTCTCCCATATCAAGAATTTGTTGGTAAACAATAAGTTATCCTTGTGAATATAAACGTCGCTAGTTTGTTAAACGGGAATTACATCCTGTTATTATTTGTAGTTTTGGCGCTCGGTCTGTGCCTTGGAAAAGTGCGTCTGGGCTCTGTCCAGCTCGGAAATTCTATCGGCGTATTAGTAGTTTCCCTGCTTTTAGGCCAGCAGCATTTCAGCATTAACACCGAAGCGTTGAATCTCGGCTTTATGCTGTTTATTTTCTGCGTCGGCGTTGAAGCCGGACCCAACTTTTTTTCGATTTTCTTCCGCGACGGCAAAAACTACTTCATGCTGGCGCTGGTGATGGTCGGCACCGCCATGTTGCTGGCACTCGGACTTGGGCGGTTCTTCGGCTGGGACATCGGCCTCACCGCCGGCATGCTCGCCGGTTCCATGACCTCCACACCGGTGCTGGTGGGCGCAGGAGATACGTTGCGCAATACCATGGGCGGCAACAAACTCCTCGGCCCTGAGCTGGATAACCTGAGCCTCGGCTACGCCCTCACCTATCTCATCGGGCTGGTCAGCCTGATCTTCGGTGCGCGTTACCTGCCAAAACTGCAACATCAGGATTTACCAACCAGCGCCCAGCAAATCGCCCGCGAACGCGGTCTGGATACCGACAGCAAGCGCAAAGTCTATCTGCCGGTTATTCGCGCGTACCGCGTTGGCCAGGAACTGGTAGCCTGGGCTGACGGCAAAAACCTTCGCGAACTGGGGATCTACCGCCAGACCGGATGCTATATCGAACGTATCCGCCGTAACGGGATTTTAGCAACGCCCGACGGTGACGCTGTGTTACAGGTCGGCGATGAGATTTCGCTGGTCGGCTATCCGGATGCACATTCACGTCTGGATCCGAGTTTCCGCAACGGCAAAGAAGTCTTCGACCGCGACCTGCTCGATATGCGTATCGTGACTGAAGAAGTCGTGGTGAAAAACAATCATGCAGTCGGTAAACGTCTGAGCCAGCTAAATCTGACCGATCAGGGTTGCTTCCTTAACCGCGTCATCCGCAGTCAGATAGAAATGCCGATCGACGACAGCATTGTGCTCAATAAAGGTGATGTGTTGCAGGTCAGCGGTGATGCGCGTCGTGTAAAAAGTGTGGCAGACCGCATCGGGTTTATCTCTGTACACAGTCAGGTTACCGATTTACTGGCCTTCTGCGCCTTCTTTATCGTCGGCCTGATGATTGGCCTCATCACCTTCCAGTTTAAAAACTTCAGCTTCGGCATTGGTAATGCCGCCGGTCTGCTGTTCGCCGGTATCATGCTCGGCTTCCTGCGTGCCAACCACCCTACTTTCGGCTACATCCCGCAAGGTGCGTTGAACATGGTGAAAGAGTTCGGCCTGATGGTATTTATGGCGGGTGTCGGCCTGAGCGCAGGCGCGGGGATTAACAACGGGCTGGGTGCTATTGGCGGACAGATGCTGATTTCCGGGCTTATCGTCAGCCTGGTGCCGGTTATCATCTGCTTCATCTTTGGTGCTTATGTTCTGCGCATGAACCGGGCCTTGCTGTTTGGCGCGATCATGGGAGCACGAACCTGTGCGCCCGCGATGGAAATCATCAGTGATACCGCGCGAAGCAACATTCCGGCGCTCGGCTACGCCGGAACCTACGCTATCGCTAACGTATTACTGACGCTGGCCGGGACATTGATCGTCATCATCTGGCCGGGAGCATGACGTAACTCATTGAAGTGTAATATGGGAAAATAAAATCAATAATTTTTTTATATTTTTGCCACATGAAACGAACTTTTACAGAGGGCAGCAGTCTTAATTAGTGCCACTGCTTTTCTTTGAAGTCCCCAAATTTGGAGAGCCCGTGAATCCCGCCCTATTAGGTTCAAGATTCCCGGGTTTTTTATTATCTGAATTTTGTCACCACACTCTCTGCAACACCCCTCAGTTCTCAATCACCCGCACCAGCGTTCCATCAATATCAATCATTACGCCCATTTTCATGCCCCATGACTGCGTTTCGGGCAGATGGACACAGGGACGCGTATGCGGATCTTCACCGATTCCGGCGGCCTTGAAATCCGCAAACATCGCATCGGCGTCATCGACGCGCAGGCAACAGCTGAACCAGCTGGTCGCCGGATCGAGGTCGGGATGCAGGAAAAATTCCAGGGTGATGCCGCCGCGAACCATGATCAGCCAGCTATCGTCGACGTAAGTTTTAGTGAAACCAAAGCTGCCATAAAAGCGCTGGGTTTCTTCAAAATTGCGGGAAGGAAGATTGGGTGTGGCGTGATCGGTCATGACGGGCCTCGGCGAATTTCAGGTTTATCAAAGGATAAGCCATGATGCATGAGGTCGCAGGAAAATTAAACGTATAGCAGTAAAACAAAAAACCCTTCCCGGCCGGGAAGGGAAGGGAATTAGACACAGCAGACTAACAGGCCCGAATAAATGTGGGCAATAAACGGTTTATCAGAACTGATAAACCAAACCTACCGCCACAATATCGTCAGTAGCA
This sequence comes from Rahnella inusitata, assembly GCF_965118895.1. Lineage (GTDB taxonomy): Bacteria > Pseudomonadota > Gammaproteobacteria > Enterobacterales > Enterobacteriaceae > Rahnella > Rahnella inusitata_A. The sequence continues at coordinate 126,583 of NZ_CBCPJJ010000010.1, forward strand.
ATACCGGCATCACGGGTCAGACGGGTGTCATCCATCAGGTTAATTTTGTAATCCACGTAGGTCAGCATGTTTTTGTTGAAGAAGTAAGACGCACCGACATCAACATACTTGGTCAGGTTTTGTTTACCATAACCTTCAACGTTTCTTGCGTGTGACTGAACGTAGGCAACGGATGGACGCAGTCCGAAGTCAAACTGGTACTGTGCAACGGCTTCGAAGTTCTGCGCTTTATCTGCATAACCGTAAGCCTTGCTGCCCGCTGAACCGAATCGGTTGGCGTTGTAGCTCTGGGTGTACATCGCTGCCAGATAAATATTATTGGCATCGTATTTCAGGCCGCCGCTGTAAGCAGTGGCTTTGTCGCCGTTGCCCAGAATCGCTGAATTATTGCGACCGTTCTGTTCGTTGGTGCGGTCAGATGCCATCATCGCAGCCGCTGCACTGAAGCCTTCGCCGAGGTCATAAGACAGGGACATGCCGTAGCCGTCGCCGTTTTGTGCCAGCACGTCGCGGCCGTTATTCGTTTCAGTGGCGCTGCCATTTTTACCCTGATATTGCAGCGCGACGTCCAGACCATCGACCATGCCGAAGAAGTTCTGGTTACGGTAAGTCAGAACGCCGTTCGCACGCTGGAACATGAAGTTGTCTGCGCCGTAGGTGTCACCGCCGAACTCAGGCAGCACGTCGGTCCATGCGGCGACGTCGTACATCACGCCGTAGTTACGGCCGTAATCCAGTGAACCGAACTCAGCAAATTTCAGACCTGCGAAGCCCACACGGGTATAGTTATTCGCGTCATCGCTTTCAGCTTTGTTCAGCGCTGCCTGATATTCCCACTGGCCGTAACCAGTCAGTTCATTGCTGATTTGAGTTTCGCCACGCAGACCGAAACGCATATATGACTGGTCACCGTCGGAACCGTTATCATTGGAAAAATAGTGCAAGCCGTCAATTTTACCGTAGAGGTCAAGTTTGTTGCCGTCTTTATTATAAATCTCAGCAGCGCCAGCGGTGCCTGCCATCATCAGTGCCGGGATCACCAGAGAAAGTACGCGTAATTTCATCATCAATATCCTTGATTAATTTATAAACTCTTTTTTTGTCATCCGACAAATTATAACTTCGTCACCGTGAGGATTTATATCTTCATCAGGTCAGGAGCCGATGGACGTCAAATTAAACGAGGATAAGTTCCGTTGCAACCAGAAAATATTTGAAATAGTTTTCGTTTAAGAATGATTTAGAAAAATAACGTTCGGCAATAATCCCATTAACATCTCCTGGCCGTATCGCCAATATTTCGCATAAGAAAATTCCAAAATTTAAATATAATATTAATTATTTTCAATGCGTTACCTGGATAGTTCGCACTGGTTTTTATAATTTCATTCTGTGTACATCTTATTAAAAAATGACTATTTTAACGCACCACACCTCCCTTAACTCAGTATGTTCACCGTCAGGCAACCCCCAGGATTGTAAGGTTTTGTATAGTTTCAATTGTCTCTTAACGTTATTATTGCGTTTCAAATAGTAATATTTTACCAATATGAATAAATTGATCCGGGGAAATAGTGCTTATTAATGCCATCAAATATTTTTCTGACAATAAAAAACCACCATGGCGGTGGTTTTTTATACTTTCTCGAACGCCGGTAATATCACAAAATGCGTTCGAGCCGCTGATCTTTACCGCCTAAACGTCCGTCAGTCTGATTCCATTCCTTTTCGTACGCCTTATAAGCAAACACAAAGGCCTGATGGCCGTCTTCAAAATTCTGATCAGGGCGTTTGTGCCAGCCAGAATAAGCGTCATAACGCAAAATTTCATATACGCCATCTGCCGGACGAATAAGGTAGGTGTAATGCTCACAATACTCCGGCGCATAAGGAATATCCTCGCCCTCTTCCAGAGTGATGAACAGACCGCCGAGGCGTAATTTAATCATTGATATCCTTTTTCATGATCCACAGCTTGGTGGTTTGCGTTTCGGTCACGTAGGCACTTTCAATCACCTGATGCATTCCCTGACGCAGATAGAACCCGATGGCGGGCAGATTACTTTGCAACACGTCCAGCCACAAGGCTGGCTGCTGACGCTCTCTGGCTGCGGCTTCGACGGCGGCAAACACTTGTGATCCTGCACCGCGCGAGCGACTTTGCGGCGTGAAATAGAGTTTGCACAGTTTAGCACCCTGGCCTTCTGCAAGTCCCAAAGGTTGATCAAAATGAAGTTTAGCAAACCCGATGGCATTGCCGTTTTCCAGCGCGATAATCCAGCGGTAACGGCTATCCTGCAAACTGATCTGCATTTCTTCATCGCCAAAATCATGTGCCAGAAAGGCTTCCAGTTCATGGCTATTGTGCCATAAATTGCCAAAATAGTGACGGTAGGTCTCCCTGCCCAGTTGTTGTAACGTGATCAAATCGTCAATAAATGCCTGCCGAATATCCACCCTGTTGCTCTCCCTTTCTGATTTTAATTACACTGTTCCGGCCAAAATGAATTGGCAATTAAGATTATTTTTATAGGAGTCATTCTTATGACGCAAAACATTTACGACGATCAGGCTTTTTTTGAGGGTTATGCCCAGCTGGGCCGCTCGCAGTTCGGGCTTGACGGTGCGGCCGAATGGCCTTCACTGAAAGCGATGCTCAATAATGTAGAAGGTGGCCGGGTGGTCGATCTCGGGTGCGGTTACGGCTGGTTCTGCCGCGCTGCGCGCGAAATGGGTGCAGCTAAGGTGCTGGGGCTGGACGTGTCGGAGAAAATGCTGGCGAAGGCGCGATCAATGACATCAGACGCCGGTATTGACTATGAGCGGCAAGATCTCGAAACGCTGACACTGCCGGAAAATGCGTTTGAACTGGCGTACAGCTCGCTGACGCTGCACTATATCGAAGCATTGCCTGCCCTGCTGGCACAGGTATACCGTGCGTTAACGCCCGGCGGATCTTTTGTTTTCTCGGCTGAACACCCGATCTATACCGCTGCGTCAAATCCCGGTTGGCATATTGATGAGCAAGGCCATAAAAGCTGGCCGGTCGATGGCTATCAGCGCGAAGGGAAACGCGTGACAAACTGGTTTGCCGAAGGCGTCATCAAACAGCATCGTACGCTGGGCACCTATATCAGTTTGCTGATCAATGCAGGGTTTGTTATCCGCGAGCTATCCGAATGGGGGCCTTCCGCTGAACAGATCGCCGCCGTTCCTGCGCTGTCCGAAGAAGCCGAACGCCCGATGCTGTTCCTGATGTCCGTTCAAAAACCTCGCTAAACCCTCTTCAATGACCTCGTTCTACACGTTTTATTTCACTTTTATGTCAGGCATTTTTGCCGGGAGGCTCGTCCTCCCGCCTGCTTAAGGTTTTGTTAAGTTCCCCCGTATAAAATCAGTCACATCGGGAAACTATACAGTTCGTCAATGACTCTTCGTTTTCAGACGATCGCCCCTATACCTTAACGGCAGCATAAACTAACGTGGAACTCACTTTTAGATGTGTTGTCAGTCTGTTACTGGAACATTTTTAAGGCTCTTTTAGCCTTTTGTTTTTTGTTGATGAGGGTACGTGTATGGAGCAGTTGAACCATCTGCTTTTTTTATGGATTAACGCAACGCCGGCTTCGCCAGAAGCACTGATTAAGCTGGCAATATTTTTGGCAGATGACCTGATAATGATTGTCCCCGTGTTGATTATCGGACTGTGGCTGTGGGGCCATCGTGAGCACATAGGTCAGCAACGCGAGCTGGTCAGCAAAACCGCCATAGCACTGTTGTTCGCGATGGCCACCGCCAAGGCCCTGTCGGAACTATTCCCACATGCACGCCCGTTTGTCGAAGGCATCGGCTACAACTTCCTGCATCATTCCCCTGACGATTCTTTCCCGAGCGATCACGGCACGGCGATCTTCACCTTCGCCCTGTCCTTCCTGTTCTGGCATCGTCTGTGGTCCGGCGCATTGCTGATGGTCACCGCGCTCGGCATTGCCTGGTCGCGGGTCTATCTCGGTGTGCACTGGCCGCTGGATATGCTCGGAGGATTACTGGTCGGGATGCTCGGTTGCCTCTTCTCACAGCTGGTGTGGAACCTGTTCGGCGAGCAGATTAACGCGCTGATGTGTAAGGTTTACCGCTTCGGATTTGCCTTTCCTATCCGCAAAGGTTGGGTACGCGGCTAGTGAAGAACTACAAATTCTGGATATAAAAAAGCGAGGCTATCTGAGCCTCGCTTTTTATTTGCTACAACGTCAGTTATTTGCCGAATACGCTGCCAAACAGTCCGCTGATTTTCATCATCACAAAGTCCCAGATGCGGCTGAAGAAGCCCCCTTCTTTCACTTCCTGCAACGCCACCAGCGGACGTTGTTCAATAACTTTGCCGTCCAGACTGAAATCAACCGTACCGACTACCTGATTTTTCGCCAGCGGTGCTTCGAGCTGCGGCGTGGTCAGGTTAAAGCTGGCTTTCAGGTTTTTCAGCTGGCCTTTAGGCATGGTGATTGACGCATTTTCCGCGACACCCAGCGGCACCATTTTCTCATCGCCGAACCAGACGCGCTGGCTGGTAAATGCATCACCGGCTTTGATTGGCGTCAGCGTCTCATAAAAACGGAAGCCCCAGGTCAGCAGGCTCTCACTTTCGTTAAAGCGGATACGGTCACTAGGCGCGCCCATTACTACCGCAATCAGACGCATACCGGTGGAATCACTGGCAGAAGACACTAAATTGTAGCCAGCGCCAGATGTGTAGCCGGTCTTAATGCCGTCAACGTTGAGGTTGCTGCTCCACAGCAGACGGTTACGGTTAATCTGCTTGATGTGGTTGAAAGTAAACTCTTTCTCTTTGTGCAGCGCATATTCTTCTGGCGTATCGCGGATCAGCGCCTGCGACAACAGGGCCATGTCGGTGGCCGAGGTGTACTGACCGTCAGCATCCAGCCCGTGTACCGTTTTGAAATGGGTGTTTTGCAGCTTCAGCTGCTCCGCGTAACGGTTCATCAGATTGACGAACGAATCCTGGCTTCCCGCCACGAAGTCCGCCAGCGCGATGCTTGCATCGTTACCTGACTGGATAACAATGCCTTTATTGAGTTCTGAAACCGGCACGCGGTCGCCAGGTTTGAGGAACATCAGGGAAGAGCCGCGCAGCACCGGATTGCCGGTCGCCCAGGCATCGTTGCCTACGGAAACCAGATCGTCGGATTTTATTTTGCCGGATTTGATAGCCTGACCTACCACGTAGCTGACCATGATTTTACTCAGGCTGGCCGGATCGAGACGCGTATCTGGGTTAGATTCAGCGATGATTTTTCCGCTGTTGTAATCCATCAGCACCCAGGATTTTGCATTCACCTGAGGTGCCACCGGGGCGTTGTCGGCCTGAGCGGCAGGAAGGGACAGCAACATTACTCCGCCGCCCAGCGCGTATATAAAAGTCCGTTTGAATTGGGAAGAAATAGTCATAGGTATCAGCGCTTTTGTCCGGGTTACTGAAATTTATCTTATCTTTCAATCAGATTGTGTAAGTCTGCAGGTGTAAAAACTACTGCTTTCCGGGCCGGGAATAAACCTTAATAGTGTAAAGATCTTAAGAATAGGTGAATTTTCTGATGCTTGCGCGAAACGTGCTGATGAAAAAAACCGCGCTGACGCCTTCATCAATCATATTGATGACCTCCCATATCACCCCAGAATGCATACAAAATCTCTATAACAATAAGCACCTTACTTCCAACCGGACATCAACGTTTTGCGCGAAACGTCACACATCAGACCGCAAAATCACGAATAAAGGCCTCACTCTCGCGACTGACCTCATCGCGGATAAAATCGATAAATTCACTCAGCGCCACCGAACGCCTTTTACCCGCCGGCGTCTGCAACTGCAACGTTCGCTGGCTGAGCTGTTCGATGTTGACCGATTTCACCCGCAGGTTGTCGCGCCGGGCTTTGTACAGGATTGAGAAATGGCTGCACGCCACAATCGCCCCCGGCGTTTGCACCATAAAATCATACAGCGTCGAGAACCGGTTACAGCTGACGGCGGGCTCCAGGAAAATGCCGCTCATCCGGCAGGATAAATCGAACAGCTGGCGGATGGTGCTACCCTGCTCATTCATTGCCAGCGGATAAGGATGCAGATCGGTGAGCTGCAAATCCCCGTCGGCCAGCGGATGATCCTGTCGCATCACCATGCGCACAGGCGCGGGAAAGGACGCCATGACGTCCACACCGCGTTCGGCGACCAGACTGAACTGCAACGCCAGTTCCACTTCGCCGCTGTGGATCATCTCAGACACTTCCACCGCCGTGCCGACGTTGAGGTAAAACATCACGCCGGGATTGATCAGCCGGAAACGCGAGAACAACTGCGGCAGCAGATCAAATGCCAGTCCGTCGGTGCAGGCCATACGGATCACCGTGCGCCGCACGGCATTCAGCCCCTGAATCTCGGCAATGGCATGTTCCATTTCCATCATGCTTTTTCGCACGTGGTTTTCCAGAATCTGCCCGGCATCGTTGAGCACCATGCCGCGCGCATGGCGTTCAAACAACGGCGCGCCTATACGTTCTTCCAGCCGCTGGATCTGACGACTGATGGCTGAAACCGCGACAAAAAGTTGCTTACTGGCCGTACTCAGCGAACCTGAATTCGCCACCGCAAGGAAATAACGTATTTCGGTACTTTGCATGGGGGACATGCCTCATAAGTGTGCATAAGAGCATTACAATAAAAGCAACGATAAGTTGCAATTATTATTATTGTGGCAACGCTTACGCAGCGCTTAGAGTGAAACTGCTAAAAAAACCAACAATAAGATTACAAACACAACATAAGCAGGTTCCTCATGACAGCGGATAATATCGTTGAACAGGCATTGGCCTGGTTCGATCAGGGTGAATATCAGCGAATTCTGGCGCGCCGGGTCGCTATTGCGACCGAAAGCCAGAGTAATTCACGCGACGCCGAACTGGCGCGTTACCTCGATGAAGAGATTAAACCAGCGTTATCGGCGATGGGCTTTAGTCTGCTCAGCGTCGACAATCCTCACGCGGCGAACCGTCCCTTCCTGATTGCGACACGCATGGAAGACAGCGCGCTGCCGACGGTGCTCAGTTACGGCCACGGTGACGTGGTGTTCGGTGACGATGAAAACTGGCGCAGCGATCTCTCACCCTGGACGCTGAAAGAAGAAGGCGACCGCTGGTACGGACGCGGCAGCGCGGACAACAAAGGCCAGCACAGCATCAACCTCGCGGCGCTGGCGCAAATCTTTAAAGCCCGCAACGGGCGTCTTGGCTTTAACTGCAAACTGCTGTTCGAAATGGGCGAAGAGATAAGCTCTCCCGGTCTGGCCGATTTGTGCCGCACTTATAAAGAAGAACTGAGCGCGGATATTTTCCTCGCCTCCGACGGCCCGCGTCTGAGTGCCGCCCGCCCGACGCTGTTCCTCGGCTCACGCGGCGCGGTGAATTTTCGCCTGACCGTCAACGCACGTGACAACGCCTATCACTCAGGAAACTGGGGTGGCCTGCTCACCAATCCCGGCACCCAGCTGGCAAATGCGCTGGCCTGTCTGGTGAATCAGCACGGTCAGTTGCAGGTCGCGGCGCTTAAACCGCCGGCGGTCAGCGAGGCGATTCGTGAAATCCTCAGCGACGTCGAGGTCGGCGGTGGCGAAAACGATCCCCAGATCGACGAAAACTGGGGCGAAGCCGGTCTGACGCCGACCGAGCGTCTCTACGCGTGGAATCAGCTGGAAGTCCTGTCATTCCTGACCGGCAATCCGCAGCGCCCGATGAATGCCATTCCTGGCCATGCTACGGCGGTGTGTCAGTTGCGTTTTGTGGTGGGCACCGACTGGCAAAATCTGGCGGAACATGTGCGCGCGCATCTTGATGCCCGTGGCTTCCCGCAGGTAGACGTAGAATTTATGCGCGGTTCTGCGGCAACCCGATTTGATCCGACCGATCCGCTGGTCGACTGGGCGCTGGGCATCATGCAGGAAACCACCGGCAAAAAACCGGCGCTGCTGCCGAACCTCGGTGGCTCACTGCCAAACGACGTGTTCGCCGACATTCTCGGCCTGCCGACGCTGTGGGTGCCGCATTCTTATCCGGCCTGCGGCCAGCACGGCGTCAATGAACATATGCTGATTTCGGTAGCCCGCGAAGGGCTGGCTGTCATGACCCATCTGTTATGGGATCTCGGCGAGCAGGGTTCTGACCTGCTCGGTCAACATCACGCACATCAAAGCGCGCAAGCCGGAGTGGTTCAATGAGCCAGATAACTGCATCTTCAACACCGGTCAACAGCATGGCTGAAAAGCCTAACCTGATGAAAACGCTGTTCGCCACCTGTATCGGCAACGCGCTGGAGTGGTTCGATATCGCAATCTACGGCTTCTTCGCCAGCTATATCGCCCACGCCTATTTCCCGACGTCTGATCCGACCGTTTCGCTGTTACTCACCTTCGGCAGCTTCGGCGTTTCCTTCCTGATCCGTCCGCTGGGTGCCATTGTCCTGGGAGCCTATGCCGATAAACACGGGCGTAAAGCCTCGCTGCTGATGTCCATCAGCCTGATGATGCTCGGCGGCCTGATCATCGTGGTCACGCCGTCTTATGGCACCATCGGTATGGCCGCACCGCTGCTGATCCTCGCTGCGCGTCTGATTCAGGGCTTCTCCGCAGGCGGCGAATTCGGCAGCTCCACGGCATTTCTGGTGGAACATTTCCCGGAGCGCAAAGCCTTTATCGCCAGCTGGCAGTTCGCCACGCAGGGCGCGAGCACGTTGCTGGCTTCGGCGTTTGGTCTTGGGTTATCGGCTCTGCTGACGGAAACACAACTTCAGGACTGGGGATGGCGCATTCCGTTTATCTTTGGCCTGCTGATTGGCCCGGTGGGGTTATATATCCGCCGCCATATTAAAGAGTCTGAAAGCTTCCGCACCGCTGAAAAAACCGCGTCGCCGCTGAAAGAAATCGTGCGCGCGCAGAAAGGCCTGTTCTTTATCGCCATCGGCCTGATGGTCGTGTCGACCGCCATCAACTACATGCTGAACTATGTGCCGACGTATGCCACTAAAACGCTGCATCTTCCGGCTTCGGCAGGCTTTACCGCCACGCTTTCCGCCGGGATTATCCTGACGGTGGTCACGCCGCTGATGGGATTATGGGCGGAAAAAGTGGGTCGTCTGCCGCTGATGTGGGGCTCGCTGGTGCTGATGCTGGTCACCATTTATCCGGCATTCTGGCTGATGCTTGAATACACCTCGGCGGTATCATTGCTGCTGCTTATCAGCTGGCTGGCATTGCTGAAATCAGTTTATTTCTCCGCCGTGCCGTCGATGATGGCGGATCTGTTCCCGATAACCACCCGCGCCAGCGGCATGGCCATCAGCTATAACGTGGCGGTCACGGTATTCGGGGGGTTCGCACCGTTCATCTGTACGCTGCTGATTTCCGCTACCGGCAGCAGCCTGGCACCAGGCTATTACCTGATGGTCGTCGCGCTGCTCAGCGTCTGGTCATTGTTTAAAGCGCAGAAACTTCAGCGTTAATCCGCACGACACCACGCTCAGCGACGGCAATGCCGTCGTCGCTGAGCGTTTCTTTTTTCGCTTCGCTTAATTGTGCTCCGTGGCTTATAGTCTTAAGCAGTCATCATCACAACAATCAGTCTTTCTCTATTGAAACAAGGGGTTCTGAATGATCACCGTGTGGGGCCGTGAAAACTCGACTAACGTCAAAAAAGTGCTGTGGATGCTCGATGAACTGAGTCTGGTGTATGAAGTCATCAACGCGGGCGGCGCGTATGGAAAAAACAAAGACCCGATTTATCTTTCCCTGAATCCGAACGGCCTGGTGCCCTGCCTGCAGGAAGATGATTTCGTCCTGTGGGAATCGAACGCTATTTTGCGTTATCTCGCCGAACGTTCGGGCGAGGAGCAGTTCTGGCCAGCCAGCGCGCAGCAGCGTGCCAGTGCCGATAAATGGCTGGACTGGGCAAGTAATTCGCTGGTCACGCCGTATCGTCAGGTCTATCAGACGCTGGTGCGCATTCCCGAACCCGAGCGCGATATGGCCCTGGTGGCCAGCGGAATGGAAACGTTCGAGAAGTATTGGGCAATTGTTGATGCCGTGCTGGCGAAGCAGAAATGGCTTTCCGGAGAAGAGTTCGGGCTCGGCGATATTCCACTGGGAATTTATGCCTATTCCTGGTTTTCACTGGACATCAAACGCCAGTCGCACCCGAATATTGAGCGCTGGTATCAGCAACTGACGCAGCGTCCGGCGTTCCAGAAACGGGTGATGATCCCGCTGAGTTAAGGCGTGTTATAAAATTGGCTACAATTTTATAACTTTATTGAACTACCTAGGCTAATTAGTCCTAAACAAATCGTTAATACGTGCTGATAATTATGAGCCTGGTATTAAACAGGCTCACTCTCATTATTCGAAAATGGAAAGAGAATAAAGCCAACCAGGCACTTTATCTGTCATCTCTGAATAACTAAGATTAAGGTTCTTGTCACAACTGTTTCTAAAAACATAACTAAATGTAACTAAACCCGAATGGATTAAGTTTTTATCTATTATGCCTGTCAAACAGAAAAATGGTTGCCCAGAAGCTTCATTGATTACATTATCAACAGCTTCTTTGTTTGGTGATTTTATTAAAACTGGAACATCACCATACTGAACAGGGCTGACATTACGAACAAATGAAAAATCTTCATCTTTCTTTCCTGTCTTATCAAATATAACAACGGGCAGAATGCCATTCTCGAAAAAAAATCTATTAAGACCTGGTTTATGATCGCCATATATCACGAAAACTGTATCAGGGGATATTTTTTCAACTTTCTTGACAAATTCACTAATTCTTTGCATAGCTTGAGTTAACTCGTAATGATAACGCCCCTCACCGAAGTCATTGTCGTAACCATAGGGACCATGGGTCGACATTGAAACTAAATGCATGAAGACGTTCTTGTTAGCGTTATTTTGTAATTCCTTTAGAGCCGTATCATATAGAAGAATATCATCTGGTTGCCATTGCCATGGTTTTTTATTTTTCAAAATATCATCTGGTGCAGTACCCATACTATCAATGCCTAAAAATTTATCAAAACCAAATTTCTTGTTAATGACATTTCTACGCCAAAATGTTTTATCATTATTGTGGGCAGCAAATGTTTCGTATCCTTTAGACCTTAACGCACTGGCTAATGTATGCGAATGAGGATTTATTAATTCTGAGTACTCCATATAAATAATACCTGAAAGAGTTTTACCTGCACTAGGTAAACCAGTGAGCATCTCAAATTCAGAGTTTGCTGTTCCCCCACCATAAACAGGAGAAATGGCTCTCAACTCTCTAAACCCTTGTGTAAGTAAAGGTGAAGCTGAATCTTTAAAATGATTACTATCATACCAACACGACTCACATAAAATATAAATTATATTTTGATGCGGAATCTGAGTATTCAAAACTGAATTTTTATTTGTAATTTCTTCTTTATGATAAAAATCCCCCTCATCGCTCGTTGCTTTATTAACAGTTTTTCTTACGCTTGTTTGTATCAAGTGAATAGGTAACCCATGTTCTCTAAAATTTTGAGGAAGATCCCATGAGTTATAAACAATCCCTACATTTCTTGCAGCTTGATTAATTTCTTTTAAAAAATAGTTATTATTCTCAATTGATAGTATATAGGGCGTCAGTGCAAAGACACTGGAGATAAAAAAACCACAGACTACTATTGAATAATTAAGAAACCTTGTTTTTATCTGACTGCTTATTTTGAATGTAATAAAAGAAACCAATATAATAACAAAAAAATAAAAAAAACAGGAGTGACTTATTAGCATATTTTATTGCCAGCAAAATATTATCAGTAGCTGTTAAATCTGTCCAAGACAAAGGCTCTCCTGTAATAGCCATTTTGGTGTTGTTAACAGAGCTCAATGAAATAAATAACATTGCAGTTAAAATAAGCGCAGGCAAAAACGGAATGCGGAGAATCCTGAGAAATAAATAAATTGAAAACACAGGTGTCATTGTCCATAAAAACAAACCTAATCGTTTTTCATTATCACCAAAAAGATAAATCTCCTGAGGCACTTGTAACGTTTTTATGTATATAAAAATGAGAATCAACAATGAAACAAAATCAATTATTAATGAGTAGTAACTCAATTGTTCAAATACTTTCCCATTTTTTTTATTACAAAACAATTCGGCTATTTTGGCCATTCCTTTACACTCTCTGAGGATGATTAAAAGTAAATATTATTGCACTAACACTTTCCGAAAGTCGACATGATCGCAGAAGATGTATTTTTTTTCAATTCACTTTAGTTAACTAACTAAACCTGACCCTTTGCAAACATCACGCCTAATAGACACCAAAATCCGAAAATCCAAACATCTCATACATAATGATTGCTTAGTGTCATTAGCTTTTGGTGGACTACCATCAATTCATTCCAATAAAAGCGTTAAAGGTAAGTTAAACCACTATCCCTATAAGGAAATAGGAATTCTGGCATTGTGCTCGTCATGAACTCAAAAGCTAAGCCCATCTATAACTAACAGGAATAACGCCGGGCAGAAATATAATATCTACAAGGCATTCCCTCCTTCTTAACATACCGGTAGACTGCTTCGACAGAATAGCCGTCTGGACAGACAGACTTCTGTACATCCTCACTCTGGAATGCCTTATTGCATACCGAAATGACACCAGATGTTTTCCCTGCATCAAGCAAACATCGCACCGACGGAGTTGTTAAATAATGAAAAAAATATCCGCATCCCTGCTGGCACTCAGCCTGTTCTCCGCCCTTCCGGCGTTTGCCGCTGATACCACGCCAGCGCCTGTTCCGGCAGCGATTGCTCAACATAACGGTCCGGTGCGCATCGCCATTGTGCGTAACCTTGGCTCGGACGATAACACGACCCAGTTTCTCGCTGGTGCGATCAAACAGGGTCGCGCGCTTGGCTTTAAGGTCGATACGTTTCTGAGTAATGGCGACGATGCGAAATTCCAGGATTTCGTCAATCAGGCCATCAGCCAGAAATACGACGGCATCATTCTGTCGCAGGGTCGCGGCCCGTACTCTGAAGCGCTGGTTAAACGCATCGCCGCAGCGGGTATCGCGGTTTCCGCATTTGATACTGAAGTGCCGGAAAATATTCCGGGCGTGACGGTGACACGTCAGGACGACGCATCGCTGGCGAAAGCCTCGGTCGGGCAGTTAGTCAAAGATTTCAACGGTAAAGCCAATATCGTCAAGCTGTGGGTAGCCGGTTTCCCACCGATGGAGCGCCGTCAGAAAACGTACGAAGCCATCCTCAAAGAGAATCCGGGCATTCATCAGCTGGAATCTATCGGCGCGGTATCTTCTGACGTGCAGGGCGATACGGCCAACAAAGTGGGGGCTATCTTAGCGAAATACCCAAAGGGTCAGATCGACGCGATCTGGGGCGCATGGGATGCCTTCAGTCAGGGAGCGTATAAAGCGCTCAAAGAGAATGGCCGTACTGAAATCAAACTCTACAGCATCGACGTATCGAATCAGGATCTGCAACTGATGCGTGAAAAAGGCAGCCCGTGGCAGATGACTGCGGCAGTGGATACCCAGTTGATCGGTGCAGTCAACCTGCGCCTCGTGGCGCTGAAAATTGCCGGTGAGAAAACGCCTGCCACCTACGAGTTCCCGGCGCAGACCATTTCACAGTCTCTGTTACTCAGCCAGCCTGACAGCGTCAACGTGACCGGATTGAGCAAAATTATTCCAGGCTGGGGCAAATCTGAAGATTTTACCGCCCCTTGGTTTGCCACACTGGAAGCGAAGTACAAAAAATAATTTCCTGAGCCTCCCGGAGACGGGAGGTTTTTTCACCACTTTCCCCGCTCAACTTTCCGCCTTTTGCCCCCTGCGATCACAGAAATAAAGAAACATAAATTCAGAAGGAAAAATCTCAATAGCCCTTGTCCCCGCCAACCGTTAAAAAAGTACTCTCCCTTTTCATATGGACAATGAAGCAATGAGTACAGAAATCCTTTCAGTCAAGGAAAAGATTGGTTACGGATTAGGCGACGCCGCCAGTCATATCATTTTTGATAATGTCATGTTGTACATGATGTTTTTCTACACCGATATTTTCGGCATCCCGGCCGGCTACGTTGGCACTATGTTCCTGCTGGCGCGCGCGCTGGACGCTATCTCTGACCCGTGCATGGGATTACTCGCTGACCGGACCCGGACCCGCTGGGGTAAATTCCGTCCTTACGTGTTGTTTGGCGCCATTCCATTCGGCATTGTCTGCGTATTCACCTACACCACGCCCGAACTGAGCATGACCGGCAAAATGATTTACGCCGCCATCACCTATACGCTGCTGACCCTGATGTATACCGTGGTTAACATCCCGTACTGCGCCCTCGGCGGGGTGATCACTAACAACCCGGAACAGCGGATCTCCCTGCAATCCTACCGCTTCGTGCTGGCCACTGCGGGCGGCATGCTGAGTACTGTGCTGATGATGCCGCTGGTCAACTTGATTGGTAAAGGTAATCAGGCGCTTGGCTATCAGGGCGGGATCGCCGTGTTGGCGATTGTCGCGGCGGTGATGTCGGCGATTTGCTTTGCCACCACCAAAGAACGTATCGATCCATGCAAACCGACCGGTACGATGCGCGAAGACTTGCGTGATATCTGGCATAACGACCAGTGGCGCATCGTCGGCCTGCTGACCATTCTCAATATCATGGCTGTCGCCGTTCGCGGCGGCGCAATGATGTATTACGTCACCTATATTCTGGGCAATCCGGTGCTGTTCGCCTGGTTCCTTGGTGTTTACTCCGTCGGCAACTTGCTCGGCAGCGCGCTGGCAAAACCGCTGACCGACTGGAAATGCAAAGTCAGCGTCTTCTGGTGGACCAATGCCATTCTGGCCGCCCTCAGCCTGTGCATGTTCTTCCTGCCGGTGAATGGCAGCGTGCTGATGTTCATCTTTATCTTTGTTATCGGGGTCCTGCATCAGCTCGTCACCCCTATTCAATGGGTGATGATGTCCGACACCGTCGATTACGGCGAATGGAATGATGGTAAACGCCTGACCGGCATCAGCTTCGCGGGCACCCTGTTCGTGCTGAAACTGGGTCTGGCTCTGGCTGGCGCAATGATCGGCTGGATGCTGGCCGGTTCCGGCTATCAGTCCGGTGCGGCCACACAAAACGCTGCCACCATGACCAGCATTGTCGCGCTGTTCACGCTGGTTCCGGCGGTCTGCTACCTGCTGAGCGCCATCATCTGTAAACGCTATTACATTCTGCGCACCCCGCTGCTGCGCCGCATTATTGACGAAGTCGCGCAGGGCATCCGCCGCAATCAACAAGATTTTATGAAATAAATTTCATCAGGATGACGTTTAAAAGGAGGGTTACACCTTGAAAATTAGTGATGGTAACTGGTTGATCCAGGAAGGTCTGACACTCACTCACCCGTTACAGGTGTTTGAAGTGCAGAGATCTGGGAACGAGATGGTGATTTATGCCGCGCCGAAAGATGCCTCGGAACGCGCCAGTCAGCTGGATTCCCCGCTGTTTACACTGCGTTTCTTCTCGCCGCAGACCGGCGTAATCGGCGTGCGCATTACGCACTTTGACGGTGAAATGGACAAAGGTCCGCACTATCCGTTGATCCAGTCTGATACGCATGAACTGCACTTTGAAGACAACGATGACTTTGCAACATTACACAGCGGCGATTTGTCGGTGCGCGTCACCAAAGGCAACAACTGGACGCTGGATTTCCTGCGCAATGGCCGCCGTATTACTGGCAGCGTAGCGAAATCTAACGGTTACGTGCAGGACGGCAACAGCCAGAAAACCTACATGATGGAGCGGCTGGATCTGGGCGTCGGCGAAACCGTATATGGCCTCGGCGAACGTTTCACTGCGCTGGTCAAAAATGGCCAGACCGTCGAAACCTGGAACCGCGATGGCGGCACCAGCACCGAACAATCTTACAAAAATATTCCGTTCTACCTGACTAACCGTGGCTACGGCGTGCTGGTGAATCATCCGGAATGTGTGTCTTTTGAGGTCGGCTCTGAAAAAGTCTCTAAAGTTCAGTTCAGCGTCGAAGGCGAATACCTCGAGTATTTCGTCATTGATGGCCCGACGCCGAAAAAAGTCCTCGACCGTTATACCCGCCTGACCGGCCGTCCTGCGCTACCGCCCGCCTGGTCATTCGGTCTGTGGCTCACCACCTCGTTCACCACTAACTACGACGAAGCGACGGTTAACAGCTTCATTGACGGCATGGCCGAGCGTCAGTTGCCGCTGCACGTTTTCCACTTCGACTGCTTCTGGATGAAAGCCTTCCAGTGGTGTGATTTCGAATGGGATCCGGCCACCTTCCCGGATCCAAAAGGCATGTTGCAACGTCTGAAAGCGCGTGGCCTGAAAATCTGCGTATGGATTAACCCTTACATTGGCCAGAAATCACCGCTGTTCCACGAAGGCAAAGAGAAAGGCTATCTGCTGAAACGTCCTGATGGCCGCGTCTGGCAGTGGGACAAATGGCAGGCAGGTATGGGCATTGTCGATTTCACCAACCCTGAGGCCAGCGCGTGGTATGCCGGGCATCTGAAACGTCTGGTAGATATGGGGGTCGATTGCTTTAAAACCGACTTCGGCGAGCGTATTCCGACTGACGTAGTCTGGCACGACGGCTGTGATCCGCAGAAAATGCACAACCATTATGCGTTTGTGTATAACAAACTGGTGTATGAAACGTTGCAGGATAAACTCGGCGCATCCGAAGCCGTTCTGTTTGCACGTTCCGCCTCAGTAGGCGCTCAGCAATTCCCGGTACACTGGGGCGGCGACTGCTACGCCACCTACGAATCCATGGCGGAAAGCCTGCGCGGTGGTTTGTCTATCGGCCTGTCTGGCTTTGGCTTCTGGAGCCACGACATCGGAGGTTTCGAAAACACCGCACCAGCGCACATTTACAAACGCTGGTGCGCTTTCGGGCTGCTCTCAAGCCACAGCCGCCTGCACGGCAGCAAATCCTATCGTGTGCCATGGGTCTACGACGACGAAGCCTGCGACGTGGTACGTCAGTTCACACAGCTTAAATGCCGCCTGATGCCGTACCTTTATCCTGCATCCGCGCAGGCCGCCAGCCAGGGCACACCGGTAATGCGCGCCATGATGCTGGAGTTCCCTGAAGATCCGGCATGTGATTATCTGGACCGCCAGTACATGCTCGGTGACGATGTACTGGTTGCGCCGGTATTCAGTGAAGAAGGAGATGTTGATTTCTATCTGCCGCAGGGCCGCTGGACGCATCTGCTGAACAATGATGTCGCAGAAGGTTCGCGCTGGCACCGTCAGCAGCATGGCTTCGACAGCCTGCCACTGTATGTTCGCCCGAATACGCTGCTGGCGCTGGGCAGTAACGATCAGAAGCCGGATTACGACTACAGTGAGCGTCCGCAATTCCATCTGTTCGAGCTGGAAGACGGTGCGATTGCCGAAAGTCAGATTACCGATCTGCAAGGCAATGTGGTCTTTACCCTGAACGTTCATCGCAGCGGTAACATGCTGACGCTGACCAGCGAAGGTAAAGCAACTGACTGGACGCTGTGCCTGCGTAACATTCACAATGTGGCGCATTGCGATATGGCTACTGCATCGGCAAGTGAGCAAGGGATGGTGATCACACCGGAATATGGTCATAAACCGTTCATCATCACGTTATAAAATGTAGTTTTTTATCAATAGTCGTACCCCGCCCCGGTGTTTATTAAGCATCGGGGCTTTTTTTTGCCTGCGCTTCAGTACGGCTTTCCCGCCTGTTATCACCATAAAATAACTCACAATCATTAATTGAGATGAATTTGAGTATCTCTCAGGATGTTTATCAAATAATAATTATTGCCCATGAGAAATATTAAATGACCTCACCCAACCTGAAATCCATTTTGACGCCCTGCCCTCTACCACAGGACGATGAAATGTTTCATTGTTGGGACAGAAAATTAATATTGAGTGGTGATTGGCGTTTACTTCACACATACATTCGCGACGTTTCCTATAAGATTATCGGAAGGATATTCAGCATGAAATATACCTTGTGTTCGTTAGCCCTGTTAACTGGCTCCCTCGCGCTGTCGCCTCATGCAGCACTGGCTGCCGATGCGCAAATTAACGTTGACTGTAGTTTCAGCCACATGAAACCAGACGATGCCATTTTAATGCCGGGAATGCCTGGCATGGCAATGTCCCATGATTTTGTCGGCAACCGTTCAACAGATGCGTACTCCACAGCGGAAAGTCTGCTGCTCAATTCAGGAACGACCTGTAATAACGCAGCAGACAGTACAGGCTATTGGGTACCCACCATGAAATTGCCCGATGGCACCATCGTGCACCCGTCATACATCAAGAACTACTATCAGGCCAACAACGTCTTGCAGTATCCGATCACCGCGTATCCGCACGGTTTGCAACTCCTGGCGGGAGATCACAAAGGTACCAAGCCTAACCCACATGTCAGTTTCCTGTGTGCTAACGGCAATGGATATACCAATACTGCCGATCAAATTTGCGGCCTGCGCTCTGCGGGTGACGCCGTGCAATTAAATATCGGCGTGATGTTCCCTGACTGCTGGGATGGCGTAAATCTGAAGGCCAAAGGCACCAATAACGCGGTCTATAGCGATAGCAACGGTCAGTGTCCGGCAGATCATCCGGTCAAACTGGCAAAACTGAATATGAACATCGCCTACGTGCTGCCACAAATCACGTCTCTGGATGTCAGTAAAATTAAGCTTTCGCTTGATCCTAAAATGATCGACGGCAATCTGACCACGCTGTGGGGAAGTATTTATACCGCACACGGTGATTTCATGAATGCATGGACTGACGATGCCACGAAATTCATGGCTGACCGCTGCATGAATTACTCAATGGACTGTGGCACAAATATCCCATACAGCTATTCAGATGCCGAAGCCGACACCTATGTCAGCAACCAGACTGACAGTGATAAAAACTTTGGTGGCGTGCCGACATTACTGGTTCAGGATAACTGGAATTCTCCGGGGCGTGATCAAAATAAACAAATGCTGGCCTTAATGAAATTTAAGATCCCAGCATTGCCAACAAATATTGACGATTATCCTGGCGTAAGCTTTAAATATAAAATTCGTGTCTACGATGGTAATACTACAGACAACGCGGCGGTTTCTATTTTCTTCTATCCAACCGATCCAAATTCATGGGATGAAAATACCGTCACCTGGAATAATAAACCGGCATTTAACTACACCGCTGATGGCAGTATATATATGGATAATGTCCAGCAGTTCCGTTATGTCGATGTAGATAAAGCCGTTCGTGCCGCGTTAGCCGCAGGGAAGACCGAAGTCGCCTATTATATCGGCGGGGAACGAAACGGTCGCACCATTACCGTGAATTCGAAAGAAAGCGGGAAAACACCAACGCTGATGCTGATTGGTTATCAGCAAGTCGTAGAACCTTAACCGGTTGCCCTGCTCAACGTTGAGCAGGGCATTTTCTTCGTTACAGTAGCCCTTAACTGTCCTGATACACTCCTTCGCCATGAAGGCTGCGATATTCCTTCGGCGTCATTTCGTAACCTTTTCTGAATACCGAATAAAAATATTGCAGTGAAGGATAGCCGCACATCTGCGAGATTTCGTTGATCGAAATTGACGTCGCCGCCAGCAGATTACGTGCACGATCGAGTTTTTCTTCGTGGATCACACCGTGAATGGTTTGCCCGGTTTCATCCTTAAAACGCTTCTCGAGATTAGAGCGCGACATGCCAATGGCATCCAGCACCTGTTCCACCTTGATACCTTTACAAGCGTGGTAGCGGATATAATGCATCGCCTGAATGACCGCCGGATCCCGCAATGAGCGGAAATCGGTAGAACGGCGCTCCACCACTTTCACCGGCGGCACTAAAATACGCTGCAATGGCAAATCGCGCTGATCGAGCAACTGATGCAGTAGTTTCGCTGCCCGGCAGCCCATCTGACGCGTCCCCTGCACCACAGAAGATAACGCCACGCGTGAGAGGTAACGCGTCAGTTCTTCGTTATCAATGCCGATCACGCTGAGCTTTTCCGGCACCGGAATATTGAGATGCTCGCAGACCTGCAATAAGTGACGGGCGCGGGCGTCGGTCACCGCAATAATCCCGGTTTGCTGCGGCAGAGTTTGCACCCAGTCGGCCAGCCGGTTTTGCGCGTGCTGCCAGTTTTCCGGCGCCGTTTCCATCCCCTGATACACCACGCCCTGATACTGCTCAGAAGCCACCAGCGTTCTGAACGCGTGTTCACGCTCCTGCGCCCAGCGCTTGCCGCCGGTATCGGGTAAACCATAAAAGGCGAAACGATTAATGCCCTTTTCTTTCAAGTGCATAAACGCCGCTTCTACCAGCGCAACGTTATCAGTGGCGATGTAATGCACGGGCGGATAGTCTTCTTCACGATGATATGACCCGCCCACGCCGACAATCGGCACCTTGAGGTCTTCGAGCAGCCTTTCAATTTCGCGATCGTCAAAATCGGCAATAACGCCGTCGCCCAGCCAGTCTTTGATGTTATCAATGCGACAACGAAAATCCTCTTCAATGAAGATATCCCAGTCGCTTTGTGAGGCCTGCAAATATTCGCCCACACCTTCCACCACCTGCCGGTCGTAGACTTTATTGGCGTTAAAGAGCAGCGTAATCCTGTAGCGTTTTTCAAACATACCTGTTTCTCACCGATGATCACATTGACAAAAGCCTTGCCCCACCGCACGGGGGGAACAAGGCTAAGTGTGATGCTCAATAACATGACAGCGGAGATTCTTAAGGTCTGGCGTTGTGATTATGTGAGGTGCCACAAGTTTTCCAGATCCCACGCTTGAAAATTCCGCTGTTCCTGCTGCTTTTATGCCCGGCGCTTGGTGGCAGAATCCATCCACACCGCCAGTAGCAGAATTGCGCCTTTCACGATGTACTGCCAAAAAGTCGGTACATCCAGCATACTCATGCCGTTGTCGAGCGAGGCCATGATAAATGCCCCCATCACCGCACCAGCCACACTGCCGACACCGCCTGCCAGACTGGTGCCACCAATGACACATGCGGCAATCGCATCCAGCTCGGCAATGTTACCGGCTGAAGGAGAACCGGCCCCCAGACGTGAACTGAGAATAAGACCGGCAATCGCCACCATCAGTCCGTTAATGGCAAACACCGCCAGCTTACTGCGTTCGACGTTTACACCCGACAGGCGCGCCGCTTCAATGTTGCCGCCAATCGCGTAAATACGACGACCAAACGACGTGCGGGACGCCATAAACATCCCGCCCAACATCAGCGCAACCAGAATCAACACCGGCGTCGGGACGCCCCGGTAATCGTTGAGCAGATAAATCGCGCCCAGCGCCACAATAGCGGTCAGCGCCTGACGGGTTACGTCCGTTTTCGCGGCGGCAACTGGCAGCCCGAGCGCGCTGCGCTGTTTGCGTCTGCGCCATTGCCAGCCGATAAATGCCGCCAGCGCCACCGCACCAATACCAAATCCGAAAGAATCAGGCAGATAGCTCTGGCCAATTAACGACATCGCAGGAGATGTCGGTGACACCGTAGTGCCGCTGGTGATGCCGATGAGGATCCCGCGAAAAGCCAGCATCCCTGCCAGCGTCACGATAAATGACGGTACTTTGCGATACGCTACCCACCAGCCGTTCCACGCGCCGAGCAATAATCCCAGTATCAGCGTTACCGCGATAGTCAGCGGCAGCGGCCAGCCAAGCCAGACATCAAAAATTGCCGCTACGCCGCCCAGTAACCCCATCATGGAGCCCACGGACAAATCGATTTCCGCTGAAATGATCACGAACACCATGCCGACGGCCAGAATGCCGGTGATCGCCGTCTGGCGCAGCAGGTTAGAAATATTACGTGCGCTGATGTACGCACCCTCGGTCGTCAGGCTGAAGAAAACGATAATTACCGCAATCGCCGCCAGCATAACGAAGACCTGAAGGTTAATGTTTTTTAGCTTTTGCAGAGAAAATGCGGCAACCGGTTTGCCTGCATTGGCGGAGTTAGGGGTGGTTTCTGGTTGGGTAAATTTAGACATATGATTCACTCCTTAATGCGGCTTCCATGACCTGTTCCTGGCTCAAATTGTTGTTCTCAAGACAAGCTTTAACCTGCCCGAGATGCATTACTACCACACGGTCGCTGAGCCCCAACACCTCGGGTAGCTCAGAGGAAATGACGATGATAGCCATTCCCTGAGCAGCCAACTGGCCAATCAGTTTGTAGATTTCATGCTTCGCCCCGACGTCAATTCCGCGCGTGGGCTCATCGAGGATCAGGATTTTTGGCTTAAGCAACAGACAACGCGCCAGAATAGCCTTCTGCTGATTACCGCCGCTCAGACGACCAATCGCCAGTTCAGAGGAAGATGTTTTAATTTTCAGCTGTTTCACTGATTCGCTGATGGTGAATTGCTCCTGCGCCTCACGCAGAATCCCGCCGTGGCTAAACTGACTGAGTGCGGCCAGCGTAATGTTGCTGCCTACCGCCATGACCGGCACGATGCCGTCACGCTTGCGATCTTCAGGCACCATCGCCAGCCCACGACGCATCGCATCACGACAGTCGGTTATCTGCACTTTGTGGCCTTCCAGCCAGACGTCCCCTGACCAGCGTCCGGGATAGACACCGAACAGGCATTCCATCATTTCCGTTCGTCCCGCCCCTACCAGCCCAGCCACGCCCAGCACCTCACCCTGCCGCAGTGTAAAACCGGCGTTATCTACCCGTTTGATGTGTCGGTTCACCGGATGCCAAGCGGTCAGGTTCTCGACGCGTAAAATCTAAGCGCCAATCTGCCGGTCGCGGGGCGGAAACAGTTCCGTTAATTCGCGCCCGACCATCATCGAAATGATCTCCTTCTCTGACGTGCCAGCCGCGTTGCAGGTGGCAATGTGCCTTCCATCGCGGATGACGCAAAGTTTGTCAGAAATGGCTTTTACTTCAGTCAGTTTGTGGGAGATATAAATACAGGCAATGTCGTGATGACGCAGATCGCGGATAATATCCAGCAGAACGGCGGTTTCGCTTTCGGTCAGTGAGGCGGTGGGTTCATCGAGTACAAGAAGTCGCACCTGCTTATTGAGCGCTTTGGCAATCTCCACCAACTGACGCTGCCCCAGGCCTAAATCGCCGACCAGCGTATGCGGGTCAATATCCAGTTTTACCTGCGCCAGCATGCGCTGGCAGCGCAGATACATTTTGTCGGTATCGAGCAGGCCGTAACTGCCCCATTCGTTGCCGAGAAACATGTTTTCCAGCACGCTCAGTTGTTTCACCAGCGCCAGTTCCTGATGAATTATAGCGATGCCTTTTTGTTCGGTATCACGGATCCCTTTAGCACTCAGTCTTTCACCGGAAAAATAAATCTCGCCTTCGAAGTTGCCCTGCGGATAAATACCGCACAACACTTTCATAAGCGTCGATTTACCTGACCCATTTTCACCACACAGCGATAAAACTTCTCCGGCATTGAGCGTAATACTAATATTGTCGACCGCTTTCACCGCGCCGAATTTTTTAGTGATATTACGCATTTCCAGCAGCGCTGATTTTTCAAATTGCTCTGGCATATTCTGCACCCTGATAAAAACAACACTCTACTGGAGAGTGTTGTTTTCATAGAAATATTGAAAAATTAAAGATCTGTTTTTTTATGGAAGCCGTCGGCCACTACCGTGCTTTCAATATTATTTTTATCCACTGGGATAGGTGTTAATAAAAATGAAGGCACTTCTTTTTTACCGTTATTTAGAGTGGCATTAGATTTAGGCGTTTCGCCCTTACCGAGCTGCACAGCAATTTCAGCCGCATCATTGGCCAGTTTAGTGATCGGCTTATACACCGTCATAGTTTGCGTACCCGCTTCGATACGTTTGATGGCCGCCAGATCAGCGTCCTGACCGGAAATCGCTACTTTGCCCGCCAGACCCTGTGCGGATAACGCCTGAACTGCGCCTCCTGCCGTCGCATCATTAGAGGCCACCACGGCGTCGATCTTGTTGTTGTTAGCGGTCAGCGCATTCTCCATGATCTTCAGCGCATTTTCCGGCAGCCAGCCATCGGCCCACTGATCGCCAACAACTTTGATTTTCCCTTCTTTGATAAGCGGATTTAAGACCTTCATCTGCCCGGCGCGGAACAGCTTGGCGTTGTTATCAACCGGAGATCCCCCCATCAGGAAGTAATTGCCCTGCGGCACGCGCTCCACCAGGCTTTGCGCCTGCAGTTCACCCACTTTCTCATTGTCAAAGGAGATGTAGAAATCGATATCGGCGTTGTTGATCATACGATCATAAGCCAGCACTTTGATGCCTTCACGCTTGGCTTCTGCGATAACGTTGCTCAGCACTTCGCCGTTGTAGGGAATAATCACCAACACATCGACGCCGCGGTTGATCATATTTTCGATCTGCGCCATCTGGGTTTCTTCATTGCCGTTGGCTGATTGCACGAAAACATCCGCGCCCAACGTTTTCGCTTTAGCCACAAAGATATCGCGGTCTTTTTGCCACCGTTCTAAACGTAAGTCATCAATCGCCATACCTATTTTGATTTCTTTCGCCACACCTGCCTGGCTGAACAATATCAACGCAGCGCAGGCAGAAAGAATCATTTTATTCATTTTCATTTTTCAGACCTTTTATAAGAATAAGAAGAGGCAGATACAGAGAACCGTACAGAAATGACACAGGGATTGTTGTCGCTGGATAATTAATCGGCAATTGCAGATTTTAATCACCTCGTTATGATTTTTTGTTTATTTCCGGAAATTTGATGGGGATCATGGTTTGATTGTAATTCAACAAGGGTTAGTAATTTTATTATCGAGACATCACGAAAAATGAAGAGAAAAGCAAGATGAACTGGGTTAATTTTGCGATCTACTGCACATTTAATAATTCTATTAAATTGAGTGTGAAATAACGTAATTGTTAGAACAACAGACAACTCCGAAGATAGGGCCTCAGCCTCCCAGTCCCGCTGGGCCCGTTTTCAAGGAGTTTTTCAATGCACGCATATTTCGACAAGCTGGATGCAGTTCGCTACGAAGGTGCTAACAGCACAAACCCGCTGGCATTTCGTCACTACAATCCTGAAGAAGTGATCCTCGGCAAAACCATGGCTGAGCATCTGCGTTTCGCCGCCTGTTACTGGCACACTTTCTGCTGGAACGGCAACGACATGTTTGGCCCTGGTGCGTTTGTCCGCCCATGGCAGCAGCCGGGTAACGAACTGGAGCTGGCAAAAGCCAAAGCCGACGTGGCTTTCGAATTCTTCAAAAAACTGAACGTGCCTTACTACTGCTTCCATGACGTTGATGTATCGCCGGAAGGCGCGTCACTGAAAGAATACGTCAACAATCTGGCCGTGATGACTGATGTACTGGCGCAAAAGCAGGAAGCGACCGGCGTTAAACTCTTGTGGGGCACGGCGAACTGCTTCTCAAATCCACGCTTTGGTGCTGGCGCAGCAACCAACCCAAATCCTGAAATCTACAGCTGGGCAGCAACGCAAGTGGTGAATGCGATGAACGCCACCAAAAAACTGGGCGGCGAGAACTACGTCCTGTGGGGCGGTCGCGAAGGCTACGAGACTCTGCTGAACACCGATCTGCGTCAGGAACGCGAGCAGCTGGGTCGCTTCATGCAAATGGTGGTCGAGCATAAACACAAAATCGGTTTCCAGGGCACCCTGCTTATCGAACCAAAACCGCAGGAACCGACTAAGCATCAGTACGATTATGACGTGGCGACCGTATACGGATTCCTCAAACAATTCGGGCTGGAAAAAGAGATCAAAGTGAACATCGAGGCGAACCATGCCACGCTTGCCGGCCACTCATTCCATCATGAAATCGCCAACGCCATTGCTCTGGGCATCTTCGGCTCTGTCGATGCCAACCGTGGCGACCCGCAGTGCGGCTGGGATACCGATCAGTTCCCGAACAGCGTGGAAGAAAATGCGCTGGTAATGTATGAAATCATCAAAGCGGGTGGTTTCACCACCGGCGGTCTGAACTTTGACTCTAAAGTACGTCGTCAGAGCACTGACAAATATGACCTGTTCTACGGCCATATCGGCGGGATGGATACCATGGCGTTGGCGCTAAAAGTGGCTGCACGTATGATCGAAAGCCGTGAACTGGACAAGCATGTTGCGCAGCGTTACGCGGGCTGGAATACCGAGCTGGGCCAGCAGATCCTGCAGGGTAAAATGTCTCTGGAATCTCTGAGCGCGATGGCGCAGCAAAATGAGATCAACCCTCAGCATCAGAGCGGCCAGCAGGAACGTTTAGAAAATCTGGTCAATCGCTATCTGTTTGGTTAAAACATCGTTGTGATTTGCGCCCTGTCCGCCTCTGGTTTGCAGGGCGTTGTTTCTGTAAGACTTCAGGAATGGGTTTTCACCTTACTCAAAAAAGGAACCTGGTATGTATCTTGGTATAGATCTCGGCACCTCTGGCGTTAAAGCCATTTTACTCAGCGAAGAGGGTCAGGTGGTGGCCAGCCACAGTGAGGCGTTAACCCTTTCCCGTCCGCACCCTTTGTGGTCAGAACAAAATCCCGCTGACTGGTGGAGCGCCACTGAGAAAGCTGTTATGGCCCTGACGCAGCATCACGCATTAAAGCAGGTAAAAGCGGTGGGTATCACTGGTCAGATGCATGGCGCAACCGTGCTGGATTCGCAACAAAACGTATTACGTCCCGCGATCCTCTGGAACGATGGCCGCAGTTTTAGCCAGTGCCAGCAGTTGGAAGCCGCGGTGCCGGACTCACGTGACATCACCGGTAACCTGATGATGCCCGGTTTTACCGCCCCGAAATTACAGTGGCTACGAGAGAACGAGCCGGAGCTTTTCGCCAAAATCGACAAGGTATTATTGCCAAAAGATTACCTGCGCTGGCTGATGACGGGCGTTTTCGCCA
This sequence comes from Rahnella inusitata, assembly GCF_965118895.1. Taxonomy (GTDB): domain Bacteria; phylum Pseudomonadota; class Gammaproteobacteria; order Enterobacterales; family Enterobacteriaceae; genus Rahnella; species Rahnella inusitata_A. The sequence goes on from NZ_CBCPJJ010000010.1 coordinate 153,671, forward strand.
GCGATATGTCCGATGCTGCTGGCACAATGTGGCTGGACGTCGCCAAACGTGACTGGAGCGACAGTCTGCTCGCCGCCACTGGCCTGACACGTCAGCACATGCCCGCGTTGTTCGAAGGCAATCAAATCACCGGTCAGCTGTTACCGGAACTGGCCGCCCGCTGGGGGATGGATTGTGTCCCGGTTATCGCGGGCGGTGGTGATAACGCTGCCGGTGCTGTGGGCGTCGGCCTGTACAAGACCGGCCAGGCAATGCTGTCGCTCGGTACATCGGGGGTTTACTTCGCGGTCAGTGACGGTTTCCTGAGTAATCCGCAGCAGGCAGTACACAGTTTCTGCCATGCGTTGCCTGACACCTGGCATCTGATGTCGGTGATGCTCAGCGCCGCCTCCTGTCTTGACTGGGCTGCGAATCTCACCGGTACAGCATCCGTTGGCGAGTTAATCGGTCTGGCTGAGAATACCCCACCGGCGGATTCACCGGTCTGGTTCCTGCCGTATCTGTCCGGCGAACGCACGCCGCACAATAACCCTAATGCCAAGGGTACCCTTTTCGGCCTGACCCACCAGCACGGCCCGGCCGACATCGCCCGCGCAGTACTTGAAGGGGTCGGTTTCGCCCTCGCCGACGGTATGGACGTGTTACATGCCACCGGCCTGAAACCACACAGTATTACGCTCATCGGCGGCGGTGCCCGCAGCCCTTACTGGCGCCAAATGCTGGCGGACATCAGTGGCCTGACGCTGGAGTACCGCACCGGTGGTGACGTCGGACCCGCGCTAGGTGCCGCGAGGTTAGCGCAAATTGCGGTGAATCCGGGGAGCCCGCTGGAGCAATTCCTGCCGGAGCTGGCGCTTGAACAAGTGCATCAGCCTGATGCGGAGAGACATACGGTCTATGTGGAGCGGCGGAAGGTATTTCGGGAATTGTATCAACGCCTTGAGGATTTGATGTAAGCCAAATCGGGCTTGATGTGATCTCGGTTGTACCGAGGGCTTGCGAAGGTCGACGCTGGGAGGGGTATCGCTGGCATTATATTTGTTAAAGCACACGTCAACTTTTTCATTTGTCCCTAATACCCCACTCCAGCCCTCCCCTTCGCAGGGGAGTGAGCCGAACGAGTCTTCAACAGGCCGTTTGTTTTTCTCATTCTAAGCCGGTGACCTTGAAGTTGAAGTTGAATTCCCCCCACCCCGATGCCCGGTTTAACATCATTTTCCCCGCGCCAAGCGCCCCCCTATGGAATACACTTCATTCCTAAATTTCATACTGAGTTATGTGGCACAGATCACATCTTAATTGTATGATGAATGCATCATTCAACTGGGTGAAACACCATGAGCAACGTAGTATCTCTGGCATTTCAATATATTCGGGCGTTTATTCTGATATATCTGTGTTTATCTGCAGGTAACGCGATTTCGTCGCTTTTGCCCCTTACTATTCCCGGCAGCATCATCGGGATGCTGATTCTGTTTTGCCTGCTCTCAACGCAAATTCTGCCGTTTAAATGGGTGAAACCCGGTTGCAACGTGCTTATCCGCTACATGGCATTATTGTTTGTTCCAATAGGCGTCGGTGTCATGAATTACTACGAACAACTGCGCACGCAGTTTGGCCCGCTGGTGGTGTCTTGCCTGGTCAGTACTTTGATTGTGCTGCTGGTAGTCGCCTATTGCTCTCACTATATTCACGGGGATCGCGGCACTGTTAAGGGGAAAGCGGAGGATAAAAATGATTGATATTCTGTGGTCACTGCCGCTCACGCTATTGGTCTTTTTCGCCACCCGCAAGCTGGCAATCAGGCTGAAAATGCCACTGCTGAACCCGTTACTGATGTCGATGGTGGTGATCATTCCTCTGCTGCTGGTGACCCATATCCCCTACGCACGCTACTTTGCGGGCAGCAAAATTCTCAATGACCTTCTGCAACCCGCCGTTGTGGCGCTGGCGTTCCCGCTGTACGAGCAACTTCATCAAATCCGCGCACGCTGGAAATCGATCATCAGCATCTGTTTTATCGGCAGCGTAGTGGCGATGGTCACCGGAACGGCGATTGCATTATGGATGGGGGCAACGCCGCAGATCGCCGCATCAGTCTTACCGAAATCCGTCACCACGCCGATTGCGATGGCGACAGCACAATCCATTAACGGTATTCCGGCGATCAGTGCAGTGTGCGTAATATTCGTGGGTATTCTCGGCGCGGTATTCGGCCACAGTATTCTCAACGTGCTAAAAATCACTACCAAAGCCTCTCGCGGCCTGGCGATGGGTACCGCCTCGCACGCACTCGGTACCGCACGTTGCGCCGAAATGGATTATCAGGAAGGCGCATTCAGTTCACTGGCGCTGGTGATTTGCGGGATCATCACTTCCCTTCTCGCCCCGTTCCTGTTCCCCGTCCTTCTCGCCATGTTTGGTCATTAAAAAACGTACTCATCTTCCCCTAAATAGTTCGTGCGGGATCAAGGCGGCAACTGAGCGAATCCCCGGGAGCATACATAAAGTATGTGACCGGGGTTCGCGAAGGAAGCCAACGCTGAGCCAGTACGAAATATGACGGGGAAAGGAAAAAGTGTATGTCGTCCAACCTTAGAAAGACGACATACAAAACTGAAAGTACCCGGTTTAAGTACAGTCAGAAAAAGGCCTGCATACACGCTTTGAAAGCCGGTATGCAGTCGATAACGAAGAAGAGAAGTCTTGCGCAAAGGCGCGCAGGAGGGATTACGAATTCATCTGGAACAGTGACATGCCCTGCATGGCGCTGTAAGTCTTGTAAGAAGCCTGAAGCGCAACCTGTTGCAGCGTGTAGGTCGAAATCGCTGACGTCCAGTCAGTGTCCACTAAATCACTCAGCTTACTGGCGTTAGTCACTTCACGGTTATCACCGAGCGTGTCCAGCGTGTCCAGCTCACTCATCTGCGTACCCAGTTCAGAGCGCACAGACAAGACGTTGTTCAGCGAGTTACTCAGGCCACGGTTGGCTTTACCAATCGCGTCAGTGTATTCGGTGTCGGTCGCGTAATCGGCAGACGGCGTTTTCAGTGCTTTCAGCGCGCCGTCGATGGTCTTGAAAAGATCGGCTTCGCTGGCGGTGCCATCGGGCTCGGCTTTCGCATCACCGGTCAACGTCTGGAAGACTGCATTGCCGGTATGGTTGATGGTCATGGTACGGCTGGCATCAACCTGCTGGGTGATCGCCGTCGTACCGCCACTGTAGGTCACTGCGCCCGTCGTCGCGTCTTGCGTAAAGGGCGGCGTATCGCTTTTATAACCGGCAAAAATGTAGCGGCCGTTACCGTCGGTGCTGTTCGCCATATTCAGGATCTGGGACTTCAGACTTTCCAGTTTAGTCGCCAGTGAAGAGCGGTCATCATCACTCAGTGAACCGTCACCGGCCTGAACGATCAGCGTCTGCGCGTCCTGAATGGATGACGTCACGCTGGACAGGATGGATTCTTCCTGACTCATGCTCTGATTGGCGAAGGTCCGCGCTACAGAATACTGGCTGTTCTGAGCAGATGCCTGACGAACCAGCACGGCCTGAGAAGCCGCCAGCGGATCGTCTGAAGGCTTACTGACTTTGGAACCGGTCGAAAGCTGTAAACCTGTTGCCTGAAAACGGTTCTGACCATCCAGCACCGCATCCATATTTTGTGTGTAAATCATATTGGTACTAAGGCGCATGGCATCAGTTCCTTATCAGTTCGAATAGTTCTTTCTCAATACCTAATACGTCATTCTCAGGTATTAACGAAGGTTGATGATCGCGTCGAAAATCGTCGAAGCCGTCTGCACGACCTGCGCGTTCGCCAGATAATATTGCTGGTAACGTTGCAGATCGCCGTATTCCTCATCGAGGTTAACCCCGGAGATAGACTGCTGCTGTGAGGTCAGCTGCGTCACGATGTTGGCCTGCGCGGTGCTGGTGGTAGTCAGCGTGCTGACCTGATTACCCACGTTGCTCACCAGGCTGGCGTAGGCGCCGGTCAGGGTGGATTTTCCATCTACCAGTTTGGCGGTTTGCAGGTTCAGCAATTTCTGGGCATTGGTGTTATCGCTGACGCCGCTGTCTGCCGCGCCTGCTGCGGCGATCAAAGATGAATCGCTGATAGCAACATTCAGGCTGCCCGCCACATTACTGACGGTTTTGAGCGTAAAGCTGTCTTTAGTCGAAGGCGTTCCAGTGACGGAAACGGCCAGACCATCGAAGTTGAGGGTCGCATTACCGCTGGCATCTGTGCCTGCGGTCGGGCTGATTTTTGCCCCGTCAGATACACGGGTCACATCCCAGCCGGTGCCGTTATACGCCATGGTGTAATCACTGGCTTTCACCGCGGTGGTGTCGGTATAAGCCACGCTGACATTGGCGGTACCGGTGTTCTTCACGTTGCCAACGGTGGTTGCACCGGTGAAAGAGAAGAAGTCAGTCCCGGCGTCACCGTTGAGATCAAAACCGGCTTTGTTGGTGCTGTTAAAACTGTCGGCCATGCTCAGCGCCAGCTGGCCTAACTGATTGATGGCAGGCTCAAGGTTATCTTTACGAAATGCCAGCGTTCCGCCGAGTGACCCGGTAGTCAGGCGGCTTTCCTGAAGTTCTGTCACAGTGCCATCTGGCTGAGTCATGCCCACGGTCAGCTTGGTCGGATCTGCGCTGGAGGCCATTGCCACGACAGTTTTTGCATTGCCGCCGTTGACTAATGGCATGCCGTTGGCAAAGGAGACGTTGTAAGTATCGCCATCCTGCTGTGTCACGACCACGCCGCTGATGTCGTTGAGCTGGCTGACCAATTGATCGCGCTGATCGAGCAGCGCATTAGGCTCCTGACCGGTGCTGCCACGGGTGGCGGTGATCTGGTTGTTCAGTTTGGCAATCTGCGAGGCGTAGGTGTTGATCTGATCAACGTTCTGCGAAATCTGCTGGTTCACCGCAGTGTTCATGTCGTTGAGGTATTTCGCCGAACTATTGAACTGTGCAGTTAAGCCCTGCGCTTCCCCTAAAACAGCCTGGCGCGCGGCACTGTCGCTGGCGTTGCTGGTCAGGGTTTGCAGGCCTTTGAAGAAGGTTGCCATGGTCGCATCGATACCGGTGGAGCTGTCGCCCAGTAAGTCATCGATAGAGCTGGCCTGATCGAGCTGGGTGGATAACGCGCTGCTGGTTGCGCTGGAGCCCAGCAACTGTTTCACCACAAAAGAGTTGTATTCGCGATTCACGCCAGTGACCGTTACGCCGTTACCGATGTAACCCGCGCCCGTCGCCGTGCCATTGCTCTGATTGATGATCGTTGTCTGACGGTTGTACCCGGCGACGCTGACGTTAGCGATGTTGTTTCCGACGGTGCTGAGCGCGGCCTGCGCTGCGTTCAGTCCGCTCATTGCGGTATTGATTAAGCTACTGGACATGAGTGACCTTCTGGCTGCCGGTGTAAAAGTTTACCGCCGGATAAGTAAAGGGGTCGGGTCGGGGTGTAACCCTTTTCCCATATTGATCTGGTTATCGGCGTGTGGTGCGAAAACTTGAGAAAAAAATGGCAACCGCTTCAAACTTTTTTACTGCCTGAGAGGAGGTTGCCATTTTAAACGCGTGTATCAGAAAATATCTTTGAGATCATGGCTGTAGGCTTTCACCGCCTGCTCACCCGCGCCTTTGATTTTCTGGATCACGCTGACCAGTTTATCGGCGTAATTCGGGTCAGTGGCGTAGCCTGCTTTTTGCAACGCATGTGCTGCCTGTTCTGGCGTACTGGCCGAGGCTACCTGCGCATAACGCGGGTTGTTGGTCAGCAGTTTGATGTAGTCGCTGATGGCTTCCACATACGAGCCGTATACACGGAAACTGGCCTGGACTTTTTTCGCTACGCCGTTGGTGTATTCAGTGGTGGTGATGTTGGTGGTCGGGCCATCCCAGCTGCTGCCGGCTTTTATACCAAACAGGTTAAAGCTGCGTTTGCCATCGCTGGTCGGAATTTCGCGCTGCCCCCAGCCGGATTCCAGCGCGGCCTGCGCCATGATCAGCTGGTGCGGAATGCCGCTGTCTTTACTGGCGACCTGCGCCGGAATACTTAGGTTGGAGACGAACTGACCGCTGTCCTGAGATAACGGCGCGCCGCCGGTGGTGCGGTCCGGTGCCGTCGGGATGGCTTTACGCAAATACTGTTCCATTGCCTGAATCGGCAGGGTTTTCAGCACTTCGTTATCCAGCGCCATCGGCACGGTACCCGCCAGTTCCGATGGTTGTTTGGTGCCGCCGGTAAGCTGTTCGACCATCATGTCCGCCATGCCCAACCCTTTGTTGGACATGTCCTGTGCAATTTGCTGATCGTACATCGATGTATAAAGCTTGGTTTGTTCGTTGCTCAGCAGCCCGCCTTCCGGCAACGCCTGACGCATACTTTTGAGCATCATCTGCACGAACACCCCTTCAAACTGTTTCGCCACTTCTTTAATGTGCGCCTGCGGATCCAGCGACACATCCCGCTTCAGCTTGTTCAGGGACTGCGTGTCATACGCTGCCCCGGACATCGACATCAGATCGCTCATCAGATAATTTCCAAATCAGCACGCAGGCAACCGGCTGTTTTCATGGCCTGCAAAATAGACATCAGATCGATGGGCGTCGCCCCTAACGCGTTCAGCGTACGGACAACGTTGTTCAGGCTGGCGCTGGAGCGTACCTGCTGGATCGACCCGCCGGACTGACGCACGGAAATATTGGTGTTAGGTGTCACCACCGTCTGTCCCCCACCGAACGGCGTGTTCGGCTGGCTGACATCGTTCTGACGATCGACCACCACGGAGAGATTGCCCTGCGCGACCGCACAGCTGTCGAGCGTCACGTCGCGGTTCATGACAACAGAACCGGTACGGGAGTTAATGATGACTTTCGCATCCATCGGCCCGACGTTGACTTCGATGTTTTGGATCTGCGCCAAAATGCGCACCTGCGAAACATTACCGCGCGGCACCACAATCTGAATATTGCGCGAATCCAGCGCGGAGGCCACACCCATGCCCTGACGGTTAATCGCATCGCTGACCTGCTGGGCAAGGTTAAAGTCTTCGTCGTTAAGTTGCAGGCTGATCACGCCTTCGGTGCCGAAGGTGCTGGGCAGTTCGCGTTCAATGGTTGCGCCACCGGTGATACGTCCGCCGGAAACCTGGTTTACCGTCACACTGCTGCCGCCGGCAGAGGCTCCGGCACCGCCGACCAGCACGTTACCTTGTGCCAGCGCGTAGACCTGATTATCGACCCCTTTCATTGGGGTCATCAGCAAGGTGCCGCCGCGAATACTTTTGGCGTTACCCATGGAAGAGACCACCACATCGATGGCCTGCCCGGCGCGGGAGAACGGCGGCATTTTAGCGGTGACCATCACCGCCGCGACGTTTTTCAACTGCATGTTGGTGCCCGCCGGCACGGTGATGCCCAGCTGGGATAACATGTTGGTCAGCGTCTGTGTGGTGAACGGCGTCTGCGTGGTCTGGTCACCCGTCCCGTCGAGGCCGACGACCAAACCGTAACCGATCAGGGCGTTATCACGCACGCCCTGAACCGTGGTCAGATCACGAATACGATCGGCGGATGCGGGCAGTATCACCAGGGCGGACATCGCCAGACAGAAGATACCGGAAAGAATTTTTCGCATGATTGCCTCGTTATAACGGCGATAAGTTTAAGAAGAACCGCTGCAACCAGCCCATGTTCTGCGCTTCGTTGATGTAGCCATTCCCTACGTACTCGATACGCGCATCCGCCACCTGCGTGGAGACCACCGCATTCGCACCGCTGATGGTGCGCGGGTTGACCACACCGGAGAACCGGATGAATTCGGTTCCCTGATTAATTTCGATTTGTTTCTCACCGACAACCTTCAGGTTGCCGTTTGCCAGCACTTCGCTGACCGTGACGGTTAATGTTCCGGTAAAGCTGTTGTTGGCGGCAGCGCCACCTTTGCCAGCGAAGGTGTTATCGCCGGAGGTATCCACCGCGGCGCGGGCATTGCCAAACAGCCCTTCCAGATAGCGCGGCGTGGTATCAAAGCCAAACTTGGTTGACCCGTTGCGGCTGGCGTTCGCCGAGGAGCTTTTGCTCGCACTGACGTTTTCCTGCAACACGATGGTCAGGGTGTCGCCGATATTGCGCGGACGACGGTCTTCGAACAAAGGCTGATAACCATAGTTCATCGGCTGAACTGACTGGAAAATCGAACCGTTAGGAACCGGCGGTGCGGCGGGCGCAGGGGCCGCTGTGGTCGTGCCTGGCACCAGCGGGGTGTGCGGAAAATACGCGCAACCGTTCGCCAGTAACGTCACTAACAGCGGCAGCACCAGCTTGCCTGGTCGGTTTACAAGAGAAGTCTTTACCGACGTTATTTTTTTGGTCACCACAGTTATCGCCTTAAAAAAATCGACCTGACAGGAATCAGAAACCGTACAGGACAGGAGCATGTAAGCCCCCGTCCTCTCATACATTACAGCTGCGAAAGTTTCTGCAGCATTTCGTCCGAGGTGGACACTGCTTTACTGTTGATTTCATACGCACGTTGCGTCTGGATCATGTTGACCAGCTCTTCCGCCACGTTGACGTTAGAGGTTTCAACATAGCCCTGATACAACAGGCCAGCGCCGTTCAGGCCCGGCGTACTTTCTGTCGGTGCGCCGGAGCTTTGCGTTTCCTGGTACAGGTTTTCACCCATCGATTCCAGGCCGCTGTTATTGATAAAGGTGCTCAGGGTTAACTGACCGACCTGCTGCGCCGCAGTCTGTCCCTGTTGAGTGACGCTGACGATCCCGTCGCGACCCACGGTCATGCTCAGGGCGTTGGTCGGGATGGTGATCGCAGGAATAACCTGATAGCCGCTGGAGGTCACCAGCTGACCGTTCTGATCAACCTGGAAAGAACCGTCGCGGGTGTAGGCGGTGGTGCCATCAGGCAGTTGTACCTGGAAGAACCCCTCACCTTTTACGGCGATGTCTTTACTGTTGCTGGTCTGCGACAGGTTACCCTGCGAGAACAGACGTTCAGTAGACACAGGGCGCACACCGGTCCCGATCTGCAAACCCGAAGGCAGGTTAGTCTGTTCGGACGACTGCGCACCCGGCTGGCGGATTGTCTGGTACAGCAAATCTTCGAATACCGCACGCTGGCGTTTAAAGCCGTTGGTGCTGACGTTCGCCAGGTTGTTGGCGATGACGTCCATGTTGGTCTGCTGGGCATCCAGACCGGTTTTCGCGATATAAAGCGATGGGATCATGTCGTTACTCCTCTGCCATCATCAGGTCAGTGACAGCAGATTATTGGCACGTTGTTCATTTTCATCGACGCTGTGGATGACTTTCATCTGCATCTCAAAGCGGCGGGCGTTAGCTATCATGTCAACCATGGTTTCGACCGGCTGCACGTTACTGCCTTCGAGCGTTCCGGGCATAACGTGAATGGTCGGATCGGCTTGAAGCGCATTACCACGGGCCTGTGCGGTTTCCGGCGTCAGGCGGAACATGCCGTCATCGCCTCGCGTGACTTCACTGCCAGTGGCTTTAACCAGTTTCAGTTTACCGAGCTGACCCATGGTGTTCGGGTCAGCGCCGGCTTCCAGCACAGCAATCGTGCCGTCCGCAGAGATGGTCAGCTGCGAATTTGGCGGCACTTCGATTGGCCCGTTGTCACCCATCACCGGATGACCTTGTACGGTCAGCTGATTAGCGGGTGACACCTGCATGTCACCGTTACGGGTATACGCTTCAGAGCCATCAGGCATCTGCACCGCCAGGAAACCATCCTGCTGTAAGGCCACATCCAGCGGACGGCCCGTGTAGTTAAGCTTCCCCTGCGACATGTCTGCGCCCGGCGTAGACGCCGTGACCAGTGTGCGGGTGTCCAGACTTTGGCCATCCACCGGCACCGCGCGCATGGCTAAAAGCTGTGCACGAAATCCCGGTGTGGAGGCGTTAGCCAGGTTACTTGACGTGACCGACTGCTGAACCAGCGTCTGGCTGGCTGCGCCCATCGCGGTGTAGATAGCGTGATCCATAGTGCTGCCCTATCGAGTTTTATCGCGCGTTAGCGCAGGTTAACCAGCGTGTTCAGGATGGAGTCCTGAGTTTTGATGGTTTGCGCATTCGACTGATAGTTACGCTGAGCAACGATCATATTGACCAGTTCAGCACTCAGATCGACGTTGGATGATTCCAGCGCGCCACTGGTGATGCTGGCGAAGCCACCTTCGCTGGCGATGCCGTTAACGGCCTGACCAGAAGAAGATGTCGCGGTCCAGACGTTATCACCTTCAGATTTCAGACCTTCCGGGTTAGAGAAGGAGCTCAGCACGATCTGGCCGAGCAGCTGGGTTTTCTGGTTGGAGTACGTGCCAGTGATGGTGCCGTCGTTGTTGATGGTGTAACCGGTCATCTGACCCGCTGCGTAACCATCCTGTGTCAGGGAACCGATGCTGTTGCTGCCGGTGCTCTGCTGGATACTGCCGGTGAAATCCAGTGCAACCGTTTGTGGAGAAACAGCGCCGTTGGCGGTGTTGTTCATCGGCAACGTCAGGCTCAGGCCTGTCTGCACAGAACCGTCGGCTGCGTTAGTGCTGGTCAGCGCGCCGCTTGAGCTGAAGTTCAGCGTACCAATTTTACCGGCGGTAGAACCGGTAACGCTGCCATCCTGAGAGTAAACGTCCCAGCTATTGGCAACCGTCGAAGACTTCACGAAGTACACGTTGTTATCGTGCGCGTTACCCAGTGAGTCATACGTCGTGATGCTGTTGACGTAGTTGTAGCTGGTGTCATCACTGCTGTTGAATGTGGCCGTTTTGGGTGCGGTGTCCGTAGAATTCAGGTTCGCTACCATGGTGCCACCGACGGTGGATTTGGCGCTCATCATGGTCGTTGGCACGCTCAGTGCAACAGGCTGTGCGCCCGCAGCGATGGTCGGCGGTGTCCCTGTGGCCGGGAAACCGGTCACGCTCAGACCCTGCATGTTCACCAGATTACGGTTCGCATCAAGGGAAAGCTGACCGTTTCGGGAGTAATACACGGTGCCGCTGCTGTCGGCCAAACGGAAGAAACCGTTACCGCTCAGTGCAACGTCCAGACCACGGGATGTCGTGGTGGTGGTGCCGTCATTAAAGTTTTGTGTGACTGCGGCGACTTTAACGCCCATCCCCGTTTGTGAACCGGCGAACATATCGGCAAAAGACGCGGTCGCGGTTTTGAAACCGACGGTCGCGGAGTTAGCGATGTTGTTACCGATCACGTCCAGGTTGGACGATGCTGCGCTCAGGCCACTGACTGCTTGCGAAAAGCTCATGTTAGCTCCAGTTTACTGTGTAGTGTTTATGCATCTTTAGCTCCTCCCCTGCGAAGAGGCGTCTTTGGCTCCCTGCCCTGCGAAAGGGAGGGTTGGGGTGGGATATGAATGGCAATTATGGCGCCGCCAGTGATACCCCCTCCCCGCCTCCCCCTTCACAGAGGGAGGAGCAAAACGATTACAAAATCTGTCTGACCTGATCGACTGTCGTCGTTCCACGCACACCGAGATCCAGCGAGGTGCCGGTCGTGTTGTTGATCACGCCGTTTACCAGTGCATAGTTCAGCGGCGTTGCCACCATTTGCTGATTGTTATTCAACGCATTGATGCTGAAGGAATAGCTGCCGTTCGGGGCTTTGGTGCCGTCGTCCTGCGTGCCATCCCAGGTATAGCTGTGGACACCGGCAGTCTGGGAACCCAGGCTGATAGTCTTCACGGCTTTGCCGGTGGAATCGGTAATGGTAGCCGTGACGTTGTCCGCGGCGCTTTCCAGCTCCAGACCAAAAGGTGTGGTGCTGACCGTGCCGTCAGTATCACTACCGACCAAAATGGTGCTGCCGGAAACCATCACACCGTGGCCGATCAGGGAACTTGCCTGAATCGAGGAGCCGCTGGTGATTTGTCCGGAAATGCTGCCCAGTGTTGTGTTGAGTTTTTCAATACCGCTCACGGTACTGATTTGCGCCAACTGGGTGGTCAGCTGGCTGTTATCCATCGGATTGGTGGGATCCTGGTTTTTCAGCTGCGCCACCAGCAAGGTCAGGAAACTGCTGGATAAATCATCGGCCGAACTTCCGCTGGTCGTGGACGTCGCGCTGGCCGCCGCAATGGTGTTATCCGTGGTGTCGTTAATCGACGTGGTAATTGCCATGGTTCGCTCCGCTATTGACCCAGAGTGAGAGTTTTCATCATCAACGACTTGGTGGTGTTAAGCACCTCGACGTTGGCCTGATAACTGCGGGAAGCGGAGATGGTGTTCACCATTTCGCTGACCACATCTACGTTTGGCATCTGTACATAGCCTTTGGCATCCGCCATCGGATTACCCGGCTCATACACCATGCGCATCGGCGCCGGATCATCGACGACCTGCGCCACTTTCACCCCGCCGGTTTCCTGACCGGGTGCGGCATTGACCTGAAACACCACCTGTTTGGCCCGATAAGGCTGGCCATCGGGACCGGTGACGCTGTCGGCGTTGGCCATGTTACTGGCGCTGACGTTCAGACGCTGAGACTGCGCAGCGAGCGCAGAACCGGCGATATCAAAAATACCCAACATCGACATATGAAATTATCCTTGCAACACGGACATCATCGATTTGACCTGTCCGCCAAGGACGGTCAGATCAGTCTGATAGCGCACGCTGTTATCGGCAAAGTTGGTACGTTCACGGTCCATATCGACTGTGTTACCGTCCGCCGAAGGTTGGTCCGGGATCCGGTACATCAAATCCATATCGGCTGCCTGAGCGTTCGATGCCGGAATGTGGCGGTCAGAGGTCAGTGACAAAGACATACCGCTGCCACTGGCGCGGCCTTGCTCCATCACTTTCTGTAACTGACTGGCGAAATCAATATCGCGCGCCTGATACCCTGGGGTATCGGCGTTGGCGATATTGGCTGAAAGTATTTCTTGCCGCTGGGCGCGCAGGTTGAGCGCTTCCTGTTGGAACTGTAGTGCGGCGTTCAATTTGTCGAGCATGCGCCCTCCGCAAAATGAGATTTTGGAGCCGACAGCATAATTGCGGGTGTCAATAACCTATCGTCTGAATAAGCGCAAAATCGGGCGCTATTTGTTCCTTTAGGAATTGAAAAGTGCGGGTAGACTTGTCGCCAGTAGACTTATGGCCCGCCGACTGGCACAAGGATAAATCGCGAATGAGCAGACTGATGATGGGACGCTGCCGCTTCATACTGACCTGCATGCTTCTGGGTGCGACAGTCAGTGCGGGCAGTTATGCGCAAAATGCACCGGTGAAAACCGTGCCCGCTCAGATCAATAGCGATACACTGCTCGCCAGCCAGCTACAGCAGTTCTTCCGTCAGCAATACGCAGACAGCGGAATGCAGGTTTCTGTGCAGGTCACCACACCGGTGGCACGTCAGCCCCAGTGCCTCGCGCCGCAGTTTATGCTTTCGCCGAACGGCCGCACCTGGGGCAATGTGTCGGTGGCGGTAAACTGCAACGGAAAGAAAAGCTACGTGCAGACCAAAGTGCAGGTGAGCGGAACTTACTGGGTGGCGGCGAAAAATGTGCCTGCCGGTGCGCACCTTGCCCAAACAGATATGCAGCAGAAGACCGGACGGCTGGATCTTCTGCCGCAAAAAGCGATTTTAGACAGCAAGCAGGCGCTTAACGGCGTGACCCTGCGCAACATCAACATCGGTCAGCCGCTGACGCTCTCGATGCTGCGCCGTCCGTGGATGGTTCACGCCGGGCAGGAAGTGCAGGTGCAGGCGACGGGCAGTGGCTTCAACGTGTCCAGCGCTGGCAAGGCCATGAACAATGCAGCAGCAAATGAATCCGTCCGGATCAGGATGCCTTCAGGCGTGATAGTCAATGGTACGGTGGGTTCCGACGGGGCTGTCACAGTGGAAATTTAGTGATGAATCGTCACTTTTTCGGCAATAAAGGCTAAAGTTATTCCTCCATATGTCGATAACACACGTATCAGAGTCGTCACACGACGGCATTTTTAGGGTGTTGACCCTAACTTATTGTCCTGAACAGTTCGTGCTTCGCGAAGCCATCGCACCTGCAACGTGAAGTATGACGGGCAATTACCGGAGAAAAAATTATGGCTATTGATCGTACTCAAGGCGTTTCGCCTCTCAGCCCGATCCAACAACGCGATCCTTCTGAAACATCTGTACAGAACGCGCGTAAAGAAGACACCGTTTCCAGCACCAAGACCAGCGGTACCGCAGTGACGTTAAGCGATGCACAAACCTCGCTCACCCAGTCAAGTGCGCAGGATATTAATACAGCCCGTGTAGACGAGCTGAAGCAGGCGATCCGTGATGGCAAACTGACTATGGACACGGGCAAAATTGCCGATGCCCTGTTGCAAGACACACAGGATTATCTCAAAGATTTTTAAGTTGAAAGGTAATTAGGCACGATGAAGAACTTTATCAAGACCATGACTACCCTGGTTGAAACGTTGCAAGCGCTGGATCAAGTGATTAATCACGAACAAACGATACTGTGCTCAGGCCGCGTTAACGGAGCGGCCCTGCAACATATCACCGAGCAGAAAAGCTCATTGCTGGCCACGGTAGACTATCTTGATAAACAACGCCGTCAGCACGACGAACGCCTGAAACAAACCGCCCCCTACTCGCGTCAGCCAGAAATCGCCGCGATGTGGAAGCAGGTGGTGCAGATGACCACCAAACTGAGTCAGATCAACCGGCACAACGGATTACTGCTGGGTAAACAGATCGACTACAACACTGAGGCTCTCGCGATCCTCAATGCCAGTCAGTCGCAGAAATTCTATGGTGCGAACGGGCTGGAGACGGTGACGGGACAAAGTGTCCGTAAGATCTCCGTCTGATTTCAGACTAAACGGGTCTGAGTGCCTTGTGCTCGGATCGAGAACGTTTTCTGCGACAAAATTTATGGCGTGCAATCCCCCCCCGGCCTCCCCTTCGCAGGGGAGGTGCAAAGCAAACCCTTACCGTTTTTTCTCCCCCAGGTCGGTGTGGCCGATGCCCACTGTTTTAACGTTATCAACGTCAAAACTGTTCTTTTAAACGGCAAATTCCATATGTTTACCATCAGGCAATTCGACATTGAGTCGTAGTTTACCGCCCATCGCTTCGATATAGCGTTTCATGGTGGAGAGCTTGATGTCGTTTCCGCGTTGTTCAATAGCGACAACGGAGGGTTGGCTGATACCCATCGCTTTCGCCACTTCGGCTTGTGACATAGCCAATTGCTCGCGAAGTGCCTGAAGGCGCACTTCAAGTAGCATCTCTTCCGCCATGCGGGTAATACGTTCCTGACTTTCCGGCGAACGCTCTGCCATTAACTGCTTAAGATTCTTAGCCATGATCTGATCCTTGTGGCTGTTGCAGATGCTCCAGATAAGCCTGATCGGCTACTCTTAACATCCGCTGATAAAAGAGTTTTTCATTTCCTTCTTTCTTCGCGGCGCAGAGAATAATTGCCTGACGAAAGGGGTCAAAGGCAAAAAACGCCCTGAAAGGATTTCCCTTATGCTGTACGCGCAATTCTTTCATGTGCATATAAGCGGATTCATACACTGTATCAACCAGTGGCCTTCCCACCTTCGGGCCACCGATACTTAACGCCAACATACCTGCCAGTAACTTCTCCTGCGTCTTAATATCTTGCTGTTCAAACCACATATCGAAAATTGCTGTCGTGAGTACTGGCCACATAACTCATCATCCTTGTATAGACTATAATCTATAAATCGTACTCTACAAAGTGATAAAAAAATAAGCGTAAAAGCGATTTACACAGACTTGCAGATGAAATTACGAGACAACTTCCATAATGTGCCCCTCAAGGAAGAGCTGGCCTGGTTCAACCAGTCAAAATTAAGCTGACAAATTGGCGGTTTACGATTAAAGCTATTCATAACAATGATAAATTGGCCGGGAGCCATCACTATGATTTTCCACCGCTATCACGGACTGGGTAACGATTACCTGGTCTGCCATCACAGCGTCGCAAGCGCGCTTTCCGGCAAACAAATCCAGCGCATCTGCGATCGCCATTACGGCATCGGTTCCGACGGTTTGCTGATCGATTTCGATGACGCCGAAATCCCTGTATTACGAATCATTAATCCCGACGATTCCGAGGCCGAGAAAAGTGGCAACGGGCTGCGCATTTATGCCCGTTATCTGTTTGATATTGGCCGCGTCGGCCATCAGCCATTTCTGGTCAATACGTCAGGCGGTCAGGTCAGATGCGAAGTGACCGAAGGCGCACATCAGGTGATCGTCGATATGGGGCAGGCAAAGTTTGCGCCGTCGGCGTTACCGGCAAGCGTCGAAGGTGATGAAGCGCTTGCGCTGCCGCTGGTAGTGGGCGGCCACACGCTCAGCGCCACGCTGGTGTCGATGGGAAATCCACATTGCGTCATTCTGGTAGAGAAACTGGATTTAACTCTTGTGAAGCAGCTCGGTGCGGAAATAGAAACGCTGGCGATTTTCCCTAAACGCACCAACGTACAATTCGTGGAAGTGCTGGATCGCAGCAATATCAGTATCGGTATCTGGGAGCGCGGGGCGGGATATACGCTGGCATCCGGCAGCAGCAGTTGTGCGGCAGCCAGCGCGATGCGCAAACTCGGGCTGGTGGATGAAAACGTCACGGTGCATATGCCGGGCGGCCAGCTGACGATCCGCTTCAGCGGTGATTTTCAGGTGAATATGCGCGGTCCGGTGCAGAAAATCGCTACCCTCACACTCGATGACGACTGCTTCTGGGATATGCCTGGCTGAGTGATTTGACGTTATTTACGCCCTCTGTGATTTCCCTTCTTTCAAAATCTTATCGCCGACGGCAGCCTGCCTGCCGTTCTTTCAGAAACGCTGACATAAACAAAACTCATACCTGCATAATGATTTTATGGCAGACAGCGCCGTTTGCAGCCCCTAAGTTGGTAATCTGGAAGTGCGGCAATGACAAGTCAAATCATTGTTTAATAAATAAAATAATTTTAATAAAACCCCACCACGGGTCTGCGACGTGCCCCGCCTGCCGGTGGAATTATTCTCAAAGTTTTAATCCGATCACATATTAATAAAAAAAACAGAGAGCGTACCCTATGAGCAACAACACCATCGTGGATGTCAAAACGTGGATAGACGAACGCCCGATATCGAAATATCAATGGGTGGTTCTGTCGCTGTGTTTCATCATCATTATGTTCGACGGCTATGACGCCGCGGTGATGGGTTTTATCGCCCCGGCGCTGATTGAAGACTGGGGCATCAGCCGCGCAGAGATGGGGCCGATCCTTGGCGCCGCCATGTTTGGAGTAGCGATTGGTGCGCTGATCGCCGGGCCGAACGCCGACCGCTTCGGGCGCAAACGCGTGCTGATGTGGTCGATTTTGTGTTTCGCACTCTTCAGCCTGCTGAGCACCTTCGCGCGTACGCCGATGGAAATGGCCGTGCTGCGTTTTCTCACCGGCCTGGGATTAGGCGCGGTGATGCCTAATACCGTGACGCTGGTTTCCGAATACATGCCGGAGCGCCGTCGCAGCCTGATGATCACCGTTATGTACAGCGGTTTTAATGTCGGCTCCGGCGCGGGCGGTTTCATCGCCGCAGGGCTGTTGCCGGATTACGGCTGGAAAGCGGTAATTTTTGCTGGCGGGATTTTGCCGCTGCTGATGCTGCCCTTGTTGATGTGGATCCTGCCGGAGTCGGCCATGTACATGGTGGTGCGCAACGTCGCCAAAGAAAAGATCGCCAAAGTACTGACCCGCGCCGGTGGCATTTTCAGCGCCAACACCAAATTTGTGCTCAAAACGCCGGTCATTCAGAAAAAAGCCAAAGTCTTCCAGCTGTTCACCAATGGCTATGCCAAAGGGACCGTCGTGCTGTGGGTGACCTATTTCATGGGGCTGTTCGTGATTTACCTGCTCAACGGCTGGCTGCCGACCATTATGCGTAACAGCGGATTTTCGCTGGAGCGCGCAGCGATTGTCGCCGGTCTGTTCCAGCTGGGTGGTACCTTCGGCGGCCTGATGGTCGGCGGGCTGATGGATCGATTCACCGCAAAACGCGTGATCGCCGGTTTCTACATGATGGGCATGGTGAGTTTGCTGTCACAGGGCATCGGTAACTTTGGCCCGGACGTTCTCGCCCTGCTGGTCTTCATCAGCGGCGTATGTATTAACGGCGCACAAACAGGGTTACAGGCATTTTCACCGGCCTTCTATCCGACCGAGATGCGCGCCACCGGCGTCTGCTGGATGCACGGCATTGGCCGCAGCGGCGCGATCATCAGCTCCTCGATGGGGGGCATTCTGCTGGGTGTCTTCTCCGGCGAAAACATGATCTTCATGATTCTGGCACTGCCTGCCCTGCTGGCTGGCCTGAGCATTCTTTTACATCGTGCGGCGCACCCGGCCGAGACGCTCAAGGGGGTTGATATTACTGACATCCCGGAGTTGTCGCGCACCATGAATGTCCGCTAATCTCTGGATTAGCCTTCTGATAATTAGACCGAAACATTACTCACGCGGCTTATGCACCGCGCTTACCCTACATCAGTATTAAGGATTGAAGATGGCTAAGATCATAGGCGGTTTAGCAGTTTCACATACCCCGACCATCGGTTTCGCCGTGGATCACAACAAACAGGAAGAGAGCGCCTGGGCGCCGATTTTTGAAGGCTTTGCGCCGATGCAGGAATGGCTGGAAGAGAAGAAACCCGACGTCCTGGTCTACATTTTTAACGACCATGTCACCTCTTTCTTTTTCGATCACTATTCAGCTTTCACATTAGGCATCGACGATCATTATGAGGTTGCCGATGAAGGCGGCGGCCCGCGTGATTTACCACCGGTAAAAGGCCACGCGGCGCTGTCGCAGCACATTGGTGCCAGCCTGATGGCGGACGAATTCGACATGTCGTTCTTCCAGGATAAGCCGCTGGATCACGGCCTGTTTTCGCCGCTTTCAGCCCTGTTGCCACATGATGGCGGCTGGCCGACGCAAATTGTCCCCCTGCAAATCGGCGTGTTGCAGTTCCCTATTCCCACCGCCCGCCGTTGTTACAAGCTCGGTCAGGCACTGCGCCGCGCCATTGAAAGTTTCCCGGAAGATTTAAATGTGGCGATTGTCGCCACCGGCGGCGTTTCTCATCAGGTGCACGGCGAGCGCTGCGGCTTTAACAATCCGGACTGGGACGAGCAGTTTGTCGATATGATTGTCAACGATCCGGAGCGGCTGACCGAAATGACGCTGGCGGAATTCGCCACGCTCGGCGGAATGGAAGGCGCGGAAGTGATCATGTGGCTGGTGATGCGCGGTGCGCTGTCGGCCAACGTGAAGAAAACCCATCAGGCCTATTACCTGCCGTCGATGACCGGCATCGCGACGCTTATCCTTGAAAATCAGTCCCGCGAAGCGCCGTTTGACGTGCATCAGCGCCAGCGCGACAAAATTGCGCAACAGCTGGCAGGCGTGGAAAAACTGCCCGGCACCTATCCGTTTACGCAGGCGCGGAGCCTCAAAGCCCTGCGCATCAACCGGTTCCTGCATCGCCTGATCCAGCCCGCGTGGCGCGAACGTTTCCTTACCGATCAGAACGCTATGTTTGCCGAAAACAAACTCACCGATACCGAGCAAAAACTCCTGCGCGAACTGGACTGGCGCGGCATGATCCATTACGGCGTCAGTTTCTTCCTGCTGGAAAAACTCGGCGCGGTCGTCGGCGTTTCCAACTTACATATCTACTCCGCGATGCGCGGCGAAACGCTGGAAGAATTCCAGAAAACCCGCAATCAGCAAGTTCTCTATTCAGTCGCAGGTAAAGCGAAAGCATGACGATATTTGAGCAACCTAAAATCGACACCCATCATCACGTGTTTGATCCGGCGCGCTTCCCGTACCTTCCGGACACACCTTACCGTCCGGAAGGGCACGAGATTGGCACTGCCGATTATTACCGCGCGGTGATGCAGGCGTATAACATCCGTCATTCACTGATTGTCGGTCCGACGTCCGGTTATAACACCGACTGCGCCTGTCTGCTGGATGCGCTGGAAAAAGGTAACGGGCGTTTCAAAGGCATCGCGGTGGTGCCTTTTGATATCACGCAGGACCGGCTTGCGCACCTGAAGCAGGCCGGTGTGGTGGGAATTGCGATGAACGTCGCGATGCTTGGCACGCAGCCGTTTTTGCATCTCGACCGGCTGATGGGTGACCTCGCCGAACTCGACCTGTTCGCCGCCATTCAGGTGCAGGACGATCAGCTGCTGGCGCTGCTGCCGCTGATTAACCGCACGCGAACGCGGCTGCTGATCGACCATTCCGGCCGCCCGGATGTGTCGCAAGGCCTGCAACAACCGGCGTTTCAGGCGCTGCTCAGGCTGGCCTCACAGCAACGCACCTGGGTAAAACTCTCGGGATTGTCGAAGTTTAGCCGCCAGCCGTTTCCTTATCAGGACGGCCACGCGTATCAGCACGCGCTGCTCGACGCCTTTGGCGCCGGGCACTGCATGTGGGGATCCGACTGGCCGTTTCTGCGCGCCGAACACCGGATGGATCTCGGTACGTTGCTGATTCTGGTGGAACAACTGTTTCCCGATGAAAAGACCCGACACCAGATCTTGTGGCAAACGCCGAAAGACCTGTTTGGCTTCAAAGATTACGCATAACGATAAGGGATGATAATGAGCTATAAAATTGCCGTCTTTAACGGCCCCAACCTGAACCTGCTTGGCACCCGCGAGCCGGAAACTTACGGTCACGACACGCTGGCGACCATCGAAAAACTTTGTCACCAGACCGGCGAAAGCTGCGGCGCGGTCATCGAATTTTTCCAGACCAACCATGAAGGCGAGATGATTGACCGCATTCAGGCCTGCCGTGGCAAAGTGGATGCGATTGTCCTCAACGCTGCCGCGTGGACGCACACTTCCGTCGCCATCCGCGATGCGGTGACCGCCGTCAGCCTGCCGCTGTATGAAGTGCACATCACCAACGTTCACAAGCGCGATGCGTTCCGCCACCACTCGTTTCTTTCCGACGTCTCCGTCGGCGTGATTTGCGGGTTCGGCATTCAGGGATATGAATATGCTGTCAGGCAGGCGGTGGTGAATTTGAGTAAGTGATTAACTCCCTGTCCCGCGAAGGTGTGGAGCAACAAACCCGTCTGATCTCTGCCACTAACGCCTCGGCGGCAGGTGAAAGCAGACTTCCGGCGCGGTAGGTCAGGCCGATGGCGCGATGCGTATCGGCCAGATCCAGCGGCAGTTGCACCAGTTCACCGGACGCCAGTTCGTGCTCCAGCTGGCGCGCAGACACCGCCGCCAGCATGTCGGATCCGAGCAGTAATCCGCGCACAATGCCCAGATCGCCGCTTTCCACCACCGGATCCGGCGGCGGAATATCCATCGCGGCAAAACTGTTATCCAGCAACCGTCGCGCCGGCGTTTCAGCACGCGGCAGCACCCAGCGCGCTTCGCGTAAATCCTCACAGTTCACCTCTTCCGCCAGCAACGGATGCCCCCTTCTGGCCAGAATCACCATGCTTTCGGTGAACAACGTTTCGGTCACCATATCCGCCGCATAATCGCTTGAGCGCAGCGCACCGAAGATAAAATCCACTTCGCCAGAACGCAGTTCGGAGGCCAGTGCGCTGAATGCGCTTTCGTTAGTCACCACTTTCACGCCGCCGTAGCGCTGCGTCAGGCCGATGATCGCCTGCGGCAACAACCGCGTGCGTCCGAGCGGCAACGCCCCGACCTGCACGGTGCCTTCCAGCACGCCGCGCCGGGCGGCAATGTCCGCCGGAATATGCCGAAGCTCGTTCAGCGCACGACGCAGATTGGGCACGATGTCCTGCCCCGCCAGCGACGGCATCATGCCGTGCGGCGTGCGTTCGAGCAGTGCCATGCCCGCGCCGTTTTCCAGCACTTTCAGCGCCGCGCTGACCGCCGGCTGGCTTAGGCCCAGCAGCGTCGCGACCGTCTGCATATGGCGTGTTTTGCACAGGGAGATAAAAATTTGCAGTCGGCGGACGTTGAACAGATACAACGGCTCAGTTTCGCTGCGCGTCTGCCCCGCTTTGCCGTGAAGTTTCGCCAGCTGCGCCGGGATCAAATGCAGCTCGGCGATCGCCCGTCGCGCGCGCGGTAATACGCATTTGCCGAAATCGGTCAGCAGCATGCCGTTGGCATGGCGCTCAAACAGCGGCACTTCCAGCGCCTGCTCCAGGTCACGGATCGCCCGGGTCACCGCCGACTGTGTGCGGTAAAGTTCATCGGCCGCACGCGATACGCTGCCCTGATCGACCACCTGACAAAAGGCCCGTATTTGCATCAGGTTACTCAACATCTCAGCTTGCGCCATCCCCTTCTCCCGTCAGGTTTTTTTTCGTGACATCCCTCTGCAATATAAATAAAACGCATACCCTCTGCAATTAAATGAATTACCCGCCGGATACGCGGACTGACAGCATGGACGTACGCAGAACCTCTCCCCGGATCAGAACAAAAACGAAGGAAACGCCTCATGACTCAGTTCAAGCAAGATGATGTAAAAAACGCCAAAAGTGCTTTAGTCGTCAGCGCCCACTCCGCCGATTTCGTCTGGCGTGCAGGCGGTGCCATCGCCAAACATACGCAGGCCGGTTACGCCGTTCACATCGTTTGCCTGTCTTTTGGTGAACGTGGGGAATCCGCCAAACTGTGGCGTAAAGGCAATATGAGTGAAGAGATTGTGAAGGCCTCGCGCCGTGAAGAGGCGATGGCGGCGGCGGAAATTCTCGGCGCAACCGTCGAATTTTTTGATATGGGCGATTACCCGTTGCGCGCTGACAAAGAATCGCTGTTCCGTCTGGCCGATGTTTATCGCAGGGCGCAGCCACATTTCGTGCTGACGCACTCCCTGAAAGACCCGTACAACTACGATCATCCGATGGCCACTCATCTGGCGCAGGAAGCGCGGATTATCGCCCAGGCTGAGGGGTATAAGCCTGGCGAAACCATCATCGGCGCGCCGCCGGTTTACTGCTTCGAGCCGCATCAGCCGGAACAGTGCGAATGGAAACCAGACGTTCTGCTCGATATCACCGACGTCTGGGACAAAAAATATCAGGCCATTCAGTGCATGGCCGGACAGGAACATTTGTGGGAATACTACACCCGCGTTGCGCAGCAGCGCGGCGTACAGGCCAAACGTAACGTCGGCATTACCAGCACCAAAAACATCGTGTATGGCGAAGGCTATCAGAGCATCTTCCCGCGCGTGACGGAGGATTTAGCATGAGTCTGATCGGTAAAAAAGGCGTGGTGGTGCGCAATATTCCACGAGCGAACAAAGCGGACGTGACTGCGCTGGCCGCGTTCGGCGTAGCAACGGTTCATGAAGCGCAGGGGCGCAAGGGCCTGCTGGATCCGGCCATCCGCCCGATCCAACAAGACTGCGCGATTTCCGGCAGCGCCGTCACGGTTCTGACCGCTCCGGGTGATAACTGGATGTTTCATGTGGCGGTCGAACAGTGTCAGCCGGGCGATATTCTGGTAGTCGCACCGACTTCTCCCTGCTCCGACGGTTTCTTCGGCGATCTGCTGGCAACGTCGCTGAAAGCTCGCGGCGTGGTCGGGCTGGTCGCCGATCTGGGCGTACGGGATACCAAAACCTTACGTGAGATGGGGTTCCGCGTCTGGTCACGGGCGGTTTACGCGCAGGGTACGGTGAAGGAAACGCTCGGTTCGGTGAATGTGCCGGTGGTCTGCGCCGGTCAGCTGGTGTATCCGGGCGATGCGATTGTGGCTGACGACGACGGTGTGGTGGTCATTCGTCGTGAAGATGTCGCGCAGGTTCTGCACGCCAGCCGTGAACGTGAAGCGCTGGAAGAGAGCAAACGTGCGCGCATGGCCGACGGCGAACTGGGGCTGGATATCTACACCATGCGTCCGCGTCTGGCCGAAAAAGGGCTGACCTATTTCGATTCCACCGAAGATCTGGAACAGGCTGAAAAACGCTGAGGAGCCGCCATGCCACAGACCCGAATTCCCTGCATGATGATGCGCGGTGGTACGTCTAAAGGCGCATTCTTTCTGGCTGAACATTTGCCACGGAGCGAAAAATTGCGCGACAGCGTGCTGCTGGCGGTAATGGGTTCACCCGATCCGCGTCAGATTGACGGCATAGGCGGCGCGGATCCGCTGACCAGCAAAGTGGCGATAGTGCGACCGTCCCGGAGGCCAGACGCCGATGTCGATTATCTGTTTGCGCAGGTCAGCGTCGGTCAGGCAGTGGTGGATTACGGACAAAACTGCGGCAATATTCTGGCCGCGGTCGGCCCCTTTGCCATCGAACGTCAGCTGATAGCCGCCCGCGAAGGCATCACGCCGGTGCGTATTTTTATGGAGAATACCGGCCAGATTGCCACCGCGTATGTGCCGGTGGAAGACGGACAGGTGCGCTATCAGGGTGATTTGCGCATTGACGGCGTGCCTGGCACAGCAGCGAAAATCAGCATCGAATTCGCAGATATTGCCGGTTCCAGCTGCGGCGCATTGTTGCCGACCGGTAATGCGCGCGATACCTTCGACGGCATTGAGGTCACCTGCATCGACAACGGAATGCCGGTAGTTCTGCTGCGCGCCGCCGATCTCAGCCGCAGCGGCTATGAAACCCGCGAACAGCTGGACGCCGATGAAGAACTCAAACAGCGGCTGGAATCCATCCGCCTGCAGGCCGGTGCGAAAATGAATCTTGGCGACGTCACTCAACGCACCGTGCCGAAAATGACGCTGATCGCCGAACCGCGCAGGGGCGGCACACTCTCCAGCCGGACATTTATCCCTCACCGCTGCCACGCGTCGATCGGCGTGCTTGGTGCAGTCAGTGTTGCCAGCGCCTGTCTGATCCGGGGCACCATCACTGAAGGGATAGCGCACACGCCTTCCGGCAACTCGCCACTGGTCAGCGTGGAACACCCGACCGGCGAATTCAGCGTCGAATTACAACTCGATCCGACCCGCACTGGCGCAGAACGCCTGACCGGCTGCGCATTGTTACGCACCGCGCGGCTGATTTTTGAAGGCCGCGTCGCCATTGCGGCCAGCGTCTGGGACGGTCGTCAGGAGAATCATGATGAATAACGTTACCCGTATTGCCGTAATCGGCCTCGGAGAAGTCGGCACTATTTTGGCCACCGATTTAAAAAAGCAGGATCCCTCACTGGATATCGTTGCGTTCGATAAACAAACCGGTTCTGACATTCTCTCAGAACGCGCTCATCTGGCGGGGATCCGTCTGGAAGCAACCCTGCAAGACGCCGTCAAAGGCAGCCAGATCATTTTCTCTGCCGTCACCGCCGCCGAGTCTCTGAGCGTCGCCCGCGACGTCGCGCAGCATATTTCGCAGTATCAAACCTTCCTTGATGTAAATTCAGTCTCGCCAAACACCAAACGCAGCGCGATGGCCGCGATCGAACAGGCCGGCGGCGTATACATTGATGTCGCCGTGATGGCACCCTACCCGCCGGCACGTCTGAAAACCCCGCTGCTGCTCGGCGGTACGCACGCCCACGCGGTCAGCGAATGGCTCAACGGACAAGGTTTCCGCAGTCAGGTACACGGCAACGTGGTCGGCGAAGCCTCGGCAATCAAGATGTGTCGCAGTGTGATGATCAAAGGACTGGAAGCGCTGACCGCCGAATGCCTGACCGCTGCCCGGCAATACGGCGTCGAACAGGAAGTCGTCGCTTCGCTGCACGCCAGTTTTCCGTCACTGGGCTGGGACGGAGCATTCCCGCATTATCTCATCAGCCGGATAGCGGAACATGGCAAACGCCGCGCGGAGGAGATGCGGGAAGTGGTGAAAACATTGGAAGACGTCGGCGTCGCCGCAGACATGAGCCGCGGGACAGTACTGACCCAGCAAGGGCTGGTAGATGCGCTGGCCGCGGAGGGGATCGGGTACAGAGATCTGGAGCCGTTTGACTGGATCAAGACAGTGGATATTTTGCATCGTCGGTGAGTGCTCGGGTGGGGCACTCGCGCATTTTAAAGCAGTTTTGCGCATATTTCGGTTTCTTATTATCGGTGATCTCCTGGCCTTTCGCGCCGAAACCGAGCAGAGGGGAAAAGCTTTTCCCCTCTGCACTCCCCACGCTTTTTCACACACGTGCCATGCACACCTGCTATGTTTCAGCAACCACCGTTATTGCCGCAAAATCCCGCCGCTGCGCGGTGCCCTTCGCTCGGGTTACAACCCGCGCAAAAAAGGCGCGGTTTTCCACCTCTCCCTCCGGCGTGATTTTTGAACGCGGCCAGAGCTTTTTAGGTCACAACTTCACCCACTCGGATCAGTTCAAAAACCAAATACGTTTTGCCAATTTTCTTTTTTTGTCTTTAAAAAATGCTGAGATGGCGCGATCAAAAAATCCTGCCGAACGGAGCGGCCTGAAGACCTTAGGCTTCAGGACCGAGTGAGGGAAACCGCGCAGCGGCAGGGTTTTGCGCCACACGCGGGAGTCACAGAACACGTCCATCCGTCTGGCGATAGCGCGTGTTTTAAAAAGCGGGGAGGATTCCAAAGGAGGGAAAGCACTTCCCTCCTTTGGGCGGTTTCGGCGCAGCGCGTTAAGTGATCACTGCTATTCAGAAACCGAAATATTCTCGATCTACTTTTATTTCGACGGCGTTTAAATGCCGCCAGTGCATCGGCATCTGCATCTGCATCTGCATCTGCATCTGCATCGGCATCTGCACAAAATAACCATTTATGACCGCTCAGCCACATGTACGCGATGACACCTCGCAACACAGCCTCCCGCCGCGCGGGCCAAATCCTGCGGCATCTGACACCCGTCTCCCGCCAGCGGGCACCGTTCCCGGAAATAACAGCCTTTCGGCAGATTTCGGTTACTGGGTAACTCGCCTTTTTTATCGACAATCCCGTCATCCAGTGCTCGCCCGGCGCGGGGGACGGAATCGAGCAGGAGCCGGGTGTACGGGTGCTGCGGATCGGTCAGCACTTTTTCTGCCGCTCCGAGTTCAACGATTTGGCCAAGATACATCACCGCTACGCGATCGCTCATGTGGCGTACCACCGACACGTTGTGCGAAATCAGCACAAACGTCAGATTGCGCTGGCGTTGCAGTTCGACCAGCAGATTAAGGATCTGCGCCTGTACGGAAATATCCAGCGCTGAGGTCGGTTCATCGAGCACGATGATATCCGGCTCGGAAGAAAGCGCGCGGGCGATGGAGATGCGCTGACGCTGGCCGCCGGAAAATTCATGCGGCAGGCGGTCGAGGTACTCCTTGCGGATGCCCACCTGCCCGGCCAGCGTGGCGGCTAACTCGCGGCGCTCACGGCTGCTGTTGTGTTTTTGCACGTAGACCGGCTCGGTAATAATCCGCCAGATAGGCAGACGCGGGTCGAGTGAGGACTGCGGATCCTGAAACACCATCTGCATGCCGGAACCAAACCAGGAGTTATCATGACGGGCGCGGTGAATCTCACCGCTGCTTGGCTTTTGTAAGCCCATCAGCAACTGCGCCAGCGTACTTTTCCCACAGCCGGACTCGCCAACGATCCCCAGGGTTTCGCCGCGAATAATGTTGAGATCTAAACCATTCAGCGCGTGAACGTAGCCGGTCGGTTTGCCTCGCCAGTTGATGGTCGCAGGGAAATGCACGCGCACATCCTGAAGTTCCACTAAGTGTTCGGCAATCATCAGGAGAGCTCCTCAATGTGTGGGATACGTATCGGATTGGCAAAACGTTGCGGATGCCAGCAGGCGACGGATTGCTGCGGAAATTCCGTCTGCGGAGCAAGTTCAGGTGTGATTAAACAACGGTCGTCGGCGTGCTGACAGCGCCCGCGAAAGGCGCACCCCTGCGGGAGGTTGGCAAGATTCGGCACCGTGCCGGGGATGGCTTTTAGCAGGCTGCGCGGCGTGCCGTTTTCCGGCGCGGCCTGCAATAATCCGATGGAATACGGATGCGACGGCGAATCGATGACATCCGCCGTGTTGCCGCTTTCAATCACATGTCCGGCGTACATCACGTAAACCCGGTCGCACAGTTGCGAAACCACCGCCATGTCGTGAGTGATAAACAACACCGCCGTGCCGCTGGCGCGGGCTTTGCGCTGTAAAAGTCGCAAAACCTGACGCTGCACTGTGACGTCCAGCGCGGTGGTCGGCTCGTCGGCAATGATAAGCTCCGGTTCGCAGGAAAACGCCATCGCGATCAGAACACGCTGACGCATCCCGCCGGAAAGCTCAAACGGATAGCGCGACATGACCTGTTCCGCGTCGGCGATCTGCATGTCGTCGAGCAGGCCGATAGCCTTTTTCCACGCCTGCGCACGGCTGACTTTCTGATGCAGGCAGATCACTTCGCACATCTGTCGGCCAATTTTGCGCGTCGGGTTCAGCGCGTTCATCGGCTCCTGAAAAATCATCGCCACCCGCGCACCGCGCAGGCTCCTCATCTCTTCTTCGCTGGCGCGCACCACGTCGGTGCCGAGCATGTTGAGTGTGCCACCGGTGACGGTAAAACCGTCCGGTGGCAGCAGGCGCATCGCCATCATCGCGGTGACCGATTTACCGGAGCCGGATTCCCCCACCACGCCGACAATTTCTCCGGCGTTCACCGCCAGCGAGACCTGATTGAGCGCTTTCACTTCGCCGCCGTAAACGGGAAAGACCAGTTGTAATTTGTCGATTTCCAGCACCGGAGCGGTGTGTCGTTCAGTCATCTCAGCGCCCTCTGCTTTTCGGATCCAGCAGGTCGCGCAGACCGTCGCCGAACAGGTTGAAACCGGTGGCCGTGATCAGAATGGCCACGCCGGGAAACGCCGAATACCACCACTGATCGAGAATATAGTTACGGCCATTGGAGACCATCGCGCCCCACTCGGCGGTCGGTTGCTGTGCGCCGAGGCCGATAAAGCCCAGCGTGGCGGCCATCAGAATTGAGGTGCCGATATCAAGCGACGCCTGCACCACCAGCGGCGGCATGACATTACGCAAGACGTGCCAGGTGATGAGATGCCAGCGCGACGCGCCGAAGGTACGCGTTGCCTGCATGTACGCCTGATGGCGCAACATCAGCGTTTGCCCGCGTGCCAGCCGGACGTAAAACGGAATACGCACCACGGCAATCGCCAGCATGGCATTGAAAAGACTCGGGCCGAGGGCGGCGGCCAGCGCCATGGTCAGCACCAGCGACGGTACCGACAGCATGATATCCATACAGCGCATGATCAGCGCATCCACAAGACCGCCCACCACGCCGGAGAAGCAACCGAGCAGTGAACCGATGCTGCCTGCAATGATTACCACCGCCAGCCCGGCGGCGACCGACTGCTGGCTGCCTATCAATACCCGGCTGAATAAATCGCGCCCGACTTCATCGGTGCCAAACCAGTGGCCGGAGGAAGGTGCCTGCAAACGATCGGTCAGGCTGATAGCGTTCGGATCGTGCGGCACCAGCCACGGAGAGAAAATCATGATAAACAGCACAATAAGCATGATTGCCAGACCCAGCATGGTCAGCGGGCTACGGCTCAGCAGATGAAATGTGCGCCGCCAGCTGGCGAAGCGCGGCCTGACGTCAGGTGCCACGATATCGGCACGCTGATTGTTCACACCCGGTTCAATAACAGACATCGGTCACCCCTCCCGGCCAATGCGTGGGTCGATCCACACATACAGTAAATCCACACACAAATTGACGATGACGTACGCAAACGACACCACCACCGCAAAACCCATTACCGCCGGGAAATCCAGCGCCTGAATCGAGTTAACCACATACGCCCCCATCCCTGGCCAGGCGAACACGGTTTCCGTCAGCACCGCGCCGTAAAGCAAATCGCCCATCGCCAGACCGAGCACCGTCACCGAGGGGATCAGCGCATTGGGCAACGCATGGCTGAGGATCACCCGCCAGCGCGATAAGCCGTTGGCACGCGCCGTGCGGATATAATCTTCATTAAGCTGTTCGAGCATCGCCGAACGGATCTGCCGCGCCACAATCCCCATATGCACGAACGCCAGCGTCAGTGCGGGCATCGCCAGATGCTGCAGACTGTTCCAGAGGGTCTCCCAATTGCCGGTCAGTAGAGAATCAAGCACGTAAAAACCGGTGATATTGGCGGGCGGATCCAGCCAGTCATCCAGCCTTCCGCCCCCCGGCAGCAGGTTCAGATGGCCGTAAAACAGGATGATGACGCCCAATCCCAGCCAGAACGCCGGGGTGGAAATCCCCAGAACGGAAAGTAAACGCACCAGATGATCGGGGAATTTATTCTGATAAACCGCAGACAGCACGCCGAGCGGAATACCCAGCACAATCGCCAGAAACAGCGCGGTAAACGCCAGTTCTAAGGTGGCCGGGAAGAAGGCTTTCAGGTCTTCCAGCACCGGCCGACCGGTGCGAATCGACGTTCCAAGATCGCCATGCAGCAAATCGCTGACGTAACGAAAAAACTGCACATACAACGGCTGATCCAAACCTAGTTGCTGACGGATATGCTCAACCATTTCATTGCTGGCGCGATCGCCTGCCAGCAGACGCGCCGGATCGCCCGGGATCATATGCGAGATGATAAAAGTAATAACGCATACTCCTATCATCACCAAAACCAGCCCCCAGCATCGCTGGCGGATCAGTGTCCAGAAAGTCATCGTTATTTTTCCCCGTAAAACCCCTCACATGGTAGAAAGGGGTCTTCGTGAATGATATCGCCGTTATTGCTTGCTCATCTGGCCGACGTTAAACACCTGCTCCAGCATCGGGTTGAACACAAAACCTTTGACGTCTTTGTTCATCGCGACCTGATAGTTTTTCTGGAACAGATACACGTAGGCCGCTTCATCGATAACGATTTTCTGTGCCTGCTGGTAATAATCCGTGCGCTGTTTCTGATCGGTGACCGACACCGCTTTTTTCAACAAGGCATCGACGTCTGGATTGGAATAGAAGGAACGGTTGCCCGGCAGCCCTTTTTTGTCGGACTCGAACCAGTAGTTCATAAACATGTACGGATCGGCGAAATCAGGGCTCCAGTTGCCGATAGAAATATCGTAATCGCCCTGCCCGATGCGGTCGCGCATGGTGGCGTTGGCCAGTTTTTCCAGCTTGACGCTGATACCCGCCTGACCGAGGCTCGCCTGCACCGCCAGCGCGATAGATTCCCAGTTCGGATCGTTATCTGAATAGAGGAAGTCCAGCGTCTGCGGTTTGTCTTTCACTTTCGCCAGATCGGCTTTGGCCTGGGTCATGTCGAGAGTGTACTGTTTCGCCGTCGGGTCGAAGCCCCACATGCCATCCGGGATCGGCCCGCGCATCTGTTTGGCGTTACCGCCCATAATGCCTTTTACCATGCCCTGATAATCCACTGCTGAGGAAATCGCACGGCGCAGATCCACCTGATTGAGCGGCGTTTTTGCGTTATTAAGATACAGATAGGTGACGCGCAGCGAAGGGAATTCTTCGACGGCGACTTTGTCTTCTTTCTTCAGCGCCGCCAGCTGATCCATCGGCAGGGAATCGGCGATATCCAGATCGCCACGCGACAGCTGCAGGCGGCGGGTGGCACTCTCGCCGATAATTTTCACCGTCACGCGTTTAAAGGCTGGTTTAGCGCCGCTGTAATGCGGGTTCGGCACCAGCACCAGTTGCTGGCCTTTCTGCCAGCGGTCCAGCTTGTAAGGGCCGGAACCGGCGGTATGTCCCGCCAGCCAGGCTTTGCCTTGATCGGCTGGATTGGCTTTAGCGATGGCCGGATTGACAATGCCTGCGCCGTCATTGGCCAGCGTGTACAGGAAGGGCGCAAACGGGGATTTCAGCGTAAAGGTGACGGTCATCGGATCAACTATCGTGACGGTCATGTCTTTCGGAAAGGCTTCCGACGGACCCTGACCGATTTTCATCAGGCGCTCAAACGACCATTTCACCGCATCGGCGTTAACGTCAGTGCCGTCATCAAATTTTGCGCCGGGCTTGAGTTTGAATGTCCACACCAGCTGATCCGGTGACGCGGTCCAGCTGGCGGCCAGATCGCCTTCCACCTGCGTCGAACCTTTGCCTCCTTCCGTCTTGTACTGGACGAGTCGCTGATAGGCCGGATAAGTGACCGTCCAGTCGTTGTTGTCGATAGTCACCGCAGGATCCAGCGTTTGCGGGTCCGCGGCTTTACCAATCACCAACATGTCTTTTGGCACGGCGGCCTGCGCGGAAAGACTTAACCCTGATACAGCGAGTAAAATGGCACCGGCGATCCGTGTTTTGGTGATTGTGCGAAACGTACTGATTGCTGTGTTATTCATCGTTGAACTCCTGGCTTGAGGAAAAGTGAGACGAAAATCAGGCGGCGTTAATTGGCGGATAGCAGCCAAACCGCTCTTCCAACAACGGATACGTTTTGGCATCCGGTAATTCAAAGTGCCACCACTCGCTGGTGATACCCTTGTAGCCACCTGCGGCCATGACGGCGTTAAGCAAAAGTCGGTTGCGCTGAATGTGCGGCGGTAAATCCGGATAAAACGGATGCGAGACTTCGGTCATTTCGTCAAAGCCTGCGCCCATATCCAGTACCTCACCACGCTCATCGAGCAGGGTAAGATCCACCGCCACACCGCGGCTGTGGTGCGATCCGAGTTTGATATCCACCACATAATCCGGATTGGGAAACGCGGCCCACAAACAGGCCTGCGCCGCCTGCGGACGATAAGCGTCGTAGATTTTCAGCCGGAATCCCGCCAGCTTTGCCACGGCATTACAGCGAACCAGCGCGGCGGCAGCGTCCGGATGCAACAGGCAGCGCGACTCGCGATAAATCGGCTGACCGGTCAGGTTATCTGCCGTGGCATATTTCAGGTCGATCACCGCATCGGGCAGCGCGTGCGCCAGATCGGTCAGGGGTACGTCAGGTGTTTTGGTATTCATCAATAAACTCTGTCCGCTGTTTTTAGAAAATTACGATTCAAACTGCCCGAGCTGTTTCTGCAAAATCCGGTTATTTGCCAGCCGCTCTTCGACGTCGTTCCCCCGCAGTTCCAGCACCGAGGAACACAACAGGTTGAAAAGGCAGCTAAGTGGCGCCATCGAATCCCAGAACTGGCCGGTGTCAGTTTTGACCTGCAACAAATCCACCGGATAGTCGCGCGCCCAGGGGCAGTAAATGTCGGTGATCAGCGCCACGTTCAGCCCGCGCTCGCAGGCCGCTTCACAATAGGTTTGCGCCAGTTTCGAATAGGCGCGGGTGTCGGTGACCACCAGATACGGGCGGGCGAATTCGGAATTCAGAGATTCGACATAGGTGCCGGACAGGCCGTCGGCGAAATACACTTTCGGACGCAGATATTCGAGATAGCTCGAGAAGTTATTAGCAATCCCCCGTACCGACTGGATGCCGAGAATAAACACCGCATCGGCCTCAGCCAGTCGGCGGCTTACCTGCGCAAAGCTGTCGGTCTGCGCCAGCTGATAGACGTGATGGATGGCTTCGAGTTCGAGCGTCAGCGACTGCTCAAGCTTTTCCTGCCGCGGTTGTTTGCTGCGTTCGCGGTAAGCTCCGAGGCGGTCAGTAACCACCCACGGCTGGTAGGCCGTACCACTTTGCTGACGCAGCGTTTGTTTGAAGTCATCCAGATTCCGATACCCGAGGCTGCGCAAATAACGTCCTACCGAAATCCCGCTGGTCGCCGCACTTCGCGCGATGCTGTCGGCGGTCTCAAACGGGATTTGTGCAAGATTCGCCAGCAAATAACTGGCAATGCGTTTCCCCGTCGGCGTCTGTCCGGCAAACGAGGCTTCGATTTGTTCAATCACATCCTGCGCTGGCTGCATCGGTTAATCTCATGTTGCTTTATTGTCATAAAGCTAGTTGTTGTTAGTGAGATAACAATGCACGGGGTGTGCCAATTACGAAAAATGATTGAAATTTGTGCAGCAGATCTGCATTCACTGCCTTCTCAGGGCTAAAGAGTGGCAAAAAACGTGCTTAGGATTTGGGATCTGCAACAATGCTGGTAACTGATGCACAACAAACAGGCAGCTTATGAGTGCTTTTAGTGCAACATCAACTTTCAGCGTGAGGGACAATGAAAAAAATGGTGGAGGATTTAATCACTTTGTCTTAATAGTCAACAAGTTGGATATTAAGAAAGCAGTCAGACAACTTTTTTCTTTAACCCTTTGACATGCACAGGGGCAGTCGCTATTATTCGCCCCGTTCCAACGATTCCTCTGTAGTTCAGTCGGTAGAACGGCGGACTGTTAATCCGTATGTCACTGGTTCGAGTCCAGTCAGAGGAGCCAAATTCTTGTTTTCATGCCTCTTTGCGAATCCTTATGTAATTTAGATTCAATAAGTTAGCGCGAAAAATCTTCCCGATGCATTTTTAGTTTCCCCTCCGCATCGGGAGAATTTGGTGGTCAGATTTGGGGTCATGTTGGTTCGATGACGGAGTGACCCCCAAATGTCTCTGAACGACACTAAAATCCGCAGTCTCAAGCCTTCTGAAAAACCTTTCAAAGTTTCCGATTCTCATGGCCTGTACCTTTTGGTCAATCCAGGCGGTTCACGTCTCTGGTATCTCAAATATTGTATCAATGGTAAAGAATCCCGGCTTGGCTTAGGGGCTTATCCCGAAGTTTCTCTAGCTAATGCTCGGCAGCAACGTGATGGCATACGTAAGCTGCTGGCGCAGAATATCAATCCAGCCCAGCAACGTATCGCAGAGAAAGCTGCCCGCTCACCGGAAAAATCCTTTAAACACGTTTCAAGGACGAGAGTTAACCCGCCTGGCAGTATCACTCACCCTGCACCTTTTCATCCGTTCCAGCGAACTGCGTTTCGCCCGTTGGTCTGAGATCGATTTCAGAAACAAAATCTGGACCATTCCTGCCACTCGCGAGTCCATCCCCGGTGTCCGCTACTCTGGACGCGGTGCAAAAATGCGCACTCCACATATCGTTCCACTCTCCTGTCAGTCTATTGCTATTCTGAAACAGATACGGGAAATATCCGGGCATCAGGTGCTGGTGTTCCCCGGCGATCACAATCCGTATAAACCGATGTGCGAAAACACGGTCAACAAGGCGCTACGCCTGATGGGCTATGACACAAAAGATGAAATCTGCGGCCACGGATTTCGGGCAATGGCCTGTAGTGCCCTGATGGAGTCTGGCCTTTGGGCACAGGATGCGGTTGAACGGCAGATGAGTCACCAGGAGCGTAATAGCGTTCGAGCGGCTTACATCAATAAAGCAGAATATCTCGATGCCCGCAAAGCGATGAAGCAATGGTGGTCGGATTATCTGGATATGTGCCGGAAAGCGTGTGCCCCACCTTATATTTGTGGGAAGGAAATCAGTTGCACAATGGGATAACCCCTCTGACAAAATAAACCACAGAAATAGCCGTATCAGTCTTTACTGGTACGGCATTTTTCTGGCTTCAATTCGGAAAAGCTGAATAGTCACGATAACGACCTTCGAGATGTCTACCGAAGGTGTGATGTTTCACCTATACCCGACGCCGAAAGGCGTCTGATGCAAAAATCATCCATAAAACATGAGAAAAAATCATGCCCGCAGACTCACCGCAACGCTGAGGTTTCATCGGCAGCAGCAGTAAAAAATCGGCGTTATTTATCAACTTGTTAAAACATCTATAAAGTACCTATAGAACACAAAGTACTGTGTGCTGAAAATACAATACCTATTATTTGTTAAAACAATTTTGGCTCTAAAGTTGACGGATTTGAACGCACGGCAGCAATGAGAAAATCAACAAAAGCTCGAACCTTGGGAGACAGATGCCGATTAGATGGCCAGATAAGTGATAACGAACCAAGTGGTACCATAAATTCGGTGAGTATGGGTTGCAGTAACTTATTTTTAATCGCGGGTTCTGATACATACACAGGCAGATGAGCAAGACCAAGACCATCAATCGCAGCACGCAACCCGGCATCCGTATTGTTGAAGATAAGATTACGGGGGAGATTTAAGTGTGTATCCGGCGATGCAAACGACCATTGGGCAAGAAGACCATTTGAGGGATATTTAAAATGGATACAACTATGTTTGAGTAGGTCGCTGGGAGTTTGGGGGCAACCATGTTTTTCTAAATAATAGTGAGAACCACAAACGACGAAATGCTGTTCTCCGAGCCGATGACCAATCAATCGTGTATCTCTGAGCTCGCCACTTCTGACAGCAACATCTATTCCTTCGCCAATGATATCAATCACACGGTCCTCGAAGTCGATATCAAGTTCGATTTCTGGATACTCTTTTAGGAAGCCAGGCAACAATGGCATCAACAGACTGTGGCCGAAAATCTGTGGCACGCT
This sequence comes from Rahnella inusitata, assembly GCF_965118895.1. Lineage (GTDB taxonomy): Bacteria > Pseudomonadota > Gammaproteobacteria > Enterobacterales > Enterobacteriaceae > Rahnella > Rahnella inusitata_A. The sequence goes on from NZ_CBCPJJ010000010.1 coordinate 190,047, forward strand.
TACGCGGAGTCTGCCCTTAGGGCGCGACCTGGTGGACGAAATCATGGCTTGTGCGTCGCATATATCATCAAGAATATGCTTGCAACGGTCATAAAAAACCGCCCCTTCTTCTGTGAGACCAATATTTCGGGTTGTTCTATGAAATAGTCTAACCCCCAGCTCATTCTCAAGCCTTGCTATACTTTTGGCAATGGCGGAGGAAGATACCCCCAAGACCCGCCCCGCACCAGCATAACTGAGAAGTTCAGCGGCAGAAACAAACGCAGTCATCCCTTTAAGGCTTTCCATAAACGACCTTACACGTATTAAAGACATTTTTTCTTTAGTATAAGGTTCAATAGAGGGATTTACAAATCATTACGTTGAATTTATTCTTCAACTGAAATTGAAATTGAAATTGAAATTGAAATTGAAATTGAAATTAATAACCAGGAAGAGCATTGATTTAAAATTTGAGCGAATTGTAATTCGGATTCGCTGGTGTGAGTTTTTAATAAGACAACAGATGGTTATTATCTTGTTGAAATTAACATGACGGGTAATGTGCAATAAAGTTTTCATTATACCTATTTAAAAAGCTCGAACAACATAAAATAATAACCTTTTTTGATAGGTTTTATTTTGGTGATACGCATACAAACTGTAAACCTAATATTGATTTTTTCATTAGAATTCTTGAAGAATTTCAGCTTACGCCGCAGCAAGCCATCATGGTGGGCGATAGTTTAGAGAATGATGTTCTTCCATGTCAGAAATTGGGAATGAAAACCTTGAAGTATGATGGAAAAGAGTCATTTCAGAAAATTTATAAAAAATTGACGGAGTTAAAAAATGGATCAAAAACTTTTATTTAAAAATATCACGTATCTTGATTCCACTTCTATGCGTCTATTAAAAGGTGACATAAGAGTCTCTGCAGGTTATATCACTGAGCTCGGTAATGACATTACAGAAAAAAGTGATGAAACAATTATACTATCATGTGATTTTATTGTATTACCTGGAATGATTAATGCTCATCTCCATCCAAGTAAAGAAATATATGGCGGCGTGCTTGATTTTTCACCGATTGATGTTGTGCTTGACTCCGTGCACACAAACAACAGTCTCGAAGATGCTGAAGGGCAATATGTCGCATCGCTAAAGTCTATGATGTCAGCCTTGAAGAAAGGGGTGACAACGTTTGGCTTATTTACAAGCAGAATTGAGAGTGATGTCCGGGCTGCTCAAAAAATTGGGGTGCGTGCGGTGATCAGCTATTGTCAAAATAACCAATGGATTGGTAGTGGTCGAAGCCCTGAAAGCAAAAGCATTGAGGAGATCACTCGTCAATTTTTTGATGTTGAGGAAAAATACAAATCAAATCTGATTGCTGTTTGTCCAGCGACGGCATCTGAATTATCTGCTGATGATGATTTAATCAGAAAATTACACCTTATAGCCAAAGAATTTAAAACTAAATTTTTTGTTCACATGCACGAAGGTGAGCATCAAGTGATTTCACATCATAACGTATATGGAATGAGTGGTATCGAACGTTTAGCGAAACTCAATGTATTAGATAACTACACAACTCTTATTCATAGCTGCCATTTGTCAGAAATGATAAAAGCTTACTCCTCCTTGGTGGTTGTAATATCATTCATTGCCCAGTCAGCAACAGTTTTGTTGGTGCAGGAACATTACCACTGAAAGATCTCTCATCGATGACGATTGGATTAGGGACTGATGCCGCAATGGTGAATCCTGTCAATAATATAACTTTTGATGCGCTTATGTCTATTTATCATCATGGCGACAACGATTTTACAAAAAAGGTCAGTGCTGCTTATATATTAAAAACACTTACCGAAGGAGGCGCAAATTCGTTAGGACTCTCTCAAACAGGTAGGATAGAAACGGGATTTAAGGCAGACTTGATATTCTATGATATGAAATCAATAGATTCTGCATATTTAAACACTCCTATTTCAATATTGAAAATGTTAAACCTAGAATCACCCTGTAAGGTTATGATTAATGGAAAAATCATTATCGATAATACAAATTTCATAGATTCTACATTACTTGAGAATGAGAGTGAGTACTCTGCCATTAGAGAGATGATTAACTTATGAAAAAAATAGCCTTCTTATTTTCAGGCCGTGGCACTTTATTAACAGCGGTGAAAGATGCTGTTGCCGATGCTTGCGTACCTGCGCAGTTGAGCCTTGTTCTGACGAATAATCGTGATTTTGAAGCCGCCAACACCCCTGCTTTTTCGGGGATTTCAGTCATAAAAATTAATCATCAGGATTATGAAAGCAGAGACTCTTTTGAGAAAAAAATAGCCGACTATTTAAATGAAATTAACGTTGATCTGGTCATCTTAGGCGGATTCAGGCGGATTTTCTCATCCAGCTTTGTTGACCTGTTCGGTCATAAAACAATTAATACGCATCCCTCGATACTGCCTGCATTTCCGGGAGATAAAGCTCAATTAAGGGCAATTAACCAAGGTGTTAGAATCTCAGGGGCGACATTACATTTCATAAATGATGAGGTTGATGCAGGACCTATCATAGATCAGGAGCCTGTAAGGATCACAAACGGTATGACTGAGATTGATCTGAAAGAAGCTATTTTACTGGCGGAGAAAAAAATGATCTACCGTGGAGTTCGTGCATTTATTGAGGGCCGAATAACGCTTAACGGTGATAAGGTCATTTATGAGGAAAATTTCCATGTATAAGATAAAAAATAGTATTTTTGCTGCAAGCTGTGTTGCGAGCATCCTTTTTATAGCCATAACAACGCTTGGGTTATCCTTAGCGACATTGCCTTTGTATGTGAGTGAATCACTGGGTTATTCAGCTTTTTATGTTGGGCTTGTTGTAGCCACTGAATCATTATCCACATTATTTTCACGTGCAGCCGCAGGAAGATACTCTGACAATCATGGACCACGAAAAGGTATGGTATTGGGACTGTCTCTCACTTTGCTCGCGGGACTGATTTGTTTATTTTCTTTCAGTTTTATCGATTCGGCTAAAGTGGCATTCTCCGTCATCATCTTTTCGCGAGTATTGATGGGCATTGGCGAGAGTTTAATTTTTACTTGTAGTGGTACATGGCCTATTGGACTCGTCGGCCGAGAGCATGCAGGGAAAATTATGTCTTGGGTGGGGATTGCCATGTTCCTGGGTTTAGCGCTGGGTAATTACGCTGGCACATGGTCATATTATCATTCCGGTATTATCATTTCTGCTATTGCTATGACTATTCTACCTGCGCTAGGTTTTTTGCTGGTAGCCATCGTTAAACCTGTTGCCATTCATCCTGAAAGAAACAAAGCGAAACTTTCCTATGCCATCCATAGAATATGGAAAGCAGGGTTGGGTTTTTCACTGGCTAACATAGGTTATGCCTCTATTACGACGTTTCTTGTCCTGTATTTTATTCAGAATGGTTGGGGAGAGCAGGCAGCCTTAGCGTTGTCCTTATTTGGCGTGGGGTATGTTTTTTCAAGGCTGACGCTGGGCTGGAAAGCGGATAGTTCAGGTTTAAAATTGACACTATTTTCAATTGCTATTGAAGCCATCGGTTTGTTATGTATTGCCCTTTCGTCTCATCCGTACGAGGCAATGCTGGGCTCTTTCCTGACAGGATTCGGTCTTTCAATGATTTATCCTTTGCTTGCCCTTCCGGCATTAAAAAGTATGCCTGATGAAAATATTGGTCTCGCGCTGAGTACCTATGAGTCTTGTTTTGATATAGGAATATTGGTTGCAGGACTTGTCGGCGGGGGGATCGTTTCATTATTTGGATATCCGGCCGTTTTTATCTTTGCATTTTCCTGCTGTTTGTTAGCCTCTATTTCATCGATATTAGCTTACAAGCAAATATCCAACGGAGATCCAAAACTTATGCGCGGAAAGGCCTCTCTTAACTAAAAGGAGACGGATTGCTCAGTTCAGTATGTAGTTGGTCTATAGGGTGATTGACCAGATAGTACGGCTTGGACTGAGTTTTCTCACCTCGATCTACGCATAAAAATGATTATTTATACTTCAGTTTTTTAAAATAGTTCGGATTGTAATGGTCAACTTAAACCGGACACGGATTTAGGCACATTGTTGTAATCGGTGTTCATATTCGTTCGGCGATATATTTCCTAGCCGGTAATGCCGACGTTTCAGACTATAAAAACTATCGGTATAATTCATATCTTCCGCAATGCCCTGACTTCGGATTTCATAGTGATGGTAGTTAACTCTATCTGCTTTCTGGCTGCGGAAGAACCTATCCGTAACGGCATTATCCGGACAGTTACCCTTGCGACTAATACTGCCTGTCACATCAATATGGAAATTAAGATCGACTGCATATCCGAGACCGGTAAATTCTTTTTCCGCTTCTTTGTTTGGTGTAAGGTTATTTACCAGCTCAAGGCCATCATGAGCAATGGAATAGAATTAACCAGTAAGCACACCCATTGTGCCAATATGTTTTCAGTTAATATACCACTTTTAAATTCGATGCTCATCTTATTATTACGGGGGCTGCCAGTAACCGCGTCGTCTACCGACAGGTTATCAATCTGTAATGAACAGAGCGCGCTCGACGAAAACCCTTTCACTTTATTAAGCACCGTTATTACCCGCTCCGGGAATGCCGTGCATGCAACCTTGCTTATTTTATTTAAATAAAAAATTGAACCTGATGGCCATAATCAATTCTTTCTATAACTCATCGGATATATTCTAATTCTTCCGAACTGAGAATAATGCTTTGGTCTACTTCCTGCTTCATTTGATAAATTCTAATACAGTATGATACAGGGGATACTTGCAAAACCATTTACCCCCCCCCCCTAAAAACACTTGAGTCAAATCTGTTTAATGTATTATTAGTGGCGTGACCGTCGTTGTCGGCACGACTGAACTGTCAAACCTGGTGTGAATCCTGCCTGATATAAGTTCATCGACACCTCAAATGTTGGCACTTGAAAATGCAAATTACGCTGGCAATTTGGGCGAGTCCGGATTAAGGCCTGACGGTTTTCAGGTTTTTACGGCCCAGAACATTTTTCGCGAATTAAGGAGTGAAGAAATGCGGGCCGTAAAAATGAGGCAGCGGACAGAATTATTTTCGCGGGTTAAGGAGCGAAAATAGTTCAGGCACCGCGCCTCACCGGCAAACAGCCGCGCCCCCGCGGATTTTGCCGGCCGGGGGGAGCCGAATAAATTTCGCCGCCCCAGCGAGCGAAAAGCTGTCGCCCACGACAGCGGTTTATTTGGGGGGCATCGCCCCGCACACCGTCGCGGCTAAGTCTCCGGCCAAAAGCCGGTAGCGTGGCGCGACCACCCTCTTTAAAGGTCAGCTTCCCTTTTATTCCCGCTGCGAGGCACGAGCAAAGGGAATAAAAAGGCGAAAGCGACCGTCTTAAAGGGGGTGGTCGCGCGTAGCGGGCGACGGTGTGCCGCCGTTGACGTTGGGGGTTTTGGCACGGCGTCCAGCCGCGATATTACCCCCATGTGACAGGCCATAAGGGCGTCCAGCCCGCATGAACTGGCGCACGCCGTTCGGTGCAGGGGAGCATGCTTTCCTGCACATGGCCGCAACGCGGCCACCTTCTTAGCCGCTGACGCTCGCCCCACCTTTTCGCCCGACACCGTGGGGCGAACTGATGGGGCGATGTCTTGGGGCGAACTGCTGACGAAGGAGGCATCGTGATTTTGAATAAGCTGGCCGTTTCACTGTCGCCAATAGTGAATGGCGCGCTGAGCTTCATTGCTTTTATACAACAGCATCAGCTGATGCTGGCGCTATTATCAGGACTGACAATGCAGTTTTTCGCGTCGATGAAAAGCGATGAACGGCAAAAAGCCCCGTTGTGGCAAAAGCTGATTATTGTTTTTTCCCTGCTGTGTTTTCTTTCCGGTACGATGGCCCCGGTTGTTATCTGGATTTTCCAGTGGCTTTATCAGGGTCGAATAGTTACCCGCGTTCCAGTTCTGGAATGGTCAACATTAATTACTTTCACCGTAGCAGGGTTTATTTTGCATATTCTGCTGCGCAGAGTATTAACCCCTGAATTAGACAAAATAAAGAAATGCCTCGTCAGAAAAACCGCGCTTGAACGGGAATTATGCACCGATGTCCGCACGGTGAAATCACTGCTACCTGAAACACTGCATTATGACCCGCTGGATTATATAGACCTGAACAAAGGGTTATTTATCGGCATGGACCGCGATATTCAGCCGATGTACCTGCCGTTAAAAGACTGGCAAACACAACACGCGGATATTATCGGCACCACCGGAGCCGGTAAAGGCGTAGCCAACGGCATATTACTTTATTAAAGTATTCTGGCCGGTGAAGGCGTATTTGTTATGGACCCCAAGGATGATGAATGGGCACCCCACCTTTACCGAAAAGCTTGTGAAGATGCCGGGAAGCCCTTTGCCTTAATTGACCTGCGAAAACCCCAATACCAGTTTAATCTGATTGAAGAGATCACCGCCGATGAACTGGAAGAGCTTTTTGTTGCCGGTTTCAGTCTGGCAGAGAAAGGTCAGGAGTCGGACTTTTATCGCATTGATGACCGGAAAGCGGCCCGGATAGCCGCGCAGTTTGTCACCCGTAATACTGCCTCAACCATTCGGGATGTTTATAACGGAGACTACGTTCAGGGTATTGCAGATAAGATAAAAGCCTTCTTCGGGAAAATTGAAGAGCTGGCCTTGCTCAATGCCATTAATGCCCCCACTGGATTTTCACTTAATACGATATTTGAGGAAGGCGGTTGCTGTTATGTGATTGGCTCAATGCGCAACAGCAAAATCATTACCGCGCACCGCATGCTACTGGTTCGCATGTACCAGCTGGCAGAAAGGCGCGAGCGAGTGAAAGACGTGCCCCGCCCCATTGCTATTTATCTTTCCGAACTGAAATACCATTTATCCAGGCCAGCGCTGGAAGGTTTAGGCGCTGCACGCGATAAAGGCGTACACATTATTATGGACCACCAGTCGATTGCCGATTTAAAAGATTGCCCGGCAGATTTGAAAGGCGACGCCGTAGTCGGCGCGGTCGTTGAAAATGCCAAATTCAAACTGGTTTATCGCGTTATGGACCCGGACACCGCTGAATGGGTAGCGAGGATGTCAGGCACTATATTAGTCGACGATGAGGTCCGCAAAGCAAAAACCGATGCCGTACTGACAGAGACTATCGACGATGAACGCACCATCAGGCAGGCAGAGCGTTTCTTTACCGACAGCAATATGATCCTGAACCTACCCGATTTTGTCAGCTTCATCTTTACGACAAAAACACTCCCCTCTGCTTCGCTGATTTCGCCCATCAGGGTGAAAAAACGCGAACTTGAGATCTGTACCGTGTCGCCCGCAATTGCCGCCACCGCCGCAACGGTAAACATCACCCTGGATTTTAGCGAGGAGAAAACCGCCCCCGGACCGGCATCAACGCCGGATATCACCACAAAGCGGCCCGATCTTTTTTTTGATATGGACGAAAAAGACACGACGATGCCGAATGCCGATAAAGAGGAAAACCCGTCATTGCTGGATTTTTAAAGGGGGGGAATGATGCTTATCACCGCATACAGCGAACGCCAGACGCGACATCGCGAAAAAATACAACGACTACTGAATTTTCTGAAGGAAGAAACGTACAGTGACTTTAAAACACTGATGCTGCTGTATGGCTTCAGGGATCATAAATCGCTGTATTCCCTTCTTTCAAAAGTCGAGAGAATGGGCTTAATACAAAAGCACGTCCTGGTATCGCGCACTATGAAAATTTCATTATGGGGCATAACCGGTGACGGACTGGCCGTTGTGTTAACCCCCGACGATGCGATTTTCCCGGGGCGGTTTGAGCCTTCAAAAATTACCGGCTGGACGCTGGAGCATCACCTTGATAATCTGACCGCCCGCATCATCCTTGAGCAAAAAGGCGCAACAGGGTGGGTAAACGGCGATCGCACAACCTTCCTCAGCCGTTATCAGACCAGTCACCGCCCGGACGGGCTGATTACCCTCCCCGACGGTAACGTAATCGCCATTGAGACCGAGCGCCGCCTGAAAACCAGAGCCCGTTACCAGTCGATCATCGCCAGCCATTTGCTGGCTAGGACCCGTAAAGACTGGACTTACGTTTTTTATATCGTGCCGAACCCGCGGAAAAAGCACGGTCTTGAACAGCTGTTTGCCAGCATCAGGCACGTGATCGTTAACCATCAGCATATCCCGCTGGAAACCCGCCACCGGAATGTCTTTCGCATCTACACGCTCGACGAGTTGCAACGGCTCGATTTAGACCACGGTATATAGCTCTTCTCTATCACTTACAGTCCCAACCCACCCAACCAGCAGCGCAACGACCTGAAATAATACCCCTCGAAATTCTCACCCAACACCAGAACAGACAGGACACCAAATGAACAGAGAAACTGACCGACTTTCGGACGTACTGACTAAAATGAGTGCAAAAGCACTAGTGACATGGATGACGCATTCCGCATTACAGGACATACCGCGCGAAGCATTACTGACTCGCGGCAGTGATTTTGTCTATGCCCTACAGGCAAATTTTGTGCTACTGCGTGATGTTCTGTCAGAAACGCTGGAAGATATTGAGCAGCAGAGTCATGACCTCGAAGAAAGATTGGATAATCTGGAACAGCGGCTCCAGACGCTCCAGACAGAGACTGATAATTTGGCATGAGAGTAGAACCTGATCGATTTATCCAGTTGCCCATTCGATTCGATTCTTACCCCGACATTTCGCTTCATATAGGGCGATATCGACGCGTTTGAGTAAGTTTTCGACAGTTTCATCTTCTTTTTTGTGACCAGCGCCGATACTGACGGTAAAGCGTATTTCCCCTCTGATGACTAATTCTCTGGTTCGGGATAATATTCTGTCCGCCACAAAAATGACGTCCTGTTTTGATGGCAAATGCAATATAACCGCAAACTCTTCACCGCCTATTCTGGATGCAGTGACATTGCCGTTATACAGGCCGCTCAACAAATGACCGAACTCCCGGAGAACTTCGTCACCAATATCGTGTCCATATTCATCATTTTTTTTGAAAAAGTCGATATCGATAATAAAAACAAAAATATTCTTATTTTTTAACTCCAGGAGAATATTTCTGAAATAACGCCGGTTGGGTAAATGCGTTAATTCATCACGATAAGAATCGATACTTACATCGGCATATTTATCATTCACGTACTGAACAATAAAATAAATACCAATCGAAACGCAGAGCATTCCTGCCAGTCTGGACACATCCTCAATATAATATCCCACCCACAGGGGTTGATGGATAAACTCATCCATCACATCAAATGCTGCTGACACTATCCAGATATAAAGGCCCAGGTTAATCCATCTGCGCAGGCTGGCTTTAACTGTCAAACGGTTAAAACTCCATAAGATAAAATTAAGTATCAACCACTGCACGGTACCCACAACCCAACCGGAATTCTCCATCCAGGAATGTCCGATTTCTTTTTTCGGAAAGCTGAACAAATTAATAATCATCACCAAAAGACACAACGCCAGTGAGAACATCATTGGCATATACAGGGTTTTTCGTGATTCATTTTTAGTAAAATGTCCGTCTTCATATTTCACGAATGGCATATGACCCCCTGATACATATTGTAATGAAAATCATTCTCATGTAAATTTGTATGTCTGTATGTCTCATAATTTACGCATCGCTGGTGGTTAGAACGAAATGTCATCTCCTTGTTTTGGTTCGGCTGAAAACATTGTGCTGATCTTCTCAGAACATCACAACTGGCTACAAAAAATACTCAGACGACGCCTTGGAAATGCCAGCGATGCCGCCGATCTCGCACAAGATGTTTTTCTACGGCTGCTGTTAAAACCGCGAAACTTTGACAGTCTTGCCGGCGCGCGTGCCTATCTTGGCGCTATGGCTCAGGGAATGTGTATTGATTTATGGCGCAGAAAAGAAATTGAACGCGTGTGGCTGGAGACATTTAACGCTCAACCAACGCCTGTGGCAGTCTCAGCAGAACATTGCGCAGTCGTACTCGAAACCTTATTTCAGGTGGATACGATGCTGCGTGCACTGCCAGTTAAAGTCCGAACAGCATTCGTGATGTCGCAAATCCGCGGGTTGACTTACCCGGAGATTGCCGTCGAGCTCTGCGTATCAGTGCGCATGGTGAAGAAGTATATGGCTCAAGCCATGCTGCACTGTCTGGTCTTAGAAGTTGAGCATTTCGGCGCGATATAGGTGAACTGAGCAAAGCAACATGACGAATAAACCCGGTTTCATCGCGCTTCAACAGGCCGCAAAATGGTACGCCGAGCTACAAGATATCCCCGCATCGCAAGCCAGCCCCAATGCATTCCAGCACTGGCTGAATGAAAATTCAGAGAACCGGCTTGCTTGGCAGTATGTGCTAAAAATTAGTCAGCGCTTTACGCCACTGTGCGAAAGTGATGCCCGGAAAACAGCGGCCCTGACAGCATTAACTCATGCTCAACATAATGCCGGGCGCCGTCAGGTGCTGAAAATGGCAGCATGGATTTCGGTCGGTTCGCTGATCGGCTTGAGCACATGGCGTCATACCCCATTGCGTAATCAGGTACTGGCATGGCGTGCTGATTATCACAGCCCGCGCGGCGCAATCACGCAGTTCACGCTAAATGACGGTTCCCGCATCTGGCTCGATACGGACAGTGCGCTGAACGTCAACTATTCCACGAAACAGCGGGCGTTACAGTTACTTAATGGCCGCGTCATGATTGAAACCGCTGCCGATCCCCAGCGTTCACTGACGGTGACTACGGCTCAGGGAAAAATGCGCGCACTCGGCACACGATTTAGCGTGCATATGCTCAACGAAGGCACGGTGCTGCACGTCTATCAGGGCGCAGTGGAAGTCTCACCGGCCGCCACCTCCGATAAGCTGATTATCAAAGCAGGTCATGGGGTGACTTTCCGGCAGGATGCGTTTGAACCTGTCACGGCGCTGAGCAAGTCGGAACCCGTATGGCCACGTGGACTTTTGCAGGCCGAAAATATCCCGCTAAGAGAATTCATCACACGCCTCTCTGCGTATAGAAACGGTTATCTGGGATGTGATCCCGCCGTAGAGGCGCTGGCCGTTACCGGTACGTTCCCGTTACATGACACTGATATGGCGCTGGAGATGCTGACCCACATACTCCCTGTACAAATTCACCGCCGTTTTTCGTGGTGGCTGACTGTTGCACCACGCGGCGGATAAATGATCGCCAAAAATAAATTCACCTCGCCGGTTCCCCATTTCGTTTCCTCATCCGATTAACCCTGTGCAGCACTTCTACTTTTGGGAATTTTCAGGGGGATCTATGTCACCATCATCACAAAATGACCTGCCACGCGCCTTGCGCAGCAAACCACTTGCCACATTTATGCACATGATGCTTTACGTGCCAGCACTTTCTTTCGCCACGTCCATGGTGACATCTGTTCAGGCCGCTGAAATCACAGCGCGTCAAAATGTTTATGCCATTCCGGCGGCACCGCTGGCATCTCAGCTCAATCAGTTTGCCGCACAGTCCGGTATATATCTGGCGAGCGATGCCACCTTAACTAATGGGTTATCTGGGACAGCGTTCAACGGCACTTTCACCTTAACAGAAGGGTTATCCCGCCTCCTGACATCCCACGGTCTTCAGGCCGATCAACAATCCAATGGCAGCTATGTACTAAAAAAGATCCCTGAAGGCGAAGAACTCGTGGTAGTAGGCAAAATTGATTACGGCTCGATGACTGAAGATACACGCTCTTACACTACCCACAGCATGTCAGCCGCGACCCGTCTGAATCTTTCTCCGCGTGAAACGCCGCAGTCGGTCAGTGTTGTAACCCGTCAGCGCATGAATGACCAGAATATGACCTCCCTGGACGATGCCATGCGTCAGGTGACGGGTGTCAATGTGATTAACGAGAGTTCGTACCAGAGCCGCTACCAGTCACGTGGCTTTACGATGGACAACATTCAGGAAGATGGTATCAGTTCCTCGTTTCAAAACAGCCTCGCGGGTATGGGATACGCCGAAGCGTCAACCGAATCGCCTGATTTAGCGATTTACGACCATCTGGAAGTTTTACGCGGCGCGTCCGGCCTGACTCAGGGCAGCGGTGAACCGGGCGGCACCGTCAATATGGTGCGCAAACGTCCTACATACGATTTTCGAACCTCAGTGAGCGCCAGCGCAGGAAGCTGGGATAACTATCGCAGCGAAGTGGATATATCCGGCCCGCTCAATGACGATGCTTCGCTGCGGGGGCGTCTGGTTGGCGTGCTGCAAAAGAAAGACAGTTTTACTGATTACGTAAACAGTGAACGTCAGGTGCTGTTCGGGACGATGGCCTACGACGTCACGCCACAGACCACTTTGACGACAGGCATTTCGTGGCAAAAAACTGACACGGTTCCCAATCTTTATGGTGTCCCGATGTCAACGAACTATACCAGTCTGAATCTTCCACGTTCTACGTTTCTGGGTGCCAGCTGGAATAATATCACCTTCGAGAAAACCAATGGCTTCGCCGAGCTTGGACACTATTTTGACAATGAGTGGGTTGCTAAAAGCTCGCTGAACTATACCTCCGCCAGTGCACAGGGGAAGTTCATCGGTGTTTACGGTAACGGCACGCAAGGCGTGAATGATTCTGGCGATGCAAGACTCAACAACTACCTGCAACGGCACAACCGCAGCAGCCAGTACGGTCTAAACGTCAACCTGAGCGGCCCGTTTGAGTTTTTGAAACGCGAACATGAACTGGTACTCGGCGGCGACTATCAGAAAGAGAACTTCAGCAATTTATTCGGTTCACTAAGCAACACCAGTAAGGTGAATATTTACAGCTGGGATCCGGAGAGTCTGAGTGAACCGGACTGGGATTATACGCGCCGTTATCAGTACAACGTCTATCAGCGCGGCCTGTATGCGACAACACGTCTGAGCCTCGCAAATGACTGGAAGCTGATCCTCGGCAGCCGTTACAGCGACTTCACCTACGACTCCTATTTCACCAACCTGACTACCGGCGCAATGACCGGGCACAGCAATTACAAGGTGAAAGGTAAAGCTATCCCTTACGGCGGCCTGCTGTGGGATTTCGCAAAAGATTACACCTGGTATTTAAGTTACTCGGAAATCTACAAGCCTCAGAGCACGCAGGACGCCAGCGGCAACTTCCTGCCGCCGGTCACCGGCAGCAATTACGAGACCGGTGTCAAAGGAGAATTCTTCGAGGGTGCGCTGAATGCCTCTTTCGCCCTCTTCCGAATCATTCAGGAAAATAATGCCATGAGCGGGGTCGGCTGCGACGACTGCTATATCGCTGATGGCAAGGTCCAAAGTCAGGGGATTGAGATGGAAGTATCCGGCCAACTGGCCGAAGGGTGGCAGGTTTATTCAGGGTATACGCTCAATAACAGTAAATATCTCGAAGCAGCCGACACCCAGAAAGGCACCAACTTCAGCAAACATACCCCACAACATCTTATCCGCGTCTACAGCAGCTATCAGTTCCCGGGACGTTGGGAGAAATGGTCCGCAGGCGCAGGGTTAACGGCGCAGACGTCTACCACAACTAACTACGACGTTTCGCAGGGCGGGTATACGCTTTTCAATGCCAATATTGGCTATCAATACAACAAGCAAATACGCCTGAGTCTGAATGGTAACAATCTGACGGACAAAGAGTATTACGTCGGCGTCTCCAACCGTCACCGTGGCGGTAACAATTTCTACGGAGACCCGCGTAATTTCATGCTCAACGTGAAATGGGTTTACTAAGTTGAATCTTTTTTAAGCGCGTTAGCCAGCCACGCGGGTGGCTAACGCGCTTTTCTCGGACGCTTCCGGTACAACTAACCTGACTCTTAATGCGATTTTATTTATGCAAAGCTTGAAACAATTTTATCGGCTGATAGCTCCCTATTGGCTCCATCCCCGCGAGTGGTTTTCGTGGCTTTTGCTTTTGTTGCTGGTCTCTCTTACGTTAGGCGTGGTATGGATCAGCGTGCAGTACAACAACTGGAGCCGTGCATTTTATGATGCCCTGACTGACTACTTCCAGCATGCCTCGGTGGCCGGGTTGGCACTGTCTTATGCAGGATACACGGCACTTTTTGTGGTGTTCATAATCAGTACCAACTGGCTGAAAAAATTACTGATTATCCGCTGGCGACAGAAAATGACACTGCGATTTCAGTCAGCGTGGCTTAGGCAAAATAATCATTACCGTTTGAGTCTCAACAGTGAACCCGATAATCCCGATCAGCGTATCGCCGAGGATATCCGGCTGCTGATTGAACAAAGCCTTGGCCTGTTTTTGTCGTTGTTAAAAAATACTACCGGTCTCTTCTCCTTTATTTTCATTTTGTGGCAACTATCCGACACACTCAGCATCACCGTCCTCGGTCATACCATTACTCTCCACGGTTATTTAGTCTGGGTCGCTCTGGGGTATGCCACCATCGGCAGTGTTCTGGCACACTGGATCGGACGGCCTTTGCATCAGCTCAATATGGATAAACAAAAAGCAGAAGCAGACTACCGTGCAGGCTTATTACGCATACGTGAAAACACCGAGCAGATTGCTTTCTACCGGGGAGAGCGTGCCGAACTACGTCGAATGCATCATCACTTTTTAGCCATCGTTCACAACTGGCAGCGATTGATGAAACGCGAGTTCAGACTGGATACCTTCACGACCACCTACTTTCGCCTGAGTCTGATGATTCCAATTTTTGCTGTATTGCCGCTGTATATTGCAAAAAAAATCTCGCTCGGCGGTGTAATGCAGGCACGTGCTGCTTTCGGATATGTGCTGGATGCTTTCGGCTGGTTTATCGATTCGTACCGTCAGATTGTTACGTGGTCAGCAACGGTAGAAAGACTGTGGGTTTTCGAGCAAAACTTAAAGGTAATCCCGGCTAAAGCGATACGTTCACGGCAACCAGGAGCACTGATATGCCAGGAACTGGTCGCCCGACACGCTTCAGGAACGCCACTTTTTAAACCGGTAAACCTGCGTTTACATGAAGGCGACTCCCTCGCCATTACAGGCGCCAGTGGTTGTGGAAAAACCACTTTTTTCAGAACCCTGTCGGGACTTTGGCCTTACAGCAGCGGGCGCTGGATTTTACCAGCCGGAAAAAACCTCTTTGTGCCACAAAAACCGTACTTGTCATACGATTCCCTGAAGCGTATTGCAAGCTATCCGGGGTTAGCGAACATCAGTGACGAGCAGATAAAAATGAGTCTTGATAAAGTGGGTTTAGGGCATTTTTCTTCTCATATAAATCAAATAAAGCTCTGGCAGCGAGTGCTCTCCGGTGGAGAACAACAGCGCCTTTCTTTCGCGCGTATATTGATAAACCGGCCAAAACTTATTTGCCTTGATGAGTCCACAAGTCATCTGGACGATGAAACTGCGCTCCGTCTTATTAACCTTATCCGAGGTGAGTTGCCTGAAAGTATCATCCTCTTTATCAGTCACCAAAAATCCGTAACCAAATCATTTACAAAGCAATTAGAGGTTGAATTACATGAAGGAAAGTAAATGAAGTGACCTCAATCTTATGGACTGACGAAATGCCCGTTTAAGCGGGCATTTTTGATTGTGTATTAAGACTGACTTTTATTTCTGCCGCGATACCAGACGTCCAAATCACCGGCCCTCATCGGCCTGGCATAAACATATCCCTGCACTTCGTCACAGCCCTGCGCACGTAGTATCTCTACCGTTTTGTCATCTTCCACACCTTCGGCCAGCACCACATAATCAAGTTGCTTAAGCAACCTGACAACGTTGCGCACAATGATGCGGCTGGCTTTATCGCTGGCAATCTTACTGACAATCGAACGGTCAGTTTAATGATGTCATGGGGATCTGACGCAGGTAATTGATATTGCTTTAGCCCGAACCAAAGTCATCCAGTGATATTTTAAATCCGCGTAACTTCAGCATATTGAGCCCGTTGAGAGCCGCCGGGCTTTCAAGCATTTTCTCCGTTTCCAGACATTCCACACCGAGTAAAGCGGGCGTCAGCCCGGCGTTTCGCATTTTCTGTTCGAGTTCATCCGAAAAATCGGTGCGTGAAAAATCGCTGGCAGCCAGATTTATGGAGACGGGCAGAGAGATTCCTCGAGCACTCCGCTGGCTTAACTGGGCAATAGCATGATCAATCACCCCCGAGAGTTCCCGCATCAGACTGGTTCGTTCGACCAGCGGGATAAACAACCACGGCAAAATCTCACCGTGCGTAGCATGTTTCCAGAGCAGAAGCGCTTCGACGCCCGTAATCTGACCGGTCGATAAACCAGATACAATCCCCGGTCTTCATGTAATGCCTCTCTCAGACCCGTGAGCAGGCTGAAATAATTTTTCTTCCGGTTATCCAGCACCTCATCGTAGGCCATATACCGGTGCCCTTGACTTATTGCTTCATGCAATGCACTAACGGCGCGACGCAGGATTTCAAACCAGCCACAGCGCTATTCCTACAGGGTAGTCATCGTTTGAAGTAGCGGTTAACATACAAAAAAAACAAGAATCCGCGAGGAGCATCCTGGTTTTGACCATAAATTACTGAAATCTTTCATCATACTGGCTCAGAGCCAGAGCTATAGGCAAGCTGCTGAGAAATTATTTATTACTCAGCCTGCGCTAACAAAGCAGATAAACCTACTTGAACATGAATTGGATTTATCTCTTTTTGAACGCGATAATCATGGTGCAAAGCTGAGCGAAGAAGAGGAAATGCTTTACCAGAATGCCTTGGTGCTTGATGAACAAATAAATCATTTTTTGTGTGTTGCAAAAAAATCCGCACAGGAAAAACTGGTTATCTTAACATTGGATAGCGGGTCACAGTCGCTTATGGTTAACGCTGTGCTCAGGAGCTAGCGCTAGACTGTAACCCCAGATTTATCACCAAGACCGTCCCAGCCCTTCCGTGATAAAAAATTCTACATTGAGGGCTATAATCCTGACTCGTTGGCAGAAAACCGTATGGTGTTTATGGTAAATCAATAGTTATGGCTACACTTTGATCCTCTTCTTCAGTATATGTTGTATGAGGGTCAATTAAATGTTGTCGTTCCTGTTTAGAATATTTTTTAAAATTGAGAGTTTCCGAGCTTTTGAATTGAGCAGCGGGAGACTCTGGAGTATTCCAGTTGAAAGCATCTGGTTTTAAACTGTCAGCTTCTAAATCTTTATCCTTGTTATTCATCCATTCATCAAACCCAAAATCCTCCTCTCTAAAGTGAAAGCTATCCTTGAGAAAATCTGGATTAGTTGCATGGGAAAAAAAAGGTAGAATAAGGCTAATAAAAACACTTAGCACTGAGCTTTTCAATTTTAAACTCCCCACTCATTTAGTTGAAAAATTATCATCTTATCTGTTAACAAAATCAAATCTTACTAAATAAATATAACTCTTGTAAACTGATAATATATTACAGAATTATTATTATGGCTGTACCTGGCCTAAAAGCTTGATTTATTTATAAAAACTAAAACAAAATAAAAAACTACATTAATGTAATTTTTCAGAAGATAACGTCACATTTATCCAAGGATGTTTTTTTTGTCCTGAAGCAGGCTAATCAATCTGGCCACTTCGGTGATGAGGGTTTGTCGCAAGCGAGGTATCTTCGAGGCAACTTTTGAGCGTGACATAAGAAATACGTCGAAATTTCCGCATCTTGACTGACGCGTAATCGGCCGCTGAAAAGGGAAACCTTCGACTAAAATGAGGTTAGCTATCGATGTAAGCCTCGACAGGGCGATCCTGCCGGTCTACTAAACTGCACATTCATGAAATTGCAAAATGAGGATATGTTATGGTTACCGACGTATTAATATTTAGATATACTGCTAAAGCTGCGTGACTAACTGTAAGAAAAAAAGGATTCATCTCTTAAAAGATTGAACGTGCGACGCAGAGGATCACATCGCTATGTAACAGTAACGAATTGTCTGGAAATACCGGTTCTAAGCTAACCAAATCAGCGCTGGAGTATGGATTAATGTTATGCCTATTTGCAAGGTGCCTAAAATTACGATATATAACTTTCTTTTTCAGTCAATAAGTAAATTCATTCCTTAGTTGAAATTACTTATTGATTTTTTTCCCCACCAGAATGATATATTTTAAACTCAAATATATATATAAAGGATGGAGGGATTGATAACTCATTATTTTATAATTATTGTTCTTGCAAATGCTAACGAGCATAACACCTCTGAAATATCAACATCAATTAAACTGTAAAAATAGAATGTAAAATATTTATTTTTTATTAATTATTCCTTGTTATCACTCCAGGATATAACTTGATTACGACCATTAGCTTTTGCTTTGTATAACGCTTCATCAGCTTGTTTCAGAAGAGACTCTATCTCATCATCACCAGAAATACCCGCTGATATAGTTATTCTTCCTACTAACGGAAACTCTGTTTTTTCAACATCTTCCCGTATGCGTTCAGCAAGAAGGAAAGTGTCTTTTAATGAGGTGTCTGGTAAAAGAATGATAAACTCCTCCCCACCAAACCTGGCAACAACATCATGAATTCTAGAAATATTTTTTAGCAAGACGGCAAATGAAACGAGTACTTCGTCTCCAGCCTCATGCCCAAAGGTGTCATTGACTC
The DNA here is from genome assembly GCF_965118895.1 of Rahnella inusitata. Lineage (GTDB taxonomy): Bacteria > Pseudomonadota > Gammaproteobacteria > Enterobacterales > Enterobacteriaceae > Rahnella > Rahnella inusitata_A. The sequence continues at coordinate 208,776 of NZ_CBCPJJ010000010.1, forward strand.
TTTTGAAATGATCAATGTCGATTGCAATAATGGAACAGCATGGGACGTGAACATAGGTAGCAACCATCTTATTAAATCCTCGACGGTTCAGAATTCCTGTCAGAGGGTCAGTCATGACCTCTTCCTTAAGGCTTTTAACTCTTGTGAACATCATTAGAACGTGTTTATGTATTGCCTCGGTGAGTTCAACAGATTCCGCGTACCAGCAATTAATCTCCGGTAGTAATGCTAAGGTTTCTTTTGAATCTTTGAAGCCCGTAGCTTTTGCTAGTTTCTCAAGCGGGGAAGAAATTTTTCTGGATATATAAATCGATATAAAAATCATAAATATAACAATTGAAAAAATAATCCAAGAAGCATCCTTAACTATTCTCATAAGGGTAATGCTAACATTTCCAGGTTCAGTAGTGATGAATACAGTCCAGTTGGTTCGACTCACCCTGGCATATCCAATGAGATATCCATTTTTATTTTGCAGATACTTCTCCTTATTCAAAAGTATATTTTTCTTTATCTCATCATCTAGGGTTATTTTATTTCCTATTAATCCTTCCTCATCAGAATAAATAACATCCCCATCATTGCTAATAATGCTGATTTTAGTGTGATTGTCATAATAATGCTGACTCAGTATTTCACTTAACATGCTTTTCTTCCTGAGATATATTGTCCCACCTATATAACCAACGTATTTTTTGTCAAAAGAAAATACTGGGTATGAAACTACAATGGCATAGTTTCCTGCTGATGTTGTAAAAGGTTCTGATATCAGTGGTTTCTGAAATGTAGTCGCATCACGGCTGTTCTTTGACTGTACTATCAAACCCACAGTGTTTAGTTCTTTTGGAGATGCATAGATTAACTTCCGTTCAGAACTGATCAGTGCTACTGAGTTAAAATATCCAGGACTTGATTGCAACCGATCAATTATGTTGCTAATTCGCCCAACGTCTTTTACTCCATGGATTTGACCTGCTGACCACTCCATATCCTTATGGGAGTTGCTCAGAATACGGTCTACCGAACCCGCCAACTTTATAGCGTATGCGCGGTTACCTTCAAGCAGGTTTCTTTCAATCTCTGATCTTTGCAATATGCTGATAGAACCAAGAAGAAGTGACGAGCACAATACTATCCCTCCCGTAGAAAAGCCTATCAATATAGTTCTGAGATTGATTTTTCGTGATAGCATGCATTCCCTTCCATTTATTCAAATCACTGATTTTATTAGATTTTAAATAGGAGCTTTTGGCAATTTTTTCGGGTTGCTCTATTTATTTGAATTGCAACTAAAATTAATCACATAATCAATGTGTTGTGTTTATTTTGAAAAAGTAACTTGTAGAAATACTATATCAGTATAGTGCAGCGTTCTTACGGAAAAAAATGTTTTTTTAGCACCTTATAGTACGTGTATACAAAATAATCATGAGTGTCATGGGCTGAAAAGTCCGATCAGCGAGATTTCCGTTATACTGCTGATCTGCAAGGGAAGAAATTTATGTGGTGGGTTCTGTCTCGACAATGAGTGGCGCTTCGATTACTACTGCTGGCAATTCCATACGAAAGTCAATCCATGAATTCGCAGGAACATCTATTGGCAGGCCTTGTATTAGGTCAATATCGCCGGTTTCTGCATTCAGTTTATAGCGTTTTTTGAACAGCTTGATGGTCAGCGTGCCGTCCTCTGATCTCTTCCTGATCTCTTCCCTTTGTTCAGTACCGGCTTAAAGTGGGGTTTCCGGCCTTTCTTTCCCTGAACAAATGAGGTCATCCGGCATGAAAAAACGCGTTATACCGAAGAGCAGATCGCTTTTGCGCTGAAGCAGGCAGAAACAGGTACGCGGGTGGAGGAAGTCTGCAGAAAGATGGGCATTTCTGAGGCTACTTTTTACAACTGGAAGAAGAAGTTTGGCGGCATGGGCGTGACGGAACTGCGCCGTCTGCGCCAGCTGGAGGAAGAGAATCACCGCCTGAAACGGCTGGTCGCCGATCTCAGTCTGGACAAGGAAATGCTGCAGGACGTCATCCGAAAAAAGTTCTGAGGCCGGTGCAGAAACGCGAGGCGGTAGAATACCTGCTGGCGGCGTACCGCATCGGGGTTCGCAGGGGATGCCGGCTGATGATGCAGAGCCGGATGGTCTACAACTACCGCAGCTGCCGCGATGACCGGGCCCTCACGCAGCGAATACGGGAGATTGCAGTAACCCGCATTCGTTATGGTGTGCAGCGGATCCATATCCTGCTGCGGCGCGAGGGCTGGCTGGTTAACCATAAGAAAACCCATCGGATTTACTGTCTGGAAGGGCTGAACCTGCGGTCAAAACGCCCGCGTCGGCACGTGACGGCCAGGCACAGGCGTATCCGCCCGGCCGTGACCGCTGTGGATCAGTGCTGGAGCATGGATTTCGTTGCTGATAATCTGTTCAACGGACGCCGGATCCGTGCCCTGACTGTAGTCGATAATTTTAGTCGTGAATGCGTGGCGATCGAGGTAGGCCAGGGGCTTCGCGGTGACGATGTAGTTGCCGTGATGGAACGGATCAGGCAGACAAAGCAGCGTGTACCCCAGCGGCTACAGACGGACAACGGGAGAGAATTTATCTCGAAAACGCTGGACCGCTGGGCGTATGAAAACAGGGTAACGATGGACTTCTCCCGCCCCGGGAAGCCCACGGATAACGCCCTGGTCGAGTCATTTAACGGCAGCCTGCGTGATGAATGTCTGAACGTGCACTGGTTCCTGTCACTGGAAGATGCTCAGGATAAGATCGAGCACTGGCGGCAGGAATATAACCAGTACCGGCCGCATTCTTCGTTAAATAACCAGACTCCGGCAGAATTTGTCCGAAGCCTGCAAACAGGCCCGGATCTCTGATTTATCCTGGCACCGATATTGGGAGGGGATCAAAAACCGGGAAATCTCAAAAAGTGCGTGGAACTAAAGCTGGGATACTTACATTAACACCTACCTCAAAGAGATCTAACTAGCTTTGCACACCACGCGTCTATTGGTGGTCAGTTTGGTGGTCTTGACATAAAGGGAATTCAGGTTTAGCTTACTTATTAGCCAGTTAATAGCAAAGGCGATCCCAGTCAGAGGAGCCATATTAGAAAAGCCCGCTTAAGGAAACTTAAGCGGGCTTTTTGCTATTTGGCAAACAGCAATATCTGGGAAAACATGAACTTAAACTGCAAAACCGAAATGGGTGCCATCTGGCATATCTATTTCCAAACGCAGCTTTCCACCCGTTGCCTCGACATAACGTTTAAGGGAGGAGAGTTTCAGATCACGTCCCGGTTTTTCCATCCCTGCCACGGTGGGCTGTTTGATTCCCAACGTAAGGGCCATTTCGCTTTGTGTTTTATTCAGACGCTCACGCAGTTCTGCTAACTGAAGGGTGATCAGAATATCCGTAGCTTTCGCTTGTGCCTGAGCGACAAGTTCTGGTTTCTCATCGGCCAGTAACTGATCTAGTGTTCTGCTCATAATGTCTCTTCCTTCATCTTTAACTTATTCAGGTGCAAAGTATATTCAGCATCTGCAAGCGGTATCATTACGTCATAGAAACGTTTCTCGCATCCTGCTTTATTCCCTGCGCAAAGAAGTATTCCCTGCCGAATTGGATCGAAAACAAAAAAAGCTCTGATGGGATTACCCTTACTTTGCACGCGCAACTCTTTCATATTGTGATGTCGCGATCCTTTAACAGTATCGGCATAAGGTCTGGATAAAGCGGGTCCCTTTTCTCTCAGTACTATCAGCGACGCCATCACATTTACTCTGTCTGCGTTATCCAAAAACTTAAACCATTCATCGAACGTATCCGTCGTTTCAATCATCCACACAGTGACTCCTTATCAATTATAGGTTAAATGCTATATAGGTCAAATGCTATAATTGAGAGAAGCTGACACACTGGATTTATCTTCACAAGCAGGAGAGTAAAATTGCGGAAGACGTCTTCCAGAAACCAAGGTTGAAAGGAGCGAATGATAAGAAAGTAGACAAAAAGAATGGGTGCCTGAGGTCCTATGCTTCGACAACAACCAAAAAGGTGGGGCGAACCCCACCCTACGGTTAGCGCTTAATTTCGTAGCTTAAGACTGCCGCAATTTCTGTCAAACCCTGTTTAATGTGCAGCTCGCACAGCGAGTCACGTACCATCCAGGTCCAGGCCAACAGCGTGAAACAAATCACGATGAGTCCATACAAAACAAGCTTTCGCGACATCTTACCCTCCGTTGCATTTCTGCTTTTAAGAGGCTATCCTGATGTTGTCTGGACATCGGGAAGAGCCTCGGGTTGATTGAAAAATTAACTCGGGGCTTTTGCCTTATATGTCCTGAACAACAATGCTCAAGCCACATAAGCCTCAAGCACCCGCGCGCATTCTATCAGCACCCCCTTGCCTGCTTTTTGTTCACTTTGTCCTAATTTTCACCGTCGCTTTCTTTCACCTAATGCCGGCATATCTTTAGCCTGATTACGCATTAGACATCTATACGGCTATGAATTAGGATCGAACCATCCGGGATAACAGCATGATGCGACAATGAAAATTAGAAATTTACCACTCGATCAAAATATCAACGGCTGGGCGGCACTCCGGGGAGATACCCCGCGTCATCCGGCTTTACACGGCAAAGTGACGGCGGACTGGCTGGTGATAGGTGCGGGGTTCGCCGGGCTGGCATTTGCACGGCGGATCGCCGAACTCCGTCCGCATGAGCACGTTGTGGTACTCGAAGCTCTCGACGTGGCAGATAATGCCTCGGCGCGTAATTCGGGGTTTGTGATAGACCTGCCGCACACGGTGGGCAGTACGTCGGCAGAGCTGGAGCAGGCGCATACCTATCGGCGGCTGTTGCAATATGGGCTGATGAGTTTGAAAGAGACGGTGGATCAGCACGCTATTGAATGTGACTGGCAGAATTCTGGGAAATACCATTGCGCGGTCAGCGAGCAGTTTGACGGCGAGATTGCGCACTATCAGCAGGAGCTCACGACACTCGGCGAAAGCTTCGAACTGCTGGATAACGCGGCGCTGAAACAGCGTTTGGGCACCGGTTTTTATCGCAGCGCCGTGTATACGCCGAACTGCATTTTGGTGAATCCGGCAGCGCTTATCAGCGGGCTGGTCGCCACGCTGCCGCCGAACGTGACGGTCTACGCCAATTCCCCTGCCTTGCAGATCGAAACCCAGGGCGCTATCCGGGCTGAAACGCCGCATGGTGAAGTGCGGGCGCGCAAGCTGATGCTGGCGATCAACGGCGCGGCGCGGGGATTGCCGTTGTTTAAGGGGAACGTGTTTGCGATGTCGACCTTCGCGACGCTGACCGAGCCACTGACGCCGGAACAGCGCCAGCGCATCGGCGATATTCTACCCTGGGGCTCAACGCCGGTGAATGCGCTGGCCGGTGCGACCATGCGCTACACCGCCGATCACCGTTTTCTGATCCGCGAGCACGTCAACTTTACGCCAGGTCTGGTGACCGGCGCGGTGGAAACTGGCCGTCACGCCCGCCGCCATCAGCAGCTGTTCGCACGAATTTACCCGCAGTTGCAGGACGTCAATATGGCTTATACCTGGTCCGGGCTGATCAGCATTACCCGCAACGGTGCGCCGGTGTGGGGGAATCTGTCAGAGAATGTGTATTCGTCGGCGGGATGTAACGGCTCAGGAAGCTCCAAGCAAAGCGCATTTGGCCGGTTGCTGGCGGAACATGCGCTGGGCGAAGACAACCCGCTGCTGGCGGATATGCAAACCGTCGGACGCGCCAATTATCTGCCGCCCCGCCCGTTCCTGGATGTCGGTGTGAAAAGTTTTATGGCCCGTGAGCGCTGGCGTTCGCGCAGTGAGCTGTAAACGCTGTTGAAGAAAACCGGTCACCTTGAAAAAGATGACCGGTTTTAATAATCACCGAAGGTTAATGACGTTTATCGACCCGGGCGACGATGCGGTCACCCAGCCACTGAATACCGCATACCATGACAATCAGCACCACAATCACTTCAATCATGACCACCGTTTCAAAACGCTGATAGCCGTAGCGGATCGCCAGGTCGCCTAACCCACCCGCGCCGATAGCCCCCGCCATCGCCGATGCACCAATCAGCGCCACCAGCGTCACCACGAATCCGGACAAAATGCCCGGTAACGCTTCCGGGATAAGCACGTCCCAGACGATGCGCAGTTTGCTCGCGCCCATCGCCCGCACCGCGTCGATCAGCCCGCGATCGACATCTCGCAGGGAGACTTCCGCCACGCGCGCAAAATAAGGCGTGGCTGTAATAGAAAGCGGAACGATCGCCGCCCACGTCCCGAGGGATGTGCCGACCAGAAAGCGTGTCACCGGAATTAAGGCCACCAGCAAAATGATGAACGGCAGCGAGCGAAAACCGTTGATGACAAGCCCGAGCGAGCGGTTGACCCAGCGGCTTTCAGCAATGCCGCCGGGGCTGCTCATCACCAAAATCAGCCCTAAGGGCAGACCGGCAATCAGTGAAAACAGTCCGGAGATGGCGGTCATCAGCAACGTTTCTTCAACGGCGTTAATCAATAAATCAAGCATTACTGGAGACATAGCCTGTCAGCTCCACGGTGGCCTGGTGCTGTTCCAACCAGTGTAAAACGGTTTGCTCTGAGGCGGCGTTATCGACCGGCACAGAGAAGAAAAAACGCACGATGGCGTAATGCTGAATATGATCGACCCCGCCCTGAATCAGGCGGAACTGCCCCGGCAGTTCCGCAGCCATCCGCGTGAGAATTTCGCCCTGTCTGCCCTGCCCGGCGTAATGCACGCTGTAAATCGCCTCGCCCTGACGTACCTGCGTCAGCCGTTCAGCCAGCGCCTCCGGCAGTTGCAGCAGCAAACCCTGTAACAGGATGCGGGTCAGTTGCGATTGAGGATGCGCAAACACCTGCCACACCGGGCCTTCTTCAATAATTTCCCCGCCGTTAATGACCGCCACCCGATGAGCAATCTTTTTGATCACTTCCATCTCATGAGTAATGAGCAAAATAGTGATGCCGAGCGTCTGATTCAGCGACTGCAACAGCGTCAGAATAGAGCGGGTAGTTTCAGGATCGAGCGCCGACGTGGCTTCATCGCACAGTAACAATGCCGGACTGGCGGCCAGCGCACGCGCAATGCCGACGCGCTGTTTTTGTCCGCCAGACAAGGCGGCCGGATAGTTTTTGGCTTTATCTTCCAGCCCGACCAGCGCCAGCAATTCAGCGACACGCGCCTGACGGCGAGCCTTGTCATATCCGGCGATTTTCAGCGGCAGTGCGACGTTCTGTTCTACGGTTTTGGCCGACAGCAAATTAAAATGCTGAAATACCATACCGACGCGGCTGCGTACGGACTGCAACGCTTTCTCACTCAGGCCGGTTATTGCGTGGCCTTCGATTTCGATCACACCGTCGTCGGGTTGTTCCAGTCCGTTGAGACAGCGGATCAGGGTGGATTTCCCTGCCCCGCTGCGGCCGATAAGGCCGAGAATTTCTCCCCGCCTCACCGTTAACGACACATCCTTGAGTGCCTGCGTGGTACCGAACCGGCGGCTAACGCGGTGCAATCGCACCACGTCTTCGGCATCCTCTGCCGCGCTTGTTCGCTCAGCGCTTACAAACGCGTTTACGCCCGCTGCGACGGCGTCTTTGTCATCCGCAGAGGTGGCAGTAAAATGCGCGTCGATCTCAGAGATAATCGTCATGCTTTACATCCTTACCAGGCCGTGACGCCGGTGCCTTTATAAACCTTATCAAACACTTTTTTCACGTCGTCGTTCTGGTAGGAGGAAACGAGCGTTTTCACCCACGGCGCATTGGCGTTTTCTGTTTTCACTGCAATGAAGTTGTTGTAAGGGTTGCCTTTGACCGGCTCCTGCGCGATGCGATCGGCTGGCGTCAGGCCACTTTTCAACGCCCAGTCAGTGTTGACAATCGCCGCATCCAGATCTGGCACTGAACGGCCGATAATGCCGGAGTCCAGCTCTTTGATGACGACATGGCGCGGGTTTTCTGTGATGTCTGCGGTGGTCGCGAAAATGCCTGCGCCCGGTTTCAGTTTAATCACACCGGACTGTTCGAGCAGGATCAGGCCGCGCGCTTCGTTGGCTGGATCATTAGGTACGCCGATGACCGCACCGTCTTTCAGCTCGTCAGCTTTTTTTACTTTTTTAGAATACAAACCGATTGGCCACACGGCGGTATAACCGACGCGCACGATATCGTAATGATTCACTTTGATCTGATTATCGAGAAACGGCTGATGCTGGAAGGCGTTGGCATCCACTTCGCCATTTTGCAGCGCTTCGTTAGGCTGGTTGTAATCATTAAACACCACCGGCTTGACGGTCAGCCCTTTCGCCGCTGCCTGCTTCACCACTTCGCGCCAGACATCTTCGTCTTCACCGCTGATGATACCGACTTTGATGGTCGTTTTATCCGCTGCATGAGCAGCCGTAAGCGGGGCCAAAATACCGCTCGAAATCATAACAGCAGAACTTGCCGCCAGTAAAAAAGCACGGTTTACGCGGGTCTTAGTTTTGTTAAATTTTGTACGCATCGAGTATCCCCAAAAGTGTGTATGAGCTGCCTGCACAAGGCTGTGATTCTGTGCAGGAATTTGGCGAGTATACCCATCGGCTTATTTCTATATAATATTGTTTAAGAGATACATATTCCTGAAATGAATATGTGAAATGGCAAAGTAAAGCGATTAAAAAGATAAGCTCGCCGTGGCCTGATTCAGAACGAAAAAACCCGCCGTAGCGGGTTTTCTCATTCTTACACATCGGTCTCAGGACTGGGGTTCGACCGGCTGAACTTCCAGGGAAACCATGCCGATGCCCAGCTTACGCGGCTGGAAACCGCCGCTGGTGCCTTCGGTCGGTTCGGTCGGTGACGGCGGCGTGATGACAATGCTTTGCGCCGCGCCAGGATTGGTGAACTGGACTTTCACCGTGCCGTCTTTATCCCCAAAGGAGACGAATTGTTCCTGATCGCCGACGCGGACTGACACCGGTTTATCGATGTTACTGCCGTAGGCTCTGGCGCGGATCACCACGTCAAAAGTGGTTGGCAGCGGTTTGACGTAATCGATTTTCACCGACGGCGCGAGATTCGCATCAGACCAGCGCCCCCAGTTCTCCACGGCGGAAACCCCGGCAATCGCTTTCACCTGCTCAGGCAGACCCGGTACCATGAAGGCAATCGCGGCGGATTTGTAGGTCGTGTCTGCATCATCAATATTGAGCGTTTTCACCGTCTGCTGATAAATCGCATTGCTGCCAGACATATCCTTCACAAAATCGACTTTACCTTTGAAGCTGTCGCCGTTCGCCTGCACGATAGTCGGGCGCGCTCCCAGGTTGCCGGAGGCCACACAGAGACCGGTATTGAGCGACAGCTCAGGTGCCCAGACGCGCCCCATTTCATAGCATTTATCCACCCAGACAAAATTATCGCTGGTCGACAGCGTAGCGAGCTGTTTTTTCAGCGGCGTCGATAAATACACGTCAAACATCGGCTCAATTTTGTCCTTGGTGACTTTCAAAATAAACGGCGTTTTGATGGTCATGCCAGAGAATGTGAAGCTGTTTTCCTTGTTGCTGACGGTGTAATTTTTGATGCTGTTTGGGAAGCCCCACTGTTTGATGACCGCCGGTTTCCAGGCATTCACTTTGTCATCGATATTGAGGAACTGCTCGGTCATTGACGTCGCGGAAATCCCGCTGCGGCCGAGGCCGATATAGTTATCGCCGCCCATCATATCCAGCACGGTCGCGCCGTTATCCAGCGTGCTGCGCTTGGCGGCATTCAGATCGCCCACCGGATGACGGCCATCGAGCACGAAGAACAGGTCTTTGCGATTCTGTTTGGTCAGCGTGCTGTAGGCGGTGTTGTTCATCGCCAGATGATCGGAAGAAACCACGATGATGGTGTTATCGAAATAGCCTGAGGCTTTGATCTTGTCGATAAACGCCGCAATCAGCTCCTGACTGCATGAAACTGCGCTCAAAGACTGATTCGGTTTGCCGGTCAGCGGATAGGCTTTACGGGTACAGCCACGGGAAATAAAACCGTCGGGGTGATGCGTATCGACGGTCAGCGTGAAGAGAGAAAACGGCTTGCCCGCTTTGCTCAGCTCGACAAACTTCTTGTACACCTCGTCCAGCAGCGTGTCGTCATACCAGCCCCAGTCATTTTTGTATGCCGGATCGGCGACGGTCGGACGCAGCTCGTTATAGCCGTAAAGATGATCAAAACCGTGGGACTTCAGGAAGGTGCCTTTACCAGCAAACGCCAGTTCCGCCCCCTGATAGAAATAGTTGGTGTAGCCCGCACCTTTGAGGACATCTCCCAGACAGACGTTTTCGGGATAGAACGTCGCTAAGGCACTGGAGGCATTGCCGTCAAACGGCGCAAACAGCGGGATACCGCACTGCGAAGCAACCATACCGGCGATGGTGTAACCGGTGCCCGGCACCTGTTTGGTGTTGGTGAAATCGGTACTCTGTGCTTTGTGGCGACTCAGTTCAGTGGTCAGCCCGGGAAAGACGTTCTCATCGAAATAGGTACGTTCCAGACTTTCGCCGTAGATGTAGACCAGATTCGGCTTTTTCTCGCCTTTCACGGCCTTGACCGGCACTTTGTAATAGGTATCGAAATCCGCACCGCTGCCGGAAATTTGAGTTTTCACCAGGCGGGAAATATTCTGGAACGCCTGCGTGGAGCCGACCGAGAATACCGCCAGCACGACGGCCAGCACGCTGTACACCGCGCTGCTGTTTTTGGCGCGACGCTGCTTCAGACCCCAGGCGAGAAGCCAGAAGACGATGATCAATCCGGCCAGTAACCCGAGGAACGGCAGGATATATTTATTCAGACCGGCGCCTTTCAGGCTGCTGGTGACGGTGTACAGCACGGCATCGGTGATGCCTTCACCGGTAAAATAGTTACTGCCGATCAGGATCACGTTCAAAATGACGTAAAGCCCTAAAAAGAACAGTACCAGCGAAAACCAGATACGACCGGCCGACGCCCGCGTGACGTAGAAATAGATAGAGGAAAGAAACAAAACAAATGAAAGCCACTCAGAAGCCATTTTCAGCGCCCTGTCTGATTAAAAAAAATAAACACAACGACCCAGTCTGCTGATTTGCCAGCAGCGCCGACGGTTCAATTCATCGAGTAAATGACCCGTTTGTCATTCACTTCATCCCTGAGACAGGAAAATTTTGTGCCAAAAACGGGTGACGCTATATAGCCTGTTCAACATCAGGGGGTCAACGCCCTAATGCTGTTTTAGGTCACTGATTTATCCGAATAAACCTCTTTCTCACAAATTCGTGACGGTTATTTCTGAATGATACCTCAAAGATTTAACCTTCCGGTCACTAAATTGTAGGAATTGCATGTTATCGGAAGAGTATGAGCGAAATGTGGAGAACGGTTTTGGAATCAGATAAAACCTAGAGTGACATCGCAAAAAAAAGCCCGTGATGCGGGCATCCCGGGCTCAAATGTTCAGTGTAACTCGAAGGAGCTATGCGCCGCCTAAGTACGCCCTGCGGACTTCCGGATCCACCAGCAACGCCTCGCCAGTGCCGCTCATGCGGATCTGACCGTTGACCATCACGTAAGCGCGATCGGAAAGTTTCAGGGCGTGATGCGCATTTTGTTCAACCAGAAAAATTGTCATTCCGTTACGCGCCAGCTCGCGCAGCGTCTGGAAAATCTGTTTTACGACGATCGGCGCGAGGCCAAGACTCGGTTCATCCAGCAACAACAGTTTCGGACGGCTCATCAGCGCCCGCGCAATCGCCAGCATTTGCTGCTCCCCACCGGACATGGTCATCGCCCGCTGCTTACGCCGCTCTTTCAGGCGTGGAAACAGTTCGAACATGGTTTGCAGATCCTCCGCCGCGTGTTTATTGCCGATGGGAATGGTACCCATCAGGAGGTTTTCTTCAACGGTCATATCCGGGAAAACGCGCCGCCCTTCCGGCGACTGCGCAATGCCCTTTGACGCCACAAAATGCGTGGATTTACGGCTGATATCTTCGCCACAAAATAAAATCTGACCGCTGCGGATGCGCGGCTGGCCGAAAATCGACATCAGTAACGTTGATTTCCCCGCACCGTTCGCGCCGATCAGCGCCACGGTTTCGCCCTGATCCACCTGCAAAGAGACCTGTTGCAACGCCTGGATCGCACCGTAATAGACCTCTACGTCCCGAAACTCCAGCATCGCCTGGCTCATAGGCTGACCTCGTCTTCGTCAGCACCCAGATAGGCGGCGATGACTTTCTCATTGTTTACAATTTCCTGCGGCGCCCCTCCGGCAATCACGTCGCCGTGGTCGAGCACAATGATGTGATCGGAGATCTCCATCACCATCCCCATATCGTGTTCGATCAGCAGTACGGTGATGTCGTGATGGTCACGCAGGAAGCGGATAATTTTGCTCAGCGTGCGGGTTTCCACCGGATTCAGCCCGGCGGCCGGTTCATCAAGGCAAATCATTTCCGGCGCGGTGCACATGGCGCGGGCGATCTCCAGCCGCCGCTGCTGGCCGTAAGACATCTCGCCCGCCAGCCGGTTGGCGCAGTCCACCAGTTCCACCACTTCCAGCCAGTAAAATGCGCGATCCAGCGCCCGCTCCTCTGCCCGCCGGTAGCCCGGCGTATTGAGCACTCCGGCAATCAGATTGCGGTTGGTTTGCATGTGCTGCGCCACCAGCAGGTTCTCCACCACCGACATCTCACGGAACAGGCGGATATTTTGAAAGGTGCGCGCCAGCCCGGCGCGGTTCACCAGGTGGGTGCCGCCAAACATTTTGTAGAAAATCCGCCTGCCGAGCTGCGCCGGTTTCAACCAGTCATCCGGCTGAAACTTCTGCCCGAGCACCTGAACGACGTTGGTCGAGCCTGTGCGCGTGTTGAGGGAAATCGTGCCGCCGGACGCTTTATAAAAACCGGTCAGGCAGTTAAAGACCGTGGTTTTCCCTGCACCATTCGGGCCAATCAGGGCGGTGATAGAGCCGCGCCTGACGTCGAGACTCACATCGTTGAGCGCCTTAATACCGCCAAAGTGCATCATCAGATGTTTAACGCTGAGGATGCTTTCATTCATCACCACGGCATTCATGGGGCGACTCCTTTACGTACGGCAAATCCGCTGCGGCTGATGCGGATTAACCCGCGCGGCCGCCAGATCATCATCACCACCATCAGCACGCCAAATAACAGCACGCGATATTCCGCAAAACTGCGCAGCAGCTCCGGCGCGACGGTCAGCACAAACGCCGCCAGCACCACGCCGATGGTCGACCCCATACCGCCAAGCACCACGATGGCGAGGATCAGCGCGGATTCGAAAAAGGTAAACGAGGTCGGGTTCACGAAGCCCTGATAGGTGGCGAAAAACACGCCTGCGATCCCGGCGGTGGATGCCCCGAGCGTGAACGCAGAAAGCTTCACCAGTACGTGATTCAGCCCCATCGCGCGGCAGGCGATTTCATCCTCCCGCAGCGCCTCCCACGCACGCCCAATCGGCATGCGCGTCAACCGGTGTTTGATAAACAGCACCAGCAACACGACGAGAACCAGCACGATGTAGATAAAAATAAACTTCATATTGGGGTTATAGGTGAGATGGAAAAATTCATGGAACGGCACGCCACCCTCGTTCGCCCGCCGCCCGAACTCCAGCCCGAAAAACGTCGGCGCAGGCGCGGAGACGCCGTTCGGTCCGCCGGTAAACGACAGCCAGTTAGTCAGCACCAGCCGGATGATTTCACCAAAGCCGAGCGTAACGATTGCCAGATAATCGCCGTGCATCCTCAGCACCGGGAACCCGAGCAGCGCACCGGCGAGGGCTGCCATCAGCGCCGCCAGCGGCAGCATCGACCAGAACCCGAGGCCAAGATACTGATAGCCAAGCGCCAGCCCGTAAGCTCCGATGGCGTAAAACGCCACGTATCCGAGATCCAGCAGCCCCGCCAGCCCGACCACAATATTCAGCCCGAGCCCAAGCAGCACGTAAATCAGCCCTAAAATCGCAACGGTCAGAATGTATTTGGTGGCGACAAACGGAAAGAATATCGCCAGCACGATTAACAGCGGCAGCACCCAGCGCAGGCTGCTTTTATGATCAACAGGGCGGACATATACGCCGGCGCTTTCGCTTTCAAAACGCGTCCGCATTTTCTGCCCGGCGGCGGTTTCCAGAAAGGCACTGAGCATAAAACGTCCGACCATCACCGCGGCGATAATCCACACCAGCCGTTGAGAATGGAAGTTGAAGCTGTAGCCATCGAGCACTACCCCGACCACCGGCCCGAAGATAATCAGCGCGACCAGCCCGGCGAAAATGGCATCCAGCAGACAGCGTTTCAGTGAGAAGCCGCCATCAATAACAGCAGTTTGTGACGTCATTTTTTCTCCCTCACACTTTAGATACGACCGGGCGACCCAGCAGGCCCTGAGGGCGGAAAATGAGGATCACCACCAGCAATCCGAAGGAGAACACATCTTTGTAATCCGAGTTCACCATGCCCGAGAACTGCGCTTCAGCGATGCCTAAAATCAGGCCGCCCAGCATCGCGCCCGGCAGCGAACCAATTCCGCCCAGCACAGCCGCCGTGAAAGCCTTGATACCGATGATAAATCCGGCGTAAAAATCAAAAGTGCCGTAGTTCATGGTGACCAGCACACCCGCCAGCCCGGCCATCGCCGCGCCAATCATAAACACCAGCGAGATGATGCGGTCGGTATTGATGCCCAGAATCGACGCCATCTTGCGATCCTGCTGCACTGCCCGGCACATGCGGCCGAGTTTGGTGCTGCTGATAATCCACGACAACACCAGCATCCCGACAAACGCCGCCACCAGAATAAACAGCTTGGTATAAGTCATCTGCACGAAGCTGTCGCCGATGTGAAAACGCAGCGCGCCGTCAAACATAGTCGGGATCCCCTGCTGTCGCGGCCCCTGACTGATTTGTGCGTAGT
Source organism: Rahnella inusitata (assembly GCF_965118895.1). Classification (GTDB taxonomy): domain Bacteria; phylum Pseudomonadota; class Gammaproteobacteria; order Enterobacterales; family Enterobacteriaceae; genus Rahnella; species Rahnella inusitata_A. The sequence goes on from NZ_CBCPJJ010000010.1 coordinate 223,804, forward strand.
TTTGCAAGATAAGCGACATGCCGATCGCGGAGATCAGCGGCGCAAGGCGGGTGGAGTTTCGCAGCGGTTTGTAGGCAATGCGCTCAATCGCCCAGCCGTAAACGCCGGTGACCACGATGGTAAACACCAGCGTGCCGAGGATCAGCAAGGGAAATGAGTGCAACCCGAAGAAAGACAGCAGCGCCAGCGCGATGGCGCACAGATAAGCGGAGATCATATACACCTCGCCATGGGCGAAGTTGATCATCCCGATGATACCGTAAACCATGGTGTAACCGATGGCGATCAGCCCGTACACCGCGCCCAGCGTGATGCCGTTAAACAGCTGTTGCAGGAAGAATGAATCCATAAATACGCAGTCTCTTTTTGCGACCGCGTTTGGGGAAGCGCGGTCAGAACTCATAAAGCGTTATTGTTGCAGCCAGTTTGGACCCGGCCAGCGCGGAAAACCCGGAGCGTACACGTAGTACGTGAGGAGTTTGAGCACTGCCCGGGTTCAAAATGGCAAATAAAATAGCTTTATTTCACTTCCTGGTATTTGCCTTTGTCATCCCATTTATAAACCACGTAATCCGAGACTTTCAGATCGCCTTTGCTGTCCCAGGATTTTTTGCCCATCACGGTATCGACGCTGTTAGCTTTCAGCCAGGCGCTGGCCTTGGCTGAATCGGTGCCGCCGGTGGCTTTGAACGCGGCAGCAATCGCCTGAACCGAGGCGTAGGAATACAACGTGTATCCTTCGGGTTCGAACTTGTTGGCGCGGAACTTATCGATAACGGTTTTCCCTTCGGCAATCAGACGCGGGTCTTTGCCGAAGGTCATCAGAATGCCGTTGGTATATTGCGGGCCACCCGCGGCCGTCACCATTTCTTCATTGACGATACAATCGCCGGAGAAGAACGTCGCCTGCACACCCTGTTCGCGCATCTGGCGCACTAACGGACCGGCTTCCGGATGGCAACCGCCGAAGAACACCACGTCGGGTTTCTGCGCACTGATTTTGGTCACCAGCGCGTTAAAGTCTTTTTCGCCGCGCGACAGCCCTTCGTACATCACTTCCTTCACGCCGCGTTTGTTGAGCGCCGCTTTGGTAGCATCCGCCAGGCCCTGTCCGTAGGTGTCTTTGTCGTGGATGATGACTACTTTTTTGGCTTTGAGTTTGTCGATGATGTAATCGCTGGCAACCAGACCCTGCTGATCGTCACGCCCACACATGCGGAACATATCGCTCATGCCGCGCTCGGTGATTTGCGGGTTGGTAGAGCCAGGGGTGATGGCAATAATTCCGGCGTCGTTATATACCTCGGAAGCAGGCATGGTAGATGAGGAGCAAAAATGCCCGACCACTGCCTGGACTTTGTCCTGATCGACTAAGCGGTTAGCAACGGCAACTGCCTGTTTCGGTTCACAGGCGTCATCGCCCTGCACCAGCTTAATTTTTTCGCCATTAATCCCGCCTGCGGCATTAATGTCTTCGGCGGCCTGCGTGGCACCATGCCAGTACTGATCGCCATAGGTGGCGTTCGGTCCGGTGAACGGGCCAGCCACACCAATCACAATATCTGCATGCGCGGAAAACGCCGTCGCCAGACACCCTGCCAGTAAAAGAGAAAGCGGATTTCTTATCAATTTCATCGACATCATCGTGTTCCTTAGTAGCCTGTTTGAGCAAAATGGTTTTAGTAAGAACGCCGGAGCGTGGTCTTAAATCCTGACGCTAAACACGAACAAAAAGCACTGAATGGAGTGGTTGAAATCTTCCCGGGGACGACTGCGGAGTTTCCTTACGGTTTCGCTAAAGGTGTAAAACCTTAAGCAAAATTGCTGCCAGTGTTGCAACCTGTCACGCAATTGGTGGTCATTTTGAGTATAGAGCGCGTGAGGCAACGCCCCGAAGCAAGTTGCAGAAACAACGGCGGGATCACATCGCACTGCGCTGGTGCTGAAAAGATGAGGAAAAAGAGGGATGTCGCAACGCCGTGCACCAAAATGACCCGCCGCAATTTCTGCCAGCGTGTTCGCACTATTACGCCTGGTGACACTTTTATCCTTTGCATGTTCGGGTGGGTTGTTTTGTAATGCAGGCAGATGAATGCAAAGGGAAACGACTTAACAATGAAGAAATTATCTTGCCTCACCGCCCTCACGCTGGCCCTGACGCTCACCGGCTGCGCCAGTGATTACGTGATCAACACCAAGGCCGGTGATCAGTTCTTCGCCCATGGCGAACCGGATCGCGACCGCGATACCGGTATGACCAGCTACACCGACATGAACGGCGATTATCATCTGATGAATACCAATGATATTGCGGGGATTGTGAAGAAGTAATGTGGCATTCACCATCGGCTGAGGGTGACCACTTTTCCTTTCGCCTGTCCCCGAGCGAGACAGGCAATCACCCCTTCGCTTCTGCAGCAGTGGTCAGAATAGCCAGTTGAGGAAATTTCATTTTTATTCTTTCGCATCAAGCTGAAGGCTTTTGCGCACGACCTTATCCAGGAATGATGCAGGCGCGAATCTGAGAATAAAGTTCAATTGACCTGCCAGCTTTCCCGCCGTATAGCGCACCTTTGGACGTGAAGTCTGCGCCGCTTTAACCACCACATCAGCCACCACCTCCGGGCTTTCCGCTTCGGCCATTGCTTTGCTCACCACTTTCGTCAGCTTAGCCCGGATCTGGTCAAACTCTTCAAGCCTGGCATCCGGCTCTAGATTATTGTTTTCGAACTGTGTTTTCATGTAAGCAGGTTCGATCACAGACACTCTGATGCCCTGCGTGCGCAGTTCATGATCCAGTGCTCCCGTATACCCTTCGACCGCATGCTTACTGGCTGCATAAAGTGCCACATACGGCAACGGAACGATCCCGAGAATCGAACCGATATTGATGATGCGCCCACTGCCCTGACGGCGCATGTGGGGGATCACTGCCCGCGACAACCTGACGATGCCCAGGACGTTGGTATCGAAAATTTGCCTGGCCTGCTCGACAGAACTTTCTTCCGCCGCCGCCGGAGCGATCCCGAAGCCCGCATTATTCACCAGAACATCGATCCGTCCCTCAAGGCGCAGCAACTCATCAATCGCGGCCCCTACGGAAGCGTCGTCCGTCACATCAAGCGTCAATAACGGAAACGGATGCGTACCCGCCTGGGAGCCACGACGGCTCGTGCCGTATACTGTATACCCAGCCGCTAAAAGTTTACGGGCAGACGCTTCACCGATACCTGAGGAAGCGCCTGTAACCAGTACTACACGTTTTTTTGTCATGCTGAATAATGCCTTCATGATGTTTGAAGTTTCTCATCAAAGATGAGACGACACGTTGTGAGGGATTTATGTCGGATTTACCTCTGTGCAGAACAATCGCAAGACCGTTCTGCACAGTGCAACTCGTTGACTAAATTGCTTTATATCGCTCTGCGACTTGATCTTGTTTGATGTCGGAAAGCAAAGCCTGACGCGTCGCATCGAGGGTGTCCCAGCGGGCTGCATTATGTAAAGGCGGAATGGTGACGAGTTCACGGCGATCAAAGCCCACCAGCGCTGCATCCACTAACTCGCCCACTTCCATGAATTTTGCCGAGTTACTGATATCGATACCCGCACGGTCCCAGATCTCCGTATAAGTGCCGGCAGGAAGCACCGCCTGGATATAAATGCCCTTAGAGGACAGCTCGACATTCATTCCCTGAGACAGGAAAAGGACAAAGGCTTTGGTTGCGCCGTAAACCGACATGGCAAATTCCGGGGCGAGTCCGACGATGGAACTGATGTTAACGATCGATCCCTCACCCGCCTGCACAAAGCGTGGTGCCACGGCACTGGCAAGTCTGGTCAGCGCAGTGACGTTGAGCGCGATAAGGCTTTCTATTGAATCAGGGGTCTGCTCGGTAAAACTGCCCGACTGCGCAATACCCGCATTATTGATAAGAATGCCGATTTGCGCGTCTTCACGCAGGCGAGCTTCGACCGTCTCTACATCCGCCGATTGCGTAAGGTCAGCAGGCAGAACATCGACAGAAATACCATTTTCCTTTCGCAGACGATCGGCAAGTATTTCTAACTTTGCTTTGTCACGTGCGACCAGAACCAGATCGTGGCCCCGGCGGGCAAAACGTTCCGCGTAAACAGCACCAATACCCGTGGATGCGCCTGTAATGAGAACTGAAGCTTTAGTCATACGATGATCTTCTTTATTAGTGTGTAAACAAAATTCGCAATGTGCGACGTGTGCATAACTGTGGCAGCGATGCTTTACTTATTGGTCTCAGTCAGCGGCGGGTAATCGGTATATCCCGCTGCGCCACCGCCATACAGTGTTTCAGGATTGAGTGAGGCCAGAGGCGCGCCAGTCTTTAGTCTTTCGACCAGATCCGGGTTGGCGATGAACGGACGACCAAACGCGAACAGATCGGCTTTGCCTTCTGCAAGCTGAGCGGACGCCAGCGCCAGGTCATAGCCATTGTTGCCGATGTAGGTGTTTTTAAAGCGCCGGCGCAGGGAGTCATAATCGAACGGTGATACATCACGCGGGCCGCCCGTCGCACCTTCAACCACATGGAGGTACACGATATCTAATGCATTAAGTTCATCAGCGACGTAGTCATATTGTGGCTGCGGATCACTGCATGAAATCGCATTAGCAGGGGAAACCGGTGAAATACGCACGCCGGTGCGGTCAGCACCAATCTCCTCTTTAACGGCCGCCGTAACTTCTAGCAGCAGGCGCGCACGGTTCTCGACAGAGCCGCCGTACTCATCGGTACGCTGATTGGCGCCGTCTTTAAGAAACTGTTCGAGCAGATAACCATTCGCGCCGTGGATCTCTACGCCGTCAAATCCGGCGGCAATGGCATTGGCCGATGCCTTTCTGAAATCGTCGATAATCCCCGGTATTTCCTGCAAATCCAGCGCACGTGGCTCAGAGACGTCAGCAAATCCGTTGTTCACAAAGGTTTTAGTCTCAGCACGAATGGCAGACGGTGCGACCGGCGCAGCGCCACCAGGCTGTAAATCGACATGCGAGACCCGTCCCACGTGCCACAGCTGTACAAATATGCGCCCACCTTTGGCATGCACCGCGTCAGTCACCTTGCGCCAGCCATCGATCTGAGCCTGCGAGTAGATCCCTGGCGTATCCTGATAGCCCTGCGCCTGAGCTGAGATCTGCGTGGCTTCGGTAATCAGCAATCCTGCGGTGGCGCGCTGGGCATAATAGGTCGCCGCCAGTTCGCCGGGAACCAGACCTGCTCCGGCACGGTTACGCGTCAGCGGTGCCATCACGATATGGTTGGAAAGCGTTATTGTCCCAAGATCATAGGGTTGAAATAGTGGTCGATTCGTCATGTTTATCCTCTTTCGCAGATGGTGGTTGTAGCCTCGACTTAATGATGATGATCATAATCATTAAAGTCAATTCTTTTGATTATGACCATCATCAATGTATACTTGGCCCTATATTTTGAGAGGATTGAAAAACATGAAAGTGTCAAAAGAGCAGGTTCGGGAAAACCGGATGCGCATTGTTGAAACGGCCTCAGAACTTTTTCGTGAGCGCGGTTACGATGGCGTGGGCGTCGCGGAACTGATGTCAGCTGCAGGCTTGACCCACGGGGGGTTCTACAAGCACTTTGGCTCTAAGGCTGACCTGTTGTCAGAGGCGATGAGCTGCGGTTTTACACGATCCGCAGAAAGTACGGCAGGAGTGAACCGGGAAAAATTTATTCAATACTACCTCTCCCGACAACATCGCGATGATAGGGGAAAAGGGTGTGTCATGTCGGCACTGGGCACCGATACAGCCCGTCAGTCTGAGTCAATCAAAGCGACATTTGCAGCGGGAATTGAACGTCAGCTGGCAGTTTTGGGAAATGACAATGGAACGCGCGCTGACCTGATAAATACCATTGCTCATCTTGTCGGCGCCCTGGTGCTATCCCGTGCTTGCCCGGATAATTCTGCTCTGGCTGATGAAATTCTGGAGGTGTGCTGCACACGCCTTCGCAGTCAGGATGACCATAAGGATTGAAGGTGCTGCAGCCGTTGCGATCATAGTCAGGGACAGCGCGCGCAGCAGTTTTTCACCCTCGAAAAACCCACGCGCGATGACATGAGCCAGAACTGCGGTGGATAGTTGAGGGGCGCTGACCATGTTTGTTTGCTGGGGAGGCACGCCCAAGCCTATTCCCTAATTTGAAAAATGACACGACCAGCGCAATTCTTTTTAAACAGCAACAAAGGGTTTGATATGTCTGGAAAGCCAAAATTTCTCAGTTGAAGAATTAAAGAAGCCACAGCAACTTTCACGCTTAACACAACTGTCACAGGCTGTATCCCAGCTATTCTTAAAATCACTGATACTTTGTTTACAATATGGGCGCGTATCTGGATTCACGACACAAAGAGGCAAATTAAAAATTCTTACATCGATACCGTAAAATTCAAAAACTTCAATTGCTGCAGAGAGTTCATCTTTATATTCCCAAGGATCGATAAATACCGTGTCGCGATTAAGCTTCGCTAAACCCATATTCTCCATTCCCATCAGTGCAACATGTTTCACGAAGAAAAGATTACGGCAAATGAATTCGGCAAGTGCCTTCAGATACGTTACTGTTACTTTGGTCAAAACAACACGCAGTTCGATGTTGATACCGTGTTTATAACAATTCAGCAGGCCAGCCATCGTTTGCTCAAAAGCCCCCTCGCACTGAACTACGTAGTCATGTATGTCTGAGACATGGCCAAATAGTGGTATTCCTGCAAGTAATTGATGTCCTCCGGCTTGAGCCAGACGGGCAGTATAGTGCTCATTAGACAAATAACGGCCATTAGTCAGTAAATGGATTAATGTCTGCGGTGACCTGACCGAAATTCCCTCAACAATACGAAGTAATCCTTCCTTACGCATGGTCGGTTCCCCACCCGTAATGCAAAATGTGGCAGGAAAATTTTCATTATCAATAAGTTCAAGTGTTTGCAGGATCCTTTGCTCAATAGACTCATGACTCCCCATCGATTGCGGTTTCGGTGGCTGCGGACACATGATGCAGAGGTTATTGCATGATTCTGTCACCAGGAATGCATTGTTTTGAGATCGGGCACGGAAATTACGGTGAATACGTCCGCGTTCACTGATAGTGATAACATCGCCCTGACTGAATACTACATCCGAAGCGACAACAATTATCGGAACCGCATCCTGCAATTTAATGATTTCAAACCGAGGATCCTTGTTAGTACAAATTATTGCGTAAACATGGTGTAAGGGTGGCAGAGGTTCTTGCGTATGCGATGACAGGTAGAGAATCGTACCCGCCAGATCTGCATGCGTATCGGTCATAACTTTGCCAAACAACGGTGTACTTAAATGCAGAATGCTTTCTGCCTGCATAGAAAGAAAAAGTGTATCTTCAGCATACAACGTGTTCATTTCATTCCCCACTGCATCAACAGACGGCGGGTTTTTTCGTCACCTTCTGTGAACCTTTTAATCACCATAGTGATAATGCCTCTGTTTTTTAAACAGAAGTCATCTTTACCCGGATGCCCATACACTGAACCTGTCACCTGATATCGGCGAATCGGGTCGGCACCACAATAAGGGGCTAATGCACAGTCAGAACAAACCGGCAAGCAGTCGTTCACGCCCGCGGCCGCCAGTTCTTGCATCACATCACCAAAGAAAAGATCTTCACGAGTGCTCTCAAAGATATTTCCCATTTTAAAGTGCTGATCGCCCATTTCCGCCATCATTCGACTTTCGTCACTTGGGTAAATATTTCCGTCATAGTTATATAACGTTACGCCAAAACCAGAGCCGCAGGGCGACTGAAGATCAACGAATCCCGTGGCCCACGGGGTCATAAGCTTTTTCATGATCAGGCTTGCATAAGATTCACGAAACCCGATCCCCTGTTGATTTAGAAGAATAATGTAATCGAGGCACTTCTCGTAAAAGTCCAAAAATTGCTCAGTGCTGTAGCCAATTTTGTGGAAATATTTATGGGCAAAACCATAGGGATTAAGCTCGCGAATAAATATGCTACGAAATCCATGTTTGACGTACTCATCAATGATCTCTTGCGGCATTTCCAGACTTTGACGGGTCGTTGTCATAAGGGCGCTTACCCTGTCGAAGGCATTACGCCGTTTGATCTTATCAAGAGTTGCGACTAATGCGCTCCAGGCACCTGTATTTCCATATCTGCGATTTTTGTCATGCAATTCCTGCGGGCCATCCAGTGAAGTACTGATTGAGAATTGATGTTCAATGAGAAAAGAAAGATCGTCATCATTCAGGTCACACAGGTTTGTGCAAACCACAAACTGGATATCCTTGTGTGTATTCTTTGCATTCACCAGTGCAACAGCTTGCCTGATAAGCAGCATATTAAGCGTTGACTCACCTCCCTGAAACTCCAGTGTTAGCTTATCCGAGGGCATCGATAAAAAGAGTTCGATGCTTTTTTCCATCACAGCCGGGCTCATGTCATAGCGAGCCTGATCAGATTGGCAGCTTTTACGCGAAGCCTGGCAGTAAACACAGGAATTATTACAACGTATTGTAAGAACAAAGATATGTAACTGAGAGAAATTCTCGAGAAAAGCTTTTTTCGTTCTGTATCGTGAAGCCAGTAGTGCAATTTGGTTAGCATCTGCACACTCACTCACCATGTGCTTGGCCTTCAACTCATACCAAATCGCTTCATTTTCAATTTTCTCTTTTTTGGTCAGCGCAATAAGTTGTTCCTGCTCAAGACACATCCATTCGCCATAATCCGTCGAAAGGAAATAGCGTCCACTTTCGAGTAAGCTAAAACGAAAAGGAAGGAGTTGATATGTATCGCGGGTAAATTTTGAAGGTAACTGGATTTTAACGCTCATTTTTCATGATATCCTGTATGCTTAACTCGAGGATATTATTGAGGAATGTATGGATGATAAGTGCGCTTTCTGCTTGGTTTTCTTCCTTCACACGCATCGTAAGAAACATTTCTTCTCCAACCACATATTCAACGCTCATAAAGTCAGAGAATTGTTGGGCCATATCAGATAGGGCAGCCAGGGTATAAAACCCGTGATCTAATTTTATTTTCATGGAAATCACACAGCAGAGGTAAGAATATTAAGAGACGCATCCTGACATTCTGCATCAATAAGCATGATTGCTGGAGAAAAAGCTTTCCTTACGATTTCCTGATGTAAAACAGAGGTTTCCTGATAAATTATCTGTCGCATCTGATTTTCGTTAAGTGAGTTTAGAAATTTTTTTACCCCTGCACTAATATCCTGTTCGTTGCTATCTCCATTTTTATTATAAAAATAGATACCTGTAGTTTCATCCGCCACTTTTACAACGTGAACATAATAATGATCAGTAAATGCATAACACGTTTTCATTATCGCTTCACGGCTGTAAATTACCTTCCCCAGCGATAGCATAAAAAACTCACCCAATGCATTAACACCTTGTACGACATTCTCCATCATCATTGCCTTTTGAATTGGCCAGCTTAACAGCTGGCCTTGATTATTAGCACGTCGAACCTGGTGTGCATGAGTAGTGACTGGAATGGCTGGAATGGCTTGAGTGGCTGTAATGAGCTGCAAATACCTGCCCATCCAGCGATGGTTTAGCCATAATAATAGCTGTATTGGTCTGCTGTGGGGTATGATTAACCGTGGCTTGAGACTGATTCAAAGGGACATTCGTTCCACTGCTAGTGGATGCAATCGCTGGCATACTAATACCTGCTATAACTCCGGCAACAATACTTGCAACAATGGGTGTGATGCTTTTATTCGAAAGTTCGTTAGCCGAACCTTTTACGACTTTTGGCAATACTTTCATTTTTAATCCCTACCAAAGATGAGAAGACAACATATTGCTGTCATGAATATGATAAATTATTGCCATGATTCTATCTGGGGTTATTTACATGAAGTATTTGATTTAAATCATAAGAAAATCATTTATCAGGGCATAGTGATATTGCTTATCATTTATTAAAATTTAAGGGTTATTAATAAATTGCATATAGTGAGCACGCTATGCTTTAGCAGCATCGGGAAAAACACGTGATTTATTCTTTCTTATTTAACTGTGTTACTAATAAATTATAAGGTGCGCTCTGCACTATTAAATTACATTAATGTATAAATAGTTATTACCAGAGCAATATTGACTCCCTCTGAACCGTGCATTGTGGTTTTATACATGCCTGCTTATACCTTACATCCCTAAAAACCACACACATTGGTTCATTTTACCGATGAATTGGTTCTGTGGCTCCATCGCCCTTGAACTGCTCATGAGCGGCGAGGGCTTTGAAATAGCTTTCCTCTCCAAGCACATTATCGATATGGGCTCGCAGCCTCCCATTAGTTTCTGCCCTAGTCTTTACGATGTACGGATCAGCCGCCGTACTCACGACAATGGCGAAAGCCGAACCGCCGGGGCATCGGTCTAAGTTACAACGCGAACCGTTTGCGGGTAGCTACACCGCTCAAACATAAAAAAACCGGGCAAAAGCCCGGTTTAACTTTCCAGCGCTGGCAGGAATCAGACGCCCTGCTCGGCAATATCCATCGCGAAGTAGGTCAGAATAATGTCTGCACCCGCACGCTTGATTGCGCCGAGGCTTTCACGCACCACGGCGCGCTCATCGATAGCACCGGCCTGTGCGCCGAATTTTATCATCGCGTATTCACCGCTGACCTGATACGCCGCCAGTGGCAGACGTGAGGCCTCGCGGATGTCGCGGATGATATCCAGATAAGCGCCCGCCGGTTTAACCATCAGCGCATCGGCGCCTTCCTGCTCATCGAGCAAGGACTCGCGCACCGCTTCGCGGCGGTTCATCGGGTTCATCTGGTACTGCTTGCGGTTGCCTTTCAGCACGCTGCCACCCGCTTCACGGAAAGGTCCGTAGAGCGATGACGCGAATTTGGTGGAGTACGCCATGATCGAGGTGTCGATGAAACCGGCTTCGTCCAGCGCGCTGCGGATAGCCTGCACCTGACCGTCCTGTGCGGCGGAAGGTGCGATAAAATCAGCACCGGCGGCAGCGGCAACCACGGCCTGTCTGCCGAGGTTTTTCAGCGTGGCGTCGTTGTCTACGCCGTGATCGTGCAATACGCCGCAGTGGCCGTGCGAGGTATATTCACAGAAGCAGGTGTCGGACATCACGATCATTTCCGGAACAGTGTCTTTGCAGATACGCGTCATGCGGGCGACCAGACCGTTTTCGTTCCAGGTGTCGCTGCCGGTGGCATCCATGTGATGCGAAATACCAAAGGTCATGACTGAGCGGATACCGGCGCGGGCATAGCGTTCGATTTCAAATGCCAGACGGGATTCGGGAATACGAAGCACACCGGGCATGGCTTCGATGGGTACGTATTCAGAGGTCTCTTCTTCTACGAAAATCGGCAGTACCAAATCGTTAACGCTGAATTCAGTTTCCTGAAAAAGGCTGCGCATGGATTCGGACTGTCTCAGGCGGCGAAGGCGTGAGCTCGGGAACTGATTCGACATGAAAACTCCTAAAATTAATCTGTTGCGCTGAAATTTTTTAGAAACAGGAGCGCAGACAGTTCAGACGGCAGGAGGCGATGCAGCGCCGTCAGACGATGAAGCCCGTATTTTATAATAACTTTTAAACAAATGATGAACTTTCCGTGAGGAGATGTAACGTAGGCCGCATTTTTAGGCAGGCGATCCCCTAGCTGGGATCGCCCGAGGAAACGTTTATCCAAGTTTGATCTCACGATCCGCCGAAGCAATGGTTGAAGGCCGGTGGGCGATAAAAATGCGTGTGATATCAAGCTCGCTGATCGCCTGATTAATCCGCGCTTCGTTGTCCAGATCCAGATGGCTGGTGGCTTCGTCGAGGAACAGAATTGCCGGGCGTCGGTAGAGCGCGCGGGCAATCAGCACCCGCTGTTTCTGGCCGCCGGAGAGGCTGCCGCCCAGTTCGCTGATCAGAGTTTCATAACCCATCGGCATCCGTTCAATATCCTCATGAATGTTGCAGCGGCGGGCGCAGTCAACGATGCGTTCTTCATCCTTTTGCTCGTCAAAGCTGGCGATGTTCTCGGCAATCGACCCGGCGAACAACGTATCATCCTGTAACACACAGGCGATACAGCTGCGGTAGTTGTTAAGCCCGGCTGTGGTGATATCCATGCCATTAATCAGGATCCGGCCTTCAGTGGGTGAGAGCAAACCGGTCATGATTTTCATCAGCGTGGTTTTGCCCTGCCCCGATGGGCCGGTGATCGCCACGCTTTCTCCCGCGGCCACCGACAGGTTCAGGCCGTTGATCAGCGGCGCGGTCAGACTGTCGTACTGGAACACCAAATCACGAACGTCGAGCGACGCCGCTTCGCCCGCCCGCAGCAGCTCACGTTCCGGCAATGATTTCTCGGTGTCGGTCAGCGCGATATCGGCAATACGGTCACGGTGCAGCGACAGCATTTTCAGCTGCAACATCATGTTCAGCAGATTAGCTGCACGTTCCGAGAACTGCCCGCGATAGGTGTTGAATGCGACGAACATCCCCAGCGTCATATGCCCGTCGATCACCTGGGTGGCACCCAGCCACAGCAACGCGACCTGATCGAGCGTGGCGATCAGCGTATTCCCGCCGGTAAACATCATTTCAAATTTGGTTTTACGCACCGTCGCATTGGCGTTATCAATATTCAGATTTAGCCAGAAGTTGGCGCGCGCTTTGGATAACCCCAGCGCTTTCAGCGTGCTGATGCCGTAAAGCGTTTCCATAAAGTGCGAACCGGCGCGTGCCCCTTTGACGATTTGCTCTTCCGAAACCTGACGATACGCGTTGTAAGTCGTCAGACGGAAAATCACATACACCGCCGTGAAGCCCAGAATCACCCAAATCAACCAGCCGCCGTACAACACCATCATCACGATAAGCCCCACCGACATAATGCCGTCGATAATGCTGTTGACCACGTTGGTGGTCAGCGTGGTGCGTAACGTATCGAGCGAAGTGAAACGCGACTGGATATCGCCGAGTTTGCGTTTTTCGAAGTAATCGAGCGGCAGTTTTAGCAGATGGTCGAACAGCCGCGCTTTCCACTGAACGTCGATAAGCGTGCTCATCACCAGCGACGTCCAGGCGCGCAGCATACTGACGCCGGTGCGGAAAATGATGAAGAACAGCAGGCCGAGACAAATGAGCGTCAGTAAATCCGGGTCTTTCGCCGGGATCACGTGGTCCATCACCAGCTGCATCCCGACCGGCAGCAGCAGATTGACGGATTCAATCATCAGCGAAAGACAGAAAATCTTGGCAAGCGCAGGAATAAGGCCGCTGACGTTGCCCATCATTTTGCGCAGATCGAGCCGGACGCGCGGCTTTTCAGAAGTGAAGCCGCTGTCCGGCCACAGCTCAAGCGCCACGCCGGTAAAATGTTCGGACACTTCGCGCAGGCCAAGAGAGCGGCGGCCAAACGCCGGATCGTGAATAATGACTTTGCCCTGTTTCACACCGACCAGTACCACGAAATGGTTGAGATCCCAGTGCAAAATGCAGGGCGTTTTCAGCGCGTTGAGTTCATCGATATCCAGCTTGAGTGCGCGGGATTTCAGCTCATTGGCAGTGGCGATGTCCATCAGTGTGCGCAGCGTCGCACCGCGTGAGGAAATACCGTAGCGCTGGCGCAGCGTTTGTAAATCCACATGTTTGCCGTGATAGCCACACACCATCGCCAGGCAGGCCAGCCCGCATTCGGCGGCCTCGGTCTGAATAATTTGCGGCACGCGGTGCCGCCAGCTGAAATGCAGGCGGTCAGCCAGTTCGCGAACGTTATCGAGATTCATTGATTGGCCCCACCACGCTTTTCTTCATGCTGTAATACGGAGAGAGCATCCACTGATACAGCGGTCTTTTCTCCAGAAAGAGGGTCGATTGCGCTTTCATTCCGCTGGATAAATTCAGCGTTTCGCCGTGCCAGTTCATGGCTTTTTTATCCAGCGACACAATCACTTTGTAATACGGCCCGCTGACCGTGCCGTTGGCGGTTCTTGGCGCGCTGGCGTAAGAATTCAGCTCCTGTTCAGACACCGGCGCGGAAGAGATCGATTCTACCTTGCCGGGAAACTGGCCATACTTTTCAAACGGATAGGCTTCGTAGCGGATATTGATGTGCTCACCGGCTTTAACGTAAGGCACGCTTTCATTCGGCAGCCACGCCACCAGAAAGAACGGGGAGTTTTTCTCGGGCACCAGCTGCGCGAGACTGTCACCGGCGTTGACCATCTGCCCCGGCGTGACGCTTAGCGAGGAAATTTTGCCGGAGGTCGGGGCTGTTATCAGCAGCGAGCCTTTGGCATCCGCCTGCGCCAGCTGGCGTTCGAGATCGTTGCGCTGATAGCCATACTGCGAGATCTGATTGTCAAACTCGGCGGCGCGGGTCACCAGTTCGCTGCGCAGATTCGTTATCTGCAACGCTTCCTGAATCGCCTGCGTGTTCAGGCTCTGGAACGAGGTTTGTTGCTGATAAAACAGGTAACGCTGGTTGTTAAGCTGATCGGTATTGATCAGCCCTTTCTTCTGATACGCGCCGTAGTTCTGCATACTTTTTTTCATCGCGTTCAGGCCTTCCTGTGCGGAATCCACCATGCTTTGCGAGACCTCATGCGCTTTCTGGTACTGATCCAACTGCTGTTGCAGGTTTTCCAGCGTTTCCTGCTTATTGTGCTGAAGCTGCACGATGATGGCGTCTATCTGCTCGCGCTGCTTTTTGATCGCCGCAAGCGTGGTAGTGCTGACATTCCCCGCCTGCGTCACCCGGCTGACATCAATCTCATACAGCGGCTGGCCTTTTTTTACCGGTTTGCCGGTATCGACAAACAGCTCTGTCACCACGCCTTGCTCCGGGCTGAACAGGTTAATGCTGTGCGGCTGTGTGATGATTTCACCGCTGACGTTAATGCGCCGCGTGTAGTTGGCGAAGATGAGGAAAATCAGGAGTGCGAAGATAAAAATGGCGGTCAGCGTGGTGACGATCCATAAAGGCCAGCCGGCGAGTAATAGCGCTTTCCCCGCCCAGTGGCTTTGCTGATGTTCATTCACCTCTTTACGAAAGAGCATATTTACGCCCCCGGATGAACACCGTTTTTATGAACATAATGCAGATCTCTGAAAATAGGATCTGTGAAAGATAGCAGTCAATATTTTGGCTGCCACCGCGAATACTCTGAAACAGGCAAAGAAGATATTTACAACGGAAGATAATCGCGCAGGGGAATTAAAAGATCGTTATTGCGGATGGCACTGAGATATATTTTGGCGCTGATTTTTTACCCAGATCTTTATTAAGAAATTAATGAATTAAAATTAAATTACTTATAAAACAATTGTATACAATTAAAATCCCACATAGGAGATTATTCCTAGTCAAATTCTTCTCATGGTACTCTAGGCTTAATCCCTGTGAAGACATTGCGTAAAAATTATCTCCATAGCATTACTCAATGTTTTCATCCCCCCGATGCTTTGGTGATTAGAAAGCTTTGGGGACTGGCTTTAACAGATAAGAGGATGACCTAAGATGAAACAATTAACAGAACGTGATATCGAAATGGTTAATGGTGCGGGCTGGTCGGAAGATGTGAATAAAGTGGCTGACCGCCTGTCAAACTTTGGTCAGGACGCGGTAAGTGACACCAGTAATGCGGTTAACAAGGCGTATTCACAAATTTCCGACGGTCTTGCTAAAGCACAGAACTATCTGACCACCTAGTTTTCATGCTTCACAGGTGAACCAGAGTAAGACAGGCCCCCGCTTCGGCGGGGGCTTTTTTATGGTGATTTATAAGTGATCGAATATCAGACACCCGATTTCGTCTTATCGCTTTTTACCATGCTGTTTTTCAATTTTCCTACCAGCTCTTTGCGGAAATCACCCAGCTTCGGTTTATCGCCATCCAGCCACGGCAGCGGGCGGCAAAGTTCCATGGTTTTGATACCCAGACGGGCGGTGAGCAAACCGGCACCGATGCCCTGAGCGGCACGGGCGGAAAGGCGCGCGGCCAGATCCTGCGACATCCAGTCCATCCCCACCTCACGCACCAGCTCGGACGCACCGGCGAACGCCATATTCAGCAGCACTAACCGGAACAGGCGGATGCGGCTGAAGTAACCGAGTTCAATGCCGTACAGCACTGCAATGCGGTTGACCAGTCGCAGGTTACGCCAGGCGATAAACGCCATATCCACCAGCGCCAGCGGGCTGACGGCGATCATCAGCGCAGATTCCGCCGCTGAATGGCTGATTTCGCGCCGCGCCTGCGCATCCAGCACCGGCTGCACTAAACGGGCATAGAGCTCAACCACTTCGCGGTCGTTCTGCGTTTCATGTAGCGAGGCCTGCCAGCGTTGCAGCGCCGGATGACTGTTATCCAGCCCGGCCTGTGCTGCCAATTTTTCGCAAAACGCCCGTCCCTGCCCTAATCCGTGGCTGTGCATTAAATCACGGGCCATATCACGCTCGTCAGCGCGCTGGCGCAGACGGTATAAGCGCCGCCATTCAGTCACAATGGAACCGACACCGGCGAACACGATAAGACCGCCCGCCGTGCAGGCACCGAGCGCTACCCAGTCCTGCTGGATCCACGCCTGATGCACCCATTGCACGCCCTGCGCCACGACGCTGATACCCAGCACCGCCACACCCAGACGCACCATTTTGCTCCACAGGCTGCGGCGCGGTTTCAGCGCACGGCTGAGCACCGCTTCGGCTTCGCCCTCTTCCTGTTGTTCATCAGTCTCAGCGGAAACAGGGATAAACCGCTCGGAAATGATCTCGTCGAACGCCTGAGCGGGGCGGAGAGCCGGTTCAACCGGCGCTTTTAATTCCGTTTCAAAATCGATACGCGGTTTTAAAGGTGCACTCATCGCATTTTATCTCCCAATAAAAACTCCATCACCGCGTCCAGACGAATGTGCGGCAACGGCTGGTCCACGCTCATCTCGCGCGGACGGAACTCGTCAAAATGGAACCCCTGTTGCTGCCAGAACGCATGACCCGGCAGACGCGCCGGGACTTCGCCGGGAAAGACGGTCAGCGGTGCGCCATCAGCCAGCCGGTGGCCTTTCAGCGCGGGCAGACTTTGCCCCTGATATTCCACCAGCCCGGTTTCGGTTGCCTGTACCGAGGCAAGCCCGGCGCAGTCCATGCTGATGCCTTCGAACGCGGCGTTCTGCCACGCTTCCTGCACCAGCTGCTGCAACAGTGACACCAGATTAGCGTGCTGATCGCCGGTAATGTGGTCGGCTTTAGTGGCGGCAAACATCAGTTTATCGATGCACGGATTAAACAGGCGGCGGAACAGCGTGCGCTTGCCGTAATGAAAACTCTGCATCAGCTGGGTAAGCGCCAGACGCATATCGTTAAACGCCTGCGGCCCGCTGTTGAGCGGCTGGAGGCAATCCACCAGTACAATCTGCCGGTCAAATCGAACGAAATGCTCTTTGTAGAACCCTTTCACGATGGTCTGGCAGTAATAGTCAAACCGCGCGCGCAGCATGCCGAGGTTGCTGTTTTTATCTGCCTGCGCCAGCTGGGCATCGGTGTACTGATGCATTTCCGGCCACGGGAAGAACTGTAACGCAGGTGCACCGGCCAGATCGCCCGGCAGAACGAACCGCCCCGGCTGGATAAAGTGCAGTCCTTCGGTTTTGCAGCGCACCAGATAATCGGTGTAGGCCTGCGCAATCGCGCCCAGCAGATTTTCATCGGCCGGTGCCAGCGGATCACATTGCTCACACAGGGTCAGCCAGGGTTTCGCCCATTCGGCGCGATCGCCCTGTAACAGCCCCGCCATCTGGCGTGACCAGTCGAGATAGTTTTGCTCCAGCATCGGTAAATCCAGCAGCCATTCGCCGGGATAATCAACAATCTCCAGATATAACGTGGAAGTATCTTTGAAGTGGCGAAGCAGGGAGTCGTTGGAGCGATAGCGCAGTGCGAGACGGATTTCGCTGACGCCGCGGGTGGGCGTCGGCCACGCAGGCGGCGTGCCGAACAGCGACGCCAGACCTTCATCATAAGTAAACCGCGAAACGCCCAGATCGCGCTGGGGCACGCGCTTTACACCGAGCAGACGCTCTTCGCGGGCAGCCGAAAACAGCGGCAAACGCGCGCCGCTGTGCATATGTAAAAGCTGGTTAACGAAGGCGGTAATAAAAGCGGTTTTTCCGCTGCGGCTCAACCCGGTGACGGCCAGCCGCAGATGCCTGTCCATACCGCGATTGATCAGTGAATTAAAGTTGTTTTGTAGTCTTTTCATTGCTCTCCCTGGCGTAGCGCCCAAACAGCGCGGTCAAAATTCGTTTGAATAACGGTTCTAATAATAGTGCTAAAACGTAACGAACGGGTCCTTTTGCTACCACGCCCAGCACGCGGGCTGCCAGCCCGGCAGGACCAAACGTCAGCGCCAGCGTCACAATCACGCTGAAGATCTTCGACAGCAGGCTGCTTTTACCCGGCAGCGAGGAATTCAGATAACGGGTCATAAAGATTCCTTAAGCGGGACGTGGAAAGGAAATTGGCAACCGGCGCGACGTCCGGCGGCCAGAAGCTTTTTTAGAGCTGACGGAAACGGCTGCGTACGCCAAAGGTTTCCGAGGTGACATAACGTTCCACCTGACGTAACCGCTGCTCGCTGGCTTTCAGCTCGCGGTCGGCTTCTTCCAGCAGGTTGCGCGGCGAAGGCGCAGTTTCACCGTCATATTCGCTGGCGGGCACCGGATCCAGCACATAGCTGAGAATGATGTACGCCACCACGGTGAACATAAACAGGCCGAAGAAAATCGACAGCACCGCCATGATCCGTAGCAGTTTTACCGGAACACCCAGATAGTGTGCCAGCCCGGCAAGTACGCCTTTAACCACGCCCTCTTCCGGCACGCGGTAGAGTTTTCGTTCAGACATTCGGCTCGCCATTATGATTGCCTCCAGCCCGGATGTTCAGAATCCAGAATTTCTTCCAGCGCCTGAATACGTTCGCGCATACGCTGCGCATCTTGCGTCAGGCTGGAGAGATTTTGCATCTCATGCTGACTAAGCTGAGTGCCATTTTGCTGGCGATTGCTGTAGTGAAGCCACAACCAGACAGGCGCCACGAATAAAACGAAAATGGTCAGCGGAATGGCTAAAAACAGGAAGCTCATTGTCTCTCCTTATGAGTCTTTTTAGTGCCGGTGAAGGCGTTTGTCCTGCAATGTGAACCTGCCCGCAGGCAGGTCCATCGACGGCTATCGTTAGCGATTACGCGTCTTTACTGACGTTCATTTTCGCTTTCAGAGCCGCAATCTGCGCACTGATTTCATCATCGGCTTTCAGATCGGCGAACTGCTGATCCAGCGATTTCTTTTTGCCGATACCCACGGTTTCCGCTTCCGCTTCCATGTGATCGATACGACGCTCAAATTGCTCGAAACGCGCCATCGCTTCATCAATCTTACCGCTGTCGAGCTGGCGGCGAACATCACGGGAAGAAGACGCAGCCTGATGACGCAAGGTCAGCGCCTGTTGACGGGCACGGGTTTCGGTCAGTTTGCTTTCCAGCTCGCCGATTTCTGATTTCATGCGATCCAGCGTTTCTTCCACCACGGTCACTTCATTTTTCAACACCGCGACCAGATCGGACAGTTTCTGTTTTTCGATAAGCGCCGCACGCGCCAGATCGTCTTTATCTTTACGCAGCGCCAGTTCGGCTTTGTCCTGCCATTCGTTCTGCTGAGACTCGCCCTGATCGATGCGGCGGATCAGCTGTTTCTTTTCTGCCAGCGCACGGGCAGAGGTTGAACGCAACTCCACCAGCGTGTCTTCCATTTCCTGAATCATCAGACGAACCAGTTTTTGTGGATCTTCTGCTTTATCCAACAGCGTGTTGATGTTGGCGTTAATGATGTCAGCGAAGCGAGAAAAAATACCCATAATCGAAATTCCTCTTTGATTCTGTTGGCATCCGGCCTCAGCCGGTTTTAAGGTGTCCGGCCAATCTGTTACCGGTTAAAGCAGCCGTCATTGATGACTTGCCGCAGTAAACCTATATCAGGATCCGTGCCAACTTTTTCCAATCATTATCTTCATGAATAAATTGAATTTTTTATTTTCGACTCTGCTATGCTTATTTTTCGAGATGACTATTTTCACCAAGTGTTAGTGTAATTCACCACACAAGGAAAGCCCGATGACTGATAATACAGACAATTTACTCGGCGAAGCCAATGCCTTTATAGAGGTACTGGAACAGGTTTCGCAGCTGGCGAAGCTCAATAAGCCGGTGCTGGTGACCGGCGAGCGCGGCAGCGGCAAGGAGCTGATCGCGCATCGTTTGCATTATCTGTCACCGCGCTGGCAGGGGCCGTTCATCTCCCTTAATTGTGCTGCACTCAATGAAAATCTGCTGGATTCCGAACTGTTCGGCCACGAAGCCGGTGCATTTACCGGGGCGCAGAAACGCCATCTCGGGCGCTTTGAGCGCGCGGACGGTGGCACGCTGTTCCTTGATGAGCTGGCGACGGCGCCGATGCTGGTGCAGGAAAAACTGCTGCGGGTGATTGAGTACGGACATCTGGAGCGCGTCGGCGGCAGCCAGCCGTTGCAGGTCGATGTGCGGCTGGTGTGCGCGACCAATGATGATTTACCGGCGCTGGCGGAGGCGGGAAAATTCCGCGCTGACCTGCTCGACCGCCTGGCCTTTGACGTAGTGCAACTGCCGCCGCTGAGAGAACGCCAGCAGGACATCATGTTGCTGGCCGAACACTTCGCCATACAGATGTGCCGTGAGCTTTCGTTGCCTTTATTTCCCGGCTTTACCGATGGCGCTCATGACACGCTGATGACTTACCGCTGGCCGGGCAACATCCGCGAGCTAAAAAACGTTGTTGAACGCTCGATGTACCGTCACGGTACCAGCGAAATTCCGCTCGACAATATTATCCTCAACCCGTTTGCGCGCCGCAATGAACCTGAGCGACAGACTGAGAGCGAAGAGCAATCCGCTCTGCCCGCGTTGCCGCTGGATTTAAAACAATGGGTGACCTGTCAGGAAAAAAATCTGATCGAGCAGGCGCTGCGGCAGGCGCGTTTCAATCAGCGCAAGGCGGCCGGCTTGCTAAACGTGACATATCATCAGTTACGCGGAATGTTGAAGAAGCATGGGATACAGGTTAATTCGCAGGAAGATGACTGAATTTCAGGCAAAAAAAAGCCAGCACCCGAGCTGGCTAAGTAATTCTGGAAGCAATGTGAGCAATGTCGTACCTCGCGATTAACGCCACTGGCGGGACACCTCTCGTTCGGTGAAAAGAATGATAATGGTTCTCAGTATCGTCTGTAAAGCACTTTGTTGAGAATATTTCTCATTACCACATCAACAATAAGACTACTCTTTGAACAACCCTGAGGTCGTTAAGGGCTCCCCTGATTACCCTCTGGCCCGACTGCCGGGCAATTTTTGCGCGATGTGCCGCAGGAATACACGGTGTTTCGCGCAATGGATTGGGGTACCTCGCAGAGTACGGTACACTTAGGGCATTGCACCTTAACTTTGAAGCCTTTATGCGTCGTTTAACTTTGTGGATACTTTTATTGAGCGGCCTGTCCACAGCAGTATTTGCTGAGACCGCCCCAACGCACGGCAGCCCGCCGGTCGTCAGTGCACCGAATAAAGATATTCGCCAGAGTGGCTTTGTCTATTGCGTCAACGGAATGATCAATACGTTTAACCCGCAAAAAGCCAGCAGCGGGCTGATCATTGATACCCTCGCGGCACAGCTGTACGACCGCCTGCTGGACGTTGATCCCTATACCTATCGTCTGATCCCGGAACTGGCCCAAAGCTGGGAAGTCCTTGACGAAGGTGCGACCTACCGTTTCCATTTGCGCAAAGACGTGCCTTTCCAGAAAACGGGCGGGTTCTCACCGACGCGTAAGATGAATGCCGACGACGTGGTGTTCAGCTTCCAGCGCATTATCGATCCGAATAATCACTACCACGCCGTCAATGGCGAAGAGTATCCCTATTTCGACAGTTTGCAGTTTGCGAAAGCCATTAAGAGCATTAAGAAGCTTGATGATTCGACGGTGGAGTTTCGGCTGAATAATCCTGACGCCTCCTTCCTCTGGCATTTGGCGACGCACTACGCTCCCGTGCTTTCAGCCGAATATGCGGCGAATCTGCAAAAAGCCGGTAATGAAGAAGAGATCGACCGTCAGCCGGTTGGCACCGGGCCGTTCCAGCTGAGCGAATATCGCACCGGTCAGTACGTTCGTCTGGCACGCAATGGCCAATATTGGAAAGGCACACCTCGCATGGCGCAGGTGGTGATCGACATGGGCGTCGGCGGGACAGGACGGTTATCCAAACTTCTGACCGGCGAATGCGACGTGCTGGCCTATCCCGCCGCCAGTCAGTTGTCGATTCTGCGCGAAGACCCTCGTTTACGCCTCTCACTGCGACCGGGCATGAACGTGGCATATCTGGCGTTTAATACCAACAAAGCTCCGCTAAACGATCCGCGAGTCCGTCAGGCAGTGGCGCTTTCTATTAATAATCAGCGCCTGATGCAGTCGATTTATTACGGCACCGCTGAAACTGCCGCTTCTATTTTGCCGCGCGCCTCCTGGGCGTACGACAGTAACGCGCAGGTCACAGAATACAATCCGAAAAAAGCACAGCAAATCCTGAAAGATTTAGGGCAGAAAAAGCTGACGCTGCATTTGTGGGTGCCCACGGCTTCTCAGTCGTTTAACCCGAGCCCGCTAAAAACCGCAGAACTGTTGCAAGCTGATCTGGCGCAGGTCGGCATAAAAGTAGTGATCGTGCCGGTCGAAGGCCGTTTTCAGGAAGCCAGGCTGATGGAGATGAACCACGACCTGACGCTTACCGGCTGGTCGACGGACAGTAACGATCCTGACAGTTTCTTCCGGCCGATGCTCAGTTGTGCGGCGATCCATTCGCAGACCAACTATGCTCACTGGTGTGACCCGAAATTTGATGAACTGCTGCGCCAGGGCTTACTCTCACAGCAACTTTCTCAGCGCATTGAGTTTTATCAGCAGGCGCAAAAAATTCTTGAGCAACAGTTACCGGTTCTGCCGCTGGCCTCCTCCCTGCGCCTTCAGGCTTATCGTTACGATATAAAAGGTCTGGTGTTGAGTCCGTTTGGCAATTCCTCGTTTGCCGGTGTGTTTCGCGATGATGAAGGAAGGAAGGCACCATGATCATCTTCACGTTACGTCGAATCCTTTTACTGCTGGTGACGTTGTTTTTCCTTAGTCTGGTGGCATTTAGCCTGAGCTATTTTACGCCCAACGCCCCACTGCGCGGTGCGTCGCTGTGGGATGCTTATCATTTCTACTTCACCAGCTTATTCCAGCTGGATTTTGGCGTTTCCAGTATTAACGGCGAAAGCATTACCTACCAGCTCCAGTCCGTATTTCCGGCGACCATGGAACTTTGCATTCTGGCGTTTGCGCTGGCGTTAATCGTCGGTATCCCGCTTGGTATTCTGGCGGGAGTCATGCGCGGTAAGTGGCCGGACGTGGCAATCAGCAGTCTCGCGCTTCTCGGTTTTTCCATTCCGGTATTCTGGCTGGCAGTGTTGCTGATGCTGTTCTTCTCGCTCCAGCTCGGCTGGCTGCCAGTTTCCGGGCGGCTGGACTTGCTTTATCAGTTGAAAACCGTCACCGGCCTGACGCTGATTGATGCCTGGCTGTCAGATTCTCCCTATCGCCATGAGATGATTGTCAGCGCCGTCCGCCATATGATTTTACCGATTGCCGCGCTGGCGGTAGCCCCGACTACTGAGGTGATCCGCCTGATGCGAATTTCAACCGACGAAATTCTGGCTAAGAACTATGTGAAAGCGGCCGCGACGCGCGGTTTATCCCGCTTCACCATTATCCGCCGCCATGTGCTGCACAATGCACTACCGCCGATCATTCCGAAACTCGGGCTGCAATTTTCCACCATGCTGACACTGGCGATGATCACCGAGGTTGTCTTCAACTGGCCGGGTATCGGGCGCTGGCTGATTAACGCCATCCGCCAGCAAGATTACGCCGCAATCTCTGCGGGCGTCATGGTGGTCGGTTCGCTGGTGATTGTGGTTAACGTGTTCTCAGACATTTTGGGCGCACTGATGAATCCATTGAAACATAAGGAATGGTATGCCCTTCGATAGACCATTCTAAATATTTTTAAATTACATATAAAACAATATTTTAATTTAGTTTCATTCTTGAATATTCATTATAAACACACAAACATGTACACATTGTGTTTGTGTGTTCTTCAGAATTCTTTGACCAATCCTTCGCACACATATACTGTATGTATAACCAGTTAATTCACATGAGCGATCATCACATGAATGAGCAAGACAGTTTCAGGGGTATGCGGTTATTGACTGAGTTTAAAGCCGCGCATAGTGCCTTTGGTGAGTTTGTGATTCTTAAATCTTCTTTCGTAGACACGCTGACGGGTGTTGTCGATTCCAAAGTTGAAACGTACCCCGACCAGCAGGTGATGATCCGCCTTAGTGAAGCCAAGGCCCTCATCTTTGAGCTGCAAAAGCGCGTCCAGTATATCGAGGCCGGGATTGAAGATGCCGGTTCCACTTTCATCGACTGAGGTGATTTATGTTTGTTGAGCTGATTTACGACAAAAGAAACATGGCCGGTGTGCAGAACGCCAACGCGCTGATCCTGGCTGAACTTACCAAGCGCGTGCATGGCACCTTCCCTGATGCTGACGTGAAGGTTAAACCGATGGTGACGCTGAGCAGCATCAATACGGACGCCAGCAAGGCGCAGAAGGCTGTTCTGGCGGGCATAGTTGAAGAGATGTTTGATGATGCCGGTAACTGGCTCGGATTAGAGTGAAGGGGAATGCGATGCATATAGAATTGATGATCGATAAAAAAAAGCAGCTACCTGCTGGAGCAATCGAAGCCTTTGAGGTCGAATTTAAACAACGTCTCGACCACAATTACCCGGACGCTAAATTTTCAGTTCGCCTAGCTAACAGTGATGGGATGTCGGTGATGGGCGGAACGACTCATGACAGAGAAGTGATTGATGTGATGCTGCAGCAAACATGGGAAAGCTCGGATGAATGGTTTCAGCCTGACCAGTAAAATCAAACATCATTTTCGACATAAAAAACCACCAAAGTTATATTTTCTCCGTTATGACAGTAGCCGGTCATAGCTTTATGGATGAATGCATTGGCCAGTTTGCGTCATTCTGTTTTACTCGATAAATCCTCTGTATTGGTCTTACAAAATATTCAGCGTGTGATAGCCTAAGAATATTCCCAAACAGCCAGCGTTGCTTCTTTGTAGATCGTATCCGAGGTGCCTATCTTGAAGTACCTGATGATTCCAGTATTACTGTGCATTGTGGTCATTTTTATCGTTATTGCGTGGGTCATGGATGGAACCTATCCAAGCTGGTAACAGATAAAAACTTAACAGAGAAATCTTAATGAATCTGAAATTTATTCCCCCAGTTATCGTGCTAGTCGGTGCAGTTGGATTCATGGTGTGGTTCTTCGCTAGTGGCGCAGCTATGCCAGGTGGTTGATCAATGTGCATGCAGCTCATAGGTCTGACTTTGAGAAGATCCGTATTGTTGATGTGATGGTCGAGCATAGGAAGTACAGGCAGGCACCGAAGCGTTGATACTAGAGGAATGGAATAATCGGATGAAAGGTCGTAGAGATGTGGACTTCAATTGATGTTTGGCAACCAAAAGTTACCAAGTAGATGGCTTCTCTGTAAAAACAGCTATATATTGTAATTGCAGTGTGTATTTTTTAAACGTACAATTCTGCGCCATTTTAACCGCGGAGGTGTTTATGATTATCGATGAGAAAAAGAGAGAGAAATTGCTAAATGCAATCATCTATTTCTCCAATAACACTCGATATTGCGGCAAGACCAAATTATTTAAGCTACTGTTTTTCTTTGATTTCGAGCATTTCAAAGAGGTAGGCAGGGGTGTTACAGGGCTAACTTATAACGCATGGCGAATGGGTCCTGTGCCGACAAAACTGATGAATGAGGTAGAAGCTGAATCTGATTCTAATGAGTCGGAGAGTGACTTATCTAAAGCAATTGAGATAAAACATGTGTCCGTGGGTAAATCCCATCCAATGATGACTTTCAATCCATTAGTTGAGTTTAACCGACAAATTTTCAGCAAAAGAGAGCTTAAATTACTTGAGCGAATTGCTGAGGAAAACAATTTGCTCGGCGGTGAACAAATGGTCGAAAAAACTCATCTCCCAACTCTCCCGTGGTACCGAGTGCACCAAGTTGAAGGAAGGGAGTTGGCTGAAATCCCTTATCACTATGCAATCGCTGAAGATGATGTGGAGATGATAGAAATGCTTGCTGATAACAAAATCGATGAGGAGATGGAAAATTGACTCCAGGGACAGTTATGTTTCATGACAATTTTTTGTTTCATGATGGCAGCAGAGCAAGAAAATTATTTATAATATTAGGTTGTAAAGACGATCGTGTTTTAGTAGCTAAAACAACCAGTCAAAACACTAATAAATCGGCAACGCCTGGCTGCCACTCTGACGACAGATTCCATAACTTTTATATAGAAGCAGGTACGGGTTTTAACAAAGATACCTGGATATGTTTGCATGAATTTTATGAATTTTCTTCTTCAGAGCTTTCGCAATTAAGTAGTGACCATTCCATACACAGAATTTGCAATATGACACAACAAGTGTTGGAAGAGCTTACAGATTGCGCAAAAATTAGTGACGATATTAGCCCGGACCAAATAACCATCATTGAGTGATCAGCGTCATATGCTATACAACC
>NZ_CBCPJJ010000011.1:0-119723 GCF_965118895.1 Rahnella inusitata
GATGTATCTATTCCCTCTGACCTACACTTAAGTTAAGAACAGGCTGACTCCTGTTTATGGTACGAAGGAGAGCCGCCCCTGTAGGCGGGTTTTTTGTGCCTGTAATCTGGAAAAATCGCCGCCCTGCACTATTCTCATACCAGCTGACACAAGATCAGCAAGCCTGCCAAGGCCATGGATACCTACCTACTGATAGCCCGACGTTAACTCGGGCTTTTTTTATTTAAATCTGGCAATCAGCGCACCGCAGACTACCCTTAACTCAGCTGACAAAAGATCAGCGCGCCTGTTAAGGCAAATCATTCATACCCTTACAAAAGCCCGCCCCTAGAGGCGGGTTCTTTTTTGCCCGAAAATGGCGAATTTCTAAAGCTAGGCTAATATTTGAAACGGACGTTATGACTACCGTCATGAAGTGCAAGTAAGGTTGATAACTTTGATTTTTGCCCGTCGTTAACGCGGGCTTTTTTTGCTATTCAAAAACGGGAAAATTTCTTTAATTACTAAACCATATTTCATAAGCCAAATTTTCAAGAGCTACTATTATGCTTTCGGGAGCATCACTCTCGTTCCGAAACTAAATTTTGTGATAATTCACTGGCCTTCGTTCGCGAGGGCTTTTTTACGCCCTAACACTTCCTCATTGAGCGAACACAGCCACTTATAGGTAGTTATCCTATAGATTGGATAATGATTACCACGCTATGCTCATCACGTTCTACCCGAACAAATTTCCAATGTAAAAACTGATGTTTATTGCCCGCCTGTCGCGGGCTTTTTTTATGAGCTCTTTATCAGTAAATCTACTGCATGCCTATATCTGTTCTTGTATTGCAGATGGGTCACTTCATGATGTTGTCTTTCAAGATATGTAATGATGCTCTCAACACTTACTACTTTTCCCTGCTCAAGCACAGCCAACACTGCATCGCCAATCTCTCTTCTGACTAATAAATTCTCTTCTTCAGTTTGCATATCAACCTCAAGTAGTTTTTCACTGAGATTAGCACACAGATTTGCATAAACCTTCAAATGCACGGCGTATCATCGAACACGTCGTTCCTGGCATCGTAGATGATATGCGTCACCACCCCCTCGATCACCAGCTCGTCATCAGTGAACGAATCGCCGAACTCAATGAACACGTCCTTATCGGCCAGTGACTCCAGACCACGGCGCAGGATCGTCACCAGACGCCACACATCCATCTCGCCGTTGATTTGCGCCAGCAGCAGATTTCCGTCGACCGGTTTGATAGCGGGGTCTATCAGCAGCATCGTGCCGGAGTTGATATGCTTGCCGTGGTACCGCTCGGCGATGTACAGGCGAGATGCCGGGCCGGTGCAGTTACAGACTTTGTTCAGGTCGATTCGCGATTCAACGTAATCGCTTGCAGGTGATGGAAATCCCATAGTTCCTCCTTACTTTACGTAGCCCATGTTTTTCAGAAAATAGCGCTTACTCTCGCCCTCTTGATCAGAGTAATCGCGAAAGAACCCCTGATAGTGCGCTATCCATTCGTTCGCTTCTTGCAGTGACCAGAAGTGGTTTACCTTCGCCAACTCAGCAACAAATCGTTCCGTTGTGACAACCTGTCCTTTCTTGGGATCCTGCGTGACGCTTCGAATAAATGCACCCTTGATATCGGAATATTTGGGCATAAGCACCTCACAAAAATACTGTTCATACATACAGTATAATCATGAGTAACATGAGGAGGAAAGTCCGATCAGTGACATTTCTGTTATGCCGCTGATCGGCAAGGGAAGAAATTATATGGTGGGTTCTGAGCTACCGACAAAAGCTGCTATCTGTTTTTGTAAATCTTCGATTTGATTCTGTTGAGCTTGAATAGCACCCGTCAACTTTGCAATCATCGCCGTTTCATCAAGATAATAAGGGTCTGTTGGATTCTCTTCATCCCATCCATCCTTCAACCCTTCGCCCTTTACACATTCCGGTGATGCAACAATTAGGTCATTTGCGATAAATCCAAGCATCTCTTCTGATTCGGGCAGGACGCCGCGCTTTTTATAATTGAAAGTCGCGGGCCGCCACATCATCACTTCCTGAAGAGCAGAAACACTGTCCGTTACATATTCTTTTAGGTTTTTTAACTGGATATCTGAAGTTGATTGCATCTGAACATTGCCAACTCGTGTTTGTTGGATCCATGCCTCAAGGCTTGTGTCATTCCAATAAAAATTATAAGAATTCGATGATACGGCCCCGCTCGCCCCTCTCCTACAGCGAATATTGTTCATTGCATCGAGTGGGACGCCCAAAATACCAATATAGCCTGCTTCAAACATAGCAATCCTTCCTGTGTAATCGGAAGGGTCGTTCTGAAAGTGGAAGTCTATAAATGGGGTAGCTGCACCTTTTATCTCGATGCCTGGCATTGTTTGAACGTCGGTGAATGTATTACTTGTTAATGCTGGAACTTTAAGCGCTGTTCTGGCGGCAGCATCTGTTGTTCCACCTGTTCCACCTTGTAAAATCGGTACCGCACCAGATACTTTCGTTGCCATGTTATCGGAAAGGTACTTCCACGAAGGTCCTGGATAAGTTGAGCCGTCGGGAAGAGTAACAGTGATGTTACCCGTGCCACTGAACACCTGCTGCCAATTGGCCTTATCCAGATTTAATCCCCGGATAGCCTTCGCCACATCGGCGGCAACCTGCGCGGTAATGCCAACCAGTGTCGCATTAGGTACGGCAGTCCATGCGTTCCCAGTGGCGGTTGGTCCGCCATATGGGGTGATTAACGTTAATGATGTTGCTGATGCTGTTGCCTTGACCCCCAAGGTATAAGTCACACCGCCGACAATAACGACGATAAAGTCGTTTGCTTTTAAGTCGGTGGTAAACACGGTTCCGGTACCCGACACGGTTGCAGAGTTATTGGTTAATGCGATGGTTCCTGCCGACATGTTTTGCTCCAGGCATAAAAAAACCCGCCGGAGCGGGTTTTGGATGATTAGGGTTACATCATTTATCGCACGTTGTGCGGATGAAATTAGTTTTACTGACCCAGCGCCAGCCGAACGGATCGCCCGCCTGATACTGAGTTTGATTCGCGACCTTACGCACACCATAAATCTGCACCGGCGTTTCTTGCCCGCCGATGAGTGCCGTACCACTACAGACGGCTTGCTGCTTATCAAGGATGCCTGAGCACCCGGAGACCAAAACCGCCAGACCAATTGCCATCATAATTTTTGTCATTTTTCTGTCCCTTGAATATTGATACCAGAACGATAACAACGATATTTATGACGGGATAATTGGTTTAATAGATCAATTACTTGAAATTGATCGTTGAAAACGATCGTTTATCACAATTCATTGATTAGTAAGCAGATACATCGAGCGCGTATATCAAATCGTTTGAGTTTGCATAGCCAACATTCTCGAGCTGATCACCTCCCGGACTGACTGTCTGTGTAGAGGATATTCGCGTGGTTGATCCGTTGAAGTACGCATAGGTCTGAATGGGTGACTGGAAAGGGCGCGTTGCGCCCCCAGAATGAATGACGCCTACCATCAAGCCCGTCATCTGCGGCATTACTGCGTAATTTCCGCTGAGTGTGGTATCGATGTTGTATCCGAGATTTGCCGGGTTACCCGGCGTTCCAACAGCAATGGGCGGATTCATGACTTTGGTTTCATTGGTCAAGATGCACTGTCCCTGAGCATTGTTTATCGCAATCCCCCATGCCGGTTTGGGCTGAGGGATGACGATACCAAAAATATAAACGGTGACGTTCCCGACACTGCCGCCAGCAAGCCTGCCTACCGTGAGTGTGTATACACCACTATTATTACTCAGCCTTCCATAAACACCGGTTACATCGGACTTGAAGGCGACAACAAAGGGGCTGGACACGGATACAGCCAAATTAATATCACCTCCGCTTCCACCAAAGTTGTACACATTCTTTGAGACCAGACTCATTGGCGTCGTGTCTGGTGTTGAGAACGGAATGCCGTACTCATCGACCAATAATGCCCCGTAATTTGCCATGTCATTGCTTCACTAAATAGACGATCAGCCAACCCTCAGCTGCCGTGAATGTACCGGTTGAATAATCTGCACCGGCGCTCGAAAGCGAGACGCCGGTAGTTGTCGTGGAGATTTTGCGCCGGGCGGATGAAAGCTCTGCCCCCATAATCGGAGACTGCATCGCGGCAACCTTATAACCTGACGGAACCGCATACGACCATGCCCCCGATACCTGGTCTTTTGAGAGGTAGACTGAGCCCAGTATCAGGATTTTTACCAACCCCGTATTATTTGGGGTTCCAGAAACACTCCACGTTTGAATACCAAAGCTCGCCAATTAGAAGACCCCCGTCAGCTCACCAATCTGCACACGCAACACACCGTTAGCATCAGCAACGCTGATTGTTGTGTTGGTGGTTTTCATCTTGCCACCGGACCCAGAACCGTAGTTTACCCAGGTGCCTCCCTTATCCAAACGCCAGCCCGATACACCTGCGATATAATTTGTGGATTCGATATAGGCCGCAATCATCGCGCTCGTTATAGTCGCTTCACCAATGAATGCCTGATTAATAATGGTTTGACCGTTTTGGATCGCAAAGAACGTTTTCGGGGTTGCTCCGACCTGACTCATCACTGCAAATCTGTCTGCCAGAAAAAGAACTTGCGTCTGCATACCCGCGGGTGAATTCTCAACCCCGATCCCCATCCCAGCCGCATACTGTCTGCCATTGCTGTCAACAGCAACTTTCACGGAGTACTGGGCGGAGAGTTTGCCGTTCGTTTCGGCAAGAGCGGTGGAAGTTTGCTGAACGACTGCAGTGTTATTATCGACTTTCGCCTGAACCTGCTCAAACTGCTGAGCATAGGCTTTGTCATTATCCGCAATAGTCTGCCTTACCGTGAGAATGTCAGCCCTGTTTTTGCCATCCTCGGCCATCTGATGGTCAACGGTAGCGTTCAGGTTAAGTGCGTTTTGCAGCATCGCATCGATATTGGTATCAACCTTTGATATCAGTTGCTTTCCTGCATCAGTTTGAAGGACCTGCTCTGTGATATCACCGAGAAGTGCAATCGCATCCACATTAGAAGCGCCTCCAACAAATTCCGTCCAGTCTCCAGTATTACCAATCCTGTCCACCAATCTTGCACGGTACCATCGCCTTACACCGGCAGGCATTGGTCCATGCTGATAACTCACCCCAGGGTATGGAACGCTCGCGAGAAACTGCGGATTTTGGCCGTCAGCAGTGGTGGTCACCTGAATCTCGGTATATGCAGTGTCGCCGCTGCCTGCAGGAAATGCCCAGGTCACGTTGATATTCCAGACGACGTTGTCGCTGGCGAGCAGATTTGTCGGCGTGCCGGGTTTACCCACTTTGCCGTTCAGCGTAGTCGAATCAGCGTATCCCCACGGAGAGGACACATCGACGGCGTTGATCGCCCGGACGCGCACGTCGTACACGCCCGCATAAATTCCCTGAACGGTAAAACCCTGCGCGCTGGTCTTACCTACGTTAACCCAGTCGCCGTTGTCTTTGCGCCACTGCGCGGTGTAATTGATCGCCCCTTCCACTTTGTCCCAGGACGCCTGCAGCGTTGCGACGGTAAGCCCCTGCGCGATATGGTCAACTTCTGTGACAACGATATTTGCCGGTGCCTTCATCACGTTGGTTGGCGTCACAGTGATCGGTGCTGAATCGATTTTCACCCCATCATCGATGTAACGGTATTTATTCGGGTCGTGCTGCACGCCCGCAACCGTGAACGTACCGTCGTCGTTCGAAGATATTGACGTGATACGAAAGTATTGAATCGCTAAGTTATCGCTGTCGATGGCCCACACGGCGCCGCTCACCGGCGTCATGCGATATGCGGTGGCAACCGTGAACGTTTTCTTATCGGCGCTGACGCCGCTGATCGTCCGCGTCTGCGCTGTTCCATCGGGCAAATTCACTACCAGACGGGCGCCGATGCCGTAGTCCGCTACCCGGTCAACGGTAATGTTGTTGCCGTTAACCGCACTGATGCGTCCGCCGTTGGCTTTCCCGGCTCTGAACGGGTCAGCGATGCCAATAATTTCTGCCGGCATGGGAATGTAACCGTCCAGCCCAACGCCAAAGGACACAGTGCCGTCTTTCGCATTGGACAGGATCACCCACCGCCCGCGGCGATGCGCTTCACTTTGTGAGGTGCAACCTATCGCGGTCAGCTGGGTTTCATTCCAGTTATATCGGGCGACAAGGTCAGGCTCATAAACACTTTCGATGGTGTCTGAATAGTGATTTATTGGATCTGACCAACTGACCTGGCAGGAAGAAAAGCGGTTTTTATAGGAGCCACCGGCATACGTAAACATGCCTTCGATTACGTTCGAACTGTGGTAGGTAAAATCCACGTCATCCTGCGGGACGTCGGCGCGCACGTAAATCTGGTCGTTCCCCCAGAAGGTAATGCCGCGGAAGATGGCGGCCAGATCCCGCAACACGGTGTAGGCGTCCTGCTGGCTCTGGATGAACACGTTGCAGGTAAAGCGTGGCTCTGTGCCTCCGGCGCCGTCTGACACTGCCGCGTCGCAGTATTGCGCGATGCTGTACAGCTCCCATTTGTCAATCATGGTTGCGTCAACGCGGTTGCCCATGCCGTAAATTTCATCGAGCACCAGGTCGTAAAAAATCCACGCGGGGTTATTGCTGTAGGCAATTTTGAAATCACCCGCCCACGTGCCGCTGTAGGTTCTGGTCACCGGATCATAGGTGGTCGGTACGCGGATCAGTTTGCCCTTTGGCTTGCAGGTGGTTTTCGGCACGCTGCCGTTAAACTGGCTGGAGTCGAGCTCGACATAAAGCAGCGCGGTATTCGGATAGCGCAACTTACTGTCGATCACTTCAGCAAAAGAAAACACCTTGAAGGCGTTAATCAGCTTGGTTGAGGTTGAATCTGGAGTGATGCGGCGCACTCGGATTGTCCAGCCTGACGCCGAGTCAGGCAGATCGATGCGATGGTCACGCTGATATTCTGATGTTGTTTTTCCGTCAAACTTACCGTTGACGACCGTTTTATACGGCGCGCCGTCGGTAGAAAGGTCGATGGCATATTCCGTGACCGTGCCGACCATGTCGCCGTTGTCTTTGTACTGGTACTGAATCGGCAGGCTCAGCTTGATCCGGACAGCATCGAGCGTGAGATTTGAGAATTGCCGGGTCCACGGCGTGGAGGCTTTTACCTCGATGCCCACCGAGGATTCGTTATCAATTTCAGGCATACCCTGCAGGTAGGTCTGATCCTGTGTGCCTTTACGGTAATCCCACTTCACGCCGGTGAAATTATAGGTGCCGTCATCATTCGCCAGCGGGGTATCGTTGAGGAAGATTTGCTGCGCGACCAGGTCACCCTGAATCTCGCCCTCGGAGAGCGCTAGCACAATCTTAAGTTTCGCTTCGGATAACAGATCATCGGCCTGCTCGACCGGCGTATGGGCACTGCCGCCGCCGCCTTTAGCGCCCCGAATAATAGTTTCGCCTTGAAGTAATTGCATATGACGCCCATAAAAAAGGCCGCACTGCGGCGGCTATTGATGGATAACTGATCGAATATCAGGATGTTACCGATTTACAGTTAGATATATGGTGAGTATTCAGCCCGGTCATGATTGGAGCATGACCGTCATTCACTGGAGGGATGGCTGATTAACTCTGGGTAAGGAAATAAGATGGGCAACTATAATTTCGAAGCGGCCAACACTGATACCCCTGTTAACCCAGAGGAAACTGCACATGCTGTATTGGCCGTGTTAGCAGCATTAGGGGCTGCAATTGCAGATGGAGACCCAGCAAAGAAGGAAGATCTGCTAAAAAAATTAGATCACGCATATTTATTTAACACAGATGCAACATGCAGCACTGAAATTGCAAGAATGGCGAAATTTATCAAAGTGGCCCTAAGGTGACCCTAATAGATCCATCATCAGCATACTGAGTAATAACGCCATTTCTCACTTCTAATTTACAAGCGGTCTTTTCTGAAGGCTGCTTTTTTTTATAAAAATCTGCTTTTTTCATCAACTTTGTGCGTTTTTTATTCTTCATCACTCACTCCTGCCTTTCGGCGTTAATTAAATTACTGCTGATCGCTGGAGAAAATCCCCGCGCTGATGATTGCGCCGCCGATTTCACGCTGGCCGTAAAGCAGCGGAACGGGGTATCCCATTGCCACCGTATTCACCGGCGCGCCGAAGGCGTAGTTGGCTTTGTTGTCGGCGTCAGACGATGCCCCGACGTTAAAACTGGGCTGTGGCGTGAGCATCTGCACCACGCCGCCGATGGTCATACTAAGACCAATACCCACCAACGCGGTTGTTGTGCCGGCTACTGCTGCCGCACTGTATCCGGCTGCGGACGCCCATGCAGCGAAGGAAGCGCCAGCCGTAAAGAAGGCGGCCACCAGGGCAACAGCGCCGATCACGATCTGGAGTGTCCCCGCTCGCTTCGCCCCTTCAATCACCGGCACCATGGTGTACTCGGTCGCCGCCGAGGACATGTCGAACTCCTCAAGCGAGATGTTGTTCTTGCCGCTGTAAAAAGCGAACTTCACCCCATTGAGATGGGCGTTTGAAACGTACTTTTTGAACCCCTTCACCTGCGAGCACATCGCGCGCAAAAACTCGTTGATGTCCGCCACGTGAAACCGGTGAACCCTGCCGAATTTCTTTCCGATTGCGCCTTTGAGCGTCATGGTTTTAAGCATCAGCTAACTCCTTGCGACGGACGACGCGAACCGTCCGATCTCGGTAATATTTGCCGTATGGAACGCGGGCAGATAGGTTGCCAAACATGTGGTGAACCATGATGTTATCACCGAGATAAATCGCCGCGTGATTGGTCACCGGCGCCTGAACGCGCATCATGATCATGTCACCCGGCTGCATGCTGCTGGCATCAATCTCAACGAACCCTTCAGCCTGCCAGTTATCGTCATAGAGATTTTCTTTCCCGTCGACCCACCACTCACGGTCAACCGAGTAATTATTTACGGCAATGCCGTGCTCCATCCGGTAGTAGTCCATGATGAGTGACCAGCAGTCAGCATGGCCCAACACCCAGCGGCGGC
This sequence comes from Rahnella inusitata, assembly GCF_965118895.1. Taxonomy (GTDB): domain Bacteria; phylum Pseudomonadota; class Gammaproteobacteria; order Enterobacterales; family Enterobacteriaceae; genus Rahnella; species Rahnella inusitata_A. The sequence goes on from NZ_CBCPJJ010000011.1 coordinate 9,116, forward strand.
CAGCAAGCTCGCGATCGCCGCGCGGTGACAGCGTACAAAAGTCACCGTCCGGCCACGACATGATCCCCCACTCCACGCCGGAGTGGTCACACTGGATGCGGTCCATTTCTGACGGCACCAGCTGCACCACATCGGGGTGGGAGTGGATCACCATGATGACGTCCCCGACCTCGGTCGCCGCCAGATAATCATCCGGCGACAGCGTGAAGGTTTCAGCTGCGTTTTCGGCGATGTTACGACAGGGAATAAAACGCTGGCCGGTGCCGGTTTCGACGATCAGCCCACAGGCCTCGTTCGGATACTCGGCGGCCACGTGCGCCCGGATTTCGCTGAGAAGTTTTTTTCGCATGATTATTTCCCCTGCAGGTTAGCCGCCGGAAAGCCGCCGAAAGGTAGCGGATTTTCGGTGCCCAACCGCAACTTGCAATCCGACATCCGGCCGCCGCACACATCCAGCGCGGGATTACTCGTCGGCGTGCCGTCTTTCAAGAAATAGTTAGTACCGTTGTAATCGCAGCCGGTCCCCGTTCGATACCATCCACGCATGCACCAGGTGCACACCGGGGTTATCTGGCGAGTCGGCAGCTGCAGGCTTTGAACGTCGAAGGGAGAACACAGCTCGAAGTCGACCTGAATCCGCGTCTCGGCTTTTTTGGCGTTGATGTAGTAGAGCTGCACGCGTTCATCAATCGAGCTGGCCGTCGGGTTTCCCGCCGTCCAGTTCGCGGCATCAAGATATTTGGCCAGCGTGGTGTGCACTTTAACTTTTGCTTTCACCATGTCGTCGTACTGCAGGCACAGCGCCGTGACGTAGTTTCCCACGTTACCCACCGAAAGCGTTGGCGTTGGCTGCGACCCCGTGCTGGATAGCTCCAGACCGGTTAACTCATAGGGGTGCGGATCGTATTCATTACCCTGCCAAACGATTGACGGCAGGTTGTCGGCGGCGAAAGACTTCCAGCCCGCGGAGTCTATGTTATGCGCATGAAAGCGCAGCACGGTGTCGAAGCCAAACGCCGTCCCGTCGATTTCAATCAGCTGGATCAACTGCCCCGGTTCAAGCGACTGCACGTCCTGTGTAAAGCTCATGAGCTCTCCTGATAGTTAACACATCGTGTTGTAATACAGCCTCAGCGCGTTATGAGTGGTTCAAAGCGCGTTATGAGTGGTTCAAAGCGCGTTATGAACCAGTGACGAATAGATTAAAAAAGCCGCCGGAAGGCGGCCTCAGATAGTAGTGATGATATTAAGGCGCAAACGCCTGCTCGAAAGTGAAACTCAGCGTCGCCTTGTCTCCCGCGGGAAAGCTGACCGACACTGAATCAGACTTTACCCGCCAGAGGAGCCGCTCTCCCCACGGAGTCGTCCACCAGAAGGATGAAATCACGTGGCTCAGAAGAAATTGACGGATCGACGACGCCTCCGATTTTTTACCCGTCCAGCTCAGGTTCCACGTTTCAGCTTTGGCATTGATGCCGCTGGCGGCAACCTGCTTGTAGCCGTCGCCGAACTGCGCTTGTAGCGTTCTGACCGTGTCGGTACCCTGGGCGCTTTTCTGCGTTCGCCAGGTAAAGGTGTCTGTAGGCATCACTTCTCCCAAAATTACAGAATGCGTCATGCGGAATTATTTTTTATACAGCAGGCCGCCGGGAGCCATTTCCTTCCTGAGCCTGTCCGATATTGTCTGCTGAACAATGCCCTGCAGCTGTTTGGCGGTGTTTGCCGTATCGCTGCTGCTGACGTCATTCGATGAAGACTGCTCGCCGATGGTCACCGGGGCGTAAACGCTGATATCGGTCGCGCCGAACCTGCCCGCCGCCCCGCCGGTTCCCACATACCCACCCGTGGCATAGCCCTTCATCAGGCGATAAAGATTAGCCACGCCCAAACGGCTGGTCGCCTCCTTGGTGAAAACGAACTCCCCGCCGTGAACGATGCCTTTGGGCTCATACTTACCGCCGTGCCCGGTGTAGCCGCCCACGTCAAACTCGCGGATATAGCCGCCGTTATAAGCCAGCTGCAAATTACTGTAGGCCCCTGATGAGAAGGATGTGTTTGAGGATGAAGATGACGCGCTGCTGCTGATCCACCCCAGCGCGGTCTGGACGGTATAGGCCACGATTAACCGGCTGATGACCTGACCGATCATTTTTAAAATAGAGACACTAAACTCTTTAAAGCTGGCTTTACCGGTGGTCGTCAGGCTTGTCAGGCTGTCAGCAAGGCCGTTGAATCCCGCCTGCGCCACCTGTTGCACCGAAGTGAATACATCGGTTGCAGATTCGGCGTATTCGGCCCAGCCCTGTTTCGCGCCCGCCACCCAGTTCGACCGCAGCGCGTCCTCTGCCGCATACGTTGCCTGCTGCTCCTGCAATACCCTTTTCTGAGCGTCCGGATTGAATGCATAGGTTTCCTGCAGACGCTGCAGCGTCGCGGCTCTTTCCGCCTGTTTTGATGAAACGCCATCCGCCTGAGCATCCAGCGCAGCGCGCTTTGCCGACTGCTGCAGCGCAAACTTATCCGCCTGATCGGAGAGCGCATTCAGGCGCTGCTGGGCCGCGACTTTATCCCCTATCGCCGCCAGCTGCCGTTTGTACTCCAGCGTTTCTTCTTTATGCGCCAGCAGGGATTTTTCCTGCGCGGACAGCTGGCGGGTGCTGGCCGCCTGCTCCAGCACTGTGTACTGATTCTCCGTCTGCCACAGGTCTTTGCGCTGCTGGCTGATAACGTCGTTCACGCTGGTGTGCTGCTGAAGGACTTTGAGCTGGGCCTGCAGGGTCATCAGCTCACCCTGCGCATTATCCGTCGCCTTGTCCCCCGCCGAGGTGGTGATCGCCTTCGCTTTGGGCGTTTTCGGGTCTTTATATTTCTCTTCAATACCCTTTTTAATCTGGGCAATTTCATCGTCGCTCAGCGCCTGATTAAGCCGGCGGCGTTCGGCAATGTACTGATTAAGACGCTGGTACTCCTGCGTTCTTTGCTCTTCCTTGCTCTGACCCGCGTCAGAAATCGACTGGAAGTGCTGCTGATTCTGAAGCGAGCTGCGCTCAAGGTTTGACTGTTTCTGTTTTTCGTCGGTTTTTCGCTGCTCGGCATGAAGCTGCTCGGTCAGGGAGGAGACCATCTGACGTGCCTGATCGCGGGCGGTTTCCAGCCCAAACCGCTGCTGCCCCTGCGCGGCGGTGTTTCTCAGCCCTTTGTCCAGCTCATACAGCCTGTCCGTGGCGTCCGCGAGCTGTTTCTGAAGCGAGTCCGCCCGGCCAATATCCAGCAGGCGGTTCCACATGGATTTGAAAGAGTCGCCGACGTAGTCCGCCGCGGTTTCCAGCGCGCCCATGTTCTCTTTAATGTTCCCGGCCATGTCCTTGAAGCCGGCGGCGGCGGCTGTGTTGGCGTAGTTAAGCGCCTCGGTGTACTTGCCGGAGTCCTGCAGGCTTTTCACGTAGTCCAGCTGCTGGGCGGTAACATGACCATATTGCTCGGCCATCGCCCGCAGCCCGCTTTGCGGATCTGAGGTAATGCGGCCAAACGCCGCCGCCAGATCCTCAACTTTGGTGCCGGTGGCGTCGGACAGGGTAGAAATGGAGGTGGCCACGCCCAGGAAGTTTTCCCCGAGATTGGCCCCCGCTTTGACTAACGCATTGAGCGCCGCGGTACCGGCGGTAAAGGAGTCGCCGCCCTGCGCAATCGCCTCGGCCATTACCAGCAGGTTGTTGGCAGTCTGCCCCGAGCGGTCACCGGTCATCACCAGCGATTTGTTAAATTCGCTGAGCACCCCCTGACCCTTTACAAACGAATAGGCCACGGCCACCACGGCAACGGCCAGCGCCACAAAGCCCAGGGTAGCCGGCGTGAGCAGGCCACGCACCTTCCCCAGATTTTCGGCGTTCTCCGCCAGCGCATTGGCATTCTCAGATAACGAATCTTCAGACTTTTCAGCCGAATCACTGACGCCAAAGAGCGCGGCCTGGATCGCACGGAAGAGGTTCGATACGCCGCCGAAGGAGTCTTTAACCTGCCCGCCCTGCTGGAGCATGATAAGGAAGGGGCTTTGCCCACCGGCGAGCTGGGTCGCGATATCGGTAAACTGTGCGGGGAGGTTGCGCAGGGCGTTGTTGTACTGCCCCACGGATATCCCCACCCGTTTTGCCACCAGCTCCTGACGGGAGAAGGACTGCTGAACCTGTGCAGACGTCTCAACGGCGGCGGCGCTCAGCCCGGTAAACTGCTTACGCACGTAGCCGAGTTGTTCATTGAATTTCGCGGCGTCAACGTCAAGATTAACGACCAGATCACCCACTGGCTGGGCCATAGCGCACTCCTCCTGGCAGGCTTTCTGCGATCGCCATTAGTTGTTCATCATCAGGTTCGTGATTTTCTTCCACGACCTTGGGTTTAAGCAGGCTAAAATGGCCCGCGGTCAGTTCTGTTTCCCCGCACACCAGCGATAAAATATGGAGGCTAAGCGAGGCAAAATGGGCATCAAGTAACGCCTCTTCGAAGTAATGGGTCTGATAGAACTGATGCCACTCCTCGAGCTCGCTGGAGGACATGTTTGAAAGCATGGTGCGCCAGTTGGGTCGTCTCAACTCGCGCGCCAGCTGCATAACAAAGCCCTTTTCACGGGTTAGCGCTTTTCCGCCGTCTCCTCTTCAGCGACCAACTCTGAGGGCGCAGCTTCCGTGGTGACCTCGCCCTGCTCCGGGTTCAGCATGCCGGACAGGATTTTGACCTGCGTATCCGCTTTGCCGATGGCCTCGACCGGCCAGGTGCTCATGACCTGCTGCTGCAGGTCGTGAATATCCGGCTTTGGCGACTCACTGTGCCAGAGCGACATAGCAATGATCATCGCGCCGGCGCGGATATTGAGCTCGACCAGCGCGGACGCCAGAGTCTGATCATCAGGCTCATCTTTCGGCAGGGCCTTTTCCTGCGCCGCCAGATAATGCAGCAACTCAACGCGCTGCAGCGCCGAGAGCTCATACAGCGTGGTTTTCGCCCCGTTAAACTCAAACAGTTCAGACTTTAAAAACATGCTCGCTCCGTTAGGCCGCCGTGACGGTCAGGTTACAGATGGCCACTTTCTGACCCTCATTGGTCATGATGATGATTTGCGCCGTGCCCGCTTTGACGCCTTTGGCCGTCACGTTTTTGCCGGAGACGGTGATGGTGGCAACGGAAGGGTCAGATGACGCCGCGCTGAAAGAACCGTTGGTCGCGCCGTCAGGCAACACCGTGACGCCGATGACGCTGTTCTGCCCGACCACGACGCTCGCGGCGGACGGGGTGACGGTGACGCCCGAAACCGGAACCGCGGCGGCCTGATTGCTCTCCGCCAGCGCCGGCTTGCCGGTGTTGGTGATTTTCACCGTGCGGGTGATCACCTCTTTTACCGGTACCGCTTTGCCCAGGCTGCTGATCCAGCCCCGGAAAACGTCCACGGCGGTGTTGGGGTAACGGATTTTGTACCCGCGCACCGCGCCGTCGTAGAACCAGTTAACCAGATCCTGCTGGCCGCTTTCGCCCGGCTTCCAGGCCAGCGTAAAGGAGGTGTCACCCGACGATTTAGCCCCCTGCGCGGTGCCGTTCCAGTCGGCGTCGGCATCATCGAGATAGGTGTCATCGTAGGATTCCGCCGTCATTTCACCCGGCGTCAGTTCCTTGATTTTCGCCAGCCGCGTCCAGTCCTGATCCGATAACGGATTGGCATAGGGATCGCCGCTGCCGGTGTAAATCCAAAGCGTGGTGCCCGCGCCTTTGGTCGGTTCGAGTTGTGTGGTCATAGATTCCTCACATTAAGTAAGTCAGGGTGTAACGCAGGTCAGCAGATCCCCACGTCGACATTTCATCATCGCGCTGGTAGTCGTAGCCCTCTGGCGTGATGTTTTCGATAAGGTCTGAAAGTGCCGGGATGTCGCCTACCACCGGATAAATATGCTGCTCCATCCACCGGTCGAGCTCGGTGTCGGGGCTCACCGCCTTGAGAAAAACCTCGACGTGAAGCGTTGCCCGCCATTCGTCTTCATCGAGGGTTTCCCCGGTAGGTTCAGCGCCCGAAAGATAGACGGCGACGGCGGGCAGGTCTTCGGCGGTCAAAAAGCTCGGGCGACCGTCATACCAGGTCACGGAGGGGGCGGTCACCGAAAGCTTAAGCGCGTCCAGCACGGCGTTGCGGATGTTGGGGTGCTTTATCATCGTTTAACGATAAGCCTCAGTTGATTTTTCAGGGCCGCCGCCATCTCTTTGGGCATATCGCTTTGCATCAGGCGGTTTGTCTCCACCGTATAGGCGTTGGTCAGCGGCGTCGTCAGGGGGATTTTCACCACGTCTATCGGGTACCGGCTTTTCCCCGAGCGCTGGAGAACGTGCCAGCGTCCGTTGGCAAGCTGCTGAATAAAGGCGTCGCGGAACGTAAAGCGCCCGATTTTCAGCACGCTGCCCTGCCCGCGCACGTTGCCCTTACGCCGGGAGATACGCATTTGCGCGACCCCGAGCTTGATGGCGGGCAAGTTGCCCCGGTTGATTTTTAACGTGGCGACCGGTCGGTTCATCGTGGCCTTTTTCAGCTTTGCGCGCTGCATGACCAGCTTTCTCGGCACCTTCGTTTCCTTCGATACCGACGAACTGCTCCGGCTGATCGCCCGCCCCGCCACCCGGTTCACGGCCTGCGCCGAGGCGCGGGGAACGGCGGTCTTACTGATGTTGTTCAGATTACTGATCGCCTGTTCAAGCCCTTTGATGGTCATGTGCTCCCCTTTATTCCAGCCAGATTTGCGGCTTTCCGTTAAACACCTGATGGCGGGTGACGATGTAACTTTCGCCCTGATACATCACCTGATCGTTACGGTGAGGCCGGTAAGCGGCAGAAAAAATCACCACGGACAGGCCGTCACCGCTGACCGGCCCCATTTCGGGCAAAAAGTGGCTTTCAACGCCGGTAAGCACGGCGCCGTTAATCACCACGTCTCGCCCAAAGCGCGCGACGGTGGTGGCATCCATCCGCGCCGCCAGCGCATCGAACGGGTTAGGCATTGAGTTTGACTTCAACGACGGTCGAACCTGCACCGGCCTGTTCCCACGCGATCCCAGCCGCCACGGCATCCGCCGCCGCCAGCTGGATTTCACCGTCCGCGATATACACTTTTGTCCCCGCCGGAATGGCGTCGGCGGAGACTTTCGGCAGCAGGAATACCCCTTCCGCCATGCCCGTACCGGTTTCATTCGGGGCAATATCCACCAGTGAGACAACGAGCAGGGAACCCAGCACCACGGGGGCGCCGCTCTCAATCACCGCCTGACCGGTATTGGTAATGGAAATGGTCTGCCCTTCCTGCACAAAATTCTTAGCCATAACAAAGCTCCATACGCCCCGCGAAGGGGCGAATTTTAGGTATAAAAAAAGCCCTGACGGGCGTGAAGGTAACGCGGGGAAATGTTACTGGCCGCTGGACTTGACCAGGCCGCGGTAATCCAGCGGCGCCACGCCGGCGTCGATGCGCACTTTCGTCGCGATGCCGTCGGTATTGAAGCCTTCCTGCTGGTCGATGTACGGCAACTCGACCCCGTTCAGGTAAGCCACCTCGATGGTGTCCATGCCCTGCGCCGCCGCCAGATACCAGGCTTTCGCGCTGTTATCATCGAGGCGTGGCTCACCGATAACCGTCGCAAAGTTCTGGATCGGGTTGATGATGCCGGCGTTCACGTCAGCCCCTTTCACGCTGGCTGATTTGATCGTCTGGTTGGCGACCGTCTCAAGCGCGGTCGGCACCAGCAGGAAGGCCGGGCGAATGTTCAGGGTGCGCCCGGTGGTCGGCTCTTTCTGCACGCGCATCAGCTGGCGAGCCGCATCCAGAGTTGTGACGTCAATGGTGCCGGTTGCCAGGTTTTTGTGATCGCTGCTGAACAACGTCTTACCGTCAGACAATTTAGGGTTGCCGGTGAGCACCGCATACACCAGATCGCCGATGGTGGCCTTCGCCGCGCGCCCCATTTTCATCGGCACGTCGGTCAGCTGGTTCAGATCGTCATTGATGATGGCCTGACGGGTAATGGAGAAGATTTCACCGTAGGTGGCCAGCGCAATGGTTTCACTGTTGTCGGCGGTGGTCACGTATTTGTACTCCGCCCCTTCGCGCACCTTACGCAACGACGGGAAGCCGCCCATGCCGACGCGGTGCGCCGTTTTAAAGTCGGAGAGCTGCCCTTTCTTCGTCCAGGCTTCGAAGGTCTCTTCCGACTCTTCCCAGCCCTGCAGCAGGGACTTATTCGCCACGTCCAGCAGGATATTGCCGAAATCAGAGGTGCTGTGGGTCAGGGAAAGGCCGACCATCTGCATCGGGTTGAACGCCCCCACGCTGACGCCGCGTTCGGTCAGCGACATGCGCGCATATTCGCGCAGCGTCATGCCGTTGTAGACGTTGTCGTTTTGGCGTTCTTCATAGCCCGCGCGCGCCATCAGCGCCTGACGAATGCCGTCGCCGGTAAAGTTACCGTTCCCTGCGTAGATGTGCGCATTGCCGCCGTTTTTATTCGACGGACTGGCGTCTTTGCCCAGCATGACCAGCAGCTTGTCCTTGGCCTGCTCGACCGTGCAGTCGATGTCTTCGATGCACGTCGCCTGCAATTCCTGATGGCGGCCGCCGAACATCGCGAACAGGTCTTTGATCCCCGTGACGCGCTGTTTCTGCGCGGCAATGACCTGATTGCGGATGGCGTTTTCATCCAGTGCGGCAGGTTCAGTCACGACCGCCGGTGCCTGAGTCGTCGCTTTCGGCTTGGTGATCATGTTTTTCAGTGCGTTTGGCATAGCGTCGAATTCCTCGATACGTTTTGAATTAATGCGGGCCATCGCCTGCACCGCGGTAGAAATCTGGTCAGCAAAACCGTGCTCAAGGCACTCCTGCGCGGTCATCCACGTTTCCTCACCCAGCATCAGGGCAAGTTCGTCAGGGGTTTTGCCGGTTTTTTTGGCATAGGAGGGGATCAGCACGGCCTCGACCTTGTCCAGCAGGTCAGCATAGTCGCGCATGTCGTTGGCATCGCCGCCGGTGATCCCCCAGGGCTTGTGGATCATCATCATGGCGTTTTCAGGCATGATGATGGGATTGCCCACCATGGCAATCACCGAGGCCATTGAGGCGGCAAGACCGTCGATATACACGGTTTTGCTCGCCGTATGGCTGTTAAGCAGGTTGTAAATGGCAATGCCGTCAAAGACATCGCCGCCCGGCGAGTGGATATGCAAATTGATATGGTCCAGATCGCCCAGCGCTTTCATGCTGCTGGCGAACTGGCGGGCAGTCACGCCCCAGTAACCAATCTCGTCATAAATATAAATATCAGCAGTCTTGTCACCGCTGGCCTTCATGCGGAACCAGCTTTTGTCCCCCGCGGAGGCCTTGGGTGACGCACCCAGTTTATTTCTTCGGATCTTTCGCACTGGCTTCCCCTTTATCGTTTGCCGGGTCCGTGTCGAAGACCAGACCTAACGTTTTGTTTTCATCGACTTCCGCCTTGCGGCGGCGTTTTACATCGCCCGGATTCGCGCCGCGCGCCCTGACCCAGTCACCTTCCGTTGCCGCGCCGCCGCGCAACAGCACGCGCCACGAGTTGGCCTCTTTCATCGGGTCAATCCACGGCATCACCGGCCCGCTGTAGACCGCATTAAACAACGTCGCCATATCCACATCGGGCGGCACGTTGATCACGCCCGCCGTGATCGCCATCTGCAACCAGCTGCGGTACATCGGTCGGGTCACGGCCGCAATAAATGCATCCTGCAGAATGCCGTAGCCTTCAAAGGACTCCACCAGCTCCTGACGCTGAGAACTGTAAGTGCCGTTGTAGTTACGGGATATGCTGGAAAAGCTGCTGCGGCTGCCGGCGGCTACCGCCCTGAGCTGCCCGTTACGAAACGTCTCAAGGTTGGGATTCGGCCGGTCCGATTTAATCATTCCGATTTCTTCGCCGGGCTCGAGGTCATCAAAAAGCATCCCGGGCTCGATGTTGAGTTCGCGGGAGTCTTTGTCATTACCACCGGCATCGCTGTAGGATTGCCCGTCGCCTTTTTTCACGTACATACCCAGCGCAGCAGCAATACGGGCGGCCGTCAGTTCAGAGTCTTCATACTCTTTCAGCGCGCTCAGGCGGATCAGGATGCCGGACAGCAGGCTGTTTCCCCGGACCTGATGAAGACGGCGCATGAATTTCAGGTGCATCATGCCGTCTGCAGAGATTTCCTTGGTATTGCCCAGCGCAACGCCGGAGGTCACCAGATTCTTATACACGACATACTTTGTCGGGCATCCCCAACTGTTGAGATAGATCCCCTGACAAATCCCCTTCCCGGTATCGTTCATCTCCAGCGGTATGTAGTCCGGCTCCAGCGCCTCGATCCAGAAAGGAATATCGGCCGTCGGAGTGAGTCCCTGTGCAGAACCCCGGACCATTTGCCCAAAAACCTCACCGTCGCGCAGCCAGGTTCTTGCCATCAGCCGCTCAAGAACGGGGCGGGTGAACTGCCCTGTCACATCGGGGGAAACAGACCACTCCGCCCAGGCTGCACGGATTTGTTTAGAGAGTTCATCGGCCACCAGCCCTGTTTTCAGTATGGGCTGGGGGTCAACCACAATTCCGCGTGCGCCGACAATGCGCTCTTCGAGTTTGTCCAGCAGGCCAATCACCAGATCGTGATTATTGTCCAGCCAGCGTGCCTGCTCCCTGATCGACCGGCCAGCAAACTGCGTGAGCTGGTTTGCGTTGCGGTTTTCCCGCTTCGCCCGGTGCGTGCGCGTGGGTAATGCTGCCTCGTAGGCATTGATTGCCACGCGTGAACGCAGACGGGAGGCTTTCCAGCCCGGAGAAAACAGGCCAATAGCATCATCAATCAGGCTCATCGCGGAAACCTCGCCAGCCGGTACTGCGGTCGCCCGCGCTGCGCCGAAAGCAATGTGCTTAACCGGCGTTCCCAGTAGTTCCGCCCCTTCTGAATTTCACTGAGGTTCTCCATCGTCATGGACTGCACGCCGAGCGTGATGGACTTTCCCTGCAGAACGGCGCGTTCGGCGGTCATATACTGCTGGATCATGTCTTCAATATAGGCCTGATTCATACCCAGCCTCCTGATGTCGATGGCGCCCAGGCAGAAGGTTTATCCTCTGTCTTGGCGCGGGTTGTTTTCGGTTTTTTGTGATTACTGCTGGCTGGAATGGCTGTGGGATCTGAATGCATGCTGGGTGTGGATTGCTCAAAGGGCTGTGCCCATGAAGGCGGTTTTTCCCAGTTTATCCGCTCGTACCCGCGCAAAATCACCAACGCATGGGCGTATACCATCAGGTCGAACGCTTCGTTCGCCCCCTTACCTGGCTTCGTCCATTTGCCGTCAGCGCCCCTTTCTTCATAGGTCAGTTCGTCATAGAACCACTCCCCCAGCCAGTCAGGAAAGTGAACGTAGTTAGCCCCCGGCGTATCGCGCTGAAGCGCATTACTGATCCGGTCTTTGAGCATATTGGTCTGCAGCAGGTAGAGCGGCACGTCGCCGCGGGCTTCCGCCCGGCGGTTAGGTCGGTCGGTATTGTCCGGCAATGACTTGGTGATCAGCTTGCTGCGGGTGGTGCTGTCCCCTTTGAAGAGATAAACGCGCTTGTGCACGCCATCGCGGCGGCATTGGCGCCAGAACTCATAGGCATTGCCGGTGACACCGTCTTCACCGCCGGAGTCGACGGCCATCGCCAGCACGGGCAGAGAAACACCCGGATTGCTGTTGAGTGGCCACTGCTTATCCAGTACGTCCGTGCGCAGCAAATCCCAGTCTTCCAGATAGCCAGCCGGGTCAATCGGCAGGCTTTCGCCGTTCGGCCCCGTGCGCATCGACTGTTTAATGTTGTATCGGTCAACGACCCAGCGCTCACCGTGGGCGCCATAGCCGATCACCTGCACAACGAACCGCCGGTTGCGTCCGCCCTGTACGTCAACGGTCGCCACCAGAAAACGCACCCCGTCAGGCACGGTGCGCTTGGTCACGGTCGAGGCGCGCGCCATCAGGGTTTCGGATTTGCGCTGCTCAACGCTGGACTGAGGGATATAAGGCAGACCCCAGTCAGTATTGATCACCGCTTTAAGGGTTTCTTCACTGCCGTTCGCCTCGTAGTCCTGCTGAGCGGACAGCAACTTGTAGACCAGCTGCGAAAGCGTTTGGTACGCCGCGGCGGGTCCCTCCATCCAGAATGACGCAATGCGCGATCGTCTGGCAATGCCCGTGACAGTCCCATGACGGTCAATCTGTTCACCGTCGCGAAGCCAGACACCTTTCTGATTAAGTGCGCGTTTCTGCCCTGCTGTAATTTTTCCCCGGCAATGCGGACACTCTATGAATGCCGCCTCGCTGGCGACCACAGGGTCGGCAATATTCTGATAACCCTGTACCACGTCTTTTGCGGGCTGGAAGTGTTCGCCGCAGTGCGGACAAGGCCAGTACCAGCGTCGGCGATCGCCACGGTTATATAAAGAAAGAATGCCGGTGGTGGGTGGTGCCTCGTGCAGGGAACTGCGTCGCCATTTGGTGTCTGTGACTTCCCGCCCTGGCGAACTCTCCACCAACGTCATGCCCGATGACATAAATGTCGTCGTACGTTTTGAGGCCAGCGTGAAACCGTCACCCTCGCCGTCAATATCATCCGGCCAACGGTCATAATCTGTTAATGCAACAAATCGATAGTCTGAGGATGACATGATGTTGATCGAGGGCCAGCCGATCTTAAGGTAGTTTCCTGCCCGGAAGGTCTTATCATGCACGTTGTTGTCATTGGTGCGCGGGCTGAGTCGGCTGGCGACCTCTTTGCTGACGCGAAAGGTCCTGTCTAACCTTTTTTTAGAATGCTCCCGGGCCTTCTCTTCTGTCATCTGTATCAACAGGAAGTCAGCGGGGTCGCACACAACGGCATACACTATCCATCCGTCAATAAGGCCAATCGTTTTACCGGTTCGCGCCGGACCCACGAACACCACCGCATCATAATCCCTTGAGGCAAGACAGTTCATCGGCTCTATGATGTAGGGTGTCAGCGTCGCATCCCAGGGTAATGAGCTCCCTGCTCCCATAGGCACCCGCATAAACTTTGATACCGCCTCAGCCACGGGCATTCGTCTTGGTGGTTTCAGTAATGTAGCCACATCACGACGCAAAGCACTTGCAGACGCATAGCCATTAATTAACATTTTCCCCGTCCTCAGCTGTAGCGACTTCTTCTGCCAGCACTTCACGCATTTCATCAATGACGGTCTGTGCTTCGGCTATTTGTTCCGGACGCCAGCCGCGGTCGCGCTCTAACTTATCCGGCCAGGTATCCAGTACCTGAGAAATAGCCTTTACTAACAATGCCATCTCGCGGTGTGCCTCCGATGCAGGAAGCAACTGTTTTAACGACTCCTCCAATTTGATGCGCTCGTTTTCTGACTGATACCAATCCTTACGATCCTTCGGTCCCATTTTATTGGGGTTCTGAAGTTCATCTGGATCACCGGGTTCATTTACACCGAAGAGAATTGGCCCCACGTCTTTTAGGGAATAAACGGGGTAGCCTTTCACCGTGCCGGCGATTGGCGTATTAGCATCGAGAAGCCGCTTTCTTACCGTTCCACGGTTCAACCCAAAAGCCTCAGCAATCTTCGCTACGCTCCAGTTATAGGCGTCCCCCAGATTGCTGATGTTGGACATTGACACCTCACGCTGTCAGGTGAAGTCACGATTTATTTCGTTAACTCAGAGGGTTGCAAACTGGTCAGATGACAGTGGAATTTAACTGTTGTCACCTGAATTTGATTTTTTTCTATATATAACAGAGAGATAACGCACCTGCTGCTGACAGCATAGAAATACGAAAACTAGCCGTTTTCCGCGAGTCCGCCGCCCCGTGGCAAGACCCCCCGTCGGGAGTACCTTTGCCAAATGATAACCATTATTATTTATTCGCATCGATATGGGTTTGACTGATTTTGATAATCATTATCACCTAAGCATTGACAGGGACTTTTGATTGAGTTTGATACTCATTATCACTTACTCGCAAAGCATTATCACAGGCACTCAGTGAATGCCTGCTGTAATGCCCAGACTTCCGACATCAGAAACGACTATTGAAAAGTTTTCCACCCGGACGACGCTCTTTATTGAATCGTTCGTCTATGATTTCATGAACAATTTTTTTAATCTCTTCAATCCGGTCATCCACTGTTTCTGTATTGACGGCAACAGAAACCTGGCATGAAGCGGGCTCGACCCCAACTTTTTCCCAGCCTGATACTGTGATGGTTTTAGGGAAATATTCAGGGGTTCCCCATACAGTTGTGCGTGCGCCCCATTTGTCATAGTGAGCAGTACCTGCACCATTCGTTACGGTAAATCCATCTGGCGACAAATCGATTCTGAGATTTCCACCGACCATTTCTTTTAATGTTTTACTTGTCATATAACTGCACCTATGTGATGTGTAAATTATTGAAGCTCCTCTCACTTAAAGGATCTTCACAAAGTCGTCATAAAAAACCACTTTGTGTTTTGGGGTATAATGAGAATGTTTTCCCTAACCCTTCAATAAAAGGTGAGACTAATGAGCCAGTTTTCCGAAGATCAAACTAATATCATCAATAACTTAAGTGCAGAAGTTGCAGCACTAAAGAGCATCATAACTCAGCTTTTGCGTGATAAAAGCGGGGATGAACTTAGAGGTTATTTGAGAGATGTATCAACAAGTAAAACTTTCGAAATTTCAGTTCCTGATATTAGTGACAAGGTGTCAATTCAATCAAAAGCTCAACGGATATCACGCTCATTGGTTTCAGAACTTATTGAGGGTAAAAACCGACCTGCTTGATTTTGGTGGAATTCATTCCGCTGGCTGAATATTGACGAAGTATTCCTTGCCCTGCTCGAACTGGTTGAATGCGTCAGGGTTTGAAATGTGCATCTGAATCTGGCCGCCGGGAGTGAGCTTAGACCAGGCTTCATTTTCATGGCTGCCGGAAGTCACGGCGCTCATATGGATGGTTCGGCTTGAATCATCATGTGCCTTTTGAATGAAGTGGCAGCGGAACTTTGCTTTTACGGTCATGGCTGTTTCCTATTAGTTAATTTTGCAACGCTTCTGGGCTTCAGCGGCATAGCCCTGAAGGTATTGGATCACTTGGTCGTCTTTGATGACACTGGCTCGGAGATCGAGAACAGCCCGTCCACCAGCGCCAGAGAGTTCGACTTGTGCTGCATCGCCCACGCCGCCGGCTCCGGTAGTGCTGTTCCCGACGAGCTCGCACGTGGCAAGGTTTGCTGCCGCGATCCGCACCCGGCGAGTACCAGCAGCGACATCAGCGCGCAACCGGTCATTCTTGGCCTGTTCATCTGCTAATTCCTTCGTGTGTTTGGCATCCAGCGCAGCCAGCGCGGTTTGTGTCGCTTCGGTGCGCTTCTTCTGGTTGGTCAGGTCAATCACTGCCTGATCACTGATTTTCTTTAGCTCTGTGGTGTGGGTCGCTTTCAGCTTTGACACGTCGGCGTCCCAGCGCAGCCCTTCAATCCACCAGGTGATCGCAGCGCCAGCCACGAAGGCCAGCACTATCGATAAATTGTTATTCATCCAGCCCCCAGCACGTGAGTTCGCTTTCCTGATCACGCCTGATGACCTGACCAGCGCAGTTGTTCGCCCGAATTCGGCAATCTTTCCCACCGTCCCAGATCCAGCGTTTAATCTCTGCGCATGCTCCGAGGCGATCACCAGCGTTAATTTTGCGGTAGAACGTCGAAGGGAAGCATTTCCCCGGGCCGATATTCCACGGGCAGAAGGAGGCGATGCCGACTTTCTGGGGAGGAGTAAGCGTTACGTGAATGTTTTTATCAACCCACGCCAGCGCTTTGGCCTGCTCGGCTTTGTCGATAGCATCGCACTGTGACCGCGTTAGCTTCATGCCTTTAAGTACAGGCTTGCCATTCACATACGTCACGCCACCGCAGATTGTCCAGACTCCGCCCTGATCCCGATAAGCAATCAGGCTTGTGCCCTCTTTCTCATCCTGAAACTGGCTCATCAGGGTCGGTGCAGAAGCGCCAGCAGCGATCAGCGCCAGCATGGCGGCACTGAGCTTTGTCTTCAGTTTTGCCATGCTCAGTCCTCGGTTTTATTAAATAGACTGCGCTTTTCGGGCGGTTGGTTAATGATTCCGGCATCCACTCCGCGCTCATAAGCTCGAGTGCGGCGCCAGTCAAAATAAGCACCAGTTATGTAGGTGACAATACCGATAATGAAACCGCCGACAATGGCGATCTGGTTCCAGTCTAAATGCCGTAACCAGTCACTAAAGCTGCCAGCGCAGATGAGTCCCGCTGACGTGCAGTAGGACAGACCGGAAGCGACTTTTTCTGGGATCATTTTCATTTATCCCACCTCCCATTAGTTGAATGGGCTGTGTTTCAATGGTCATAGGGATTAGAGCCAAGACCGCATGGTTTCATGAGGGTGAGGTGACTGATTGGTCGGGCTCTAAATTTGGGCAATAAAAAAGGCCGCCCGGAGGCAGCCCAATGAAATTCGTTTACTATCTAATCAATAATTCCGAAAGCCTTTGCCCATTCTTCTACCTGTGAGCGGTAAATAAACTGCACAGTCTCAGGCTCAGAAGGTCTAGGGCCTTTCACTGCGAAAACTATGCAGGGAAACTGCTGTGGCATCTGATTTAAAAGTTCTCTTTCCAACTCATCGGGCTCGAAAATAGATGGGAATTTATCATCAAATTGGAAGTACTCCTTCTCCATCCACTGCCTGTATTCAAATTCTGTATTCAATACCTTCATGCCAACCTCCCTTGTCAATGTCTACAAACAGGATAGCAGGCATCAGACTACTGAACGATGATCAAGATCCACACTCTCATCCGTGTAAGATTGGGCAACGTGCATTGATAAATCCCTTATCGCTGCTGCTGTCCTCACAACCGAATGGAGGGCATAAAAAAGGGCCGCCAATTTGGCAGCCTCAAATAATTTGTCAGGCGGTTAACGCCCGCCCACTACGGTTATGTATTTCATCACAACGAAAAGCTGCCTGTTTCACAACACGAATGTTCCGCGATACGGCTCAATTCGTCAGGCAACTTGTCGTTGCGCAGAAAGCAAAAAACCCCGCAGAAGCGAGGTTATTATGTTTTCCGTGGGGGTCATCTAAAGAAATGCCCATGATTTAGAGAAATTACGCCAAGTTCGGACAAAATGCAAGACTTATATTCAAACCACCCTATAAGATCCCCGATCATCCTATCTACTTGTGATTCTGTGGAACACAGCATCAGCGTGGTTCTCTTCCTGTTCGCATTTGGTCACCAGCGACTCATACAGCGGTCGCCAGTTACGATTCCATGTCCTTTCATGCAGATCTGGCAGCAGCGCCGTAATCGCTTTATAGGCCGTTGTGCCGGGTGTCCGTTTGAATCCCCTCCCCTTGCAGCGTTCGCAGGTCTTATCGACCGGTGCGCCGAGCAGGCTGGATTTCTCTAGGTCACGAACGCGGCCGGTACCATTACAGCGACAGCGGTGAGAAATTTCCCCTTTCCCATTACAGTGTTGACACAGTACATAAACACGCTGGTTCTCTACGACTGACGGAATTTTCTCTTCTCCATCAGCACCGACATAACCACTATAAGTGGTCACCTCGTGCACCTTTGAGATGAGTCCCTGACCTTGGCAATGTGGGCAATCGCTTGTGCTTCCCGCAGACTGGCAATACTCCGCGTAAGCCATCTTCGCGAGGATCACCATGCAATGCGCCATCCTGCGGCCAGCTGCTTTCCCGACGTGCTTACCGGCGTTTTTCATCGCATAAACAGCAAGACGTTCAATAGTGCGCAGCCCATCTTCCTGACTGATGCCGTTTTTACCGAGGAAAGCCCCCATACCGAATTCAGCCTCTGCCTCTGCCATTCCCATACTGGCAGCGAGGTCAGGCCCCGAAAGTGAATCCGATGCAGTAGCAGGCGGCACGTTAGTGAACGTCTGGGTTTTAGGGTTGAACTGCTTAAGAGCGTTTTCCAGTTTCATTGAATGGTATCTCCCCTTTCAGCAGTACCGAACCAGCCCGGGTGAGCCCACTGAACGTCTGTTATCTCGTGTCCCGCATCCCAAAGGGTCAGGCTTCGCATCACCATGTAGTGCATGAGGGGTTTCTCATGGTAGAGAAGGTTCTCCGGAAGAGCCTCCAGAAATTCGTCTATGGCATCAATAATGAAGCCAAAACATTCAAGGTGTTCACTGTTGCTCCTTGCAATATCATGTGCTTGTTTCTGGAGTTCCATGAAACGTTTTTTAGTGAACAGGTATGACATCTCACGAATCAGACGTTCCATTAGCAGGCCCTCGATACATTTTGCATTTCCCAGTCCATATCCACTTCATCCTGAGGTCTGTTGGCTAAATAATTCCAAGGTGTAGCACCTTCAACTTCCAAAAACTGGTGTGATCTCGGGTCAAGAAACGCGGCAATATCCCCAACCCACCCTTCGCCTTCGCGCTGCTTCAGGAGACGGATTAACGTTCCAGGCATCTGCATAGCGGCATGGTCTTTATCTGTGAGTTCTGGTTGCTTAGGGTCTGCTTGTTTCTGAAGAGCAGTTTCCCTCGGCAAGTTGCGCCAGACGGAGAATAGATTGTCAGCCATATCGGTAATTGCCCCTGTGCCTTTGACATCCATCTTTCCAGTCGGGACGTTCTCATCAGTTTTTCGGCTGTGCGTAACCAGAATGACATGGCAGCTGTTGGTGTTTTTGAAGTCACAAAGCTTGTCGATAAAGTCTTTCTGGCCTGATGAGTCTTCCTCAGCAAATCCGCATTTTGCCAAGTTATCGATAACGAAAAGTTCGATACCATAGCGCCGGCGGGCATAAGCGAAAATCTCTAGCAGTCTGTCTGCCTTTGCCGTGCCGGTCAGATTAAACAGCCATAGGCGGTCGTTGAACCATTCGAAGGTGTGCGTAATCTCATCACGTTGAGGTTGTTTATTGCAGATGGCCTGACGCACCAGACGAGCAAGGAGTTTTCCTGGCTTAAGCTCAAGCGATGCAATGCAGGTCTTGATCCCCTGCGACATCGCATTGATCGAGATATGCCCTGCTAGCTCGGTTTTACCGTGGTTGTTGATGCCGTTCACGATAGAAAACTCAGACTCTCGAAACTTGAAATTGCCGTTCAGGCGCTTCCAAGGGCTGATAAATAACCCCTCATCGCGGTTTTCAAATGTGGCTATGGTTTCCTGCAGGAAGTCGTAAGCAGAGCAAAGTTCTTCAGGATCGAAGTAAGCGGCAGTCTCAAGGCATTGAAAAATCTCATCGCCTGTCACGCCAGCGCACAGAGATTCGTTCACGTCTTTGTGAGGCAAAGTGACCAAGCGGCAGCGATGAGTCCCCAACCTGCGGGCGATTTCTTTCGCAGCTTCCAAGCCAACAGAGTCGTTATCAAGACAAAGCCAGATTTCTTCAAAACGATCCATATTGTGATATTCGTACTCTATCCACTGCTGTTTTGCGCCAGCGCCACCACCGAACGGAACGCTAAGCGCCGGGAAACCGAGTTCAGCGAAGGACAGACAATCAATTTCACCCTCGCAGAGCACTACCACACGTGAGTCGTGCGGCAGCACATGCCAACCGAACAAACACGGCTCACAGTCGGCTTCAGCCATGATGACTTTTTTACCGTTTGGGCGCTCTGTGCTGATACGCTTGATCTGCAACAGCTCACCGTCGCGGAGGTATGGGAACGCCAGGGCAGGTAATTCACGATTCTCTTCGTGGAACCACACCACTGCGTCAGTTACCTTAAACTTGTCCACAGTCGCCGCACTGATGCCACGACTTTCAAGGTATGCGTAGCAAGCATTCGCTTTTTTGACGCCCTGCTTCTTTGGTTTTGAGAATGTTTTTTTCTTCGTTTCGAAGTGCTGATCGTTTTCTTTCAGACCTAGCAACGCCTTCGCCTCGGACATGGCCACGTGCAATTGGCACGATTTAGTCGCGCACCAAAGATCCAGAAGATCACCGCTTTCGCCTGTTGAGAAATCTGACCACACACGCTTACCGGACATGTTAACTTTAAGGCTGTTGCCCTTCTCACCATCCACCGAGCCACATACCCACTCGTTCGCGGCCTTCTTGCCATTGGGTAGCAAGTACGCCACTACGCGCTCCACGTTGTCCCAAAGCTTCCCTGATAATTCATTCGGCGTCATTACAGGCTCCCTAAACGAAATTTGATAAAACACCAGTCAACAAAACGCATCCCCACGATCCCGTGGTTGTAACCTGCTACCAGCAAAATCTTGAATTTGGTTTTCATCGCTAGCGACTCCCTCGACGCAGTGCGTCGTAATCCACAAAAACTTGCGTTTCACCATCCTGCGCAAGCTGTCTGGAAGCTCCGTCAGCAACCGCAGTTGTTGATGCTGGTCTTTCATCGTTCCAGCGCTCTCCACTCAGGTACGATGTCGGGAGGAGCTTATCCGTGCCAAATACCTGAGCCTTCACACGCCACCGGATGTCATCGGCGAGAGTCGTGGCAAATTTTTCCGGTGAATCACCGGTTTTGGCTTTGTGTTCACGGTACTTCGTTTTGAACGCTGACCTCGCCTTGACCTTAGTGTCTTTGCGAAGCCCTGCAATCCAAAAAATTGACTCGAAAGCTTGGTCCACTGGGTCTGGTTTTTTGTCATCGGTTTTGGGTGCAGGTAGATTTTCAGAATCAGATTGTTTCCCGCCGTCAGTCCGAATTTTTTCGGACAAAGTGGTTTTATCTTCTTCTTGTTCCTGCTCCTGTTCCTGCTCTTGGCTTGCAAGCCCCTTCGAAGCCCCTTCAATGCCCCTTGGTGATCCCTCGATAAATTCACGTCGATTGGTCAAATGAAAATCACCTGAATACTTATCGTAAAACATTGGGAGGAAAGGATTATCAGGCTGTGCCTCATAGGTGTTTTGAACTCCCGGGCAACGCTTATCGGTTGGTTTCAACGACGTTCCGATCTGATGTGCCGCCATTTCAGGCACCCAAACCATCTCTGAATCGTTGTCATAGAGGCAAAAACCAGATTTGATAGCACTTGCAAGCCCCTTCGAAGCCCCTTCAATGCCCAATCCTGTTTCGTGAGCCATGTACATCAGGGGCATGTAATACATGCCGATCATGTTTGCGTGAGGGCTGGTCAAAAGGTACAGGGAAACAATTTGGCCTTCATAGCCAGAGCGTTTGAGCTCTTTGCCTGTTTTCCCTATCCAGAATTGAGGTGATACCTTTCCGTAATCACGCATGGTTAATCAGCCTGGTCTGGATGTGGAAAAAGCGTTGGTAGGTCTGGCCTAATTTGATGAGCTTCTACTTTGCCATTGGCCGCACTGACAATGGACATAACATAGTCAGCTTTCACTCTGCGTCCATTGAGCCAACGGAATACGGCAGGCTGCGATACACCACAAGCACGAGCGAGGGCAGCTTGCCCGCCTGCTTCTTCAACTGCTGTTTTAATGTGATCATTAACCATATTCATTACCATAAGTTATTGCAACATACCTCATGGTAGCACTTGTATAACTTATTGCAATAACTTAAGGTATTTGAACGTTAATAACTTAAGGTATAGATTGGACGTATGAAAACATTCGCTGAACGCCTGACATGGGCAATGAATAAGAACGGCATGACACAGGCCACGCTGGCTGATGCCGTAGGCATGTCACAACCATCCATCTGGAAATTGACGAATGGAAAAACCAGCACTAGCAGGAAACTGGTTGAGATAGCTCAGGCTTTGAATGTAAGGCCTGAGTGGCTTGCTAATGGAGAGGAGCCAGCCGAGATTTCACATAGTCCTGAGTTGAAAGAACCAAAAGGAGCATCAGAGAAATCCGGTACTGGCATACAGGTGTGGGATGATTCCTCCCCCCTCCACGAAAACGAGGTCGAAGTTCCCTACCTGAAAGATATTGAATTAGCTGCCGGAGATGGCAGCTATTGCGATGAAGATTACAACGGACTAACTATGCGATTCTCAAAAAATATTCTAAGAAGAGTCGGAGCTAACACTGATGGGTCTGGGGTCCTATGCTTTCCTGCCAGAGGTAACAGCATGGAGCCAGTGCTGCCAGATGGAACTGATGTTGCAGTGGATTGTAATAACAAACGAATCGATGATGGTAAGTTATACGCAATAAATGTCGATGGACTGAAAAGGGTAAAAATGCTCTATCGTCGCCCTGGTGGCAAGGTTGTGATCAGGAGTTACAACCGCGAGGAATTCCAAGATGAAGAAACCACTGAAAATGCCCTGGAGATTATAGGTCGTGTTTTCTGGTACTCGGTTGTCCTCTGACCCGTGATCCTACTGCATAATAAACCGGCTTAACGCCGGTTTTTTTTCATCCAAAATCAGAACGCACGGTAAAAACAAGAAATAATACCTTTTCAATCAACACCATAATTCATTAAGTTATTTATTTATAACTTATGGTATTGCAATAAGTTAATTCATCGCGTACCTTTAACTCATCGGCAAACAACGGAGCCAATGAGATGACAGATAAACAAACCAATGTTCAAACAACTTCCTTCGATATTCATCAAAAGCTCAAAGCGGCCGATTCTGAATTGAGTTATTTCATGCCCGTATCAGGCCATAACGAGAATGCAACATACGTATTGTTCGCCTCGTTGTTCGATGTACCTGAATACCAAATTTATGAAAGAAATGAATTCGGCTTTGTCCTCGTGGATTTCTTTAACACATATGAAGAAGCCTGCACTCACGCTAAGGAGATCTTAGACAAATCTCCGAAACTTAAAAATTCAGTTTGCTTTTACAATAAGTAAGCAAACTCCTCCAAAATAAATCATGGAAAACGCTCATGCCTAATATAGCTGATTTAATCATAGATATTGATGGTAAAAAATTAAGCAAAGAAGAATATAAAATTAATTCGGATAACGCTGCCTGCGGAATTGACCATCTCGTTTGCGGGATGAAGGCTGTTGCTAATGTCATGTTCTGGGCAGCAGCAAATAAAGAATATGATGATGTAAAATCAGATATGCAAAACATTAGCCTTTTACTTACCGCAAACATATCGCTTTTAGAAAAAATGCTCGAGGTCGAGTCTTGTGCAAATTTCAATTTGAGTCAGGGGAAGTAAGATGGAAAATCTATGTATTAATTCGACTCTGGGTTCAACGCCCGTTAAAGCCCAGAGCCTGACCTTAAAACAAACCTGCGCCAGCGGATTAGTTAATAAGGCTGTTGCTGATACTAGCACAAGTGTATTTCTTTTTGCATCGGTTAAACGTTCGGACACCAAGGCCCAGCCAGCCATGATCCGCGTCGTGGCATGTTCCGAACGAGAAGCGCGGCATGAGTTAGCAAAGGAATACGTTTTATCCCTAGCGGCCCGACTGCCAATGGAGGAGGTACGCTATGACTAGCGATATCCTTGTTCAAGTGAGGCATCAATTTACCGGGCGAATCATGCTTCATATCAAAGATGGGCAACTCGAGTCACACGAACCTTTGATGCCAGGTTATGCGTTGAGCACATTGCAGGGATTCTTAGAAATGGCGCAAACGGCAGGTTATGAAGTTAAAGAGGTGCACCATGAATAATTCAACTTCCGTAGATGTTGAGGATGCTTTAAGAAAAATTAAGGCACTGGCAGATGCTGCACAATACCTTACCTGCAGCGACGAAGAAAAGTCATTGTCCTTAGAGATTATGAACATTATTTCTATCACTGCTGAGGCGGCAACCAAAAATGGATAAAGAAAACAAAGATTGTCTGCTCAATGGCATTCGAGCCTGCATTATGGACCTTAACTTTTCAGAAGGCGCTCTAAATGTAGTTAGAGATAATTTGCAGACTGATGGACGTTACAATGATGAATATTCCATCACACATTTAGCTATTGAAAACATAAAAGCCGTTCGCCACCAGCTTAATAAAATGGAAGTGGAGTATCTTTGATGAAACTGAGATTTAATAAAAGAAGAGCCCTTGCACTTCATCGATTACCTTTTATCGGAAAAAGGGATAATGCTGATGGTCGGCGCGCTTTTAGCCCATTGGACTGGTGGTGCGTTCCTGACACGGGAGATTATAGCGACGGAAATGATGCTGGACGTTATCTTGCGGTTATATATATGAAATATTTATTAGACAACAATAATAAAACACATCACGAATTACCGTGGATAGTTTCCGATATGTTTAAGGTGGGTGAGCTTAAAGACTCAGCTAAAGGGCAGGTGGTTGGATTCCTTGCGACTCTGGGTGGCTTCCTTTCTAAAAGTGCCCCCCTATTTAGCGAATACCTGAATAGCCAAGAGAACGAAGAGTTATTAAAGAAAGTAAATGCGTCATTATTTGAAAGAAAAAATTAAGTAATCAATAAAATTAATAGAGAAATTTAATTGCGGCCTAACGGTCGGGGAAACCTGCATCCAAAAGGCGAGTAAGGAGTATTTTCAATGAGTAATAAAGAACGAATTGAGCGTGAGCGCCAGCGCATCGCCCTTACCTACATCGAATATTGTCAGCGGCATTTTGGCGGCAGTCAGACGTTTGTCACGCTGCCATCTAAAAAGCTTCCTGTGGTTGTTGAGATATCGGAGGTGAGCCTCTCTCAAATCATGATCAACCACATCGAGCGTCTGGTGTATGAGGTGCGCGGCCTGAAAGAGGGGGAGCAAGCAATCATCGATACCTACGCCGCGATGTTCGACTCAGTGCGCGGGAAGCTGACGCCCAGCGGCCACGACTTCATCAAAGAAATGATGGTCGATGCCGTCACCGAGGCGCTTCAGGATCCGAATCACTCAGACCTGCAGATGGTGAGCTGATGACACTGACAGCCATTCGCGTTCCTGAGTGGGTTCACGTCCGGGCGATTTCCGTACTCAGCATGTATCGGAAACAACGCCTACATCCGGCGCGGATCATCGGTACCGGAAACCTATCACTGAAAGTAAATCGCCGCTGGCGCCTGCTTTCAAAAGACCAAGGCCTGAGCTGGCAGTTGATGAGCCACGAAAAATACAACACGCAGAAGGACAGGAAATGAAAGCTGAATTTGAAGCAACCCCGGATGGCATAAAAGTAGGCAATCGCGTTATCGGTTATTCCGCCGCCTTCCGCCAGCTCGATGATGGGAAGCACGACAGAAATAATTCCGAGGGTTTGAGGATTTTGGCGTGCGTTGAGGATGCGAAAGCTAACGGCTGGTTGCATCTCACGCTCGAAAAGGAAGTTGCGCTCTGGCGCTGGTTGGTTGTGACGATATTCATTAATGAAGAACACGCCAAAAACGGCTCAATAGACGTTCCAAATGATGAAGGCAGCACTGACCACGCGATTATTTATGTCGGGAAAAATGGAAGCATGGGTATTTATCCCGGCCCTGTTCGTTTCTCGCTGGCAAGTCATGTTGAAGGATGCGCCATCGAGAAGTACGGCATTGAAACCGGTTTGGGTTTGGCTCTGCGAATGTATCAAGACATGGTGAAGATAAGCTCAGAGCACGGATTTATCTTGTCTCCGATGGGTCGTGAAGGCTTGGAAATGCTGCACGATGAATATATCGAAATGATTCACACCGAAGGCATGCCAGATATGCCGGTAACCCACTGAGGACCGCTAATGAGCAACCAAGATAACGCAAACGTCTTTGGTGTGGTCTCCCTGCACCGCACGCCCGTTGAAAAACATAATCGTCGCCAGTACCGCATCTATAGTCCGGAAGAGTTTTTGGCGATGCCGATGGTGCAGGAATTTATCAAAAACAACCCCAATCAGCATTTCGTAAACGAGGAAACCGGCGAAGTCATGCTGGCTAAAGAGCTGGCTGAGCTTTATTGCTCAGTTAATAACAGCAAAAAACTCAAAAAGGCAATACGCCGCTCATTTGGAGACAAAAAATGATAACCAAAAACTTTCGTCTCAACGCACTGGCCAATCAGTACGCCGCTGCTCTGTACCACCATGTCAAACTTGTTAACGGGGGTGAGTGGTTCACCATCCTGGCTAATGGCGTGACTATTCAGGTCAACATTATCGGCGGCATTGCGGGGATGCGTGACATCGTTGATTCGTATGTGCTTGAGGCGCTACAGCAGAACTACCCGCGCTGGGAAAATATCGGATGCGCTTTGCTAGGCCGATGCGTCAGCGGCA
Source organism: Rahnella inusitata (assembly GCF_965118895.1). Taxonomy (GTDB): domain Bacteria; phylum Pseudomonadota; class Gammaproteobacteria; order Enterobacterales; family Enterobacteriaceae; genus Rahnella; species Rahnella inusitata_A. Next base: position 35,352 of record NZ_CBCPJJ010000011.1, read on the forward strand.
TCACCTTGACTGAACACGGTAGCCATATTTGGCAAGGCATGGTCGATGACATGGGTAATTCAGTCGGGGAGGTTCAACGATGATCGCAAAAAGTGAAAATGGCCGAATTAATGTTGACGCACTGGAAGGTATCGGTGAGCACTTGGAAGCCTTATCCATCGCCAATAAAACTATCGATGCCATTCAGGGGAAGATTGATATCAGAGGGGAGCAGGATATCGGCTGGTTGAACCGCGCTAAGGGTGCCCACAAAGCCTGGGGCAAGGTGCGCCGACGTATTACAGAACGGCTGGCCGTCCTGCGGCAGGAAGAGAAGGAACTCAACAAAATGCGGATGAAGTTTGAGGACGAGGAACTGCTGAAACTTTTGCGGAACCAAGTCGCGCCTGCTGAATGGTCACAATCCCGCATTCTTGCACGCGCACTCGCTGATGAACGGTTAAATGAAACGCTGGATAATGCGGGAGTGAAATTATGAACAATCAAGATTCGAAGAGTTCTATTTCAGATGAAATTATGCTGACCAGCGATGTTTTAGCTCGTTACAAAATTTCGCGAAGCACTCTTTACTTCTGGAGCACTCCAGCAAGAATGCCAGCCAGCTTTCAGCGCCCCTTTCCGCTACCAACTATTGGCGGCAGTCCGAAGCGCTGGAGAAAATCTGAGTTGCTAAAGTGGGAGGATGAAGTTAATGCGGCGTTAACGGTTGACCAACAACCTTCTCCAAGTGCTCAAGCCAAACCTTCAGCCACTGATGCTGATCTGGCAAATAGTCGTGAAGGTTATAACGAGCCATAACGCCCCCCATCTGGTGGCCGAGTAGTTTCTCTATAACATGGGGCGGCGCGCCGAGTTCTGAAAGGCGTGTCGCAACCGTTCTCCTCAAATCATGAAGAGACCAGTTCTTCATGCCTGTCTTTTTGATCACCTGCGCAGAGTAAGCGGCAACTCTTGGTTGTGAAGGCGGCTTATCTTCTCGATTTTTAAAATGAGGTGGCGTCAGAACATGCTTAGTGACTGACCAGTTTTGATGCTGTTTCAACAGGAAAATCGCGCTGTCCGGCAAAGCCCGGCGAACGGTTTTACCTGTTTTGTAATCGTCAGCAGGGATCGTCCAGGTCTTTTCTTTGTAGTCAAACCATTCCCATTTAGCTGTTCTTATCTCAGTGGTCCTGCAGCCTGTCATTAGAAGAAAACGAATAACTAACTGCTGCGATGCGGGCATTCCTTCCAATGCATACCAGAGGACCTTAATTTCATCGTCTGATAGTTTTCTGTCCTTCATAGCCGCCGTTAAACCTACGTCTGAACGCTTTAACGATTCAAGCGGGTTGCTCTCTATAACGTCTCGGTTCGAGCAGAATCGGAAAGCCCTCTGCATTAAACCCAGCACATCACCTGTCACCACTCGTCTTCCCATCTGATCAAACAAACTGAGCCAGTGTGATTTGGTTGTCTGATTGACTATCATATTTCCAAGGACAGGTTTGACATGGTTCTCGAAATTTTGGCGATTTACCTTTATTTTGACAATCCCTTCCGGTTTGCAGTAATAGGTCTCCCAGTAGGTAAATGCCTCTTCAACAGTGAGAGCTTCGGTTTTTTGTTGTCTCTCCAACTTAACCTGGCGGCGGGGATCGTAACCTTCAGTAATCCAAGCGCGAAATTGCTGTCTACGTTCCCTTGCCTGCGACAGTGTTATAGAAGGATAATCACCTATGCTTAGCTGTACGGGCTTATCATCCCAGCGGTAGCGATAAAAGAAGGTTATTGCGCCGGAAATTGAAAGCCTAACGTTCAGTCCATGCGCATCAGAAATTACCTCTACTTTGTCTCGGCGCTTTCCAAGTGACTTTCTAAGTTTGGTATCTGTAAGCAATGTGTACACTCCTTTTCATATACACAAGAGTGTACACAAAAGTCATAAATTGAAGCCACACAAACTAAAGCATGATAAAGCAGAACAAAGCATGAATGAGACCTAAGGCAATGATATGATTAATGAAAGTAAATCAACAGAAACCACAATCAAAAGAACTCAAGTAGAAGCATATGCCCTTCGATAACGTATACCGCGAAAAACAGGTTCCCAGCCCGCTGCGCCACACGTGGGGGATTTTCTATCGTGACACGCTGTCGATGATCGGTTTCTACGGCGTCATCGGGTTGCTGTTTCTGTGTGTTTTCGGCCATTTGTTGGCGCCGTATGCACTGGATCAGCAATTTTTAGGGTATCAGCTGTTACCGCCTTCGTGGTCGCGATACGGGAATGTCGGCTTCTTTCTGGGCACTGACGATCTGGGCCGTGATCTGCTGAGCAGAATACTGACCGGCGCGGCGCCGACCATCGGTGGTGCGCTGGTGATTACGCTTGCGGCGTCGCTGTGCGGCGTAATTATCGGCGTGCTTGCCGGGATTTCGCGCGGGCTAAAATCGGCCATTCTCAATCACGTGCTCGATACGCTGTTATCGATCCCTTCCCTGCTACTGGCCATTGTGGTGGTGGCTTTTCTGGGCCCAAAACTCGAGCACGCGATGCTGGCCGTGTGGCTGGCGCTGCTGCCACGCATTTCACGCACCATTTACAGCGCGGTACACGACGAGCTGGAAAAAGAATACGTCGTCGCCGTGCGTCTGGACGGTGCCTCGACCTGGCAAATCCTGCGTTACGCGGTTTTACCGAATATCGTCGCGGTGCTGGCAACCGAGTTTACCCGCGCGCTGTCGATGGCCATTCTGGATATCGCCGCGCTCGGCTTCCTTGATTTGGGTGCGCAACTGCCGTCTCCGGAATGGGGCGCCATGCTCGGAGATTCGCTGGAGCTGGTGTATGTCGCGCCGTGGACGGTGATGCTGCCGGGCGCCGCGATCCTTATCAGCGTACTGCTGATCAACCTGCTGGGTGACGGTGTGCGTCGGGCGATCAATGCGGGGGTGGAATAATGCCGTTACTTGACATCCGCAATCTGACCATCGAATTTATGACCTCCGAGGGCCCTGTTAAAGCGGTAGATCGCGTCAGCATGACGCTCAACGCCGGTGAAATTCGCGGGCTGGTGGGCGAATCCGGTTCGGGAAAAAGTCTGATCGCCAAGGCCATCTGCGGCGTGACTAAAGATAACTGGCGCGTTACCGCTGACCGGATGCGCTTTGACGATATCGATCTGTTGCAACTGACCCCGAGCGAACGCCGCAAGCTGGTCGGCCAGAACGTGTCGATGATTTTTCAGGAACCTCAGTCCTGTCTGGATCCTTCAGAGAACATCGGGCGACAGCTGAGTCAGGCGATCCCCGGCTGGACCTATAAAGGTCGCTGGTATCAGCGTTTCCGCTGGCGCAAATATCGTGCCATCGAGCTGCTGCACCGCGTTGGCATTAAAGATCACAAAGACATTATGGCCAGTTATCCGTATGAACTGACCGAAGGCGAATGCCAGAAAGTAATGATCGCCATTGCGCTGGCCAATCAGCCGCGCCTGCTGATTGCCGATGAGCCTACCAACGCCATGGAACCGACCACGCAGGCGCAAATTTTCCGCCTGCTCGCGCGCCTTAATCAGAACAATAACACCACGATTTTATTGATCAGCCACGACCTGCAAATGATGAGCAAGTGGGCGAACCGTATCAACGTGTTGTACTGCGGGCAGACGGTCGAGAGTGCGACCTGCGAAGATCTGCTCGCGACTCCCCATCATCCCTACACGCAGGCGTTAATTCGCGCGATGCCAGATTTTGGCCGTTCTCTGCCGCACAAAAGCCGGCTGAACACACTGCCCGGCGCTATCCCTTCGCTGGAACATTTGCCGATCGGCTGCCGTCTTGGGCCACGCTGCCCTTATGCTCAGAAAAAATGTATTGAGACACCGAGCCTGCGTCTGGCGAAAACCCACGCCTATGCCTGTCACTTCCCGCTGAATATGGAGGAACAATAATGGCTCAAACCTTGCTCGAAGTTCGTGACCTGAGCAAAACGTTCCGTTATCGCACCGGGTTGTTCCGCAAAATGAATCTTGAAGCGGTTAAACCCGTCAGCTTCACGCTGAGGGAAAAACAGACGCTGGCGATCATCGGCGAAAATGGTTCAGGAAAATCCACGCTGGCGAAAATGCTGTCAGGTATGGTGGAACCCAGCGGCGGTGAAATCCTGATTGACGATCATCCGCTGGCGTTTCGCGACTATCGTTTTCGCAGCCAGCAGATCCGCATGATTTTTCAGGATCCGAGCACCTCGCTCAATCCGCGCCAGCGAATCGGCCAGTTGCTGGAAGCCCCGTTGCGTCTGAACAGTGAAATGGATGCCCAGCAGCGAGAGCAGCGTATTAACCAGACGTTACGTCTGGTGGGCATGTTGCCCGATCACGCCAACTACTATCCGCATATGCTCGCCTCCGGGCAAAAGCAAAGCGTCGCCCTCGCCCGCGCGCTAATCCTGCAACCGAAAGTGATTGTTGCCGATGAAGCGCTGGCGTCGCTGGATATGTCGATGCGCTCACAGGTGATTAATATGATGCTCGAGTTGCAGGAAAAGCAGGGAATTTCGTACATCTATGTGACACAACACCTCGGCATGATGAAACATATCAGCGATCAGGTGCTGGTAATGCATGAAGGTGAAGTGGTTGAGCGCGGTAATACTGCCGAAGTACTGGCTGCCCCGCTGCATGACCTCACCAAACGACTGATCTCCAGTCACTTCGGTGAGGCGCTGACCGCAGATGCCTGGCGGCGCGATGGTAACGGTCGCTGAGAACAGGCGATAAGCAGTTTCTGAATAAAGCGGTATCAGGCAACTGATGCCGCTTTTTTTGACAATCACGGTATAAATTGTCGTCATTAATAGAATCGACTGTTATTTCTACGGCTTTCTATTCCATTTCGCTATGATTTATCGCTTAACATTATTTTATCTCGACACAAGGATAAGCAACGATAGGGTCTGTAAATTTGCCTGAGGTATCAGGCCTGAAGCAAAGGACCCGATCATGGAACAACAACGCAAGGCCGCGCACAGCGGCTGGTATCACGAAACTCAATGCAGCCAGCAGGGTCATCTGCCGCTAAATCCGCATGCTGCGTTGGCACAGGATCGCTTTCTGCTCGGGCAAGATGCACAACTCGACCCGACGCTGCGTTCGCTTTTCCATGAGCGTCAGGGATTACTTAATGCCTCCCGCGCCTGTTACGACGTGCTTTTTCCCGACAGTTTGAAGGTTTCCCGCACCGAGACATTATCTCTATATGACCGGCTGAGCAGCGCGCTGACCGTCGCGCAGGTTAGCGGCGTACAGCCACTTTGTAGCCATTACGCCGCACGCCTCGCCCCGCTCTCCAGTCCTGACGCCTCCCGTGAAAGCAACATCCGCCAGACCCATATAACTCAGTTCGCCAGATTACTCGCAACCCAGCCGACCTTAATTACTGCACCTATGCTGAGCCAGCTCAATGACGTCGGCCTGAGCACACAGGACATTGTGACCTTTACTCAGCTGATCGGTTTTGTGAGTTATCAGGCACGCGTACTGGCAATTTTGAACGGACTTCGCGGCCGGGCGGCAGCGGTATTGCCGGGCTTCCCTTCTCCGGAAGGTTGCGAGCAGAAAGGGTATTCTCTGGCGATGTTGCAATGGTCCTCGCGGCTCCCGGAAGTCGCTCCCGAAAGTGCCAGTCAGCATCAGCAGGATGTGCTGGATTTGATTGCACCGGACGCCCGCTCTTCTTCTTTCTATACCTTGCTGGTACACAACGCAGATGCACTGAGCGAATTCTCCGCCGTATTTAACAACGTTATGCAGGCGGGCGAGCGCCCGAAAGCCGCGTGGCGCGAACTTGCGGCGGTGGCCACTTCAGAGCTTAATGGGTGTTTGTACTGCGCGGGGATCCACGGCCGGTTGTATCTGGAAGCTGAAGGCCGTGCGGAATTAATCGAACAGCTGTTTGAAGCCACTTATCGTGATGACGTGGTTGATGCAGTTTCGCAGAAACAGGCCGGCAGCGCAGAAGCGGCCTTGCTGGAAAGCGTGATTGCCCTGACCCGTACTCCGGAGCGTTTTGATGCGCGGCTGCTGCACGGGCTATCTGACGCGGGTTACACTGCCACGCAATCTCTGGATATTTTGCTGACGGCCGCGTTGTTTAGCTGGTCGAATCGTCTGATCCAAACGCTGGGCGATACATTGAGTCAATGATCGGCTAATTTCCATACTTTCTCACTGATGCTTTAATCTTCAACTCCGGCAGGATTTTCCCCTGCCTGAGACTTCAATTGTAAATGCCCCCACCGTTTAACCGCTCTAAGTCGTACTAATCTTATTTTCAATCGGAAATTTAGTGTTAAAACCAGAAGCAGATCACATTACGCTATTTATCGTTTTCCACCGTCCTTCACCATCCTGTCTTTTGTGGATAAAGTAACGCACAGACACGCATAAGCAGATTTATTCACTGCATATTCAATGGTAATGAGTGAATGCAGCCACCTTTAAACCCTCTGAAAAAACAAAACACATATGCATTTAGAGATGATTATTCATACAACATATTCGCATTGCCTATTTCAAAAACATAAACGTTAATTCTGCATAACATTTCGAACACAGTTTAATCAGGACGGAAAAGTTATATGTAACCGAATATGTCAAACTCCTTGCCTCATTTACGAAGATAGTGAACATTACCTGCCGTCATCCCATCTTATAACAATGCAAAGGGTGCTTAATTCGCGCCACTTATGCGTTTCCGCCATACGGCCGGAAGGAATAAACAGAGGTACGAGTGTCAACTGCAAACAAAACACCTAACAACGAAAGCGTGAGTCTGAACGCCTTCAAACAGCCAAAAGCGTTTTACCTGATTTTCTCCATCGAACTTTGGGAACGTTTTGGTTATTACGGCCTGCAAGGGATCATGGCGGTTTACCTGGTCAAGCAACTTGGCCTAAGTGAAGCCGAATCGATCACCCTGTTCTCATCCTTCAGTGCGCTGGTCTACGGCTTCGTGGCTATCGGTGGCTGGTTGGGTGATAAAGTGCTGGGTTCCAAACGCGTGATCGTGCTGGGTGCGATTGTGCTGGCGCTGGGTTATTCCTTCGTTGCGTATTCCAACCACGAAGTTTTCTGGGTTTATCTGGGTATGGCGACCATCGCCGTTGGTAGCGGTCTGTTTAAAGCAAATCCATCCTCATTGCTTTCTACCTGCTACGAAAAAGATGACCCGCGTCTTGATGGCGCATTCACCATGTATTACATGTCAGTTAACATCGGTTCGTTCTTCTCCATGCTTGCCACCCCGTGGTTAGCCGCGAAGTACGGCTGGAGCGTCGCGTTCTCTCTGAGCGTCGTCGGTATGCTGATCACTATCGTGAACTTCATGTTCTGCCGCAAATGGGTAAAACGTCAGGGTTCAAAACCGGACTTCGAACCGTTGCAATTCCAGAAGCTGCTGATGGTATTGGTCGGCGTTGTGGCGCTGGTGTTCATTTCCAGCTGGCTGCTGCATAACCAAACCATCGCACGTATGGTTCTGGCTTTGGTTTCTGTGGGTATCATCATTGTCTTTGCGAAAGAAACTTTCGCGATGAAAGGAATTGCACGTCGTAAGATGATTGTGGCCTTCCTGCTGATGATGGAAGCCGTTGTATTCTTCGTTCTGTACAGCCAAATGCCAACTTCCCTGAACTTCTTCGCGATCCATAATGTGGGTCACGATCTGCTGGGTATCAGCTTCCAGCCAGAGCAGTTCCAGGCACTGAACCCGTTCTGGATCATGGTTGCCAGCCCGCTGCTGGCCGCGGTTTACACCAAAGTCGGTGACCGTATGCCAATGCCGCACAAGTTTGCGATCGGTATGGTGTTATGTTCCGGTGCATTCCTGGTGCTGCCGTGGGGTGCAAGCCTCGCTAACGAACACGGTATCGTCTCCGTTAACTGGCTGGTACTGAGTTATGCGTTGCAAAGTATCGGTGAGCTGATGATTTCTGGTCTGGGTCTGGCGATGGTGGCACAGCTGGTTCCGCAACGTCTGATGGGCTTCATCATGGGCGCATGGTTCCTGACAACCGCTGCTGCGGCAATTATCGCAGGCTACGTAGCGAACCTGACCGCCGTTCCGGCGGATATCGAAGATGCCCACGCGTCTCTGGCGATTTATAGCCACGTTTTCCTGCAGATTGGTATTGCGACCGCTGTGATTGCCCTGCTGATGCTGGTGACCGCGTCTAAATTGCACCGCATGACCCTCGATCGCGACACTGACGAAAAACAACCTGAACTGTCTTCTGCGCAATAATCGCAGAGAGCTTTTGATCATGGTTGACGAACGCCTCCTCCGGGAGGCGTTTTTTTTTGGAGTAATTTAGCAAATGTGTTCATTGTGTTAGGATTGTGTAAGTTAAAACTTACCGAACCGGGTCTTTTCTGATGAGCCAGAATTACAGCAAATACGAACAACTCACCCGTTATCTGGCTGCGGATATACTGAAAAACAAAAAGTCATTTTCCTGGCGACGCATCATTGTCAGGTGTATTAAACAGCCTCATCACCGGTATATCTTTTGGTGGCGGATTGCGAGTTATCTCTATTCCACCGACAGCCATTTTTGTAAAAGCCGTGCACGTAAGATCAATTTTTCACTTATCAAAAAGTACAGCATTGAAATTATGCTGGGTGCGCAAATCGGAGAAGGAATCAGACTGCCTCATTTCACGGGCATTGTGATTAACCCCTATTGCGTTATAGGAAACAATGTCCGGATCCGGCAAAACACCACCATCGGAATCAAAGAGGATGTCGGCGGCACAAGCGTGTGCATTGGCGATAATGTGGATATCGGCGCGAATTGCTGCATCATAGGTAACGACATTACTATCGGCAACAATGTCGTTGTTGGGGCGATGTCTTATATCAATAAAAGCATCCCGGAAAACGCAGTTTGCTATACCGAGAAAACGACTAAAATCATCATCGAAACCTGATATTTCAGTATCGCACTCACCCCAAATAATAGCGCCCCTTCCCACCCTGTTTAGCCCGGTACATCGCAGCATCTGCACGGGCCATCAGGGTTTCTGGCATCAGCGGCTGACGCGCACGCCCGACGGCGACGCCGATACTCGCAGACAGCGCCACCGGTATACCGGCTACTTTTTCCACCGAACCGAGCGCGCCTATCAGATCGATACAGATACGGCTTACGTCTGTTTCAGTGTTGCCCAGATGAGTCAGTAATACGGTAAATTCATCGCCCGCCAAACGTGCGACCATATCCTGTGAACGCAAATTGTCGCGCAGGGTGTGCCCGAAAAATTTAAGAACCAAATCGCCAAATTCGTGCCCATAGGTGTCGTTGTACGCTTTAAAATTATCAATATCCAAAAAGAGCAATGCGATATCTTTGTCTGCCTTTTCTTGTTGTCTGGCAGCGTAAATCAGAGACTGTTGAAATGCCCGGCGGTTTGGCAGGCCGGTCAGGGAATCATGGTTAGCTTCGAACTCCAGCTGAGCCTGAAGTTTCTTTATCTCGGTGATGTCTGTTGAGAGCCCGTAATAGCCGTTACGCACATCATCGCAGGGAATAAGTGTTGTGTGTAAAACGCCGCCCATCCCGTGACCTGAATCCGCAGGCAATTCAATTTCATAGCTGACGGTCTGTCCCTGTAAAACCTGGCGGATAAAGGGCTGAATGACCTGATAACTCGCGTAACCCACCACATCGCGCACCTGCTGCCCGCGGACTTTTTCCTCTTCCACACCGTACCAGTTGGCATGGAAGTGATTCACAAAGGTGTACTGCTCACTGGCATCCACATGGCAGATTAGCGCGGGAATGTTATCGGTGATTGCGCGCAGACGGTTTTTACTTTCGGTGAGTTCCCGCTCACGCGTCAGACGCTGAGCAATTTCCTGATGCAGCTGGTCCATTGCTACCTGTAGTTCGATGGTCCGCGCAGCGACCCGTCGCTCAAGATCCCCCTGAAGCGAATACAGCGCCTGTTCGATGTGCTTACGCTCGGTAATATCGCTGATGACCACGATGTAGTGATGTGCTTCGCCTGCGGCGTTGCGCACCAGCGAGGCGGTGAGCGTGACCCAGAGCGTGCTGCCATTGGCGCGTTGCAGAAGTTTTTCCACACTGAAGCTGTTTATTTCGCCAGAGAGCAAGCGGGGAATAAGAATGTTTTCAGCGTAAACATCGTCGGCATGGGTGACGTCGTGCAGCAGACACGAGCGCAACTGATACTCAGCATAGCCAAGCATATTGCAGACTTGCGGATTGATGCGCAGCCAGCGCCAGTCGAGCGCCACCAGGGAGAACCCCACCGCCGCATGCGCAAAAGTTTGCTCAAACAGGGCTTCACTTTTGGCCAGATTGTCTTCGACGGTGGCGGTGTACTGACGGTTCTCCAGATGCAGGATGTAGCTTTGCACCAGCGCCGTCATATCCAGCAATGTCTGCTGATCTTCATCGCTCCATCCACGCGGCTGATCGTCAAGCAGACAAAAAGATCCGAGTGCCACACCTTCTTTCGAATACAGCGCGCAACCGGCGTAAAACACGATATGAGGGTCTCCCGCCACCAGCGGATTATCGTGGAAACGCAGGTCAAGTCTGGCATCACTGACAATGAGCGGGCCGGATCCCAAAATGGTGTGGCCGCAAAAAGAGGTATCGCGGGGAGACTGATTAATATTCAGGCCAGTCTGGGACAAAAACCACTGACGGTCCGCGTCAATCAGTGAGACCACTACCGCTTTAGCCTGAAACTGCCGGGCAGCCATGCGGGTGATGCGGTCTATCTCCTCGATTCTGGGCGAATCCAGTATGCCCAGAGACGCCAGGATGGTCAGACGCGCCTGTTCATCTACTGCCTGTTGAGGGACTAACATGATGGACTCTCAATGATTACCGTTGGACAACTCAGCAAGTCTACTGCGTTTACCCGAAAAAACGGCGCTGATTCCACCCATTGCGGGCAAAAATCAGAATAGTGACAGATCATTAAAAAACTAATTAGTTAACAATATTTAAACATTGAGAGGGAAATCAAATCATTAAAGGGAACTGACCCAGTTAACATGCGTAGCGCCAGGATGCCCCGATTCCTCGGCGTCGCGACGGAAGCGGTCGCGCATCTCCGACGGCGTGGCTCCGTAAAACTCATGAAAATACCGGCGCAGCACGCTCAGTTCTAAACCGCACTGACGGGCAATCACGGCCAGGCTTTGATCAGACAGAGAAGACGTGCGCAACAGACGCTTCGCCAGCAGGACGCGGCGGCTACGGATAAACTGCGCAATGCCGCCAAGCGGTTCGAACAAGCGATACAGGCCCGAACGGGAAATCGCAAAATGTTTGCACAGTGCATCAATGCCGATCGGCTTGCTCAGATGCTTCTCAATGTGCAGACAGATACGTTCAAGCCGTGCGCTTTGCTCAAAAGGATGCTCCACTTTTTTACCGGCGATCAGATGCAACGTTTGCAGGAAGACCGATGCAGCACCTTCGCCAGTGCTAAGCACTTCCTGCTCGGTCATCTGATCAAAAACCTGGACCATGGTCGCGAAGTGATTGCGTAAAATAATATTCACCGGCGATGACGCAGGAACGCGCTTGCCGTGTAACGAGGCGATATCCACATTAAAATTCAGGCTGTGCTTGGGCATAATGATGTACTGATAGGTACCGAGACGCGGTTTCACATCACCCGGATAAACGTGGATTTGTATCGGTTGCGACATATCCTGGATCAGGATGTCACCCTGTGAGAGCTGAAAACGCTCGCCAAAACACAGGCAGTCCATTCCGCCGATAATCACGATAAAAATGACGATATGATCGGGCATTGAGAACAGGTTACCGTACTGACGGTTAATATCGTGCTCGCTGACCGTCAACACGCCGCCAATCACACGGCCAAAGTTATAACCGGTGACGCCCCAGTCAAACTCTTCACGGTTTTTGTCCGGCAGCTCCAGTTTGAAACCGGCGCTCGACATCCCGTCTTCCCATTCATAAAAACGGGTTTCGAAATCCTGATAAATGTTGGCACCATCAACAATCTTTCGCGAAGACGAGTCGCTCATTTCATCACCATGAATTAAGATAATTCCTAAAAGATACGCTACGCGCCGCTGCGAAATCAATCTCCCGGTGAAAATAACCATAAGGAAATGAGACACCCAATTTGCTATTCTTAACTAGCACGTTTTCAACCCTCACCCCGATGACTCGCCCAACACACCAGGAAAAGCCGATGGAAAAACGAAAAGTCCTGGATGAAGGACGTCAGTTAAAACGTATCAATGCCGAAACCCGGCGTCAGTCTCATATGCATAAATGGTTCGCCATCGTGGCAGCGCTCGACTGCGTGCTGGTGATTTTCTACGATCAGGATATGCGTAACATTGTCTTCTCCGCAGGAGTTTGCATTGTTTGTACCGTTCTGTGGCTGAAAGGCCGTAAACAATCACGCGGATACCGACGTGAGTGGGATAAAAAGTTCGGGACAAAGAAAGATCTTTAGTCCGAGCAGGCGTTGTCATCCGATTTCCTTCCCTTTTAGCCAAAAACCTTCCTGACATCATAAAGAAATTCCGAAATGTTATAGCCACCGTTCATTTTTTCGACGACGGGCAGGGGAAATAACGTTATCGTCCTGAAAAAAACGCTTCGCGGTTAATTGATCGTTATTCACCCGAATAAAATGTTGAATACTTTACTTAGCACATGATAACCAATTGAATTTTAGAATTTAAAAACAACCTTAATATTCTGATCCATTTGTGAGTAATAATTGCAAAAACCTGATGGGTTATTGCCCGAACGGCCGGGCCACATCACCTTCATTTTCTGCTCGGGGTATTTCACTCATGCTTACTGATATTGCGATATGCCAGGCAGTTCTCGATGCCCTTCCCGAAGCTACAGTATTAAAAGACGATCTGCGTAAGCTGGTATTTCTTAATCAGAAAGCCAGCGAGTTTTATGGTCGGCCTCGTGAAGAACTGATTGGTGAAGACGTCTCCTTCTTTACAGACCCTGAACAGGCCGCACGCCAGCGCGAGCGAGATATTGAAATACTGACAACCGGTGAAAAAACTGTTCATGAAGAAACGATGATTGACCCGGCCGGAAAACGACGCAATGTGCTGGTGAGGAAATCCCGCGTTACGCTCGAACAACGGCATTATATTCTCACCTCGATCATGGATATTTCTCTGCTACGAAATTCCGAGGCACAGATCCGCTATCTGGCTCGCCATGATGTATTAACTGGCCTGCCAAACCGCACCGCATTAAATGAAGAACTCAGCCAGATTGCCGCACAACGAATGTATCGTTCGGAAACCTACGCCCTGCTTTTACTCAATCTGAATGATTTTAATTACATTAACGACACCTATGGGTATCAGGCCGGAGACGCTATTTTATGCGAATTTGGTCAGCGTTTGAGAAATGAAGTGGGCACCTCTGGTATCGTTTCGCGCATAGGCGGTGATGAATTTTCTATTATTCTGCGCGACAGCCCGACCAGTGAGATGACGCATAATCTGGCGCTGGAAATACTGGTGATGATGCGTCAACCTTTTACACTGACGCGCGCTAACCCACTCATCACGCTTTCCTTTGGGATTGTCATGTTTGGCGCTGAAAATATTACCGCCGGTGAAATTATGCGTCGCGGGAATACCGCTCTTCTCGAAGCCAAGCAGCGCGGAAAAAATGTTTTTTCGTTTTATTCAGAATTACTCGATGCCAGCACGGTCAGCAAACGCATCATGGTTAAAGCGCTGGCCGAATCGTTATCCAAAGAAGGCGATTTGACCTGCGTGTATCAACCGATCCTGCGCAGTCGCGATGAGAAAGTGGTCTGCGTGGAAGCGCTGGCGCGCTGGAATCACGGTGTGCTGGGCGCGGTGTCTCCGGTGCAGTTTATTGCGCTGGCCGAAGAGACCGGTCTGGTCATTCAGCTGGGTGAAATTGTCCTGCGTCAGGCTTGCCGGGATATAAAACAATTCAATCAGCTCAATCTGGCGATCAACGTTTCGGCCGTGCAACTGGGTGAACCCGATTTTGGCGCGCGGATCCAGGCGTTGCTGGCTGAAGAGGGTTTCCCGACTTCACGCCTTGAACTCGAACTGACCGAAACGTCGGTGATGAATGCGAACCCCACCAGCCTCAGTCATCTGATGGAACTGCGTAAACTGGGGGTTAAAATCTCACTGGATGATTTCGGTACCGGGTATTCCAGCCTCAGTTTGCTCAAGGATATCTCAGTAGACAGCGTGAAAATCGACCGGTCGTTTGTGCAGTATGTCACAGAAGTGAACGATACTGCCGCCATTGTTACCGCAGTCTCTCAGCTCGGCAATAAAATGCATCTCAACGTCATTGCAGAAGGCGTTGAAAATCAGCTACAAAAATCCTTTTTAGTATCAGCAGGTTGCTCGCATCTTCAGGGGTATCTTTTTTCACGCCCGGTGCCGGTAGAGGTTTTGAAAACGCTGTTAGGCGCCGAAATGGATATCTTAGTCAGCAATTAAATCAGTCTTTCATAAGCGCCATAAATAACTCAAAACACCTTATTAATTCATTCAATTGGCGCTCGTCCCTGTTTTACTGACATGATCCGAGGCTGATCAATTACGCCGTTTAAGGAAATACAACATGTCATCGTTTTCAGGTATCTGGGTTCCACTGGTCACGCCGTTTCGTCAGGGCGAGATCGACTTTTCTGCACTGAAATCTTTGTGCACCCGGATGCTCAAACGGGGCGTCGACGGCGTTGTCGTCTGCGGTACCACCGGTGAAGCACCGATGCTGACCAAAGAAGAACAATTGCAGGTACTGGATGCGGTACTGGAAATCGTACCGGGAAATCAGGTGATCATGGGGCTGTCCGGCACCCATATGCCGGTGATCCGTGAGATGCAGGATGCGATTTCCCGCCGTCCGGTCGCCGGTTTTCTGGTGCCTGCACCGTATTATATTCGCCCTTCTCAGCCAGCGCTGGTAGCCTGGTTCACTGAAATTGCCGATAACGCCTCCGTGCCGGTGATGCTCTACAACATTCCCTACCGCACCGGCGTACAGATGGAACTCGATACCCTGCGCCAGCTGGCAAAACACCCGCGTATTACCGCCGTCAAGGATTGCGGCGGCAGCATTGATTTGACGCTGTCGCTGATTGCCGACGGTGAGCTGGATGTCATGTGCGGCGAAGATGTACAGATTTTCTCCACGCTTAGTCTGGGCGGCGCGGGGGCGATTGCGGCCTCTTCCCATATCTTTCCGGAAGAGTTTGTGGCGCTTATCAAACAGTTTAAAGAAGGCGATCTCATCGCCGCCCGCAAAACTTTCTTCGCCCTGTTGCCCATGATCCGCCTGATGTTCTCCACGCCCAATCCGGCAGCCATTAAGTTTGCCCTGTCGCTGGACGGGCTGATGGCAAACGAACTACGTTCGCCAATGTTACCTGCACCGGAAAACGTCGAAACGGCGATCCGCGACTATCTTAATCAGCACTCACGCTAAATCTGATGCTGTGGCGAACGGCACAACGTCCGCCACGCCGTAACTTTTTGTTATCAGGCGTAATTTAAACACTGACTTTTACTCCCGCCGGTTCTAGGATAGAAGCAGTTTGTCTATGCCCTGTCGCTGCCCCGTGAACCGGAGCGTTCCCGGGGTTGGCCTGATTACTTATCAGATGGAGTGATTATGAAACTGTACTATAAGCCCGGTGCCTGTTCCCTTTCCCCGCATATTATTCTTCGCGAAGCCGATCTGGATTTCAGCATCGAGAAAGTGGATTTAGCGACCAAAAAAACTGAGACCGGTGACGATTTTCTGACAGTCAATCCAAAGGGTCAGATCCCGACGCTTTTGCTCAACGACGGCAGCATCCTGACCGAAGGCGTGGCGATTGTGCAATACATCGCCGATCAGAAACCTGACCGCCAGCTGATGCCGGAACCTGGCACACCGGCCCGTTATCATGCGCTGGAATGGCTGAACTATATTGCCACCGAACTGCACAAAGGTTTCTCACCGCTGTTTAATCCGAAAACGCCGGAAGAGTTCAAAGCCCTCACCCGCGAAGCACTGAGCAAAAAATTCGCCTACGTGAATGAATCCCTGAAAGGAAATCATTTCCTGCTGGGGGCACGTTTTTGCGTGGCAGATGCGTATCTGTTTACCGTGATGGGTTGGGCTAAGGCTCTGAAATTCGATCTGAGCGCGCTGACCGATTTGAATGCGTATCTGGATCGCGTGGCCGCACGCCCGGCAGTTGATGCTGCCCTGACGGCTGAAGGTCTGAAATAAGTTTTCGTAAAAGCATTAAAAAAACGCCCCGGCTGATTCAGCGCGGGGCGTTTTTGTATTCAGGCGTTAAGATTTTTATTACAGCTTAACGGCCGGGAAATGATGTTCCGGATTAACCATTTTGTCCTGTGCGGCGACGATTTGCAGTTCGTACTCGCCCATCGCGTGTGTTGCCAACATCACCTCGTACACCGCAGCCGTCACATGTTCCAGGGCTTTATCCAGCGCTTCGCCTTTCAGCAAGTTCACCAGCAGTAAACCACTGGTCAGATCCCCCACGCCGACCGGCTGACGCACGCCAAAATCCACCAGCGGACGATCGATATGCCAGGCTTCTTCAGCCGTCACCAGCAGCATTTCAAACCGGTCACTGTGATAGCCAGCGCGACTCAGATGTTTCACCAGCACGATTTTCGGCCCTCTGTCGATGAGCTCACGCGCGGTGGCTACTGCCTCTTCGACGCTTGCCACCGCGTGGCCGCTGAGTAATTCCAGCTCCAGCAGATTTGGCGCAATAATGTCACAGTTGATCAAGGCCTGATTGCAGTGAAACTCCGCCACCCCCGGCGCAACGATACAGCCTTTTTCAGGATGGCCCATTACCGGATCGCAAAAATACCATGCATCCGGATTAGCCGCTTTCACCCTACGCACAATCTCCAGAATACTCTGGCCCTGTTCAGGGGAGCCGATATAACCACTCAGCACCGCGTCACAATCTTTCAGGCGATCAATGTCACCGATGCCCTGGGCGATTTCAGTCAAATGGCTGGCTGGCATTACGCAACCGGTCCAGTGGCCATATTGCGTATGGTTAGAAAATTGAACCGTATTCAAAGGCCAAACGTTTGCGCCCATGCGACGCATAGGAAATTCCGCCGCGCTGTTACCGGCGTGACCAAAAACGGTGTGTGACTGAATCGAAAGAATGCTTTTCATGAGGAATTACCGATAGCAACGTCATCGGAAGATGGCGGAATGACTGAGTTGTCATGGCAAAATTGAGGGGCCATCAGGCCCCCCATTGATGCCGGTCGTAAAGCTTATGCCCAGAGCAGCAGGGTGTAGTTCTTTTTACCGCGACGCAACAAGGTGTAACGGCCAAACAGTCGGTCACTGTCAGCAAAGCTGTATTCAGTGTCTGTCTGTTTTTCGCCATTAACGGAAACGGCGTTTGAGGAAATCATGGTACGCGCCTGTCCTTTGGACGGTGCCATACCGGCGATGACCAGCGCCTGTTGCAGATCGGTATCACGCGGTACTTCGAACAACTCAAGGCCGTCCTGCGCCAGCTGGCCGAAATCGACTTCGGTCATTTCGCTCAGGGAACCGGAGAACAGGCTCTGGGTGATGCGTTTCGCCGCGGCCAGACCTTCTTCGCCGTGCACCATGCCGGTGACTTCTTCCGCCAGCACATACTGTGCGCGCGGGGCTTTGCCGCTGTTTTTGTCTTCTTCTTCCAGTGCATTGATCTCTTCAATGCTCATGAAGGTGAAGAACTTCAGGAAACGGTAAACGTCGGCGTCAGCGGTGTTAATCCAGAACTGGTAGAATTTGTACGGGCTGGTTTTCTTCGGATCCAGCCAGACCGCGCCGCCTTCGGTCTTACCGAATTTGGTGCCGTCCGCTTTAGTGATAAGCGGAACAGTGAGGCCGAAGACCTGCTTCTGGTGCATACGACGGGTTAAATCTATACCCGATGTGATGTTACCCCACTGGTCGGAACCTCCGATTTGCAGCACGACTTCATGGCGACTGTACAGCTCGGAGAAGTCGTAACCCTGCAACAGATTGTAAGAGAACTCGGTGAAGGAAATACCGCTGTCATCGCGATTCAGGCGCTGTTTCACCGCTTCTTTGTTGATCATCTGGTTAACAGAGAAATGTTTACCGATATCACGCAGGAAAGTCAGCACGTTGATGCCGCCGAACCAGTCGTAGTTATTTGCGGTAATGGCGCTGTTTTCACCACAGTTGAAATCAAGGAATGGCGAAACCTGATGGCGGATTTTCTCAACCCATTCGTTTACGGTTTCATTGGTATTGAGCTTACGTTCGGTAGCTTTGAAACTTGGGTCGCCGATAAGGCCAGTCGCGCCGCCCACCAGAGCCACAGGTTTGTGGCCGCTGAGCTGGAAACGCTTCAGGCAAAGCAATGGCACCAGATGACCCAAATGCAAGCTGTCTGCGGTAGGATCGAAACCGCAATAGAGTGCAATTGGCCCTTGCGCCAGTCGCTCTGCTAACGCTTCTTCATCCGTCACCTGGGCAACGAGGCCCCGCTCTTGCAGTTGTTTAATCAGGTTGCTGCTCGCCATCAAAGACTCCGTTTATATGTACTAAGAATTATGTACTGAATGTGTGCAGATTCGTGTCCGGCATCATGCCGCGCATGTGCCTTTTCTCTCACCTTTACGGGGGACGTCATAGAATAAAGCGCTCATCGCCCGAGCGCTAGGAATTCGCATCATTTTGTTCGTTCAGGGGGCGAGACGGTCTATTTTCCAGCCAGTTTCGCTTTCTTCGGCATCCCGCTGATAAATGAAGCGATCGTGCAGACGGTGTTCGCCCCCCTGCCAGAACTCCATCGACTCCACTTTCACGCGGAATCCGCCCCAGAAACTCGGCAGCGGCACTTCGCCTTTGCTGAACTTTTGTTTCAGTTCGAGGAACTTGCTTTCCAGCACGCCACGCGCCGAAATCCGGCTGGACTGCTGCGACACCCACGCGCCGATCTGGCTGTCTTTCGGGCGACTGGTGAAGTATTTCATCACTTCCAGCGTGGAAAGACGTTCGGCCTGCCCGAGTACAATGACCTGGCGATCCAACATGTGCCACGGGAACAGCAGGCTGATGTGCGAATTCAGCGCCAGCTGTTGTGCTTTGCGGCTACCCAGATTGGTGTAGAACACCAGCCCTTTTTCATCGTAGTGCTTGAGTAACACAATTCGCTGGAAAGGCTGCCCGTTCTCATCAACTGTCGCCACCACCATCGCCGTAGGATCCGCCAGCTTTGCCTCACAGGCCTGTTTCAGCCAGTGCTCAAATAAGGGTAGCGGTTCAGGGGTCAGGTCGGCGCGACGTAGCCCGCCACGCGTGTATTCACGACGCGAGTCGGCAACATCAAATTCATTATTATCAGCCATATGGATTCAATTGCGTATCAACAGGAAGGTAACTGCATTGTGCACCCGCCGCGTCAGGATCTCAACGTCCCTGACGCGGGGTTTTAGAAAGGAAACAGGCTTTATTAAGACTTTTGGACGCAGTCGTCGATGATCACATTATCACCGCGCTGAACGAAGGCCTGATTACCTTTAGACCAGAAGGTGTAGTGGCTGTCGCTGTATTTGGTGCCGGACGCCGATTCCACCTGTTTCAGTTTCAATTGTTCGCCATCAAGCACCATGCTCACCTGCTGTGACGGTTTATCGAGCGTGACGGTCAGCGGCAAGGTGCCACATTGATAATGTAATTCCTGCGTCGGGCTTTCCGCCTGATGTTGAAACTGACTACATCCGGCCAGCGTTAACCCGGCTAAAGCAGCGAAAATCGCCTTTTTCATCTGGTACTCCCTGAGTGTTTTGGTCTATCCCCGATATGTACCACGCCCGCTGGCGCAGCACATTGAGATAAAACCGAGAACACATCAGGCGCGGGAGGAAACCACGGGATAAATAGCCCCGAGCACAGTTTCACGACTTGCCCCAGTCACTGACGGCAGATTGCCAGACTGGCCGGATAAGGTACGAAAAGCCAGCCAGGCAAACGCCAGCGCTTCCATGTCGTCGCCGCTGATGCCAAAAGCGTCGGTGGTGCAAACCTCAGTTCCAGGCAGCATTGCGGACAAGCGCGCCATCAGCAGCGGGTTACGCGCACCGCCGCCGCAGACCATCAGACGATCGCACCCGCCGGTCAGTTGAACCTGTTCGGCGATGCTGACGGACGTCAGTTCGGTCAACGTCGCCTGCACATCCACCCCGGAGACTTCCGGGCCTCGCGCCAGCTGCTTTTCCAGCCAGGCCATATTGAAATATTCCCGCCCGGTACTTTTCGGCGCAGGTTCAGCAAAGTAAGGATCGGAAAGCATCTGTTGTAACAGGCGTAAATTCACCCGCCCCTGACTGGCCCATTGGGCACCTTTGTCGTAAGGCTGATTTTGATGGCGTGAGATCCAGGCATCCATCAGCATATTACCGGGTCCGGTGTCATAGCCGCGTACCGGCTGTCCCGGCAGCAGCATGGAAAGATTGGCAATTCCGCCGATATTGAGGATCATCCGCCTCTCGGCCGGATCGGCCAGCAAGGCCTGATGAAATGCAGGCACCAGCGGCGCGCCCTGTCCGCCCCATGCCATATCACGGCGGCGGAAATCGCCGACGGTCGTAATCCCGGTCATAGCCGCAATGCGATTGTTATCACCGAGTTGCATCGAGAATGTGGTGTCCCCTTTTGGCTGATGCCAGACCGTCTGACCGTGGCAGCCAATCGCCGTCACCTCTTCGGGTGAAATGCCCGCGCTTTTTAGCAAACCCAGCACCGCCTCACCAAAGAGAATGCCCAGCTGAGTATCCAGCGCGCCGACCTGCTCGAGCGTCACCTGTTGTCCCTGACACATCCCCAGCACAGCGTTTTTAAGCGCAAGGGGGATTGGGTGCGAATAGCTTGCCTGCTGTGCGACCATACGTTCGTCGATAGCAGCCAGCACAACATCAATGCCATCGAGGCTGGTGCCAGACATCACCCCGATGTAGCGACCCGATTTCATAGATAACATTCTTCACTCCTCAGCAAAAAGATCCCGACCGGCTATCTCACAGAGTAGGCCGAATTCAGATCACAACACCATGAATTACTGAATTTTTATCACACGCTGTGATAACTCCGTGTTTTTCATCTCACGATACCGTCTTTTGAAATTTATCCGTGTTGTAAAAACAAGCACTCAGTATGTTAAACCGCGGTGTTTTTGATTTAACACAAAGCTGTCTTAAACTTAAACCTGCGTTTATTATTAGTTGAAGAGAACTTCGTTATACTCGAAGACAGTTAAGTCAATATGGTTAATGACAGCCTCGACAGTGATGTTGAACTGTGTGCCGGTTTTTCTCTGTTGTTGTCGCTACCCTGTCAGAAGTGCAGCAGCATCTTAAAGGAGCTATTTATGATTAAGCGTTTACTTGTCGTCGCACTTGCCGGCGTTTCCCTTGCTGGTTGCGTCAGCGATAACTCTTTGTCTGGCGATGTGTATTCATCTTCGCAGGCAAAACAAATCCAGCAGGTCACATACGGCACCATCGTTTCTACCCGCGCGGTGCAGATCCAGGGTGGCGATGATTCCAACATCATCGGTGCGCTGGGCGGTGCTGTATTAGGTGGTTTCCTCGGGAACACCGTCGGTGGCGGTACCGGTCGTAGTCTGGCGACCGCTGCAGGTGCAGTAGCCGGTGGCGTTGCAGGTCAGGGTGTACAAAGTAACCTTAACCGTTCTAACGGTGTAGAACTGCAAATCCGTCGTGATGACGGCACAACCATTCAGGTGGTTCAGAAAGCCGGTCCTACCAAATTTAGCGTCGGCCAGCGTGTCAGCATGGCGAGCAGTGGCAGCACCATTACGGTGTCTCCTGGCGCCTGAGTCTTCTGAGCTGCAATGCAGCCAGAAACCAAAAAACCGAAGCCAATGGCTTCGGTTTTTTTATGGATAACCCTTTTGAAATCAGGGCTGAATCAAGGCTGTGTGACGTAAATAGAATTTTGTTTCTTATGATTTGCTTTGTAATGAAGCAATATTTTTTTCCAGCCGTGACAACATTCCGCTAAGTTGTTCGATTTCTGCAGCTGACATACCGGACAGAATTTCTTTGCGGGTTGAGTTAATTACCGTCTCCATTTTATGGATGATCGGTGCGGATTCTTCGGTGAGCTTAATGCGTTTAGCACGGCGATCGCTGGCGCAGGTCTGCCGGGTGATCAACTTTTTTTCTTCTAGCTGATCCAGCGTGCGGACCAGAGACGGTTGTTCAATACCGATGGCTTTCGCCAGCTGAATTTGCGACTGTTCTGGTGGTAACATGTTGATATTATGCAATGTTACCCAATGAGTTTGCGTAAGTTCTAACGGCTTAAGCCGCTCATCAATCAACGCACGCCAGGCACGAACTAATCGTGCTAGATCTGACCCCAGATTCGATTCCAATTATCCCCTCCTTATAATTAGCATGCTAAGATAACTCCCCAGAGTTTAGCTTAGTTTTAAGAACTTTAATCGAGAAATTACAATTCTGTATATAATAATAGGTACTGCTGTAACCGGAAGCTACATCCCGGCATCTAATGGCAAACTCGTTTATAACACAATCACTGGCAGAGATTAATATTGTGAATACCCAAATGTTTCAAGCAGGCTTCCCGCTCCCTGATTTGGTGCTAGGTGCCTCACTTTATTTCCCTCCAATTTTCAAAGCATTTTTACTGGGATTGGTATTCTGGCTTTTGATACATCGGCTGCTGCGTGATTGGATCTATTCCGGTGAAGTCTGGCATCCAACGTTGATGGATTTATCCCTTTTTGTGATCTCTATTTGTGCTGCACTGTTGCTCATGGTGAACCTCTTAAAATGAAATTTAAAACCCTAAAATATTTCTCAACAGTGTTGGTTTTCGCGGTCGCAATATGTGCAGGATGGTGGATGTGGAATTTCTACATGCAATCGCCCTGGACTCGCGATGGAAAAGTGCGGGCCGAAATTGTTGATATCACGCCGGAAGTGTCCGGTCGCATTATTGATATCAATGTGCATGACAACCAGTTCGTGAAAAGTGGTGATCCGTTGTTCAGTCTGGATCCGGTGCCATTTAAAATTGCGGTGAATAATGCCGAGGCCGATCTGGCGAAAGCCGCCGCAGATTTAACCAAAGCCAATCATGAAGCTACACGACGCCGTGGCCTGGGCACCAATGTTATTTCTGCAGAGTCGCTCGATGAATCTAATATTAGCGCCAAGGCGATGCAGGCGGCCTATCAGGCTGCACAGTCATCATTGGAGCAGGCGAAATGGAATTTGAGCAAAACCAGTATTGTCGCGCCAACTGACGGTTATATCACCAATCTGCAAACCCGTAAGGGCAATTACGCCTCCACGGGTACGCCGCTGGTCGGTCTGGTGGATATTCACTCTTTCTATGTGCTGGGCTATTTCGAAGAAACTAAATTGAAGAATATCCGTGAGGGCGCGCTGGCTGATATCACCTTATTCAACGGTAATATCCCGTTAAAAGGTCAGGTGGAAAGTATTGGACGGGCGATTTACGATCAGAGTCAGGATGCCTCTGATGACCTGCTGATGAATGTGAAACCGAACGTTCCGTGGGTACGTCTGGCGCAGCGTGTACCGGTGCGCATCAAGCTTCAGGATGTGCCAGAGCATACCGTGCTGGTCGCAGGAACCACTTGCACAATTTCGATCCGTAATTAAGGCCGCGCCGTGAACTTCTCTTGGCTGGAATGGAAAAACACCCCGTGGGGAAAAGCCACGGGCGGCCAATGGCGCTATGCCCTGCGCAATTCAATCGCGATGGTACTGTCACTGCTTATCGCTTTTGAATTTCAGATGGACGAACCCTACTGGGCGTTAACCTCCGCCGCCGTGGTCAGTTTTCCGACCGTCGGTGGGGTGATCAGTAAAAGTATTGGTCGTATCATCGGCAGCTTGCTCGGCGCGCTCGCAGCGGTATTTATCGCCGGCCATTGTCTCAATGAGCCCTGGCTTTTCACCTTTGCTATCGCGGGTTGGCTGGGGCTGTGTACATACATCTCCAACCACTACCAGAACAATGTCTCATACGCTTTCGCACTGGCCGGTTACACGGCGGCGATCATCGTATTTTCAACCGTTAATGTCACCGACACGACGCAAATTTTTGATATCGCACAGGCGCGCGTCGGCGAAGTGATCACCGGTATTCTGTGTGGTGGTTTTATGATGATGGTGCTGCCGAGCACATCTGACGGTGACGCCCTGCTCACCTCTTTGCGTAAAATGCACACGCAGTTGCTGGAACATGCTCAGTTGCTGTGGAATGCCGAAGTGAATGACAAGATCCGCAGCTCACATGAGGGGCTGATCGGCCAGATTCTGACGCTCAATTTGCTGCGTATCCAGGCCGTCTGGAGCCATTACCGTCTGCGCCGTCAGAATAACGTGCTCAATTATTTACTACATCAACAACTGCGCATGACCAGTTATATTTCCAGCCTGCGCCGTATGCTGCTCAACTGGCCCCAGCAGCCTGAAAATCTGGCCTCCGTCCTTAACGTATTGCTTGACGAGTTACGTAAGCCGGACACCGATAAATACAAACTGTCGAAGATCCTCAGACTCATTAAACCTCAGGACACCGCCGATTTCCGTCATCAGGCGTTCTGGATACGTTTACGCGATTTCTGCTGGCTTTATCTGCGCAACGAGCGCTGGTTACGCCGCGTGGAAAATGCCAATGCCGCAGAAGCAGAGACGCTTCAGCCGCCAAAAATTAGCCATTTGGCCCAGCATACCGACACCGTAGAGGCCGCCTACAACGGTCTGCGCACCTTCCTGTGTATTGTGGTCGGCTGTGCGTTTTGGATGACAACGCAGTGGGATTCTGGTTCCGGTGCCGTCGCGCTGACGGCGGTCAGCTGCGTGCTCTACTCCTCTACCAGTTCCCCTATCAGCAGCGTGACATTGCTGATCAAATCACTGGGATTGCTGTTCATCGGCTGTTTTATTCTCAAGTTCGGGTTGATGATTCAGATCGACAATTTCTGGGTATTTTGTGCATTCTTCCTGCCAATGTTAGTCACTATGCAGATGATGAAATTGCAGTACAAACGCTATGCCGGTTTATGGGGACAGATGATCGTCTTTTTAGGCTCGTTTCTGGCGGTGACTAACCCACCAAACTACGACTACGGAGCGTTTATGAATGGTGGCGTGGCCAAAATCGTCGGCGTAACCCTGGCAGGTATTGCGTTTCAGGTCTTACGACCAAGTTCGGATAAGCGTAAAAGCCGCCGCATTATTCGTGCACTGCGCCGCGATTTTATGGATCAGCTCAGCCGAAAACCTTCGCTCAGCCATTTTCAGTTTGAATCACTGATTTACCACCGAATGAACCAGCTCAATCAGAGTAAAGATCAGCATTCCCGTACCTGGCTGCTGCGCTGGGGCGTAGTATTGCTTAACTGCAGCCACATCGTCTGGCAGTTACGCGAATGGGGAACTCGCTCAGATCCGCTGTCTGCAGTGCGTGACGTGTGTATTCATTGTCTCAAAGGTGTGATGACCGAGCGTGGCGTTAGCCACGAGAATCTGGATGCAACGCTGGTAGAATTATTGCGCATGAGCAATTCGCTGGCGCATCACCCTGAACCGGCTGCGCGTGAACTGGCGGGTATTATCTGGCGGTTATACTGCTCACTGTCGCAGCTGCAACAGGCGATTTCGACGGATGACGGTCCGGCGAGCCCCGCGATAACCTCTGCAAAACCCACCTGACCGTCAGACAGCACTGGGTTACGGAACGTCGTAGCCCAGCGCTGCTTTACGAATACGGAACCACTGCTGGCGGGTCATTTCCAGTGACAACGATTTATACGCAGATTTAACACGCTCGATTTTACCGGACCCGATGATCGGCAACGGCTCTGACGGCAGACGCATAATCCACGCATAGACTACCTGCTCGATATTCTCGGCCCCCATTTCATTCGCCACGGTCTGAAGTTCATCGCGCAGCGGCTGGAATTCGGCATCGCTGAAAAGACGCCCACCACCCAGACACGACCACGCCATCGGTTTGATGCGCAGCTGCTGGCAGAGATCTAACGTACCGTCGAGGATAGCAGGCTGATGGATCGGGGAAATCTCAACCTGATTAGTCACCAGCGTGAAAGGCAGGCGCGACTGCAGCAGACTAAACTGCGCAGGCGTGAAGTTAGAGACGCCGAAGTGTTTCACTTTGCCACTTTTATGCAGCTGTGTGAAAGCTTCAGCCACTTCGTCAGCATCCATCAGCGGATCCGGGCGGTGGATCAACAGTAAATCCAGATGATCGGTATGCAGATTGCTCAGGGATTTTTCTGCACGCTGAATGATGTACTGCGTATCCGTAATGTAGTGGCCGATTTTGTTTTCAGGATCGGCGGTGGTCGCAATCCCGCATTTGCTGACCAGCTGCATTTGATCACGCAGCGCAGGCTTCAGGCGCAATGCTTCGCCGAAGGCCGCTTCGCACTGATACCCACCGTAGATATCGGCGTGATCAGCGGTCGTGATGCCCAGCTCTATATGTTGCTCCATGAACGTCAAAAGCTGCTGCGGTGTCATGTCCCATTCCATCAGACGCCAGTAGCCACAAATCAGCGTTGAGAAAACCGGGCCTTGCGGCGATATAGGAGTACGTGGATCCATGATGATTTCCTTATTTTTGGTATTTTCGACCCACAGAATACACAACGACCGGCGCGCTGTATTGATGCTGACAGGAAGAATGAACAGGAAGTGAAACGGGAATGCCCGCTTTGGTGATTAAAAAAGCTCAGGCTGTTCAGGCAGAGGCTCATCCGGTAATTTTCCGGCACGCTGCTGACGCAATAAGCGTTGCTGGCATAAACGCAGCACGTGGCGTTTCTCGGTATCGGTCATTTTAATCCAGCCAAAACGCTCATCGCGGCTGCGCTGGCAACCACGACAATAGCCCCGCTCATCGGCCTGACAAATGCCACGGCACGGGCTGGGGATTTCAAAGAACTCGAGCTGTTGAGCCACATACCCTCCGCAATTAACGGTGAGCTTTCATTCAAGACGTTTTCTCGCCATCCCGCAAGGTGATTTATAAAAAGGCACCTTGCGCGTAGTCAGAGACGGGGCAGATACGTTAAAAAGTACCCATATAACTAAGGTCGTATGATGCAGAGCACTTTTCTTCACCTCATACCGATCGATCCATTAACCTCGGAGTTACTGAAATGACTAAGCTTTTCTCCCCGATTGTTGTCGGTAAAAACACGTTACCGAACCGCGTCTTTATGGCTCCCCTGACCCGTCTGCGCAGCATTGAACCGGGTGATATCCCGACGCCGCTGATGGGCGAGTATTACGCACAGCGCCACAGTTCCGGCCTTATCATCACAGAAGCGACGCAAGTTTCCTTCCAGGCCAAAGGTTACGCGGGCGCCCCGGGTTTGCACACGCCGGAACAGGTTGCTGCGTGGAAGAAAATCGTTGCGGGTGTTCATGATAAAAACGGGCACATCGCCGTTCAGCTGTGGCACACCGGCCGCATCTCACACAACAGTGTTCAGCCAGATAACCAGACGCCAGTTTCAGCATCCGCTGTAAACCCAAACACCCGCACCAGCCTGCGTGATGAGCAAGGCAACGCTATCCGCGTCGACTGCCCGACGCCGCGTGCGCTGGAACTGAGTGAGATCCCAGGTATCATTAATGATTTCCGTCAGTCCGCCGCGTATTCCGCAGAAGCCGGTTTCGATTACATTGAGCTGCACGCGGCACACGGCTATCTGCTGCACCAGTTCATGTCTCCGGCTTCTAACTTGCGTGAAGACCAGTACGGCGGCAGCATCGAGAACCGTACCCGCCTGACGCTGGAAGTGGTTGATGCTGCGATTGAAGCAATCGGCGCAGAGCGCGTGGGGATCCGCATTTCCCCACTGGGTCCGTTCAACGGTCTGGATAACGGTGAAGATCAGGTGCAGGCAGCCATCTATCTGCTGGACGAACTGAACAAACGCAAACTGGCCTATCTGCATATTTCCGAACCTGACTGGGCCGGCGGCAAACCATACACCACAGAGTTGCGTGAAGTGATCCGTGCGCATTATCAGGGCGTCATTGTAGGTGCCGGTGCTTACACCGCGGAAAAAGGCGAAGAGCTGATCGAAAAAGGGTATATCGACGCCGTTGCCTTTGGCCGCAGCTATATCGCAAACCCGGATCTGGTCGAGCGTCTGAAATCTCATGCCCCGCTTAATGAACCAAAACCAGAAACCTTCTACGGCGGCGACGCTCAGGGTTATACGGATTACCCAACGCTGTAACCGTTTAAACCAGTAGTCTCCATCAGCAGGCGACCGATACCCTCCGGTCGCCTTTTTTTGTTCAGAGTTTCAACACCTGTTCTGTGTTTTACAGACAAAACCGCCTCTATCGGTTAGGCTGAACCTGATTATTCTCATCCTGCAAATAAAAGAGGAACCTATGCGTTTACTCCATACCATGCTTCGCGTCGGCGATCTGCAACGTGCTATCAGCTTTTACACTGACGTTTTAGGTATGCGTTTGCTGCGTACCAGCGAAAATACCGAATACAAATATTCTCTGGCGTTTGTCGGTTACACCGATGAAAGCGAAGGCGCAGTCATTGAGCTGACCTACAACTGGGGCGTTGATAGCTATGACCTCGGCACTGCCTACGGTCACATCGCATTAGGCGTCGATAACGTGGCACAAACCTGCGACGACATCCGCAACGCCGGTGGCAAAGTCACCCGTGAGGCGGGCCCGGTTAAAGGCGGCTCCACCATTATTGCGTTTGTGGAAGATCCAGACGGTTATAAAATCGAGCTGATCGAATCCAAACATGCAGGTCAGGGTCTGGGCAACTGATACGTTGCTAACTGGCTTCAGGGCGCGAAAGCGCCCTTTTTATTGCCCGCTTTATTGCCGAATGTTTACCTCACGCCTGCAAGTGGCGGCAAAATTTGTCATAATGTGCGCTGAATTCGATGAAGATAAGAAACTAATGGCCGAGAATAGTGACATTAACGCGCTGAAAGGCCGTTTCCGTGGTTTTTATCCCGTAGTGATCGACGTAGAAACTGCCGGATTTAACGCCAAAACTGATGCGCTGCTGGAAATTGCGGCAATCACGCTGAAAATGGATGAAGACGGCTGGCTGGAAAGCGACGAGACCGTACATTTCCACGTTGAGCCGTTTGAAGGCTCCATTCTGGTGCCCGAGGCGCTGGCTTTTAACGGGATTGACCCAACCAATCCGCTGCGCGGTGCGGTCAGTGAATACGATGCTCTGCATGAGATATTCAAAGTCATCCGTAAAGGGATGAAAGAGCAGAATTGCAACCGGGCGATCATCGTGGCGCACAACGCCAATTTCGATCACAGCTTCCTGATGGCCGCTGCCGAACGCGCCGGATTGAAACGTAACCCGTTCCATCCCTTTGCCACGTTTGATACCGCCGCATTAAGCGGGCTGGTTCTTGGGCAGACCGTGCTGGCAAAGGCCTGTATCAGCGCGGGCATGGTTTTCGACAGCAGTCAGGCGCATTCTGCCCTGTATGACACCGAACGCACCGCAGAACTGTTCTGTGAGCTGGTGAACCGCTGGAAACGTTTAGGTGGCTGGCCCCTGGCGATGAACGCCGAAGAGCTTGAAGATGAAACCGCATCGGAAGAAAATCAGCAGTAACAGTTTTAATCGGTGCGAATCCAGCCAGTATAAAAACAAAAAGAGCGACGCAATGTCGCTCTTTTCACTTTCATTCACCACCGCTCAGGCAGCCAATGACTTCTGCTGATTACTCTTCAGATTCAGAAGATTTATATTTCTCAGCCGTTTCTTTGATCAGCTGTTGCAGTTCGCCGCGCTGATACATCTCAATGACGATGTCGCAGCCGCCGACCAGTTCACCATCCACCCACAGTTGTGGGAACGTTGGCCAGTTGGCAAACTTAGGCATTTCTGCGCGGATGTCCGGGTTCTGCAAGATATCAACGTACGCGAAGCGTTCGCCACAGGCAGACAACGCCTGCACAGCTTGTGCAGAAAAACCGCAGCTTGGCAGTTTTGGAGAACCTTTCATGTACAGCAGAATCGGGTTTTCAGAAACTTGCTTCTGAATTTTTTCAATAGTTGGAGTGGTCATTTCTTGCTTCCTCAAGCCGGTACAGGCTGTCACGGTCATTACTCTTCACGCGCAGCACTCAAAAACGGTGCTGAATCACACTACCCTCTATTGTAACGATGGCAGCAGTCAGATAAAAACGCCATTTTTTGCAGGGTCTTTCTCAATACTGGCATTTTATTTCACTATTTTTGGTGCCTGCGTTAGGGCTCACAAAATAAAAGATTCATGGAGAATAACATTTTTGCCGGCCGGGTTAACACCGGATTTGCAATTCACCATGGTTTCACTCAAATATTAACATACTGAAAAGTGGTCATTTTTTTAACTAAAAATGGCGTTTATTTCAGCATAAAAAAAGCTATTAACTTTTTCTCACAATATGATCTAGAATCGAGGCAATTCGTGCTGTTTTGTCTGGTTCTTTTAGGCAATACTCTGACATCTCTGATGTTTAACCTAACCACTCATGGTAACGAAGCTATGCGCTTACTGTTCACGCTTTTTGTGCTGCTCTTTACCCAGCTATTTTTGAATATAGCCCAGGCCTCACCGCAGACCCGCGTTACGGCCGATCAGAAAAAGAGTCACGTTAATCAGGTCACCCCTGAAGAACGCCGAAAGCGAAAAACGGTAGCGGCCAAAACCACTAAAAAAACTAAAGTGGCACCGGTTAAAGAACAACAGAGCCACGAAAAGAATGCGAAGAAAAGAGTCAAAAGCACAGAGTTGGTGAAGCGAAAAACCTCTTCAGAAAAAACCCTAAAAACGACACGGGCCGCAACCCAGGCTGAGAGCAAAAAAGAAAAAACACTCAAGACCACGCGGGCCGAAAGCAAAGCCGATAAGAAATCTAAAACCCGGGCTCTGGCAAAAAACACCACGACGAAGGCCAGCAGGAAAGAACCTTATGGTCGACACCGCAAAGGTAAAAAGTTAGTTGAAGAAGACAGTAAGCCGATTACATTAAGTGCGACGCATAAGAAACGTTATCAACATGCGCAGCAAACAGCGATGACAAAGCTGATGCATCAGGTTGGCAAGCCTTATCGCTGGGGTGGTACCTCACCTAATACCGGATTCGATTGCAGTGGTTTAGTTTATTACGCGTACAAAGATTTGATTCGCATTAAGATGCCGCGCACGGCCAACGAAATGTACCACCTGCGCGACGCAGCGCCGGTAAAACGCGGCGAGCTGGAATCGGGCGATCTGGTGTTCTTTAGAATCAATAACCGCGGAGCCGCGGACCATGTCGGGGTTTACGTCGGCAACGGCAAATTTATTCAGTCTCCGCGTACCGGTGAAGACATCAAAATCACCTCTCTGGGCGATGATTACTGGCAAGACCATTACGTAGGCGCACGTCGGGTAATGACCCCGAAAACGATCCGATAATAAACAGTTCGTTAAGTCTGAAGTTTCGCTAATCAGCCATTGAATAGCATTTAACGAAGCGTTTCTGCAGGAAAGAGTATCGGCGCTAAAGGTCACTGCGTAAAATTGAAAAGGGCGATTCCTGTAACAGGTAATCGCCCTTTTTATTGCCTGACTTGCGCGTCTTTTAGTTCATCACTGCGGTGAAGCTGAAAGCGACAATCACAAGCAAAGCGCAAACCGTGGTGATTAATGACAATTTTAGATTGCGGTCCATAAAACCCCCTTACAGATCAATTGTGGCGCTTCATTTAGCCACACTAAATGTGTGCCAACGCATTTTCTCATACTTCACGTCTAAAATCCCGCGTTGATTCATGCCCGATAACCTACAATAACACTTCCACTTTCCTGCAATATAAGAGAAAATTGTCGGTTACCACGCCTGTGTGCCGGTCGATTTCTCCCGAGGGCGCTTTACGCCTCACTCTGACGAACTCACCCAACGATTTCACTGCCTTTTTATTAGCTCGCAGTGAAATCCACGCAAGCAAACGATTAACATAATGCTAACGTGCTGAAACACGTGAGTTCAGGAGTCATTCCTTACATGGCAACGATTAAAGATGTCGCAAAGCGCGCTGGCGTTTCCACCACAACCGTGTCGCACGTCATCAATAAAACACGTTTCGTCGCCGAAGACACTAAAGCCGCGGTTCTGCTGGCCATCAAAGACTTGCACTACTCGCCAAGCGCCGTCGCACGCAGCCTGAAGGTCAATAACACTAAAACGATCGGCCTGCTGGCGACCTCGAGCGAAGCGCCCTATTTTGCAGAAGTGATTGAAGCCGTGGAAAACAGTTGCTTCTCCAAAGGCTATACGTTGATTTTGTGTAATTCACACAACAATCTGGATAAGCAACAGGCATATCTGGCGATGCTGGCACAAAAACGTGTCGATGGTTTGCTGGTGATGTGTGCGGAATATCCTGATGAACTGCTGAACATGCTGGAAGAATACCGGTCAATCCCAATGGTCGTCATGGACTGGGGCGAAGCGCGTAAAAACTTCACCGACAGCATTATCGATAATGCGTTTGAAGGTGGTTACATGGCCGGACGCTATCTGATTGAACGTGGTCATCGCGATATCGGCGTGATCCCAGGGCAGCTGGCGCGTAACACCGGCGGTGGCCGCTTTCAGGGTTTTGTGAAAGCGCTGACGGAAGCCAATATTCCTTTGCGTGAAGAATGGGTAGTTCAGGGTGATTTCGAACCAGAGTCAGGTTACCAGGCGATGCAGAAAATCCTGATGCAAAAACAACGCCCGACCGCCGTTTTCTGTGGCGGCGACGTCATGGCGATGGGCGCGATTTGTGCAGCCGATGAGTTTGGTTTGCGCGTTCCTCAAGACATTTCCGTTATCGGATATGATAACGTTCGCAATGCCCGTTACTTCTCACCTGCGCTGACAACGGTGCATCAGCCGAAAGAGCGCCTGGGCGAAATGGCCTTCACGATGTTGCTGGATCGCATCGTCAGTAAGCGTGAAGAATCGCAGACCATCGAGGTACATCCGAAACTGGTAGAACGCCGCTCGGTGGCTGACGGGCCGTACCGTGACTATCGCCGTTAATATTTGCCTGTAATAACTGATGTTAATACCTTATTGCGCCTGCACTTGCAGGCGTTTTTCCGCTACGAGCACGTTAATTTAAAGTGAATCACGTTAATTTAAAGTGAATATTGTTTAAGGAAAATCAGGTTTTCCCTTTTTAATTATTATATGAATTCATTTGCCATGCGCATTAATTCACTGCAATTGATAATCAACCATAATATTATACCCGTGAGTTATTTGTAAAACATAAATGATATAAAAACATTTTGAGGTGATGTTTCATTATACATTTCAAATGAATAGGTATTATATATCACCCGCCTAAACAGGCCCTAACAATCATAACTTCACTTCCCAATAAGGTTCAATTAATATCTTGCGTCTTTTAAAAGGAAGTAGGGAAATTTAATGGAATGGAAGCCAAGTTTACTGGCAACACTGATCTCTTGCGCTATTTTCAATACTCATGCAGGAATAATGCGTGACGATGTCTCGGTACAAGACTACCGGGACTTCGCTGAAAACAAGGGTAAATATACCCCCGGAGCAGAAAATATAGAAGTATTTAAACTGGATGGAACATCTGCGGACATATTGAATTTCCCAATACCTGATTTAAGTTCTACGGATGATTACGCCACGGGAACACTCGTAGCGCCGTCCTATATCGTCAGCGTTGCGCACAATACCAAGTTCACATCGAGCAAGTTCGGCAATGGCGCCAAATACGCTTACAGCTATAAATTTATTGCCAGAAATGATGATCCAGGATATTTCCAGTATCAGCAGCGTCTGAGCAGCGATGATGAAGGCATTAATTCGTGGCAAGGCAATGCGGGTATCAGAGTGACGTTCTAATAGAACATTCACCAAGTAAGTAAAACTCCATCCCGTAAAGAGATGGAGTTTTATTTTCTAATCGCGCAGCCATTCGCTGTTCATCGTTTGTGTATCGCCCATATATTCCAGCAACCAGGCCAGCGATGGCGACGCGTTACTTTGATCCCACGTCAGGCAGCACGGGCTGTCCGGGAATCTGTTCTCCAGCGTGAGAATCTGCAATTTTTGTTGTTCAATCCACGGCATAACGCGATGAACCGGCATCATACCCACGCATAACCCCTCAGTCAGACACTCCAGCGCACAGGTCCAGTCAGGCACCACCAGACGCCGTTGGTTATCCAGCGTCCAGGTATCGCGCTTGGGTAAAGTCCGCGAGGTATCCTCCAGACACAGCGCCGGATAAGGGCGCAGCTGTTCGTCATTTAGCGCACCGGTATGTTGCGCCAGCGGATGCTGCGGACTGACCACACAGTGCCAGTCCATAAACCCCATATCGCGGAAACTAAAACGCCCGCCAACCGGAACGGCGCGCGTTGCACCGATAGCGACGTCCGCACGGCCATCCACAAGCGCATCCCAGACGCCATTAAACACTTCAGAATGGATAATCAGTTCGGTATCAGGGAAATGCCGGTAAAAATCTAATACCAGACGGCGAGTTCTGGCCGGTTTAACAATCCTGTCCACCGCCACACGCAGTTCGCCGCGCCAGCCGTTGGCAACCTGCTGACATTGACGCCGCGTGGCTATCATTTTTTTTGTCAGAATCCGCGCTTCATCAACAAAAACCTTCCCTGCAGGAGTCAGCACCACATCCCGATGCCGCCGTTCAAACAGCGGAACGGCCAGCCATTGCTCGAGCTGACGGACAGTGTAGCTGATAGCAGAAGGCACGCGGTGAAGATCTTGCGCCGCGGCGCTGAAACTGCCGGTTCGTGCTACTGCATCCACAACGTCAAGTGCATATTCGGACCACATCAGTTAGCCTTCAATTTTTTTGATAGCAGACTGCAAATATTAGCGTTTCACAAGACTGTTATCAAAGCGTTAAACTCCGCATCCGAACCTATTTCTGCGCCAAATCATCTGCAATAAACACATTAATGAGACAAAAATGAAACCCTCCTTTGGATTTATGCTCTATCTCGCTGGATTGAGCATGCTCGGCTTTTTAGCCACCGATATGTATTTGCCTGCGTTTAGCGCAATGCAAACCAGCCTGATGACCAGTCCGGGCATGATCAGCGCCAGCCTGAGTATCTTCCTTGGCGGTTTCGCTGTCGGACAACTGCTCTGGGGGCCGCTCTCCGATCGTATAGGGCGTAAACCGGTGCTGTTGATTGGCCTGACGCTGTTTGCCATCGGCTGTCTTGGTATTTTGTGGGTGGAAAATGTCCGAGCGCTTCTGGCGCTGCGTTTCTTACAGGCGATGGGAGTTTGTGCCGCCGCTGTCACCTGGCAGGCGATCGTTGTTGACCGTTTCTCTGCGGACGTGGCGAAGAAAACGTTCGCCAGTATCATGCCGCTGGTGGCACTTTCCCCTGCGCTGGCCCCGCTGCTGGGTGCATGGGTACTGAATCATTTTGACTGGGAAGCCATTTTCGCCCTGCTGACGGTGGTTGCGGTGCTTCTTGTCATCACTACGCTCACTTTGCGTGAAAACCAGCCCGCTGAGCATCCGCCTGAAAGCAAAGCCGGTTTCGGTACCTTACTGAAATCCCGCGTTTTTACCGGCAACGTGATGATTTATGCCGCCTGCTCTGCCGGTTTCTTCGCCTGGCTGACCGGCTCTCCGTTTATTTTAAGCGATATGGGTTACTCACCAGCGGTCATCGGCCTGAGTTACGTACCTCAAACGATCGCCTTCTTGCTGGGTGGTTTTGGTTGCCGGATGCTGATCAGTAAACTGGATGGGAATAAAATTCTGCCATGGTTATTGGCGGGATACTGCCTGAGCGTGGTTTGGCTTTTCGTTATCGCGATGTTCACCGATGCCGGGTTGGTGAGCTTGTTGATTCCCTTCTGTCTCATGGCTTTGGTTAATGGCGCAATCTATCCAATTGTTGTCGCAAATGCATTAATGCCATTTCCTGCTAATACAGGCAAAGCTGCCGCGTTGCAAAATACGCTTCAGTTAGGCTTGTGTTTTCTCGCCAGTCTGTCGGTTTCCGCATTTATTGCGCAACCGCTGATGGCGACAGTTACCACCATGCTGTCTACAATAGTGTTGGTAGTTTTGGGTCGCTGGCTGTCACAACGGCAGGTGAAACAGCAGGAAGCAGTGGAAGAGACCTCGCAGGAAGCCAAAGCATAGCATACTCACCGATCGCGATAATGACCTTTAGTTACAATCACTTAAAGGTCATTAACATCCAACGCGATTAACTATTGAGAATGCATGCGGTCGAGCCTATACTCAATAAAACCTCTAAAAATAACACTTTTACAATACTTTTATTACAAGCTTTTGTGTGCCACGCGGAGTGCGTCACACTATTATTTCAAGGATGATTGACCTGCAACCCTTTTGGCTTGTGGGTGTTCTTCTAAATTTCCTCTGTTGGTGTCGAATATCGGACGAGGCGCTGAGTCGTCTGTTCTCATAAAGACCTGCAAATAGCCTTTGCTTTTCCCGGCAGGTTAATAAGTCAGAAGAGAAAGTGATGGAGAAGCTATGAGTTCATCGTGTATAGAAGATCAAAGCATTCAGGATAATCAGTGGTATCGAATCGTCAGCGAAATGTTATCTTCCGCGGACATCCAGATTAATGGCAGTCGCCCTTTTGACCTTAAAGTAAAAAACACTGACTTCTTTAAGCGTGTTTTGCAGGAAGGTTCGCTGGGTTTGGGTGAAAGCTATATGGACGGCTGGTGGGAATGTGAACGTCTGGATATCTTTTTTCAGCGCGTTCTGCGAGCCGGTTTAGAAGATAAACTTCCCCGCCATTTTAAAG
Source organism: Rahnella inusitata (assembly GCF_965118895.1). Taxonomy (GTDB): domain Bacteria; phylum Pseudomonadota; class Gammaproteobacteria; order Enterobacterales; family Enterobacteriaceae; genus Rahnella; species Rahnella inusitata_A. Next base: position 72,395 of record NZ_CBCPJJ010000011.1, read on the forward strand.
ACACACTTCGCATCGCAGCAGCACGTATTCTGAATTTGCAATCACGCAAGCGCGCGTGGATTGTGGGTAAAGAGCACTACGATCTGGGCAATGATTTATTCACACTCATGCTCGACCCTTATATGCAATATTCCTGCGGCTACTGGAAAGAAGCCACTACCCTCGAAGAAGCGCAGGAAGCTAAACTCAAAATGATCTGCGATAAGCTGCAATTAAAACCGGGCCTGCGTCTGCTGGATATTGGATGCGGCTGGGGCGGATTATCTGAGTATGCGGCGCGCCATTATGGCGTCAGCGTGGTGGGCGTGACGATTTCGGCCGAACAACAAAAACTGGCACAGGATAGGTGTGAAGGGCTGGATGTCACCATTCTTTTGCAGGATTATCGTGATTTAAACGATCAGTTTGACCGCGTTGTTTCCGTCGGGATGTTTGAGCACGTGGGCCCTAAGAACTACCAGACCTATTTCAACGTGGCGAAACGCAATATCAAACCGGACGGTATTTTCCTGCTGCACACCATCGGCTCAAATAAGACCGATCTGAGCGTGGATCCGTGGATTGATAAATATATCTTTCCCAACGGCTGTCTGCCTTCTATTCAACAGATTGCGCACACCAGTGAATCCCATTTTGTAATGGAAGACTGGCACAATATCGGTGCCGATTATGACCGCACACTGATGGCGTGGCACGAACGCTTCCAGCTGCACTGGCCGCAACTGGCCGAGCGCTATGGTGACCGTTTCCACCGGATGTTCACCTATTATCTTAATGCCTGCGCCGGTGCTTTCCGCGCGCGCGACATTCAGTTGTGGCAGGTCGTCTTCAGCCCGCAGGGTGTAGACGGCGGTCTTCGCGTTCCGCGTTAATCACGGCAAAAATCACGCATAAAAAAACCGGACAGCGTGTTGTGTCCGGTTTTTCTATATCTTAACAACGGCGAAAAGGGTTTATTCCGCTTTTTCGATCATCGCCTTTGCAGTGGCAATCGCCGCTTCACGGCTTTCTAATACACGCTCTACCGTATCGACAATCGCCTGAGTTTGCGGATCAATTTCGATATTAATTTTATCCCCCAGACGCTTAGTGCCTAATGTCGTGCGCTGTAGCGTTTCAGGAATTAAATGCACGCAGAAACGGGTGCGGGTCACTTCGCCGATGGTCAGACTAATACCGTCGATGCCGATATAACCTTTGTGTAATACATATTTCATCAAATCTTCATGAGGCATCCGGAACCAGATTTGACGATTATTTTCTGATGTCAGAATTTTGGCGACTTCTGCGGTACAGATAATATGGCCCGACATTAAATGGCCGCCGATCTCATCATTAAATCGCGCAGCGCGTTCAAGATTGACCTGATCGCCGACGTTTAAATCGCCGAGATTGGTCAGACGGAGCGTTTCTTTCATCAGGTCAAAGCTGACCAGGTCGCCCTGCACCTCCGTTACCGTCAGGCAGCAGCCATTGTGCGATACAGACGCACCGAGCTGGAGGTTATCCAGCATATCCTCTGGCATGCGAACAATATGGGTACGGAAATTCGGTTTTTCGTCAATCGACACTACCGTTCCGGTTCCCTGAACAATTCCGGTAAACATAGCCCTTTCCTCAATGCTGAATTCTGTTGTATTAAGACAACGCTGACGTCAGTTTGCCGCAGATTTAATTGAAAGCCAAATCTGCACGGCACAAATAGCACTGCCTGATCGGATAACATTATTTAACCGGCCATTAACAGCATCGTTTGCTTAAAAAAAAGGAAGCGGTACAATCTTCGGGCTATTCTCTCGTCTTTAATGCCACCTGACGTGGCGTTTTTTCATCCAATATAATCAAGAATAAAGGTGTATCTGTGCAGAAGTACCTTGCAGAAGCGCGAGTCTTATTAGCGCTTGCCATCCCGGTCATCCTCGCGCAAATAGCCCAGACGTCAATGGGCGTGGTGGACACGATAATGGCCGGCTCCGTCAGTGCAACGGACATGGCCGCCGTCGCCGTCGGGACCTCCATCTGGTTACCGGCTATTTTATTCGGACACGGCTTATTACTGTCGCTGACCCCGACGATTGCGCATCTCAATGGTGCAGGCCGCCGGGATAAAATCGGTCATCAGGTACAACAAGGGTTCTGGCTGGCCTCAGGGGTTTCCGTGTTGATCATCGCCGTCCTGTATCACTGTGATCAGATTATCGGCCTGATGCATAACATCGATCCGCAACTGAAAGAAAAAGCAGTCGGCTATTTACGCGCAATTATGTGGGGCGCGCCGGGCTATTTATTCTTCCAGGTGCTGCGCGATCAGTGTGAAGGCTTGTCGAAAACGAAGCCAGGCATGGTCTTTGGTTTCATCGGCCTGCTGGTGAACATACCTGTGAACTACATTTTTATTTACGGTAAGTTCGGTGCGCCCGCGCTTGGCGGTGTCGGTTGTGGTGTCGCAACGGGCACAGTGTATTGGGTTATGTTCTTTATGATGCGCTTTTACGTACGTCGTAATTACACGATGCGCGATATCATTCCAGCAACGCGCTTCGCCAAACCCGACTGGCCAACATTACGCCGCCTGACTCAGCTCGGTATGCCAATTGCGCTGGCGTTGTTCTTTGAAGTGACATTGTTTGCCATCGTCGCGCTGCTGGTTTCACCACTGGGGATTGTGGCAGTGGCCAGCCACCAGATTGCACTGAACGTGGGCTCTCTGATGTTTGTAGTCCCACTGTCGCTCGGCGTGGCCGCGACGATCCGCGTCGGTTCGCAATTGGGGAAATCATCGGTGGACGGTGCCAAAGTGGCAGCATATACCAGTATCTTCACCGGAATTCTCATGGCATGTTGTACGGCTTCGACGGCTATTCTCTTTCGTGAACATATTGCCGCACTCTATAACGACAGCCCTGAAGTCGTGATGCTGGCTTCCCATCTTCTGATATTCGCGGCTTTGTTCCAGATTTCAGATGCAGTTCAGGTCATCGGCAGCGGCATTCTTCGCGGCTATAAAGATACGCGTTCTATCTTCTATATTACGTTTGTCGCCTACTGGGTGCTGGGATTGCCGGTCGGATACATGCTCGGGCTGACCGATTTCCTTGTGCCAAGGATGGGGCCGAGCGGCTTCTGGTGCGGATTCATTCTGGGGCTGACGTTTGCCGCCGTGATGATGACGTTCCGTATGCGCTGGCTACAGAAGCAGCCTTCATTCACGATTTTGCAAAAAGCTGGCCGATAGTTTTAAAGCTGGCCGATAGTTTTACCGGCCACGCGCGATGAATGATTCATCGCGCGTGGCCTTTTCTCCCCAATGACGGCGGTTATGTCTAAAAAAACAACGCAATGCGCATAAGCTCGTCAGTCGCGAACAATATGTAAGAAAAATGTCTTTTTTCCCTTGCCAGCCTTCAGAGACGTCGTTAATATTCGTCCCCGTCGCCAACACTGGCTGACAAGAAAGAAAACGATGCGTCCGTAGCTCAGTTGGTTAGAGCACCACCTTGACATGGTGGGGGTCGGTGGTTCGAGTCCACTCGGACGCACCAATTTCTTTGCTGTACCGTTGCATAATGTGCGTCCGTAGCTCAGTTGGTTAGAGCACCACCTTGACATGGTGGGGGTCGGTGGTTCGAGTCCACTCGGACGCACCAGCAACTCTTCTTAATATCTCGCCTTTCCTCTGATGTACTTTTCTGATTTAAACACCTTTATTCCGCAGTGTTTTTTACAACTGTTCCCTGCTGCGTTTTACCAACAGACTCAGTACACCCTTAGCCTTTTTATTGGCTTATTTCGTCTTTGTAGCATTTTCGAAAGTCACGTAACGAAACTGTTATGCCAGTGATTTCCCCGCTGCCCGCTTTGGATATTTGCGCAACAACGCTCAGTCATCTGCCCTAAGCTTGCGCATTATCACGTTTTTTATTTGGTTTCCCACCTCGTTCCCCTCTATAATACGCATCGTCTCTTCGATTGAATGGTTTCAGCCCCTTGATCTGTCGATATCGCACTTATATAAGCGTGACCACTCCCGTAGCGATCTTAAATCGCACTAATCGCTATGCTTTGGCTGAACTAACTACACCATTCCTTTCACAGTCTTCTACGCTTAGTAATGATTTGATCAACCAGGCAAGACTTCAATTTCGTGCGGGCAGCCATGCTGTCAGGCAAACACGTTTCCAATCCATCACAACTTGTAGATAAAATCGTCATGAAAAAGACCAAAATTGTTTGTACCATCGGACCAAAAACTGAATCCGAAGAAATGCTAACCAAACTGCTTGATGCAGGCATGAACGTAATGCGTCTGAACTTCTCTCACGGTGATTACGAAGAGCACGGTCAACGCATTAAGAACATCCGCAACGTGATGGCTGCGACTGGCCACAAAGCAGCTATCCTGCTGGACACCAAAGGTCCTGAAATCCGCACCATGAAACTGGAAGGCGGCAAAGATGCTGCGCTGGTTGCGGGCCAGACCTACACTTTCACCACCGACCAGAGCGTGATTGGTAATACTGAACGTGTTGCTGTGACCTACGCTGGCTTTGCTGCAGACCTGAAAATCGGTAACACCATTCTGGTGGACGATGGCCTGATCGGCATGGAAGTGACTAACGTCACCGAAACCGAAGTGACCTGTAAAGTTCTGAACAACGGTGATCTGGGCGAAAACAAAGGCGTTAACCTGCCTGGCGTTTCTATCGCATTGCCAGCACTGGCTGAGAAAGATAAACGTGACCTGATCTTCGGTTGTGAGCAAGGCGTTGACTTCGTTGCGGCCTCCTTTATCCGTAAACGTTCTGACGTTCTGGAAATCCGCGAACACCTGAAAATCCATGGTGGCGAGCACATCCAGATCATCTCCAAAATTGAAAACCAGGAAGGCCTGAACAACTTCGACGAAATCCTCGAAGCTTCAGACGGCATCATGGTTGCCCGTGGTGACCTCGGCGTTGAAATCCCGGTTGAAGAAGTTATCTTCGCGCAGAAGATGATGATCGAAAAATGTAACCGTGCACGCAAAGTGGTGATCACCGCAACGCAAATGCTCGATTCCATGATCAAAAACCCGCGCCCTACCCGCGCAGAAGCTGGTGACGTCGCTAACGCCATCATCGACGGTACAGATGCCGTGATGCTGTCTGGCGAAAGTGCTAAAGGTAAATACCCGCTGGAAGCGGTGACGATCATGGCCACCATTTGTGCCCGTACCGACCGCGTTATGCAAAGCCGCATCGATGGTCAGAATGACAACCGCAAACTGCGTATTACTGAAGCAGTCTGCCGTGGCGCAGTAGAAACAGCCGAAAAACTGGATGCTCCGTTGATCGTTGTTGCAACCAGCGGTGGTAAATCTGCTAAAGCTGTGCGTAAATACTTCCCGCACGCGACTATCCTGGCTCTGACCACTAACGAAATCACTGCACGTCAGTTAATCCTGACCAAAGGCGTTGTGACTCAACTGGTGAAAGAAATTGCCTCTACTGATGATTTCTATCGCATTGGTAAAGAAGCGGCGATTGAAAGCGGTTTAGCGCAAAAAGGTGATATCGTAGTGATGGTTTCTGGCGCACTGGTTCAGAGCGGCACTACCAATACTTCTTCGGTGCACGTTGTTTAATTAAAAACGTGACCCAGAGCATGAATAAACGCTGCATACTGCGGCGTTTATTTTTCGAAAAGCCTCTTTTTTCTTAAAAAGTGCAGAAAACAGAATGCGTGAGATTGGGATAAGTCCCATGGAATACAGCTGTTTTCCCAGCAATTTTTAACTTTTTCGTAAAAAAAGATGCTTCTTTGAGCTAACGATCAAAATATAGCGTTTACCGACAAAAAATTATTCTCATTAGAAAATAGTTTGTGTAATACTTGTAACGCTACATGGAGATTAACTTAATCTAGAGGGTTTTATAATGAATCGCACTAAACTGGTACTGGGCGCTGTAATCCTGGCTTCAACTATGCTGGCTGGTTGTTCAAGCAACGCTAAAATCGATCAACTGTCTTCAGACGTTTCTACTCTGAACTCTAAAGTTGACCAACTGAGCAACGACGTGAACGCAATGCGTTCTGACGTTCAGGCAGCTAAAGACGACGCAGCACGTGCTAACCAACGTCTTGACAACCAAGCTCACGCTTACAAGAAGTAATATTTACTTCTCTAGTTCAATGGCGCACTCAGTGCGCCATTTTTTTTACCTGTCATCCTCCCCCCGCATTTATGTCATTCATCCCCGCTTCTTTCTGATTTGTTTCTACATAACCTTTTCGTGATCCCCCCCTAAAAGCACTCTCCGTCTCTCGCCAGAGCTTTGGCCATAAAAAAGGAGCCATGATGGCTCCTTTGAGAGAAAACGCTTCTGAATGGTTTCTGTAACCTTTATTGCGTACTTGCGGTATTCACTGCTGGTTGTGTGGCTGCTGCGGTCTGCGGTTCGTTGACAGCCGGAGGCGTCCCCGTTGCTTTATCACCGACGCTTACGACCACAGGCATACCTGAACGCCGCTTGATGGCTTCTTTTACCACCTCGGTATTCGTGTCGTCATGCTTGATGAATTTCTTCATTGCCGCAGTCAGAGCAATCGGCTTGGTCTGCGGATCATCTTTTTCGGTGTGCGACAGTGGCTGATGAACTTCGATATAGCGTTTACCATCGGGTTCAATGTCATATTTAATCGGCTGATTGACGATTTGTACACGTGTCCCTTTAGGCACGCTGTTAAACAACGCCTCGATGTCATCAGGGCGCAAACGGATACAACCGGAGCTCACGCGCATCCCGATACCAAAGTTAGCGTTTGTCCCGTGGATCAGGTACTGCCCTGTCCCTGCTGACAAACGCATGGCAAACAGCCCCATCGGGTTTTCCGGCCCGGCTGGTACCATGCCAGGCAGCTTAATGCCGTCTTTCAGGTAAGCTTTACGAATATTGGCTGTAGGCGTCCAGGTCGGATTGGGGATTTTCTGGCTTACAGACGTGACCATCTCTGGGGTGTTACGACCCAGCTGGCCGATACCAATAGGATAGACGACGACTTTATCTTCGCCTTTTGGATAGTAGTACAAACGCAATTCCGCGAGGTTGACCACAATACCTTCACGCTTAGTGTCAGGTAACAGCATTTGCGAAGGGATTGTCAGCACGGTGCCGGCTTTCGGTAAATAAGGATCGGTTCCCGGGTTAGCTTCCAGCATAGCAATCAGGCCAATTTGATATTTGGCGGCTACGGCTTCAAGCGGCTGACCGTCGTTTGGCACCACATAAGTCGTGTTTTCGCCAATCAGGCGGCTATTATCCGGCGGCAGAGGATATTCTGCTGCACTTGCGGTCAGGGAGTGCGTTGCCATCATTGTGCCAACTAACATCGCCAGAAGGGGTAATGCGCGTCTCATACTCAGTCCTTTTTTGGCCTGAACTCAGACAATCTGAGGCCAGACAATTATCTTGTTTGTTAATACTAGCAGCGCAGAATTTCAGAGCAATCAAACCGCAGAAAATCAGAAAGTTACCTTATCGTACGGCAGGCGTTAAACGTGGCAAAAGCGAATTTTAAACAGATGAAAAATCAGAAGTAAAACGGAATGAAGCGAGGGGAAAATCAAAAAAGGCTTTGCTCATTAGCAGACGATTCCTAATGAGCAAAGCGGTCAGTCAGTGGTTAAGCAAGCGCCGCAGCATTCGCGCGGATGGACCGGATCATTGCTTCCAGCCCCTGCGAGCGTGAAGGCGTCAGATGCTGGCTGAGTTCCAGTTCGGTGAAGAACGGACGCACATCCAGCTCTACCACATCACGCGGCGTCAGCCCCTGATAGAGACTGAACACGATGGCCACCAAACCTTTTACAATGGCCGCATCGCTGTCGCCTTCGAAAGTCAGTGCGCCGGTTTCATCCGTGCGCATTACAATCCACACCTGACTCTGACAACCAGAAATCAGGTTTTTATCCTGACGATATTCCTCCGGCAGAGCTGGTAACTGGCCGCCGAGCTCAATGACATACAGATACTTTTCTTCCCAGTTCGGACAGCGGGAAAAATTTCTGACTAACTTATTTTTATCTGGCAAAGCCATAACAACATCCTGAGCGGGGTTGCCGGGCTTAACCCAACAACCGGTGAATACGTTGCAGTCCTGCGACCAGACGGTCGACTTCTTCGTGAGTATTGTACATCGCAAGCGACGCACGGCACATCGCCGGAACACCGTAGAAAGACATTAATGGCATCGCACAGTGGTGACCGGTACGGATGGCAATACCGTATTGATCGAGGAAACTGCCCACATCGTAAGCATGGTGTTTGCCCAGATTAAATGCAATAACGCCTGAACGGCTGGCCGGACCGTAAATCTGAATATCCGGTACCTTCGCCATTTGTTCCAGCGCATAGGCCATCAGTTCATTTTCGTAGGCATGGATATTTTCCAGACCCAATTCCGTCACATACTCCATGGCTGCGCCCAGACCCATGATGCCACCGGTATTTGGCGTACCGGCTTCAAAACGCCAGGGTGCTGCTGCGAAGGTGGTACCTTCGGTCAGACTGACGTGTTTGATCATAGATCCGCCGCCTTCCCATGGTGGCATCTGATCGAGCAATTCTTTACGGCCGTACAGAATACCGATGCCGGTTGGCCCGTACAGTTTATGGCCTGACCAGACATAGAAATCGCAACCCAGCGCCTGGACGTCCACGGCGTAATGCATCACTGCCTGCGCGCCATCTACCAGTACGGTCAGACCGGCAGCTTTGGCCTGAGGAATGATTTTTTCCAGCGGATTCACGGTACCCAGCACGTTCGAAACATGCGCCAGCGTCAGCAGTTTCGTACGAGGGGTGATAAGCGCGTCAAGCTGTGAGAGATCAAGCTCACCTTCCGGCGTGAGATGCCAGACGTCGATATGCAGACTGCGCTCTTTCGCCAGCATCTGCCAAGGCACGATATTGGCGTGATGTTCCATTTCGGTCAGAATAATACGATCGCCCGGCTGCAAAAGAACACGGCCAAAAGTATTGGCGACGAGGTTAATGGCCTCCGTGGAACCTTTGACGAAAACAATTTCTTCCGCAGAGGCCGCATTCATGAAATGAGCGGCCTGAGTGCGAACGTTTTCCATCTGCTCAGTCGCTTCTGCGCTCATGGTATGAATGCCACGGTGAACCGCAGCATAACCTTGTTCGAAGAAAGACATTTCACGTTGAATAACCTGACGCGGTTTCTGTGCGCTGGCTGCGCTGTCAAGATATGCCAGCGGCTGGCCGTTAACTTCACGGCTCAGCACAGGGAAATCGCTACGTACTCTTTCCAGTGGAAAAGTCATTACTTACCTCGATTGAGTCGACCCGCAATACGGGCAATCACCACGTCACGCAGGGTTTCATTCTCGATGGCTTCCGTCAGTTCCGCAGCAAATGCAAAGATGATCATTTGCTGTGCATCCTGACCGCTAATACCACGGGTACGCAGATAGAAAAGCTGTTCGTCGTCGATACGACCGACCGTCGCACCGTGGCTGCATTTCACGTCGTCGGCATAAATCTCCAGCTGAGGTTTAGTATCGACCTCAGTGTGTTTGCCCAGCAACAAGTTGTTGTTGGTCATCTTGCCGTCGGTTTTCAGTGCATGCTTCGCCACTTTGATCATGCCGTTGAAGATGGCTTTCGCGCGATCGTTAACGATCACTTTATGCAACTGATTGCTGTTGCAATAACCTTTATTATGTTCCAGATACGTGCGGGTATCCGCAATCTCAGTATCAACCGGCAGAACCAGGCTGTTCATGTTGAGATTGGTGTTCTCGCCGTTCAGCTGCGCACTGGTGTTATTACGGGTCAAACCCGCGCCCAGCAGGAAACTGTGGCTCGCGACACGGGCATCACGACCGATAACCAAATCATTATGCGAGAAGTGGAAGCTCGCCTGGCTTTCAAATGCCAGTTTGTAATGCGTGAAATCAGCATTGTCGCCCACATTTACCGTCATACGCGCACCGGTAAAGTGGCCGTGATCGTTAAGACTCAGGTAATGCTCAATCACTTCAGCATTGGCACCGCTTTCGATAGCCATGTGATAGCGATGATGGACGGTATTCATTTCACGTGACTGATCACGACCACTGCTAATGTGTAACAGATACAGCGGTTTATCCGCCTGCTTACCCGCAGGTAAACGCACAGATAATGGATCCTGCGCCAGACTTTCAGTCAGATGTAAAAAGACTTCAGACTGAATCGGATCAGGCAGCGTTTGCTGAGCCGCCGGATTCAGTTTTTGGATCTCAAATGCGCCCGTTTCAGCATCACTCAGGCTCGCATCGAAACGGCCATCGACGAATACTAAACGGTAGCAATCCACCGGCAGTGCCAGCGATTTCACGGTTTCAGCCGTTACCGCCTGCTGCTGAGGTGCAAAGAACTGATTGCCCAACAGGGAAGAGACCGGTGTATATTTCCAGTCTTCCAGTTTGGCATGCGGAAAACCGAGGCGTAGTACTTGTTGCCAGTGTGCATGGGCGTGAGCAGATTGTTCACCACCGCGGCCTTCAAAAAGACGGTAAAGCTGCTGCATGGCATGTGAACTGCCCGCCGCAGGTACATTACTCTTCGTCGGTAAGCCAGCCATAACCCTGCTCCTCTAACTGTTTAACCAGGCTGAAATCGCCAGATTTTACAATACGTCCCTGATACAGCACGTGCACATAATCAGGCTTGATGTAGTCGAGGATGCGTTGGTAGTGGGTGACAATCACGAATGAACGTTTGCCATCGCGCAGCGCATTGACGCCGTTAGACACAATTTTCAGCGCATCGATGTCCAGACCAGAGTCGGTTTCATCAAGAATGCACAGGCTTGGCTCAAGCGCTGCCATTTGCAGAATATCGTTACGCTTCTTCTCACCGCCGGAGAAACCGACGTTGACGGAACGGGTCAGCAGATCCGCAGGCATTTTCAACATGGCAATCTTCTCTTCAATGAAATCCGCGAAGTCAAAGCGGTCCATCGGAGGCAGATTACGGTATTTACGTACCGCGTTAACCGAAGTTTGCAGGAAGAAATGGTTGGTCACACCCGGGATTTCAACCGGGTATTGGAACGCCATGAACACACCTTCACCCGCGCGGTCTTCCGGCGCGAGATCCAGCAAATCTTTACCATTGAACATTACGGAACCATCAGTCACTTCGTAATCTTCACGGCCAGCCAGCGTCGCGGAGAGTGTACTTTTACCTGAGCCGTTCGGGCCCATGATGGCGTGTACTTCTCCCGGTTTGATCTCCAGATCAAGTCCCTTAAGAATTTCCTTTTCTTCGACACGGACCTTCAAATTCTTGATGCTTAACATACGTATCCTTGAGTTTGCGCCTGCGCGCTCATAATTCTGATTATGCTTTGACTGTGCTGAACTCAAACCTGTCCGCCGCGGCGTCACACCACGCAGCGACGGCAGGAAAAGACGCCGATATTACCCGACGCTGTGTTCAAGGCTTATCGCCAGCAGTTTCTGTGCTTCGACAGCAAACTCCAGCGGCAGCTCGGAAAAGACATCTTTACAGAAACCGTTAACAATCATGGAAATCGCGTCATCTTCGCTGATACCACGTTGCAGACAGTAGAACAGCTGGTCATCGCCAATTTTCGACGTCGTCGCTTCGTGTTCCAGCTGCGCGGTATTGTTACGCACTTCGACATACGGGAATGTATGCGCGGCGCTGTCAGGACCGATCAGCATTGAGTCACACTGCGTGAAGTTACGGGCATTTTCAGCACCCGGCAGAATTTTCACCAGACCACGGTAGCTGTTCTGGCTGTGACCTGCAGAGATCCCTTTGGAGATGATCGTCGATTTAGTATTTTTACCAATGTGGATCATCTTGGTGCCGGTATCTGCCTGCTGCTTGCCACTGGTCAGCGCAACTGAGAAGAATTCGCCGATTGAGTTATCGCCTTTAAGGATAACGCTTGGGTATTTCCAGGTGATCGCAGAGCCCGTTTCAGACTGCGTCCAGGACATCTTCGACCCTGCGCCTTCACACAATGCGCGTTTGGTCACGAAGTTGAGGATCCCGCCGCTGCTGTCTTTGCTGCCGGAGAACCAGTTCTGTACGGTGGAGTATTTCACTTCAGCGTCTTTATGCAGAATGACTTCAACGACGGCCGCGTGCAGCTGATAGGTATCGCGTACCGGTGCTGAACAACCTTCGATGTAACTGACATAGCTACCTTCATCGGCAATCAGAATAGTACGTTCGAACTGACCGGTTTTCGCCGCGTTGATACGGAAATAGGTCGACAGTTCCATCGGACAACGCACACCTTTTGGTACATAAACAAAAGTGCCGTCAGAGGCGACCGCAGCGTTCAGCGCAGCAAAGAAGTTATCCTGCGCGGGTACTACGGTACCGAGGTATTTGCGAACCAGATCCGGGTATTCGTGAATGGCTTCGCCGAATGAGCAGAAAATGACGCCAGATTCAGCCAGCTTTTCACGATACGTCGTGGAAACAGAAACGGAGTCGAAAATTGCATCGACGGCCACTTCTTTCCCTTCACGTACGGGAACACCCAACTGCTCAAAAGCTTTTTCCACTTCGCTGGTCAGGTAATTTTTACCATCGAGCGCCGGAATACCGTGAGAATCTGCGGGTGGCTGTTGCGTAGCACCTGGCTGAGAACCACAGGTATCATCACAGCTGCCACAGGATGGCGCGGAGTAATAGCTATAATCCTGATAATCGAGAGGCGTGTAATACGCTTTCAACCAGTGCGGCTCTTCCATTTTCAGCCAAGCATGATAAGCCTGCAGACGGAACTCCAGCATCCACTCGGGTTCGTTGCGTTTCGCGGAGATCGCGCGAACCACATCTTCGTTGATGCCTGATGCTAGTTCATCGGTTGCCAGCTGGGTAAAGAACCCTTCTTTATAATTCGTTCCCTCGCCGACCCAAGACTGCACATCGTCTGGAATTTCTACGTTGCTTCGTGACATGTTGGTTACATCGCTTTGTTTACAATAATCTTAAAAACGGCCGGTTCTTACAGGCCGAAACTTTCGCCACACCCGCAGGCATGCTGAGCTTTAGGATTATTGAATTTAAATATCTGATTCAGCCCTTCGCGGACGAAATCCACCTCGGTTCCGTCGATGAAAGGCATCGCTTTCAGCGGAACAAACAGCAAAGCGCCGTCATGTTCAAACACCAGGTCATCGCTGGCCGGTTGCTTGGTTAAATCCAGAACGTAGCCAAAGCCAGCACAGCCCGATTGTTTCACCGAGAGCTGAAGACCTTTGACTTCAGGATCCTGGGTCATAAGGGTTTTAACCTGTTTCGCCGCAGAATCAGTCAGGATCACGCCTTGCCATACGTTGTCGTCTAAAGAGAACGAGCCGACAGTTTCAGTTTGCATCTGTCTTACCTCATAGTTTTACGGTCATAGACAAGACCTATTGTCTCTATTCTAGTGATAACATTTATCACTTCAACCTCTTGTTTTAAGAGGGTATAGCGATGACCCATGAGGAACGCCACTCAATGTGCATCGGCTTTGGGTCGGGCTGCCGGCGGGTCTTGAACACCGCAACCATCAACTGATTGAATAAGTTGTCAATTTTTTGTTAAAAAACGCAAAATTAACCTTATAAAGATCATGGTTTAATAGTTTTCATTAGGTCTATTATAAAACATTCATCGGAAATGCCTATTTATGAATTCACCCTAAACGCAATAATAAGGCTCTTTTTGTTTACTCATTTCCGCCGATAAATGAAAAAACAGATGAAAACGTTGATCCGGTTATTTTTTGACAATATGATGTTCATTCTTTGATAATGATTATCATTAAGATAAACCGGAATACTGAGAATGGCTCAATCGGTAAATGCGTGGTTGCAAAGTAAGATCGACGAATATAAATCCAGTGTCCGCGATGCTACTGTGGATTTCTATATGGCGGATGCCGCCTTACGCCGCCCTGACGCACACCTCTGCCAGCTAAAACGCCTCAACAGCATTTGTCTGGATATGGCCAATTTATGCCTGCAAAACGGAGACGATCACAGTTATCTGCACGCGTTATGCAAGCTGCATAACCGCCTGATATTGGAAATAAACAGTGTCGGTCGTTGTGAACTCTTCCGTGTTCAGAGCTACCATTTTGCGCGGCACACGCTCAAACTCATTTGTCAGTATTATGGCATGATGGGCATCTGGGAAAAAGCGACAGCCTTCCAAACAGACTTTGCCAAACGTGTGCCCTATCATCTTTGATTGCGTTTCAATGTGATAGCTAATGAATACTGCGAATAAAAAAGGCGGACAACTTTTCGGCCTGTCCGCCCTTTCTGTCTTCTACCTGCCTGTTTCATTCACTCAAATTATTTATCGATAACCATCGTTGTCAGTCTGGATACACAGCAAAGACCGCCCTGCTGATCAAAAATTTCAATCTGCCAGACCTGGCTGCGGCGACCGGCGCGTAATGCACGGCATACGCCACGGACATGTCCTTCCCGCGCTGACTTCATGTGGCTGGCATTGATTTCCACGCCGACCACCGTCTGTGTGCCTTCGCTGCACAGATATCCCGCCATCGAGCCCAGGGTTTCAGCCAGTACGACTGATGCCCCACCGTGCAACAAACCAAAAGGCTGAATAGTACGTTCATCCACTGGCATCGTAGCTTCAAGAAAATCCTCGCCCAGTTGGGTGAACACTATTCCGACGTGCCCGACCATGCATCCCTGACTACGTGCATTGAGCGCATCAAGAGTGGTGGTTCGTTTCCAAAATGACATCGTGCTTCCTTATGTATCAGGGAATGATTTCCAGTAAAGCCTGTAAAGGATGTCGGACTCCGTTGCCTTCAATACGTTTTACCTGGCTGCGACAGGAATAACCGGTCGCCAGACAGCGCTGACGCGGCAGGCGTTGTAAAGATGTGTGCCATGACAGCTCGTATATCCCCAGCGAGTTTTGCAGGTTTTTCGTTTCGTGACCGTAAGTTCCGGCCATCCCGCAGCAACCTACACTGACATTTTCCAGCTTAGCGCCGTAGCGGGCAAAAATATCTCCCCATTGCTTACCACTGGTTGGCAACGCCGTACTTTCAGTGCAGTGCCCGAACAGATACCAGGGCTCACCGCTCTGCTGTTGCGCTGGACGTTCTGCCAGCCACGTATCTAACCATTCGTGTACCAACTGAACCTGGAATGAACCACGGGCCTCCCCGAGAATTTCCTTATATTCATCGCGATAACAGAGCACCAGCGCCGGGTCGACCCCCACCAGCGGCATTCCTAACTGAGCCACACGGTTTAAGAACTGTGAGGTTTTCTTCGCGGTTTTCGCAAAGCGTTGCAGGAAGCCTTTAATGTGCTGCGCTTTACCGTTCGGGGAGAACGGCAGCAGCACAGGTTTCAGACCCAATTTTTCGATAAGCCGGATGAAATCAGCCACGACCTGTGCATCATAAAAACTGGTAAACGGATCCTGCACCACCAGAACATATTCGCCGCGCTGGGCCGGAGATATTTTCTCCAACTGTTCGAGTGTCATCATACTGGCGCGATGCCCTAGCAGTTGCTCACGCAGCGTGGGAGTGGACAGCAAAGGCAGATCTACCATGCCGATGCTTTTACGGCTCATTTCCCGTACCCACGGCTGTTTCAGGAAGAAGTTAAACAGCTTCGGTGCTTTGGCCATCAGCGGCGCATAACTTTCAACGCTTGCGACGAAATGGTCGCGCGCCGGGCGCAAATAACGTGTGTGATAAAGCTGAAGGAAACGTGAGCGGAATCCGGGTACGTCAATCTTAATCGGACACTGCGTCGAACAGGCCTTGCAGGCCAGACAACCCGACATCGCCTCTTTCACTTCATGAGAAAAATCATATTCACCTTTATTGGCGTGCCAGGTATTACGTGTACGGTCGATGAGTGTGCGGAAACTCAGCCCTTTCTCCGGCAAGGCGTTTTCAAGTGCCAGCGGATCAACGCCCTGCTCAGACAGCAAACGCAGCCATTCCCGGACTAATCCTGCGCGTCCTTTTGGTGAGTGAATTCGGCTACCGGTGATTTTCATCGACGGACACATCGGGCTTTTCACATCAAAGTTGAAGCAAAGACCGTTACCGTTACATTCCATTGCACCACGGAACGACTGACGCACTTCCAGCGGAATTCGGCGATCCAGCGTGCCACGTTTCGCCGCATCGACTTTCATCATCGGCTCATCGCAATCGAGTGGCGCACAGATCTTACCTGGATTCAGTCGGTTATCGGGGTCAAACGCCGTTTTGATACGGCGAAGCTCATGGAACAGTTCCTCGCCGAAAAATGCCGGACTGTATTCAGCACGGAAACCTTTGCCGTGCTCGCCCCACAGCAGGCCACCATATTTAGCGGTCAGTGCGACGACTTCATCAGAAATTTGCTTTAGCAGCATCTCCTGTTGCGGATCACACATATCGAGCGCCGGACGTACATGCAGTACGCCAGCATCGACGTGCCCGAACATGCCATAACTCAGATTATGGCTGTCCAGCAGCGCACGGAATTCAACGATATAATCAGCCAGATGCTGCGGCGGCACGCACGTATCTTCCGCAAACGGCAGGGGTTTGGCCTGCCCTTTCGCATTGCCCAGCAGTCCGACCGCTTTCTTACGCATATTATAAATACGTTCAATACCGGCAAGGTCGGCACAAATCTGATAACCAATCACGCCACCTTCCTGGTCGCTCATCAGCCCGTCGAGGCGCTCGCACAGGGCGCTGACCTGAGCTTCAATCAGATCGGCGTCGTCACCGGCAAACTCAACGATGTTGAGCCCCTGCATGTCTTTGCCATCCACATCCTTTATGTACTCACGGACGCTGTGCCAGACGATATCTTCACGCGCCAGATTGAGGACTTTAGAATCGACGGTTTCAACTGAAAGGGCTTTGGCTTCCACCATGAATGGCGCATTGCGCAGCGCGGAGTTGAAGGAGTCGTATTTAATGTTGACCAGACGGCGCACTTTGGGGATTGGCGTGATATTCAGACGCGCTTCAGTAATAAAGGCCAGTGAACCTTCCGAGCCGGTGAGGATACGGGTCAGATTGAAGGTTTGCAGATCATCACTCAATACATGACGCAAATCGTAGCCGGTAAGGAAGCGATTCAATTTCGGGAATTTTTCGATGACCAGCGCGCGGTTATCACGGCAACTGTCGAGCACGGTGCGATAGATGCGGCCAATAACAGAATCCTCTTCGCCGAGTTTATCGGCCAGCGCCGCAGGTATCGCTGTGGTGTCCAGCATATCGCCACCGAGCACGATGGCGCGCACACCCAGCACATGGTCTGAGGTTTTGCCATAGACCAGAGAACCCTGGCCGGACGCATCGGTATTGATCATTCCGCCAAGCGTCGCACGGTTACTGGTGGACAGCTCCGGCGAGAAGAAATAACCCAGCGGACGCAGATAATCGTTGAGCTGGTCTTTAATCACACCTGCCTCGACCTTGACCCAACCTTGTTCAATATTAATATCGAGAATTCGGTTCATATGACGGGACATATCAACCACAATGCCGCGGTTCAATGACTGACCGTTAGTGCCGGTGCCCCCGCCGCGCGGCGTGAAGACCAGCGTTTTAAAACGCTCTTGCCCTGCGAGGCGTGCTATCAGGGCAACGTCCGAAGTTGCCAGCGGAAACAGAACCGCATCCGGTAAGAGCTGATATACGCTGTTGTCAGTAGCCATCGTCAATCGATCGGCATATGTCGTGGTGAGATCACCGGTAAATCCGTCGTTTTTTAAGGCTTCCAAAAAATCGAGCACCAGCTGGATGACACCCGGCGCCTGAGAAATCTGTGGGATCATTGAATTATGACTCTGTCTTTGTTGTATGCCTGGCAAGCGCTAAGCGATTTGCCGGATCTGCGAGGCAGATCCACCCTGTTCTTTACCCAGATTAAAAACTAACATACTTCTTTTTTAAGCGCTCCGTCTGGTTAACCATTGTTGCATTTGTTTCATGACGCGCCGCAAAACGCACGTTTAGCAACAGCGTGTTGCAACTAAATTTGCGGTGCGCTATCCAAAACCAACCGAATGTTCCATGCTTATGCATGACAACTGCCGGAACGCAGTGTCGCTATTTTTTGGAGGCTCAAGGCTGATGCCTCTTCGTTTATCCTTTTGAGAAACATGAATGAATCTCCCAATTAAACGTTATGACTTACCACAAATTATGTTTGGGGTGCTGTTTATTGCGCTGATGACTATCGCCAGTATCTGGATAGTGCAGCCCTTTATTCTGGGCTTTGCCTGGGCAGGCATGGTGG
The DNA here is from genome assembly GCF_965118895.1 of Rahnella inusitata. Lineage (GTDB taxonomy): Bacteria > Pseudomonadota > Gammaproteobacteria > Enterobacterales > Enterobacteriaceae > Rahnella > Rahnella inusitata_A. The sequence continues at coordinate 90,729 of NZ_CBCPJJ010000011.1, forward strand.
TCATTGCCACCTGGCCGCTTATGATCAAACTACAGCGCATTATGTGGGGACGACGCTTCCTTGCTGTCATCGTCATGACGCTGTTACTGATCTTGCTATTCGTGTTACCCATCGCTTTACTGGTCAGCAGCGCAATCGAGAATGGCGCGCCGCTGGTGGCTCTTGCGGGAAATCCATCGACCCTGCATATGCCTGATTTCAACTGGCTGAACTCGATTCCGCTGATCGGCCACAAACTCTATTCCGGCTGGCATGCGCTGATTAATGGTGGTGGTAATGTCCTGATGACTAAAGTGCAGCCTTACGTCGGGCAAACCGCATCGTGGTTCCTGACACAGGCCGGGCATCTGGGTCGCTTTATCGTCCACTGTTCGCTGATGCTGTTATTCAGCGCCTTGCTGTATAGCCGTGGTGAGCAGGTTGCGATGGGGATCCGTCACTTCGCCGTTCGTCTGGCCGCTGAACGTGGTGATGCGGCTGTCATCCTTGCGGGTCAGGCGATTCGCGCCGTGGCACTGGGTGTGGTCGTGACGGCCATTGTGCAATCGGTTCTCGGCGGTATCGGGTTGGCCATTGCCGGTATACCTTACGCCACCGTATTAACCGTGGTGATGTTCGTTTGCTGCGTGGCGCAAATCGGTCCATTGCTGGTGCTCATCCCGGCCATTATCTGGCTGTACTGGTCGGGCGATAACACATGGGGCACCGTGCTGCTGGTATGGAGTTGCGTGGTAGGTTCTCTTGATAACGTACTACGACCAGTGCTTATCCGCATGGGAGCAGATTTACCCATGCTACTCATCCTCTCCGGCGTTATCGGTGGCCTGTTTGCTTTCGGAATGATAGGTCTGTTTATCGGCCCGGTAGTACTCGCCGTGTCGTACCGCCTGATTTCACTGTGGGTACACGAAGCGCCAGAGCCTGAATCAGATCCGGTAGAAGCGCTAAAAGCTCTCGACGACTAATCACTCAGTACCTTTCTAAATGCCCGGTGTTGTCTCAGACAAATAAAAGAGAAGATACCGGGCACTGTTATTCCTTTCAAATTCTGCCCCGCCGCTCATCTCTTAAAATATTCAAGAATTATTCAAGTGAGAATAAAATCTATTAGGAGGATTCTTACAGACTAAATACCTTGAGAAACCTAGTATTATCAACAGTTCGGATTTCAACCCACTGATATATATACACGCTTTCCCCTAAAAGCATGTATACCCCAAATTGCTGTGTGTAGTCTTTGCCTGTCTTCGAGACGGGCTTTTTTTTATCTAAAACCTCCCTCTTTGTAATTTTAATCTCAACACTACCTCTCCCATTTTTTGCAGAGAAAACATTTATTCCATAAAAAAACCATCGTTTTTACACGATGGTTTTTTGAACATTTAAATTATGGCTTTAAGACTTTATTTATCTGCCAGTGCCAGCCAGGTTTGCACCACCGTATCCGGATTCAGGGACAAACTGTCGATCCCTTCATCCATCAGCCATTGGGCGAAGTCCTGATGATCGGATGGGCCCTGCCCGCAAATACCAACGTATTTTCCCTGTTTCTTGGCGGCCTTAATCGCCATCGACAAAAGTGCTTTAACGGCTTCATTGCGCTCATCGAAGAGTTCAGACACGACGCCTGAATCACGATCGAGGCCGAGCGCCAGTTGTGTCATGTCGTTTGAACCGATAGAGAAACCATCAAAGTGCTCAAGGAATTGATCCGCCAGCAACGCATTGGATGGGATCTCACACATCATGATGACCTTTAGGCCGTTTTCACCGCGTTTAAGTCCCTGACGTGCCAGTTCGGCCACCACAGCTTCCGCCTGTGTCACGGTACGTACGAACGGGATCATGACTTCGACATTGGTCAGATCCATGTCATTACGTACCCGTTTCATCGCCTCACATTCTAACGCAAAGCAATCGCGGAAGCTGTCAGAGACGTAACGTCCCGCGCCACGGAAACCGAGCATCGGATTTTCTTCGTGCGGTTCATACTTCTCGCCGCCGACCAGATTGGCGTATTCATTGGATTTAAAATCTGACAAACGCACGATAACGCGCTTAGGCCAGAAAGCGGCACCCAGTGTTGCAATCCCTTCGGTCAGGCGCGCCACATAGTATTCGCGCGGGCTGCTGTAACCCTGAATCAGTTTGCTGATTTCAGCCTGCAACTCCGGCGTTTGTTGGTCAAACTCCAGCAAAGCTTTAGGATGCACACCAATCATGCGGTTAATGATGAATTCCAGACGCGCCAGCCCGACCCCTTCATTAGGCAAACAGGCGAAATCAAATGCGCGATCGGGATTACCGATATTCATCATGATTTTCAGCGGCAATTTAGGCAGTTCATTGACTTCGGAACTTTGCACCGTAAAGTCCAGTTCATCCTGATAGACGTAACCGGTATCCCCTTCAGAGCAAGACACAGTGACTTTTTGGTTTTCTTTCAGTTTTTCTGTTGCGTCGCCGCAACCTACCACCGCAGGGATCCCAAGTTCGCGGGCAATAATCGCCGCGTGACAAGTACGCCCGCCGCGGTTTGTCACAATCGCTGACGCTTTTTTCATGATCGGTTCCCAGTCCGGATCAGTCATGTCCGTAACCAGCACATCTCCGGCTTTAACGTGATGCATTTCGCTGATGTCATGAATGATTTTGACCGGCCCGGCACCGATACGATGACCAATTGCACGGCCTTCCACCAGAACTTTACTGCTGCCGTTGAGCTGGTAGCGCTCCATGACCTGACCGTTTGAACGAACGGTCTCCGGCCGCGCCTGCACGATATACAACTTACCGTTGTGACCGTCTTTCGCCCATTCGATATCCATCGGGCGACCGTAATGTTTTTCGATAAGCAATGCCTGACGTGCCAGTGCCTGAATTTCGTCATCCGTCAGCGAGAATTGCGTGCTGAGTTCTGCGGGTACATCTTCAATCTGTACCTGTTTGCCATGTTCCTGACTCGGGGCATACACCATACGGATTTTCTTGGAACCCATAGTACGGCGCACGATCGCAGGTTTATTTTTGGCAAGCGTTGGTTTGTGTACATAAAACTCGTCCGGGTTTACTGCGCCCTGCACCACCATTTCGCCCAGACCGTAGGCTGAAGTGATAAAAACCACCTGATCAAAACCGGATTCCGTATCAATGGTGAACATCACCCCCGCGGCCGCAAGATCGGAACGCACCATGCGCTGAACACCGGCCGAGAGCGCCACGCCGCGATGGTCATAGCCCTGATGCACGCGATAGGAAATCGCACGATCATTGAATAGAGAGGCATACACATGTTTCACGGCAATCAGTACCGCATCAAAGCCCTGTACGTTCAGGAAGGTTTCCTGCTGCCCGGCGAAAGACGCATCAGGCATATCTTCGGCAGTGGCAGAAGAACGTACGGCAAAGGAAGCGTCAGGTTCGCCTTCCGAAAGCTGCTGATAGGCCTCGCGGATTGACACTTCCAGCTCAGGCTGGAAAGGCGTCTCGATGATCCACTGGCGAATTTGCGCCCCCGCCTGCGTCAGTTGAGCAATATCATCAACGTCGGTTTTATCCAGTAACTCATGAATACGATGGTTAACGCCACTTTGATCAAGAAAATCATTAAACGCCTGAGAAGTGGTGGCAAAACCATTAGGGACAGAGACCCCTAATTCAGACAAATTAGTGATCATTTCCCCGAGGGATGCGTTCTTGCCCCCGACTTTATCAACGTCGTTCATACCCAGTTGGTTGTACCAGATAACATTGCGTAAATCGGGATCGAGATGAGCCATGAAACAATCCTTTCTTAATATTCAGTAGGAGAGCAGAGAGTCGTAATTCAGTCACAGTCAAATGACTTAATGTCCTTTAACTACATGTCCTTTAAAACACGCGGTCATTTCGAGACTAGCATATTGATCCATAAGAACAGGACAGGTGAATCGATCCAGCAAATCAAACTATTTTTGTTTCGGATAATTCCACTGCGGCTTTGAATCCCCTTCCTATCTAAATCTCATAATTCCTTATGAATCAGTGATGAACCACCGGACATTTCGTCATGAACACTACGCTACCAAAGAAGCTGACGCGCTGCTGAAGCAAATCAAAAAGGTGCGGGATAACGCGAAAAAATTAAAATCCCATTTCATTTATTACAGTCATTTTGCGCAGTATCTCGCAGCAATGAACTTAAGAATGCCCGTCCGGAGAAATAGCCTTTTTATTTAGTGAATTTCTGGTTATTACTAAACGGGTTCCCGTAAGGGATAAGGCAAACAGAAAGAAATCAGGAGCGGTGAGTGGACAGATGTGTGTTTTACATTTCCGATGGCACTGCAATTACGGCGGAAGTTTTAGGCCATGCCGTGCTGTCACAATTTCCGGTGAATGCGACCACCTATTCCCTGCCCTTCGTAGAAAGTGAAGCGAGGGCGAAAACGGTCGTTCAGCAGATCAATGACATATTTGCAAAATCCGGTGATCGCCCGCTGGTGTTCTATTCAATCGTTTCGCCCGATATTCGCAATATCATTAAAGCCAGCGAAGGGTTTTGTCAGGACATCGTTCAGTCGTTGGTGGCACCGCTGCAAAATGAGCTCGGCGTGGAACCGACGCCCATTGCTAACCGCACACACGGGCTGACCGCCAGCAATATCACTAAATACGATGCCCGTATCGCCGCCATTGATTATACGCTGGCGCATGATGATGGCATTTCGCTTCGTAATCTCGATCAGGCGCAGGTCATTTTGCTCGGCGTTTCCCGCTGCGGGAAAACACCGACCAGCCTTTATCTGGCGCTACAGTTTGGTATCCGTGCGGCCAACTACCCATTCACTGCCGATGATATGGATAACATTCAGCTGCCAGCCGCACTGAAACCCCATATGCATAAGCTATTCGGACTGACGATTGATCCCGAACGCCTGACCGCGATTCGCCAGGAGCGTGTAGAAAATAGCCGTTATGCATCACTGCGCCAGTGCCGGATGGAAGTCTCTGAGGTAGAAGCACTTTTCCGCAAAAATCAAATCCGCTATCTCAACAGCACCAATTATTCTGTGGAAGAGATTGCAGCAAAGATTATGGACAGTTTCGGAATGAGTCGGCGCATGTTCTGACCCTTTTGCTGATGTGAGTGGCATAACCGGCCAACAGTGGTTGAATTCATCTGTTTTTGAGTTATTGTGATCGCCATCACTTCCCGGTATTCCTGCCGCAGAGAAGAATCAAATTTTAGAGAGCACCATGTCACAAACAGATGAGCTGCGTACGACGCGCATCGACAGCCTGATTACGCCTCAGGCACTGGCAGATAAATTGCCAATATCCACGTCGGTCGCCCAACACGTGATGGCATCACGTAAACGTATTGAAAAAATAATTACCGGTGAAGACCCGCGCCTGCTGGTAGTGATCGGCCCTTGCTCGATTCACGATATTGAAGCTGCTATTGATTACGCCGGAAAGCTGAATGTGCTGCGTGAAAAATATCAGGATCGTCTTGAAATCGTGATGCGTACCTATTTTGAGAAACCCCGCACCGTGGTCGGCTGGAAAGGCCTGATTTCTGATCCCGAACTTAACGGTTCATGCCGTGTTAATGATGGTATAGAACTGGCGCGTAAGGTTCTGCTGGCGGTCAATCAGTTGGGTATTCCGACGGCGACCGAATTCCTGGATATGGTCATCGGCCAGTACATCGCTGATCTGATAAGCTGGGGCGCTATCGGCGCACGTACTACGGAGAGCCAGATCCACCGTGAAATGGCGTCTGCATTGTCCTGTCCGGTTGGCTTTAAGAACGGCACTGACGGCAACACACGTATCGCAATTGATGCCATGCGCTCTTCACGCACCAGCCATATGTTCCTGTCACCTGATAAAAACGGTCAGATGACCATTTACCGTACTGCCGGCAATCCTTACGGCCATGTGATCATGCGTGGCGGTAAGAAACCGAATTATCATGCTGAAGACCTGGAACAGGCTTGCCTGAACCTGGCGGAGTTTGACCTGCCGCAGCGGCTGGTGGTGGATTTCAGCCACGGTAACTGCCAAAAGCAACACAAACGTCAGTTGGATGTGGCCGCGGATATTTGCGAACAAATCCGCGGCGGTTCGACCGCTGTCGCGGGCATCATGGCGGAAAGTTTCCTGATTGAAGGCACACAGCCTGTCGCCACCAACAAACCTCTGGTTTACGGAAAATCGATCACTGACCCTTGCCTGGGCTGGGAAGATACCGAAACGCTGCTAGCGATGCTGGCAGAGGCGACAGATAGCCGGTTCTGATCGGTTGTGCTGGTAAAAGCGTAAAAACACCCTGGGCGACATTTTTGTTGCCCTTTTTTGTGCCTCTGCCTTGCTCACCTCCCCTTTCGCAACGCCCTGCCAGCAGCAATCCCCTTAGGTTATCCCACGGTATTTAAAGGGCTATTTGCCAGAAATTACATTCTGCCAACAAAAATTTTCTTGATGTGTTTCTGCAATGATTTGATAATGATTATCAAATTGATATTAATTCCCATTACCACCAAGCAAGCCAGCTTGGGCCTTTGGGGATAATATTTTACAAATCATTCACATAACAGCTCAAATTTTTATCTGCCCAATGGCGGATGATATTTAAGACTACGAGGAAACAGCCATGCTTTCTGTTCACTATCAAGATTATTTACAGGCCAAAGAAGCGAATCCAGGTAAATATGCCCGTGATCTGGCTGAAATTCTTGGCATCAGCGAAGCCGAATTAGCGGCCTTACGCGTTTCTCACGATGCAGCAAAACTGAAGGTTGATGCGCGTACTCTGCTGGCCGCGCTGGAAAGCGTCGGTGGAACGAAATCCATTACACGTAACGACTATGCTGTTCACGAGCAGCAAGGCCATTATGCAAACCAGCATCTGAACGGCCATGCCGGGTTAATTCTCAATCCACGCGCGTTGGATCTGCGCTTGTTCCTGCAACACTGGGTGCACATTTTCAGCATGACGGAATCAACTCCGCGCGGCGATAGGCACAGCATTCAGTTTTTCGATGCCCAGGGCGACGCGGTGCATAAGGTCTATACCACCGATGAAACGGATATGGCGGTATGGAATGCGTTGGTGGCTCAGTACAAAACCGATATTAATGCGTCGTTGCAACTGGAAGCCGTACCGGCAATTCCGGTGGTCAACACCGCCGATACCAATACTCTGGATGCCGAATGGCGCGCAATGACCGACGTTCATCAGTTCTTCCAGCTTCTGAAACGCCATGATGTAACCCGCCAGCAGGCTTTCAAAGCGGTAGGTGACGATCTGGCATGGCGTGTTGAAAACGGTTCTCTTACCCGTTTGCTGAATATCGCTAAAGACGATCAGAACGAGATCATGATTTTTGTTGGCAACAAAGGCTGCGTGCAGATCTTTACCGGCCAGATCGAAAAAGTGATGCCACACGGTGAATGGATCAACGTCTTTAACCAGCGCTTCACGCTGCATTTGGTAGAAAGCGCCATTGCCGAAAGCTGGATCACCCGCAAACCAACTAAAGATGGTTTCGTCACCAGCCTGGAACTGTTCGCCGCCGACGGCACACAGATAGCCCAACTTTACGGTCAGCGTACCGAGGGCACGCCGGAGCAAACTCTGTGGCGCGAACAACTGGCTCAGCTCCGCAACGAAGGCGTTGCCGCATGAAGCACACTTTTAAAGTTCTGATCACTGCGGCGTCCTTACTGACGGCACCTGTTCTGCATGCCGCAGAAAAGCTGGTGAGCATCGGCGGTGACGTCACGGAGATCGTTTACGCGCTGGGCGCAGGCGATCAACTGGTGGCGCGTGACAGCACCAGTTTACGCCCAAAGGCGGTGCTCACTTTGCCGGACGTCGGTTATATGCGCCAGCTGAATACCGAAGGTATTCTCTCCATGCACCCGACGTTGGTGCTTAGCAGCGAGCTGGCAGAACCGTCACTGGTGTTACAGCAACTGGCGCAAAACGGGGTAAAAGTGATCCGCGTGCCGGGCACGGCTTCAGTGGATACCGTACCGAAAAAAATCGACGTGATTGCTAAGGCGCTGGGCCGTCAGGCCGAAGGTGAAAAGCTGATCGCCACCTACCGCACGCAGCTTGCAGCCATTAAGCACGAAACCTTGCCGGTCAAAATGTTATTCGTGATGAGCCACGGCGGCATGAATTCCATGGCCGCAGGTCAGGATACGGCAGCAGATGCGATGATAACCTCCGTGGGCGCCAAAAATGCCATGCAGGGGTTCAGCCGCTATCGTCCTCTGTCACAGGAAGGCGTGATTGCCAGTGCACCGGACATCCTGCTGCTAACCGCAGACGGAATTAAAACCCTGGGCGGCATGGATCAGGTGTGGAAATTACCGGGCGTGGCGATGACGCCAGCGGGTAAAAACAAACGCGTTCTGGTGCTGGATGATATGTCCCTGCTTGGTTTTGGATTGCAAACTCCGGCAGTGATGGCACAGCTTCGTCAGGCGGCGGAAAGCGTGAAATGAGCAGCATGAGCCCCCCAATGCCATCACGTCGGCGCTCACCTGTTTGGGCATTGACGGGTCTCGGCGGAGCTCTGTTGCTGCTGGCAATTCTGGCGGCAAATACCGGCGCGATGTCCCTTTCGCTCCGAACGCTGATGGGCTTACCGCTCAATGACGGCTTATGGCAGGTCTGGCTGACCGTACGCCTGCCCCGCGTGTTGCTGGCGGTGGTAGTCGGCTGCGCACTTGCCAGCTCCGGCGCGGTCATGCAAGGGTTGTTCCGCAATCCGCTGGCCGATCCCGGATTACTGGGAATAAGCTCCGGCGCGGCGCTGGCGGTGGCGCTGACCATCGTCATGCCGTTCGCCCTGCCGCCGTTGCTGGCGCTTTACAGCCATATGATCAGCGCCTTCGTCGGCAGCCTCGCTATTTCACTTATCGTGTTCACGCTGAGCCGTTTCGGACACGGCGGGTTATCGCGCCTTCTGCTGGCGGGTATTGCCATTAATGCGCTGTGCGGCGCGGCAGTTGGCGTGCTGACCTATATCAGTGACGATCAGCAGTTGCGTCAGTTCTCCCTGTGGAGTATGGGCAGCCTCGGGCAGGCGCAATGGCCGACGCTGGCCGTCGCTTCCTCCCTTATTCTGCCTGCCTGCATTGCGACCTTCTTTATGTCCCGACGCCTGAATATTCTGCAACTGGGCGAAGAGGATGCGCATTATCTTGGCGTGAATGTCCGGCGTACGCAGTTGCAGTTACTGCTGCTGAGCGCTCTGCTGGTCGGCGCTGCGGTGGCGGTATCGGGCGTGATTGGCTTTATCGGCCTGGTGATCCCGCATTTGCTGCGCATGCGCATTGGCGCCGATCACCGCTGGTTATTGCCGGGCTCGGCTATGGCAGGAGCCTGTCTGTTGTTGCTGGCCGATACTCTGGCGCGCACGCTCGTGGCACCAGCGGAAATGCCGGTCGGTCTTATCACCAGCATCATCGGCGGCCCTTATTTTTTATGGCTGATCCTGCGTCCGGGAGTGCCACGCAATGTCTGATATATCTTCATCCCTGATCGCAGAGAATCTGGTCTATTCCATTGAAGGACGCAGGTTGATTGATGATGTCTCGCTCAGCCTGCACAGCGGTGAAATGGTCGCGCTGATTGGCCCGAACGGCGCAGGAAAGTCCACGCTGATGCGCATGCTCACTGGCTTTCTGGTGCCGCAAAAAGGGCATTGCTCACTGCAAGGTAAACCACTGACCGAATGGCCTGCGCAGGAACTGGCGCGAACCCGGGCGGTGATGCGCCAGAACAGTACGCTGGCGTTCGGGTTTAGCGTGCGGGAAGTGCTGACGCTTGGGCGTTCACCGCACGGCCAGCTGAATATGCAACATGCGCTGGCCGACGTCATGACGCAAACCGGGTGTCTGAATCTGGCCGATCGCGATTACCGGCATCTTTCCGGCGGCGAACAGCAGCGCGTCCAGCTGGCTCGCGTATTGATCCAGCTGTGGCAGCCGGTACCTTCGCCACGCTGGCTGTTTCTGGATGAACCAACCTCTGCGCTGGATTTGTATCATCAGCAACATGCATTGCGTCTGTTACGTCAGTTAACGCAAGAGACGCCGCTCTCCGTGTGCTGCGTACTGCACGATCTGAATCTGGCGGCGCTGTATGCCGACCGGATTATTCTGCTGCACAGCGGGAGAGTGGTTGCCAGCGGGAAGCCAGCTGAGGTGTTAAATGAAGAGACGCTGAGCCGTTGGTATCAGGCTGATCTGAACGTTTGCTCCCATCCTGAAACCCAATTACCCCAGGTTTTCCTGCGCCAGTAGCATTCCTCATTAAAACTGCGCCACAGAAATTTTTGCCTGTGGCGCAAAGTGGATCAGCTTGAGCAGGAAATTTCCAGATGTTTACCCCAGTCCGGCGGCAGAGCGGCCAGAGAGTCGTATTGCGGATTATCGCTGTACGGGTCACAAAGTGCCTGATGTAATTGCGTCAGCGCGCTGATGTCGTCCACTTCGGCTTTTTCGATCGCCTGCTGAGCCAGATAATTACGTAAAATAATGCGCGGATTACTCTGTTTCATCGCCTGCTGACGCGTTGCGTCATCCACGCCTTCTTCCTGCAACCGCTGGCGATAATCCTGGTACCAGCTATCAAACGCTGCGCGATCGATGAATTCATCACGCAGCGGCGAACTGGCCTGTTGCTGTTCGACCTCACTCAGCATGCGGAACGTTCGTGTGAAATCCCGTCCCTCTTTCGCCATCAGGCTCAGTAATCCGGTCAGCAAATTGTTGTCCTGCTTATTTTCGCTGAAAAAGCCCAGTTTGCCGCGCATCAGCGTGCCGTAAGCTTTCATCAACGCCGGCTCATACTCGCCCAGAGCTGCCTGTAACTGTTCGGTGCTCATCAGGCCGGAAAGCGTCTGCGCCAGGCGATGCAAGTTCCAGTAGGCCACCGCAGGCTGATTATCGTAGCTGTAGCGCCCCTGATGATCCGAGTGGTTGCAGATGTAACCCGGCTGATAATCATCGAGAAATCCGTACGGACCGTAATCCATCGTCAGGCCGAGGATCGACATATTGTCGGTATTCATTACGCCATGCGCGAACCCGACGCTCTGCCACTGTGCGATCATCGTTGCCGTACGCTCAACCACCTCTGTGAACCACCGCTGATAACGCTGCGCTTCCACCGGTTCGCTTTCCAGCAACTGCGGCCAGTGATGCGCGATGACGTAATCTGCCAGTTGCTTCACTTGTTCAGGTTGTTTTCGATAATAAAAATGCTCGAAGTGACCGAAGCGGATATGGCTTTCGGCAATGCGCATCAGCATTGCGCCCCGCTCCGGTTGCTCGCGAAATACCGGTTGATCGCTGGTCACGATAGTCAGCGCGCGCGTCGTTGGAATGGCTAAATGGTGCAGCGCTTCGGAAGCCAGAAACTCACGCACCACAGAACGCAGTACCGCGCGGCCATCGCCCATGCGTGAATAAGGCGTCAGCCCCGCGCCTTTGAGATGCCAGTCAACCCGTTTACCCTCGGGCAACACCTGTTCGCCGAGCAAAATACCGCGCCCGTCGCCCAGTTGCCCTGCCCACTGACCAAACTGATGGCCGCTGTAGACCTGCGCCAGCGGTAACATGCCGGGGAAAAATTTTTCGCCACACCAGAATTCCCGATGATCATGGTCGAAAAGTGTCTCATTAAGACCCAGTTCTTTCGCCAGCGGTGCGCTGTGATAAAGAAGCCGTGCGCCCTTAAGCGGCGTCGGTTGCAGTGCGGTATAAAATCCGCCGAGCTGGTCGGCATAGTGATGTTCGAATAGCGGCATAAATCCCCCTTTTCTTAAGTGTAGAGCCGCGCCGCCGCGATTAACACGGAGTAACAGCAGGGAGATAGGTGGTGATTAACAAAAATCCCGGCACAGCGCAGGCTGGCCGGGATTAGGATGCATTAAGTGAGACGGCCGATTAATTAAATTGGACAGGCCTGACAAGCAGACTGTCGAGTTGTTCAGGGTCGACGCCCGGCCACAGTAAGCCTTTCAGCCCCTGTACATCTTTCTTGCGCAGGGCGTCAAAATAGTCCTGATTATCAAGGCCATCTACCACAATATTACGGCAAAAACGGTTCACGTTTCTCAGTAATGAAGGCATGACGATAGAGAAATGCTCCCCCTCGTATAATTGCCAGAACAAATTTTTATCCAGCTTCACCCACTGAAAAAGATGATCGAAAATGGGCGCCATGGTGATGTTGCCTGAGCCGAAATTGTCTAACCAAAGGTCGAAATGCTGTTTTAACGCCATTAGCTGCTGATTATTGCGGCCATCAGAAAGCTGCGGAAATGAATCATTGAGATTGAGCTGGACGAAAGCGTGGGTTTTGAAGGCATCGCGCAGGATTTCATCCCCCAGCAAAATCGCCACCAGTCTTTCTTCGACGCCGATGTTCAATATCACCTGATTGTCACTAAACCATTGTGCATGCTGAGCAGCCCAAAGCTGTTGTTCGTTGAGAAAACGCAACAGCTGAGCCTGAGACAGCAGGTTTAAAACCAGTTCTGTCGGCATGGTTAACTTGCTGTCTGTGCTGGAAAAGCGACAAATTAATTCAATCGCCAGCAATTTCCCCTCAACGGAGTAAATCGGCTGACACAGAAAGCTGCTGTTAAAGGCCGTATCGAATTGTATTTTCATTATTTTCCAAAACTCAACGGCACTACGAGTTGACTGAGGCCTTTCTTATTTATCCTTCCACAAAAATGACGGAAGCCCGAGGTATCAAAGAAATATGAGGAATTTACTATCAAAATCAAGTTTAGGACTAATCTTATCGCCAGCTTCCTAAACGTGCAACGTCGGGCTTGTTGCGGGGGGATTTTGCAGCAAAGATTCAGCCTCCCACGCACTTTTTCATGCGCAGAATCTGCGAAACCACAAACTTTTCGCCAGTGGTTATAAGGTGTCGTGAAATTTTGCGAATACTCCGGAGACCGTACCCTCGGCGCTCTCCGGGTTTTAAAGTTATTGTACGCAACGGACAAGCCAGGTTCGCAGTTGCGTTAACTCGGCACTGAGAGCCGGAAATTGTTCAATTATGTTGTCGCAGGCCAATGAAACATCCTGCGCGCGGTATCGCGTTCCGGATAGTCGCTCAGCCAGAGCCAGTAAAGGTGCCGGATTGAGGCTGTCAGTGAAAATTTGCGCCCGGCTGATATTGCCCTTTTCCACATCAAAGTGGATATCCACGCCGCCCCAGACAAAGCGTTCATTAAGTTCGTGGCTGAAAGCCGGCGCTTTACCGAAGTTCCATTCCCAGCTGCTTTGTTTGGCGAACCGGTCCGGAAAACCGGGTAAATCAGGGAAGACATCGGGGGAAATGATCTCCGGTTCAACACGCTGGCCGTACCAGTTAAAGAAGGCATCGGTGACAGCCGCGCAAATTTGGTCGTGATGAATGTCAGGCACAAATTCGTTGAGATTCGCCACCCGCGAGCGCACAGAGGTGATGCCTTTGGCCTGCAGTTTTTTGACATCGGGGTTGAGGTAGTTTGCCAAACGGCTGAGATCGGCATTAAGTAATAAAGTGCCGTGGTGAAAACCGCGATCGGCTGTTTCACGATAGGCGGACCCGGAAATTTTCCGCTCACCTTCAGAAGTCTGCACCACCAGATCATTGCGGCCAGATGCACTGGCATCAATTCCCAACGCTTTTAGCGCATTGAGAATGATGCCGATAGACACACTTTTGTCGTATTCAGGTTTACCTGCCATAAAAGTAAAACAGGTATTGCCGAGATCGTGGAAAACAGCCCCGCCCCCGCTGCTGCGGCGAGCCAGCCTGATACCGTCTTCTTCCATCCTGCGGGTATTACATTCTTTCCACGGATTTTGCGCCTGCCCGATAACCACGGTTTCTGCATTACGCCACAGAAACAGCACGCGCTGATTGGTGGTCATTTCGCGAAAAATGCAGTCTTCGACGGCAAGGTTGAACCAGGGATCGTAAGAGTCGGAGAGTAATAATCTGAGAGGTGTCATCGCGTATTCATCCTGAAAAAGTCTGTCTCGATAATAACAGCAAAAATCAGGATCAAATACGCGGGGAAATCAGGGAGAATCGGTCAGATGCGCCGCGCCTGCCAGTAGACTTTGCGCCAGTAGACGTTATCGAGAGAAGAGCGCGTAACTCCCAGACTGGTAGATGCATGAATAAACTGATCGGCGGTGTCGTAGATGCCGACGTGTAATCCATTTTCACCGCTGCCGGTTTTAAAGAAAACCAGGTCGCCGGGAAGCAACTCGTCACGGGAAACTTTGGTACCGATTTTGGTTTGATCGGCGGTGGTGCGGGGAAGCACTACGCCAAAGCGATCGCGGTAAGTACGAAAAACAAAACCGGAACAATCGACGCCGCTCGGTTGCAATCCGCCATAACGATAAGGTGCGCCATGCCACTGACTGAGCTGATCGTTAAGCTCGGCGACCACGGTGATGGAATCGGCGAAGCGGCCACTTGGCGGCGGAGCGTGGCTGCTACAGCCGTTCAGAATTAATGCGGCAACAGCCAGCAGGGAATACATGGATACGGATGACCAGCGCATAGTGCATTCCTTCTTCAATCGCGTCACGGCTGAGGCCATAACGCGAGAATTTACGCGGGCCGGATAAGTCGCCGTTATCTAAGAACTAATAGAATTTAGCGCTATTTTATCCGTCATCCAACCTTTAAATGATGATTTTTATCGTGGCCGGACCGTCTCAGTGAGGATTTTTAGCCGGTTTACTGTGGATCACCCACACACCGGTGAGGATCAGCATCCCGCCGAGAGTTTTGGTTAAGCTGATGCTTTCATTGAACCACGGCAGCGTGACGGCAGCGACGTAAACCAGCGCATAGCTCAGGCTGAGCAAGGTATAGGCACGGTTGAGCGGTAAAACGCGCAGCGCGAAGAACCAGCAGGCCATGGAAAGCGCATAGCCGCACAGCCCGAAAAGCACTGCCGTCAGTGCACTTAAGTGATTCTGTATAAAGAGAATGTTAATGTCAGAAAGTGAAAACCACGGGATTTGCACCATCCCCCACTTCATCAACAGTTGCGCCACCGTCACTAACAGTACGCTGGCTCCGCCCCACAGGTATCCTTTCATAGACTGACACTCATCAACGCGATCCCAGACATGATCAGTGCCACGCCAAACCAGTGTCGGCCATCGACGTGTTCATGGAAAAACCCGCGGGCGCAGAGCGTGACAAGGACAAAATTCAGGCTGAGCATCGGATACGCCAGGCTGAGCGGCAGAAGCTGTAAAACCCGCAGCCACAGCAGCATCGCGATGCCCAGTAACAGCACCGCCAGCGCCAGCCAGCGCAGGACGCGGGCCAGTCCCTTGCCTGAAACCTGCGCGGCCTGCTTCTGACAAAGCTGGCCGGCACAGGTGATTACGCTTACCGCCAGCACCAGTAGGAATCCGGTCATGGCAGTTTTTTGTAGAACAGCAAGGCCAGACGGTTCATCTGTTCGGTCTGATCCGCCTTTGGTAACTTCGCGGTAGAGACAATATTGCTGTCGAGTTTGATGACCACTGAAACATTCCCCTCCTGCCGCGCTTTTTGTAACCATGCAGGAAAACCGGCGGCATTCACAAATTTCTCCTGTGCATCAGGATAACTCAGGCCGTATTCCAGCTCGCCCCTTTCATCAAACATCATGATATCACTGCGCTTAAGCATCCACGCCAGGCCGGTCGCGACGCCGACGTTGTCCGCCAGAATGTAACGACTGTCATGAAGCAGCACACTGTTTTTATCGAGGAACGCCTGCGGCTGTTTGGAGTCGATCACCTTTTGCGGGATCGCCTGACCAATCAGCAGCGCCAGCACCAGCGGGCAACCTGCAGCCCAGTACCAGCGTTTTCGCAAATCCGTCAGTGACATCGCACCGGCGAGCGCCCACACGGCAAAACACAGAATGCCGATCAGCGCGCGCGGCATCTCCGCACGGCCAAACACGGCTTTCACATGCACAGGCAAGATACCTGAGATCACTAACACCGCAACGGCCATCAGCAAACCAAAGACGATATTAATGATGCCGTTGGCTTTCAGCGCGCGTAATTTTCCGGACTGGCGGATCTGTTCGAGATGATCGGCCATCAGCAACGCCAGTGGCGCAAAGCACGGGAGAATATAAGTCGGTAGTTTTCCTTTGGCGATGCTGAAGAAAATCAGTGGCATAATCGCCCAGCTCAACAGGAAAAACAGTTCCGGGCGCATAACACGTTTAGTCCACCCCTCGCGCAACGCCCCCGGCAGCAGACCCAGCCACGGCAGCGCCCCCAGAAAGAGTACCGGCAGATAGTACCAGAATGGGGCTTTGTGCTGTGCATCAGCTTCTGCAAAGCGCTGAACATGCTCAACCCAGAAGAAATAGCGCCAGTAATCCGGCTCCTGACGAGCGATGGCCAGCACCCACGGCAGGCTCAGCGCCACTGCGCTGACAATCGCCAGCGGCCCCCAGGCGAACAAAGTTTTGAAACGCTTTTCGCGCCAGACAATCGGCAGGACGGCGATCACCGGCAATGCCAGCGCCAGAAATCCTTTGGTCATGAAACCCATACCGCAGGCCAGTCCCAGTACTATCCAGCTAATGGCTTTTTGCGGCGTGCGGGATACGCGCAGACAGAAATAGCTGGCGACCATCGCGGCGGTCATCCACAGGGTGATCATCGGATCCAGCACGCTGTAAGTACCGATGCTAAACACTAGCGTGCAGGAAAGATAAATCAGCGTAGCGATGTATGCAGTCTGGCGGTTACGCCACATCAGATTGGCCAGCCAGAAAACCAGTAAGGCGCTGATCATCGTGCTGAACACTGAGCCAAAGCGCACAGCAAAGTTGCTGTCACCAAAAATCATCTGGCTAAGATTATTGAACCAGTAACCCGCCACCGGTTTTTCAAAATAGCGTAAACCCAGCAGATGTGGCACCACCCAGTCGCCACGCTGAAGCATTTCGCGGCTGATCTCGGCATAACGGGTTTCATCGGGTTGCCATAACAGGCGGGTATTGAGAGGAACAAGATAAACCAGGGCGAAGAACACCAGAACCAGTGTGCTCCACACGCTTTTATATGCTTTCGACATCAGGAAAAACCTTCTTGCTGACAACCTAACCAGCCTTCCCGTCCGGGGAAACTGGCGCGAATCACTTTGCCTTTGGGCAGTGAACTGAGATCTTCGGGCAACAAATCCCCCAGCGCACAGAACCTGATCCCCTGCGCCGCAGCACGGGTTAACAGCTCTTCAAACTGCGCTGCCAGCGACATTCCTTCCACTTCCGCGTGAATGGTGTACACCGGCACGCCTTCATCCTGCGCGATGGCTTCAAGGATAAAGTCATTGAAGTTATCGGCGTTGATGTCCCCACCGGCAACTTCGTCATAGGTCGGTAGCGTCACCGGAATTTGTACCGTGCCGAGAGTGCCATTTTCCAGCACCGGCAGGAACGGATATTTCCCGCGACAATCGCTGTTGTAATAAAAATGGAACCGTTCTTTGACTTCGATAACGCGTTCATCAGCGCGCCAGCCAGCCACCGCCGAGCATTCAACATCATGACCGAGGCTTTTTTCCAGCGCGTCGAGACCCAGCTGAATTTGCTGTTGCAACTGTTCCTCAGACCATTTACCCACTTTCGCCTGCCAGCCCTGATGATCCCAGGCGTGTAGGCCGACTTCATGGCCACGTTTGGCGGTTTCTTTCATCAGATAACCGAGATCTCGCGCAATAGGCTTACCCGGCCACGCAGTACCGGCCAGTAAGATATCCCAGCCGTAGAGTGACGCGGCATTCGAGCGCAGCATCTTCCATAAAAAGCGCGGTTTAAGCAGGCGCCACAAGTGACGCCCCATGTTGTCCGGCCCGACGCTGAAGAAGAAACTTGCAGTAATATTATGTTTCGCAAGCACTTGCAGAAGCTGAGGGACACCCTCGCGGGTGCCACTCCAGGTATCTACATCAATGCGCAGACCCACTTTCTTCATGAATGGCACCGTTTCAGGACTGACCAGATTCAGGGTTCACTGAGCGCAGGAAGAAGTCCAGCGTATCGGCAACGGTTTTATCCATGCCCACTTCCGGTTTCCAGCTCAGCAGACGACGGGCATTTTTGATGCTCGGCGTGCGGTGTTCCACGTCCTGATAGCCTTTGCCGTAATAAGTGCTGCTCTCGACCAGATTGAAACCTGCAAACGGCGGGAACTGTGCGCGCAGCGGATGCGCTTCAAAGCTCGCCAGCAGCATTTCCGCCAGTTCACGAATGCTCGCTTCGTTGGTCGGGTTACCTATGTTGATGATCTGGCCATCACACAGATTGTCGCGGTTTTCGATGATGCGGAACAGCGCTTCGATACCGTCGTTGATGTCAGTGAAGCAACGCTTTTGTTCGCCGCCGTCCACCAGTTTGATCGGTGAACCTTCCACAAGATTTAGGATCAGCTGCGTGATCGCGCGGGAACTGCCGATACGCGCGGCGTCGAGGTTATCCAGACGCGGCCCCATCCAGTTGAACGGACGGAACAGGGTAAATTTCAGACCTTCTTTGACGCCATACGCCCAAATCACACGGTCCAGCAATTGCTTGGACACCGAGTAAATCCAGCGCTGTTTGTTGATTGGCCCGACGATCAGACGTGAATTATCCTCATCAAATTCTTTGTCATCACACATACCGTAAACTTCGGAAGTAGACGGGAAGATGATGCGTTTTTTGTATTTGACACAATCGCGAACGATTTTGAGGTTTTCTTCGAAATCGAGTTCGAATACGCGCAGTGGGTTGCGGGTATATTCGATCGGCGTGGCGATCGCCACCAGCGGCAGCACGACGTCACATTTTTTAATGTGATATTCGATCCACTCGGAATGAATGCTGATATCGCCTTCAACAAAGTGGAAATGTGGATTGCCCATGAAGCGACTGATCGCGTCGGAACTGATATCCAGACCGTAGATTTCGTAACGATCTTCGCGCAGCAAACGCTCGCTCAGGTGATTACCGATAAAACCGTTCACACCGAGGATCAGGACGCGGGTACGGCGTTTCATCACGGCGGTTGGCAATGTAGAAAGACGCATTTCCGGCATGATGCCTAATTCCAGCGCCAGTCGGGAGCCCTGAACGTACAGGCCATTTTCACTCTGACCAGCCTGAATTTCCAGTGCGCCCTCGCCACAGGCGATGGTCAGCGGATTAGCAGAAAGCACGGTGCCCGGCTGTTTATCATGCTGAGTAGTGAGCGGCAGCGCGCGCCATACTGTCAATTTACGCTGTCCGAGGTACGTGAAAGCGCCCGGATATGGCTCAGTGACGGCGCGGATCAGGTTATTAATTTCAGTTGCCGGTTTGTGCCAGTGAATTTCACCATCAGCCGCCGTGCGGCGACCAAAATAACTCGCCTGCGCTTCATCTTGCGGCGTCAGGGTGATTTTTCCGGCTTTCATTTCCGGCAGTAAATCCGTCAGCAAATCTTTCGCAGCGTCGCGCACTTTGGCATGCAGCTTCAGCGCGGTGTCATCAGCCGTGATGGCAACTTTGCGCTGGCCAACGATATCGCCCGCATCAGGACGTTTCACCATTTTATGCAGGGTCACGCCGGTTTCGGTTTCGCCGTTGAGCAACGCCCAGTTTACCGGCGCACGGCCACGGTAGCGCGGCAGCAGAGAACCGTGCAAATTGAAGCCGCCCTGCGGCGCCAGAGACAGAATGTCTTCGCTCAGCATGTTGCGGTAATAAAATGAGAAAATGACATCAGGCTGCAAGGCACGAATGCGGTCAACCCACAGCGGATGATTAACGTCTTCCGGCGCGTACACCGGCAGATTTAACTCAGCGCCCTGACGAGCAACGGAGGAAAAGAACTGGTTCTCATTCGGCGCGTCCGTATGGGTAAAGACCGCCTGAACGTCATAACCGGCATCAACCAGAGCCTGCAAACCAACGCAACCAATATCATGGTAGGCAAATACAATCGCTTTCATCACTCTTCTTCCTGACTGTTTTCTTCGGAACGAACGCCGACGACTTTTTGAACGAAATAACGGGGACGTGCGCGAACATCGTTATAGATCCGCCCGATGTATTCACCGAGTAATCCCATGCCGACAAACTGCGCACCGATAAACATAAATAACAATGCAAATAGCGTAAACACGCCTTCCGCCGCCCATTCAGGGCCGTTGATAAGGCGCATCAGAATCAAAAACACCGCCAGCACAAATCCGAAAAGGGCAATCACACTGCCTACAACGCTGAGCATGCGTAACGGGGTAGTCGTCAGGCAGGTGATCAGGTCGTACATCAGATTGATAAGCTTCATCAGGCTGTATTTGGAATCACCAAATTCACGTTCGGAATGCTGAACCGGAATTTCCACGGTTTTACGCGCAAAGGTATTGGCGAGGATAGGAATAAACGTGCTGCGCTCATGGCAATGCAACATGGCTTCAATGATGTGACGGCGGTACGCACGCAACATGCAGCCGTAGTCGCCCATCGATTTACCGGTAGCCCGCTGGATCATCATGTTGATCATCTTCGACGCGGTTTTACGGAACCATGAGTCGCGACGGTTTGCACGAACGGTGCCCACGACGTCGTAACCCTCATCGGCTTTAGCAACCAGACGAGGAATTTCCTCCGGCGGGTTTTGCAGATCGGCATCGAGCGTGATCACCAGATCACCGGTCACATGGCTGAAACCGGCCATGATCGCCGAGTGCTGACCATAATTACGGTTGAGTAAAACGGCGACGATGTGACTGTCAGGTTGTTCTGCGGCGGCGGAAAGCATGTCGCCGGAGCTATCTGAGCTGCCGTCATCCACCAGAATAATTTCGTATTTTTGGGTCAGTTGCTGACAAGCGGCCTGTGTACGCGATAACAACGCGGGCAGGCTTTCTTCTTCGTTATAGACCGGGATGACCACCGAGACTTTACGAATGGGTTCATAATGCGCCACTACTGCGCCTCCAAAAGGGAAAAGAGAGCTGCGACAACACGGTCAACATCGCTGTCTTGCATATCAGGGAAAAGTGGCAGGCTGCATAAACAGGCGGAGTTCCATTCGCTGTGAGGCAGGCTGAGTTGCGGATAACGTTCGCGGTAATATTTTTGAGTATGCGCGGCACGGAAATGTAAACCGGTGCCGATGCCCTGCTCTTTCAGGCGTTCCATCAACGCATCACGGCTGATGCCGCAGCGTTTCTCATCCACGCGGATCATGAACAAGTGCCAGGCGTGAAGATGTGGATAGTCAGGCACGCTCATCGGCAAATAGGCCGAGCCCTGCAGCTTGTCGAGATAACGTTGAGCCAGTTCGGTACGGCGGGCATTCATTTCATTCAGGCGCTTTAGCTGGACGACGGCAATGGCGGCATGAATATCGGAAAGGTTGTACTTAAAGCCCGGCTCGACCACTTCTGCCTGTGGTTTGCGTCCCTGAACCTGACGGTCAAAGGCATCGACGGCCAGACCATGGAATTTCAGTGCGCGCACCTTTGCCGCCAGCTCGTCGTCGTCAGTGGCAATCAGGCCACCTTCGGCACAAGTCATGTTTTTAATGGCGTGGAAGGAGAAAATGGCCGTTCCCTGCGCGCCAATCCAGCGATCCCGGTAACGGGTACCGGCAGCGTGGGCGGCATCTTCAATCACCGCTATACCGTGCTGATTTGCCACGGCATAAATGGGGTCGAGATCTAAGGGCGCTCCGGCGTAATGCACCGGAATAATCGCTTTAGTTTTTGGCGTGATGGCCGCCGCAATGGCTTCGGCGCTGACCATTAATGTATCGAAGTCAACATCAATCATCACCGGCTCGGCACCGAGCAGAACGATCATGTTGATGGTAGAAACCCAGGTTTGGGAAGGGGTGATGACTTCGTCGCCAGGACCGATACCCAACGCCATCAAGGTAACGTGCATTCCGCCGGTTGCGGAACTGACCGCAATAGCATGTTTACAACCGAAAGCCGCAGAGAAATCTTGTTCAAGCTGATGTGTTTGCGGGCCGGTAGTTATCCAGCCTGAACGCAATACTTGCCCTACAGCCTCGATCTCTTCTTCGCCCATAGACGGGCGGGAAAAAGGCAAAAAGTTTTCCATGACACTATCCCAAAAGGTAATTAGCTCACAACGACTGTAGACTGCGCTTATTTAACAATAAGTAAACACCGTCCTGAATTATGAATCTTATGATGTCGGTTTAAGCTTAATTTAACCTTAAGGATTTGCCAGTTCTGTGAAGTTAAACAGAAAGTAAATAAGAAGGGTATAATTAGAGAGGCATTGAACAAATCATTAAAAAACAGTCAATTAAAATATATTAAGTTTTTATTAATAAACGGAACTTTATTAAAAAAATAGCAGGGAGTATTTTTTATGACCAATTATGGTCCGCGTTGGGATGAATGCACGTTATTTATATAATTATACCGCTATTCTTTTAACGAAAATGGCGTCGCCGTGGTCATTATCCACTGACGTCCTGCCAGAGAATGTATCTGAAATGCGACTTGATACACTTGTGAAAGACGCTCAACCTGCATCACATCAGCACATTCACCGGCAGCAATCACTTCTCCCCCGGACATCAGCCAGACCTGACGGGCATAGTGCAAAGTATGATTGAGGTCATGATCGCTCATTACAACAGAACGTCCGGCGGCACATAATTCGTTCAGTAACTGATCCAGCGCCTGCTGTTGCGCCACATCAAGACTGTTCATCGGTTCATCTAGCAACAGAATTTGAGAGTCGGGATTCACCGCTGGCCAGACTTGCAATAACACCGCTGCCAGTCGCACTCGCTGCCATTCACCACCGGAAAGATGCGTAACCGGTTTTGCCAGTTTGTCACTGAGCTGTAACGCGTCGCAAAGCCGTGTGATGGTGTGTTCCAATACGGCAGGATCGGCGAGACGAGGCTGATGCAAAGATAAATACTGAAAAACCGGCATCAGAGATGCCGGTGTAAGTTGCTGGCAAAGCCAGGCGCGCAAACGGGCGAGTTGAGCACCGGAGAAAGCAGAAACCGGCTGGCCGTTAAACAGCACATCGCCTTTGACGGTGCCCTTCCCTTCAAACACCCCGGCCAGCCTCGCCAGCAAGGTACTTTTCCCCGCACCGTTTGGCCCGATGAGGTGAACACGGCTGCCCGGCGCAATATTTGCGTTAAACGTCTGAAGACGCCCTTCCACACTTATCTCACGACACTCCAGCATCCGCGTTCCCTGCCCTTTTGAGGTTTTAACTTATTTCGCCAGTGCAGCTTTAATGGCTTCCATTAAAATCGGATCTTCCGGCGTCATATCCGGCGCAAAGCGCTGGACAACGGTGCCGTCGCGTCCGATAAGAAATTTCTCGAAGTTCCACAGAATATTTTCCGGTTTTACCGGCTGACGGCCTTTGCTCGCCAGACGCTCATAGAAGCCGCTGGCTTCAGGTTTGACCGCTTCTGGACGGGCGGCAATTAGCGCACTGTACAGCGGATGGCGGTGTTCGCCATTGACCTCAATTTTGCTGAACATCGGAAATTTCACGCCAAATTGCGTGGTGCAGAAGGTTTTGATTTCGTCTTCAGTGCCCGGCTCCTGCGCACCAAATTCATTACATGGGAATCCGAGCACTTCAAATCCACGTTCATGCCATGCCTGATAAATGTTTTCCAGACCCTTCATATTGCTTGGTCAGACCGCACTGCGACGCCACATTGACCACCAGCAGTACCGAACCTTTGTAATCGCCCAGTGTTTTAGTCTGGCCGTCGATGGTTTTCAGGGAGATATCAAAAATGTCATTACTCATCGTTTTTTATCCTGATAGTGAAAGGTAAGGAATCAAAGGATTGATTGCAGGGATCCCGCTCAGCGGATTTGTCCGGCTCTGACCAGTAACCAGATAAACACCGGCGCGCCCAGCGTGGCAGTTACCACACCTATCGGCAGTTCCGCCGCGTAAAGCCCGATCCGCGACAGCACATCCGCCAGCAATAACACCGCTGCACCACACAGCGCACAGGCCGGTAGCAGACGGCGCTGGTCGGTCATACCACACAGCCGAAGAATGTGAGGGATCACCAGACCGATAAACCCTATCACACCTGCCAACGCAACGCTCAGTCCAACCATCCAGCCAACCGCGAGCACCAGAATATAGCGCCACGTCGTGAGTGAGACACCAAGCTGCTGCGCCTGTAACGTGCCGAGTGACAGCAGGTTTAACGTTTTGCCCTGAAAGGTCAGCCAGAGCAGTACGGGTAACAACATGATCCCGAGCCAGATTTGCCGCCAGTCGACGCCGCCAAAACCGCCCATCATCCAGTACATCAGCTGTCGGAGGTCCAGATTACTGCTGAAATAGATAGCCCAGGTCATCATCGCACTGCACACAATACCGATGGCGACGCCCACCAGCAGTAAACGTGCATTGGTCAGCCGGTGCATGCGGGCGGCATACAGAAGAAAGAAAGTGACGACCAGCGCGCCAGCCACGGCGGCGAGACTCATTACCCAGACCGGCAGCATGCCGTGGCTGAACATGACACAAAACACCAGCGCTACGCCCGCACCGTTTGCAACGCCGAGCAAACCGGGTTCCGCAAGCGGGTTTTCAAACAGCGATTGCATCACCGCGCCGGCGACGGCCAGGCTCGCCCCCACCAGAATCACCGCAATTGCACGCGGGAGACGCAGTTGCCATACGAACAACCTTGCTTCACTGCTGAGCCATTGAGTGGGCCATAACCAGTTTTCTCCTGCACTGAGGCTTAGCGTCAGCACCAGAATCAAAAGAATAAACAGACCGAACACACCGCGGTGATCTCGCTGCTTTTGCCGTTGTTCGAGTGCAGAAAAAGTCTGCCGGATTGACATGAATTGCAGATTCCAGAGGCTGACGGGAAAAGGAAAGAATTTCGCTATCCTACCGATATTAGGCAGTTAGCTCTAGTGTGCGGAAACAGAAAATGAAAAAGCCGGTGACTGAGCACCGGCTTTGGTGTTTTTACAACCGCGCGGGAAATTAACGCCCCGGCTGACCATTCGGTGGGAGAGGCTGCCCGTTTCCCTGATGGCCGTTGTTACCGCCCTGATGGCCTTTGTTACCGTTATTGCCGCCCTGATGACCGTTATTATCACGGTTATCATGATGGTTATCACCCTGTGGACGCCCCTGATTATGCGGTTGCGGCCTTGGTTCGCTATGGCCGCGCTGAGGCGGTTTTGAATCCCAGCGGTTGCCGTGCCAGTACATGCCTCGCTCATTGCGCTCACCATAATGATGGCCCTGATGAGCACGCCACCATTGCGGCGGACGCCAGTCATAACCATCCCAGTAGTAACCGCGCTGGTCCTGATCCCCGAGGTGAAGCGATACGCCTGGTACGTTAAGGTCAATAGAAACATTTGCCTGTGCGATCACAGGCAATGCCAGCGCACAACAAAGCAATAAAAGAGATTTTTTCACGTTAGTCACGCCTTATTTATTTTTTATGACGTGTTTTTTATATCAGGGGGAATTGATACTGACTATGAGGAATAGGCGGATTTTCGTTTAACTTGCTGCGACCTTACATAATAAATACAAACGTATCCTGCTTGAAATAATTCAACAGGATTGAGTTCGTTATCTATTCAATTCTTATGACGACATTAACAAATCTTAACTTAACCCTGACAACAGGGAGTTAGGGATTTATTTATACTCACAGTGTTTATTCAAGCAAAGGATGTATTTTATGCGTCGTATTATAGCCCTGTTAAGTGTTGCCCTGTTTGTAGTCAGCCTGAGTGGCTGTCTGTTCCCTCCGTTCTGGGGCCCTGGTGGTGGCGGCGGTCACGGTGGTGGTCATGGCGGAGGTGGTCCTGGTGGACCTCGTATGTTCTATAACCATTAATCACATAACGAATTCATTTCATTCTGGTTAAAGCGGATACATAATCAAGGACATCAACCATTATTTGTCTGCGCCACAATGTAGAATTTAAATTAAGGGGCCGCGGCCCCTTTTTTCATAATTGAAGTACTCATTGGTGTAATTATATTTTTATTGAGAAATCACAAACAATGAAAATAACTCCCTTACGCCCTGAAATTAAATCTATCAGACTAATCCTGAACAGCCCACCACTTTAACACTATCTTTTCACTTTCTGTGCGAATTGCTTAACTGCGTAAAAAACGCGGATGTAACGGGTCACATTGCGACCAAAAAAAAGGCCGCTTTCGCGGCCTTTCAGAAGATGTTACTTATTCTTTCGGAGTGGCATTCTCTACGCGACTCTTCAATTTTTGTCCCGGACGGAAAGTCACCACACGACGCGCCGTGATCGGAATATCTTCGCCGGTTTTCGGGTTACGTCCCGGACGTTGGTTTTTGTCACGCAGATCGAAATTGCCAAAGCCAGACAGTTTAACTTGCTCGCCATTTTCCAAAGCTCTACGAACTTCTTCGAAAAATATTTCAACAAGGTCTTTGGCATCCCGTTTGCTAAGCCCAAGCTTCTCAAACAGGTGTTCTGACATTTCAGCTTTAGTAAGCGCCATAGGTTCAATCCCTCAAGGATGCTTGGAATCGCTGTTTTAGAGCCTCTACGCATTTTGCAACGGTAGCGGCGATCTCCTCTTCTTCCAGTGTACGGCCGGTATCCTGCAACACCAGACTGATAGCCAGGCTCTTGTAACCTTCCGCTACGCCCTTGCCACGGTACACATCAAACAAGTTTACGCCAACTACCTGATTTGCGCCAACTTTCTTGCACTCTGCCAAAATATCGTCTGCGGGGACGTTTTCAGCCACAACAACAGCGATGTCACGACGGTTCGCCGGGAAGCGGGAAATCTCTTTCGCATCAGGCAGTACGCGGTCTGCGACCTTATTCCACAGCATTTCGAAGACCACAGTACGGCCATTAAGATCGAGTTTACGTTCGAGTTCAGGATGGACTACACCAATGAAACCAATACGTTCGCCGCGTAAATAAATTGCAGCACTCTGCCCCGGATGCAGTGCAGGGTTTGCTTCAACACGGAACTGCACGTCGTTCATTTTGCCGGTAAGCTCAAGAATCGCCTCAAGATCACCTTTCAAATCGTAGTAGTCAACGGCCTGACGCGCCAGATCCCAATGCTCTTCATTTTTATTACCGGAAATCACCCCTGACAGCATGACGTCCTGACGAATACCTAAATCAGCCTGGGTATCAGGCACAAAGCGCAGACCGCTTTCGAATAAACGCACGCGACTTTGCTGGCGATTCTGGTTATTTACCACCGCCGTCAGCAAACCTGACCACAGGGAAAGGCGCATGGCCGACATTTCTACCGAAATAGGGCTTGGCAGGATCAGCGCTTCTTCGCCAGGGTGCAGTAACGCCTGGACTTTAGGATCAACAAAACTGTAGGTGATTGCTTCCTGGAAACCACGGTCAACCAGCAGATTTTTCACTCGTTTCAGTGACAAATTGGCTTCGCGGTGCTTGGTCATCTCCAGATTGGCTTTCACCGGCACATCAGGAATATTGTTGTAGCCGTAAATGCGGGCAACTTCTTCTACCAAATCTTCTTCGATCTGCATGTCGAAACGCCAGCTCGGTGCCACAGCCACCCAGTGCTCGCCATGATAATCAACTTTGCAGCCCAGACGGGTCAGAATGTCCGTAACCTGTGCGTCTTCAACGTGGTGTCCAATCAGGCGATCCAGCTTTTCACGACGTAACGTAATGGTTGCGGGTTTCGGCAGATGAGCCTGAGAACTCACATCAATTACCGGGCCGGCTTCACCGCCACAAATGCTCAGTAGCAGCGCGGTAGCGCGCTCAATAGCTTTGTGTTGCAGCTCAGGGTCAACGCCACGCTCATAGCGGTGCGAAGCATCGGTATGCAGACCCTGGCGGCGAGCACGCCCAGTGATCGACAGTGGAGCAAAGAATGCCGACTCCAGCAGGACATCCTGCGTTTCATCGTTTACGCCAGAATGCTCACCACCAAAAATACCTGCCATCGCCAGCGCTTTATCGTGATCGGCAATAACCAGCGTGTCTTCTTTCAGCTTAGCTTCTGTGCCGTCAAGCAGCGTCAGCGCTTCATCTTTCTTCGCCATACGCACCACGATACCGCCGTTGATACGGCTGAGATCGAAGGCATGCATAGGCTGACCAAGTTCCAGCAGCACGTAGTTGGTAATATCCACCACGGCATCAATTGAACGGGTGCCACAACGGCGCAGTTTTTCACGCATCCACAACGGCGTTGGCGCTTTAACATTAATGCCTTTAACCACACGGCCTAA
The DNA here is from genome assembly GCF_965118895.1 of Rahnella inusitata. Lineage (GTDB taxonomy): Bacteria > Pseudomonadota > Gammaproteobacteria > Enterobacterales > Enterobacteriaceae > Rahnella > Rahnella inusitata_A. The sequence goes on from NZ_CBCPJJ010000011.1 coordinate 119,064, forward strand.
ATAGCGCGGACAGGCGTCCGGTGCCTGAACGTCAATAGACACGGCAGCGTCGATGGTTGCTGCGACCGGATTCATCTCAGGTTCAACCAAAGGCAGCTGATTAACCACAGCAACATCACGGGCTACGCCAATGATACCCAGACAATCAGCCCGGTTTGGCGTCACGCTGATTTCGATGGTGTTATCGTCCAGCTTCAGGAATTCGCGGATATCTGTACCAACCGGGGCATCCAATGGCAGCTCAATGATACCGTCGTGATCTTCGGAAATGCCCAGCTCAGAGAACGAGCACAGCATCCCTTCTGAAGGCTCACCGCGCAGCTTAGCCGCTTTGATCTTGAAATCGCCCGGCAGTACGGCACCGACGGTAGCCACAGCAACCTTCAGCCCCTGACGGCAGTTAGGTGCGCCACAAACAATGTCCAGCAGACGGTCGCCGCCGACGTTGACTTTCGTAACACGCAGTTTGTCGGCATTCGGGTGCTGACCGCACTCAACGACTTCACCGACAACTACACCATTGAATGCGCCAGCGACCGGATCCACGCCGTCAACTTCCAGACCGGCCATTGTGATTTGGTCGGATAATGCTTCGCTGCTGATGGCTGGGTTTACCCACTCACGCAACCAGAGTTCACTGAATTTCATGTGATAATCCCG
>NZ_CBCPJJ010000012.1:0-75369 GCF_965118895.1 Rahnella inusitata
TAATTCACCGAAGAAGGTTTCAATGCGGTCGATAGTACGGGTCACCGGATGCAAACCACCGTTTTCTATACGGCGGCCTGGCAGGGAAACGTCAATCGTCTCTTCGGCCAGACGGGCATTCAGTACTGCGGACTCCAGCGTATTTTTACGCGCATTCAAAGCTTCCTGAACTTGCGTTTTCGCTTCGTTGATCACGGCGCCCGCTGCTGGGCGTTCATCCGCTGGTAAGTCACGGAGGGTCGTCATCTGGAGTGTCAGGTGGCCTTTCTTACCCAGATATTCGACACGCACGTTATCCAGCGTGGCGATATCCTGAGCACTCTCTACGGCTGCCTTGGCGTTGGCAACCAGCTCTGCGAGATGTGGCATTGCTTTCCTCTTCTTCTGGCCAATATGGCCCGATGTAAAATAACCGTGATTAATCAGGGGCGCGATTTTGACCCTGAACCTTAGTGTATAAAGCACAGATACAAAAAAGCCTCCACGAGGGAGGCTTAGGCGCTACTTTTCGTTTCTTCTCTTACGCGCGAAAGCCTTCCTGAATCAGGCGCTAAAGTAAAAAAAGAAACGGAAAATAGCAGCATTCATGCTTGCGTTACCTTGTTGATGAAACTCTTGAACCGGAATTTAAACAACGTTGTCGATAGTACACAACGAATTAGGTTGTTTTCAAACACAAAATATAAAAGAGGGAGCAAGCTCCCTCTTTCACCTGACTTACGCCAGTGCTGCTTTCGCTTTCTCAACCAGAGCGGCAAATACCACTTTGTCGAAGACTGCGATGTCAGCCAAAATCTTACGGTCAATTTCAATAGAAGCTTTTTTCAAGCCGTTAATGAATTTGCTGTAAGACATGTCGTTCTGACGAGCTGCTGCGTTGATACGCGCGATCCACAGCTGACGGAACTGACGTTTCTTTTGACGACGGTCACGGTAAGCGTATTGACCAGCTTTGATAACAGCCTGGAATGCAACACGATATACGCGCGAACGGGCACCGTAGTAACCTTTCGCCTGCTTTAAAATTTTCTTGTGACGTGCACGTGCAATCACACCACGTTTTACGCGAGCCATATGCTCTCCTGAGTTTTATATTCTAGATGAAAAAAAGTGTATTTATGCGTACGGCAGACATGCAGAGACAAGGCCCAAATCGTTCTTGGATACCATGCCTTTTGGACGCAAGTGACGTTTACGCTTAGTAGCTTTTTTGGTCAGAATATGACGCAGGTTAGCGTGCTTACGCTTAAAACCACCGTTGGCGGTTTTTTTGAAGCGTTTAGCGGCGCCGCGTACTGTTTTGATCTTTGGCATTTTACATTCCACTTCGCATTGTTATTAACATGAATCAGAAAGGCGAATCCAGCATACGCGGTGCGAACACCGCGCAGCAGGATTACTTGGAAGCCTTACTGTTTCTTCTTAGGTGCGAGCACCATGATCATCTGACGACCTTCGATCTTCGTAGGGAAGGATTCGACAACGGCCAGTTCAGAATCTTCACACAGGTCTTTACGGACGCGGTTAAGCACTTCCATACCGATCTGTTGGTGCGCCATTTCACGCCCACGGAACCGCAGGGTGATTTTGGCTTTATCGCCATCTTCCAGAAAGCGAATCAGGTTGCGTAGTTTGACCTGATAGTCGCCATCATCGGTACCAGGTCGGAATTTGATTTCCTTAACCTGAATAACTTTTTGTTTCTTCTTCTGCTCTTTAGTCGACTTGCTCTTCTCGTAGAGGAATTTGCCGTAATCCATGATTCGACAAACTGGCGGCTCGGCATTCGGACTGATTTCTACTAAATCGACGCCCGCTTCCTCAGCTTTTTCAAGAGCTTCATTCAGACTGACAATACCAATCTGCTCGCCATCGACGCCTGTGAGGCGAACTTCTTGCGCGCGAATCTCTTTGTTAATGCGATTAGGACGCGCCGGTTGAACTCGTTTTCCGCCTTTAATACTTTATTCCTCCAGTTGATGAAGACTTCTGCTGCGGATTTCCGCCAGCAGTTTGTCAACGACTTCGCTAACATCCATGCTTCCTAAGTCTTTGCCGCGGCGAGTACGAACAGCAACTTTGCCTGCTTCGACCTCTTTATCGCCACAAACTAACATGTAAGGAACACGGCGTAGCGTGTGTTCGCGAATTTTAAAGCCAATCTTCTCATTTCTCAAGTCGGCTTTAACGCGAATGCCTGCATCTTGCAGTTTTTTAGTTAATTCTTCGACATAGGTAGCTTGTGTATCAGTAATATTCATGATCACTACCTGAACCGGAGCCATCCATGTTGGGAAGAAGCCTGCATATTCTTCAGTCAGAATACCAATGAAGCGCTCCATTGAACCCAGGATAGCACGGTGAATCATTACTGGTACCTGACGGTCGTTGCTTTCGCCAATATACGACGCGTTCAAACGACCAGGTAATGAAAAGTCGAGCTGCACGGTACCACACTGCCACGCACGATCCAAACAATCGTACAAGGTAAATTCAATTTTTGGACCGTAGAACGCACCTTCACCCGGCTGATAATCGAACGGAATGTCGTTTTCAGTCAGTGCTGCCGCGAGATCATCCTCAGCACGAGTCCACATTTCGTCAGTACCGATGCGCTTCTCAGGACGGGTGGATAATTTCACCACAATCTTCTGGAAACCAAAAGTGCTGTACATGTCATAGACCATGCGGATACAGCTGTTCACTTCATCACGCACCTGCTCTTCGGTACAGAAGATATGGGCATCATCCTGAGTGAAACCACGAACGCGCATCAGGCCATGCAACGCACCTGATGGCTCGTTACGGTGGCAGCTGCCGAACTCAGCCATACGCAGCGGCAGGTCACGGTAAGATTTCAGACCTTGATTAAAAATCTGAACATGGCCCGGGCAGTTCATCGGTTTGATGCAATATTCACGGTTTTCAGAAGACGTGGTGAACATTGCTTCTTTGTAGTTTTCCCAGTGACCTGTTTTTTCCCATAGTACGCGGTCCATCATGAACGGACCTTTCACTTCCTGATAGTCGTAAGACTTCAGTTTCATGCGTACGAAGGCCTCCAGCTCACGGAAAATTGTCCAGCCGTCATTGTGCCAGAACACCATGCCAGGTGCTTCTTCCTGCATGTGGTACAGGTCAAGTTGCTTACCAATTTTACGGTGATCGCGCTTGCCAGCTTCTTCCAGACGTTGCAGGTAGGCATTCAGTTGTTTTTTCTCAGCCCATGCTGTGCCGTAAATACGTTGCAGCATTTTGTTGTCGCTGTTGCCACGCCAGTACGCACCGGACGTTTTCTGCAATTTGAAATGATGGCAGAAACGCATGTTCGGAACGTGAGGACCACGGCACATATCGACGTATTCTTCGTGGTGATACAAACCAGGACGATCATCATGGCTGATGTTCTCATCCAGAATCGCCACTTTGTATTCTTCGCCACGGCTTGCAAAGGTGTCACGTGCTTCCTGCCAGCTGACTTTCTTTTTGATAACGTCGTAATTCTTTTCAGCCAGTTCGTGCATGCGCTTTTCAAGCAGTTCGATGTCTTCCTGAGTCAACGTGCGATCTAAATCAACGTCGTAGTAGAAGCCATTATCGATAACCGGGCCGATAGCCATTTTGGTGTCTGGCCACAGTTGCTTGATGGCATGACCCAAAAGGTGCGCACAGGAGTGGCGCAGAATTTCAAGACCGGCTTCGTCTTTAGTGGTAATGATCGCCAGTTGTGCATCAGCCTCGATAAGGTCGGTAGCATCCACCAGTTCGCCATTTACGCGGCCAGCAATACAGGCTTTCGCCAGACCAGGACCGATATCAAGGGCAACATCAAGAGGAGAAACGGGACGATCAAAAACGCGCTGGCTTCCATCAGGAAGAGTAATAACAGGCATGTTAATTCCTTAATCTACAGTGGTGCCCCACACGACAGAGCACATCTAGAAAAATATTTGAGTTTGAATTCGTATAGTTATTCACGCTATTCAACTTTACCTTGCCGAATATAAGCACCCTGAATACATCACAGTGTCGTATCGGGATGCGACGTAAAAACAGACAGGGAGTTTACCACCCGTAAAGTGCGCATTTCCAGCAACCTGTGTTGCTTAGTGTGGATATTTTTCGTGTAATCACTCCCGGAGCAGCTAAGGTAAATGAAAGACGCACACAAAAAGGGAAATTTATGACAGAAGTCGGCCAGTTATTTAAGGCAATCGGACTAGGTCTGGTGGTAATTCTTCCACTCGCTAACCCGTTAACAACGGTAGCACTACTACTCGGCCTTTCAGGAAACATGACCGCGCAGGAGAGAAACCAGCAATCGCTGATGGCGTCGGTCTATGTCTTCATCATTATGATGGTGGCCTTTTATGCCGGACAGGTAGTGATGAATACCTTTGGTATCTCCATACCAGGCCTGCGTATCGCTGGCGGTCTTATCGTGACATTTATCGGTTTCCGGATGCTTTTCCCACAGCAACACGTGGAAGAAAAAGTGCTGATGGAAAACAAGACTGAGGAAATGAAAAGACAGGATTCACCTAACATTGCATTTGTACCGCTGGCAATGCCAAGCACTGCAGGACCGGGTACGATTGCGATGATTATCAGCAGCGCATCGACCATCAATGACGGCGTCGATTTCCCGCACTGGGTGATCCTGATAGCGCCGGTAATTATTTTCTTCCTGGTAAGCCTGATTTTATGGCTGACACTGCGCAGCTCTGGCGCGATCATGCGTCTGGTAGGAAAAAGTGGGATTGAAGCGATTTCGAGACTGATGGGTTTCTTACTGGTGTGCATGGGCGTGCAGTTCGTGATTAACGGTATCAGTGAGATTATCACTCACTTTCCGCCAGCGGCCTGAGCTGCTGGCAGAAGATGCGATACGCTTAGCGCATAGCCAGATAGGCGTTATTTACTTTCCACAAATAACGCGGAGCCTGTGGCGCCGGGTGTTTTTTCTGCACGTGCTGATAAAACTCGGTCGGCGACATCTGATTAATTTGAGCAATCGCGAAGGTCTTATCTTTCGCGAATGTTCTCAGCAACGCCCCTGCTCCATTTACGTACGCTACGGTCGTCGCATATCGACGCGTCTCAGGATTGTTTATCCCGGCCAGCTGTTGCTGCAAAATGCTCAGATAAGCCGTGCCTAAGTCGATATTTACCGCCGGATCTTTAAGATCACGCGGTGAAGGCTGACCATAACGTCCCTTCATCCGGTAGGCATCGCGTCCTGCCGTTGAGGCCTTTAGCTGCATTAACCCAATCGCATTCGATTTACTGACAACGGTTGGGTTATATCCAGATTCGACCTGAATGATGGCTTTTACCAATGTTTCATCTACGCCGTAAGTGCTTGCCGCCTGACGAATAACTTCGCCGTAAGGTCCCTGATGCATTAATGAAGTATCAGCCCGCGAAGGCGGTGTTGGTTTCAAAAAATGCGTCGTCTGAACCGGCGTTTCTTTAGCGCAACCCGCCAGTAATAGCGCGGCCATCAAATAAAGAATGTTTGGTTTCACATTATCTCTCTCGCGACTTGGACGAGATGTAGCATATACATCTTCTTCCCACACCTGAATATATTTTTAGTCTATTATTAATATTGTTTTGTTAAACAAGGGGGTTAGAGGCATGTCGATAAGACAATTCTGCTAATAAAACCTGTTTCACTTCACATATTCTTAAATTGTCTTTTTCATTACCTTAAAGCTCAATTTCGCCGACGCTTACATTGCGTAAATTAAAGTCTTATTCTGATTCAGCCGTGCGCAGGATCAGGTTTTTGAGGCAAAAAAAACGCTAACTTAATGAATTATCGGGCCAGTCAGAAGGGGTGATACCATGTGGCAAGCCGTCAATCGTTTGTTGAGTGAACATCTGGGCAGTGCAGAAATCCGCGAACGTGTTGAGCTTCCGGGAGGAGAAATTCATCCCGCCTGGCGGCTAAGTTATGGTGACAGGGATGTATTTGTGAAGTGCAACGCGCGTGAAATGTTACCGATTTTCGCCGCCGAAGCCGATCAGCTCGCGCTGCTCGCCCGCAGCCAGACCGTGCGCGTTCCTGAAGTGTATGGCGTCGGCAGCGATCGCGATTACAGTTTTCTGCTACTCGAATACATTCCGCAAAAGCCACTTGATGCTCACAACGCCTATTTATTAGGTCAGCAACTCGCAGCACTGCATGAGTGGAGTGAACAGTTACAGTTCGGGTTGGATTTCGATAATGAACTGGCAACGCTTCCGCAACCCAACAGCTGGCAACGCCGCTGGGCGACATTTTTCGCAGAGCAGCGTATCGGCTGGCAGTTACAGCTGGCGGCAGAAAAAGGCATGATCTTTGGCAATATCGAAGATATCACCGCCATGGTTCATGGCCGTCTGCAAAATCACCAGCCCCAACCCTCTCTGCTACACGGCGATTTATGGCCGCATAACTGTGGCCTTGCTGATAATGGCCCGGTGATTTTCGATCCCGCCTGTTATTGGGGCGACAGAGAATGCGATCTGGCGATGCTGCCGTTATATCCGAATGTGCCTCCCCAGCTTTATGATGGCTATCAGAGTAAGACACCGTTGCCCGATGACTTCATTTCGAGGCAGCCGATATACCAGTTATATTATTTGCTAAACCGTAGCAATTTATTCGGGGGACAGCATCAGGTAGTGGCCCAACGCGCCGTAGAAAGATTGTTACACGATGATATTAGTTAGCAGGGTAAATAAGTGAAAGCACAAACAAATAAGGCCTGAATATTTAAAGTATTCAGGCCTTATTTATGCAGCAAACCGTTTATTGGCTCGCCCAATTTGTAATCTGTCAGACCAGTAAACCCAGCAATTTCAAAATGAAATAGCCGATAATGGCAATGATAATTGGCAAAATGTACAGCGGGAAATATTGCACAAAAATCGTATGACGCGGGATTACAATCCGTTCTTCAATCTGAGGACGTGTGCGCCCTTCTGCGCCTTTGGCCTGTTCCAGAATTAGCTGATCCTGAATGCCTTCCCGAATATGTTTCACCTGACGAGACATTCTTGCGCCAGACGCCTGAAGCGCCAGACCGACAAAAATTAGCCAATAAATAATAAAGAACATAATGTTCGCGCTGGTCATCCCCTGGCCTAAAGACGGCACCGGTGAGTTGTACCAGAAAATATTAAGAAAAGTGGTGTTAAATCGCACCATATCCACCATGACGTGGACGAAATCCAGCATCACCGCATTGATGCCCTGCTGAGCTTTAGTATGCTCATTAATAAAAGTAAGCAATGAAATCAGTGTAGAAAGCAGCGCAGGGATGAAAATTACCCACCCTGCAATCCTTTTAAGGACTGCGACACGTCCGGCTTGTTGGTACGTCATGAATTCCCCTTGTTAGGACGTCTTTATCAACGGCTAAGTTTACTCACAGAAAGTCTGCTCTGCTCATCATTTTAATCAGTTAGCACCACACTTCGTCGAAAATAGGCCCTTTAGGAATTTGAGCAACGGATTTATCCGTTTCACCACCAGTGATAGAGTAGCATTTCATTCACTGATACGGAGTTCACCCGCATGGCTTATGCACGCCCTGTAAATGCCGCAATTTTCGATATGGATGGTCTGTTAATTGATTCTGAACCTTTATGGGTTCAGGCAGAACTCGATGTGTTCAGCAGTCTCGGTGTGGATATTTCACAACGGCATTTACTGCCAGATACACTTGGCCTGCGCATCGATCAGGTAGTGCGGATGTGGTATCAGGCGCTGCCGTGGCACGGGCCGAACCAGGAAGAAACCTCAGCAATGGTGATCGCCCGCACGATCGAGTTGGTTGAACAAACCCGCCCACTGCTGCCCGGTGTGACGCATGCGCTGGAAATGTGCCGCGATCAGGGGCTGAAAATCGGTCTCGCTTCCGCGTCGCCGCTGCACATGCTCGATAGCGTGCTGGAGATGTTCAACCTGCAGTCGTATTTTCAGGTGCGCGTGTCTGCCGAAAAACTGCCGTACAGCAAGCCCCATCCGGAAGTGTATCTGCTCGCTGCCGCCGAGTTGCAGGTCGATCCGCTAAACTGCGTCACGCTGGAAGACTCCTTTAACGGCATGATCGCCACCAAAGCGGCGCGTATGCGTTCGATAGTCGTTCCGGCACATGAATTCAGCGCCGACCCGCGCTGGGCGCTGGCAGATACCAAATTGTCCTCACTTGAAGAACTTGTTCCCGCACACATCCGCTGACTGTCAGGCGTAGCAGACTGAAATCCGCTGCCGCGCCGTTGATTTCCTCTTCGCTCTCTTTCGTATTCCCTTCCCTCCCCTCCTTGTCGGTTAATTTCGGAAATCTTGAGCTGCCTCATAAATAAATAAAACGTTATTTCATTTTTATTGAATTCGCATGCCAATGAACTTATGCTTTCTGTAATACGGACGAGCCGGGTGCTCTCCTGCTTCTGTACGCTGTTACTGCCACGCAACGGTCAGACTAGCCCGGCAAGTCCTCCTTAATATGCACATCACAACGCACGAGAGGCACGACATGCAAGTTCGTCAAAGCATCCACAGCGACCACGCTAAAACCCTTGATACCTCTGAGTTACGCCGCGAGTTTCTCATTGAAAAGATCTTCGAGAGAAATGCCTACACCATGACGTACAGTCATATCGACCGCATTATTGTGGGTGGCGTGATGCCAGCTGAAAAAACGGTCTCTGTCGGGGACGAAGTCGGTCAGCAGCTTGGCGTGAGCTATTTCCTTGAGCGCCGTGAGCTGGGTGTGATAAATGTCGGCGGGCCAGGCGTCATCGTCGTCGATGGCACAACTTATGAAATCGGTCATGAAGAAGCGCTGTACGTCGGTAAAGGCGCGAAACTGGTTGAATTCAGTAGTATAGATGCCACTAAACCGGCCAAGTTTTACTACAATAGTGCTCCGGCTCACACCACTTTTCCGAACAAAAAAATTACGCTTGCAGAGGCCTCTCCGCAAACTATCGGCGATGCCGCCACCAGCAACCGCCGCACCATCAACAAATTCATCGTGCCGGACGTTCTGGAAACCTGCCAGCTGACCATGGGGCTGACCAAACTGGAAGAAGGCAGCCTGTGGAATACCATGCCGTGCCACACCCATGAGCGCCGTATGGAAGTGTATTTCTACTTCAACATGGAAGAAGAGACCGCGGTCTTCCACATGATGGGGCAACCACAGGAAACGCGTCATCTGCTCGTTCACAATGAGCAGGCGGTAATTTCTCCGAGCTGGTCTATCCATGCGGGCGTGGGAACAAAAAACTATACCTTTATCTGGGGTATGGTCGGTGAAAATCAGGTATTCGACGACATGGATCATGTCAAAGTCAGCGAGATTCGCTAATCCAGTGGCTCCGCCACATTCCGGCGGAGCCTTCCAATCTTTCAGGCGAATGTGCCGTTGCAAAAGAGACTCTGATTATGATCCTCAATGCGTTTGAATTAACTGGCAAAGTTGCCATCGTGACCGGTTGCAATACCGGGCTTGGGCAAGGAATGGCGCTCGGACTGGCGCAGGCGGGCTGCGATATCGTCGGCATTAATGTGTCTGAGCCGGATGAAACAGCTGAAAAAATCGTCGCAACCGGCCGACGCTTCCTCGACCTGCGCGCCGATTTGAGCAGCATTCAGGGAATTCCTGAACTGATAGAAAAAGCGGTCAGCGAATTCGGCCATATTGATATTCTGGTTAATAACGCCGGGATTATCCGCCGTGAGGATGCTATCGAATTTAGTGAAAAGAACTGGGACGACGTCATGAACGTCAACAGCAAAACGCTGTTCTTTATGTCCCAAGCCGTCGCGAAACAGTTCATCAAACAAGGTAACGGTGGCAAGATCATTAACATCGCGTCGATGCTGTCCTATCAGGGCGGAATACGTGTACCCTCCTACACCGCGTCGAAAAGTGCGGTGATGGGTCTGACCCGGCTGATGGCCAATGAATGGGCGAAGCATAACGTTAACGTGAATGCGATTGCACCGGGGTACATGGCGACCAACAATACTGAGCAACTACGCTCGGACGGTGAGCGCAGTAAAGAGATCCTCGATCGTATCCCGGCGGGACGCTGGGGCTTGCCAGAAGACGTGATGGGGCCGGTGGTTTTCCTGTCCTCCAAAGCTTCGGATTATGTCAATGGCTACACCATCGCCGTCGACGGTGGCTGGCTGGCCCGCTAAAAATAATACGTGACAATTTAAAGGCGTATTTCTATACGCCTTTTCCCCTTTAATCAATCCATTGACAATTAGTTACAGGGTTCCGCTTCCACGATTGTGACAGTTTCACTTATACTGGATAAAATAACAGTTATCCAGTTCGGACGCGTCATGACGGCGGAAGGCCACCTCATTTTTTCTATCGCCTGTGCGGTATTTGCCAAGAAGGCGCAGCTCTCACCCGAGCTGGCGCACGGCGACTGGTGGCATATTATCCCAGGGTCGTTGCTGACGTGCCTGCTGCCGGACATTGATCACCCAAAATCACTGATCGGCCAGCGCCTGAAATGGATTTCCCATCCGATTGCCCGTGCCTTTGGCCATCGCGGTTTTACGCACAGCCTGCTGGCGGTCATCGGCGGTATTTTTCTTTTACGTACCCATTTCCCCCACGACTGGGTTATCCCGGCTGATGCCTTTCATGCCATGGTCATTGGCTATCTCAGCCATATTCTTGCCGATATGCTGACGCCGGCGGGTGTTCCTCTGCTCTGGCCGTGCCGCTGGCGTTTTCGCCTGCCAATTATTAACAGTCAGAAGGGCAACCAGCTGGAACGAACGCTCTGCCTGGTATTGGTCGGATTTACGCTGTTCTGGCCCGACTGGACGCCCATCATTGGTGCAATCAACCCCGATATATTTAATCATCTGCTGAAACTCTTTATCTGATTAGCATAAAATTTCGGCAATCCGGCGATAATTAATACGAATACCACCAAAAAGTTATAATGCATTCTTTTTGGATATAAATGATCGTGCACCCAAACTGATATTCTTCACTCCAACGCTATGGGATGGTGCAATCCTTTTTGGAACACCCGTTTAAAATATAAAACTATAAGTCTGGAGTTTGGTATGAATCTTCCGCTCGTTCTTAACGTAGTGGTTTTTGTTGCTTTGCTTATACTGCTGGCGCAAACCCGTCACAAGCAGTGGAGTCTGGCAAAGAAAGTCCTGGCAGGTCTGGGGCTCGGCGTAGTATTTGGTCTGGCACTGCAGCTTATTTACGGCTCTGATGACCCGGTTCTGAAAACGTCAATTACCTGGTTTAACATCGTCGGTAATGGTTATGTGCAGTTGCTGCAAATGATCGTGATGCCGCTGGTGTTCGTTTCTATTTTAAGTGCGGTCGCAAAATTACATAACGCGTCCTCATTGGGTAAAATCAGTTTCCTGACCATCGGCACTCTGCTGTTCACTACGCTTATCGCCTCACTGGTCGGTATCTTTGTGACAGGTCTGTTTGGCCTGACCGCGGAAGGTCTGGTGCAGGGTACGCAGGAAACCGCGCGTCTGACCGCTATTCAGTCCAACTATGTTGGCAAAGTGGCAGACCTGAGTGTGCCTCAGCTGATCCTTTCCTTTATACCTAAGAACCCGTTTGCCGATCTGACCGGTGCAAGCCCGACGTCAATCATCAGTGTCGTGATCTTCGCCGCGTTTGTGGGCGTTGCTGCCCTGCAGCTGGTGAAAGATGATGCGGAGAAAGGCCCTCGCGTTTTGGTCTTCATTGATACCCTGCAGGCGTGGGTGATGAAGCTGGTGCGTCTGGTGATGAAACTGACTCCTTACGGCGTGTTGGCTTTGATGACCAAAGTGGTGGCAGGTTCGAACGTTCAGGATATCGTCAAGCTGGGCAGCTTCGTGGTGGCTTCATATCTGGGTCTGGCGATTATGTTCGTCGTCCACGCTGTCCTGTTGTCCTTCACCGGCGTTAACCCGGCTAAATTTTTCCGTAAAGTCTGGCCAGTGCTGACCTTCGCTTTCACCAGCCGTTCAAGCGCAGCGACTATCCCGCTGAGCGTGGAAGCGCAAACCCGTCGTTTGGGTATTCCGGAATCTATCGCCAGCTTCGCAGCATCCTTTGGCGCCACTATTGGCCAGAATGGCTGTGCCGGTCTGTATCCGACCATGCTGGCCGTAATGGTTGCCCCGACAGTCGGCATCAACCCATTTGATCCTATGTGGATTGCCACACTGGTAGGTATCGTAACACTGAGTTCTGCGGGTGTTGCAGGCGTCGGGGGCGGTGCAACCTTTGCTGCGTTGATAGTGTTACCAGCAATGGGTCTGCCGGTCACGCTGGTCGCGCTGCTTATCTCCGTTGAACCACTGATCGATATGGGTCGTACTGCGCTGAACGTCAGTGGTTCCATGACCGCCGGTACCATCACCAGCCAAATCCTGAAGCAAACCGATAAGACGGTAATGGATTCAGAAGAAACGGCTGAGCTGGCTCACCGCTAAGTACCCGAAGTTTAAAAACAAAAAACCGAAGCTAAGCTTCGGTTTTTTTTCGTCTGAATCTGGCGCCTTTACGGCGTGTATCTCAGAAAGGATAGTCGTGGAAACCAATCTGCTCTGAAATATTGCGCGCCGCCGTGTGCAACATAGCAACGTAATCAGTTTTACTTTCTTCAGAGAAACGAATCGTCGGGAAGGAAATACTCAACCCCGCGATCACCACGCCAAAGCGGTCGAATACCGGCACAGCGATACAACGAAGCCCCTGCTCCTGCTCTTCATTATCTTCACCGTAACCTTGCACACGCACCTGATCCAGCGCCTTTTGTAAATCAGCAGCATTCATGATGGTATTTTCAGTACTGCGGGTGAATTCAATTTCCTGTAACAGCGCACCGACTTCGGCTTTATCGCCCCACGCCATCAGCACTTTACCGATAGCGGTGGTATGCAGCGGGTTACGGCGACCGATACGGGAATGCATACGCAGGTTATACATCGAATCGATTTTATGGATGTAAACAATGCCGTCTTCATCCAGCGCACCAAGGTGGATGGTTTCACGTGTCAGACGCGACAATTCACGCATCTGAATATCCGCACTGCGGATCAGATCGACGTTTTGCAACGCTTTCGCGCCCAGTTCAAACAATTTGAGGGTCAGCGAGTATTTCTCTGATTCCCCTTCCTGCGCGACATATCCCAAAGATTTCATCGTCTGCAAAAAACGATAGACAGTACTTTTGGACATCATGACGCGTTGAGAAAGTTCAGTGATACCAATCTCACGCTCTTCGCCCAGCGCCTGCAAAATACCAAAAACTTTCAGGACTGAGGAAACGGAATCGGGTTGCTTATCAAGATCTGCGATAGCCATAGAATGAATTACCTGCTCGCGTTGGTTTTGTTTCAAAAAAAATAGAACGTGGTTTTTATTATAGTGGCAAGCATCACGCGGAAGCAATCGGGGTATTGAACAGCAGTGTAAGAACTGTTAACTCCGTTTCATAATCTGCACCGTCAAAATAAATCGTCACAGACTGTGACTGTTGTCACTTTACGTTGATTAGCGTAGTAATATTACCCTCACTGATGACAATGCACTGCAGACTCTATGACGCCGACTTCAATACCCAACGACGGACTTCCCGTTCCCCAGCGATATGGGGCGATTATAGCAATCGCTCTGGGCATCACCGTTTCGGTCCTCGATGGTGCCATCGCCAACGTGGCACTCCCGACGATCGCCAATGATTTCCACGCCAGCCCTGCAGCGTCAATTTGGGTGGTGAACGCCTACCAGTTGGCGATTACCATCTCGCTACTTTCTCTCGCCTCGTTAGGGGATATTTTCGGCTACCGTCGTATCTATCAGACAGGCCTGCTGGTGTTTAGTATTACATCGCTGTTTTGTGCGCTCTCAGACTCACTGGCCACGCTGACTGTCGCCCGCGTTTTACAGGGCTTTGGGGCGGCGGCGATCATGAGCGTCAACACGGCGCTCATCCGGATTATTTATCCGCAACGCTTTCTGGGCCGAGGCGTGGGGATCAATGCGCTAATTGTCGCTGTCTCGTCTGCCGCCGGGCCAACTATCGCGGCCGGGATCTTGTCGGTGGCCTCGTGGCAATGGCTGTTTGCCATCAACGTCCCTATCGGGATCGCCGCCCTGCTGCTGGGTCTTAAATTCCTGCCACCTAATCCGACAAGAAGCCAGGGGCAACGCTTTGATTTTACCAGCAGCGTAATGAATGCGCTGACCTTTGGGTTGCTGATCATCGCCATCAGCGGTTTTGCTCAGGGCCAGAATCATTTACTGATTCTGGGAGAGGTGGTTGCATTGCTGATTATTGGCTGGTTCTTCGTACGCCGTCAGCTCTCGCAGCCTTTTCCTCTGCTGCCGGTGGATTTGCTGCGTATTCCCATTTTCAGTCTGTCACTCGGTACCTCGCTGTGTTCCTTCAGCGCGCAAATGCTGGCATTCGTCTCACTGCCCTTCTTCTTGCAAAATACGCTTGGTCTGAATTCGGTGGATACCGGTCTGCTGCTGACACCGTGGCCGCTGGCGACGATGGTGATGGCACCGATTGCAGGACGACTGGTCGAGCGTTATCACCCCGGAATGCTGGGTGGCATCGGGCTTATCGTCTTTTCATTCGGACTGTTTTCACTCTCCTTACTGCCACCGGAACCTTCACATCTGAATATTATCTGGCGCATGCTGCTGTGTGGCGCGGGATTTGGGTTATTCCAGTCGCCGAATAATCACACCATCATTACCTCTGCGCCGCGTAACCGCAGTGGGGGTGCCAGCGGCTTGCTGGGCACCGCGCGTCTGTTGGGCCAAACGACGGGCGCGGCAATGGTGGCGCTCATGTTCAACCTGTTCCCCGAGCACGGTACCCATGCGTCGCTGATCCTGGCAGGCACACTGGCTGGAACCGGGGCATTAGTCAGTCTGTTGCGTATGACACAAAAAACCAGCAGCCAAAAGGCCGCTGAAAATCTGAAATCCTGAGCAGGTCTCAGAATGCAAAATGCCCGGCAATTGCCGGGCATTTTTATTTAGCGCGTTATTATGCTTACTTCAGATATTCACCGCTGCGCAGCGCTTCAATACGTTTGTCCAGTGGCGGGTGAGACATAAACAGCTCACTGAAAGACTTGGATTTACCATTGATACAAAACGCCATCATGCTGCCTGCTTCCTGCGGTTCATGGCTGGTTTTCAGGCGCTGCAACGCTGCGATCATTTTCTCACGACCGACCAGTTTCGCGGAACCGGCATCTGCATGGAACTCACGGTAACGCGAGAACCACATCGTGATAATGCTGGCCAGAATCCCGAACACCAACTCCAGTACTGTAGCTACGGCGAAATAAATCATCGGATTACCGTTACCACTTTCTTCACCATCACGGTTGCCGGACAAGAAACCGGAAGCCACCTGCGCAATCAGACGTGAAATGAAGATCACGAAGGTGTTCACGACACCCTGAATCAGGGTCATGGTGACCATATCGCCGTTGGCAATGTGGCTGATTTCGTGGGCAATAACCGCTTCGGCTTCATCCTGACTCATGCTTTGCAATAAACCGGTACTCACGGCCACCAACGAGGCATCGCGGCGCGCACCGGTTGCGAACGCGTTGATATCCGGCGCATGATAAATCGCGACCTGCGGCATCCCGATACCGGCTTGCTGAGACTGACGGCGTACGGTTTCCACCAGCCAGCGCTCTGTTTCATTACGCGGCTGCTCGATAACTTCACCACCCACCGAGCGCAACGCCATCCATTTAGACATCAGCAGAGAGACGATAGAACCACCGAAACCAAATAGCCCGGCCATGATCATCAGCCCCGGCACGCTGCTGGACTGAATGCCCGTCAGGCTGAGCACCAGCCCGAAGACCAGCATAACTGCCAGGTTAGTCATCAGGAACAACGCTATACGCATCATAAAATTTTCATTTCCTCTTCGTTACTTCATTATTATTTATTGAGTCGAACAACCGGTGAATCTCACACCCGGCTGATACTGATCCTATGGGCTTCTTTTACGGATTCAAGAGTCTGCGCACTACAGCTACCCAAAATCACAATACTTTACATTTTGAAGTATTTTATTTTACATGTAACGTCAGTGTTTTGGACACGACTTTCCGGCAGCCGTTTTCCTTTTGTTTTTGTTCCATAAAAAAAGCGCACCGGAGTGCGCTTCTTCAAAGTAACAACCTGACTGCGAGAATATTATTTTGCCGCGGCCGGGGCCTTGTCACTCAATCCTTTTTCCAGCTTACCGAGGTCGACCGCGATATTGTCGGCTTCATCAAGATAAGGGTCCGGTGCCACATAATCTTTTGGCAGATCGTCTAAAGATTTCAGCGGTTTCTTACCTTCACGTTTGAAGCGTTCATTCAGACGGTTCAGACGCAGTGCATCATCCTCTTTATCTTCTTTATCACGCTGGGCGTAATTCAGGGAGGCGACATCACGTTTGTCTTTCAGCGCTTTATAGCGCGCGATATCTTGCTGGATGTACTGGAACTCAGGATCTTTCGCAATACGCGCATCGTGATTTTTCAGCAAATCAGGCAAGAACGGCTTCATGTCGCCAAGCGTGCTGTAAGTCGCTGCGTTGATGCTATCCCACGGAAGTGCGTTATCTTCGAACTTCTCGCCCGTTTCAATCGATTCAATACCGGTTGGCATCAGAATATCCGGGGTAACCCCTTTACGCTGAGTACTGCCACCGTTGATGCGATAGAACTTCTGGATAGTGTATTGCACGGAACCCAGCGCCGGCCACTCAGGGCGCAGCATCTGATCGTAAATACGGTTCAGCGAACGGTACTGCTGAACGGTACCTTTACCGAAAGTAGGCTCACCCACAATCAGCGCACGGCCATAATCCTGCATCGCTGCGGCGAAGATCTCAGATGCAGAAGCACTGAAACGATCGACCAGTACTACCAGCGGCCCTTTGTAGTAGACGACACCATCGGTATCGCTGTCCTGACGGATGCGGCCGTTGTTATCGCGAACCTGCACAACAGGGCCACTTGGGATAAACAGGCCAGACAGAGAAACCGCTTCAGTCAGTGCGCCACCGCCGTTAGTACGGAGATCGATAACCAGGCTGTTAACGTTCTGCTTCGCCATCTTCTGCAACTGGACTTTCACATCATCAGTCAGACCGACGTAGAAGCCAGGAATGTCCATCACGGCAACTTTTTCAGAGCCAACATTTTTGATGGTCATTTTGACTGCACGGTCTTCCAGACGGATTTTTTCGCGAGTCAGCGTGATAACGTGGTTTTTGGCATTTTTGCCCGCTGGCAGGATCTGCAGGCGAACTTTGCTGCCTTTTGGCCCTTTAATCAGCGCGACGACGTCATCAAGACGCCAGCCGATCACATCCACCATAGGTGAAGGTTTGCCAGCCTGAACCTGACCTACGCCGACAATACGATCGCCCACTGCAATGGCTTTGCTTTTGGCCGCCGGGCCGCCTGCAACCATCGAGTTTATAACTGTATAATCGTCGTCACCTTGCAGAACGGCACCAATACCTTCCAGAGACAAGCTCATTTCGGTATTAAACTGCTCGGTACTGCGCGGGGAAAGGTAGTTCGTGTGCGGGTCGATTTCATGCGCAAAGGCATTCATCACCAGCTGGAATACGTCTTCGCTGTTGCTTTGTGTCAGACGCTTCATCGCGAAATGATAGCGTTTGGACAGCACATCGCGAATCTCCTGATCGTTTTTGCCGGTCAGCTTGAGGTTCAGCTCGTCATATTTGACTTTCGCATCCCACAATTTGTCCAGCTCCGCGCGGTCTTTCGGCCACGGGGACTTGCTGCGATCAAGTTCAATCGTGTCATTGCCAGTGAAATCCATCGGGCGGGCAAGCACTTTCAACGCATAATCATAGCGTTCAAAGCGACGTTTTTGCGCCAGATTGAATAAAGCGTATGGCGTGGTTAACTGACCGGTTTTCAGTTCCTCACCTAAAGTAGCGCG
Source organism: Rahnella inusitata (assembly GCF_965118895.1). Lineage (GTDB taxonomy): Bacteria > Pseudomonadota > Gammaproteobacteria > Enterobacterales > Enterobacteriaceae > Rahnella > Rahnella inusitata_A. Next base: position 18,018 of record NZ_CBCPJJ010000012.1, read on the forward strand.
CTTATTGGTAAATTGCGCCACGTCAGAAGCCATCAATACGTTATGGCCATAATCGAGCATGTTGAGGTAACGGTCGAAGATCTTCGCTGAGAAATCTGCATTAAGGTCAAATTGACGATAATGCGAACGGGTAAAGCGTGCCGTAACACGCTCGCTCACCGTGGCGTCCTGAGGATCCTGTGTCAGGTCAGGGAGTTGCGCGAGAGTGACCGGTGCACTCTCATTCGCTGCAAAGCTGGTATTCACCAGCCCCGCTCCTGCCATTAACAGACCCGCGATAACGCTTAATCTGACAAATTTGTTCATGCCTGAGTTGGCCTCCGTATCAGAACTGCAAGTGTTCTGCGCGCACGATCATCGCCAGACCCGAAGAGAGTTGAACGCGAACACCGTCTTTAGCAATTTCCAAAACGGTAGCATCCATTGCACTCTGTCCTGCTCTGACTTTGATTTCCTGGCCAATTTGCAGTTTTGAAATGTCTGTTACTGGCACATGACGCGGTTCACGTTTTTCCTCACGCGGTGGACGAGGTGTACGTGGTTTGCGATTTTCCTGACCAGCCACAGCAGCGGGCGCATTTTCACGACGCGGCGCAGGTTTTTTAGCGGCCGGACGTGGACGACGTGGCTCAGTAGTTTCACCGGCTTCACGACGCTTAGCCTGCTGTTCTGCACGTTGTGCCTGAACGCGGGCTTTTGCTTCTTCCAACTGTTTACGGGCATGTTCGACGTGCTGCTCTTCAAGAACGCCACATGAATTACCATCAAGGTCAACGCGTTCCGCGCCAACTTTAACGCCGTACAGATAGCGCCAGCTTGAGGTATACAGACGCAGAGCAGAGCGTAACTGAGTTTTGCTCAGATTCTCTTCACCTTGCACGCGCTCGACCAAATCCGCAAAGATACCGATCTTTAATGGGCGTGCTTCGCCTTCGGCGGTAAAACAGAGCGGGAACCGCTCAGCCAAAAAGGCGATGACTTCTTTACTACTGTTCAACTTAGGTTGATTTTCCATGAAATTTCCTGATTACAACGGGTTTGCCAACCGGCGCAGGCATGAACAGGCGCCATTATAATGACGCTATTATTAAATGCCACGTTATCCGACGATCAACTTACGATCAGATTGACATATTTTTCAGCATCGCAGTTTTCAAGATGCTGGCAAAGCCCGCTGACTAACGCTGTCAGCCCCTGTTCATCGGCTTCATCGAAGCGCTGATAAACGGTGCTATCAATGTCTAATACGCCGATAACTGTTCCTTTCACCGTAATGGGCAGAACAATTTCAGCATTACTCGCTGCGTCACACGCAATGTGGCCCGCAAAGGCATGGACATCGCCCACACGCTGAACGGTATTTTCCGCCACTGCGGTACCGCATACGCCTTTTCCTACCGGAATACGCACGCAGGCAATTTTACCCTGGAATGGACCAAGCACCAGTGAAGCGCCATCCATCAGATAAAAACCCACCCAGTTGACGCCTTCAAGACGTTCAAACAGTAAAGCACTGGTGTTCGACAGAGTGGCAATAAAATTGTTTTCTCCGGCGATCAACGCGTTCAAATCACGTTTTAATTCCGTGTAGAATGCTTCTTTATTCATGTAGTAACCAATAATAACCTAAGGGCACTGAGCCGTTCTGGTGGGCTTAACCCCTCTAAAATAAGCATTAAATGCCCATTTGAACAAGGTTAATCCTGTGTGACATCAAAAAGACTCGCCTACAATAACTGTTTGCCGACCGCATAATACGTTATTTTGTCAAAAAAACCTGGCTGATCTTGGCTTGATGGCCTCGCCTGACCCCCTTGAGGGGATGCGTAATTGTAACAACAGGTATTCTTACTACTCCAGGTACTATGAAAATAAACACAATATCAGCGCAGATCCCGCAAGTTCGCTACCAACGATGTAGCGAATGCGACCATCTGTTTTCGCTGCCGGCACTTAAACGGACACAGACGGCCCACTGCCCGCGCTGCAATGCGAAAGTCGAAAAGGGTCGGGTTTGTTCCCTGCCCCGCCTCATCACCATTGCTATCAGCATTTTACTGCTCATGCCGTTCGCTTATACCGAACCCCTGATCAGCATTCGGCTGCTGGGCACACGCATTGATGCGAGCCTGCTCGAAGGTATCTGGCAGATGTCGCGTCAGGGCGATCCCGTCACCGCAAGTATGGTCGCTTTTTGTACCATTGGCGCGCCGCTGACGCTTGCGCTCTCCATCCTGTATCTGCACTTTGGCAGCAAACTGGGCATGAATCTTAAACCCGTTCTGCTGATGCTCGACCGTTTGAAAGACTGGGTGATGCTCGATATTTATCTGGTGGGCATGGCCGTCGCCAGTATCAAAGTGAAAGAATATGCTGATATCGACGTCGGCCTGGCATTGGCAGCGTATCTGATGATGACAGTGATGGTCACATTGACCATGATTAATCTGAACATCGAGCAACTGTGGGAAGAGTTTTATCCGCAGCGCCAGCCGAAAGGCGTGGCCTCTTCACTGCGGCTGTGTTTATCCTGTAAATTCACCGGTCAGCCCGATGATCGCGGTCGCTGTCCGCGTTGCCACACGCCGATGCGGGTACGTTACAAACACAGTCTGCAAAAAACCTGGGCCGCCCTGATTGCGGCGATGGTTTTTTTGATCCCGGCGAACATGCTGCCGATTTCCATTATTTATGCCAACGGACAACAGTTGAAGGACACCATTTTTTCTGGCGTAGTATCGCTCGCCACGTCAGGAAATATACCGATCGCTGCGATTGTCTTTATCGCCAGCGTTCTGGTGCCCTTCACAAAAGTTATCGTGATGCTGACATTACTGCTCAGCATCCATTTCAAAGCGATTCAGGGACTGAAAACGCGCGTACGTTTATTACGGCTGGTAACCTGGATTGGACGCTGGTCTATGCTCGATTTGTTTGTAATTTCATTAATGATGTCGCTGGTAAATCGTGACCAGCTTTTGTCATTCACAATGGGACCGGCGGCCTTTTACTTTGGCTCCGCCGTGATCCTGACCATTCTTGCCGTTGAATGGCTTGATAGCCGCTTGATTTGGGATGCACATGCAACAGGAAACGCCGAATACACCGACTGAAGCACGGATAAAACACAGACGCCGGATTTCACCTTTCTGGCTGCTGCCGTTTATTGCTTTACTGATCGCCGGCTGGCTGATTTACAGCAACTATCAGGAGCGCGGCGCGACGGTGACGATCGATTTCCAGTCTGCAGCTGGGATCGTTGCAGGCCGGACGCCTGTCCGCTATCAGGGAGTCGAAGTCGGGACGGTGGAATCCATCAGCCTGACCAAAGACCTGCGCACCATTCAGGTGAAAGTCAGTATCAAAAGCGATTTGTCTGACGCCCTGCGCGAAGGCACGCAATTCTGGCTGGTCACGCCGAAAGCATCACTTGCCGGAGTTTCCGGGCTTGATGCGCTGGTCGGCGGTAACTACATCGGGATGATGCCAGGGCCCGGCAAAGAAAAAGATCACTTTGTTGCACTTGATACACAGCCTAAATTCCGGCTCAACACCGGCGAACTGATGATTCATCTTCACGCCAAAGATCTGGGCTCCCTGAGCACCGGTTCACTGGTGTATTACCGAAAAATCCCGGTGGGTAAAGTCTACGATTACGATATTGAAAGCGGCAATAATGGCGTTACCATTGACCTGCTGATCGACAAACGTTTTGCGAATCTGGTCAAGGACAATACCCGCTTCTGGAACGTCTCGGGTTTCAAAGGGGATTTCAGCCTGAGCGGCGCAAAAGTGCAGATGGAAAGTCTGGCAGCGCTGGTCAATGGCGCTATTTCAATGGATTCGCCTAATGATGGTAAACCGGCGAAAGCCGATCAGTCCTACGTGCTGTACCCTGATCTGGCGCAGAGCCAGCGCGGTGTGGAAATCGATCTGGACTTACCGAATGGCGACGGCCTCTCCGAAGGCCAGACGCCGCTGATGTATCAGGGATTGCAGGTCGGTACGCTGACTAAAATTACCCTGCAGGCAGACGGCAAAGTCACCGGTAAACTGACCGTCGACCCTTCTGTACTGGATATGATCCGAACCGGCACACGCATTGAAATGAACAGCCCCAAAATCAGCCTCAGCAATGCCAACCTCAGCCAATTGCTGACCGGCAATACGCTGGAACTGATCCCGGGCGAAGGCGAACCGCAGAAACATTTCGTGGTGCTCGACAGCAACAGCAAGCTGCTTCAGGATCCCGGCACCATCAAGCTCCAGCTGATTGCACCGCAAAGCTACGGCATTGATGCCGGTCAGCCGATCAAACTGTATGGCATCACCGTCGGGCAGGTAATGGATCGTAAACTGACTGACGAAGGTATCGTCTTCAATGCCGCAATCATGCCGGAATACAAAGATCTGCTGCATAAAGACAGTAAGTTTGTAGTCAACAGCCGGGTGGACGTGAAACTGGGTATTGACGGGATGGAGGTGCTCGGTGCCAGCGCTCAGGAATGGGTCGACGGCGGCGTGCGCATTATTCCCGGTACCAAAGGCGCACCGGGACAAAAATATCCTCTTTACAGCAATGCCGAAAAAGCGGCTGAAGGTATTCAGGGCGAACAACCCGGCGCAACATTGACGCTGACGGCGAAAAGCTTGCCAGACGTGCAAACCGGCTCCGTGGTGCTTTACCGCAAGTTCCAGGTTGGCGAAATTGTTAACGTCCGTCCGAAGGCAAATCTGTTCGAAGTGGATGTCTATATTCAGCCTCAGTACCGCAACCTGCTAAGCGATAAGAGTATCTTCTGGGCAGAAGGCGGTGCCAAAGTTCAGCTGAACGGCAGCGGTCTGACGGTTCAGGCCTCGCCGCTGGACCGCGCGTTAAAAGGCGCCATCAGCTTCGATAATCTTGAAGGCGTAACACTTACTAAAGGCGTTAAACGTATTCTGTATGATTCAGAAACGTCTGCACGCGCTGTCGGCAGCCAGATCATTCTCAATACCTACGATGCCAGTAAGCTCTCGCCGGGAATGCCGTTGCGCTATCTCGGCATTACTATCGGGCAGGTGGAGTCTTTGAAGCTGGATCCTCAGCTTAATCAGGTCGCAGCTAAAGCCGTACTCTATCCTGAATATGTAGATAATTTTGCCCGCCGCGGCTCGCGCTTCTCGATTGTTTCACCGGAGATTTCCGCCGGTGGCGTCAGTAATCTGGATACGCTGCTTCAGCCCTACATCAACGTTGAAGCCGGAAAAGGGGCGCCAACGCGTAACTTTGATCTGCAGGAATCGACCATTACCGATTCACGTTACACTGACGGTTTAGGCATTGTAGTTGATGCCGCCGAAGTGGGTTCGCTGCAAATTGGTACGCCAGTGCTGTTCCGCGGTATCGAAGTGGGTACGGTTTCAGGGTTCTATCTCGGCGCAATGGCCGATCGCGTCAACGTCACGTTGAGGATCAGTAAAAAGTATCAGTATCTGGTGCGCGCAAATACCGTCTTCTGGCTGGCTTCAGGGTATGACCTGCAATTCGGGCTGACCGGCGGGATGTTCAAAAGCGGAACGTTCCAGCAATTTATTCGTGGCGGTATCGCCTTCGCGACACCACCGACCACGCCGCTGGCACCGAAAGCGGCCAACGGGAATCACTTCCTGCTTAACCCGGAAGCGCCAAAAGACTGGCAAAACTGGGGCACTGCGATCCCAAGAAACTGATCGCAACACCGCACACAGGCCACCCACGGGTGGCCTGTTCATTTTGGGATGTGGCCGCTGCCGTGGTTCTTGCGTAAATATGTTAGACTCCGGCGCTGGAAAACTTATTCAGTTCTGGAACCGCACCTTTGTCAAAACTCACCACAGCCAGCGCCTTTGCGGAGAAGTTACCCGCCGCCTTTCTCGACGCGACCCGTGCCGTCATGCCTGTAAATCTCAGCATGGAAGATTTTATTGCTGCATGTCAGCGCCCTCTTCGCCCGAGCCTGCGAGTCAATACGCTAAAAATCAGCGTGCCCGCATTTCTCGAATTGGCCGCACGCTATCAGTGGGAATTAGAACCGATACCCTGGTGTGCGGAAGGTTTCTGGATTAACCGCCATGTACTGGATGAGTCACGGTTAGGTAACGCGCTCGCTCATCTGGCTGGGCTGTTTTACATTCAGGAAGCCAGTTCCATGCTGCCGGTGACCGCGCTGTTTGCCAGCGAAACGCAACCGGTTCTAGTCATGGATGTCGCCGCTGCGCCGGGTTCCAAAACCACACAAATCGCTGCGCTGATGAACAATCAGGGCGGCATCGTTGCCAACGAATACTCCGCCAGCCGGGTCAAAGTTTTGCATGCCAACGTCAGCCGCTGCGGCGTCAGCAATACGGCACTCACTCATTTTGATGGTCGGGTATTTGGTGCCGCCCTGCCGGAAACCTTTGATGCTGTCCTGCTCGATGCGCCGTGTTCTGGTGAAGGGGTTATCCGTAAAGACGCCGATGCGATGAGCAACTGGTCGCAAGAAAGCGTTGCGGACATTGCTTCCACCCAACGTGAACTGATCGACAGTGCCTTCCATGCGCTGAAACCGGGCGGCGTGCTGGTGTATTCGACCTGTACACTCAATGCGCAGGAAAACCAGCAGGTTTGCCAATGGTTGCTCGAGACCTATGCTGACGCCGTTGAAGTGGAAACGCTGGAAACCTTATTTGACGGCGCATCGAAAGCCGTCACGCCGGAAGGTTATCTGCATGTTTTCCCGCAGGTCTACGACAGCGAGGGATTCTTTGTCGCGCGTTTTCGTAAAACAGATTCAGTCACGCGTTTGCCTGCACCTGGTTATAAAGTCGGTCGCTTCCCGTTCTCTCCGATGTCTCGTCAGGATACTGCTGAAATCGTGAGTACTGCTGCACTCTCCGGCCTGCGCTGGCCTGAAAAGCAGTTCACCCTGTGGCAGCGCGATAAAGAAATCTGGCTCTTCCCGGCCGTGCTTGAACCGTTGTTTGGCAAAGTGCGCTTCTCCCGCATCGGTCTGCGTCTGGCAGAACGATTTCCGAAAGGATTCCGCTGGCAGCATGAAGCGGTAATCGCGTTCAGTGCCCCTGATGCAGAAAATCGTTTTGAGATAAGTGATGAACTCGCGCAAAGCTGGTTGCGTGGGGTTGATATCTACCCGGACGCCGCACCGCCAAAAGATGAATGTCTGGTGACGTGGCTCGGTCAACCGCTGGGTTTAGCGAAGCGAATTGGCAGCAGGATCAAAAATAGTTTGCCGCGTGAACTGGTGCGAGACGGCGCGACGCGGCACACAGATTTACCAGGCGAATAATTATTTTCATACTGCGTAAAACCCCTGCGCCAGAAGATCTCTCTGCTGGCGCAGAATAATCTCTTTATACTTTTCCAAAAACAGCAAAATACCCCGCCTGCCCACTTTAGTTAATACTCCCGACTGATACCTTAAGGTGAAGTGTTGAGAGCTAAAGTCAGGAATAAAATGCCTTCAAAAAATTATATGCTGCTTATCTTCGATATCGACCTATTTTATCCAGAAAGGTTTATTGAATTATAAGTAGGAATAATCCTAACCTGACATGTATTATTGCCCTCAAGATGACATTGCTAGTGATATATCATTTTTATAAATGAATCATAGTGCCTGATGTTGAGTAAAGACCTGCCAGTCGGAGAAGTATCATGTCGGATGAAATGAAACTCGAATCAGCAGATGGCCTGCTATTACAGGAAATGGCCAGTCTGCGGGATATCATCGATAACAATTCTGACTGGATTTGGGAAGTCGATGCACAAGGACGTTACGTATTTTCCTCGAATAAATGCATCGAGTTTCTGGGAGTCCCGCCTGAAGAAGTCATTGGTAAAACCCCGTTTGATTTTATGCCGCCGGACGAAGCTAAGCGCGTTGGCGAGCAGTTTGCAGCGATTGTAGAACGTCGTGCGCCCTTTGGCGGATTACTCAACCGTAACATTCGCCCGGATGGAACGGAGGTTATTCTCGAAACCAGCGGCGTTCCATTATTTGACCCCGACGGTAATTTTCGCGGTTATCGCGGCATCGACCGTAATCTGACCAATCTGGATCAGGCTCCCGGACAACGTCTCTTCCAGCTGGAATCCATCTATTCAAACGCACCGGTTGGCCTGTGTTTCATCGATCTGCACATGCGCTATGTGACGGTAAATGACGCTATGGCGAACATTATTGGTCTGCAACCCTTTGAAGCGATTGGTCGTAAAGTCGGTGTTTTCCTGCCCGGCCTCTCGCCGCTGCTCAATAATGCGCTGGAACTGGCGCAGCGTAACGAACACACACCTGACCGCGAATTCCCGGTACCTGGTAAAAATCAGGTGTTCTTTGTACGCATCAAAGCGGCTTACGACGCGCAAACTCAGCTGAGCGGTCTATCTGTAGCCATGACGGATATCACCAGCCTGAAGCGAATGGAGAAGGCGCTGCGGGAAAGCCAGGAGCATTACCGCAATATGGTCGAGCTGAACCCGCAAATTCCGTGGACAGCGGATTCACGCGGTATGCTCAGCGACGTCAGTTCGCGTTTTCAGCGCATCACGGGTATGACCCGACAAGATATTCTGGCCGATAAGTGGATCCAGAGTATGCACGTGGAAGACCGCCGTGCCGCCGTGCAGACGTGGGAGCAATGTCTGAAAACCGGTGCACCGCTGGATATCGAAGTGCGTTTTTGCCACGTTGACCGTGGCTGGAACTGGATGCGCATTCGCGCTGCGGCGAGCTATGCGCCGGATGGTTCAATCCAACGTTGGTATGGCACGGCAGAAGATGTTCATGAGCGAAAATTGCTTGAACTGAAACTGGTAAAAGCCAATCGTCGTCTCGAAATTCAGGCACGCACGGACTCGTTGACCAAGTTACCTAACCGTCGTGAATTCAAAAAAGTGCTGAGCCACGAATACATGCGTGCGAAGCGTAACCGCACGCCGCTGACCGTGGTGATGATCGATATCGATTATTTCAAACATTTCAATGATCACTACGGCCATTTATCGGGCGATGCCTGTCTGCGTCTGGTCGCCCGTACTCTGCGCAGATCGCTCAAACGCAGCACGGACGTGGTCACACGATTTGGCGGTGAAGAGTTCGCCGCTATTCTGCCGGATACCGATTTGAAAGGTGCCTGGATTGTCGCCCAGCACATCATGGAATCCATTGAAACGCTGGGTATCAAGCACAGTTTCAGCGAATTTAACCGGGTAACCATCAGCCAGGGCATCGCCACCTATATGCCCGATCAGGATCCTGGCCTCGACGATCAGTCAGATATCGTCAGTGCAGCCGATGAGGCGCTGTATTTGTCCAAAAACAACGGTAGAAATCAGATTAATGCCATGCCGGTTTCAGTCAGATTCAATCCGCTTTAAAGCTCACCGCAAAGCCGGAACGTCTGCGCGACGCCCCGGCTGTTCCTCAGATTGATCCCACTTTCCTCACGCTCATAAAAATCTTATGGCACTTTTTGTGCTGTCGACTATTCTCAAATAAGGCCAGCAAACTGGTCGTACCTGATGTTTTCCAATTTTCTGGTTTATCTGGCAAGGAGTAACCGATGGCAAAATCGAATATTAGAATTGGCAGTTACGAAATTGATGACGCGCAGTTATCCACACCCGAGGCGAAAGGCGGTGATATGGTGCACATTCCGTGCAAATCAGATCCTGATTTATGTATGCAGCTCGATGCATGGGATGACAACACCAGCGTGCCGGCAATTCTGGATGGCCGCCATTCGGTGTTGTACAAGGAGAAGTATGACAAACAGAATGATGAGTGGATCATGAGACTGGAGTGACACAGCATGGCGAACGGGACGTTGTTCGCCATGCCGCTTTGCGGTCATTCCCCGGCGGCGACCAGTGAAATACCCCGACCGGCAAAAAAACGCGAAAATTCTTTCACTGATAATGTCACGTCCCTCTGCGATGCAACGTCATGGCCGGAAGGATTATGAAAGGTTACGGACAGCGCATCAGCGCGGGTGACCAGCACCAGATGTCCGCCCTTGTGCGGTGGTGAAGAATTTGGCATGCGGATGGACGGATGTACCGACGCAATGAAAAAGCGATGCTCCTCCAACTCTGCCCCAATCTGTTCAGCACCCATATCCACTCTGACTTGCGCACTCAGCCCTAGCTCCTCCTGAACATACTCGACAAAAGGCGCATAAATCAGGCCTTTGATATTTTCACCCTCGCGAACATACGCGCCATACGGCAGGCTTCTCTGCGTGAGATTTAATATCGGCACGACTTTACCTGAGGTTGCTGCCAGTACCATCTTCAGGCAGCACATTCCGCAGACATGATTCGCCCACTCAATGAACTCTTCCTGGGTGGAAGCACCTGACTCTGGCCAAAGCGCAATATCCCTGAGGGTAATGTCTCCGGAAATGATCGCGGCCGCGGAGGCGGGATCCTCCCACTGACTAAAATAAGGGACGCCGGAATGGGCGGAGAACCCGGTTAGATGAGCAGAATGGGCAGACATAACGGTTTCCTGAACGGGAGGTGGCGACATCAGGTGTTTATACGAATACGTAAATACAAAATATCAGCGAACAGCAAGGCGGAAAAATTATCCCAATGACAAAGGTTCAGACCCGGGATTGAGCACGGGCCTGAACTGAAACTTTTAGAATTTATCCACTAGCTTAAACTTCATCAATAACAGTGGCATAGTTGGTTCAAACATTTCGTACTCTTCGAAGAAACGCTGATGTTCTTTGCGCCAGTAAGCCAGAGTCCGGTCACCCTCGCCTTCTTCGAATGCGTGTTGCTCAGTCACCTGATCAAAAGGTACCTGCTTCACTTCCGTCAGCTGCACGGCGCACACCGGGTTGTTGCGGCCATCAACAACGACAAAGATCTCGCCGGCCTCGGGTTCAGGATCGTCGTCGAGGTTAGAACAGGTTGCTGTCTTAGTACCGTCGATAACACGCTTGGCAAGTTCATCCGCTGATGACTCAGTATCACCAAAAGACCAACGTTCTGCGTCCCTGTATTTTAGTGGGATCTGCGGGATCATAATTTATCCTTTCAATTGAGATAGTTCACAGCCATTACCTGTAAACATTAGCACAAAAAAACCCGCCGAAGCGGGTTTCAGACAGAGAAGACACGCACTATTTTGTGCAGTTTTCTGGCATAGAAGGCGGCCACTGTCGTGAACTCCCTGCACCGTACAACACGGAAATACCGCATTCTTTATCGACGCGTGCCAACGGTTTCCCGGTTTTATCGATCATCATAGACATTGCCTGCGTAGAGACTACGGCAACGCCGCTGTCAAAGGGCGACACCGCACTGAAGACCGGTGGAATGATGAAGTTACCCTGCGCATCGACAAAACCATAGTTCTGGTCAGTGCGGGCAAACGCCAAACCGTCGACCGGCAAGCCGAGATCGGTATAGACCACACCTTCAACCGGTTTACCCTGCGCATCAATCCAGGTTTTCCGGCCGTCTTCATGGCTCAGTACCGCGTGGCCATCCGTCATGCGGCTGGCATGCCCCTGAACGGTCAGAACCAATTTCCCAGTGTTATCCACGTAGCGCGTCGAAGGCACACCCTCGAGTGCGTCATACGATACAGACCATGCGCTGGCAACAGGAAGGGCCCACTGCCCCTCAGGCATTGCAGCAACACGTACACCTTTATCATCAATTAACTCTGCACCCGCCGTGGTTGAACGCAACGCACGGCCCTGTTCGAAGGCCGAACCCTCAGTCTCTGCGACGGGCTGAATCTGCCATTCGCCCTGCGCGTTGAGATAACCTTCCTGCGGTTGGCGTGAAAGTTTCACCCAGTCGCCAAGTGCACTGATGTGGGTCTGCTGTTCGTGCAGCTGAATGTTACCTGCGGCATCCAGCAGCCAGGACTGGCCTGCGGCCGACGTTGCTAAAATCCGGCCATCAGTGAACTGTGTGACAGATAACCCCGCCGTCGGTGAAATGCGTGTTTTGGCATCATTACCGATAATTTCAGCGAGGACGCCGGATTGAGGTTGTTCGGCTACGGCTGGCTGAGTCAGCAACCACAGCGCGGCGTTAATACGCTGCACTTTGGCAAATTTCGCTTCGACCAGCATTTTACCCTGATCATCTACAATGCCCCACAAGCCATTGGGCATCTGAACTTCAGCCTGATTATTAGCGTAATCTCCGACGGTTTTATACGCAGGCTGGGAAACTGACTTCTGAGCGTTAGCATCAAAAATCCCCCACAGCGCGCCCTCTGCAGCCGTTTCATGGTAGCGGAACCAGCCGTTACCCGCAGATTGAATTTCAAACACGTTTGGCAGATCATAATGTTTGCCAGCGTGACCCATCGCAGTCAGCTTGCCATCGAGATAATCCAGCGCATAACCTTGAACGAAAGGAGAAATATTATCTTCGGTGAGCGGGATCAGCGTCTTACCCTGCGCATCGACAACGCCCGTTCCATCAGCAGTGACCACAATGAACTGTCCGACATTTTGACTGCTGTCAGCGGATTGAATATCCAGCCATTTTGCTTCCAGCTGAAGCGAACCATCAGGGCGCAGGAAACCGGCTCCGGTCTTACCTTTATCGGAATTCGGGCGGATTAACGCCAAAGGTAATTGCGCAGAGACGGGCTCAGCACCTGCGTTCAGAGGTTCAATATGGCTGTCGCCCAGGGTAGTGATGCTTTTCTGGCTCAGTAACGCTTTACCCGCGGCATCAACCACATTCAATACTTCGCCCTGATCATTGCGCAGCCACAAATGATGATTAATCACATCCGCACTGGCAATTTGCGCCAGCCATCCGACATTTTGTGTGCCGCCAATCATCCCGCCAGACGGCGCCACAATCGCGTTTACTTTTTTCTGGTCGCCCTTAGTCGTGACCAAAAAATCACCGGTATTCTGCCCCAGAGGTTCGCTGCCCGCAGGCAATGTCAGTGGCTGTTTTCGGCCCGGTACATAAAGCGTAATGGCGTCTTTAACCGATGGATTCAGCACATAATCGCCGGCCACGCGCAATGCGGAAACCTCGACGTCGCTGAACGTCGCGATTACAGCCGCAGAGTTATCAAGCAATTTGATGCCGTCGGTGGTTTTCGCCAGCCAAAATGCGCCGGTCTCTTCGCTGACCGTCAGATACTTTTGCTTATCCTGGGCGCCATCGGCACCGATCAGCGTAATGCCGTCGGCATTTTTCGCCAATGCCATGGCTGGATTGCGGGGATCAAGTGTAATAGCGGAATATTGCGGCGGAATGCGCCAGGTGAGATTTTCGTCAGCAATGCCGTAGCCTTTGGTCGCATCAAATGCGATAAACAACCCTTCGGACCCAAAAGGCTCAATGACTTCCATTTTGTCGGTCGCCACGTGGCGGACACCATCCGGCGAGAGTAATACGCTTTTGAATGTAAGCCGCAGACGTGCAGGTATCCCATCGGTGAGCAGCGCTTCATCAACCAGCTCCTCAAAAGGTTTACCCGCTTGTTCGCCCTTGATGTTGACGAGTTGCGGCTTTCCGGCCAGCACAACAGCCGCCAGACCTGACTGCGTAAAAGGCTGAACGCTGTCAAAGGTCGGTTTTATCAGCCAGTTACCCGTCGTATCAATAAAGCCCCATTTACCTTGCTGCTTAGCGGCAGCGGCACCGTTGTGATAATCCCCGACGTCATCGAAGACCGGTTTGATCACCAGTTGCCCCTGATTATCTAAAAATCCCCAGCGGTCATCGTTTCCAGCCTCAGAAGGCAGGAGCACGGCAGCGCGCCCTTCATGCACATCACGCAGGCACAGGTTTTGAACCAAAGGCAGCGCATTTCGCGCCTGAGTCTCCGTCTGCGATGATGGCAGCATTGTGGAACAACTGGTCGCGTCAGCCGCCAGCACAGGTGTTGTTAGCGTCAATAAGGCCAGCGCGCTGGTGGTATTCAACGCACCAAATAGTGCGCGTTGCAGCCTTGAAGGTTTACTAACAATCATTAATTGCCTCCGTTACTGCAAGCAGGCGCTTTTGCGGGCCACAGATAAGCACCTTTGGCATCAACAATGACCCGCTGATTACAGCGAACCTGAATTTTTGCCTGCACGGCACCTTCAGCGTTGAGCAGACTGACAACACCCTTTCCACCAGCCCATGCGTGTTTCTCGCTAAAGTCACCTGCCCAGTCAAACTTAGGCAGCACAGCGAAACGGCCTGTCGGATTGATGTAACCGAATAAGTTGCCATAGGTCGATTTCTTCATGGCGGCGGCGAAATTATTATTCATAGCACCGACCTGATCGAAATAGGCGCCAATCAGTTTTTTGCCTTGCTGATCAACAAAGCCAAACAGACCTTTATCGTTTCGCATTGGGACCACACCCGAACTGGCTTTGTCGGCCAGCAAGCTGCCCAGCCCGGCAAAGCGCTGGACTTCGTTACCGTCGTTATCGTAGAGCACTGTTTCACCGGTAGCATCGTCATTCATGGTCAGACGCGTAAGGGAATTTAGCGGCTGCGCCTGTTCAAAACCATCCAGCGGTTCACCGCCGTGATCGTTAATTAGCTTTGTTTGACCGTCGCTGGTTGCCCGGCTCCAGTTAAGCGGCGCAATAAAATTAAACGCTGCGGTGTACAACGGCTCAATCTGCCAGTCGCCCTGACTGTTGATCGCGCCAAAGTGCGGGGAGAAATCGAGCATCACCCAGTCCCCTGCAACTGAGCTTGAGGATGACGCAATGCCTTTACTCATTGGCGCACGCCCCGCATCATCGAGCAACGCGACCCCACCTTTAGCAGGCTTAACCAGCCAGTGGTTCTCTCCCACCCTTAACGGACTGGCGAGTAAGTCAGTGGCCAGAGCCTGACCACTCACAGCGCTGTAAAGCCCGTAATGGCTGGCAACCGCGCCCCGCTCTCCGGGCTGATCGTTATCAGCGAGGGTAAACATACCGTCGCCAACGTACTGAGGTTTGCCACTGCGGTCAGCAGAGGGTGTAATGGCCCAGGAACCGTCACGGTTAATCACGCCCCATCCTGCATCAGCTTTCGCTAACGCATAACCGTCGGTGAAGGATTCGATTTGTACAAACTGAGGCGCTGCTTTAATTCCTTTACTGGCGATATCCCATAAGCCCCAGCGCCGCGCGTCATTATCGCCTTCCGTGTAATACAGTAAACCGGCAGACAGACGCTGAGCGTTTTGCTCAATATTTGCAGGCACTTCCACTGCATTGCCGTTGCGATCGATTAAACGGCGCGTCTCGGTATTGTTACTGCTATCAACGGCCCAGGTGTAATCGCCGCTGAACGGAGTAATGTCTGAATAGGTAGGCTGGATAACCCATTTACCTGCCGAATCCACCGCGCCCACTTTTTTGTTTTGAGTACGAATAATGAGCGGAGCCTGAGCGCTCTCACTTTCAACAGATGCACTTTCAATCAAGGCCCACTGAGGGTCTGAGAGCACAGTTCCCTGCGAGGTGAGAATGGCGGGTGGTTTGTTGGTATCGGAAGGTTTCAGTAATGCCCAAGGCAAATTGCGCGATACATCACTGTTATCGGTGGGTAATGCAGGCGCGTCATCAATCATCGCGCTCGCCGCCAGCGGTTGCAGCTGGTAATCCTTCAAGGCTGCAAGCGTAGGATCATTGAGCAACGCTACGCCGTTGTTGTCATAAACCTGTACCACCTGAAGCGTTTTACCTTCGTTTTGCGTCACCCAAAGGCGGTTACCTTGTTGCAGTAATTGCGGCTTGTTGGCTTTAACGGTCACAACCTGATTATCGGCACCGATAATCACCACACCTTTACTGCCCTGCCCGATAACAGCCTTACGCCAGACCAGAATGTTCTCAGACTGATCGGCAGGAATATCTTGCACTTTTTCGAGCTTGCTGTTCAGCAACTGTTTAGAGTTGTCGTTCGTTGTCACCAGCCAACTTCCCGAGGCCAGCGTACGGACAGATTTGTACTGCTCTTTACTCAGAGAAACACCCTGATGATCAACAAAAGCCCAGTCATTCTTGTTTTTCACCGCAACAACATCACCGTTAAGCAGTGGTTCGTCGCGGGTCTTGAGAATCATCGGGTCAATGGCCCATTCACCATTTTCGTTGAGATAACCCCAGAATCCGTCGTTGGCAGTATCGCGTTTTTTTGCCGGAATCAGCCCGGACTGCGGTAAATCGAGCGCCATCACATCATCGGGTAATAACACAGAACGATCGGTGGCGGCATTCCACAACGCAGGGGAAACCTGAATCTGCACGCTTGCAAGCGCCTGACCCTGCATAAAACCGTTGGTATCTGGAGAAGCTGCAAATGGCAGAGTTTTGATGACTTGCCCTTTGCGGTTGATCATCGCCAGACGGTTGTCCGTGACCACCAACGCGGTACCCTGTGCATTAAAATCGGTGGCGCGGGTGAAACTCGGCTCAATCGCCCAGTTACCTTTTTTATCGATATAACCGAACTTGTCGCCCTTTTTGACAGCGGCTACGTCATTCACGAATCCGCGCGCTTCACTGAAAGCGGGTTTAATGACCATATGTCCCGTGGTATCGACAAATCCCCACAACGGTTCACGGGTTAACCCTACCTGAACAGGTGAAAGACCCTGCTGGAAGGGTAACTGGCAGTCTTTTGCCGTTTTTGCATTGCCACATGCCCGTAACAGCGCATCATCCGCATGTACCGGCAGGCTAAAAGTCGCATTCAGAATCAACGCTAATGCACTGAAATTTCTGAAGTGTTTGAATGTTTCGGAGCAAATCATCCGATGCCCTTATGACTGAATAAGATTAGAAAGTGTAGCGCACACTCTTTTCATGACCCGCTCAATCAGCGAGTTTGACGGCAAAAAATCCGATAATAATCAATTTCAAGCGTGCACACATGCCAGACCCCATAGGTTGTCAGCTTGCGAAAGAAAAAGCAGCTATTTTATTACTCTGTAACGAATGAATATCCTTAATCACTGGCTTTCACGATATCCCATGAATGTTACCTTCCGGATTAATTTTCTTACCCACCGTTAACAGCCCCTCCACAACACGCTCTGGTGATAAAAATTTAATCATTTTCGTTAACAAGCAAGCGACGACTTATTCACGAATCTTTGAAGGAATCTTATAACTATTGATTAAGGTCATTATTTCGCCACCTTTAGTCTGCTTTTATAAGTTAAAGCACGTTATGTGACTCACATCACTCCCAGCCTCTGCGGCTTCAATCCTGGCAGTGTCCGGTTACAGCGTATTTCAGCTACTTCACTTATCATTGAGGGAAAGTCATGCCAATTGTTCGAGCCAGGTTAAGTCTGTTTGGAGGCGACACTGTCGTCATACGTTGTTCAGAAAAATGTCATATCCATCTGATGTGTGAAAATGATGCTGAGCTAAAGGGGCGTCACACCGGTTTCGGCGACGTCCTCACAGTGAATAATCAAAACACGGCTTATGTCGGCATCCCTTATAAAGGGATCTGGAGTGTCCTCATTGATTCTCAATGTGACTCCCTCGAGCATTCGATTACCTATCTTCCTGCCTGATCTTCTCCTCCCTCTTTAAAAAATGCCTTATCTGGCAGGCCACTTTTCGCCTGCCAGATATTCCCAAAACGCGGTCCAGTCTGTCTACAGCACAAATCATTTTTTGGACGACATCGTGGAAAATACTTTAGCCTGTTACATCAGTTACATAGCGGTATTGAATTGAACATTCCAGAAGTTAAATAAACCTTCTCTTACAGGTTAATTAGTGATTGCCAGCCCTCATTGCACATTGCATTCTGTCTGAACTCACTTGCACAGACAGATACTCATAATGACTGATAAAACACTTTGCACTCTCGATGACGTGGTCGATCTCGCGCCGGGGCTGCGTGAAATTCGCCAGCACCTGCATCAACATCCAGAACTTTCCAATGAAGAATCCGCTACTGCAGCATTAGTCGCGGATAAACTGCGTGCTCTGGGTTATCAGGTCACCACCGGCGTGGGCGGACACGGCGTCGTGGGCACGATGAAATCGGGCCCGGGCAGGCGCAGTATTGGCATTCGCGCAGACATGGACGCTCTGCCTATCACTGAACAAACCGGAGTCAGTTATGCAAGCCAGACGCCAGGCAAAATGCATGCCTGCGGTCATGATGGCCACACCTCTATGCTGCTTGGCGCGGCAGAACAACTGGCACGTAGCAAAAACTTTTCTGGCACTGTTCATCTCATTTTTCAGCCCGCAGAGGAAATCGGTTTCAACAGTGGCGCCGAACGTATGCTGGCTGAGAAATTGTTCGATCGCTTCCCCTGCGACGCCGTATACGGCCTGCACAATCATCCGGGGTATCCGGTTGGGAAAATGATGTTCCGCTCTGGGCCATTTATGGCCGCCTGCGATACGGTAAATATCACTATTTATGGCAAAGGCGGGCACGCCGCTCGTCCGCATATGGCCGTAGATCCTATTCTGGTCGCCGGAAGTTTAGTGGTCGCCTTGCAATCGATCGTTTCACGCAGCATTGACCCGAATGAGACGGCGGTCGTTACCATCGGCTCATTGCATGCAGGACATGCCTCGAACGTTATTCCTGAGACTGCACTACTGGAGATGAGCGTTCGGTCCTTTGATGCGGGGGTGAGAAAAATCCTTGAAGAACGCATTCGCACATTGGTTGAAAATCATGCTGCGGGTTATGGGGCGCGTGCGGAGATCGAATATGTGCCGGGATATCCGGTTCTGGTCAATCACGACAGGGAAACTGCCTTTGCGTGCGAAGTGGCAAAAGAGCTGCTGGGTGAAGAGAACGTTGTGGAGAACTTGCCGCCAATTTCAGGCAGTGAAGACTTCGCCTATTTCCTGCAACAAAAGCCAGGCTGCTTCCTGCGACTGGGGAACGGCGACAGTGCAGCCCTGCACAATCCGGCTTACAACTTTAACGATGAAAGCCTGACATTTGGCGCTGCATACTGGACACGTCTGGTCGAGCGGTATTTAGAGGATTGACCTCCTAACGACAAAATCCAAACCAGCGCAGGCCAAGGTGAAAATGATTGGCGTGCGCTGCGTTGTAATCAGGACCGATCGAATTTCCGAAGTACGGGCAACTCTTTGAAAACAGTGAATGAATGTACTGCCCTTCATCACCAGTTTGCGGCCATTGCTTCAGGACCGTCAACTGTCGCCCGTCCTTTAACCGGAAACCGGCGATATCCAGCGCTTCAGCCGTAGCATGCTCACTCAGTCGGGCATTAGGTTTGTGATAAATGTTGCGGCAGGCGTAACTGCCAAGGTGGTCGATGCGCACCAGCGGTGAACCCAGCGCTTCATTTGACAGTGGCTTCGCCACCTGCGAAACAAACATTGCGCTGCTTAACGCGAGACGACAACTCGCCAGATAACTCGAACTCAATGATACATCTCCAAATCCCCGGACCCGAACGGGATCCTTCAGCGGACAGGTCCCGCCCATATTCCGAACAGTTGTAAACTGAATTGCACCCGCCGCTTGCGCGCGTTCGAGCGCCTCAAGGCAGGCTTGCGGATTATTATCAAGACGGCGGAGTTTATAACGAGTAATGAAATTCGGAGAATCACTGACAGCTACTGGCGCAAAAGGGTTGTAGGCCGGAGGGACACGCTTAGAAATCCACGGCCCACACAATATAAGAACAATCAAAAGAGCCATCAGGCCAATCAAATATCGCATAACGCTCCTTTTTGAAGCCAATACAACCCATCTTGATTTCTGCTGAATACACCAGAGTTTATCGGTAAAAAGATAGCGGTTATCCGCACAGTGTAAACCCGCCATCGGCAAAGTTACATCTCAGGAACCAAACTTACTCAGCTTTGACATAACCCTACATTGTGTTTGGTATCTTAGATTCCGAAGACGAAGTTTCTTCTCCTGTGTCCACTGTGAACTGTCCTTCATAGTGCGTAAGACCCTCGCTTTACCCCTTTCAGCCCGCCCCCGAGCGGGCTTTTTTTTGTCCTGCAATCCAGGGGCAATTGCATGTAGTTATCATTCGACACGTGTAACGTCCGGATGCTTTTCGCTTGCTGATTCATGAAAAATATCACCAAGCCAGCCAGATATTTCATCCTCTGTCAGGTCATCAGGAATGATAATGTCATGCAACCTCGAAAATTTTCTCTCCGACATATCAGCGCGAAACACCTGCCAACCTTCTGGCGTTTGTTTAACTCCAAGGTATCTTCCGAAAACGTTGTAAATCAGCATCGATGCCTCTTGCATGGAACGGGTAATGTATTTGGTTTTGAAGGGTATAAGACGAAAAAAAGACCGAATACGATTCCTATATTCGGTCTAGGGAAATGGCTCTTGGGAGAGAGCCGTGCGCTAAAAGTTGGCATTAATGCAGGCGGTTAAGCCGTACAAAATAAAGAATAGCTGACAGCTGATTATTTTCCACCCAACTCGCAACATAGTGATAATAACAATGCTGTATTATTTTCATTATGTGACAACATTCGCAAAGTATGAGTTTAACAACAATGGCTTATTCGCTGCAATGCCACTTAGCAGAGCGATTCCGCTTTTGTAATAAATGGCGCAAGGCTCATTTTTTGTCCCGGATTTTGCGGATCGTCCAGCCAGATTTTCTCCAGTGGAACCGCCTGTACCTGGCGATTTTTAACCTGCTCTTTCGCCACGTCGTTCAGAGGATATTGCGCCAGCGTGCTGTCGTTGATCACATACAGCGCATGACCCGGGCGGCATTGCAGCATGACTTCTTCACGGGTGAATGCCCACGCCTTTCCGTATTGTAAGCGGCTGACCGTTTCCAGCTGTGGCGCTGCCAGACTGCTGGCGGATAAGGTCAGCAGCACGCAGGCAAGCAGTGTTTTCCTCATGTTTTTTCCTCGGTAATGATTAAATTCTTAATACGTTTTTAACGCCGCTTCAGCGCGGCGCCAGCGTGGCAAACAGGCTCACCAGCAGCAGAACAAAAAGCGCCAGCCCCCATTCAACCCATGTCATCAACACAAAACGGCGTTCGGCATGACCGGAGTCATTGCCCATCAGCGGCACGAGACGATAACGGTTGTAGACGGCGATAGTGGCCATAATGCCGACCAGCAGAATTTTGATAACCAGTAGACACTGGTAAAGCGACGTCAGCTCCGTCGGCCAGCGCTGCAAAATGATGGCGGTATTCATGATGCCCGTGAGTATGACCAGCGCGACAGCGGCATGACCCCATGTCGAAAAATGGATCAGCGTGGCGATGGCAAAAGGCCGCAGTTCAGGTTTACGGGTGTAGTACATGCACGCCAGCAGCGGGAGTAAGCATCCAAACCAGTAGGCGGCACTCAACAGATGCACCATATGATTGAGACGCTGAACGAGCCCTAATATGCCGTTATGCATGGCCGCATGACCGATCAGCGCCTGACTCAGCAATAAACCCAGCGAGCACAGGAACACCAGCAGATTGCGCACCGACAGCCAGTCCATCAACAACACCAGCATCAGCGCGGCGGTCAGCAATAAGTGCCAGCGCCAGACTTCGCCAAACGTGGTAGTCAGCACCAGCAACCAGACGTTCAGGTTCAGGCCATCACTCCAGCCATTACCCATCAGCATGGCCTGAATTGATAGCATCCCGACAGACGTTATCGCCGCAACCGCGCCAGACCACATCATCAGCGTCTGGTTTTTTCGCAGTAACATCGCCGTAAAGCCTGCCGGTGCCAGTAGGGAGCAAAATACGCTCAGCCCGAATATTTGCATCAGGGAGGCAAAATGGGCGAACCGGCACAGGACAAACAGCGCAGTCAGGCTCATGACTTACTTAACGGTGAAGCTGTACTGACCATTGGTTTTATGACCGTCGACCGAGACCACGCTCCACGTTACCCAATATTTACCCGGGCTCAGCGCATCGGGTAACGTGACTACCGTCTGGGTGTTGTCATTAGCAGCGAGCGTTAACGCGCCAGTTTTAACCGCTTTTTTATCTGCACCGGTCAGGGTAATTTTGCTGAAATTCGGTTCGATACCTTCACTGAATCCGAGAGAGAGTTCAGTCGGGCTGGCGGCAAGAACGGTGTCCGCTGCTGGCGTCTGAGTTTTAAGATGTGCATGCGCAAAGGCTTGCGATGAGATAAATCCGCTCAGCAATACGGCTGAGACTGCCATGGCACGGCAAAGAGAGGTGGTTTTTTTCAACACGATGATTCCTTGGCTTGCGTAACGATGAATTTATAACGCCGTCACTTTATCGCAAACCAACCCAAAACGTTTGTCATAAATGCATAAAAAAACGCAGAAGCCGGAGCATTCTGCGTTTTATGTGCATCACAAACGGGGTTTACACCGCCGGGGCTTGCGCTGCCATATTTTTGAGATCTTTATCAACGAAGAACAATCCGTTGCCGGTATTGCTGACCAGTGACAGTTTGTCGAGAACGGATTTGAACAAGGTCTCTTCTTCATGTTGCTCTGCGACGTACCATTGCAGGAAGTTGAAGGAAGAATAATCTTTCAGAGTCATCGCCAGATCGGCCAGTTCGTTGATTTTCTGTGTGATCAGTTGCTCATGCTCGTAAGTCTGCATGAAGAGATCAGAAAGAGATTCAAATGTTACCGGCGGTGCAGCAATCGCGCCCAGCAACGGCAGTGCGCCGGTATCGCTGACATATTTGAACAGGCGATGCATGTGGTCCATCTCTTCCATGGAATGCTTCTTCAGAAACGCAGCCGCACCTTCGTAGCCTTTATCGCTGCACCATGCACTCATCTGCAAATATAAATTGGCAGAATAAAACTCGAGGTTCAGCTGTTCATTAAGCTGATCGATCATTTCTTTTTTTAGCATGATGCGGCTCCACAAATAAATTAAGGCAGGGGAATGGGTTTATTTATCCGCATTATGCCCGCATCAACACTAAATAAAAACAGATGATTCACATTAATATCATCACAAGTAACATTTAATTTTAATACCATGATTTTTAAGAGATTAATTTCAATTGAAATATACAATAATGATAACCATTAACATGCGCGCATATATTAAAAAGAATCATTCTTATTTGATAAAATAAATATTCCAGCCTAATTGCTGCTAATTATCAATTCCACAACGTGAATGGTTCTTATTTAGCTATATGACATCGTAATCATTTAGCTTAGTGGCAGTTTATAAAAATAAGATATCAGCGTTCACCCCGGCGGTGGCCTCGGGTACAATGCCGGTCAAAACAGATTCACGGGATGTCGCAATGAGTATCAATCTGGCGGAAATCAGTAAAGAAGAAATGGATCGCATCAACATCGATCTGGCGGCCTCGGCGGTCGCTTTCAAAGAGCGTTACAACATGCCGGTTGTCGCTGAAATGGTGGAACGCCAGCAGCCTGAGCACCTGCGCACGTACTTTCGCGAGCGCGTGATGCATTACCGTGGAGAATCACATAAATTTTCCCGCTTACCTTATGAACCGAAGCAAAAGTAACGTTGCTGGCGCAGGTCAACGGGAGGAGAGAAGATTATCGACGGGTAGCAAATTGCTGGTTGGTGCGGATCAGTTGATCGAGAATGCCCGGCTCATCAAATGAGTGCCCTGCTCCTTCGATAATGTGCAGCTCGGCTTCCGGCCAGGCTTTCGCCAGATCCCAGGCGTTTTGCACCTGACAGGCCATGTCGTAGCGGCCATGCACAATCACCGCAGGAATATGCCGGATGCGGTCGACGTTTTGCAGCAGCTGATCATCGGTGTCTAAAAAACCCAGATGTGTGAAGTAGTGGTTTTCGATACGGGCAAATGCCAGCGCAAAGTTATCTTCACCAAACGACGCCGAACCCTCCGCAGGCAGAAGCGTGACTGTCTCCCCTTCCCACAGGCTCCATATTTTAGCCGCCTCCAGTTGCACCGCACGGTCGTTTGACGTCAGTCGCTTGTGATAAGCAGCGATCACATCTTTACGTTCTTCCTCTGATAAAATTGACAAAATTCGCTGCCATTTTTCCGGGAAGAATCGCGATGCCCCGTCCTGGTAGTACCAGGTCAGTTCCTGCTTACGCATGGTGAAGATACCACGCAGCACCATTTCGCTGACGTGCTCGGGATGCGTCTGGGCATAGGCCAGCGCCAGCGTGGACCCCCACGAACCGCCGAACACCAGCCATTTCTCTACGCCTGCCATTTTGCGCAGACGCTCGATATCTTCTACCAGATGCCACGTCGTGTTGTTGTCGAGGCTCGCATGAGGCTTTGAACGCCCGCAGCCACGCTGATCAAACAGCATGACGTCATAATCATTCGGATCAAACAACTGACGGTGGACGGAGGAACATCCGCCGCCCGGCCCGCCGTGAATAAAGACCGCCGGCTTGCCTTGTGGGTTGCCACTACGCTCCCAGTAAACCTGATGGCCGTCGCCGGTATCAAGCATGCCGCTGGCATAAGCCTCACGCGGTGGATACAACCCTTTTAATTTTGGCATGACATTTCCTGTTCTAGTTGGCCAGAGTATTGATGGATACATTTACAACTCAATAACAGCGCATCAGCCAGCCAACAACAAGTTGTAATCCACGAAAATCGGCTTTTTGTATGCTGTTCGCATACTTATCGCGCAATTTCTTTTTTTCACGATAAGCGGTGGCGGGTTCCATAACTGTAAAGAACGGTTGGAAACACAAAGGAGCTTGCAACAGGAACGAATTTGGCTCTAAATAGGTGAGCAACCCAATCCACCAGCTTTAAAGAGAGGCAATGATGAGTAAAGGAATGGATAGCAAAAAGAATGCGAAGAAAAAGCCATTGAAAACCCCTGCCGAAAAAAAGGCTGATAAAAAAGCCAAGAAAGCATCTGCTTAACAATGTACTTCGTAGAATAAACCCGCCGAGCGCGGGTTTTTTTATTTAGGGGAAATTTTTTAGACTCAACTTTTCGCTGCCAGCGCCACCAGGAAGGCGTACTCCAGCGCGATATCCTCATACGCTTTAAAGCGTCCGGATTTGCCACCGTGACCAGAATCCATATCCGTGTGCATCAGCAGCTGATTGCTGTCGGTTTTCACATCGCGCAGTCTGGCCACCCATTTTGCCGGTTCCCAGTATTGCACCTGAGAGTCATGCAGGCCGGTGGTGACCAGCATGTGCGGATACGCCTGCGCACGCACCTGATCGTACGGGCTGTATTGCAACATGTAGTCGTAATAAGGCTTTTCGTTCGGATTGCCCCACTCGTCGTATTCGCCGGTAGTCAGCGGGATAGACTCATCAAGCATCGTGGTGACGACGTCGACAAACGGAACCTGCGCAACAATGCCGTGATACAACTCTGGCGCCTGATTGATGATTGCCCCCATCAGCAAACCGCCCGCGCTACCGCCCATTGCATAGACCTGCTTCGCGTCGCCATAACCTTCGGCTACCAGTTCTTTGGTAACGTCGATGAAATCGTGGAAAGTGTTCAGTTTATTGAACAGTTTCCCGTCGTCATACCATTGCTGACCGAGCTCAGCACCGCCGCGGATGTGTGCCAGCGCGAATACAAAACCGCGATCTAACAGGCTGAGACGGCTGCCGCTGAAAGCAGGATCCATACTGCTACCGTAGGAGCCGTAGCCGTAAAGCATCAGCGGATTCTGGTGGGGTTTGAAAAGTTCATGGCGATAGACCAGCGACACCGGCACTTTCACTCCGTCGCGGGCGGTGACCCAGACGCGTTCGCTGCGGTAATTCGCCGCATCAAAATCTTTCACTTCCTGCTGCTTTAGCAAAGTACGTTCGTGCGTATCCAGATCCAGTTCAAACAAGGTGCTCGGCGTGGTCATGGAAGAATAGCCGTAGCGAAGCAGCGCGGTATCCGGTTCCGGGTTGTACGCCAGCCAGGTGGTGTAGGTGGGATCGTCAAACGCCAGCGATTTTTCCTCGCCGGTTTGCCAGTGGATTTGGCGCAGATGCGTCAGCCCCTGTTCGCGCTCTTCAACGACCAGCCAGTCACGGAACAGACTAAAGCCTTCCAGCATCACTTCCACGCGCGCTGCGATCAGCGCATGCCAGCCAGACTCTTCGCCGTTATCACTTTTATACAGGCCGAAATTTTTGCCGTCTTTGTTCGAGCGGATATAGAACTTGCCGAGGTAATGGTCGAGCGCGTACTCGTGATCTTTACGGCGCGACAGGAAAACCTGAGGTTTTGCCTGCGGATCGTCAGCATCGAGCAGCAAAATCTCGGAGGTCGTGGTGCTGTCGAGATGGATCAGGATGTATTTTTCTGACGTGGTTTTATCCAGCCCGACATAAAAGGTGTCGTCTTTCTCTTCATACACCAGTTTGTCGGTTTTCGGGTCGGTGCCGACAACGTGGCGATAGACCTGATACGGCAGGAGGGTTTTCTTGTGTTTGCGCACATAATACAAAGTCTGGGAGTCGTTCGCCCATTCGCTGCTGCCGGAGGTATTTTTCAGCAGATCGTCAGCCCAGGTTTCGTCATCCAGATTTTTGATGCGGATGTCGTACTGGCGGCGCGACAGAAAATCTTCAGCGACAGCCATCCGTTTGTTATCACGGCTGATATCGAGCCCGCCCAGCGTATAAAACTCACTGTCTTTGGCGCGCTCGTTACCGTCGATAAGCGTCGCCCACTGTTCGTGTTCGTCAGCGGGTTGGCGCAGATAAATGGCATATTCATTGCCCGGCTCATAGCGGGTCTGGTAGCGGAAACCGTGCTTAATATAAGGAACAGAATGATCCTGCTGGGCAATGCGCGCCACCATCTCGCCATACAGTGTTTCGCGCAGCGCCTGATGGGGCTTCATGGCCTCATCGGTATATTCATTTTCGGCTGCGAGATAAGCCAGGACCTGAGGATCGGTGCGGTCATCGTCACGCAGCCAGTAATAGTTATCGACGCGTTCAGTGCCGTGCGCGCTCAGGATTTTAGGGCGTTTTTCAGCCTTTGGAGGTGTCATCATCGCGGGATCTCTTTGTCCTCTTAGTGGTATGACAAGAGTGACAGGTTTAGCCGGGGAAACCAAGAGACGGAAATGAAAGGAATAATGCGTCCGCCGGAGGAAACGGACGCGGATATCACTCAGACTGGCGTGCTGTAGCTGATTTCACCGAGCTGGCAATTGAGCGTAACCTGATAGGTTTTGTCGGTGTGATCGCCGCGAACTTTCAGCGGGATTGTCCACTTCGCGTTATCGCCGCTGATACTGTCCGGCGCTACCCACGCCACCGGCGTAGACGTACCGAGCGTTTTCTTGTCCGCATCCCAACGCGGAATACGGTTTTGCAGGAAATCACGCTTCACCAGCGCCGCAATTTCGTCTTTGCTGGCGGTTGAGCAAGGCGCGACCGTTGCCGTTCTCACTTCCGGCTCCGCCGCCTGCGCCACCTGAATCATTCCGCTCATTCCTGCGACAGCGATCACCGCGCCTGAGATCATCTTTTTCATTGTTCGTCTTCCCGCTTTTTGTCGATCATTACCAGTGACCTTGCAGGATTTATATCCCTACAACTGACAAGGTCATCGCTTGCGTTAGATAATATAATCCTCAACAAGGTAATAACACAACATTAACAACATGACGAACAACGCATAATGCTTAGCGTAAGATGATGGCCTTACAGTTTTTGCCTTTGATCTTGCCTTCCTGCAAACGTTGCAACGCCTTTTTGGCGCTCTTCTGACGAATCGCTACGTACGCGTGGATCGGGAACATGTCAATTTTACCGACTTCGGCAGCGGTCAGGCCAGCTTCACCGGTCAGCGCGCCGAGAATGTCACCGGGGCGGATTTTGGCTTTACGGCCACCGTCGATGCACAGGGTCGCCATGACAGGATCCAGCGCTACCGGCGTAGCGGCCAACGCCTGTGCAGCCGGCTGCCAGACAAAGGTCTGACGAGTGTAATCTTCCAGTGCGTGAACACGGCCCATTTCCTGCGGCGTGACTAAACTGACGGCCAGACCGCTGGTGCCTGCGCGGCCGGTGCGGCCTACACGATGGATATGCACTTCAGGATCGAACGACAGTTCGTAATTGATCACCAGACCGAGATCTTTGATGTCCAGACCGCGCGCCGCCACGTCGGTGGCCACCAACACGCGGCAACTGCCGTTGGAGAAACGCACCAGCACACGGTCACGGTCACGCTGTTCAAGATCGCCGTTCAGCGCCAGCGCGCTGATACCTTTGGCGGACAGTGCATCGCAGACGTCCTGACAATCGCGCTTGGTGTTACAGAACACCACACATGACGTAGGCTGATGCTGATAAAGCACCGCCGCAAGCAGTGACAAACGTTGATGTTTATCGGCTTCGATAAAGACCTGCTTGATATCCGCAACGTCTTCTTCACCTTCAATTTCGACTTTCAGCGGCTGGCGCTGGAATTTAGAACTAATACGCTCGATGCCGTCAGGATAAGTTGCGGAGAACAGCAGCGTCTGACGGGCGGGCGGTGTGTAGCTGACCACGTCTTCAATGTCTTCGCTAAAGCCCATGTCCAGCATGCGGTCGGCTTCATCCAGCACCAGCACTTTCAGCTGATCCAGCTTCAGAGTGCCTTTACGCAAATGTTCCTGAATACGCCCCGGCGTACCGACCACGATGTGCGGCTGACGCACCAGTGATTCCAGCTGCGGGCCGATTGACTGGCCGCCGCAGAGGGTCAGAATTTTGATGTTCTGGGTAAAGCGAGCCAGACGACGTAACTCTTTACTGACCTGATCAGCCAGTTCGCGGGTCGGGCACAGCACCAGCGCCTGAGCGTAGAACTGCGCCACGGTGATACTGTTCAGCAAACCGATTCCGAACGCAGCTGTTTTGCCGCTACCGGTTTTAGCTTTGGCCAGGACGTCCTGCCCCTGCAAAATGGCAGGCAGTGAAGCGGCCTGAATCGGGGTCATTTCGGTATAACCCAGTTCGGTCAGGTTAGAAAGTTGCTCAGCGGGCAGTGTCAGGGCTGAAAAGGAATGCGTGCTCAAGGCGATAACTCTTTATGTGAGGCAAAAATCGAAGCAGCGGCAGAGGGTCTGACGCCATGGTTTGGTTAAATGATAACAGAGACGCCCGCTGACTGCCTTAAACGGCAGAAAACTGGCTGAAAAAATCCCTTACACGCCCCACTTTGCTCCGCGACGAATTCGGCGATCATACTGCGCAATCGTTTTCGTTGATCATTAATTCAGATATACTGCGCGCCGAAATTCTCATTTTTATTCATCACAGATCTGGGTACGAAGCTATGTTAACCATTGGTACTGCACTGCGCACCGGCGCCACACGCGTCATGTTGTTAGGCTCTGGCGAACTCGGGAAAGAAGTGGCGATTGAATGTCAGCGTCTTGGCCTGGAAGTGATCGCCGTGGATCGTTACTCCGATGCACCGGCAATGCAGGTTGCTCATCGCAGCCATGTCATTAATATGCTGGACGGCGACGCGCTCAAACAGGTTATCGAAAGCGAACGTCCCGATTTCATCGTGCCGGAAATCGAAGCTATCGCCACCAGTATGCTGGTCGAGCTGGAAAAACAGGGTCACAACGTGGTGCCTTGCGCCGAAGCCACGCGCCTGACCATGAACCGCGAGGGCATCCGCCGCCTGGCTGCAGAAACGCTGCAACTGCCGACGTCCACCTACCAGTTTGCGGATGATGAAGCCTCTTTTCGTCAGGCTGTCGACGCAATCGGTTACCCGTGCATTATCAAGCCGGTCATGAGTTCATCGGGTAAAGGCCAGAGCCTGATCCGAAGCGCAGAACAACTGCAAACCGCATGGGATTACGCGCAGCAAGGCGGTCGTGCCGGTGGCGGTCGCGTCATTGTGGAAGGCCTGGTGAAATTTGATTTCGAGATAACCTTGCTGACCATCTGCGCCGTGGATGGCATCCACTTTTGCGCGCCAATTGGCCATCGTCAGGAAGACGGGGATTACCGGGAATCCTGGCAGCCACAGCAGATGACCGAACTGGCCCTGCAACGTGCGAAAGAGATTGCCGAAAAAGTCGTAAAAGCCCTTGGCGGCAAAGGTCTGTTTGGCGTCGAGCTGTTTGTGTGCGGCGACGATGTGATCTTCAGCGAAGTCTCACCACGTCCGCACGATACCGGCATGGTGACGCTGATTTCTCAGGATCTCTCGGAGTTTGCTCTGCACGTTCGCGCCTTTCTTGGCCTGCCGGTGGGCAATATCCGCCAGTTCGGCCCTTCCGCCTCTGCCGTTATTCTGCCTGAGCTGACCAGCAACGACGTCACCTTCAGCGGTCTGGAAAATGCGCTGACCGGTTACAATCAAATTCGCCTGTTCGGCAAGCCGGAAATCAGTGGGAAACGCCGTCTGGGCGTTGCGCTGGCGATTGCCGATAACGTCGAAGATGCGGTGGAACAGGCCAAACAGGCCGCCGCTGCGGTGGTCGTGAAAGGCTAATCTCTGCGGATTCCACATAAAAAAACCGGACGCCTGCAAAGGCTCCGGTTTTTTTCATCACAATTTGCCTGAAAGAAAACACCTTCAGGACAGGGTGTTATTCGTCTTCGTCATCAAAAATCACGGTCACGCGATCGCCTTTGTGCGTTTCACGGATTTCTGCCGCCACGGTAGCAATGGCTTCGCCGCTGCTCATGCCATTTTCCATTAACTGGCGGATACGATCGGCGGCCTGTTCTTGTTCGTTATGTGATAGTGAAGGCATACCTGTCAGCATGGGAGATTCCTGTTGTACGTGGTGACTGTTGCAAGATAAATAACGCCCGCAGGCTGCGGGGTTGCACAGTATACGCCTTATTCCTGCAAATCGCCTGTGCTGGTTTCCGGGGGCGGAATCTATGTTAGGATCGCAGGCCTGTAACGTCATTCATCGCGCCAGAGAAACTGAAACCCGTCATGCAACCCGCTCACTCCGTTGTTTTCTATCCCTTGCCTTATCGGCCAGACGCTCTGCTGACGCAGTTCGGGCCACTTTCCGCTTTGCCGTGGGCGATGCTGCTGCACTCAGGCGCAGCGCAGCACCAGCACAACCGCTTCGATATTCTGGTCGCCGACCCGCTGGTCACGCTGACCACCCGCGGGGCGATTACGCAGATTGCGCGAGAGGGTGCCGTGTGGACAAGGGAAGAAGATCCGTTTGTGTTGCTGGAAGAACAGCTTTGCGCCTCGGGATTTCGGGCAGAAACCTCTGACGACTTTCCTTTTCAGGGCGGTGCACTCGGCCTGTTTGGCTACGATTTGGGCCGCCGCGTTGAGACGCTGCCGGACATCGCGCAGCGCGACATCACGCTTCCGGACATGGCCGTCGGTATTTATGACTGGGCGCTGATCGCCGATCACCATTTACAGCGTCTGACTCTGGTGTCTCATGGTGATATTCAGGCGCGTATACGCTGGCTGGAACAGCATGCGCAGCCGGTGAACACGGCCCCTTTCCACCTGGATGCACCGTGGCAGGCGAATATGAGTCGCGAAGAATACGGTGTGAAATTCCGCCAGATTCAGGAATACATTCACAGCGGTGATTGCTATCAAATCAATCTGGCGCAACGGTTCGCCACCGCCTATCAGGGTGATGAGTGGCAGGCGTTTCTGCGGCTAAATCAGGCCAACCGTGCGCCCTTCTCGGCCTTTCTGCGATTGCCGGAAAACGCCGTGCTCAGCCTCTCTCCCGAACGCTTTATCTGGCTGAAAAACCAGCAGATCCAGACGCGACCTATCAAAGGCACGCTGCCGCGCTGTGAAGATCCGGCCGAAGATGCCCGCCAGGCGGAGCGTCTGGCAGCGTCAGAAAAAGATCGCGCCGAAAACCTGATGATCGTCGATTTGCTGCGAAATGACTTTGGCCGGGTGGCGACGCCCGGCAGCGTAAGGGTGCCTGAACTGTTTGTGGTCGAGCCCTTCCCGGCCGTCCATCATCTGGTCAGCACCATCACCGCTGAATTACCCGCTGACTGCCACGCCAGCGCCCTGCTGCGTGCCTGTTTCCCCGGTGGCTCTATCACCGGTGCGCCAAAAGTGCGCGCGATGGAAATAATCGAAGAACTCGAACCCCAGCGCCGCAACGGCTACTGCGGCAGTATTGCTTACATCAGCTGCTGCGGCACGATGGACAGCAATATCACCATCCGCACTCTGCTGACCGAACAGGGTAAAATCTATTGCTGGGCGGGCGGCGGGATTGTTGCGGACAGCCAGGAACAGGCAGAATATCAGGAGACGTTCGATAAAATCGCCCGCATTTTGCCCCAGTTAGGAGACGCTCAGCCGTGAGTTTGCTGGAACAACACCCGCCGGTGCAGGCGTTTTCGCCCGCCGTGGAAGATTTCATTCTGCGCTTTCAGTTACAGCAGCCGCGCATGCCCGCGCCGCTGTTGCGCGGCACCCGCCACGCGGCGGTGTTGATCCCGATTATTTGCCGCGAAGAGCCGACAATTTTACTCACCCGACGTTCAGACAGCCTGCGCAAGCACGCCGGTCAGGTCGCGTTTCCAGGCGGTGCGGCCGATGCCACGGATGCATCGATTATCGCCACTGCGCTGCGCGAGACGCAGGAAGAGGTCGCGATCCCTCCTGAGCAGGTACACATATTGGGCACGCTAGCCCCGCAGGACAGCAGCAGCGGTTTTCAGGTCACGCCGGTGATCGGCCTGTTACCCGTTGATGTGACGTTCCATCCGGCGGAAGATGAAGTGGCGGAGATATTCGAGATGCCGTTACAGGAAGCTTTCGATCTGGCCCGTTACCATTCTCTGGATATTCACCGCAGAGGCACACATCACCGGGTGTATTTATCCTGGTATCAGCAGCAATTTGTCTGGGGATTAACCGCGTCGATCATTCGTCAGCTGGCCCGGCAGGTTAAAGACTGACCTCACTGGTTACACATCGATCACACTTTCGCATCAAATAAGTTTATTTCATGCGAAAATAGAATCTATTGCCCTAAACCCCTTTTACACTATAGATCTAGCCACAAATTCGTTTGTGGCTGTCAGGGTCCCGTTCCCTGCCGTTTTCAATTACAGGAGTATTCGACGTGATTAGCGTTTTCGACATGTTCAAGGTCGGGATTGGCCCTTCCAGTTCCCATACTTTGGGCCCGATGAAAGCCGGTAAACAGTTCGCTGATGACCTGCTCGAACAGGGCATGATGCCTGCCGTTACGCGTGTCGCCGTGGACGTTTTTGGCTCCCTGTCGCTGACAGGTAAAGGCCACCACACAGATATCGCCATTATTTTAGGTCTGGCCGGTAATCAGCCCGACACCGTTGACATCGACGGGATTCCGCACTTTATCCGCGACGTTGAGCAACGTCAGCGTTTGCCGCTTGGCACCACCCAGCACGAAGTCGATTTCCCGCGCGACACCGGCATGGTATTTCGCAGCGAAAACCTGCCACGCCATGAAAATGCCATGCAGATCCACGCGTTTGCCGGTGACAAACTGGTGTACAGCAAAACGTATTATTCCGTCGGCGGCGGTTTTATCGTCGATGATGAGCATTTCGGCCAGCCGGTTCTGGACGAAGTGTCCGTGCCGTTCAGCTTTAATTCGGCCAGTGAAATGCTGGCAAAGTGCAAAGAGAATGGCCTTTCTCTCTCCGGCTTAATGATGCAGAACGAGCTCGCGCAGCATAGTAAGCAAGAGATCGAGCAATATTTCGAGAAAATCTGGCACACGATGCAAGCGTGTATCGATCGCGGTTTAAACACAGAAGGCGTGCTTCCCGGCCCGCTGCGTGTTCCGCGCCGTGCATCGGCACTGCGCCGAATGCTGGTCTCCAACGATCAGCTGTCTAAAGACCCGATGAACGTGATCGACTGGGTAAATATGTTTGCGCTGGCGGTTAACGAAGAAAATGCCGCCGGTGGCCGCGTGGTCACTGCACCGACTAACGGTGCCTGCGGGATTGTTCCGGCGGTACTGGCGTATTATGACAAGTACATCCAATCCGTCAGCCCGGATATTTATCTGCGCTATTTCCTCACCTGCGGCGCTATCGGCATTCTTTATAAGATGAACGCGTCGATTTCAGGTGCAGAAGTGGGCTGTCAGGGTGAAGTCGGCGTGGCCTGTTCCATGGCCGCCGCCGGTCTGACTGAATTACTGGGCGGCAGCCCCGAGCAGGTTTGCGTGGCGGCTGAAATCGGCATGGAGCACAATCTGGGTTTGACCTGTGATCCGGTGGCCGGTCAGGTTCAGGTGCCATGCATCGAGCGTAATGCTATCGCGTCGGTGAAAGCCATTAACTCGGCACGCATGGCGTTGCGCCGCACCAGTGAGCCCCGGGTCTCTCTCGATAAAGTGATTGAAACCATGTACGAAACGGGCAAAGACATGAACGCCAAATACCGTGAAACGTCACGTGGTGGTCTGGCGATCAAGGTGCAGTGCGACTGATATTACTGCGTTTTTCTCATGGCTGCGTCACATTGCCAGATGTTTTGGACGTGTGACGCACAAAATACCGCACCGGTACTATCAAGTAGCCATTAAATCTTCGCTAAGAACAACCCGTTGTATTATCAATACATATTGGACATGACACTTGCTTTATACCCCGCGCGTACGGCATGCTGATTTCCGCGTGTTTTGCCGCTCAGGCTGCTTCAATAAGTTCTACCGCTCGAATGTTCAGGAATGGCAGGCGCAAAATGAGTGACAACGTCACAGACAGGGATTTTATTTCATTTTGACACTTAATAAAGTGAAAGAGCCTCCTTCGATTTACAGCTACTATCAATAATAACAAAACGGCTGTTACGCTCAGGTAAACCCTTTATAAATGACTATTTGTGAGCCTGCACATTACACGGGATACAAGGATTAGAACGATGCTGTTCTCCCAGACCGGACTTGCGAAGTATCGCTACTATCGCCTTGCGTTGGCCAGCGCTATGGGGTTATTTACCCTTATTCTTACGCTCGGTATTCGTATTTACGAACAAAGTCAGGTTATCTCTGCGGATCAAGAACGCGTGGCGATGCACACCGTTGAAAAACTCGAAAAATTACTTGAACCCGCTTCACAGGCCGCCCGAAAAGCACCCGTTGACCCGGCGCTGACCTGTCGTGAATTACAACCTGTCATGCAGCAAACCGTGGCGCGCATGCAAACCTTGCGATCTATCACTCTTGTTACCAATGGCACCATTACCTGTTCAAGCCTTATTGGCGCGCTGGATCTGAATTTCAGCAACACCCTGCCGGACATCGCTCAGGGCCGAACGCGGCTTGAGCTTCGTGCAGCAAAATTAACCAGATTAGATATTCCTACTTTGCTGCTCTGGCAGCCTGCCACGGCTGATAATCTTAACGGTGAACTGTTCGTCTATAACATCGGGATCCTGTCGAATTTCCTGCTCGAACCACAGCCTCCGTACGCCCGCCATATTGTCCTGAACGTGATGAAGCAAAGCCTCGAGTATGGTAAAAATGAAATCATTCAAAGCGTGAATTTGTCGCAGCGGCCGTTGCTGACTGTGAAATCACCAAACTATGATTTTTCCGTGTCGATTTATGGTGAGGAACCTTCCGCGCTGGCCTGGTCAGAACTGGCTTCCCATCTTCCTCTTTCGGTGCTGATCAGTTTACTGACCGCAACGGCGGTCTATTTGTTATCCGGCAGCCGGATTAGTCTCGCGTATCCGATAAGCCACGGGATTTCGCACCGCGAATTTAAAGTCTATTGTCAGCCGATTATCAACAGTGTCGATGGCCGCTGTATTGGTGTCGAAACGCTGATGCGCTGGAAAAATCGCCGACAGGAATGGGTTTCGCCAGATGTGTTTATTCCGTTGGCTGAGCAACACGGGCTCATTATCGCGCTTACCCGCTACCTGATTAAAACGGTGGCCGATAATCTTTCGGTCTTCCCCGCCACTTCCGGTTTTTACGTCAGTATTAACGTCGCCGCTCAGCATTTTAATAATATGGAAATTGTGGATGACATCCGCAAAATCTGGCTCCCCGCACAGCCTTCCGTCTCGCTAATGCTGGAACTGACTGAGCGCACGCGCTTGCAGGAATTACGAGCCGCCGAGATCTCACAGTTGAAAGAGATGGGGATATTACTGGCGATCGATGATTTCGGTACCGGCCACAGTTCATTGAGTTATCTGAAGACGCTCAATCCTGACGTGCTGAAAATCGATCAGGCGTTTACTGCCTCCATCGGTACTGACGCGATTAACGCAACGGTCACCGATACCATCATCACGCTGGCGCAACGGCTGAATCTGAAGCTGATTGCCGAAGGCGTCGAAACTCGTGAACAGGTCGATTATCTGCGTAAACGCAAAGTCGATTCTTTGCAGGGATACTATTTTGCCAGGCCGATGCCGATTGAGGTATTCCCGATCTGGCTGGCGCGTTATGAGAAATCCACGCAGGTCATGCAACCGGTTGATGAATAATCACGGTGAATGACAAGCATAAAAAACGGCGACCGGAGTCGCCGTTTTAAACAGAAGTGAACCGCTATTACTGGTCTTCTTCCCAATGGTCTTCAGACTGGATTTTGGTGATCCGCACGCGCTCGATCCGATAATCTGTCACTTCAAGAATTTCAAAGTGCAGCGAGGCCATTTCAATCACTTCACCTGCTACCGGCATCTGGCCAGATTTCGATAACAACAAACCCGCCAGTGACGCAAAATCATCGTCCGGGCTGACCAGCGTGTTGATGTCCAGGATCTGCTGTAACAGATGTAAATCCGTGCCACCCTTGGCTATCCAGGAATCACCGTCGGCAATCACGTCCGGCGTTTCGTCCTCGTCCGGGAATTCACCGGCAATGGCTTCCAGCACGTCCAGCGGCGTGACCAGCCCCTGAATCACACCAAACTCATTGCTGACTACCACCAGACGGCCTTTCGCTTTACGCAGCACGGCCAGCAGATTGATAACATCCATCGTTTCCGGCACCACGATCGGTGGCGTTTTCTCGGCAAAGGCCACGATGCTTTCACCCTTTTCCAGCGCCACCAGCAGATCTTTCGCCCGCACCACGCCGATCACATCGTCCAGAGAGTGACGGCAAATCGGGAACAGGCTGTGCGGCGTGTCCAGCAACTGGCTGCGGATTTCAGCCGGTGAGCGTTCACAGTCCACCCAGGAAATCTCAGTGCGCGGCGTCATGATGCTGCGCAGCGAACGCGAGGCCAGCGTCAGTACGCCGGTTATCATGTGACGTTCTTCTTCCGCAAAAGTCTCATGGGCAGGTACGGCATCACCTGAAGGTTCATCTTCATTCTGATGCTGGCGTTTCCCGCCCATCAGACGCTGAATCGCCTCGGCCGTACGTTCACGCATCGGTCGCGTGGACTGGCTTTTCAGGAAGTTACGACGTGCAATCTGGTTGAATAATTCAATCAGAATGGAGAAACCGATCGCGGCGTACAGATAACCTTTCGGAATGTGGAAACCAAAACCTTCAGCAATCAGGCTCAAGCCGATCATCAGCAGGAAGCTGAGACACAGCACCACCACCGTCGGATGATTGTTCACAAAGCGGGTCAGCGACTTCGACGCCAGCAGCATGACACCCATGGCAATCACCACCGCCGTCATCATGACGTACAGGTTGTTGACCATCCCAACTGCGGTGATCACCGCATCGAGTGAGAACACGGCGTCCAGCACCACAATCTGCGCCACAACGGACCAGAAACTGGCGTAGCCGCGGTTTTGCGAACCGTGCTCTTCATGCCCCTCCAGCCGTTCGTGCAACTCCGTCGTCGCTTTGAACAGCAGGAATACCCCGCCGAGCAACAGGATCAAATCGCGTCCGGAGAAACTGAACTGCGCAATACTAAACAGCGGCGTGGTGAGTTTGACCATCCACGAGATCAGCGACAGCAGGCCTAAACGCATAATCAGAGCTAAGGATAAGCCGATGATACGTGCTTTATCACGCTGTTTTGGTGGCAGTTTGTCCGCAAGAATGGCGATAAACACCAGGTTGTCGATACCCAGAACAATTTCCAGAACGACAAGTGTCAGCAAACCGACCCATATTGAAGGGTCCATCAAAAATTCCATGTCAGACTCCGCAATGAGTTAAAGAAAAAAGACGCAAAGAAACGCGATTCGCTGAGCAATCAGGGGCCCGGCAAAGTGTTTTAGCTGTATGACTTACAGATGAAAGCGGTTTCAGTGCGGCAAAAATCAGGCCCATTGGGGCGGATTTGCCGGTAATGATGAGATGAAAAAGCGAAGAATAGTGACGTCGGTGACAGTCCATAGGGAGGGCTGAGGCCCGGTACTCCTGTTCAATTATTTGGAAAATCACTTTATCAGGAATGATTATCTGACGAAAGTGCGATCTTTTACCTCCTGCATCATTCTGAAACATCTATGCTGTTTTATTAGGCACGTGGAAGCGTATTCACAATACGTCGTTGAATAACGGACAGTCGTCACAAAATTTATTTTTTCACACACTAAAATAAATCACGTCGCACGACCTGTTGAGGTTCTGCAGTTTTACTGTTTATCAGTGTTATCAGAAATTAACGGACATTAGTGGGTTAATTCTCACGCAGGGAACGCTCTGTCCGCCTCAGGAACAAAAACGGGCGGATATCATCATCAGCACCATTACTTATGTGCATAACTCTTAACCGAGTTAACAGAGGAGGTAGCGAGTGAGTATTGCTATTATCATCGGCACGCACGGGTCAGCAGCTGAACAGTTGCTGAAAACAGCGGAAATGATTTTAGGTGAACAGGATAATGTCGCCTATATCGATTTCGTACCCGGCGAGAATGCCGAAACCCTGATCGAAAAGTACACGGCAAAGTTGGGTGGTTTAGATACCAGCAGCGGCGTCCTTTTCCTGGTCGACACCTGGGGTGGCAGCCCGTTTAACGCCGCCAGCCGCATTGTTGTCGATAAGGAAAATTACGAAGTTGTCACCGGTGTTAACATCCCTATGCTGGCAGAAACTTTCATGGCCCGTGATGACAACCCGTCCTTCGCAGAACTGGTTGCCATTGCAGTGGAAACCGGACGTATCGGCGTAAAAGCGCTGAAAACCCCGGAACCTGCCACAGAAGCCCCTGTCGCCGCACCTGTACCGAAAAAAGCCGCCCCGGTTCAACCTTCCGGTCCGAATGATTACATGAAAATCGGTCTTGCCCGTATTGATGACCGTTTAATCCATGGACAAGTCGCGACCCGCTGGACCAAAGAAACCAACGTTAACCGCATTATTGTCATCAGCGATGAAGTGGCTGCCGACACCGTGCGTAAAACGTTGCTGACTCAGGTTGCTCCTCCTGGTGTAACTGCACACGTTGTCGACGTGGAGAAAGCTATCCGTGTTTACAACAACCCGAAATACGCTGGCGACCGCGTGATGTTGTTGTTCACCAACCCAACCGACGTGCTGCGTGTGGTTGAAGGTGGCGTGAAGATTACAACGGTCAACATTGGTGGTATGGCATTCCGTCAGGGTAAAACCCAGGTGAATAACGCCGTGTCCGTCGACGAGAAAGATATCGAAGCATTCAAAAAACTGAATGAAAAAGGTATCGAACTTGAAGTGCGTAAAGTGTCCTCGGATTCACGTCTCAAGATGATGGATCTTATTAATAAGATGAATTAATAAGCACAGGCGTCAAACGCAGATTGCCTCAACGTTATCTGCATCTGATGTGCTTGTTTTTACTCAGCGTCCTTTGGTCATAGGAGAAGTGCAATGGAGATCACCACACTACAAATTGTGCTGATATTTATTGTTGCATGTATTGCCGGGATGGGTTCGATTCTGGATGAATTCCAGTTTCACCGTCCGTTAGTTGCCTGTACTTTGATCGGTTTTGTTCTGGGTGATGTTAAAACCGGGATCATCATCGGCGGTACGTTGGAAATGATTGCGCTGGGCTGGATGAACATCGGTGCTGCTGTTGCA
The DNA here is from genome assembly GCF_965118895.1 of Rahnella inusitata. Classification (GTDB taxonomy): domain Bacteria; phylum Pseudomonadota; class Gammaproteobacteria; order Enterobacterales; family Enterobacteriaceae; genus Rahnella; species Rahnella inusitata_A. The sequence continues at coordinate 57,910 of NZ_CBCPJJ010000012.1, forward strand.
CCGGATGCTGCCCTCGCCTCCATCATTTCTACCATTCTGGTTATCGCAGGCGGTCAGTCTGTCGGTGCCGGTATTGCATTAGCCATCCCTCTGGCTGCTGCAGGTCAGGTATTAACCATTATCGTTCGTACTATCACCGTTGCCTTCCAGCACGCTGCTGATAAAGCCGCTGAGAAAGGAAACCTTAGCGCGATTACCTGGATCCACGTTTCGGCGCTGGTTCTTCAGGCAATGCGTATCGCTATTCCAGCCGTGATTGTTGCGGTTTCTGTGGGTACTGCCATCGTTCATGACTTGCTGGCATCGATTCCGGAAGTGGTCACCAACGGTCTGAATATTGCGGGTGGTATGATTGTCGTCGTCGGTTACGCCATGGTCATTAACATGATGCGTGCTGGCTACCTGATGCCTTTCTTCTACCTCGGTTTCGTCACTGCGGCATTCACTAACTTCAACCTGGTTGCACTGGGTGTGATTGGTGTGGTGATGGCAGTGCTTTACATCCAGTTGAGCCCGAAATACAACAAATCTGCGCAAGCAGCGGCAGCTCCGGGTGTTAACGACCTCGATAACGAATTGGATTAAGGGTGAAGGACATGGTTGATAAAACTGAAGTTAAAAAACTCACGGCAGGCGACATCCGCGGTGTGTTTATGCGCTCCAACCTTTTCCAGGGGTCATGGAACTTCGAACGTATGCAGGCTTTGGGCTTCTGTTTCTGTATGGTGCCTGCTATTCGTCGTCTCTATCCTGAAAATAACGACGATCGCAAAGCGGCAATTAAACGCCATCTGGAATTCTTCAACACCCATCCTTATGTTGCCGCGCCTGTTTTGGGCGTAACGCTGGCGATGGAAGAACAGCGTGCCAACGGCGCACCTATCGACGACGCGGCCATCAACGGCCTGAAAGTCGGTCTGATGGGGCCTCTGGCCGGTGTGGGTGACCCGATCTTCTGGGGTACTGTACGTCCGGTGTTTGCTGCACTGGGTGCGGGTATCGCGATGACCGGTAGTCTGCTTGGGCCATTGCTGTTCTTCGTATTGTTTAACCTTGTACGCCTGCTGACCCGTTATTACGGTGTGGCTTATGGCTACAAAAAAGGTGTCGATATCGTAGGTGATATGGGCGGCGGCTTCCTGCAAAAACTGACCGAGGGGGCGTCTATTCTCGGCCTCTTTGTCATGGGGGCACTGGTTAACAAATGGACGCACGTTAACATTCCGCTGGTGGTATCGAAAATCACCGACCAAACCGGCCATACTACGGTCACCACGGTACAGACGATTCTGGACCAGCTGATGCCGGGTCTGGTGCCATTGCTGCTGACCTTCGGCTGTATGTGGCTGCTGCGTCGGAAAGTGAATGCGTTGTGGATCATCGTTGGCTTCTTCGCCATCGGGATCTTCGGTTACTGGATTGGCCTGTTAGGTCTCTGATAGCCACAAGCCGGGGGATCACTCCTCCGGCTTTTTTATTGCCTGAATTTGTCTATTTCTGCTTTTATTTTGCTTTGCCTGTTGGCAGTACGCTGGAGTTTTTTCATGTCAGTGACCGATATCGTCCTCGCCCTCTTCACCTTCATGCTGCTGGCCTATGCCATCTACGACGAATTCATCATGGGAGCCAAAAACGGCAAAACCCGCCTGAGAGTCAATCTTCGTCGCCGTAATAAGCTCGATTCCATCATCTTCATTGGCCTGCTGGCGATCCTGCTTTACAACAATATTCAGGCCAATGGCACGCCTCTTACTAACTATTTGTTGATTGGTCTGGCGCTGGTGGCGTTCTATCTCTCTTTTATTCGCTGGCCAAAATTGCTGTTTAAGCCCAAAGGTTTTTACTTCGCCAATACCTTCATCACGTATGACAGGATCCGCAGTATGAATCTCTCTGAGGATGGTGTGCTGGTGTTTGAATTAGAACAGAAGAAGTTATTGATCCGCGTAAACGAGCTGGATGATTTAGAGAAGATTTACAAAGTGATGGTTGAAAATCAGTAGTCTGACCTTCAACCCTGCAAGGCCAGATTAAGCATTAATAGTTTCGTCATCTGGTTTGCGTTGATGCAACCTGATGACGAAATCAGTCTCACACCTGAACGCCGTCTCTGCCTTCAGATTCGCCATCACCTCTTGCGAAGCGCGCCACGCAAAAGGCGTCATCTGCAATAGATCAAACGCCTCCGTCCCCGTCAGCTGCATATCGTAGGCCAGAGATTCCGTCGCTATCCGTTCGAAGCCTTCCAGTTGTTCATCCAGCTCCGCATGTAACTGTACATCCTGATAAATGAGCCCCTTCAGTTGATACAGATGGCGAGGCCCTGGTGCGACGGTTAGTACCACGCCACCCGGTTTAACGGCACGGTACAGCTCCTGTGCCTTGCAGGGCGCGTAAATCCGCACCACGGCGTCCAGCGAGGCTTCGGCGAAGGGTAAACGATGGCTGGAAGCCACGCAAAAATCCGCCGAATGATACCGCTTCGCCGCATAACGAATCGCGACCTTCGCGACATCCAGCCCATACACTTTCAACGCACGTGTCAGGGCTAACCTTTCAGCAATAGCCGTCGTGTAATACCCTTCTCCGCAACCGATATCCAGCAGAGCCGTCGCGCTTTGCGGCAACACTTCATCAAGGAGAGCCACCAGACGATCGCGCAGCGGCTGATAGTGGCCGGCATCAAGAAAGGCACGGCGTGACATCATCATTTCAGTGCTGTCCCCCGGTTGCTTCGATCGTTTATGCTGCACGGGCATCAGATTGACGTAGCCTTCTTTAGCATGATCAAACTGATGATTCTGCGCACAGCGCCATTGCTGGCCGGTGAGCTCAAGGGGCTGGAAACAAAGTGGACACTGATAAGTCATGCGGGAAACCTGCAAGAAAAGGCTGAGGGGCGAATATTCGCAACAAGGTTAAGTCTAAAGAAGGCGACGGGTGGTTGCAACCGCTGGAAAGTCTGACTAAAAGCCAGCTACACTGATGCCATGATCTTTCCTTAACGAGACTTGAGATGAGTGACAGCTCAGCCTTACTCCGTCAAATTCCCGGTATTCTTCATGGCTTCGGCGATAAGCACACCTTGCTTCCTGCTGAGTTACAACCTTACGAATCCACCCGGCCTGCCAAGAAACAGGTGCATGGCGTTCAGATAGTCGACGTTACTCAGCCTGCTCAGGCCTGTGGCGAAGCAGACGGGTTCTTCACGTCGACGCCCGGCATTCTTCTGGCGGTATTCACAGCGGACTGTTTACCGGTAATTTTCTGCCGTAGAGATGGCAAGCAAATCGGTGTAGTCCACGCGGGCTGGCGGGGACTGATCGACGGGATTCTGGAACAGATGGCTGCACGAATTAACGCGTCAGGAGAGACGGCTGACTGGGTGGTGTCTATCGGCCCGGCGGCAGGTGCCTGCTGTTATGAAGTGAGTCAGGAGCTGACGGACACTTATATGCAGCGCCTTGATTTCCCTCCTTCACTGATATCACCTAAGCCGCGTCATCTGGATCTGGCCGCTATCGCCGAAGCGAAATTACGCGCGCTGGGCTTTACCGACATCGATCACGCAGGCCATTGCACGATATGTACTCCGGATGAAACCGGCACCGGTTTCAACTACACCAGCTTTCGCCGCAACAGCCATCAGAGGGAAAAAGATCCGTCTCATCCGGGCATCAGCGGACGAAATCAGCAATCCGGGATCATCATTCTCTGAATGCCGGACACAAAAAAACCCGCCTTGGCGGGTTTTTTTACAGCTGGACGCTGCTTAGATTGCAGTTACGTTAACTGCAGACGGGCCTTTCTGGCCGTCCTGGATTTCGAACTCTACGTTCTGGCCTTCAGCCAGAGTTTTGAAGCCGTTACCCTGGATTGCAGAGAAGTGTACGAACACGTCTTTGCTGCCGTCAGCAGGAGTAATGAAACCGAAACCTTTAGACTCGTTGAACCACTTAACTTGACCTTTGATCTTTGCCATCTTGAGTATTTCCTTTGGATTGTTTAAACCGCCCGTAGGCGTTACATAGACAAACTAGAGTCGTTACTGCTTGAGGCACTAAGATTAGAATCGGCAGAGAAGCGGTATTCAACGTGAACGTCTTTACTCAGAACTTCTATACTGAAAATGCCACACATATACAGAACTGTACCTCGTTTTACCCAGAAGCGTTATCACATACTCTGAATTCGATGGCAAGCCATTTTTAATCAGTGATGGACATGTCGCACATATTTGAGCCGCTTAATAGCACTTCGTGTTCAGTTAAGCTGAAATATGTTGATAGACATGCTTTTTTCTGCTTTACAGGTACAGCGGTATATCCAACAAAACAATAACGACCTGTTTCGATTATTGATCATTTAATGTAGAACCGTAAGCGTAAAACACATCTTTATTTGAATTTTTATGAAGGATATCTCGAAAGATGGCTTGCGCATCAGTCTCCTGCTGACCACGAGCAGGATCGCCACGACCAGCCCTTCATAGGAGTCGCGGAATATTTAGACCATAAGCAATCGCAGGACGCTGCCGCTGATGTTGCTTTCAGGTTATGTGACTGGTTATGCAATAATCAAAAAGGTCATGGATGAATAAAATGGTGCAAACAAAACAAAGAAATGGAATTAATGCACCTAAACCGTGCGCCTTTACATTTGCAGGGATATTAGTGAGTGAAAAAGCCGGACGGAGGATTTCAATTCAAAGCCCTTAATCCTCACGTGCATATTTCATTGCCAGGCGTTTTTTACATTATAATGAATTAAAGTTTGCGACTTCGTTAAATTCACATTCAAACCTGAAGAAAAACCTGAACACGCTTATTCACTAATAAGATATCGATATAAATAATAATTATTAATTACCGTGACCTGCCTCGCAAAATTTATTCCAAGATACGTAATATTCAGGTGTTTTGTTCCACGCAGGCCGCTGTTTCGCATCACGGGCATTCGCTTGCCGCATCACGAGTGACCGCGTGTTTCATTTCACGGCATGAGTTCCCGTAGCATAAAGCCCTCTCAACCAGGCTCAGGAGGAAGCTTTATGGTCATAAAGAGCATAACTTTCTACCGGATGCGGTAATATTTAGAGATACTGACGAGGGTTTTTGTCGTATTTTGCAATTTGATTTATAAATGATAACAAATCATTAACCCTCATCTTTGACAGGGGAAAATAAAACCTCATTCAAGTGATAATACTTCTCATTAATCGCTTAATGAGATTTTTCCTGACATATAATTTGAATGAGGAATAATTTCACTCCTTGGTGATGCTCGCTCCGATTTTTAACGGCGAAAACTTCATATCTGGCGAGATGCTTTCCGAAATCGCCTGCGCTAATTCTTTCAAAGGCTGATCCAGAGATTCATCCGCTAATTCAAAAACGCCCCAGTGAATCGGCACGGCTTTGTGACAACGCAGCTCTGAAAACACGTCTACCGCCTGTTGCGGGTCCATATGTTGCGCGCTCATGAACCATCTTGGTGCATAGGCACCTATCGGAATTGCCGCCAAATCAAAAGGTCCCAGCCGCTGGCCAATCTTTTCAAACTGATTGCTGTAACCACTGTCGCCCGAAAAATAAAAGCGCAATAAGGGGTGCGAGACCACCCAACCGCACCACAGCGACTGATTACGATCCCAGGGCGTCCGCATACTCCAGTGGCGCGCAGGAACCGCAGATAATGTCAGTTCGCCGAACTGACGCTCTTCCCACCAGTCCAGCTCTTCGACAAAATGCGCGCCCCGCTTCTCCAGCCAGCGCTTCATGCCAAGGGGCACCATAAATTGCACCTGCGGAAAACGACGTAACAATTTGCGGACTGTTACATTGTCCAGATGGTCATAATGATTATGCGAAAAAATCACCACATCGATGGGCGGCAGTTGATCGACCGGAGCAGCGACAGGCGTTTTGCGTTTCGGTCCGTAGAATCTCAACGGTGAAGCACGCTCCGATAACGCGGGATCCATCAGGACGTAACATCCTGCGACGCGCAACAGCAAACAGGCGTGGCCTAAAAACCACAACCGGTCATCCGTGCCACTGAAATCGGCGGCCTGCCACCAGTTCTCAATAAAATGATCGTAGCCTTTCTCCGGCGGCAGAGGTAGCCGCTGCGCTTTGCGTTCCTGTTGCCAGCGTTTGAAATCTCCTTGCTGACGATTATGCGGTTCGATATTGGTGAATCCGTCAGGCGTATGATGGCTTTTTGACGCATCGTAATATGGATTTTTACCAGACATAGGACTCCTGGATGGTGCTATTTCAGGGTGAACAGCGTACGGCGCCGTCCTGCATCCAGATTAATTAGCATACTTGTGGATATCTCTACAGGCACAAAGTGCAAAAGTATGTGCAATTGCTGCCAATGAGACGTGTTAAGAAACTCTTAATAACTCTGTGCTTTACTGGGAATGTTCAAAAAGGAGGACAACGATGACTCGCAAAACATTCACATCGCGCCTGACCGAAATCGTGCACCTTCAGGCACAGTACGCACGTTTGTGGCTGCGTTCGCGCTTTCGCAGGATAACTCTGCCACCGGCTTTGAAGGTCGTGACCTTCGCTGTGGCAGGCATAGCGGTACTCGCACTGACAGGCGCTCTGCTTCTGCTGCTTGATCTGATTACAATAGTTTGCCGGATGCTAAAACGCCCGTTTCTGCGTGGCAATTTTCGCCAGGCCCCTCTTATCAGAAAACCCACATAAAAGAAAAACCGTGCGGGGAAAACCGGCACGGTTTGAATTAAGGTGGAATGTCCCCTGAAATCAGGCAGGCATGCCGCAAAGTTTGGTTAGATTTCGGGCTCCGATCATGAGGGTAGCAACATAGGATTGTCTGCGGGTCACCACTTCGACCGCAACACGCGCATCTTTATATTTGATGAGGTAAGTAGAAGGCCAGCCCTGTCGGCGTTTACCGTAGGCTTTTTCATGACTGTCGATAGCTGCGTGAGCAACCACCAGATGGGAGAGCGTTTTATCACCTTTAATGATGCGCTTCATAATGGACTCCGCCTTAGACACAACTGTCAAAATGAGGAAACATTAATCACTTGATACGCATCGCTTTTACGCGACGCTTATTCGAATCACTTCTTTGCAATACTTTGTCGCAATCTGAGTATCTTCGCGCTTTTTACTCTGCGCAAGCCTTACTTTCTTTACTTAGCAGGAAACATATCATTGCCGCCCGCAGAGGCCGTCTGCTTTGCGCCTGCCACTGTCCATCAGGGCTTTGAATTTCAGCCAGCCAAAGCGGATCGCTCTGCAACTCTTTAAAGTTTATGCTGATTTTATTGGCGCAAATAATAGGCCACGCATCGGAGGGATTGTTGCAATAATCTTTGCCTTTGACGCCACCGTAGGGATACCACTTCTCCGGCTCTTCCCCGGTCAGTAAGGCAATACTGTGGTTTACATCACTGTCGTTTTCTTCGGACCATTTGATCATCAGTTCTTCCATCATGCAGTGCACATGCGTGGAGACTACCGGAGGATTAAGACAGATTTATGACCAGAAAGCACAAACAAAAAACCCGCCTGAGAGGCGGGTCAGCAAAGCAGATTATCTTTATCTTTCCGGAATAAAACCACGCAGGCTGAGGGCGGAATCCTCTTCTACCTCATCTACAGGCTCCGCACCTTTGGCTCTGGACGTCAGAATCTTGAGCAACTCTGTTTGCTGACGTTGCTGCTCGGCGATTTCCTGTAGCAATTCAATCTGCTGGTTCGCCCTGACACTGGCCCGGCTGACAAAAAACCAAACCAACAAGAATAACAGCGCTGAGAGTGCACTCAACGCCAATGAAGCCAGGCTGTTTTGGCCCATTGCAAAATCAAACATTTACGACCCTACCACTGAATGTTCTGAACACACATCTTATCACTCCCGGCGTGTCTGAGAAGCAGTTCACATAAAAACAGGGCTTTCTTATGCTGCTGACGCTTAAAAGGGGATAAAAGAGGTGATCGCACACACGCCCAGGTCAAAGTTTCCGCCCTGATCGCAATAGCTGTTCAGTGCCATCAGGTACAGACCGACACAGATAAGCAGGAAAAGAACGAAGACAACGATTTTCCTGAACTTGAAAGCGGGCTTTTTCAATTTGATTGCGGGTCTCTTGTGGTTTACAGCACGTCTGTCAGGGCTCAATGGTGACGTCCAACATGATATGGAACAGATTTCCATAGTACGACGGAAATCTTAAACAACGATATAACGAAGCGCGCCATTTTGTACACTGCAGCCGTGCAATAATCACTTTAGGTAATCATACATAAAAATATATAATTCTTATCAATATATTGTTGATAGCCTCACTTGATCTGCATCAAATAAAACAGCATCTCTTAATGACGATCATCGCCTGTAATTTCACTCCGTAATTTCTTAAAAAAAGTTGCTTTTAATCAAGGGAGCATCACCTTAAAGATAAAATAATGGAAACTGATTAATTTCGAAAATTTATAGCATATAAAGATGATTGACACTCCACAAAAACCCAAGCACCATAGGTATTACCTGCCATCCTTCATGAAAGACCTCAACATTCCATTTAACTTCATAACCAAAGCAGCGGGATTAAAACAAATAAAACAACTCAACATGTAAGTTATAAGGAAATGTACTTTCCAAAAAAGTAAAATTAAAACATTACAACAGAGCATCTATAAAAAAATATTTCACTTTTCACGACTTTTTATTTGAACTTCTTGGTTGAATTACCCACCTCATTAAAATATTATCCCGCTGTCGAACAGTTTTACTGTCTCTTCGTTATATAAATGAAAGCATAATGACTGGGATTATTCCCAGCTGATTCATGCTGACTATTTTTTGTTGAGGGATTAATAAATGCATGCATGGAATAAAAAGTTCTTCGTTTCTAAAATAGCGCTGGCCTGCGCTGTTGCAGTAGCTGCACCTGCGGCGATGTCAGCTGACATCTCTGGTACCGTATACGACACTTTCTATCATGACACTGCTCTGACGGGGCATGTTGGATACCGTGGTTATGCGGATAACGAGGGGGCAAATAACGGTTACGTTGGCGGAGACATCTACTCTTCAATTAATAATGCTGTCGTTAACGGTGTTATTTCCACTTATTACCTGGGCTTCGATAACAACACGAGCAACACGCTAAATATCACTAATTCCACAGTTAACGGAATGATCATTTCTGAATGTCTGACCACTGAATGTGGAGATGCACGTAATGATTATGACCAATCTCCGTTACACCTTACCATTGATAATTCAACAATCAATGACACCTACGAACATTACGATTACGACGTTACTGACGCGAATAAAGTTCGCGACCATGAAACCTTAAACACCTATGATTTAGGTGTGGCGATCACGCTGGATCAAGAAAGTGATATCGTTATCAAAAACAATTCTCATGTAGCCGGCATTGCATTGTCACAAGGTTACCAATGGGTTGATACCGAAGTTAACAACAGTAATACTTTTGATAACACGCTGACTGTTAATGATTCCGTACTGACATCTGGCTCATACACTGAATTAGAAACCACCGGTTTCTACGGCCAGTCAGATAAACCTAGTGATTATGGTAATATCAGTGCTTCAGGTACCGCTGCTGACGATGTCGCACTCTCCGTAGTTGCTAATTCAGCCGCTGATAATTCAATGAAAACGACAGCTGTTTTCAACAACTCCACGATCTCCGGCGACGTCTATTTCAAAAGCAGCTTTGATCATAATTATTATGTTGGCGGTCATGACGGCAACGGCGATGGTGTGCTTGACACCAATGGTTGGGATGACACAGATGAACTCAATCTGACCCTGGACAATGGCAGCAAATGGGTTGGCGCAGCCATTTCCAACGTTGAAGCAGATGCCATTTTGTACGACCGTAGCACGAACAGCATTTGGCCTGGCTCAGTATTCAGTACCACTACCGGCTACCTGAGTGGGGATAAAGTCTATCAAAGCGGCCTGTTCAATGTTGCATTGAACAACGGTTCCGAATGGGATACTACCAAATCATCTAACATCGATAACCTGACTGTGAACAATCGGTCTCAGGTTAATGTTGTAGATTCCGTACTACTGGCCGACAACGTCTCCCTGACAAATGCATCAAGCCTGAAAGTCGCCGCACATGGTGGTGTTTATACCGATGCACTGAACCTGAATTCAGGCAGTAAAGCCACGCTGACTGAAGAAACTGCTTCTTTATATGCTAACACCATCACCGTTGGTAGCGACTCTGAACTGAACTTAGGTGCAGGTCAGGTTGATACCCACAATATGGTGCTGACCGACGACGGTACTTTCAATATCGGTAGCCGTGAATTCGTTCTGAATTCCGATATGAACAATGCCCGCGACAAAACTGCCGCTGACTATGTTTACGATCGCGGAACTATCGGTATGAACTCTGACGGCCATCTGGCGATTAATGGCGTAACTGACGGTAACTATCAGGTTCGCATCAATAATGCGACCGGCGAAGGCCGTGTTGCTGATTACCAGAACAAAGAACTGATTCGCACATACGGCGGCAACGCTACCTTTACTCACGCGAACACCGCCGATTTGGGTGCCTATAAATATCAGGCACAACAAGTGGGTGATACCGTGGTTCTGGCTAAACAAGGCATCACCTCTACCGCTAACGCAGCGCTGAGCCTGCCTTCTTCCAATGCGGCAACCTGGCACATGGAGCAGGACACTTTGAGCAACCGCATGGACAGCTCTCGTCACACCCAGGGTGTTGACAAAGGCGGCGTGTGGGTTAACTACTTCGGTGGCCAGCAGAACGGTGACAATGGCGTTGTTGATTACGATCAGGACGTTAACGGTATCATGGTGGGTCTGGATAAAGTCACTGAAGGTGGCGGCGATCGTCAATGGCTGGTCGGTATGGCTGCAAGCTTTGCCAAATCAAGCCTGTCTATGGATGATGCAGATGCAGACACTGATAGCCAGTCAGCACGCGTTTACTCCAGCCTGGACTTTAAGAATGGCGTATTCTTCGATACTTCTCTGAGCTACAGTCACTTCAGCAACTCAACTGACAGCACCATGAGCAACGGTCAGCAAGTGTCCGGCGACAGCACAACCGACGCATGGGGCTTCGGTCTGAAAGCCGGTTACGACTGGAAATTCGCACCACAAGCGTACATGACGCCATACTTAAGCATTACTGGTGTGTTCATCGGCGACGACGACTACAGCATGAGCAACAACATGCGTGTGAGCGATCAGGCTTATGACAGCATGCGTTATGAGTTAGGTTCTAACATCGGTTACACCTTCGACCTCGGTGCTGATCAGGCTATCAGCCCTTACGCCACTCTGGCCTATGTGTATGAAGATGCAAACAACGACGCAGATATCAACGGTGACCGTATCGATAATGGTATCGATGGTTCCGCAGTTCGCGTTGGTTTAGGTGGTCAGTTCGACATGAGCAAAAACTTCACCGTTTATGCGGGTGCTAATTACCTCGGCGGCAGCGATGTTGACCAGCCTTGGGCAGCAAACCTGGGTATGAAATACCGCTGGTAATAACCGGTCTTAAGCTGTTGAATGAACATCAATTGGCTCCTTATCAGGAGCCAATTTTTTGGCATTGAAATAAACGTATTAAGATTAAGAATCAGCGGGAGTGACATCTTCGCCGGAATAACTTCTACTATGCTTATCAATATCCTGAAGCCTCAGGATGGATAACAAGGGGAGTGTTTGGGATGAGTGTTATCAAAGCCATTATTGTACTGGCCGTGATTTACGCGATTTTTCTGTTTTCAGGCTACGGCGTGACCGTGGGAAGCAGCGAAAATGCAGCAGGTTTAGGCCTTAAATGCCAGTATTTGACCGCCAGAGGGATTGTCAGTTCGCAGTATATTCATTCTGACAGCGGCGTGATTGGTGTGGCTAATTGCCCGGTTTTCAAACAAGTAGGCGAAGTGGTCGATAATAAATAGTTACATTGTCAGGGATCGCGCTTCGTGATGCCTGCGCTGGCAGGCATCACGAAACCGGCAATTAGCTGTCGTGCTTAGTGAACTTCAGCTCGATCAGCGAAATTGCTTTTTCGACGGCACGCTTGGTCACCGGATCGGCCCCGGCAGGATGCTTGTTAAAATCGATACTTTTTAACTGATGAGACATTTTCTCACGCACTTCGGCAGGCGCAATAATCTCAATCACATCCAAAATTTGCTTAATCACCAACTGGCAGGCAACCAGATCAGACTCATATTCTTGTTCTCTGGTTAAAGCGTCAGACATAGGGTGCTCCTTTCATCAAAACCATTCGTAAAAATTATGGCCGCGAGGATATCACGCTCGCTGAATAAATTCTCTCTCCGGCAATTAACACTCTATGACGGCAGATTTAGCGCACAAATAAACAGCAAACAAACCTCATCGTATGTTGTTAACACCAGATTACTTCTATGCTTATGAGTGCGGCAGAAGGAAGGAGGAACGCGATGTTCGCACTAGTGTTGACCATTTGTTATCTGGGCGGAGGCTGCGAAGATTTCGTCGTGGATGCCTTTAATACTCAGCAACAATGCACCGTAGCGATGCAACAGCAGGGACTGCGCCAGGCAGGTTGTTACCCTATCGAAGATTTTATCGACGGTTACTGGATCCCCGCACACGACAATGCTGACTTTTAACGCGTTGCGTGGCCTTTCACAGAGTCGATACTAATAATCTCATAAAGATTGCCAAACTGTCCGAACAACGGTATGAATACCCTGTTACTCATTGATATTTAAACATATTGACAGGGCAGGAAATGGCAATGACGATACGTAAAACTTATGGCTGCTTTGCAAAGCTGCCGCTCGCACTTTTTCTTTCATCCAGCTTTTTGACTTCTTTTGCCACTCACGCCGCGACCGTTCCCGCTGGCGTTGAGCTGGCTGCAAAACAAGAAATCGTCCGCAACAATGGCAGCGAACCGGCTTCGCTCGATCCGCATAAAGTCGAAAGTGACGTTGAATTCAATATTTTGAGCGATATTTTTGCCGGGTTGATAACCATAGATAACGACGGGAATGCACAGCCTTCGCTCGCCAGCAGTTGGGAATCTAAAGACAATAAAACCTGGGTATTCCATCTGCGCCAGGGGATCGTCTGGTCAGACGGAACACCCATCACCGCGCAGGACGTAGTATTCAGCTGGCAACGCCTCATCGACCCGAAAACCGCATCCCCTTACGAAAGTTATCTCGGCAGTATGCATGTGCTGAATGCCAACGACATCATTGGCGGCAAAAAGCCCGCTGATCAGCTGGGCATTAAGGCGCTGGATAAGCAAACGCTGGAAATCACCCTCGACCAGCCTTTGTCTTACTTCCTGGGCATGCTCGCGCACCCTTCCCTTTCTCCGATCAGTCAGGCTAATGTCGAAAAGTTCGGGGATAAGTGGACACAGCCCGCCAACATGGTCAGCAGCGGCCCCTTCAAGCTCGATACCTGGACGGTGAACGAACGTATTACTGCTGTACGCAACCCGACTTACTGGGATAACGCACACACCGTCATCACTAAAGTCACTTATCTGCCCATTGCGTCCCCTACGGCGGATGTAAACCGGTTCAAAGCAGGCGAAATCGACATCACCGCCACGATCCCTGCGACATTGTTCGTATCATTGAAAAAAGAGCTTGGCTCGCAGGTGCATGTCAGCCCTTATCTCGCCGTTTATTACTACGCAATGAACACACAAAAACCCCCGTTCAACGATGTCCGTGTGCGTAAAGCGCTGAATCTGGCGATAGATAAATCAATCATTGCCGACAAAGTTTTAGGTCAGGGGCAAACACCCGCCTGGCATTTATCGCCGGATAACACAGGTGGTTTTACTTTCTCAAAACCCAAAGAAGCGAGCCTGACACAAGAACAGCGTAATGAAGAAGCGAAGAAATTGCTGAAAGAAGCCGGTTTTGGCCCGGACCATCCGCTGAAATTCAATCTGCTCTACAACACGTCAGAGTCACATCAGCGTATTGCCATTGCCGCAGCATCCATGTGGAAAAAGAATCTGGGGGTAGATGCCGTCCTCCAAAATCAGGAATGGAAAACTATGCTCGATACCATGCATCAGGGCACTTATGATGTCGTGCGTTACGCCTGGATTGCCGATTACAACGAACCTTCAACCTTCCTGAATACCTTACGCACAGGCAACAGCGAGAACACACCGAAATTCAGCAATTCCGCTTACGATAAAGCCTTAGATGATGCATTAAAAGCCACGGATAAAGCGGAAGTTGGAAAGGCATACCAGCAAGCGGAAGACGTGCTCACAGACCAGTCTCCGGTCATCCCGCTATACCATTATGTCAGCCCGCGGCTGGTTAAGCCTTACGTTGGCGGGTTCCAGGATAGTCTGCTGAACTACATCTATACCAAAGATCTCTACGTCATTAAGCACTAAATCAGCCCTGCCTCTTCCTGCCGAAAAACAGGAAGAGGCATCTCAATTTTTCTGCCCTGCTTTCACCGCCCGCCTCTTTGCCGTCTGCCCATCAGATGTTAGATTGTACGTAAATCACACAAACGGGAGCGATAATGAAATTCTCGGAAAGTGAGATACAACCACTATGGGATGAAGTTGCGCGAATCATTGGCGATGGGGTGATTCAGATGCGTCATCGGGGTGAACCGCTGAGCGTAGATGCGCTGACGGGTCATCTTGAACGACAACTGGCCTGCGCAACCGGCGTACAGCGCCGCATTTTACTTGGCGCTGCAATAAATATGCTTAAAACCGACCGCCGCTCCTGATTTTGAGGCAGACGCAAATCCCGTTGCCTTTTCGGGTGACAAACCGAATACCATCAATAAATTGCCCTTACCTCGATTGTGCGGCGCGGCCTTGTGCGAAGAGGAAAATGCGCTGAGTAATATCATCTGCGCCAAGAATATTCCCTTTTTGCTCCAGATTTGCGCGGGCATACGCCACGTCGTGTGCCTGATCGACCATGTTGATCACCCGGTCGCGCGTAGATTTATCGAGGGTTCCCAACAAAGTCGTCAGGATGGCCTGATAGGCGTTCGAGGCGTAAGTCAGCTGCCTTTCACGTTGTTCCAGCGCGTCAATGCGAACCATCAGGGCGTCCAATTGTTCTTGATGCGTCATAGCGGCATCCTCTTCACGGGTGGAAATAACCGGAAACAGCAAAGAAAGCCGAATTCCGCCGGTTACTGACGTTAAGTTTAGCAGAGTTACAAAAAGCGACCTGCTCCTGCCCGCCAAAGTAAACCGCCCTTCAATGAGCCCTTTCCCGGCAGTTCAGATGTAACCATGACTTATCTCAAACCGTCCCTACACACGGGCAGCCGCAATACGAAAGCGTAACAACAGCAGTAACTGCTTACAGAACCCGAAATGACAACTCTCAACACGATATGACATTTTCTGCCATAGCACTGTGGGTCGGTTGAACAGTTGTCGATAAAAGGCGTTGTTTATGCAGGAGGAAACGTGGGTAAAACATCAATTTTTGGCACGGCAATGGCGGGATTATTACTGATAAGTTCATTTGCGCAGGCAGCAGGTTGTCTCAAAGGCGCTGTCGTTGGCGGTGTGGCGGGGCATCTCAAACATCATGCAGTGATTGGCGCCATGGCGGGGTGTGCAGTTGGCCATCATCTGGCGGCACAGCAGGCGAAGAAACAGCAGACTTCAGACGCAAAATAACTCACTCCCTCAGGGCATTCGTTGCCCTGAGGATGACTTGCCGTCACTCTTTATGAGAGACCACGACGCGGTTGCGGCCCTCTTTCTTAGCCTGATACAGCGCTTCATCTGCCCTTTTCAGCGCTTTCTCAGGCTCACCCTGTTGCTGATTCCAGTATGCAACGCCAAGGGAAATCGTGATCGGTCTGATACCCGGCAACACCAGCGTTTCTACATTTTCGCGCAAACGCTCAGCTATCATTTCAGCCTCACCCAACTGAGTGCCCGGCAGCAGAACCAGGAATTCCTCTCCACCCACGCGGCACAAAATATCGCTTTCCCGCGCGTTGTGTCGAATCTGTTCAGCCAAAGATTTGATCACTTCATCGCCAATATCATGCCCGTACGAATCATTAATCGACTTAAAGTGATCGATATCCAGCGTAATCGCCGCAAACTGCTGGCGCAGTTGCACAACCGTCTCCAGCGTCATTGCCAGCCCACGGCGATTGAACAAACCGGTCATCGGATCAGTCTGCGTTTCGAACTTGAGCTTGCCGATTTTCTTCTGCAAAAGGTTAATACCAATCAGCAACGCGCGTTTTAACTGTGTCGATTCAAAATACCACGAGGGAATTTCACGGATGTTTGTAGAAACATCTGGCTTATCCATCTCATTAGCGCTGCGCGCCAGCAGCCACAACGGTCGGGAGATTAAGCGCGAGAATAACCAGACAACCAGCAGCGTCACTAATGCCAGCGGCGTCAGATGTCTCAGGACTTTAAACATCAGACCTTCGAGCGGTTTAAGCGTCGAATCTGTTGGCCTTTGTGTGACAATTTCCCATCCGGACGACGGAACCACCGCAAAGCCTGCCAGCATCGCCTGCCCTGCCAGATTCGTGACCATCAGACTGCCGTTCGCATTGCGTTTTACTGCCTCAGTCAGCGGGCGCGGTTTCACCACTTCACCAATGCGGTTAGCATCCGGGTGATAAAGGATCCGGCGTTCATTATCGAGAACGGCAATGTAAGAGCCATCGCGATAATAATGCTCACCCAGCAGCTCATTCAGAATACTTTTTTGCCGCAAATAAATAGTGCCGCCGATATAGCCGAGGTATTCCCCCTGCGCATTGATAATTGGCGTGGAGATAATGATGACCAGATTTTTAGCCAGCGAGATATAGGGTTTACTGATCATCGGACGGCGCTGTTTCAAAGCTTCGAGCGCCCCCGGCGTGTTCAGTGTCTGACCCATCAGTTGCAAACTGTCCGGAGATGTCGCCAGAATCTTCCCTTTTGCGTTAGTAATCACCACCGAGTTAAAGCTGTCAGTCTGATACTTTAACCGGGCTGTTTCTGACTGAAGGATTTTTGGATCGTCAAAGTGGCTCGCTGCGATAACACCGCTGTATGCGAGCTGCTTTTGCATGCTTTTCAAGAACTGCTCGGTGCTGGCCGCCAGTTTTGTAGCATAAACACGGTTCTCTTCGAGCGTATTGTCGATCAACAACTGACGCTGCACGCTGTAGCTGGCATAAAAACTGTTCGCCAGCGTCACGAAGGCGCTCATGACAGCCAAGCTCAGGATCAGGCGTCGAAGATCGATACGAAACAAAGAGTGAGAAAGGAGTGATCGCAACAAGAATTCAATCCACTTTCAAAAAGTGGCTCATATTTAACACCCGCAGCCCCGATGCACAATAAGGCCGAAAAAATAAACAGCAACCCTATGATTACACGATAAAAAAAGGGAA
>NZ_CBCPJJ010000013.1:0-5210 GCF_965118895.1 Rahnella inusitata
GTTCGTTGCGAGACTTAACTCAGCAACGTGGGAGGCAGATAATACGCTTTCCCACTGAAGAGTCAACCTTTTTCTCATCGAGACGCGGTGTTTTCACCGGGTTGATTCTTCCTGACTGGGCGACTTGGTTCTCGTTAGAGGAGTCGTTGTTCCCGGTCAGTGGAGGCGCATTATAGGGAGTTCTCAGAAGGCCGCAACCCCTAATTTCAATTATTTTATCAACCGTTCACAAATTCAACAAAAAAGCCCGAAATGGAGGATTAATAAACGAAACCCGCTCAAAACACGCCTGTTTAAAGCCCAAGGCTGGAGTAAACTCGCTTAATAATAAAGAAAGATATTCAGGAATACCCTACATGCTACTTAATGCACATCAACAAGCTGCTCAGCGAAACCTTTCCTATTTACTGGCGGAGAAGATTGCACAACGCGTTTTATCCGGCGATTACCCTGAGGGGTCGATACTTCCCGGCGAGAATGAGTTAGGGGGGATTTTTGGCGTCAGCCGGACAGCCGTGCGTGAAGCGGTGAAAACACTGGCGGCAAAGGGCATGCTTTTGCCCCGCCCGCGCATTGGCACGCGAGTCATGCCTCAGTCCTGCTGGAACTTTCTCGATCAGGACCTGCTGACCTGGTGGATGACCCGCGAAAACTTCGATCAGGTCATGGCACATTTTATCGTGCTGCGCAGAGCGCTTGAACCTCAGGCTTGTGCATTAGCCGCTCTCTCAGCCAGCAAAGAACAAAAGCATCGGCTTTCACTCTATATGAATGAAATGCGCCAGCTGCACAAAAGCTTTGACCGGGAGCAGTGGATTACGGTGGATACGCACTTTCATCAACTGATCTATGAGGCGGGGAAAAACCCTTTCCTGACATCGTTCTCGAATTTATTCAGTTCGGTCTATCAGAGTTACTTTCGTGCGATCACGGGCAATGAGGTTATCAAGTTGGAACATCATCAGCGCCTGACCGATGCCATTCTTGGCGGCGATGCCAATGCGGCGCTGAAAGCCTGTCAGCATCTATTATTTAGCGACGAATGAGCCCACGGATTGACGGACCACTAATTCCGGCGTGAGCACCAGAATCTGAGGCTCTGCTTGTGGGTCTTGCAGACGGTGTAATAAGGCATCGACTGCCAGCTCACCGAGTGAATCTTTAGGCTGATGGATAGTCGTCAGCGGCGGCATCATATATTGCGCCAGCTGGATATCATCGTAGCCGATTACTGCGACATCATCCGGCACACGCAATCCACGTTGATACAATGCCTGATACGCACCGACTGCC
Organism: Rahnella inusitata; assembly: GCF_965118895.1. Classification (GTDB taxonomy): domain Bacteria; phylum Pseudomonadota; class Gammaproteobacteria; order Enterobacterales; family Enterobacteriaceae; genus Rahnella; species Rahnella inusitata_A. The sequence goes on from NZ_CBCPJJ010000013.1 coordinate 1,294, forward strand.
ATTGCATCATTCCCCGCAAAGACCGCATGAGGCGGCTCGGGTAACGACAGCAATTTCTCCATCGCCGGTACGCCTCCTTCGAATTCAAAATCACCGCTGACTTCATAACCGGGAGGGATGACCAGCCCGGCTTTATTCATGGCCTGACGATAACCGTTCAGCCGTTCCTGCGCGGTGGTTTTATCCAGCGGTCCGGTGATGCAGGCAATTTTGCGATAGCCCTGACGGATCAGATACTCCGTCGCCATTTCTCCGCCCAGAAGCGCATTGTCCTGAATCACATCATTCGCGCCATCAAACGGTGACCAGTCCATCATCACAATAGGTAAGGAAGGATAGCGGCTGATGGCATCTTTCGATGGCCGGTGATTTTCCGTACACATCAACAGCAGGCCATCGACACGCTTTTGCAACAGCGTTTCCAGACTGCGGTTCATGCGTTCGGCATCGCCGTCGGTATTACATAAGATCAGGCTGTAGCCACGTTCATAGCAACTGCGTTCAACACCGCGCACCACTTCCGCATAAAACGGGTTGCTGCTGGCCGTCAGTAACATGCCAATGGTGCGGGTTTGATTTAGTTTCAGGCTGCGTGCCAGCGCGGACGGTGCGTAGTTGAGCTGTTCAACGGCGGCATTCACCTTGTCGGCGATGGCATCACTGACGAACCGATTTTTGTTGATGACGTGGGAAACAGTAGAAGTTGAAACGCCCGCCAGACGGGCGACATCTTTCATGGTGGCCAATCAGGCCTCCTGCTGCGTGAGGAAATCGTCGATTTCTTTGCGCCATGGTACGGAAGGTTGAGCGCCAGGACGTGTCACTGCAATCGCGGCAGCGGCGTGAGCAAAGCGTACCGCGCTGTCCATTGCCTTACCTTCCAGCAACGCAGTCACCAGTGCGCCATTAAAAGTATCACCGGCCGCAATAGTATCCACGGCTTTGACGCGGAATCCGGCGACCTGCTTGCCTTCCCCGTTTTGGCTCAGCCAGACACCTTTACTGCCCAGCGTGATGATAACCGTCGCAATGCCTTTGTCGTGCAGGGCTTTGGCTGCTCGGGCCGCATCGTCATTATTCTCGACCTTAATCCCGGTCAGCTTCTCAGCCTCGGTTTCGTTCGGGGTGATGATATCGACCCGCGACAGCAGTTCGTCCGGCAATTCACAGGCCGGGGCAGGATTAAGAATGACCTGCGTGCCGTTTTCTTTAGCTAACTTCGCCGCCGCAATCACCGTCTCTAACGGTGATTCCAGCTGCATTAATAGAGCAGAAGCATTGATGACTTGCTGTTTATAGCGTGCAAGGTAGTCCGGCGTCACCGCACTGTTGGCACCCGCATCGATACCAATGACGTTCTCACCTTCTGCATTCACGAAAATCAACGCGACGCCGGTGGTCGTTTCTTTGATGGCTTCGACAGGTTGCGTATCAATGTGGTCGCTGGCCAGCTGTTTACGCACACGCTCACCAATATCATCGTCACCCACACAGGCAATAAAAGAAATATCTGCACCACTGCGACCGGCGGCGACCGCCTGATTCGCACCTTTGCCACCGAAAGCCACGGTGTACTGCTTGCCGATCACCGTTTCGCCCGGTTGCGGGAAGTGGTTGATATTCAGAATGTGGTCAGCATTAATACTGCCGAGTACCACCAGTTTGCCTGTTTTCATGTGGAGATCCCTGGGTCAAAGAGCGCCCCCAAAAGGAGGCGCGGGTTACAGCATCGAGCATGCGGGTATTACGGCTGAGCAACCAGTTTCAAATCAACAGGAATAACAGCCGGGACTTTTTCGCCTTTCAGCACTTTGTCAGCTGTCTGAACACCGATCACGCCGATTTGTTCCGGACGTTGTGCCACAGTAGCGCCCATTTTACCGCTGTTTACCGCTTTGATACCGTCTTCTGTACCGTCGAAGCCGACAACAAGAACGTCAGTTTTACCGGCAGTCTGCAGGGCACGCAATGCGCCCAGCGCCATTTCGTCGTTCTGAGCGAAGACGGCTTGTACATCCTGATGCGCAGTCAGCAGGTTCTGCATAACGTTAAGGCCTTTGGTGCGGTCGAAGTCAGCAGGCTGGCTGGCGAGGATCTGGAAATGGTGTTTCTCAGCGGCCTGGGCGAAACCTTTACCGCGTTCGCGGGCAACGGAAGTCCCGGCAATGCCTTCCAGTTCGATCACTTTGGCGTTTTCGCCCAGTTTCTTCGCGATGTAGTCACCGGCCATTTTGCCGCCGAAGGCGTTATCAGATGCCACGTGGCTGGCAACGACGCCTTTAGTCGCCTGACGGTCAAGGGTGATCACTGGGATTTTCGCCTGGTTAGCCATCGCGACAGCATTGCCTACGGCATCAGAATCGGTCGGGTTAATCAGCATCAGCTTGGTACCACGAACGGTAAGGTCCTGCACGTTTGCCAGCTCTTTCGCCGGGTTGTTCTGCGAATCGAGAACAATCAGGTTGTAGCCCAGTTTGTCGGCTTCTTTTTGCGCACCGTCTTTCATAGAAACAAAGAACGGGTTGTTCAGCGTTGAAACGACCAGCGCGATGGTATCTTTCGCCATAACGTTAGCACTGAAAGACGCGGTGATCGCTGCGGCGGAAACCCAGACAGCCAGTTTTTTCATATTCATGGTCATAAGTCCTGTAGGAGAGTTTATTTGTTGCTTTTGTTATCCACCAGAACCGCCAGCAGAATGACAACTGCTTTCACGATCATCTGGTAGTAGGAAGAAACACCTAATAAGTTCAAACCGTTATTCAGGAAGCCAAGGATCAATGCACCGATCAGCGTTCCAACAATGCGCCCTTTACCCCCGGACAGGCTGGTTCCCCCTAAAACAACGGCGGCAATCGCATCCAGCTCGTAGCCTGTACCTGCGTTAGGCTGCGCTGAAGACAAGCGCGCCACTTCGATGATACTGGCCAGAGCGGCTAACAAACCACACAGGGAGTAGACGATAATTTTGACTTTATCGACGCTGATACCTGACAGACGCGTGGCCGATTCATTGCCGCCCAGCGCGTAGATATAACGCCCTAACCGGGTGTGATGCAGCATGTACCAGGCTGCAATAAACACCACGGCCATCAGCCAGACCGGTGTCGGAATCCCCAACGGGCGCCCGATACCAAACCAGCCAAACACATCTGCCACATCATTAAAGCCGGTGCTTATAGGGCTGCCGTTGGTGTACACCATGGTGATACCGCGCAGCAGCAACATCATGACCAGCGTGGCGATAAACGCCTGCACCTTACCTTTGGCGACAATCATGCCAGTGACGGCGCCGATACCTGCGCCCAGCGCCAGCGCGCCTGCCACGGCAACCAGCGCATTCACTTCAAGCCCGACGATAGAGGCCGCAACCGCACCGGTCAGCGCCAGCAAAGAACCGACGGATAAATCAATACCTGACGTCAGGATCACCAGCGTCATGCCCACGGCCATAATGGCGTTGACGGACGTTTGCTGAAGGATGTTGAACAGGTTATTCACGGTAAAGAAATTCGGGCTCATGGAAGAGACCACGGCAATCAACACCAGCAGCGCAATCAGAGATTTCTGCTCCAACAACCACTCTTTACTGATCCAGCGCTTTTTGGCTGACAATGTCTGAGAACTCATATCTGATTACTCCTGCGTCACGCGGTATTGCTTGCCGACAGCGGCTGCCATCAACACTTCTTGCGTAGCCTGTTCTATCGGGAATTCACCGCTTAAATGACCTTCATGCATCACAAGAACCCGGTCGCTCATACCGATCACTTCCGGCATTTCTGAGGAAACCAAAATGATGCTCAGCCCTTCGCGCTTGAACTGGTTAATAAGCTGGTAAATTTCTTTTTTGGCACCGACGTCAACGCCGCGCGTCGGTTCGTCGAGGATCAGGACTTTTGGCCGCGTCATCAATC
>NZ_CBCPJJ010000014.1:0-329471 GCF_965118895.1 Rahnella inusitata
GAGCAAACCAATCGGCTGCATCATCGATGGCGTTTTAATATTGAAGAGACGGATGAAGTCGCCGACGGCCTGTTGTTCATCCGCATGCTTGAGGCGTCCCCCGCCGTGGCTAAAATAACGCAGTGCGGTCAGCGACATATTTTCTTTCACCGACATCCCGAGCACTAAGCCATCGCGTTTACGATCTTCGGAGATATAAACGATACCGTTCGCCAGACCGTCCTGCGGTGAGTGAGTCACCACTTCGCGGCCATCAAGAGAAACGTATCCACTTTTACGCGGCAGCGCGCCGTAGAGGATTTTCATCAGTTCGGTGCGACCGGCACCCATCAGCCCGGACACCCCGAGGATCTCGCCGCTGTGCAAATCAAAACTGACGTTATCCACGCCCGGCCCGCAGACATCGCGAACCTGCAAGCGCAGTGCACCGCGCTCGTGAACAATACGCGGATACTGCTCTTCCAGACGACGGCCAACCATCATTTCGATTAGGGTGTCTTCTTCCAGCTCGCTGACCGGACGCTCGGCGATAAACTGCCCGTCACGGAATACGGTGACGTCATCGCAGATCTCAAAAATTTCTTTCATGCGGTGCGAGATGTACACCACGCCGCAGCCGGCCGCCTTCAGTTCGCGAATAACGCTAAACAGGGAGGCGGTTTCAGTATCGGTCAGCGCATCCGTCGGTTCATCCATGATGATGACTTTGGATTCAAAGCTCAGCACTTTGGCGATTTCGACCATCTGCTGATCGCCAATCGATAGTTCACCGACCAGACGATCGCTTTTGTAGCGCAGATTCAGACGGGCCAGGAGTTTGTCCGCTTCGGCATACATCTTTTTCCAGTTGATACGGCCAAAACCGTTTACAAACTCACGGCCGAGAAAAATGTTTTCAGCGATAGTCAGCTGAGGGATCAGGTTAAGTTCCTGATGGATGATGCCGATCCCCGCTTCCTGCGAAGCTTTCGGGCCACTGAACGCGGTTTCCTTGCCGAGGAAATGCACTGAGCCGGCATCTTTTTGGTAGATGCCGGTCAGCACTTTCATCATCGTGGATTTACCCGCGCCGTTTTCACCCACCAGCGCCATGACACGTCCCGGATAAACGCTGAGCGCCGCGCCGGAAAGTGCTTTTACGCCGGGGAAGGCTTTATCAATCCCTGTTAGTTGCAGCAAAGGTTGCATAAAGGCCTCAGAAGGTTACGCCGGCACACAGGATCACATTCGCATACGGCGAACATTCCCCGCTGCGGATGACAGCCCGACTTTTTTCGGTTTGCGCTTTGAATGCCTCATGACTGACGTAATCCAAAGCAATGGTGTTTCCCTGGTGTTGTTCGAGTTGTGTCAATCGGGCGAGTAACGCTTCATGGAGTTGAGGATTTTTAATGAGGATTTCCTCTGCGAGGATAGCCCGCTCAACCTGCATCTCGTGTGTCACTACCTCTAAGACTTGTAAAAAGGTGGGAACTCCCTGGGTTAGCGCCAGATCGATGCGCTGGCAAGCTGCTGGCACCGGAAGTCCGGCATCGCCAATAACCAGCTGATCGGTATGACCTAACCGGGCAATAACAGTTGAGATTTCGGCATTTAACAGCGGTGACTTCTTCATTTTGACTCCTACAGCGAAACGTTTCGCTCACCAATGAGTTTATGAGACTGGCCGCACAAGGCAACGAAGATGTGATGGAATTGTGATCAACGTCGAAACGTTTCGCTGAATGATTCAGAAATCGGGAGGCAATTTGAGTTAGTCATTTCACAAAGGAGAAGATACAAACAAAACAGGGTACCCGAAGGTACCCTGTGAGCGGCAAAAAGCAGGATTAAATTTCCACCTGCGTACCCAGTTCGATAACGCGGTTGGGCGGGATCTCAAACTGGTCCGGTGCGCGCAAGGCGTTACGACTGAGCGCCATGAACAGCTTGCCACGGAAGTAGAGATACCAGGGACGCTTGGTCAGGATCAGCGATTCATGCGACATGAAGAACGACGTTTCCATCATCCGGCACGGCAAACCTTCCAGACCACAGCGGTGGAAAATTTCTTCCACGTTCGGTGTTTCTTTAAATCCGTAACTTGCCACCACGCGCCAGAACGTCGGTGACAGCTGCTCGATAGTGACACGCCGGACGTTGTGTACATAAGGCGCGTCTTCCGTTCGCAGCGTCAGCAGGACCACACGCTCATGCAGCACCTTGTTGTGCTTGAGGTTATGCAGCAATGCGAACGGAATGACGTTGATGGCTCGCGACATATATACCGCAGTTCCCGGAACGCGAACCGGCGGAGATTTCTCGAGCGAAGCGATCATTGCCTCCAGCGAATTCCCATGTTCGTTCATGCGGCGCATAAGACGAAAACGCTCGCTTTTCCACGTGGTCATGACGATAAACATGCACAGGCCAAGCGTCAGCGGCAACCAGCCGCCGGAGAACAGCTTAGTGGCGTTCGCTGCAAACAGCGGGATATCCATAAACAGCAGACCGATCAGCAAAATACCTACCAGGAACGGTTTCCAGTGCCAGTTTTTCAGCGCCACCGTGCAGGAAAGAATGCTGGTGAGCACCATCGTACCAGTCACCGCAATACCGTACGCCGCGGCAAGATTGCTGGAATGTTCAAAGCTGGCAATCACAATCACCACTGCGAAATACAGCAACCAGTTAATGGCCGGGATATAAATCTGACCGGCTTCCATTTCCGAGGTGTGAATGATGCGCATCGGCGGTAAATAACCCAGTCGCACAGCCTGACGCGTCAGGGAGAACACACCGGAAATCACCGCCTGAGAGGCAATGATGGTCGCTAACGTGGCTAATACCAGTAACGGAATTAACGCCCAGTCAGGCGCCAGAAGGAAGAAGGGGTTTTTAATCGCTTCCGGATTTTTCAGCAGCAACGCGCCCTGACCGAAGTAATTGAGCACCAGGGACGGCAATACCACCGTGAACCACGCCAGACGGATCGGGAATTTCCCGAAGTGCCCCATATCGGCATACAACGCTTCCACACCGGTAATCGACAGAACGACAGCGCCGAGTGCCAGGAAGGAGAAGGATTTATGTTCGATGAAGAAGTTAACCGCCCACATTGGGTTCATGGCGCGTAAAACTTCAGGGTTCTGCATGATGCTGTTAACGCCCAGAACGGCGAGCGTCAGGAACCAGACCAGCATTACCGGGGCGAAGAGTTTGCCCACGATACCGGTCCCGTGTTTCTGAATAATGAAAAGCAGCGTCAGAACAGTAATAGAAAGAGGAACGATATAAGGATCGAGTGACGGCGCTGCAATCTCCAGACCTTCCATTGCGGAAAGTACCGAAATTGCCGGAGTGATCACCACTTCGCCATAGAAAAAGCTACCACCGATCAGGCCAAGAATCACCAGCACCGCCGTGGTGCGTGACGACGTGTTTCTGCCCGCCAAAGACATCAGCGTCAGTATACCGCCTTCCCCCGCATTGTCCGCCCGCATCACATACGTGAGGTACTTAAGCGACACAATAAGGATAAGCATCCAGAAAATCAGAGAGAGAAAACCAAATACAACGCTAGGCTCAACATTGAAACCGTAGTGTCCGGAAAAACACTCTCTTAAGGTATAGAGAGGACTGGTACCAATGTCGCCATAGACCACACCAATGGCGGCCAGGGTTACTGCTGGGAGTGACCGTTTATGTTCAGTGCTCATATTTCGTTTCTTTTTTGCTCGAACATCCGTAAGCGATGCGTGCGCTCAGTCCAATGATGCCCACTAAAAGGCGCACAGTATGCACGAATAAATCAGATTGCCTACCCTTAAATGTGCAGCTAAACCGGCGTTCAGAAGAACGAGGTCACAAATCTGATAATAGAAAATTTTTAGTAATCAACAAGCTATACAGTGAAAAATAATCATGGCTTATCGCTGCGAGCCAGTACACTATTCAATATCTAAATGGAAACCGGAAGAGACAGTATGGCGCAATCTCCCCTTCTGGCAGAACGGATCGCCCGTCTTGCTAACGCATTGGAACATGGCTTGTACGAACGACAGGACGCCATTCGTTTATGCCTGCTGGCCGCACTGTGCGGCGAAAGCGTTTTTCTGCTCGGCCCGCCGGGCATTGCAAAGAGCCTGATCGCGCGCCGTTTAAAATTCGCCTTCCGTCATGCACGTGCTTTTGAATATCTGATGACGCGATTTTCCACCCCGGAAGAAGTCTTTGGCCCGCTCTCAATTCAGGCCCTGAAAGATGAAGGCCGATATCTGCGTCTGACCGAAGGTTACTTACCGGAAGCTGAAATCGTCTTCCTTGATGAAATCTGGAAAGCGGGTCCTGCGATCCTCAATACTTTGCTGACCGCCATCAACGAACGCCGTTTCCGTAATGGCGAACGCGAAGAGCCGATCCCTTTACGCCTGCTGGTCAGCGCCTCTAACGAACTCCCTGAAGCCGACGGAAGTCTGGAAGCGTTATACGACCGTATGTTGATCCGTCTGTGGCTGGATAAGGTACAGGATAAACAAAATTTCCGCTCACTGCTGACCAGCCGTACCAACGAAAGCGCCAATCCTGTGGCCGAATCACTGAGTATCAGCGATGAAGAGTATCAACAATGGCAGCCGGAGATTGATAAAGTCAATCTGCCGGATGCGTGTTTTGAACTGGTTTTCCAGCTTCGTCAGCGTCTTGATGCACTCGACACCGCACCTTATGTTTCAGATCGCCGCTGGAAAAAAGCGCTACGTCTGTTGCAGGCCTGCGCGTTCTTCAGCGGGCGAAACACCATTACGCCTGTTGATCTGATCCTGCTTAAAGACTGCCTGTGGCATGACCTCAATACGTATCAGCTGTTGCAAACTCAAATCGAGCAGCTGATCACCGAGCAGGCCTATCAGCAGCAAACATTACTGATGAAAATACAGCAGTTAGATCAGCAGTGGATGCAGTACCAGCAGCAGCAAAGCTCGCGTCAGTCCGTCAAGCTCAGCAAAAAAGCCGGGATGTTCAGCCGCAAACCACAACACAGCTTGCCGGACAGCCTTTCCGCCACTCACCTGACGTTGTTACTGCAAACACCTTTGCACCTGCATGAAATCAAAGTCACGCATTTGCTCTTCGACCGTATCACGCTGGAAGAATGGCTGAATAAAGGCGGCGTTCTGAAAGCTAAACTGAACGGCATCGGCTTTGCGCAAACCATCGATGCAGAGATTGATGATAAACAGCAGCTGCTGGTGCTGGATGTCAGTCGCCAGAGCACGCCGCTGACTCTGCCAGGCAACGAACATATCGCCGTTCCCGACGAGATGAAGAATACGCTGAGCGATCTGAGCGCAAAACTCGCCCAGCAGCGGCATGAATTTGGCCAGCAGCAAAACTGCCTGTTTGTTCCGGCGCAATGGATGGCGAAAATCGAAGCCAGCCTGCTGCAGGTCACCGAACAGCTGCGCCATCAGCAGCAGACGTTCAGCGGACACTAACAATGTTCAGCCTGGAATCTCTGGATCTGCTGCTGGCAATCAGCGAAGCCGAACTGATCGAGGAACTGATCGTCGGATTACTGGCCGCCCCCGCGCTGGCCGTCTTCTTTGAGAAATTTCCCCGCCTCAAACGCGCGCTGACCAAAGATCTTCCCGAATGGAAGCTGCGGCTGCGCCAGAGGATCCATGAAACGCCGGTCCCCCCCGATCTGGCGAAAGAATTCTACCTTTACCAGCGCTGTCAGCAGACCGATATCACCACCTTTCAGACCGGGCTGCCGGAGCTGATTGATGAGCTGTTCCGACTGAACTCTCCTTTTACTACCGAGGCCCGTACATTATTCGAGAACTATGAGGAATCGCGAACGGCGCGAACCGGCAACTGTTTTCAGACTCTCTTCCTCCAGCGCTGGCGCCTGAACCTGACATTCCAGACGGTGAACGTTCATCACCAGTTACTGGAGCAGGAACAGGAGAAATTGCAGGAGGAGTTACTTCAGCGTCTTGAACTGAGCAGCGAGTTGTCTCCTTTATTAGCAGAGAACGATACCGCAGCGGGACGTCTTTGGGATATGAGTAAAGGAAAGCGTCTGCGCGGAGATATCCAGTCGCTGGCCCGCTTTGGTGCTTTCCTGCAACAACAGCCTGAGCTGGTTCAGCTGGCAGAGCAGCTGGGGCGCAGCCAGACGGTAAAAACCAGCCCGCATGAAGATGCCAAAATGGAAACGCATCGGCTGATGGTCCGCGAACCTGCGACAGTACCGGAGGAAGTGAATGGCATTCACCAGAGTGACGATATCCTGCGGCTGATGCCAACCGAACTGGGTACGCTGGGAATTCCTGAGCTCGAATATGAATTTTACCGCCGGTTACTGGAAAAAAGGCTGATGACCTATCGTCTGCAGGGCGACGTCTGGCGCGAAAAAGTGGTAAAGCGTCCGGTGGTGTATCAGCAACAGGAACCGCAGCCCCGTGGCCCGTTTGTGGTGTGTGTGGATACCTCCGGCTCGATGGGGGGATTCAATGAACAGTGTGCGAAAGCCTTTTGCCTGGCGCTGCTGAAGATCGCCCTGGCCGATAACCGTCGCTGTTACATCATGTTGTTTGCCAGCGAAGTGATCCATTATGAACTGACGTCCGCCGGTGGACTGGATCAGGCATTGCGTTTTCTCGGGCAGCATTTTCGCGGCGGCACCGATTTGGCGGCCTGCCTGAATGCTACCTTGGACAAACTGGCCTCACCGGAGTGGCATGACGCCGACGCAGTGGTGATCTCCGATTTCATCGCTCAGCGGCTGCCTGACGAGGTACAGAAGAAGGTCAAAATGCTTCAGCGGGAGAAGCAGCACCGCTTCCATGCGCTGGCGATGTCGCATTATGGCAAGCCCGGGATCCTGCGTATTTTCGATCATATCTGGCGCTTTGATACCGGTGTGAAAAGCCGTGTACAACGCCGCTGGCAAAGAAATTAACCTTAAAGAGAAAGAACACTATGTCTGAAATCTATCAGCTCGACGAGTTGGATCGCGGGATCCTCAATGCGTTGATGGACAACGCCAGAACACCTTACGCCGAACTTGCCAAAGTCTTCACAGTCAGCCCCGGCACCATTCACGTTCGCGTCGAAAAGATGAAGCAGGCTGGAATCATTACGGGTGCGCACATCACCGTGAATCCTAAGCAACTCGGTTACGACGTTTGCTGCTTTATTGGCATCATATTGAAAAGCGCCAAGGACTATCCGTCTGCCCTTAAAAAACTGGAAAGTATCGAAGAAGTGGTTGAAGCCTATTACACCACCGGCCACTACAGCATCTTCATTAAGATCATGTGCCGCTCCATTGATTCTCTGCAACACGTACTTATCAACAAGATCCAGACCATCGATGAGATCCAATCAACAGAGACTCTGATTTCCCTGCAGAACCCCATCACACGCACTATCCAGCCCTGAGCACTGAATTCTATACCCCTATTATCCACAGGTAGATCCCAGCTCATTCACAGCGTACAATGTCTTCCTTTTCTCGGGTGAGAGTTCTATGTCTGACGTAACCCTGATCAGTGGAAGTACACTTGGCAGTGCCGAATATGTTGCTGAACACGTGGCAGAGAAGCTGGAAGAAGCCGGTTTCTCTACACAGATGTTTCATGGCCCGGAACTGTATGAAGTCCCTTTAGAAGGGATCTGGCTGGTGGTGTGCTCCACACACGGTGCAGGGGAGTTGCCTGATAACTTGCAACCCTTCCTGGAACAGCTGGAAGATCAGCAACCGGATCTATCAAAAGTTCGTTTTGGTGCCTTAGGTTTAGGCAGCAGCGAATATGACACTTTCTGTGGCGCAATCAATTCTCTCGATCAGAAACTGACGTCATTAGGCGCCAAACGGATCGGCGATCGACTTGAGATCGACGTGACTCAGCATGAAATTCCTGAGGATCCCGCAGAGGTTTGGGTGATCAACTGGATTAATTTACTCAAATAAGTGTAAATTTCAGGCGATCAGATGTGGATAACTATGCTTTAAAGCAGTGTAAAACCGGTAGTTATCCCTCTAACAACTGCTGTACGCTTTTCAGGCTGTGCATAACTCTCAATTTTGATCCCAGCTTATACTGTCCAGGATCACCGATCATTCACAGCATACGATCCTTCTTAGCATATTGATCTTCATTGATAAAAATGACTTATGCACAGAGGATCGCGATCCTAATAGAAGTATTAATAAGAGATCTTTAAATAAAAAAGATCTTCTTTTAATTAGGGAAGATCCTTCGGGGCTTGTGGAAGATCTAAACTTGAGTAGAATCCCTCCTCCCAACGCCATACAAAGAAAGTTCGCTTGAACGCTGAGGTGCAGTCGCATGTTTTATCCGGATCAATTTGACGTCATTATCATCGGTGGAGGTCATGCAGGTACTGAAGCTGCCATGGCATCTGCACGCATGGGACGTCGGACCTTATTATTAACCCACAATATCGACACGCTGGGACAGATGTCGTGTAACCCGGCGATTGGCGGGATCGGGAAGGGACATCTGGTAAAAGAAGTGGACGCACTCGGCGGACTGATGGCCACAGCTATCGACCATGCGGGCATTCAGTTTAGGATACTAAACGCGAGCAAAGGCCCTGCCGTACGGGCAACCCGTGCTCAGGCTGACCGTGTACTTTACCGTCAGGCAGTTCGTACTGCCTTAGAGAATCAGCCGAACCTGATGATCTTCCAGCAGTCAGTCGAAGATCTTATCGTGGAAAACGATCGCGTTGTTGGTGCTGTGACAAAAATGGGGCTGAAATTCCGCGCCAAAACGGTAGTACTGACCGTTGGGACCTTCCTGGACGGGAAGATCCACATTGGCCTTGAAAACTACAGCGGCGGCCGTGCAGGTGATCCTCCAGCTATCTCCCTTTCACAGCGTCTGCGTGAATTACCGTTACGTGTGAACCGTCTTAAAACAGGTACACCGCCTCGTATCGATGCCCGCTCTATTGATTTCAGCGTGCTGGCTCAACAGCACGGCGATAACCCGGCTCCGGTATTCTCTTTCATGGGTAACGCGTCGCAACATCCGCGTCAAATCCCGTGTTACATGACCTATACCAACGAAAAAACGCATGATGTGATCCGCAATAATCTGGATCGCAGCCCGATGTATGCCGGGATCATTGAAGGGATCGGCCCGCGTTATTGTCCGTCGATCGAAGATAAAGTCATGCGGTTTGCCGATCGCAATTCTCATCAGATCTTCCTCGAACCGGAAGGCCTGACCAGCAACGAAGTCTATCCAAACGGGATTTCAACCAGCTTGCCGTTTGATGTACAGATGCAGATCGTACGTTCCATGCAGGGGATGGAAAATGCGGTGATCGTTCGTCCCGGCTATGCCATCGAATATGATTTCTTTGATCCGCGGGATTTGAAACCGACGCTGGAAAGCAAATTTATCGCTGGTCTGTTCTTTGCCGGACAAATCAATGGCACAACCGGCTACGAAGAAGCCGCGGCACAGGGCCTGCTGGCAGGTATGAACGCCGCACGCAGCGCCACCGACGATGAAGGCTGGGCGCCACGCCGTGATCAGGCTTATCTGGGGGTGCTGGTAGATGACTTGTGTACTTTGGGTACCAAAGAACCGTACCGCATGTTTACCTCGCGTGCTGAATATCGTCTGATGCTGCGTGAAGATAACGCCGATTTACGTCTGACGGAAAAAGGGCGTGAATTAGGTCTGGTCGATGATGCCCGCTGGGCACGCTTTAATCAGAAGCTGGAGATGATCGAGCAGGAACGTCAGCGTCTGCGCGGGATCTGGGTCAATCCTCATCACGCACAGGTCAGTGAAATCAACACACACCTTTCCGCGCCGCTCTCAAAAGAGGCCAATGCTGAAGAGTTGCTGCGTCGGCCTGAAATGACGTATGCGCTGATCACCACATTGTCTCCATTTGCGCCGGGCGTGCCAGATATACAGGCCGCTGAACAGGTTGAGATTCAAATCAAGTACGAAGGCTACATTGCACGTCAGCAGGAAGAGATCGACAAACAGCTGCGCAATGAAAATACTTTGTTGCCAGCAGATCTGGATTACCGTCAGGTGAACAGTCTGTCGAACGAAGTGATCGCCAAGTTAAACGATCACAAGCCGACGTCGATCGGTCAGGCTTCGCGGATCTCCGGTATCACACCGGCGGCCATCTCAATTCTGCTGATCTGGCTTAAAAAACAAGGTTTGCTGCGCCGTAGCGCCTGAATAACATCTCTGATGACCGCCCTTTGATCCCAAGGCGGCGGTCATTTCTCGCTTTCCCCGCCTTTTTGGCTGCTTTATCATTCCCCCACCGGGCTGTTCCCGGAATATCGACTCTGTCAGAGGATTTTCACTGTGCAAAATAAACTGGACTCGCTGCTTGCTGCGGCAGGAATAGCGTTACCCGATCAGCAAAAACACCAACTGATTGCCTATGTTGAACTGCTGCATAAGTGGAACAAAGCCTATAACCTGACGTCGGTGCGCGATCCAATGCAAATGCTCGTGCGCCATATTCTGGACAGTATCGTAGTAAATGAGCATTTGCAGGGCAGCCGTTTCATTGATGTGGGTACGGGGCCCGGCTTACCGGGCATACCACTGGCTATCGTCCGTCCGGACTCGCATTTCACATTGCTGGACAGTCTGGGCAAGCGTGTACGCTTCCTGCGTCAGGTTCAGCATGAGCTGGGGCTGAAGAACATCGAGCCTGTACAAAGCCGTGTGGAAGAGTTTGAGCCTGAGCCGCCGTTTGATGGTGTGATAAGCCGTGCGTTTGCCTCGCTGCAGGACATGTTGTCCTGGTGCCATCATCTGCCTAAGAAAGGGCAGGGCAGGTTCTATGCCCTCAAAGGTATATGTCCTGATGATGAACTTGCCACCTTACCTTCAGGTATCACTTTGGAAAGCGTGGTGAAACTGCAGGTTCCGGAACTTGACGGAGAACGTCATCTGATAATTCTCAGGGCAAACTAAAGTTGAGAATTATCAAATAATCCTTAAAAAGTATGTGTGTTAACAGAGTTAAAATGAGCAGGCTAATTAAATAACGGTGACTTTCGACCAAACACCTCTTTTTTACACACTGTTAGCAATTAGGTGACGTTTATTTTTAATCCGCACCGAGATAGTCACTTGTGAAATTTAACTGGCACCAGGCCGATGAAATTCAACTTGTAATGAAAATGTTGATATTTGTTGGGTAGTTGTATCATCGGATGATGTCTATTTTTAAATAAGATGTTTTCTCAACCGCATTTTCCTTAACAAATTGATTTATATCGTTTTTAAAAGGCCGGTTTAGCTAAAGACATTCGAGCGGTGCAGGGTATATAAATAGGGTCGCGTTAATTATGTGATCCAGTGCACGCTTCTTTGTCGGGTGATGAAATAACCGCAGCAAAGTAAAAAGGGCAAATTCAGCTATAGTTTCGTAATCAAAATAGTGATGAAGAGGAAAATTTAAATAATTGTTCACCTTTTCGCTACTTATCCATTGAATTCGTTCCTGTGCACCGTATAATTTGCTCGGTTTTTGCTGCTTGACTCAAAACAGTAAAGGCAGTGATATACGGCATTCAGTATACCTCCAGCTAGGTACTCGATACGGAGAGAACAAACGTCATGTCTGTATCCGGTATTTTACACAGTACGCATAGTGTGAAGGTTGCCAGAAAGCTGTTACTACTGCAGTTATTGACCTTTGTTCTGCTCAGTGCAGTCTTTGGCTTTAAAAGCCTGGAATGGACCACTTCGGCTCTTATGGGTGGTTTGGCCGCCTGGCTGCCAAATGTACTGTTCATGCTGTTTGCATGGCGCCATCAGGCGCAAACAACGGTCTCTGGACGGGTTGCCTGGTCCTTTGCTATCGGAGAGGCGCTGAAGGTGCTGGTTACGATAATCTTAATGATTGTCGCACTTGGCCTGTTTAAGGCGGCGTTCGCTCCGTTGGGGTTGGCCTATTTATCGGTGTTGATGACTCAGATTTTGGCACCGGCCGTCATTAACAGTTACCGTACTTAACTACTAAAGGGTAAGAGGCATCATGTCTGCATCAGGAGAAATCTCTACTCCACAAGAGTATATCGGTCACCATCTGACTCAGCTTCAGATAGGGACGGGATTCTGGTCGATTAACATCGATTCGATGTTTTTCTCCGTGTTCCTCGGAGTACTCTTTCTGGTTATCTTCCATCGCGTCGCTAAAAACGCCACCAGTGGTGTTCCGGGAAAACTGCAAACGGCCATCGAGCTGGTTGTGGGCTTCGTCGATAGCAACGTGCGTGACATGTATCACGGCAAAAGCAAAGTCATAGCGCCTTTGGCTCTGACTGTCTTCGTCTGGGTGTTCATGATGAACATGATGGATTTGCTGCCAATCGATTTGCTGCCGACTATCGGTGAAAAATGGCTTGGTCTGCCTGCTCTGCGTGTTGTACCCACGGCTGACGTGAATATCACGTTGTCCATGGCGCTCGGCGTATTCATTCTGATTCTTTTCTATAGCATTAAGATGAAAGGCATTGGCGGTTTCGTTAAAGAACTGACAATGCAGCCATTCAATCATCCGGTTTTCATTCCGATTAACCTGATTCTTGAGGGTGTCAGCCTGCTGTCTAAACCAGTTTCACTGGGTCTGCGACTGTTTGGCAATATGTATGCGGGTGAGTTGATCTTCATCCTTATTGCTGGCCTGCTGCCGTGGTGGTCACAGTGGATCCTGAGTGTGCCTTGGGCCATTTTCCACATCCTGATCATTACGCTGCAAGCTTTTATCTTCATGGTTCTGACGATTGTCTATCTCTCGATGGCATCTGAAAAACACTGATTTTTCTTTCAACACTACTGCGTTTTAACTGAAACAAACTGGAGACTGTCATGGAAAACCTGAGTATGGATCTGCTGTACATGGCTGCCGCTGTGATGATGGGCCTGGCGGCAATCGGTGCTGCAATCGGTATCGGCATCTTGGGTGGTAAATTTTTGGAAGGTGCTGCACGTCAGCCTGACCTGATCCCTCTGTTGCGTACACAGTTCTTTATCGTTATGGGTCTGGTCGATGCAATCCCAATGATTGCTGTTGGTCTGGGTCTGTACGTGATGTTTGCTGTCGCTTAACTCTGAGCTTGCTCACGGTTAAACGAACTACATCAAATATTTCACTTTGAAAGAGGCATTGTGCTGTGAATCTTAACGCAACAATCCTCGGCCAGGCTATCGCGTTTGTCCTGTTTGTCCTGTTCTGCATGAAGTACGTATGGCCGCCGATTATGGCAGCCATCGAAAAACGTCAGAAAGAGATTTCTGAAGGTTTGTCTTCCGCAGAACGTGCCAAAAAAGAATTGGACTTAGCGCAAGCCGATGCGACCGACCAACTGAAGAAAGCCAAAGCTGAAGCTCAGGTAATCATCGACCAGGCGAACAAGCGTAAAGCACAGATCGTCGACGAAGCGAAGACCGAAGCCGAGCAGGAACGTAACAAGATCGTAGCGCAAGCTAAGGCAGAGATTGACGCCGAACGCCAACGTGCACGTGAAGAGTTGCGTAAACAGGTCGGGATTTTGGCCATTGCTGGCGCCGAGAAGATCATCGAACGTTCCGTGGATGAAGCTGCTAACAGCGACATCGTTGATAAACTGGTCGCTGAACTGTAAGGAGGGAGGGGCTGATGTCTGAATTTGTAACTGTAGCTCGCCCCTACGCCAAAGCAGCTTTTGACTTTGCCGTTGAGCACCAAAGCTTAGATCGCTGGCAGTCTATGTTAGCGTTCACGGCTGAAGTCACGCGCAATGAAATGATTGAAGAACTGCTTTCCGGTGCAACAGCACCAGAAACGCTGTCTAAGACATTTATTGCCGTATGTGGTGAACAACTCGACGACGCAGGCCAGAACCTGATTAGGGTTATGGCTGAAAATGGACGTTTACGCGTTCTTCCGGAAGTGTTGCAGCAGTTCATCGAACTGCGCGCCTCACTGGAGGCTAGTGCTGAGGTTGAAGTCACTTCAGCAAGTCCACTGACGGAAGAACAGCAGGCAAAAATTGCTGCTGCTATGGAAAAACGTTTGTCTCGCAAAGTTAAGCTGAATTGCAAAATTGACAAGTCTGTTCTTGCCGGTGTCATTATCCGTGCAGGTGATATGGTGATTGATGGCAGCGTTCGCAGTCGTCTTGAACGCCTGGCAGACGTCTTGCAGTCTTAAGGGGACTGGAGCATGCAACTGAATTCCACCGAAATCAGCGAACTGATAAAGCAGCGCATTGCTCAGTTCAATGTAGTGAGCGAAGCTCACAATGAAGGTACTATCGTTTCCGTCAGTGACGGGATCATCCGCGTGCACGGCTTAGCCGATGTCATGCAAGGGGAAATGATTGCGTTGCCGGGTAACCGTTACGCTATCGCCCTGAACCTGGAGCGCGACTCCGTAGGTGCTGTTGTTATGGGCCCTTACGCTGACCTCGCCGAAGGGATGAAAGTAAAATGTACTGGCCGTATCCTGGAAGTTCCAGTTGGCCGTGGCCTGTTAGGTCGCGTTGTTAACACTCTGGGTGCGCCAATCGACGGTAAAGGTCCGGTAGAGCATGACGGCTTTTCAGCTGTCGAAGCAATCGCACCTGGCGTTATCGAACGTCAATCCGTAGACCAGCCTGTGCAGACAGGTTACAAATCCGTTGATGCCATGATCCCAATCGGTCGTGGTCAGCGTGAACTGGTCATCGGTGACCGTCAAACCGGTAAAACTGCTCTGGCGATCGATGCGATCATCAACCAGCGCGATTCCGGCATCAAATGTATCTATGTGGCTATCGGTCAGAAAGCGTCCACCATTTCTAACGTGGTTCGTAAACTGGAAGAGCACGGCGCACTGGAGAACACCATCGTTGTTGTTGCGACTGCATCAGAATCTGCTGCACTGCAATACCTGGCACCGTACTCCGGCTGCGCAATGGGTGAATACTTCCGTGACCGCGGTGAAGACGCACTGATCGTTTATGATGACCTGTCTAAACAGGCTGTTGCTTACCGTCAGATTTCCCTGCTGCTTCGTCGTCCACCAGGTCGTGAAGCTTACCCAGGTGACGTTTTCTATCTCCACTCCCGTCTGCTGGAACGTGCTGCGCGTGTAAACGCTGAATACGTTGAAGCATTCACTAAGGGTGAAGTGAAAGGCAAAACCGGTTCCCTGACTGCGCTTCCGATCATCGAAACGCAAGCGGGCGACGTTTCCGCGTTCGTTCCAACCAACGTAATCTCGATTACTGATGGTCAGATCTTCCTGGAATCCAACCTGTTTAACGCCGGTATTCGTCCTGCGGTTAACCCGGGTATCTCGGTATCCCGTGTTGGTGGTGCTGCTCAGACCAAGATCATGAAAAAACTGTCCGGTGGTATTCGTACCGCGCTGGCACAGTATCGTGAACTGGCTGCGTTCTCCCAGTTCGCTTCCGATCTGGATGAGGCAACCCGTAAACAGCTGAACCACGGTCAGAAAGTGACTGAGCTGCTGAAACAGAAACAATACGCTCCGATGTCAATCGTGGCGCAGTCTCTGATCATCTTCGCAGCAGAACGTGGTTATCTGGAAGACGTTGAGTTGTCCAAAGTCGGTAGCTTCGAAGCGGCACTGTTGGCGTTTGCCGACCGTGAGCACGGCGAGCTTCTGCAGCAAATCAACCAAACTGGTGCGTATAACGATGAGATCGAGGGTAAATTCAAAAATATCCTCGATACCTTCAAAGCAACCCAGTCCTGGTAACACTAAGCGGCCTTGCTGTCCTGCTTTTGGCAGATAAGCAGCGGGCCGTTTGGTAATGAGGAGAAGCAGAGATGGCCGGCGGAAAAGAGATACGTAGTAAGATCAGCAGCGTGCAAAACACGCAAAAGATCACTAAAGCGATGGAAATGGTCGCCGCCTCCAAAATGCGTAAAACGCAGGAACGTATGGCGGCCAGCCGTCCTTATGCAGAAACCATTCGTGAAGTGATTGGTCACCTTGCGTTAGGTAATCTGGAATATAAGCACCCTTACCTGGATGAGCGTGACATTAAGCGCGTCGGGTATCTGGTGGTGTCTACCGACCGTGGTCTTTGTGGTGGTCTGAACATTAACCTGTTCAAAAGACTGCTGGCAGAGATGAAAGGCTGGTCCGAAAAGGGTGTTGAAGTTGATCTCGCACTGATCGGTTCCAAAGCAGCCTCTTTCTTCGGCTCCGTGGGTGGCAACGTTGTTGCTCAGGTCACTGGCATGGGGGATAACCCTTCCCTGTCAGAACTGATCGGACCGGTGAAAGTGATGTTGCAGGCTTTCGACGAAGGTCGTTTAGACAAGTTATGCGTTGTTAGCAATAAATTCGTCAATACCATGTCTCAGGAACCACGCATCGTGCAGCTGTTGCCTCTGCCACCAGCAGAAGACGGCGCACTGGCGAAGAAATCCTGGGATTACCTGTATGAGCCGGACCCTAAAGCGCTGTTGGATACCCTCCTGCGTCGCTATGTGGAATCTCAGGTTTATCAGGGCGTCGTAGAAAACCTGGCCAGCGAACAGGCCGCGCGAATGGTAGCGATGAAAGCCGCAACCGATAACGGCGGCAGCCTGATCAAAGAGCTGCAGTTGGTATACAACAAAGCTCGTCAGGCCAGCATCACTCAGGAACTCACCGAGATCGTCGGGGGAGCCTCCGCGGTTTAAGCTAGGTTTACGAATTACGTAGAGGATTCAAGATGGCTACTGGAAAGATTATCCAGGTAATCGGCGCCGTGGTGGACGTCGAGTTCCCTCAGGATGCAGTACCGAACGTGTACAATGCTCTTGAGGTAGAAAACGGTACCTCCAAACTGGTGCTGGAAGTACAGCAACAGTTAGGTGGCGGCGTTGTTCGTTGTATCGCAATGGGTACATCAGATGGCCTGCGTCGCAATCTGAAAGTGAACAACCTGGAACACCCAATTGAAGTTCCGGTGGGTGTAGCGACTCTGGGTCGCATCATGAACGTATTGGGTGAACCAATCGACATGAAAGGTGAAATCGGCGAAGAAGAACGCCGTTCAATTCACCGTCCTGCTCCTTCTTACGAAGAGCTGGCGAACTCCCAGGAATTGCTGGAAACCGGTATCAAAGTTATGGACCTGATGTGCCCGTTCGCTAAGGGCGGTAAAGTCGGTCTGTTCGGTGGTGCGGGTGTAGGTAAAACTGTAAACATGATGGAGCTGATCCGTAACATCGCGATCGAGCACTCCGGTTATTCTGTGTTTGCAGGCGTGGGTGAACGTACTCGTGAGGGTAACGACTTCTACCACGAAATGACCGACTCCAACGTTATCGACAAAGTTTCCCTGGTTTATGGCCAGATGAATGAGCCACCAGGCAACCGTCTGCGTGTAGCACTGACCGGCCTGACCATGGCGGAGAAATTCCGTGATGAGGGTCGTGACGTCCTGCTGTTCATCGATAACATTTACCGTTATACCCTGGCCGGTACTGAAGTGTCTGCACTTCTGGGCCGTATGCCTTCTGCGGTAGGTTATCAGCCAACACTGGCGGAAGAGATGGGCGTTCTGCAAGAACGTATCACCTCGACCAAAAGTGGTTCTATCACCTCCGTACAGGCCGTTTACGTCCCTGCGGATGACTTGACTGACCCATCTCCAGCCACCACCTTCGCTCACTTAGATGCGACCGTGGTACTGAGCCGTCAGATCGCGTCACTGGGTATTTACCCGGCGGTAGACCCACTGGATTCCACCAGTCGTCAGCTGGATCCACTGGTTGTTGGTCAGGAACACTATGATGTGGCTCGTGGCGTGCAGTCTATTCTGCAACGTTATCAGGAACTGAAAGACATCATCGCGATCCTGGGTATGGACGAGTTGTCAGAAGATGACAAACTGGTTGTATCCCGTGCGCGTAAGATTCAGCGTTTCCTGTCCCAGCCATTCTTCGTGGCCGAAGTCTTCACCGGTTCTCCGGGCAAGTTCGTTTCGCTGAAAGATACCATCCGTGGTTTCAAAGGCATTATGGACGGCGACTACGATCACCTGCCGGAACAAGCGTTCTACATGGTTGGCACCATTGAAGAAGCAGTGGAAAAAGCCAAGAAACTGTAACGCTAGTTTGTTGTGGTATTGAGAGAGGATGACATGGCTGAAAAAGCTTACCATCTGGATGTAGTCAGTGCGGAAAAGAGAATGTTTTCCGGCATGGTACAGAAGATCCAGGTGACGGGTAGCGAAGGCGAACTGGGTATTTTCCCGGGGCATGCTCCGCTGCTCACCGCCATCAAGCCTGGCATGGTGCGCATTGTTAAAGAACACGGGGAAGAAGAGTATATCTATCTTTCCGGCGGCATCCTTGAGGTGCAGCCGAATGCAACTACCGTGTTGGCTGATACTGCAATCCGTGGGCAAGACCTCGACGAAGCGCGCGCGCTTGAAGCTAAGCGCAAGGCGGAAGAACATATTAATAGTTCTCACGGCGACGTTGACTACGCTCAGGCGTCAGCAGAACTGGCTAAGGCGATCGCGAAACTTCGCGTTATCGAACTGACCAGGAAAGCGATGTAACGACATCAGTGTAAAAGGCGACCTTCGGGTCGCTTTTTTTTTACCTTTAAATAAGACACTTTTCAGCGTTTATCCGAAGGCGTGAATTCACGTTTAATGGAATACTTGCGGAATAAGTGGACGTTTTACCCTCAGATTTTTTGCTGTAGTCTATACCGTGCTCAACCCTTACAGGCTGCGGCCTGCAGGTGGTTTTTGAAGCGAAATATGTAGTAATCCGTGCACTGAACGGGTTACTTTTGTCACTCAAATTGGATTTGTCAGGTTACCTATGTCGAACAGCACACTGAGTGTGGTGATCCTTGCCGCGGGCAAGGGAACACGCATGTACTCCAACCTTCCTAAAGTTCTTCATTCCTTGGCGGGTAAGCCAATGGTGCAACACGTGATTGATGCCGCCACGCAGGTGGGGGCGAAGAACGTGCATCTGGTCTATGGCCATGGTGGAGACTTGCTGAAGAAAAATCTGGCGGGCAGTGAACTGAACTGGGTATTACAGGCAGAGCAACTGGGTACCGGCCATGCTATGCAGCAGGCTGCGCCTTTCTTTGCAGATGATGAAGATGTGCTGATGCTGTACGGCGATGTTCCGCTGATTTCCGTCGGTACGCTGGAAAAACTGCTGAAAGCTAAACCGGAAGGCGGTATTGGTTTATTGACCGTCGTGCTTGATGACCCAACCGGCTATGGTCGCATCGTGCGTGAAAACGGCACGGTCACTGGCATTATCGAACAAAAAGATGCCAGCAAAGAACAGCTTGAAATTCAGGAGATTAACACCGGGATTTTGGTTGCCAACGGGGCATCTTTCAAACGCTGGCTCAGCAAACTGAACAACAACAATGCGCAGGGTGAATACTACATCACCGATATTATTGCGATGGCACATGCCGAAGGGCACCAGATCGCCACCGTTCATCCGGCGCGTAACAGTGAAGTGGATGGTGTGAACAACCGCCTGCAACTTTCCCGCCTTGAGCGCGTGTATCAGAGTGAACAGGCTGAACGCTTGCTGTTGGAAGGTGTGATGTTGATGGATCCTGCGCGCTTTGATCTCCGTGGCGAACTCTCCCATGGCATTGACGTGCTGATCGACACCAACGTGATTATCGAAGGCCACGTCAAACTGGGCGATCGCGTGAAAATCGGTGCGGGCTGTGTGCTGAAAAACAGTGTGATTGGCGATGATTGTGAAATCAGCCCTTACAGCGTTTTCGAAGATGCGGTGCTGGAAAGCGGTTGCACCGTCGGCCCCTTCGCCCGTTTGCGCCCTGGCGCTGAATTGGCCGAGGGCGCACACGTGGGCAACTTCGTTGAAATCAAAAAATCTCGTCTGGGCAAAGGCTCTAAAGCGGGTCACCTTTCCTATCTTGGCGATGCCGAGATAGGTGACAACGTCAATATCGGCGCGGGCACCATCACCTGTAACTATGACGGTGTGAACAAAAGCAAAACGATTATCGGCAATGACGTGTTTGTCGGCTCCGATACTCAGCTGATTGCGCCTGTTACCGTCGGCAATAACGTGACCATCGCGGCGGGCACCACCGTGACGCGCGATGTTCCTGATAACGGTTTACTGTTAAGCCGGGTGCCTCAGGTGCATAAACCTGACTGGCAAAAACCGGTGAAGAAATAATAAGCATTACATAATAATCCCCAACTTCTACAAGGCTCGGGGAACCGTAAGTACACCGGAAAACGGGGCTCGCGGATAAATCAGGTCAGGCATCAAAAAAGGTCCCGAAAGACCTTCAATAGGAATAAAACTGATGTGTGGAATTGTAGGCGCAGTAGCGCAACGCGATATTGCTGAAATTCTGTTAGAAGGTTTACGCCGTCTCGAATACCGCGGTTATGACTCAGCCGGTCTGGCTGTGATTGATGCGCAAGGGAAAATGGGGCGTTTGCGTCGTCTGGGCAAAGTCCAGATGCTGGCTGACGCGCTGGATCAACATCCACTGCACGGCGGCACCGGTATTGCGCACACCCGCTGGGCAACCCACGGCGAACCTTCAGAAGCGAACGCCCACCCGCATGTGTCCGATTACATCGCGGTGGTGCATAACGGCATTATCGAAAACCACGAACCTTTGCGTGAATTACTGATCGAACGCGGCTACCGTTTTGATTCCGAAACGGATACCGAAGTGATCGCGCATCTGGTGCATTGGGAACAACTTCAGGGCGGCACGCTGCTGGAAGTGGTTCAGCGTGTTATCCCGCAACTGCGTGGCGCATACGGTACTGTCGTGATGGACAGCCGTGATCCGTCCGTTCTGGTCGCTGCCCGTTCCGGCAGCCCGCTGGTGATCGGTCGTGGTGTAGGTGAAAACTTCATTGCCTCCGATCAGCTGGCATTGCTGCCGGTCACCCGCCGCTTCCTGTTCCTTGAAGAAGGCGATGTCGCGGAAGTGAAACGCCGCTCGGTCAGCGTGTATGACAAAAACGGTCATGCGGTTGAGCGGGAAGAAATCGAATCTAAAGTGCAGTACGACGCGGGTGATAAAGGCGTTTACCGCCACTACATGCAGAAAGAAATCTACGAACAGCCTCTGGCGATCAAAAACACTCTGGAAGGCCGTTTCAGCCACGGTGAAGTGAATCTGAGCGAACTGGGCGAAAAGGCTGACGACATTCTGTCTCGCGTTCAGCATATCCAGATCATTGCCTGCGGGACGTCGTATAACTCTGGTATGGTCGCGCGTTACTGGTTTGAATCATTGGCCGGTATGCCTTGTGATGTTGAGATCGCGTCTGAATTCCGCTATCGCAAATCTGCCGTGCGTCCGGGCAGCCTGATCATCACGTTGTCTCAGTCCGGCGAAACTGCCGATACGCTGGCTGCACTGCGCCTGTCCAAAGAGCTGGGATATCTCGGTTCTCTGGCCGTGTGTAACGTTGCAGGTTCGTCTCTGGTGCGTGAGTCCGATCTGGCGCTGATGACCAAAGCGGGCACCGAAATCGGCGTGGCCTCCACCAAAGCCTTTACTACTCAGCTGACCGTTCTGCTGATGCTGGTGGCGCGCATGGGCCGTCTGAAAGATATGGCGCCGCAGGTTGAGCACGACATCGTTCATGCGCTTCAGGCACTGCCTGCGCGTATCGAGCAGATGCTGTCGCTGGATAAAACCATCGAGTCTCTGGCAGAAGGTTTCTCTGACAAGCATCACGCCC
Source organism: Rahnella inusitata (assembly GCF_965118895.1). Classification (GTDB taxonomy): domain Bacteria; phylum Pseudomonadota; class Gammaproteobacteria; order Enterobacterales; family Enterobacteriaceae; genus Rahnella; species Rahnella inusitata_A. Next base: position 21,746 of record NZ_CBCPJJ010000014.1, read on the forward strand.
TGTTCCTCGGTCGCGGCGATCAATATCCGATCGCGATGGAAGGTGCACTGAAGCTGAAAGAGATCTCCTATATTCATGCCGAAGCTTACGCGGCGGGTGAGCTGAAACACGGCCCGCTGGCGCTGATCGACGCGGATATGCCGGTGATCGTGATTGCACCTAATAACGAACTGCTGGAAAAGCTGAAGTCGAATATCGAAGAAGTGCGCGCCCGTGGCGGCCTGCTGTACGTCTTCGCCGATCAGAATGCCGGTTTCACTGACAGCGAAGGTATGAAGATCATCCAGCTGCCACACGTTGAAGAAATCGTCGCACCGATTTTCTACACCGTTCCGCTCCAGCTGCTGTCCTACTATGTTGCGCTGATCAAAGGCACCGACGTAGACCAGCCGCGTAACCTGGCGAAGTCCGTGACGGTAGAATAAGTCATTAGGATTTCTGCTTCCGAGCGCCCCACGTGGGCGCTTTTTTATTTCTGCAACGCAACAAGGTATAGTCCGCCTTTTACAGAGGTTCTCTGCGCAATGCCGATCTCTTCTTCCATTCGGATTAACAAATACATCAGCGACAGCGGCATGTGTTCGCGGCGTGATGCTGACCGTTATGTCGAAAATGGGCGGGTATTGATTAACGATACGCTGGCCGGATTTGGCGCGCAGGTCTTTGACGGCGATGTCGTGAAGGTCGATGGTCAGCCTATAGAGCAACGAGATGAAACCGATCTGGTGCTGCTCGTGTTGAATAAGCCAGTGGGTATCATTACGTCGATGGATGAAAATCTGCCGGATAACATCGGTACGCTCATCCATCACAGTAAGCGTATCTTTCCGATCGGGCGACTGGATAAAGATTCGCAAGGGCTGATTTTACTGACCAATCACGGCTGTCTGGTGAACAAAATTCTGCGCGCCGGTAACAATCATGAAAAAGAATATGTGGTGACCGTCAATAAGCCAGTGACCGACGCGTTTATTCTGGGCCTCAGTTACGGCGTCCCGATGTTGGGCACGGTGACCAAAGCCTGCAAAGTGATGAAAGAGTCGGAATATGTCTTTCGTATCACGCTGATGCAGGGACTTAACCGTCAGATCCGCCGTATGTCGAAGCATTTTGGTTTTGAAGTGACACGGCTTAAACGTGTGCGGATCATGAATATTCATCTGGATAAGCTGCCGTTGGGGGAATCGCGGGAACTGACCCGTGATGAACGGACCGCATTATTTAGACAGCTTGAAGGCTCCGTGTCTGAAGAGTGACGGGTTAAAGAGTGCTTTAATTGCTCGCCGGCTCAGTAGTTAACTTTTTCGTGCTTTCCAACGTTCGAATCAGAGCCCTCCAGCGTCACCGGGATTTTTCCTGTTCCCATCAGGAACAGCAGTGTCATTATCGTCATCGAAAACAGCCCTGCGCGGGTAACTCTCGCACGTGAACGCTGATAAATCGGCGTCAGTGCTACAAGGTCCTGCGGATTAGCCCCCTCTTTTACAATCATCAACTCAAACCCTGCATCGCTAAGATAAGGAATAACCGTCAGGTTTTTTACCGTCTGAAAGGTTTGCGGACTCATTGTTGAAACTTCGGCTGTAAATTTCTTCATGCTAAATGTCATAGCGGTCAGCATCACCATACTGACTAATGCCACGCCCAATGCCTGCCCGATATCTCTGGCTGCCGCCTGAATCCCTCCGGACTGCTGAGCGTCACGCTCCGGCAGCGCGCTTGTGATAAGAAAGGGGGCGTTTGCTGCTACGGTGCCCATGCTGGCTCCGATCAGACAGAGTCCCGACGTCACTATTGTCGTGTTAAAACTCAGTCCGTGAATGCCCAAAGCAGTGATCGCCGATCCAGCCATTCCCAGCAGTAATCCAGCCCTGCACTGACGGCGTGGATTACGCTGTCGGAAAATCAGCGGTAAGCCCATCGACGAACCGGCCAGGCAGACGGCAAACGGAATGATCATCAGGCCGGTATGTACGGCGTCCAGCCCTGCCACCACCTGCACAAAACTGACGACGACGAAAATCCCCGAACTGTACGCGAAGAAAATATACATGGTCAGATAAAGCCCGGCGCGAACCTGTGCCGTGCGTAAAAATGACTGTGGGATCATGGCACTGCCAGTGACTGTTTCGCGGAATTTTTCCCACCGCAGCACGACGACCAGAATAAGCAGGCCGCTTGCGACCAGCATCAAAGCCGGACTGAGGCCGAAAAAAGTGAAAGGAGGATTGAACGGAGTGATGAGACCCCAGGTTGATATTTGCAAAATTCCAAACACGACTAAAAACAGACCGAGTGTTGAGAGGATAAAACCTGCAAAATCAAAGTTAACGCGTTTTTCGGGTTTTGACGGGGAGGGAACCCTGCTTGAGCAAACCAGTATCACAATCGCCAGCCCAGCCAGAACGCCAAAAGCCCAGCGCCAGCCCAGCGTATCGAGCAGCAAACCGCACAACACCGGGCCCATCGCAAAAGAAAAACCGCTGGCAGCCCCAAGCGCACCAAAGGCAATTGCTTGCTCCCGCCCCTGAAAACTGCCAGTAATAATCCCAAACACCGCCGGGATCATCAGACTTCCGCCTATGCCTGCCAGTATCCTTGCCGCCCAGATGAAAACCGTTATTGAAGGCGAGAAAACCGCGATGATCTCAGCTAAAAAATAGAGAATGCAGCCGGTGCGGAAGGTTTTACGCCAGCCAATAATCAACCCCAACATGCCACCGGCAATCATAAATGTGCCCGCAACCAGCGGATACATGGTGTTTGCGGTGCTGATTTGTGACATTGATGCACCGAGATCGCGGATAAGTGCGCTGGTGGCAATGCTTAGGGTAACGTTATCTGCCGACGCCAGAAACTGAGCCAGGCACAGAACCAGAAGGGGCAAGCCAATGGCCTGTCGGTTAAGGCGTATTTTCTCAGCCATAGTATTTTCCTAATGATTTCAGCTACGCAAAAGCGCGCAACCTGCAAACAGGGTGCGCGCTAAAAATATCGGATAATAATTAGGCTATTACCCGAGCTATAACATTAGTTTTTCTTTTTACGATCCTCTGCGAGGTTATCTGACGCTGCAACTTTGGTTTTAGTTGGCAGATTACGCGTACCGAACAGGAAGAGGACTGTCATTAGCGCGGTGGCAATCATCCCGGCACGAGTCGCGTTTAATCTGGACGTCTGATAAACCTGCGTCAGAGCAGGCACGTCTTTTTGTACAATGCCATGGTCAAGCATCAGGGCAGAGAAGCCCGCGTCACTCAGGTAAGGGATCACGGTCATTTCAGATACTTTGGTCTGAGTGTCCGGGCTTAAAGCCGGATCGCTGCGCGCTGCCCCCTGCACACCCATGGTCACTGCTGTCAGCATCACCATGCCGCATACTGCAACACCAATCGCCTGGCCGACATTACGGGATGTTGCCTGTACGCCGCCTGACTGCTGTGCATCCCTTGATGGCAATCCACTGGTTACAATATAGCTGGAATAGGCCGAGACGATTCCCATACTCACGCCAATCAAACACATACCTATCGGTACAATCATAGAGAAGCTGGAAGGGCCGAAGCCGAAAATGCACAGCACCGAGCCGAGAGTACCTATCAACAATGCTGACTGACACATACGTTTCGGATTGGCATTTTTCCACACCACCGGTAGCCCCAGCGAGAAGATAACCACGCCTAAAGCGAACGGTAATATCATCAGGCCTGTTTGGATACCGTTCAGTCCCGCCACAACCTGCACAAAACTGACGGTCACAAAAATACCTGAGCCATAGGCCAGGAAGATAAAGGCGGTCAGATATAAACCGTTGCGAACTTGTGGTGTCGATAAGAAGGACATCGGGATCAGTGCGCTACCAACAGAAGCCTCACGATGACGTTCCCATTTCAGCATCAAAGCCAGCACGACTAAACCAAACAGCACCAGGAATGGCGCAGGGCTTAACCCAAAGAGAGTGAACGGCGCAGCAAACGGCGTGAACAAACCCCAGCTGGAAACTTTCAGGAAGCCAAGAATGACGATGAACAGACCGATGACAGTCAACACGACGCCCGGTAAGTCGAATCGTACTTTGCGTTCTGGTTTTGCCGGCGTTGGGATGATGAAAGAACCGACGAAAATTACTACGCACAGGCAGGCGATTGCTGCGAAAGCGTAACGCCAGCCAAACTGATCTACCAGCGTGCCGCAGATAAGAGGGCCAGCTGCAAAAGAGACACCGCTGGCCGCGCCGATGGCGCCGAAAGCGACGGCCTGATCACGGCCTTTAAAGTTACTGGCGATGAGCCCCAGAACCGATGGGATCATAAAGCTGCCGCCGATACCGGAAAGCAGACGGGCACCGTAGGTGAAAATTTGCATATTCGGTGAGAAGAAGGCAGTCAGTTCGGCGCAAAACAGCAGTGCACAGCCGATACGGAAAGTTTTTTTCCAGCCGATAATCAGCCCAACCATTCCGGCCGCGACCATCAGTGAGCCTGCCGCCAGAGAGTACATGGCGTTAGCAATGCTGATTAAATCCATGGAAGCATGGAGATCTTTAACCAGCGCACCGGTGGCGATACTCAGTGTGGCGTTATCACCTGAAGTGGACAGCTGGGCCAGGCAAAGCACCAGTAAGGGAAGCCATTTGGCCCATCCTGACACCGAAGGGGTGGAGGAAGGTACAGCCAGTGGCTCGGTGGCATGTGTCGCCATAAAAAATACCTCATCAAATTTTGTTAATAATGGGCAGCAGGAAGCCGTCCGGCTGTTTCCAGGCGGATAGGCATCCTGTCTAAAAAGGGGTTCCCTGACCGGTCAGGTCAGGGGAACAGACTATCGGGAAATTGGCTGTACTTTGCCGCCAAGCACCGTGCCCCAGACCTGAATGTCTTTCAGATGCATCGGTTCAATGGTCAGAGGGTTCTCTTCCAGAATGGTGAAGTCAGCCAGTTTGCCGCACTCAATGCTGCCAATCAGATGATCGACCTTCATGGTGTACGCGGCGCCGACGGTCATGGCATGCAGAGCATCCTCAACGCTGATTTTTTCGCGCTCGCCCAATACACGCCCTGAGGCGGTCACACGGTTCACGGCGCACCAGCCGGTAAATAGCGGGTTAATTGGTGTGATGCCGCAGTCGCTGTGGAAAGCAAACGGAACTCCGTGGCGAACCGCGCTGCCACAGGCATTCATCCGATTAGCACGTTCCGGCCCCATGGTTTTACTGTAATGTTGATCACCCCAGTAGTAGATGTGGTTACTGAAGAAGTTAACGCACATGCCGAGGCTTTTAATGCGTTTGAACTGATCTTCACGCAGCATCTGAGCATGCTGCATGGTGGCGCGATGATTCGCTGCCGGAATGCGGTTCAGGGTTTTCTCGACGGCCTGGATAAAAGCTTCTGAGGCTTCGTCACCGTTGCAATGGCAGTGGATCTGATAACCGCGTTTCATGATTTCGTACACCTGATTTTCAACTTCGGCAGGGGTTGCATTCCAGGCGCCATTCTTCTGGGTTTTGAAATAACCCGGAGCTAACATTCTGCCTGAACCGCCCTGAATCGAACCATCGAGGAAAATCTTCATCGGGCCGAAAATCATTTTGTTATGACCGTGCTTCATCACATCGACCGCGAACTCTACGGCTTCAATAAAAGGTTTTTTCACAAACGGAGGGCCGTAAGCCACCAGCAGGCGGATGGGGAAGTCTTCAGCGCGGGTCATACGGATATAGTTGGCGGCCAGCTCAGGGTTATCGAAATCCGTTAAGCCCATGTCGGCGGCTGAAGTACAGCCTGCGCGGAAAGCTTCCTGACCAAAAGTATGGATAGCTCGCTCGGTGGTCAGTGCGTCCCAAAAACCGTACTTTTGCAGCACCGGACCCATGGCAGCAAACTCAACCAGCTCACCGTGCAGCGAACCATCTTCGTTTTTAACGATGCCTTCGATCTCGCTGTCAGCAAAAATGCCGCAATCAGCCAGTGCTGCTGTGTTAGCGCCCATCAAGTGGATGCTCATGTGGATCACGGCCACCGGGCGGGTGGTCGACACGCGATCCAGATGCTGGCGGCCCAGTTTTTCGCTGCCGAAGTAGATAGGGTCGACGCCCCAGGCAATCAGTGGCGCGTTTGGATCTGTCATGGTTCTTTCGACTTTTTGCAGCGCTTCAACTACTTCATCAAAGGAGCGGCAGCCTTTCCAGATTTTACCCGTGTAGTCAGGGCGATCATAAAAACCGACATAAGGGAATTGCCACATACCGCCCCCGGTGGCGTGTGAATGGGCTTCAATCAGGCCTGGAATAATAACTTTGTCGGCAAAGGTGTTATCAACAACACATTCGCCCCATTCTTTTAGCTCATCCAGTGAACCAACACCCAGGATCCGTCCGTCTTTGACTGCCACATGACTTGCTTCCGGTTGGGAAGGACACATGGTGATGATTTTTTTGGCCGAGTAAATCACAGTAGTTGGAGCAGACATAAATAATCCTCGCAGAGATGGAGTCCCTGTGGTTGCGCAAAAAAAGCATATCCATAGGGTTTAACATTATGGAGCTATGCTATTCCTGGTATTGGATGTATAAAAGAGCCAAAACACCCCTATATAAAGGTGCCAATTTGCCCGCTTCCTTACCTTTTGAAATCACCGGACTGACCCTAAAGCCTGGACGAAAGCTATCCATACAGCTTTATGACGCATTGCGTGAATTGATTATAGGGAACCCGAGAAGCAGCGGGGTGAAACTTCCTGCCAGCCGCGAGCTGGCGGAAATGCTCGATATCTCCCGTAACACGGTGGTTAACGTCTATGAACGCCTGTTCGCTGAAGGTTTTATCGAAACGCGGGTGGGTGATGGTACCTACGTCGCGCAGCTACACTCGCCGCCGAAAACCTTGCACCCCGGCGATAACGCCATGGCTGAACCACAACTGCACATTGGTTACCGCCTGCCCATAGCGTCGTTGTTCAACCAACACCGTATCCACGAAGGAGTGCCCAAAGCATTCCGCATTGGTATGCCGGCAATAGATCTTTTTCCTTTTGATATCTGGAGCCGGTTGCAAACCCGCTTCTGGCGCAGTGAACCGATGTCCCATATGGGTTATGGGCATCCTGCGGGGGAGCCGCAGCTGCGGGAGCTGATTGCGCAATATTTGCGCCATTCCCGTGGTTTAAAGTGTGATCCTTCACAAATCGTCATTACGCTGGGCGCGCAACAGGCGATTATGATCTGCTCAGCATTATTGTTACGCCCCGAAGATGAAGTCGTCATTGAAAACCCCTGCTACTGGGCTGCCGCAGGGGTATTCTCCTGCCTGGGTGTCAAAATGCATGGGATAGGAGTCGATGAGGAGGGACTACAGACCGGGCAGTTACAACAGATCCCCAAAGCGCGTATGGCTTATGTCAGCCCGTCCTGTCAGTATCCGACGGGAGCGACGCTCTCTATGGCGCGCCGAATGGAGATTCTGCAATGGGCAGAGCAGAACAAAGCCTGGATTATTGAAGATGATTACGATGGAGAATACCGTTACAGCGGTACGCCACTCACTCCTTTGGCGGCTATCGATCAGAGCAACCGGGTGCTGTATATCGGTTCTTTCTCTAAGGTAATGTATCCGGGATTGCGTTTAGGTTATCTGGTGGCACCGAAGCAGCTGGTGGAGCAATTTTTGCTGGTGCGCACAATGGCCAGTCGTCAGCCACCGATGAATGACCAGATGGCAATGGCACTTTTCCTTAGCGAAGGGCATTTCCAGCAGCACAGCCGCCGAATGCGGCGCGCAGCGCTGGCCCGGCGCAATGCCTTGCTCGACGCCTGGAACCAGCATCTCGGCCACATTGGTCACATGCCGCAGGTCTCCTCCGGTCTGCATGTCACCATTCGTTTAGCGAACCTTGAAACAGAACAGCGTTTAATTGCACAGGCACTCTCTGTGGGTATTGAAATCACACCACTCAGCGCTTCGTGGCTGCCTGACAGCTCAGAGGAACAAACGGGACGCTATGGGCTGGTGCTGGGTTTTGCTTGTGTAAAAGTCCCCGATATTGTTCTGGCCGTCGAAGCCTTAAAGCGCGCATGGCAATAGCGTTTGCCTAAATGGCGACCTCTGTCATAAAACTGTCATATTACGTACATTTTACTGTCACCAAACTGTCCTATTTTCCTCCTGTGCCAAACACTTTAATTAACGTCGACATAAGTCGGGAAGTTTAAAACCACCAGGAGTGGAACATGAAATTGATGCGTAACACCGTCGCCGGTCTTGTAGCAGCGACTTTTTCCCTCACAGCAATGTCTGCTTTCGCTGCCTCTAACCTGACTGGCGCTGGCGGTACCTTCCCTGCACCTGTTTACGCTAAGTGGGCGGATGCTTATCAGAAAGAAACTGGCAATCAGGTTAACTATCAGGGTATCGGTTCTTCCGGCGGCGTGAAACAAATCATCGCCAAAACCGTTGATTTCGGCGCGTCCGACGCCCCGATGAAAGAAGAAGATCTGAACAAAAACGGCCTGTTCCAGTTCCCTACCGTGATCGGTGGCGTGGTACTGGCTGTGAACATCCCAGGCATCAAATCCGGTCAGCTGACGCTGGACGGCGCAACGCTGGGTGATATCTACCTCGGTAAAATCAAAAAGTGGAACGACGCGGCGATCACCAAGCTGAACCCGGGCGTGAAACTGCCAGACACCAACATCGCGGTTGTTCGCCGTGCTGACGGTTCCGGTACCTCTTTCGTGTTCACCAGCTATCTGGCGAAAGTGAACAACGAGTGGAAAGAGAAAATCGGTTCCGGCTCTACCGTTAACTGGCCTACCGGTCTGGGCGGTAAAGGTAACGACGGCGTGGCCGCATTCGTACAGCGTCTGCCAGGCTCAATCGGCTACGTAGAATACGCTTACGCAAAACAAAATAATCTGGCTTACACCAAACTGGTGGATGCCGACGGCAAAGCTATCACCCCGACTGAAGAATCCTTCAGCGCAGCGGCTAAAGGCGCTGACTGGAAGAGAACCTTCGCTCAGGATCTGACCAATCAGAAAGGTGATAACGCGTGGCCAATCAGCTCCACCACCTTCATCCTGATTTATAAAGACCAGCAAGATGCAACGAAAGGCGCTGAAGTACTGAAGTTCTTCGACTGGGCTTACAAAAACGGTAACAAGCTGACGACCGATCTGGATTACGCCGCACTGCCTGATTCTGTGGTTGAACAGATCCGCGCAGCATGGAAAACCAATATTAAAGATTCCAGCGGCAAAGCACTGTACTAGGATCTGACCTTCCGTCTGATATAGAGTACAAGTCTTCTGCTTCATTCCCTCTCCGGCCGGGGAGGGAATTAAATCTGAATTAAAAGAGAGTGGTATGGCTGAATACAAGCCGGCTATTAAGGCACCAAGCAAAAACGGTGACATCATCTTTGGCGCGCTGGTTAAACTGGCAGCGCTGATCGTGTTATTAATGCTGGGCGGTATTATCGTCTCGCTGTTTATTGCTTCTTTACCGAGCATTGAAAAGTTCGGTTTATCCTTCCTCTGGAATAAAACCTGGGACGCCCCGAACGAGCAGTTCGGCGCACTGGTGCCGATTTACGGTACCGTCGTAACCTCGATTATCGCCTTGCTGATTGCTGTACCGGTCAGCTTTGGTATCGCGTTATTCCTCACCGAACTGGCACCGAACTGGCTGAAACGTCCGCTGGGCATCGCCATTGAGCTGCTGGCGGCTATTCCCAGCATTGTTTACGGCATGTGGGGTTTATTTGTTTTTGCACCGCTGTTTGCCCAATACTTCCAGACGCCGGTCGGTGACGTACTGTCCGGCATCCCGATTGTTGGCGCCCTGTTCGCCGGCCCCGGATTTGGTATCGGTATTCTGGCTGCGGGTGTGATCCTCGCCATCATGATCATCCCTTACATCGCCTCGGTAATGCGCGACGTGTTCGAGCAAACGCCGGTGATGATGAAAGAGTCCGCTTATGGCATCGGTTGTACGACGTGGGAAGTGATCTGGCGCATCGTGTTGCCGTTCACTAAAAACGGCGTGATTGGCGGTGTGATGTTAGGGCTGGGACGCGCGTTGGGTGAAACCATGGCCGTGACCTTTATTATCGGCAACACCTACCAGCTCGACAGCGTCTCGCTGTACATGCCGGGCAACAGTATTACCTCAGCGCTGGCTAACGAATTCGCCGAAGCTGAAGCCGGTCTGCACACCGCCGCGCTGATGGAACTGGGCCTGATTCTGTTCGTGATTACTTTTATCGTTCTGGCGCTGTCGAAAGTGATGATCCTGCGTCTGGCTAAGAAAGAGGGCCGTTAAGATGACGACACTCGAAATGCAAAGCACCCCTGAACTGCTGGAGTCGCGCCGTAAACGTCAGGCATGGCGTCGCCAGAAAAATCGTCTGGCGCTGCTGGTTTCAATGATGACCATGGCGTTCGGTTTGTTCTGGCTGGTGTGGATCCTGTTTACCACCGTGGTGAAAGGCGTCGACGGAATGTCACTGGCGCTGTTCACCGAGAATACTCCGCCACCGAATACGGCGGGCGGCGGTCTGGCGAACGCCATCGCGGGCAGCGGATTACTGATTTTGTGGGCGACCGTGATCGGTACGCCACTGGGCGTGATGGCGGGGATTTATCTGGCTGAATATGGCCGCAAATCCTGGCTGGCGGAGTTCATTCGTTTCATCAATGACATTCTGCTTTCCGCGCCTTCTATCGTCGTCGGCCTGTTTGTGTACACCATTATGGTAGCAAAAATGGGGCACTTCTCCGGCTGGGCGGGCGTTCTGGCGCTGGCGCTGCTGCAGATCCCTATCGTTATCCGTACCACTGAAAACATGCTCAAACTGGTGCCGGACAGCCTGCGCGAAGCGGCTTACGCACTGGGTACGCCAAAGTGGAAGATGATCTCTGCCATCACGCTGAAAGCGTCGGTGTCCGGCATCATCACCGGTATCCTGCTGGCAATTGCCCGTATCGCCGGTGAAACCGCGCCTCTGCTGTTCACGTCACTCTCCAACCAGTTCTGGAGCACCGACATGATGCAGCCGATTGCCAACCTGCCGGTGACTATCTTCAAGTTTGCGATGAGCCCGTTTGGTGAGTGGCAACAACTGGCGTGGGCGGGCGTGCTGCTGATTACTCTGTGCGTGCTGCTGCTGAACATTCTGGCGCGTGTGATTTTCGCGCAGAAGAAACAATAATTCATGATTGAGGGTAGCCGATAACGGCTGCCGTCACTGTTTTCCCGGCGTCGCGATGCGGCGCACGAATAAGAGAGATGTCTGAGAATGACTGACGCATCCAACAGCAAGATTCAGGTACGCGATCTGAACTTTTATTACGGCAAATTCCACGCGCTGAAAAATATCTCCCTGGATATTGCCAAGAACGAAGTGACCGCCTTTATCGGTCCGTCCGGCTGTGGGAAATCCACGCTGCTGCGCACGTTTAACAAAATGTATCAGCTGTATCCTGAGCAACATGCAGAAGGCGAAATCCTGCTCGATGGCGAAAATATTCTGGTCGATAAACAAGATATCGCCCTGCTGCGCGCCAAAGTCGGCATGGTGTTCCAGAAGCCAACGCCATTCCCGATGTCGATTTACGACAACATCGCGTTTGGTGTGCGTCTGTTTGAGAAGCTTTCCCGTACCGATATGGACGAGCGCGTGCAGTGGGCGCTGACCAAAGCGGCGCTGTGGAATGAGTCCAAAGACAAACTGCATCAGAGCGGCTACAGCCTCTCCGGCGGCCAGCAACAGCGTCTGTGTATCGCGCGCGGTATCGCGATCCGCCCTGACGTGCTGCTGCTCGACGAACCTTGCTCGGCGCTGGACCCGATTTCCACCGGCCGTATTGAAGAGCTGATCACTGAACTGAAATCCGATTACACGGTAGTGATTGTGACGCACAACATGCAGCAGGCTGCGCGTTGTTCAGACCGCACTGCGTTTATGTATCTGGGCGAACTGATCGAATACAGCGACACCGATTCGCTGTTCACTTCGCCAGCGCGTAAACAGACTGAAGATTACATTACTGGCCGCTACGGTTGAGGTAAGAAAAATGGATAACCTGAACTTAAACAAACATATTTCCGGCCAGTTCAACGCAGAGCTTGAGCACATCCGCACCCAGGTGCTGGCGATGGGCGGTCTGGTTGAACAGCAACTGACGGATGCTATTACCGCGATGCACAATCAGGACGCGGAGCTGGCGCAGCAGGTCATCAAAGGCGATGACAAAGTGAACATGATGGAAGTGGCGATCGACGAAGCCTGCGTGCGCATTATTGCCAAGCGCCAGCCGACTGCCAGCGACCTGCGTTTAGTCATGGCTATTATCAAAACCATTTCCGAGCTGGAACGTATCGGCGACGTGGCGGATAAAATCTGCCGTACCGCGCTGGAGAAATTCTCGCATCTGCATCAGCCATTGCTGGTCAGCCTGGAATCACTGGGCCGCCACACCGTGCAGATGCTGCATGACGTACTGGATGCGTTCGCGCGCATGGATCTGGACGAAGCGGTACGTATTTACCGCGAAGACAAGAAAGTGGATCAGGAATATGAAGGCATCGTGCGCCAGCTGATGACCTACATGATGGAAGATCCGCGCACCATTCCAAGCGTCCTGACCGCGCTGTTCTGTGCCCGTTCTATCGAACGTATTGGCGACCGTTGTCAGAACATTTGTGAGTTCATCTTCTACTTTGTGAAAGGTCAGGATTTCCGTCACGTTGGCGGCGATGCATTAGATAAGCTGCTGACAGACAGCAAAGAAGCTAAAAAAGACTGATCGGTCAGCGAAATCCTGAAAACAAAAAAGGCCTCATACGAGGCCTTTTTGCTGTCCGATCAGCGGTTATTTCATCACATATCGCAGCGCCACCATCACCGCCAGCTGGCGATAATGCGCGACCTGCAGATCCACTTCGTCAGGATTTTCAAACAATGCGCCGAAAGTGTACTGGTTAGCCACCTGATGCACACATAGGCTGCTGATTAGCCGGTGAACGTCACGCGCCTGCGCGTCGTCCTTAAACAGGTGGCTCTGTTTGCCACGCTCGAGAATATCTTCCAGCACCGTTAAGGCCGATTTGTTGATCTCACGGATGCTGGTGGACTGGCGGATGAAGCGCCCGCGCAGCATGTTTTCGGTCGAAACAATACGGATAAATTCCGGATGCGAGACGTGGAAATCAAAACTGGCTTCTACCAGCTTGACGATCGCTTCGGCGGGCGGAAACGCCGATAAATCCAGATCCAGCTCGTGCTGGCGGATCCCACGATAAACGTGTTCCAGCACCAGTAAATACAGCGCTTCCTTGGTCTTATAGTGGTAGACCACCATGCGTTTTGTGGTGTTGGCGTTGGAGGCGATATTTTCCATCCGCGCGCCCATCAGGCCAGACTCGGCGAATTCGGCCAGCGCGCTGTCAAAAATACGCTGTTTCAGGCCTATCGGATCATTTTTACGTCCCGGCGCCGGGGAACTTTGGCTGCTCAGCGTCTTACCCTCATCATTAACCACATTCACGCCCCAGAGATTAACCATTGATTCGCTCAGTTACAATCCGCCGGGCGACAATCCGTGCATTCACACCCGCCCGTGGCACTTGACGAACCGGGGATCAGGGTCCACTACTGTAAGAACCGAAACCTGAAAAAAAGGATGCTATTTTGCCAGTAACTTCACGATTACGCTCCATTGCGACGGTTTCTGTGCCCGGAACCTTGCCTGAAAAACTTAAGGCCATCGCCGCGGCGGGATTTGATGGCGTGGAAATCTTCGAAGATGACTTGTTGAAAAATCCGGTTAAACCGGTCGCTATCCGTAATCTGGCTGACTCCCTGGGATTGCAGATTTTCCTGCTGCAGCCTTTTCGCGATTTCGAAGGTGTTGCGCCGGAAAAACGCCCGGAGAAGCTCGCCAGCGCGCGACGTCAGTTTGATCTGATGAGCGAACTGGGTTGCGATCACCTGCTGGTATGCAGCAATACCGATGCCGACAGCTCAGCCGAACGTGACGTTCAGATTGCCGATCTCGCTGCGCTGGCAGAAATGGCGCAGCCGTACGACATCCGCATCGGTTATGAAGCGCTGGCGTGGGGGAAACACGTTAACCGCTATCTGCAGGCATGGGATCGCGTACGCGAAGTGAATCATCCGGCACTGGGCATTGTGCTCGACAGTTTTCATGTTCTTGCTGTCGGTGACAATCTCGACCGGCTGGACGAAGTGCCGCTGGATAAAATCAGCTTCCTGCAACTGGCCGACGCGCCCTATAAAGACATGAACGTCCAGCAATGGAGCCGCAGTTACCGTTGTTATCCCGGACAGGGTGATTTACCGCTGGTGGATTTTGTCAGTACGCTGAATCAAAAAGGCTTCAGCGGCCCGTGGTCGCTGGAAATCTTCAATGATAAAACCCTGCCGCTCGCCGATGGCTTGCGCTCGCTGGTCGAGCTGGAAAAACGGATGCTTGCGCATGACCTCGCGGTGCTTAAAGACTGATTTATCGCCAGCGTGGACTGACCGCTACAGCGGTCAGTCTTCCTGCCCCCATCCAGTGCTGGCGCTTTCCGGCTAAAATCCTTAGGATACCCCCCGATTGTTTTTCCCCCATTTTGGAACTCACACATGAGCACACCACACAGCAACGCGACCGGTGGAAAAGGGCTGGCTGAGCGTTTGTTTAAACTGACGCAGCACGGCACCACGGTTCGCACTGAAACTATCGCGGGTTTAACCACCTTTCTGACTATGGTCTACATCGTTTTCGTGAACCCGCAAATCCTGGGCGTGGCGGGCATGGATAAGCAGGCCGTCTTTGTGACCACCTGCCTGATCGCCGCGTTCGGCAGCATCCTGATGGGTGTGATTGCTAACCTGCCGGTAGCGCTGGCACCGGCGATGGGGCTAAACGCGTTCTTTGCATTTGTCGTCGTGGGCGCGATGGGCGTGTCGTGGCAAGTCGGGATGGGGGCGATTTTCTGGGGCGCTGTCGGTTTGTTGCTGCTGACCATCTTCCGCATCCGCTACTGGATGATAGCCAATATTCCCATCAGCCTGCGCGTGGGGATCACCGCCGGTATCGGGCTGTTCATCGGCATGATGGGGCTGAAAAACGCCGGGATCATCGTGCCGAACCCGGACACTATCGTGACCATCGGCAATCTGACCTCGCACAACGTACTGCTTGGCGTGCTGGGCTTCTTCATTATTGCCGTGCTGGCGTCGCGTAATTTCCACGCCTCGGTGCTGGTGTCTATCGTCGTTACGACGCTGATTGGTCTGGCGATTGGCGATGTGCATTACACAGGTTTCTGGTCGATGCCGCCGAGCATCACCACCGTAGTTGGTCAGGTGGATCTGAAAGGCGCACTAAACATTGGTCTGGCAGGCGTAATTTTCTCCTTTATGCTGGTTAACCTGTTTGACTCCTCCGGTACGCTGATTGGCGTGACCGACAAAGCCGGGCTGGCCGATGCGCAGGGTAAATTCCCGCAGATGAAGCAGGCGCTGTATGTCGACAGTGTGGCCTCTGTGGCGGGCGCATTCATCGGGACATCATCAGTGGGTGCTTACATCGAAAGCACCTCAGGCGTCTCTGTGGGTGGCCGTACCGGCCTGACGGCCGTGGTCACCGGTTTGCTGTTCCTGCTGGTTATCTTTATTTCACCGCTGGCAGGCATGGTTCCGGAATACGCCGCTGCGGGCGCGCTGATTTATGTCGGCGTTCTGATGACCTCAAGTCTGGCGCGCGTATCGTGGGATGACCTGACCGAAGCCGTTCCGGCGTTTGTGACAGCCGTAATGATGCCGTTCAGTTTCTCCATTACCGAAGGTATTGCGCTGGGCTTTATCTCTTACGTCGTGATGAAACTGGGCACCGGCCGCTGGAGAGAAATCAGCCCGTGCGTGGTGGTCGTGGCGTTGCTGTTCGTGCTGAAAATCGCGTTTGTTGACGGGCATTAATTCGTAAGAACACCGTCTTCGACATTAAGAAGCCCGCTCACTTTTAAACAGTGAGCGGGCTTTTTGCATTGGGTAATGCGGGAATTATTTACTGACGCGATGGGTGTAATCAGCAAAGGCGGTGAGCTGGCCTTTAAGGAAATCCAGCGTGCCCTGGTCGATCACTTCGCCGGTCTGTTCATCGACTTTACTTTGGATCACGCCGCCCATGAACTCCGGTTTGTTCATCACCATCGCATCGAGGAAGACCAGAATCTGACGCAAATGATACTGGCAGCGAGCACCGCCAACCGGCCCCATTGAACTGGTCTGGATCAGTACCGGTTTACCGGCCAGCGGCTGGTTTGGCAGACGGGAAATCCAGTCGATAGCATTTTTCAGGCCACCCGGTACCGAGTAGTTATATTCTGGCGTCACGATGATCACACCATCGGCCTGACGAATTTGTTCCGCAATGGCCTCGATATCTGCCGGGAAACCCTCTTCCTGCTGAACGTCGGCGTCGTATAGCGGCACTGAGCCGATAGAGGGTAGCGCCTCAATGGTGACGCCGGCCGGCGCGACTTTTGGCAGCGAGCGCGCCACCATTGCGTTGTAAGACCCCTTACGAAGACTCCCTAACAGTGTGACAAACTTCAGTGGCTGAGCTGACATGGCTTTCTCCTGCTTTGGTTAACGTAGGGTTCTACCATAAACGAAAAGCCGCACCACGATATACAACGTTAATGAAAACATTGGTGAAGTTTTATTTAGCTGGCGGCAGGCTGATAAATTTCATGTAGTGCGGCGATTCAGTTTGCTGATCCACTGACAGGGTTTGCGTGCGGGTAAACCCGTTTTCCGGTTCATAGCGCCAGCACTGCAAACGGATAATCGACGGTGACTGCGCGCAGGCCCAGGTAATCGATCCTTCAATGTCGCTCATCACCTGCGCTTCCGGTGTGACGGTGGAGCGTAAACGCCCGGAGGCCGGATTTAAGCTGAGTGTCAGCGGATTTTGATCGTTGATGCCAGACATCTTCAGCATGCTCTGGCGGATGCACCACAATTGCAGCGAGGACTCGATCGGATCGGATTGCATGGCAATCCAGGTTTTTTCGACGGCGGACAACTGCACCTGCTGCTGAGGATTCACCAGTGCGCTGCGGGCGTGAATAATTTCGAGATCCAGCCCGACTTTGCCTTCGCTACTGATCAACACCCCGACCGTGCTGCCGGCATAGGCCAGGCTGAAATCCGGCAAATCGGGAGATTCAAAGCTTGGACGACCGCTGGGTAAGGTGATGACGTTTGGCAACTCGGGAATGCCGTACAAATAGAAAATCATTTCTGCCAGCAGAACGCGACCGTTCAGAAAGCGCCGGCACTGTTTTTCGGAAAGGTTTCTTGCGGATAATACGATGTCTCTGGGCACCCGGTGTGTATCAGGTTCTGCGTCCGTTACTGCCCATCTTGCAAAATGGCACGCCATTGTTCACTCCATGATTAATGGTTCGACCATATTTTCTCAACATGCGATAAGAATAACATTAAGAGAAATCATTAAAAACCGCTTAAAACCCGCGATACACCACAGTTTTTTTACGTTTCAGAAAGTTTTTCATAACGCTTTAGTGAACGCTATCACGTTGTTAGCTTCATAGTGAGAAAGAATCTCATGCGCACGATGTTCTGGTTTTTCACGCCGATGATCGGACCACCAGATATATCTACTATAGCAACATAAAGAAACATCAGAAAATGCCGTTAGTAGTTAAGCAGCGATCTCGCTGCTTTGCCGGTGAGTACCCTAATATGTTAAAAACAACACAGTCTCGCTTTATCGCATTGATCAGCTTGTTTTTTATTGTGCTGGTCATCGTTACGCTCATTGTTATCCAGGTCTTTATCGCCCCCCAACTGAAACAAACAGAAAGTGATCTGGTTGCTAATCAGGTAGATGATGTGGCGGTCGCCATCAACGATCGTCTGAATAAAGTAGAGTCACAGGTGCGTACCATCACGCAAACCGTGGCACAGATGGACAGCGACAGCATTGATCGCCTGCTGCCTGCGCTGGTTGATCAGTATGGTGACGCCGCAGTCTTTGGCGGGGGTATCTGGCCGCTGCCAAACCAGCGCGATCCCGCAAAAATCAAATTCAGCACCTTCTTTGCTCGTAATAATAATAATGAGCTGACGGTCAACACCTTCTGGAACAGCGCGGAATCGCCAAATTACTTCGAACAATCCTGGTATATGGCGGCGTCAAAAGGTGAAAAAGGGCAATGCGTCTGGGCTCCGGCCTATTTCGACGATGCCAGCACCCAGCCGCGAACCAACTGCGCGATGCCGATTTACAAAGGCGACAAACAGTGGGGTGTAGCCACCATCGATGTCACGCTGGGCTTCTTTAACCAGCTGGTGACGGGGATGGAGAAAAAGGTCAATGCGACGATTTACATCGTTGAGAAAGACGGCACGATTGTCGGCACCAGCCACACCAGCGATGAAAAGCTGCCAAAACTGGCGTCACTGGGAGAACAATCCCAGCTTGCGGCGCAAATCCGCAAAAGCCTCGATCAGATCGAGGGGCAGTCGAATCTGGTAGCAGATTATGACAACGATGGCACGTCCCACACGATGTTTATGAGCAACATTCAGGGGCCGTGGTACATCGTCACGGATATGCCGACCAGCCAGTTGCTGACGCGCACGCACAGCATTCTTGCCAGTCTTGGGATGGTGCAAATCCCGATGGTCTTGCTGTTGTTAATCGTACTGATCGTCGCTATCAAAATTTTCATGCGCCAGCTGTCTGCGCTGCATAAAAACATCAGTCAGCTCTCTGCCGGGGGCGCGGATCTTACCCGTCGTTTACCGGACAGTCGCAGCCCTGAGTTCAATGCTATTAACCAGAGTTTCAACAGCTTCCTGACTTTCCTGCAATCTATCTTGCGCCAGGTCGGTGACAGCAGTATGGCCATTACCTCGGCATCGCGGCAAATCGCCAGCGGAAATCTCGATCTCTCCGCGAGAACCGAAGAACAGGCCAGCTCGATTGTGCAAACGGCCGCCTCGATGGAAGAACTCACCAGCACGGTGAAACAAAATGCCGCAAATGCCGAAGGAGCAAACCAACTGGCTCGCGATGCGTCTGCCGTTGCTGAGAAAGGGGCTGACGTAGTGAAACAAGTGGTAGTGACCATGGGCTCTATCACCCGTTCATCACACAAGATTGTTGATATCATCAGCGTGATCGACGGTATCGCTTTCCAGACTAATATTCTGGCGCTTAATGCCGCGGTGGAAGCCGCGCGCGCCGGGGAACAGGGGCGCGGTTTTGCGGTGGTAGCGTCGGAAGTACGCAGTCTGGCACAACGTTCGGCCACGTCTGCCCGGGAAATTAAAAAACTCATCGAAGACTCGGTGGCGGATATTGCCACCGGCAGCCAACTGGTGGCCACGGCGGGTACGACGATGGATGAAGTGATGGGCGGCGTGAATAACGTGGCGACGTTGATGAACGAAATCATGTCCTCCAGTCAGGAACAAAGTCTCGGCATTGAGCAGGTTAATATAGCGATCACCCAGCTGGATAACGCCACGCAGCAAAATGCCGCGCTGGTGGAACAGGTGTCTGCCGCCGCTCAGGCGATGCAGGATCAAACCGTTCAGCTGGAAACCGTGGTCGCGGGTTTCAAGCTCTGAACAAGATAGAACGTTAACGTGCAGACCGGACGAGTTTATAAAGTGCGGTCAGGGCATTGAGTGAAAGATAATAAAAAACCCACATTTTGCGATGTGGGTTTTTCCGTTCAGGCGGCTAAATCACTTACCAATACAGAAACTCGAGAAGATCCTTCCCAGCAAATCATCGGATGTGAATTCGCCGGTGATTTCACTGAGCGACTGCTGCGCAAGACGCAACTCTTCTGCCAGCAATTCACCGGCCCACGCGCCTAACAGCTGGTCTTTACCCTGAACCAGATGCTGTGCGGCGTCTTCCAGCGCATGCAGGTGACGGCGTCGGGCGAGGAATCCGCCTTCCATGTTGTGATTGAAACCCATGACCTGTTTAAGATGATCACGCAGCAAATCGACACCGTCACCGGTGCGTGCGGAAAGGCGAATAAGTGAGTGACCATTCACTTCAGTCTGGCCTAACGCTTCGCCGGTAATGTCGGCTTTGTTGCGCACTACGACGATAGGCAATGTAGCGGGCAGGCGCGCCATAAACTCTGGCCAGATGTCAGCAGGCTCTGTCGCGGCAGTTGTCGTGCCATCCACCATGAACAGCACTAAGTCAGCCTGTTCAATCTCATTCCATGCACGTTCGATACCAATGCGCTCAACTTCGTCACTGGCTTCGCGCAAACCGGCGGTATCGATAATATGCAAAGGCATGCCATCAAGATGAATATGTTCACGCAGCACGTCGCGGGTGGTACCGGCGATATCGGTGACGATTGCCGCCTCGCGCCCCGCTAAGGCGTTCAGCAGGCTGGATTTTCCGGCGTTAGGACGTCCGGCAATCACCACTTTCATCCCTTCACGCAGCAGGCTGCCCTGACGCGCTTCGGCACGTACCGCGTCAAGATCACCCATCACGGTGTTGAGTTTGGCTTCGATTTTACCGTCAGACAGAAAGTCGATTTCCTCATCCGGGAAGTCAATCGCCGCTTCCACAAAGATTCGCAGGTGAGTGAGTGCTTCCACCAGATGATGGATTCGCTGAGAAAACGCGCCCTGCAAGGAGTTGACCGCCGAACGGGCCGCCTGCTCGGAGCTGGCATCAATGAGATCGGCGATCGCTTCGGCCTGTGCCAGATCGAGCTTATCGTTGAGGAAGGCACGTTCAGAGAATTCACCGGGACGCGCGATACGTACGTTTTCCAGCGCGATAATGCGACGGAGCAGTAAATCGAGGATCACCGGGCCGCCGTGGCCCTGTAGCTCCAGCACGTCTTCGCCGGTAAAGGAATTCGGGCCGGGGAACCACAGCGCGATGCCCTGATCCAGCGTACTGCCGTCCGCATCCTGAAACGGCAGATAATCGGCATAGCGGGGTTTGGGCAGCTTACCTAAGACAGCCAGTGCCACATCCCGCGCCGCACGGCCTGAAATGCGCAAAATGCCAACGCCGCCGCGACCGGGAGGTGTTGCCTGGGCAATAATGGTATCTGAGGTGCTCATAGCGTTTATCTCTTTTGGTCTTTTACTGATGTGCAAAAGGCGGTCAAATGACCGCCTTTGTCTTTTTATCATCAAGTTTAGCTGTCAGGACGGAAGCCGCCCTGACAATCACTTATGACTTTTTCTTGTCGCGGCTGTGCAGGCCACGTTTTTCCAGCCCGCGATAAATCAGCTGCTGCTGGAGGATGGTCACCAGGTTACTGACGATGTAGTACACCACCAGACCAGACGGGAACCACAGGAAGAACACGGTGAAGATGACCGGCATGAAGGTCATGATCTTCTGCTGCATCGGGTCGGTCACGGTCGTCGGCGACATCTTCTGAATGAAGAACATCGTGATACCCATCAGAACCGGCAGAATGTAGTACGGGTCTTGCGCTGACAGGTCATGGATCCACAGGATGAACGGCGCATGACGCAGTTCAATGGAGCCAGACAGCATGTAATACAGTGCCAGGAAGATTGGCATCTGAATGACCAGCGGCAGACAGCCACCCAACGGGTTCACTTTCTCAGACTTGTACAGCGCCATCATTTCCTGACTCATGCGCTGTTTGTCATCACCGATACGTTCACGCATGGCCGCCAGTTTCGGCTGCAACATACGCATTTTCGCCATCGAGGTGTACTGCGCGCGGGTCAGTGGATACATGATACCGCGGACAATAAAGGTGATAACGATGATCGAGAAGCCCCAGTTACCGACAAAACCGTGAATGAATTTCAACAGTTTGAACAGTGGCTGAGAGATGAACCATAACCAACCGTAATCCACTGTCAGGTCAAGGTGAGGCGCGATAGCGGCCATCTTGTCCTGAATTTCAGGGCCAACCCACAGGGTGGAAGCAACTTGCTGCTGTGCGCCCGGTGCTACGGTAAACGGTGTGCCTTTAAAGCCAATCGTTGAAATACCGTTGTTGGTCGTGGTGAAGAAAGTGTTGGTGTCTTTCGCAGAGGGGATCCAAGCAGTTGCAAAGTACTGCTGCAACATCGCAACCCAACCGCCCTGAGTGGTGACATTCAGCGCTTCGCTCTTATCGAACGCATACTTCTGATATTTGTCATCGCTGGAGGAATATGCCGCGCCGCGGAACGTGTGCAGAGCAAAGTTATTGCTACCGGTATCACGGTGCTTAGGCAAATCGGTGGTTTGTTTCAGTTGGCCAAACATAGTCAGTTCAAGCGGGGCTGGCGAGGTGTTGTTGATATTGTATTCAACGTTCACTGCGTAAGAGCCACGTTTGATCACGAAGGTTTTGGTGTAAACCGCACCGTTCTGAGCCGTATAGGTCATCGGGATGCGCAGCTCAGACTGGCCTTCAGCTAATGTGAAAGAATCCGAGCTTGCCTGGAACAGAGGACGTTCGCCGTTAGCCGGATTGTCTGGACCGTTTTTGCCTGTCAGACCGCTTTGCGCCTGATAGACGAAATTAGGAGTGGTTTCCAGTAACTGGAAAGGCTGGTTAGAACCCAGAGTCGTTGGGTAAGCAGTCAGCAGAGCCTGCTCAATGTCGCCACCACGGGTGTTGATAGTTAATGACAGAACATCACTGTTAACTGTAATTAATTTACCCTGACCGCTGTCAGGAACAGCCTGGTTAGCAGCATCACCGTTTGCAGTGTTCGCAGTCTGTTGCGTGGTCTGGTTGGCCGGTTGCGGAGCGTGGTCCGTTTGCCATGCCTGCCAGATCATGAAAGACACGAACAGCAGAGCGATGAGGAAAAGATTGCGTTGCGAATCCATCGTTAGAGTTCTCTGTTATTGTCGGTTTTCGGCGGTACGGGGTCATCACCACCTGGGTTCAAAGGATGGCATTTTAATACGCGTTTCAAAGTCAACCAACTGCCTTTTAACACGCCAAAACGACCAATTGCTTCAATACCGTATTGAGAGCAGGTTGGTCGAAAGCGGCAATGCGGCCCGAGCAAGGGACTGATGAACAACTGATAACCACGTATCAGTTTAATCAGGATGCGGGTGCCTGTCGGCAATGTCGACGCCATAATTTCTCCAACGCTTCCGTCAGCGCGCGATTATCTAAATCGGCGACACCCTTTTTGGCTACCACTACAAAATCCATCGCCGGCAGCGCGTGCTGATTCAGTCGGAAACTTTCGCGGGTAAGGCGTTTGATCCGATTGCGTTCATGAGCGCGTTTGACGTGTTTTTTTGCGACGGTAAGACCGATGCGGGGATGCCCCAGCTCGTTCAGGCGGCCGAGTATCGTAATTTGCGGCGTGCCAGCCCGTTGTGGCTGCTGGAAGACGAAAGTGAAATGACGGGGAGTTAACAAACGTAACTCCCTGGGAAAAGCGAGCTTAACCACTAATTCGATTAGCTTTATTACTTGGAAGCAGCTGACAGACGAGTACGGCCTTTCGCACGACGGCGGGCCAGAACCAGACGACCATTTTTGGTTGCCATACGAGCACGGAAACCGTGGGTGCGGTTGCGCTTCAATACGGACGGTTGGAAAGTGCGTTTCATAGCGATTTCTACCTAAACTTAAATTATTACTGATCAGTAAACGCGAAGACATTTCGGCGAAAATACGACCGATGCCCTTGTCGCAACATATAAAGAAGCGGGATTGTAATAACTGTACAGTCCTGAGTCAATTTACATTGCCAGAAAGGGTCCAAATGTTTACCAGAATGGCCCGTGGTCACACCGCAAATCCATCTGGTTATGACCATCAGGAACACAGGCTTGACACATAGGGCTGAGAATTATACGGACTCTGAGGCAAATCGCAAGGATCCTCGTCTGATCCTTATCCACAGGCCTGAGATCTTGTGTACGATCTGCTGAAAAATGCCTCAGCGGAGTCCTATTTTTTCACCAGAGTGATGATTACATCGCCTAATTTTAAAAGGATCGGCTAAGCTTACCCACTTGCCGACTGCTGCCTGTGGATAAAAAGGATCTAAACTGTCAGGAAGGGGAGGATCTCTGTGCCGGATTGCGTTATGATCCGCCATTCCGATCGCGATCCCTGCCGGGATGCCGTCGACAAAAACCGCAAAAAGCGGTTCGCACGTGACTTTATGCCGCTGACAGGGTGGCGAAAGAAATTTCCCCCATTCACCGGGCGGGACGTGTGTCAAAAATCATGATTTAAAAAATATCCTGATCCTTTTCTTTTTTGATCTTGTTCGAGTGGAGTCCGCCGTGTCACTTTCGCTTTGGCAGCAATGTCTTGCCCGTTTGCAGGATGAACTACCTGCCACAGAATTCAGTATGTGGATACGCCCCCTACAGGCGGAACTCAACGACAATACGCTGGCGCTTTACGCCCCGAATCGTTTCGTCCTGGATTGGGTTCGTGACAAATATCTAAATAATATTAATGGTTTGCTCAATGATTTCTGCGGTGCAAACGCGCCGTTGCTGCGCTTTGAAGTAGGCAGCAAACCATTAATTCAGCGCGTCAGTCAGCCTGTTGCGGCCAGCGTCAGTTCGCAGTCAGCACCGGCGATCCCACGCCTCGCTCCTTCTCGTCCAAGCTGGGACAGCTCGCCGGTACAACCTGAGCTGTCTTACCGTTCTAACGTGAATCCGAAACACACATTCGATAACTTCGTTGAAGGTAAGTCTAACCAACTGGCCCGCGCGGCGGCGCGTCAGGTGGCAGATAATCCGGGCGGCGCGTACAACCCGCTTTTCCTTTATGGCGGCACCGGTCTGGGTAAAACCCACTTATTGCATGCCGTCGGCAACGGCATCATGGCGCGTAAAGCCAATGCGAAAGTGGTGTACATGCATTCCGAGCGTTTTGTTCAGGACATGGTCAAAGCGTTGCAAAACAATGCCATCGAAGAGTTCAAACGCTACTATCGCTCCGTCGATGCGTTGCTTATCGATGACATTCAATTCTTTGCGAATAAAGAACGTTCACAGGAAGAGTTCTTCCACACCTTCAATGCGTTGCTGGAAGGTAATCAGCAGATCATTCTGACGTCGGATCGTTATCCGAAAGAGATCAATGGTGTTGAAGATCGTCTGAAATCCCGTTTCGGCTGGGGCCTGACGGTGGCGATCGAGCCGCCTGAATTAGAAACCCGCGTGGCGATCCTGATGAAAAAGGCCGACGAGAACGATATCCGTCTGCCGGGCGAAGTGGCTTTCTTTATTGCTAAACGTCTGCGTTCCAATGTGCGTGAGCTTGAAGGCGCACTGAACCGCGTGATTGCCAACGCCAACTTTACCGGGCGCGCGATCACCATCGACTTCGTTCGTGAAGCGCTGCGAGATTTGCTCGCGCTTCAGGAGAAGCTGGTCACTATCGATAATATTCAGAAAACAGTGGCCGAATATTATAAAATCAAGGTCGCTGACCTGCTTTCCAAACGGCGTTCCCGTTCGGTAGCCCGCCCACGCCAGATGGCGATGGCGCTGGCGAAAGAGCTGACCAACCACAGCCTGCCAGAAATCGGCGATGCGTTCGGTGGTCGGGACCATACCACGGTGTTGCACGCCTGCCGTAAAATCGAGCAGTTGCGTGAAGAAAGTCACGACATCAAAGAAGATTTCTCCAACTTAATCAGAACATTATCTTCCTAGCGCTATGAAATTTATTGTTGAACGTGAGCATTTGCTGAAACCACTGCAACAGGTCAGTAGCCCGCTGGGTGGACGACCGACGTTGCCTATTCTGGGTAACCTGTTATTACAGGTGACGGATGGCGCGTTGTCGCTGACCGGGACGGATTTGGAAATGGAGATGGTGGCCAAAGTCGCGCTATCTCAGCCCCATGAAGCGGGTGCCACCACGGTACCGGCGCGTAAATTCTTTGATATCTGCCGTGGATTGCCTGAAGGCGCGGAAATTTCCGTCGCTCTCGACGGTGATCGCATGCTGGTACGCTCAGGCCGCAGCCGTTTCTCGCTGTCGACCCTGCCGGCAACAGATTTCCCTAATCTCGACGACTGGCAAAGCGAGGTGGAATTCACCCTGCCGCAGGCCACGTTGAAACGTCTGATCGAAGCCACGCAGTTCTCAATGGCACATCAGGATGTTCGTTATTATTTAAACGGCATGCTGTTCGAAACCGAAGGTGAAGAACTGCGTACTGTCGCAACCGACGGCCATCGCCTGGCGGTGTGCTCCATGCCCATCGGTCAGTCACTGCCGTCGCATTCGGTGATCGTGCCTCGTAAAGGTGTGATGGAGCTGGTGCGTCTGCTCGACGGCGGCGACACGACATTGCAGTTGCAAATTGGCAGCAACAATATCCGTGCTCATGTCGGCGACTTTATCTTTACGTCTAAACTCGTTGATGGCCGTTTCCCTGACTATCGCCGCGTATTGCCGAAAAATCCCGACAAAACGCTGCAGGCCGGGTGTGATTTGCTGAAACAGGCGTTTGCCCGTGCAGCGATCCTGTCCAATGAAAAATTCCGCGGCGTGCGTTTGTATGTCAGCCATAACCAGCTGAAAATCACCGCCAATAACCCGGAACAGGAAGAAGCGGAAGAGATTCTGGACGTCGGCTACGAAGGTACCGAAATGGAAATCGGCTTCAACGTCAGTTACGTACTGGATGTGCTTAATGCCCTCAAGTGCGAAGACGTGAATCTGCTGCTGACCGACTCTGTGTCCAGCGTGCAGATCGAAGATGCCGCCAGCCAGTCTGCGGCCTATGTCGTTATGCCGATGAGGCTTTGATCTGAATTAATGGCCTTAACGCGCTTACTGATAAAAGATTTCCGCAACATTGAGGCGGCGGATTTAGATCCCTCGCCCGGTTTTAACTTTCTCGTCGGTCCCAACGGCAGCGGTAAAACGAGCGTGCTCGAGGCGGTGTATACGCTCGGGCACGGCCGCGCTTTTCGCAGTTTGCAGGCAGGGCGCGTAATCCGTCACGACCAACCGGAGTTCGTTCTTCACGCCCGCGTGGATGATGGCGGCGATCGTGAAGTGTCGATCGGCCTGAGCAAAAGCCGTCAGGGCGACAGTAAAGTGCGCATCGACGGCAGTGACGGCCACAAAGTGTCCGAACTGGCGCAGATGTTGCCGATGCAACTTATCACGCCCGAAGGCTTTACCCTGCTCAATGGCGGGCCGAAGTACCGGCGGGCGTTTATCGACTGGGGTTGTTTCCATCACGACCCCGGTTTTTTTATCGCCTGGAGCAACCTGAGACGGTTACTCAAGCAGCGCAACGCCGCGCTGCGTCAGGTGAGTCGTTATGCGCAAATTCGTGCCTGGGATCAGGAATTGATCCCGTTAGCCGAGCGTATTAGCGAATGGCGGGCAGCGTACAGCGAAGCGATCGCGGCTGATATCAGCGCGACCTGCGCGCAATTCCTGCCCGAATTCGACCTCAGTTTTTCTTTCCAGCGTGGATGGGACAAGGAAACTGAGTACGGCGAGTTGCTGGAGCGTAACTTTGAACGCGACAGAGCCTTAACCTATACCGCATCAGGTCCGCATAAAGCGGATTTCCGCATTCGTGCCGACGGCACGCCGGTGGAGGATTTGCTGTCTCGAGGGCAGCTGAAATTGCTGATGTGCGCGCTCCGGTTAGCGCAGGGTGAGTTTCTTACCCGACAGAGCGGGCGGCGTTGCCTGTATCTTCTTGACGATTTTGCCTCCGAGCTGGACGCCGACCGACGTCGGTTGCTGGCCGATCGCCTGAAAGCCACCCAGGCACAGGTTTTTGTCAGTGCGATAAGCGCTGAACAAGTGACCGATATGATGGGTGAAAAGGGCAAGATGTTCCGCGTGGAACAAGGTAAAATAGCCGTTCTATCACAGGACTAAAAATGAGCGAGAAACGTTGATGTCGAATTCTTATGACTCCTCAAGTATCAAGGTATTAAAAGGGCTGGACGCGGTGCGTAAGCGCCCCGGCATGTATATCGGCGATACCGATGACGGCACTGGTCTGCACCACATGGTATTCGAGGTTGTGGACAACGCTATCGACGAAGCCCTCGCGGGCCACTGTAAAGAGATTCAGGTCACGATCCATGCGGATAACTCTGTTTCCGTACAGGATGATGGTCGTGGTATTCCTACCGGCATTCACGAAGAAGAGGGCGTTTCTGCTGCTCAGGTCATCATGACCGTACTTCACGCCGGCGGTAAATTTGACGATAACTCGTACAAAGTCTCCGGCGGTCTGCATGGCGTGGGTGTTTCCGTCGTTAACGCCCTGTCGGAAAAACTTGAACTGGTTATCCGCCGTGAAGGCAAAGTGCACACCCAGACTTACGTCCACGGTGAGCCGCAGGATCCGCTGAAAGTGGTCGGTGATACCGAAGCAACCGGCACGACCGTGCGCTTCTGGCCAAGCTATGCCACTTTTACCAATCAAACGGAATTCGAGTATGACATTCTGGCGAAACGCCTGCGTGAACTGTCATTCCTCAACTCCGGTGTGGCGATCCGCCTGCTCGACAAACGTGACGGCAAGAACGATCACTTCCATTATGAAGGCGGTATCAAAGCTTTCGTGGAATACCTGAACAAAAACAAAACACCAATCCACCCAACCGTGTTCTATTTCTCCACCGTGAAAGACGATATCGGTGTGGAAGTGGCGTTGCAGTGGAATGACGGTTTCCAGGAAAACATTTACTGCTTTACCAACAATATCCCTCAGCGCGACGGCGGCACCCATCTGGTCGGCTTCCGTTCTGCGATGACCCGTACGCTGAACGCGTATATGGATAAAGAAGGCTACAGCAAGAAATCGAAAATCAGCGCCACCGGTGATGATGCCCGTGAAGGCCTGATCGCCGTGGTTTCGGTAAAAGTGCCGGATCCTAAGTTCTCTTCTCAGACCAAAGACAAACTGGTTTCTTCCGAAGTGAAGACCGCCGTTGAGTCTCTGATGAACGAGAAGCTGGTTGATTATCTGATGGAAAACCCGGGCGACGCGAAAATCGTTGTCGGCAAAATCATCGATGCAGCCCGTGCGCGTGAAGCCGCGCGTAAAGCACGCGAAATGACCCGTCGTAAAGGCGCGCTCGATCTGGCCGGTCTGCCAGGCAAACTGGCTGACTGTCAGGAACGCGACCCGGCACATTCCGAACTGTACTTAGTGGAAGGGGACTCAGCGGGCGGCTCAGCAAAACAAGGCCGTAACCGTAAGAACCAGGCGATTCTGCCGTTGAAAGGTAAAATCCTCAACGTTGAGAAAGCGCGCTTCGACAAAATGCTCTCTTCTCAGGAAGTGGCGACGCTGATCACCGCACTCGGTTGCGGTATTGGCCGTGACGAATACAACCCGGATAAACTGCGCTATCACAGCATCATCATCATGACCGATGCCGACGTCGATGGTTCGCACATCCGTACCCTGTTACTGACATTCTTCTACCGTCAGATGCCTGAAATTGTTGAGCGTGGCCACGTGTTTATCGCGCAGCCACCGCTGTACAAAGTGAAGAAAGGCAAACAGGAACAGTACATTAAAGATGATGAAGCAATGGATCAGTATCAGATCTCCATTGCGATGGACGGGGCAACGTTACACGCCAACGCCCATGCTCCGGCACTGGCGGGTGAACCGCTGGAGAAACTGGTCGCTGAACATCACAGCGTGCAGAAAATGATTGGTCGTATGGAACGTCGTTATCCGCGTGCGCTGCTGAACAATCTGGTCTATCAGCCAACGCTGGCGGGTGTTGAACTGGCCGATGAAGCGAAAGTGAAAGAATGGATCGAAACGCTGGTGTCTCGTCTGAACGAGAAAGAGCAGCACGGCAGCAGCTACAGTGCGATCGTGCGCGAAAATCTTGAACACCAGTTGTTCGAGCCAATCCTGCGCATTCGTACTCACGGTGTGGATACCGACTACGATCTCGATGCAGACTTCATTCAGGGCGGCGAATACCGCAAAATCTGTACGCTGGGTGAAAAACTGCGCGGCCTGATCGAAGAAGATGCTTACATCGAACGTGGTGAACGCCGTCAGCCAGTGACCAGCTTCGAGCAGGCGCTGGAATGGCTGGTGAAAGAGTCGCGTCGCGGCCTGTCGATTCAGCGTTATAAAGGTCTGGGTGAAATGAACCCAGAGCAACTGTGGGAAACCACGATGGATCCTACCCAACGCCGCATGCTGCGCGTGACGGTGAAAGATGCTATCGCGGCAGACCAGTTGTTCACTACGCTGATGGGCGATGCGGTTGAACCGCGCCGCGCCTTCATCGAAGAGAACGCCCTGAAAGCCGCCAATATCGATATCTGATTGAACGCTGGCTGAATGGCAGAACAGAGTCCGAAACGGGAAACCGCTTCGGACTTTTTTTTCGTCTGACGCGACCCGCATTCTGTCTGGCTTTACAGGTTGTGATCGCGTTAGCATTGAGAAAGATTATTCCAACTCTGAGGATGCTATGGCTATTGAATTGATTGCAATTGATATGGACGGGACGTTGCTCAATCCGCAGCACGAAGTCACGCCTGCCGTGAAAAAAGCGTTATCCGACGCACGTGCAAAAGGCGTACAGATCGTTCTGGCGACCGGGCGTCCTTTTATCGGCGTACAACGTTATTTACAGGAACTGGATTTGCAGCAGGACGGATGTTACTGCATTACTAACAATGGGGCGCTGGTTCATAACGCGAAAGATGGCAGCGTGATCGCCGAAATAGCTCTGACGATTGATGATTATCACTACTTCGAACAACTTTCCCGTCAGCTCGGCGTACATTTCCATGCGCTGACCAAAACCGATCTGTTCACCGCGAACCGCCACGTCAGCAGCTATACCGTTCATGAGTCCTTCACCACCGGTATTCCATTGCAGTTCTGCCCGGCAGAAGAGATGGATCCGACGCTGACTTTCCCGAAAGTGATGATGATTGACGATCCGCAACTGCTGGATCGCGCCATCAGCCAGCTGCCGGAAGAAGCCAAAGCGCGTTACACCATCATGAAAAGCTCGCCGTATTTCCTCGAAATCCTCGATAAGCGCGTGAATAAAGGCGAAGGCGTGAAAGTACTGGTGGAAAAACTGGGTCTCGCACGCGAAAGCGTGATGACGCTGGGTGATCAGGAAAATGATATCGCGATGCTGGAATATGCCGGGCTCGGCGTGGCGATGGGCAATGCGCTCGACAGCGTGAAAGCCGTCAGCCAGTTCGTCACCAAAACCAATACCGAAGACGGTGTGGCGTTTGCGGTGGAGAAGTTTGTCCTGAACGTCTGAGATTGCTGAAAAGGAGCCCGCCGCGGCCATGGAAAAACTATTAACCTCTGATGCCCGCGGGCATCAGCTGACCAACATTAACGTCTGGACGCCGGACAGCCAGTGGCTGGTGTATGACGTGCGTCCGCACGGCGGCTCTTTTACCGGTTCAACCATTGAGCGGGTGAGTATCGACAGCGGTGAAACGCAAGTGATATACCGCGCTCCTGAAGGCGCACACGTCGGTGTGGCCACCGTCAGCCCGGTTCTGCCGGTACGTTACACCTTTATTCATGGCCCGGAAAACCCGGATGCCAGCTGGGAATATGATTTCCATCACCGCCGCGGTGTCATCGTCTCAGATCCATCTCGCAATGAAGCCGTCACGCTCGATGCGATGGACATCACCCCACCTTTCACACCGGGTGCGTTGCGCGGCGGTACGCACGTTCACGTCTTCAGCCCTGACGGTTCACGTCTCAGCTTCACCTATAACGACCACGTTTTGCATGAGTTGGATCCGGCTCTCGATCTGCGCAACGTCGGCGTCGCGCTGTCCGGATATCCGGTGGCTCCGGCAAAACATCATCCGCGTGAATATGATGGCAGCCATTTCTGCGTGCTGGTCAGCGAAACTACCGCGACACCTGCGCCTGGCAGTGACGATATCAACCGCGCTTATGAGGAAGGCTGGATTGGCACCGAAGGGTATCTGAAACCTGACGGCAGCCATCAGCGTTGGGCGCTGGCGTTTATCGGCGATACGTTGTCAGCAAACGGCGAAAAACACCCTGAAATCTTCGTGGTGGATTTGCCATACATCGATGAAAATTATCTGCGTGCAGGCGAAAAACTGTTGCAGGGTACACCGGAAACGCTGCCAGCACCGCCTGCGGGCGTGAAGCAGCGACGCATCACATTCACCGAAAAAGGCATCGCGACGCAGCCGCGCCACTGGCTGCGCACGTCGCCAGACGGCACACAGATTGCGTTTCTGATGAAAGACAAGCAGGACGTGGTACAGGTGTGGACGGTCTCACCGAATGGCGGCGAGCCGCTGCAAATCAGCCATACGGCAACGGGCATTCAGTCTGCTTTCAGCTGGAGCCCTGACGGTAAATCGCTGGCGCTAGTGTGCGACAACAGCGTGATGCGCCTTGATGTGGCAACGGGTGAGATGACCCGGCTGACGGACAGAACCGAAATTGCGCCCTGCGCCGATGCGGTAGTGTATGCGCCGGATGGCAGTAAAGTGGCGTTTATGCGCCAGTGCGGTGAGTTTGCTCAGATTGCGATGACATCAAGCTGCTAGCGCGGCTTAAAAAAACAAACCGGCCTGCGTTGGCCGGTTTGTTGATGTCTATGCAGGCTATTTTTTGTGAGCCGATGATTGCTGCGAATGCGTGGTTGCAGACATCGGCGGCACATGATCGATATCGACGCCGTTACTCAGCGCGAGATTACGTTCTTCGCTGGCCTTGATGCGATCCCGGGCTGTCACGGTGCCGCTGCGGAAATAGTCATACGGCAAAAGTACGGTATCAAGCACGGCGCTGAACGGCAGATCCAACAATAACAGAGGCGTAATCGCCCAGCTGGTGTCATCACTCTTTATCATTTCCACGTCCGAGCGCGTGCCAGAATAATATCCCGTATCGCCGCCCGTATGGGTCATGACGCTGGAACAGCCACTGGTTGCTAAAAATGCGCATCCGGTTATCAGCGGCACTAGTACAAATTTCTTCATGTTAGAACTCATCTTATGCTGTCAGGCTGAGTTTTTTTCGTCAAAACGACTTATACCACTCAACTAAAAAATTTAACAAAGCATGCTGTAGCTCTGTGGCTGCGATCTCATTAAGTGTAATGACTATTTGAAATCTTGCTGAAAACTGTCCGTATTCGCTGGCAGCTCTCCGTCACGCATTTTGTCTTTTACTGTTCAAGCCAACCCAAAAATTTTCGTTTTTTTTTGTGGCGTCGGACTTGAAAATTTTTCTTTAGTCGCCATTTTTAATTTACGACGCAGGAGGATATACGCCGGAAGGGTATTTCCTCTTTCAGAAAGAAATGTGTCGCGGGCCTGTCCCAAGGGAAGGTCTCAAACAAATATACTCGCTGAATATCAGGAGAAGTAGTAATGCGTAATTTTGATTTATCCCCGCTGTACCGTTCTGCTATTGGTTTTGACCGTTTGTTTAATCTTATCGAATCGGGTCAGAATCAGGGCGGCGGATATCCCCCTTACAATGTCGAGCTGGTGGATGAAAACCATTACCGGATTGCGATCGCGGTAGCCGGTTTTGCCGAATCCGAGCTGGACATCACGGCCCATGACAACATGCTGGTGGTCAAAGGTGCACATGCACCGACAGAAACCGACCGCACGTATTTATATCAGGGCATCGCTGAACGTAATTTCGAACGCAAATTCCAGCTGGCCGAACATATACAGATTAAAGCCGCCAACTTGGCGAACGGTTTGTTGTATATCGATCTGGAACGCATCGTTCCTGAATCATCCAAACCGCGGCGTATCGAAATTCTCTAATCAACGGGCTGTCTGAATTTTAAAAACCGTATGTGAAGACAGCCAGAAAATGAAAAAGTTTAGGCTTGCCGTCAGGGAGCTGCCCCGTCACATCCAAACGGTTGATGGGATCATTAATCTCGCTTCAAAGAAGGAGTAACACCATGCGTAATTACGATATTTCCCCATTACTGCGTCAGTGGATTGGTTTCGATAAATTAGCCAGTTCCATGCAGGGTGCCGATCAGGCATTTCCGCCGTACAACATTGAGAAGTCAGACGATAACCATTATCGCATCTCGCTGGCGTTGGCCGGATTTAAACAAAGCGACCTGAATATTGAAGTAGAAGGCCCGCGACTAACCGTCAGCGGTACGCCGCAGCTGCCGGAAACCGAAGTCGAGTATCTGCATCAGGGGCTCGTCATCAAGCCGTTTACTCTGAGCTTCACGCTGGCTGAACATATGCACGTTTCAGCGGCGGAGTTCGTCAACGGCCTGCTGCATATCAGCCTGGTGCGTGATGTACCGCAAGCGCTGCAACCGCAGAAAATTGCTATCGGAACAGACAGGCCTGCGTTAGAAAGCTAACCGGATATATGTCGAATGAATGAAATAAAAAGGGAGGACATCACGTCCTCCCTTTACTTAACTACTTTTTATTAAATGCAACTGTTCCGGCTTTAGTACTTAACCGTTTTGATATATGTCCAGTACTTGTTGTCTTTCTTATCGGTTGGGAAGTAACCGTATTCACCGGTTTGCTTCAACTCAAAGAGTTCAGTGTCATTATTGTAAGGGTTGTAATAAACATAAACGTCCTTAGCAGTACCCTGATGATTATTAGAACTCCAGTTTTTATAACCTTTGAGATCTGCTATGTGTTGTAATGCATCTTGCTTATTGGTACCCAGGTAGCGCCAGTAGTTATTATTGGTTTTATCCGTTGGGAAATACCAGTAGCGGCTATCGGATCCCAGCCCAGATAACATAAAGTATTCAGTCTGATAATTGTAAGGATTATTATAAACGTACAGATCACCGATGGTACCTTTTCGATCGTTATCCGACCAATCAAAGGCGTGCTCAGAAAGAATATCAACATCAGGATAAACAGTTTTAATCCAGTCGATATATTGTGATACGCGAGGACCTGTACTGCTTCTTTCGCCACCACCATTGGTAACTGCGATAATGGTTTTTATGCCGTGATGCGTTTGCCACCAGGCAGAACCACTGTCTCCTGGGGTTGTACTACCCCATTTCTCACTTTCTTTGACCGGTTCATATCCTGCGGAAATTCCGTGGTCTTGCTCAAAAATACTGTCAATGATACTCGTGGTTGTCATCCGACTTTCAATTGTCGTAAGGGCTAAACCCACACCCCATATGCCATACCCTACGAATTGAACGGGTAAACCTTTTTCTTCCGTACCATCGTAAAGAACAGGTTTTACCACCTTTTTGCCATTGGAATCCACGAAGTCCGCAGCTTTAACTAATTTGAGGATCTCAAGGTCGGTTGAAGCACCACCGTATCCCGCTGGCCTGTGATTACGTTCTGGGACAGTATAAATCTTACCCGGACCTTTACCGATAATGGTTTTATAATCATCAGCGTAAAATACGTAACCAGTGTTTGCGACATCAGTTTTAGCATTATTGCAATGTGCTGCTGAAAGAATATAAACCCATTCATCATCATCACCCAACCAGGTCGCGGTACAGCCAGAGATGTGACCCACGGAGTTGAATTCTGGCATATGACTTTTTTCTACCAGTGATGCATTTGCTGCAGCAATGGTTCCCTTTATATTATTCAGGTCACCACCATTCTTAGTGAAAGTGTATTCACTAACAGCCTGAGAGTGTGCCAGACAGGGAACTATAAGCGACATCAATACAACCGCTTTTTTTAACTTGATTTTCATAAGGCTCCTTCCTTTATTTTAAATAAACCCACTTGCCTTTTATATGGGAAGGTATTTAAAGTCAACGAAAGCTACCGAGTTGAATGTTTGTCGAGTGTTTTTATATCAAATGTATTTGACGGGATAATATTTTTATTTTAAATATATATAGATTCTATTGTTAGCCCGCATCTTGCTGCTTATTTATATTATTCACGACGTGCGGAAATAGCACCGTAACCATAATAAATCATTATGATCAATGGTGAGCCGGTGCTGCTAAGCACCGGTTTATATATGTGATAAATAGACGAAACCCAAAAGAAGTTACTGATTTTCCGCGTGCGCTTTTTCCACTTCTTCCGCCAAAATCTTCACGCCGCGTTCGATCTGCTCCGAATCCGGCACGTAGTTCATGCGCATACACTGGTGTGTGTGCGCCCACGGATGCTCCAGCCCTGGGAAGAAGTAATCGCCCGGCACCATCAGCACGCCGCGTTGTTTCAGGCGCTGATACAGTACTTCGGTGGTGATCGGCAGATCTTTAAACCACAGCCACAGGAATATCGCGCCTTCCGGTTTATGGATCAGACAGCGTTCTTCCGGCAAATAACGGCGCAGCGTGGCAATGGTTTCCTGCACCCGCTGATAATAGAAAGGTTTAATCACCTCTTCGGAAAGTCGTAACAAATCGCCACGTACAATCATTTCATGTGCAATCGCCGGGCCGACGCTGCCGGGAGACAGGCTGATAATCCCGTTCATGTTACTGATTGCTTTGATGATTTTCTCATCGGCGATCACAATACCGCAGCGTGAACCCGGCAGGCCGAGTTTCGACAGGCTCATACACAGAATGATATTCGGGTTCCACAGCGGCGTGGCCTCGGTGAATACGATGCCCGGGAACGGCACGCCGTAGGCATTATCGATGAGCAGCGGGATATTCTTCTGCTGCGCCAGTGCGTCGAGGCGGATCAGCTCTTCGTCGGTGATTACATTGCCGGTCGGATTGGTCGGGCGTGAAACGCAGATCAGTCCGATGTCATCGGTAATGTTGAGATGATCAAAATCGACGTGATATTTGAACTGGCCTTCCGGCAGTAATTCGATGTTCGGTTTGGCGGAAACAAACAGATTTTCATCCAGCCCGGCGTCGGCATAGCCCAAATATTCCGGTGCCAGTGGGAACAGGACTTTGGACATGCTGCCGTCGGCGCGCCGTCCGGCGAACAGGTTAAACAGGTAGAAAAAGGCGCTCTGGCTGCCGTTGGTCAGCGCGATGTTTTGCGCGTCGAGCTGCCAGCCCAGTTCTTTTTGCAACATCCCGGCCAGCGCGTGACGCAGCACGTCTTTGCCCTGCGGGCCGTCGTAGTTACACAAGGCTTCCGTCAGTTTGCCTGCGGCCAGCATTTCGCTGAGTAACGTCTGGAAATAATCCTGCATCTCAGGAATTTGCGCCGGATTGCCGCCGCCAAGCATCACAGCGCCTGGCGTGCGTAAACCGTCATTCATGTCGCCCATCAGGCGGGTGATGCCTGAAAAACGGGTAAATTTGTCACCGAAAGCAGAAAACGTCATAGAAAGCTTTGTATGTTATCGAAATGTGATGCCCACAATAACGCCTGCGGCAAAGCAGTGCAATCGGACCACCGGGTTTTGAAATGTCCTTCCCCGCCGGACGCGCAGGCAGGGAAGGAGTGAGGCAGGATTTTTTGTGAATTACTTCTTCAGCACTTCCGGGTTCACGCAAAACTCTTTCACGTCACCTTTCAGGGCGGCAATCAGGTTATCGACGGCACAGGCGGCCATGTCATAACGGGTTTCATGCGTAGCGGAACCGATGTGCGGCAATGCAACCACGTTCGGCAGGCTCAGCAGCGGGGAGTTTTTCGGCAGCGGTTCAGTCTCGAATACGTCCATGCCTGCACCATAAATTGTACCGGCTTGCAGGGCTTCAATCAGTGCGGGTTCATCGATCACCGGACCGCGACCGGCGCTGATCAGGATTGCGCTGGATTTCATCTTCGCCAGCTCCTCTTTGCCGATCAGGTGGAACGTTTGTTCGGTCATCGGCAGCAAAATACACACGAAATCAGATTTTTTGAGCAGTTCATCCAGCTCGCATTTGCGGGCGCCAAACTTCTCTTCCGCTTCTTTATGCTGGCTGCGGGCGTTATACAGAATCGGCATGTCGAAGCCGAAATGCGCGCGCTGTGCTAATGCCAGACCAATGCGGCCCATACCGACGATGCCCATGGTTTTGTGATGTACATCGATGCCGAACCAGTCCGGGCCGACGTTATCGGTCCATTCACCGGCTTTTACGCGCTCGGCGACATTTACCACACGACGCGCAGTGGAAAGCACCAGTGCCATCACGGTGTCGGCCACGGTATCGGTCAGCGCGGTCGGGGTGTGCATCATCGGGATTTCACGACGCGTCAGCTCCGCCACGTCGAAATTATCGTAACCGACGGAAATGGTGGATACCGCACGCAGGCGCGGCGCATGGCCAAACAGCTCTTTATCAATCTTTCCGCCAGATCCCAGCAGCCCTTCGGCGTTTTGCAGCGCATCAAATACGGCAGGACGGTTTTCGTCAGTAATGCCATCAAATTCGGTGATAGCGAAATGCTGCTCGAGACGTTGATGCAAATCGGTTGGCAGTTTTTTGTACAGAACGATAGACGGCTTCATCAATTATTACTCCCCTGAGTTAAGGAAACATCTTCGGATTTTGTGGCGGCCTGTCGCGGTTTCACCAGCAGAGTTAACCCTGCCGAGAGCACGAGTGACACGGCCATAAAAATAAAGGAGGCGGAAGGGCTGCCGGTATTGCCGTTCAGATACCCGACAAACCAGGAACCAAAGAACGAGCCCAGCGCGCCAAGGCTGTTGATCAGAGCCATCGCGCCACCGGCGACATTCTTGGGCAGCATTTCAGGAATGATGGCGAAGAACGGGCCGTAAGGCGCATACATCGCAGCGGCGGCAACGACCAGTAAGCCATAAGACAGCCAGAAGTGGTGGCTGCCGGCGGCCCAGGAACCAAAGAACGCCAGTGCACCGATCAATAAAAGCGGCCAGACGAACAACTTACGGTTTTGCATTTTGTCGGAGGCCCACGACACCACAATCATAGCGATGGTCGCGGCCAGGTACGGCGCGGAGGACAACCAGCCCGCTTCGACCATCCCCATCTCTTTGCCATCGTGCAGAATCGACGGCAACCACAGTACAAAGCCATAAACGCCGATACTCCAGAAGAAATATTGCAGGCAAAGCAAGACCACGCTGCGCGAGCGGAAGGCTTCGCGATAGCCGCCGACCGCCTGAATGTCTTTCTGCTCTTTTGCCAGCTGATCGCTCAGGGCTTTTTTCTCCTGCTCGCTCAGCCAGCCGACTTGTTCCGGCTTATCCTTGACGGTGAACCACCAGATAATCGCCCAGATCACCGCCGGAATGCCTTCAAAGATGAACATTTCGCGCCAGCCAAAGGATTCAATCAGATAGCCGGAAAGCACCGACATCCACAGCACGGTGACCGGGTTTCCGAGGATCAGAAAGGTATTGGCGCGGGAGCGTTCAGATTTTGTAAACCAGTTGCTGATGTACACCAGCATGGCGGGCATGACTGCGGCTTCCACCACGCCTAGTGCGAAGCGTATCGCCGCCAGCACCGGAATATTGTTGACCACGCCGGTGAGAGAGGCAAATCCGCCCCACAGCAATAAGCACCAGAAAATCAGTTTCTTAACGCTGCGGCGCTCCGCGTAAATGGTGCCGGGGATTTGGAAAAAGAAATAACCCAGGAAAAACAGCGCGCCCAGCAGCGACGACATTCCTTTGGTGATACCGAGATCATCATTAATTCCGGCGGCCGAGGCGAAGCTAAAATTCGAGCGGTCAACATATGCCAGACTGTAGGTGATAAACACGATCGGCATGATGTACCACCAGCGACGCGGCGCGATCCTGGACGGCTTCATAACGGTTTCTCCTGATTATTCGTCAGAATGACTTACACCACTTTCTTTGCGATTACTCAGCGCGTAACAAGTCGACGTAATACTTAGTCACAGCGGTCAAATCTTCCCCTTCAAGCGGGAATTCGATACCGCGCGGTACACCTTGCGGCAGCGCTTTGAGCAACGTTTTCCAGCTGCCGTCGCTGTCATCGAGTGCCACGGCGTGCCATTTGCCGGCGCGTTTTTCCGCTGCTTTTACATGCACGTACCCGACGTGGCGCGCCAGACGCTCCGCCGCGGTGGCCGGATCTTGTCCGACCCACAACCAGTTCGCCATATCGAAGGTCATCGTCAGCGGCAGGCGCAGCGATTCAGCCGCAAACATAAAAGCGTTAATGCGCGAAAGAATCCCACATTCACTCGACTGGTCATTCTCGACCACCAGTTTTACCGGCTGCGAGGCCAACAGCACTTTCAGCGGCGTCAGATCGGCACCCGGCTCAAACTCACCGAGTGAAAACTTAATGGTACGGGCGCTTAACACTTTGGCCTCTTCAAAATACTGCTCAGCGTCCGGGTTTAGCTTGCCGCCCGGAACGAACAGTGCGAAGGGGACGGAATACACCGCAAACAGCCCGTGTTGTTGAATTTTTTCCGCCAGCTGGGGCAATGCACCCAGTTCCGTATCGGAGAATAATTCACGGCGGATTTCCACTCCGTCAGCTTTTGCACCGGCGATAATTGAAAGTAGTTCTGCCTGCCCGCCAAGGGCTTTCACTACGCTGTTACCGTACGCGGCGGTAACGATGACGATCTCTCTTTGCATGACTCTCTATCCTGTTAATACGCACCGAATTGCGGTGCCAGCGACCGTTTAGAAGACCTAATCTTAGTGGAACAAATGGCTAAACGTGTTCTTGTTAATAATTTGTTTCGCTTTATACAACCTAATTGGAACCGGTTCCAATCGAAAGGCCGGAAAGCCAGAAACATGATCCCGCTCACGAAGAACGGGAGAGAAAAGGGGGAAGGAAAAGGAAATCAGCGGGCGGCAGTCGATGCGCGCGCAATCAGTTCGCCGGAGAATTCGATGTCTTTAACGGGTTCAGTATTGCCCTGAATGCGCGTCACCAGCTGGCCAATCGCCGCAACGCCCATGTCGTAGGTCGGCTGTTTAAAGGTCGTTATCCCAACGCCCGCGAGATCAGCCCACACCAGTTCGTCAAAACCTGACAGACCAATATCCGCCCCCCAGGTAATATCCAGACGGCGTAACGCGCGCGCGACCTGAAGCGTCAGCGCACCGTTCACGCACATCACCGCTTTAGGTTTATCCGGGTGGCGAGCGACAAAATCGCGCAGCAGCGTTTCCAGCCCTTCGGTATTGCTCAGCTCGATTTCACCCTGTTCGGCGATGCACTGCGGCGATTGCTGCATACGTTGCAAAAAGGTGCGCAGGCGATCCAGACGGGTGTTGATGGTGGCGGGTTCGGTGACGAAAAGCAGCGCTTCAAAACCATTTTGCAGCAGATGATCGGTCATCATCTTTGTGGCTTCCACATTGTTCAGCGCGATGACGTCGCAGGCGAAATCCGCAACTTTGCGGTCGATCAGCACCATCGGCAGGTTCGCCTGTTGCAGCGTGGAAATCGCCGCTTCGCGCATCCCGACGGCGTTCACCACAATGCCGTCTACGCGGTAGCTGCTGAGCAACTGGAGATAATGTTTTTCCTGATCAAGTTCGTTGTTAGTGTTACACACCAGCAGCGTCAGCCCTTCCTGACGGCACGCGGCTTCGACGCCACGCATCACTTCGACAGAATAGGGGTTGGTAATATCGGCGAGGATCAGCCCCACCAAACGCGTCTGACCGCTTTTCAGGCTGCGTGCCATCTGGCTGGGCTGGTAATCCAGCAGGGAAATTGCCCGTCCGATGCGCTCTTTGAGATCATCGGACAGCAGGTGTTTTTCACCGTTGAGATAACGCGAAACGCTGGTTTTGCCGGTTTTTGCTGCACTGGCCACGTCACGTATCGTGGCGCGACCCGCTGCGCCCGGCTCCTGTTTTTTGCTCACAACCTTTCTCCCCTCATGCTTATCTCACGGAGACTAGCACAGAGTGTCGAAAGGCTGTAAACGTTACTCAGCGCAATCCCTCCACCGGTCTCGCCGCCGGAACTGCCTGTTTCTGCGGACGGCTGCTCAGCGTGAAGGCGGAAATAATGGTCACACTGAAGGCAATTCCCCCGAGGATCAGGTAGGTATCGCTGAACCCGATGCGGTCGTACAAACTGCCTGCAAAGGCGGAAAGGAAAATCGCTGCCAGCTGTTTGGCGAAGTTAAAGCCGATCAGATAAATGGTCGCCGAGAACCGGACATCAAATATCTGCGTGATGTATTTGAACACGCCGACCAGCAGGAACGGCACTTCCAGCGCGTGCAGCATTTTCAGCAGAATAACTTCTGCCGCCGTGGTTGCAAACGAAGAGCCGACGATGCGAATCGACATAATGGTACCGGCCAGCAGCAGCGTATTTTTCGCGCCAATGCGGTTAATGATCCAGGGTGAACAGAACATAATCAGCGCGTTACAGAGCTCACCGGCGGTAGTGACATAGCCGAACATTTCGGTGCCGTGCTGCGGCGAGGAGAAGAACGTTTTGAAGAAGGTGGCGAACTGCTGATCGAAAACATCGTAAACGCAGGCGACGCCCACCACATATAAAATCAGCATCCACAGTTTGCGCTCTTTCAGCAACAAAGCCGCCGTTTTCAGCGAGAATTGCGACTGATTAGCGCCGAGTTTATCCAGTACCTGCGCATTTTTGTTTTCCTGCGGACGCGAAATCAGCAGCAAAATCATCAGAATGACCGCTGCGCCGGATCCCATCCAGAACACGATATCCGGGTTGATGTTAAACAGTACGCCCGCCGTTGACGCGCAAATCCCCCAGCCGAAACAGCCGAACATCCGCGCCTTGCCGTATTCGAAGGCGCTGTTGCGACTTACCCTTTCGATGTACGCCTCGGTCGCGCCCGAACCGCCCGCAAAGACGAAGCCGATGTAAGCGCCGCCCAGAATAGCGCCGAGCACAATATTGATTTTCAGCAGCGGCGCGAACACGTAAATAAAGAACGGTGCGAAGAGGAACAGCAGTACGGCGATGATCCACAACAGGTGTTTCTTCAGGCCGAGTTTGTCAGAAATAATGCCGAAGAATGGCTGAAACAGAATGGCAAACAGCGACATGCTGGAGAACACGATGCCGGTTTCCGTTTTGCTCAGGCCGATAACGTCAGACAGCCAGATCGGTAAAAACGGATAACAGGTCGCCATAATGAAGAAATAGAGGAAGAAATAGCTGCCAAATATCCAGAAATTCGCATTTTTTTTATAGAAGCAACGATCGCCAGTTTGTGTAGGGTTCATAGTGATTTCCTTGCCGAAACCATCAAAACCGGCACCGCAGTGCCGGCGTTTTTTATGTTTATGTATTCTTTAACTAACCGGATTACACCTGTTCAAAACCGAGCAGCAGGGCGCTTTCCGGATCCAGCACCGGCAGCGTCAGCCCGGCGTTCGCCAGCCATTCACCGCTCAGCACCGGCGCTTCATGCAGCCATGCCGGTTGCACGCGCATGGTGTGTCCGCTGCCGCCACCGGCCAGCAGCGCCGGTTCGTCCAGCACCGTCACGCGATAACGCGCATCGGCCTGCAGCCCTGGCACCCTCAGCGTTCCCGGTAATGACCAGGTTGGCATCGCCAGCTGACTTACCAGAAACACCGCGCGATCGCCGCTCTGGCTGACCACGCC
Source organism: Rahnella inusitata (assembly GCF_965118895.1). Classification (GTDB taxonomy): domain Bacteria; phylum Pseudomonadota; class Gammaproteobacteria; order Enterobacterales; family Enterobacteriaceae; genus Rahnella; species Rahnella inusitata_A. Next base: position 65,280 of record NZ_CBCPJJ010000014.1, read on the forward strand.
GTTGACCAGCATCGCGTCATCACGGCTATCGACCCGATAGACGTCGCCGCTGTGCAGTAACGGCCTCAGCTGCTGATGCAGCCGGGTATATTTCGCGAATCCGGCGCGCTCCTCCTCGCCTTCTTTCACCGGATCGAGCTCGATGCCCATATGGCCGAACAGCGCCGTCAGGCCGCGAAATTCGATGCTGTGCTGGCGCGACGTGGCGTGGCACAGCTTGTTACCGATATGCGAGCCCATCACTTCCGGCGGGAAGAAATAGCTCATGCCGCGCTGAATTTTCTGCCGCTCCAGCGCGTCATTGTTGTCCGACGTCCAGAAGCGATGACTGCGTTTCAGCACTTCATAATCAATACGGCCACCGCCGGAGGCGCAGGATTCGAATTCAATCTGCGGGAAGCGTTCACCCAGTACGTCGAGCAGGCGATAGAACTGCTGCGTTTGTGCCGTCAGCGCCGCGCGGCCTTCATGCCCCGGCTGGACGATTTCGCGGTTCATGTCCCATTTCACATAATCAACGTCTTGCTCGCCGAGCAACCAGCTCATACGTTCTACAAGATAATCAAAGACCTGTGGATTATTGAGATCGAGCACGAACTGATGACGGCCGCTTGGTTGCTGATAACCCGGCAGCGCCAGCAGCCAGTCCGGGTGGGCGCGATACAAATCCGAATCTAGGTTAATCATTTCTGGTTCGACCCAGATACCAAACTCCATACCGAGATTTTTAACGTGGTCGATCACCGGTTTCAGCCCGTTCGGGTATTTCCTCTCATCGAGATACCAGTCGCCAAGCGCGGCACGGTCGTGGCCGCGCCCGCGGAACCAGCCATCGTCGATAATGAAGCGTTCAACGCCTAGCGCGGCAGACTCCGTCGCCATCTGCATGATGTAGTCGGGATCGTGATCGAAATAAATTCCCTCCCAGGTATTGAGATGTACCGGGCGCGGTTTCTCCGTCGGGAAGCGTAAAATTTCCTCACGCACGAAGCGGTGAAACTGCTGACTCATGCGATTCAGCCCGCTGGCGGAGTAGCTGGCGTACAGCCACGGCGTTTCCAGCGTTTCACCCTGTTCGAGACGTTGCTCGCCCGGCAGATACAGCGCTTCGGCCTGCACCAGACGGCGGCCGTCGATTTTGATGTCGGCACGCAAACGGTGGTTACCGCTCCAGCCCAGATGGATCCCCCAGACTTCGCCCTGTTCTTCGCTAAAACCCGGATGACCGATCATCATCGCCGGGAAATATTCGGAGGAGGTTTTGCCGCGACGGTTTTCCTGAATGATGCCGCCGTGATCCAGCTGCGTGCGGTGCGGCTGGAACTCTTTGATCCAACGGCCATGAAACGCCATTACTTCGGCGGCGCGTTCAGGCAGCGGCAGCGTCACGGCAAGGCGCGTCAGCTGATAGGTGCCGGATTTGAGATTGGTCAGGGCATTGCGGGTTTGCAACACGCCGCTGTCATCGAGGCGCAGTTCGCTGCGAAATTGCAGGCCGGCTGTCGCATCCTCGGTAGTGATCGTCAGCTGATTTCCCTGGTGGCGGACGTCAACGGTATCAAAGACCGGCGACCAGTCCAGACCGTCACGATGGCCTTCAACGCCCGGTGTACCGAAAGACCCGCGTCCGGTGTCAGCGCTGAAATTTAGCGGGGCTTCCACGTCCAGGCGGCCATTGGGTACCGCGCGGGCAAGGGAAATGACGTCATCGGCTGAAAACTGGCTCAGACGATTTCCCCAGTACAGGATTTCTGCGAACGGTGTGCAGCGCACGATCAGGCTGGTGTGTTCGCTGGTTAAATGGACGATCTGGTTTTCCATAGTGTCACGACTCCACAAGGTAATTTGCAGCGATAAAACGCTATCTGGTGGAGTCACTATTGATCCGAAACGTTTCGGATGGGAAATTCGTTGATGCAAATTTGTGATATAGGGTGGAAAAATAACCTAAAGAGGAATTATAACTGTGGTGGATGAGCGGTGACGCCCGCCTGCAATTCCGGCTGCCAGAGAACCTGCAAATGGCTCATCGGTTCGTTACGGATCAGCGCCATCGTCATCTCGGCGATTTGCAGCCCGACCGCTTCGCGGGTGCCCTGACGAATAGCGGTGACGGCCACGTCGGGCAGGCTGTCAGAGGGTAAACCATCGTAGATAATCAGCGAAACCGCTCCACTTTGCAGCAGTCCGGCTTCGTACAATGCCAGCGCCGCGCCTTCGCCATGCATATTGCAATCGCAGACCATTGCCGTAGGCGGCTGCGGTAAGGACAGCAGCGCCTGCGTTGCCTGATAACCGGCGCGGCGGCTCGGGCTGACTTTGTTCACATACTGCGGGTTCAGCGGCAGTTTATTCGCCTTCAGGCCGTCGATATAACCCTGATGCCGCTGGCTGATAAAAGATTGCTGATTGTTTTCGCCGAGAAAGGCAATGCGCTGATGTCCCAGCCCGGCGAGATGATCGACGGCCATTTGCATACCGGCGCGGTTATCGAAATCGAACCAGGCATAATCCTGAGTCAGACAGGTGCTGCGACCGAGTGCCAGAAACGGGAAATTGCGTTGCTGCAAATCCAGCAGGCGCGGATCGTCATTGAGCGTATGCGCCACCAGCATGGCGTCCACGCGTTTGCTTTCGATCAGCCGTCGCCATGAAAAGGTTCCCAGCTCGTCCGGCACCAGCAGCAAGTCGATCTCATGTTTTGCCAGTTCGCGGGTAATACAGCCGACCATTTCGACAAACGCAGAATTGCTTAACGGATGGGATGTGAAGGGAAAGATGAGGCCAACGGCGTCGATCTTGCCCATTTTCAGGCGGCGGGCGAGGGTATTGGGCCGGTAACCGCGTACATCCGCTGCCGCCTGCACCCGCGCTTTGGTATCGGCTGAAACGTCATCGTAACCGTTCAGCGCACGGCTGACGGTGGTCACAGAGAGACCGAGATCTTTGGCGATAGCTTTCAGAGACATACTGGCATCCGTTGCGCAGGTGAGATAAGCGGTTGCCGGAGGATAACATAAACGCAAAACGGAGCCTCGCGGCTCCGTTCATATTTTGTATTTCAGCGGTTTTACTGCAACGGGCTGAGGGTAATCTCAACGCGGCGGTTCTGCGCTTTACCGGCTTCGGTGCTGTTGCTGGCGATCGGATTATCCGGGCCTGCACCGGTGGTGCGTACGCGACTGCCGTCGACGCCCTGAGTGATCAGCGCGCTGCCGACGCCGTCAGCACGTTGCTGGGACAGCTTCATGTTGAGCGCACGGGTACCGGTGCTGTCGGTGTAACCGACTACGTTCACCGCAGTTTTAGGATACTCTTTTAGTACCATCGCCACGCCGGTCAGCGTGTTCGCGCCCGCCGGTTTCAGCGTGCTGCTGTTGGTGTCGAAGGTGACGTTGTTCGGCATGTTCAGCACGATGTTGTCGCCCTGACGGGTGACGCTGACACCGGTGCCTTTCATTTTGTCGCGCAGTTTAGATTCCTGCACATCCATGTAATACCCCGCACCGCCACCCAGCGCAGCGCCAGCAGCAGCACCGATCAGCGCGCCTTTGCCGCGATCGTGTTTGGATGAAGAAAGCATCCCAACGCCCGCCCCTAAGGCGGCGCCCAGACCCGCGCCAATGCCGGATTTACCTGCTTCTGATTCGCCGGTGTACGGGTTGGTGGTACAGGCTGACAGGCCCATCGTGACGCAAAGCACGCCAGCAACCACAAGAAGTCTTTTGTTCATCTTATTTCCTTTCTGGATGTTTTCTTTATGTTCTTTTTTCAGAACCTGACTGCTGCATTATGACTGCACGCTTTCCGTTAAGTTGCACAGAAAAAGGTGACAAAACATAAACAATTGCAACGAGCCGATATCAGCCCTGCGGCGTTCTGGCGCCATTTATGCGTAATTTCGGGGCGTTAAGCAGTAGGAGAATTCCGGTTATCCGTTTTTGTCTTTTTACGGATTTTAGAAACTTATTCAGAAAGGGGCTGATGCCAGCGCAAAACCCAGGTAGGGAGATCGGTTCCGGGGTGAACCGTATCGTTCACCACTAAGAACGCTTCTTTGCGATAAAACGCCACGGCGCGGTGATTTTCCTGATAAACCTCGAGCAGCAAAAGCGGATAGTGATTTTTCACTTCACGCATTAATTGCTGCGCAATGCCTGTGCCATAAGCGCTTTCATCGACAAACAGCGCGCCGATGAACTGATGATTCAGCACGCTGATGAAGCCATTGATTCCGCCGTCTTCAGCGGTGGAAACCCAGGTCACCGCCTGCGGCAAAAAGGTTTCGCGCACCATGGGTGCGCTTTCAAACCAATAGGTTTCATCAATAAACGGATGCGCCGCCAGCGTGCTGCGCAACCACAGTCGCATAATGGCTTCGGTGTCGGCAGGCGCGGAAAGGCGGATCATACCGGTTGATTTTTCGGATGGCAGAAACAGTAAGACTGATGATCGTTCACCAGCCCGGCGGCCTGCATAAATGCGTAGCAAATCGTCGATCCGGTAAATTTAAAGCCTTTCTTTTTCAGCGCTTTAGACATCGCATCAGAAACGGCGGTTTTGGCCGGTACGCCTTCCGGGCCGAGCGGATTATTGATGACCGGTTGATGTTCGACAAAGCTCCAGATGAACTCTGAGAAATCCTCGCCGTTGGCCTGCATGGCTAAATAAATCTGCGCATTCAGGATGATCGCTTTGATTTTTCCGCGATGACGCACAATCCCGGCGTCGAGCACCAGACGCTCTACGTCGTCGTCAGTCATTTTGGCGATGCGTGCCGGATCGAAATTGTGAAAGTTCTGGCGGTAGTTTTCGCGCTTTCTCAGGATGGTGATCCACGACAACCCTGCCTGCTGGCCTTCCAGACACAGCATTTCAAACAATTCACGGCCATCTTTGACCGGCACGCCCCATTCTTTATCGTGATACTCGAGATAAATCGGTTCTTTCGAAACCCAGCTACATCGGGTGGTCGCCATTCTGTCGTCCTTTTAAGAAGCCTGAAAACGTGGGGTCAGTGTGTGGCTTCTCGGATAACTCTGCAACGTCGCAATTTACACACCACCAACTTGACGCTGGTCGGATCTGAACAATATTTAAAGCCATTCATTACGCAATCCTTACGTAGTCAGGGATTCGAACTGCAAATACTTTCGGGATATCACGACGATGACAGGCAAAAAAACCGCCGTTTTACGGCTGACACAGGGCGCGTTCGCGGTGGCAATGTGCTTAGGTTTGCAGGCTCCGGCACAGGCTTACAGTCAACTTTATGTCTTCGGCGACAGCCTGAGTGACACTGGCAATATTGGCCGCTGGACCTTCGACAGCAGCTCACATCCGCTGTACGACGAAATTCTGGCGAAAAATATCGGCACCACCCTGACGCCTTCTTCCAAAGGAGGCCTGAACTATGCCGAAGGCGGCGGTGTTGCGGTGCCGGGTCTTGATTCCGATTACACCACGCAGGATCAGGTCAAAAGCTATCTGGCCTCGACCGGCGGCAAAGCCGATCCCAACGGGCTGTATATTCACTGGATTGGTGGCAACGATCTGGCCGCCGCTGCGCTGAGCCTGAACCCGATTTCCGCTGTAGAAATTGCCACTAACAGCGCCACGCAGGCCGCGTCGCAGGTGAACGATTTGCTGAAAGCCGGAGCGGGAACCGTGGTCGTGCCGACCGTGCCGAATATCGGCCTCACGCCGGTGCTGATGGAAGGCATTATTCAGGTCGGATTGCTGCCGGTTCAGCAGCAGGCGCTGGAAGCGGCCTACAAATATCTCAATGCCCAAAACACGCCGGATAACGATGCGCGGACCGAGGCGATTCACAATGCGCTGAAGGCTTCAACCTCGGCCGGGCTGGATTCCGAACTGGTGCAGGATTTGCTGTCAAAAGGGCTGATCGCCGCCTATGACGCGCTGAAAAGTGTGGCGGGCGGTCTCACTGATACCTATAACACCACCGAAGATATCGCGCTGGCGAAAACCGGCGGCAACATTGCGCGTGTGGATATCAACGGGCTGTTCAACGAAGTGATTGCCGATCCGAACCTGTACGGCTTCGCCAATACCGCCGGCACTGCATGCCCGGTCGGTACCTCAGCCTCTGAATGTACGTCGAACCTGCCGGGCTTCGACAGCAGCAAAGCGTTCCTGTTTGCCGACCATTTCCATCCGACCCCGCAGGCACACGCGCTGATCGCCGAGTACATGCAGTCGGTGATTAACGGTCCGCTGGAAGTCACCGCGCTGAATCAGGGCTCGCTGACGCTGGCGCGCAATACGCAGGGTCTGCTCGACAGCCGCTTCCAGCAGCTGCGTTCGCAGGATAACGACGCCGGTACTTTCGGCATGTTCGGCGGTTACGCCGGGCAGAGCGCGGACAGCAAAATCAATCCGTCACTGGGGGAGGGTGATCTGACGTCTAACTCGCTGAATATCGGCATGGATTATCAGATGACCGATCGCTGGATGATGGGGCTGATGATTTCCGGTTCAGACGATAAACAGGATCCGACCGACCATTACAGCTACCGCACCCGCGGCTGGATGGCGACTGCCTTTACCGGTGTGAAAATCGCCGAAAATGGCTGGATTAACGGCGATGTGCATTATGGCTCACTGAATTACGACGATATTAACCGCAGTGTCAAATTGGGGCCGACGACACGTACCGAGCGCGGCGATACCGACGGCAAACAGATCGGCGGGCGCGTCATCGCTGGCTGGGATTTCCCGGTGTTACCGGTGCTGAAAACCGGTCCGGTGGCGCAATATAGCTGGGATTACAGCAGCGTTGACGGATACAGCGAGAAGGGCAACAACAGCACTTCGATGCGCTTTGGCGACCAGACGTCCCATTCGCAAATCGGCGCGCTGGGCTGGCGTCTGAACGCTGAGCTCGGCATCGTAAATCCCTACGCGCAGGTGACCTACGACCGCCAGTTTGGCGATAAAACCTACACCGCCACGGGCGCGATCAAATCTACCCGAACGCACTTTAGCCGCACCACCGGCGAGCAGGATGATGACTGGGTGGATATGACCGTCGGGGCGAACGTGCAAATCACCCACAGCATTTCCGCCTTCGCCGCTGTTTCCCAAACCACCGGCCTGGATTCCGGCGAACAAACGTCTTACAACGCCGGGATCAGTGCCCGGTTTTAACGACGAAAGGGGCGCTCAGCCCCTTTTACTTTCCAAAAATGCCCGCCAAAACCTAAACACTCCCTCTCGGTAACGCTCAGTCGCCTGATTCTGGCTGATTATCTTCCGTTCAGCGGGTATACTGTCGGACTCTCTTTAAACCCACTTTCTCGCGTGCGAATCCAACATGCAAAAGTTTGATACCAAGACATTTCAGGGCCTGATCCTGACACTGCAAGATTATTGGGCGCAGCAGGGCTGCACCATTGTTCAACCGCTGGATATGGAAGTCGGCGCGGGTACCTCGCATCCGATGACCAGCCTGCGCGCGCTTGGCCCTGAGCCATTTGCGGCAGCCTATGTTCAGCCATCACGCCGCCCGACTGACGGTCGCTACGGTGAGAACCCGAACCGCCTGCAACACTATTATCAGTTCCAGGTGATGATCAAACCTTCCCCGGAAAACATACAGGAGCTGTACCTCGGTTCCCTGAAAGAGCTGGGTCTTGATCCGTTGATCCACGATATTCGCTTCGTTGAAGACAACTGGGAAAACCCGACGCTCGGCGCCTGGGGCCTCGGCTGGGAAGTGTGGCTGAACGGCATGGAAGTGACGCAGTTCACTTACTTCCAGCAGGTCGGCGGCCTGGAATGTAAACCTGTGACCGGTGAAATCACCTACGGTCTTGAGCGTCTGGCGATGTACATCCAGGGCGTGGACAGCGTTTACGATCTGGTCTGGAGCAATGGTCCGCTGGGTAAAACGACGTACGGCGACGTGTTCCATCAGAATGAAGTGGAGCAATCCACCTATAACTTCGAATACGCCGACGTCGATTTCCTGTTCTCCTGCTTCGAACAGCACGAGAAAGAAGCGCAAACCTTGCTGGCACTTGAAAAGCCTCTGGCATTACCTGCGTATGAGCGCATTTTGAAAGCAGCTCATTGCTTCAACCTGCTCGACGCGCGTAAAGCGATTTCTGTGACTGAACGTCAGCGCTACATTCTGCGCATCCGTACCCTGACCAAAGCGGTAGCTGAAGCGTATTACGCTTCCCGCGAAGTGCTGGGCTTCCCGATGTGCAAAAAGAACGAGAAGTGAGAAACAGTGATGACTGATAAAACATTTCTGGTGGAAATCGGCACGGAAGAACTGCCACCGAAGGCTCTTCGCAGCCTTGCTGAATCTTTTGCGGCTAACCTGACAGCGGAGCTGGATGCGGCGAATCTGCCACACGGCGACGTAAAATGGTTTGCAGCCCCGCGCCGTCTGGCGCTGAAAGTCTCTGCCCTGCATGAATCTCAGGCCGATCGCGAAGTTGAAAAACGTGGCCCTGCGGTTTCTCAGGCGTTTGATGCCGAAGGCAAACCAAGCAAAGCCGCTGAAGGCTGGGCACGCGGTTGTGGTATCACCGTGGATCAGGCCGATCGTCTGGTCACCGATAAAGGCGAATGGCTGGTTTACCGTGCGCACGTCAAAGGCGAAAGCGCCCAACAGCTGCTCCCTGCGATGATCGCTACGTCATTGTCCAAACTGCCGATTCCTAAACTGATGCGCTGGGGCGATTCCGACGTGCAGTTCGTACGTCCGGTTCATACCGTAACCTTGCTGCTGGGCGATGAGCTGATCCCGGCGAAAATCCTCGGTATCGATTCTGCGCGCACTGTTCGCGGTCACCGTTTCATGGGTGAGCCGGAATTCACGATCGACAACGCCGATCAGTATCCGCAGATTTTGCTCGAACGCGGCAAAGTCATCGCGGATTACGAACAACGTAAAGCCATCATCAAACGTGATGCCGAGAAAGCAGCGAAAGAGATTGGCGGTATCGCCGATCTGAGCGAAAGCCTGCTGGAAGAAGTGGCGTCCCTGGTGGAATGGCCGGTCGTTCTGACCGCGAAATTCGAAGAGAAATTCCTGGCGGTGCCGGCTGAAGCGCTGGTTTACACCATGAAAGGCGACCAGAAGTATTTCCCGGTGTACGACGCCGCGGGCAAACTTCTGCCGAACTTCATCTTCGTGGCCAACATTGAATCGAAAGATCCGCAGCAAATCATTTCCGGTAACGAGAAAGTGGTTCGTCCGCGTCTGGCCGATGCTGAATTCTTCTTCAAGACAGACCGCAAAAAACGTCTGGAAGATAACCTGCCGCGTCTGGCTACCGTGATGTTCCAGAAACAGCTCGGTACGCTGCGTGATAAAACCGATCGTATCGAAGCTCTCTCCGGCTGGATCGCTGATAGAATCGGTGCCGACGTGGAGAACGCTAAACGCGCTGGTCTGCTGTCCAAATGTGACCTGATGACCAACATGGTCTTCGAGTTCACCGATACGCAGGGTGTGATGGGCATGCACTATGCGCGTCACGACGGCGAAGCAGAAGAAGTGGCTGTCGCCCTAAACGAGCAGTATCAGCCACGCTTTGCGGGCGACGCCTTACCGGCTTCCCCGGTGGCCTGTGCGCTGGCGATCGCCGACAAGATGGACACCCTTGCCGGTATTTTCGGCATCGGGCAGCATCCGAAAGGTGATAAAGACCCGTTCGCACTGCGTCGTGCAGCGCTGGGCGTGTTGCGTATTATTGTCGAGAAAAACCTGACGCTCGATCTGCAAACCCTGACCGAAGAAGCGGTGCGCCTGTACGGTGACAAGCTGACCAACGCCAAGGTTGTTGATGAAGTGGTTGATTTCATGCTCGGACGTTTCCGCGCGTGGTATCAGGAAGAAGGTCACGCGGTCGATACTATTCAGGCTGTACTGGCGCGTCGTCCGACCAAACCGGCTGACTTCGATGCCCGTGTGAAAGCGGTGAGCTATTTCCGCACGCTGGATGAAGCGGCTACGCTGGCTGCTGCCAACAAACGCGTTTCCAACATTCTGGCGAAATCCACCGACGTTCTGCTCGATCACGTTCACGCTTCCGTGCTCAAAGAGCCTGCCGAGCTGAAACTGGCGACGCATCTGGTGGTTCTGCGCGATAAACTCGAGCCGCTGTTTGCTGCCGGTCAGTACAAAGAAGCGCTGGTCGAACTGGCTGCGCTGCGCGAAACCGTCGACACCTTCTTCGATACCGTGATGGTAATGGATGAGAACGAAGCGGTGCGTATTAACCGTCTGACGTTGTTATCTAAGCTGCGGGAGTTGTTCCTGCAGGTAGCGGATATTTCGTTGCTTCAATAAAGTTACGCATGTGTCTCGATCTGCTCCCTTCCCTGCGAGGGGGAGGGAGCAGAGCAAAACCGGCCTGGATTCGAATATATACGCTTTATTGAAAAGCGTCGGGGCCGCAGGTATCGCATCCCCACCTTATGTTCTATCCTATAAACCGCATGGAATACATAAACTCGGCAGGGAACTTGCCGGTAAAAGAACATTGAAATCAGGAGTCAGGACTCATGACTGTAGGGATCAGAAGCGGTGCATTTTCTCGCTGGCTGGCGCCGTTTATCGCACTGCTGGTAGTGTTTCAGCTCACTGCATGCGGCGATAAAGAACCGGAACAACGCAAAGCCTTTATCGATTATTTGCAAAATACCGTGATGCGCAGCGGGCAAAATCTGCCCTCGCTGAGTGAAGACCAAAAACAACGTTTTGGTAATTATGCGAATGACTACGGCATTATTTTGTCATTCTCCCGTCAGATGAAAGGCGCTGTAGACGGCAGCTTCGTACCGGTCGTCAATGCTATCGGTCAGGTGCGGACACCGCAGGATTACATAACTCAACGCGGTGCGTTGCAACAGGCGGCCAGCACGCTGAGCCTGCTGAATGCACAGCTGCGTGATTCCAAAACTAAAGCTGATACCGCGATGGCCGCACTGAAGCAGCCGGACGATTTGAAAGCAGTTTATAGCCAGGTTTACAGCACCGTGGTGACTCAGCCTGCTAACGTGCTGACTCCGCTGGTACCTGCGCTGCAAAGCTTCACGCAGGATATCGTCTCCGTCGGTGACTATCTGCAACAGCAGGGCACTCAGGTCGCTTTCGCCAACGGCGGCGTGCAATTTCCGACGCAGCAACAGGCGACGCAGTACAACACCATGATGTCGAATCTGGTGGGCAAACAGCAGACATTGCTTCAGGCGCAGAAAGTCGCGCAGGGCGATTTCAGCAACTAAGCCCCTTCGGTCATTGTTTGAAAGCCACGTCTTAGCTGCGTGGCTTTTTTGTGGGTTTAACCGACGAATATCACGGCAGGTTTATAAAAAATGACAATTTTTAACCTGCAAAGCTGTCTAAATTCCTCTACTTTTGATGGCAACTGTCCGTTTTTCCCGTCTTCACTTTAAGGATTTTTGATGAAACGTCAGACGATGACTTTGCTGGCTGCTCTGGTGCTGGCCCCGACGCTGGCCTCCGCTGCCGAGAGCGCGACTGCAGACTTTACCCCTGCACAGCAGGCGGCTATTGGTAAAATCGCAGCAGATTATTTGCTTCAGCACCCGGAAATTCTGGTGCAGGTCAGCCAGAAATTACAGGCGCAGCAGGCCGATCAGCAACAGCAACAAACCCTGAGCGCGGTACTGGCGAATGCCAATAAACTCACCGGCGACCCGGCGACCCCGAGCTATGGCCCAAAAGATGCCAAAGTCGCGTTTGTCGAATTCTTCGATTATCAGTGCCTTTACTGCAGCCGCATGGCACCCGTGGTCGAGCAAACGGTGAAAGCTAATCCAAATGTGCGCTTCGTCTTCAAAGAGTGGCCAATCTTCGGCGACCGCTGGAAACCGTCAATCACCGCCGCTGAAACCGGTATGGCGGTGTGGAAAGAGAAGGGCGCGCAGGCGTATTTCGATTATCACAACAGCATTTACCGCACCGGGCATGACGAAGGCAAACTGACCGAAGCGGATATCGCCGGTGCCGTGAAAGCCGCCAAGGCTACGCAGCCGACCGAAGCGCAGCGTAAAGCCACGCATGAAGCCATCGCCGCCAACGACGAACTGGCCCGCACCCTGGGTTTCAGCGGTACACCGGGCTTTGTAGTGATGCCAACCAGCGGCGCAACCGCTGAAAACACTACAGTACTGCCGGGCGCAGTATCCGCCGACGATTTGCAGGCCGCCATTGTGAAGGCGCAAGGCGGGAAGTAATTCCTAAAAAACCGTTCTAAATAAAGCGGCGAGCTGTCTGACAGCTCGCCGTTTGTATTTCCCCCTGTAATTTTCTTTCAACATCTCCCCCGTAAACGCATTTCTGCGCGGAACAGACACGTCTGAATGCTTTTTAAGCGAAATACACAAGTCCGGCGAAAAATACTTTGTGATAAATATCACATTTTTATGATAAAGACTCGTTAACAAAAGGTGACTTAAGTCACGGTTTTAGCGCTTTGGTGGCTGCATTTTCGCCAGTGTAGCCGGGTTACAGGGTGTTTTTGTGATCGGGATCACCATAATGCAGGGGGTAGTGGGCTCATAGGTGTGATCCGCGTCACGGGATGCCGGGTGGGTACGCGATGCCTATAATCACGTGGTAGAGTCCGCCTCGCAGACAGCAATTCGACGGACGGATTTTTAAAGCAGTGGCATATAAAACCGAATTAACCGTCACCGATAATTAACTGATATCACGCGCTCTATTGTCAGCGCGTATCAATAGGGGTGCGTTTTATGTTTTCACCAGACGTTAAGATCAAAGTTCAAAACTTTGGTCGCTTCCTGAGTAACATGGTAATGCCCAACATCGGCGCGTTCATCGCCTGGGGTATCATTACCGCTCTGTTCATTCCTACCGGCTGGATTCCTAACGAAACATTAGCGAAACTGGTTGGCCCGATGATCACTTATCTCCTGCCATTGCTCATCGGTTTCACCGGTGGTCGTCTGGTCGGTGGTGATCGCGGTGGTGTGGTCGGTGCAATCACCGTAATGGGTGTGATAGTCGGTGCGGACATGCCGATGTTCCTCGGTGCGATGATTGGTGGCCCGCTGGGCGGCTGGTGTATCAAGCGCTTTGACCGTTGGGTTGACGGTAAAATCAAAAGCGGCTTTGAGATGCTGGTTAACAACTTCTCAGCCGGTATTATCGGTATGCTGCTGGCGATCCTCGCCTTCCTGGCAATCGGTCCGCTGGTAGAAGCGCTGTCTAAAGTGCTGGCTGCAGGCGTGCACATCATGGTTATTCATAACCTGTTGCCGCTGGCCTCTATCTTTGTTGAACCGGCGAAAATCCTGTTCCTCAATAACGCCATTAACCACGGTATCTTCTCTCCACTGGGCATCCAGCAGGCGACTGAAACCGGTAAATCTATCTTCTTCCTGATCGAAGCGAACCCAGGTCCGGGTATGGGCGTCCTGATGGCGTACATGTTCTTCGGTCGTGGCAGTGCCAAGCAATCTGCTGGCGGCGCGGCAATCATCCACTTCCTGGGTGGTATCCACGAAATTTATTTCCCATACGTTCTGATGAATCCACGTCTGCTGCTGGCGGTTATCCTCGGTGGTATGACCGGCGTATTCACCCTGACTCTGCTGAACGGCGGTCTGGTATCTCCGGCTTCACCGGGTTCCATCCTGGCAGTACTGGCGATGACGCCAAAAGGGGCTTACTTCGCTAACATCGCGGCTATCGTGGCAGCATTTGCGGTATCCTTCGTGGTCTCTGCACTGTTGCTGAAAACCACCAAAGCGAAAGAAGGCGACGATCTGGACGAAGCAACCCGTCGCATGCAGGACATGAAAGCCGAATCTAAAGGCGGCAAACCTTCTGCAACGGGCGTGGCGGGCGACCTGTCCACCGTGCGTAAAATTATCGTAGCCTGTGACGCCGGTATGGGTTCCAGCGCAATGGGTGCCGGTGTTCTGCGTAAGAAAGTGCAGGATGCGGGGCTGACCAATATCAGCGTCACCAACAGCGCAATCAACAACTTGCCTGACGATGTGGATTTGGTGATTACCCACCGCGACCTGACTGAACGTGCCATGCGTCAGGTGCCGCATGCGCAGCATATCTCGCTGACCAACTTCCTCGACAGCGGCCTTTACACTGACCTGACTTCCCGTCTGGTTGAAGTGAACAAAGCCAGCCAGTACAAAGAGAAAGTGACCACCACGCTCGGCGACAGCATCGTGGCTGATACTGATAACGAAAACCTGTTCCGTATGAGCGAAAGCAACATCTTCCTCGGCCTGCAGGCGACCAGTAAAGAAGATGCGATCCGCTTTGCCGGTGAGCAACTGGTGAAAGGCGGTTATGTTCAGGCAGAATATGTCGAAGCGATGTTGGCCCGTGAGCAGCTGACCTCCACGTATCTGGGTGAATCCATCGCTGTGCCACACGGCACCATCGAAGCGAAAGACCGCGTACTGAAAACCGGTATTGTGTTCTGCCAGTATCCGGCGGGTATCCGCTGGGGTGAAGACGAGGATGACAGAGCGCGTCTGGTTATCGGTATCGCCGCACGTAATAATGAGCACATCAACGTGATCACTAAACTGACCACGGCGCTTGATGAAGATGGCGTGATTGACCGTCTGGCCAACACCACCAGCGTGGAAGAAGTCCTGAGTATTCTTCGCGGTTAAGCCTTAAACATTCAGAAAATATAGAGCGTCACTCAGCGGGTCTTACGAGACCCGCTTGTTGATTCGGAGCCGGGCGGCTCCCCAGCTTTACCTAATGATGGCCCCCGATTTGAAGGAAATATTATGAAAGCATTACATTTTGGCGCAGGTAACATTGGCCGCGGTTTTATCGGTAAATTATTGGCTGATGCCGGAATCGAACTGACGTTTGCGGATGTCAGCCCTGTCTTACTCGACGCGCTCAACAGCCGTAAAGGCTATGACGTGCATGTCGTGGGTGAACAGGCCACCGTTGAGCCGGTCAGCAACGTCAGCGCTGTGAACAGCGCAGGCCAGGATGCGATTAACCTGATCGCCGAAGTCGATTTAGTCACCACCGCCGTGGGCCCGACCGTGCTGGAAAAAATCGCGCCAAACGTCGCGAAAGGTCTGGTTCTGCGTCACCAGCAGGGTAACGAAAACCCGCTGAATATCATCGCCTGTGAAAATATGGTGCGCGGCACCAGCCAGTTCAAACAGCACGTATTCAACGCGCTGCCGGAAGATGAGAAAGTGTGGGTTGAAGCGCATATCGGTTTTGTCGATTCCGCTGTAGACCGCATTGTTCCGCCAGCCGCCGCCGGTACTACCGATCCGCTGGAAGTGACGGTAGAAACCTTCAGCGAGTGGATTGTCGATCAAACTCAGTTTAAAGGCACTTTGCCGAAAATCGCCGGAATGGAACTGACCGACAACCTGATGGCGTTCGTCGAGCGCAAACTCTTTACCCTGAACACCGGTCATGCGATCACCGCGTACCTCGGCCAGCAGGCCGGCCACGCCACCATTCGTGAGGCGATCCTCGACGAGAAAGTGCGACTGATCGTTCGCGGCGCGATGGTCGAAAGCGGCGAAGTGCTGATCCGTCGTTATGGCTTTGATTCGCAAAAACACGGCGCATACATCGAAAAAATTCTGTCCCGCTTTGAAAACCCGTATCTGCACGATGACGTGGAACGCGTTGGCCGTCAGCCGCTGCGTAAACTGAGCGCGGGCGACCGTCTGATCAAACCGTTGCTGGGCACGCAGGAATATCGTCTGCCGCACAATAATCTGGTGATCGGTATTGCTGCCGCGATGCGTTATCGCAGCGAGCAGGATCCACAGGCTAAAGAGCTGGCAGAGCTGCTGGAGAAAGTCGGGCCGAAAGCTGCCCTTGCCCAGATCTCAGGTCTGCCGGAAGAAGGCGAAGTCGTCGCCGAAGCCGTAAAAATCTACGAATCCATGCACTAATACTGCGTTCGTTTTGATTTCGCCAACACCAGGCAAAGAAAGCCCTGTCGGGCAGGCAGTGACTGCCCGACATGTGCGTTTCAGGGATGACGCCAAGGGCGTTAAAAGCATCGGTTCTTTATTGCAAGAAAGCCCAATGGAAAAAGCTCAGGCATTTGAAAACCGTGTCCTCGAGAAGCTCAATGCAGGTAAAACCGTGCGCAGCTTCCTGATGACGTCCGTCGAATTACTGGCCGAAGCGCTGGATATTCTGGTGGTGCAGGTTTTCCGCAAAGACGATTACGCGGTAAAATACGCGGTCGAACCGTTGCTGACCGGCACCGGTCCGCTGGGCGATCTGTCCGTGCGTCTGAAACTGATTTATGCGCTGGGTGTCATCAGCCGTCATGAATATGAAGATGCGGAATTATTGATGGCGCTGCGTGAAGAGCTGAACTACGACGGCGAAGAGTACCGGTTTACCGACGATGAAATTCTGGGGCCGTTCGGAGAGTTGCACTGCGTAACCGAGCTACCGCCTGCGCCGACCTTCCTGAAACCCGGTGAAGCCGACGAATCGCTGATCGCCATGCAACGCCAGCGTTATCAGCAAATCGTCCGCTCCACCATGGTGCTTTCCGTGACCGGCCTTATCGCCCACATCAGCAATCAGCAGCCCTCACGTCTGTCCCCCGTTCAGAAATAACGTGACTACATCATGGCATGGCGCACTTCGCCGACCAGCAGCCACAGCGCGGTAAGCGCCATCATGCCGCCCATGACTGTATTGAACAGTTTCAGTTTCCACTCAACGCGTAACGCCTGACGTAACCTGTCACCCATCACCACCCACACCAGAATGCACGGCAGGTTGATCAGCGCGAAGCCGATGCAAATCAGCAGCGTGTGATGCAGCATATTGCCATCCGGGGGCGTAAACAGAATCGCCACGTTGGTCGCCATCAGCCAGGCTTTCGGGTTGATCGCCTGAAACAGCGCGCCGCCGACCATGTTCATCGGTTGCTGTTTCTCACCTTCTTTTGGCGTGCCGGAACGGTAGATTTTCCACGACAGCCAGAACAAATAGGCACAGCCGACGGCCGCCATCGGCAGGCGTACGGCGTTCATCCAGCTCAGTAAAATCGCCAGCATTGAGGTCATCAGCGCACATTGCACGACGCAGCCGAGTGTTATCCCGAGCATCATCGGCACGCTGCGGCGCAGCCCGAAATTCACGCCGGAAGCCGCCAGCAGCAGATTGTTCGGACCCGGTGTAATCGACATCACGGTGACGTAACTGACAAAAGCGGTATCTATCATTTTTGTTTTCCTGCTCCCCTGTATTCCAGAGAACCAGAATAAAGCGTTGCAGGAGAGGGTAACAGAACCAGAAATACGCTATTGTCAGGGTTACAGATTGAGATGACGCACACTGTACCCCTCCCTTTTTCACGGAACTGACACCATGACTGATACCGCGGATCTGACTGACACTCGTTACAACCAGCTGGCGGAACAACTTGCCGAAGCCATCCGCCGTGGCACGCTCGCGCCGGGCAGTCGTTTGCCGTCGGTGCGACGCAGTGCGCAGACCTGGTCAGTCAGTATTAATACCGTGGTGGCGGCGTACCGGCGGCTGGAAGATCGCGGGTTTATCGAGGCGCGGCCGCAGTCCGGTTTTTACGTCCGTGCGGCGCTGCCTGCGCTCGAACAGCATCAGCCGCAGGAGCAGCAACATACGCAGGCGGCGGAACCGGCGGATGAAGTGCTCGATCTCATCGACAAAGTGTTCGCCGCGCAAATCGACCCGACCTACACCAATCTTTCGCTGGCTTGCCCGCAGTCCAATGACTTTTATCCGAGCGGAAAACTGGGGCGTATTATGTCGTCTCTGCTGCGCCGCCAGCCCAATCTGATTGGCCAGTATGCGCTGCCACCAGGGCATCCACCGCTGCGACAGCAAATCGCCCGCCGGGCGCTGACGCTGGGGATGATTTTAGAGCCGACTGACATCACCATCACGCACGGTTGTATGGAAGCGTTACAACTGGCGCTGCGCGTCACCACGCAACCCGGCGACAGTGTGGGGCTGGAGACGCCGACTTATTTCTATCTGCTGCCGCTGCTCGCCAGTCTGGGGCTGAAGGCGGTGGAAATCCCGACCGATCCGCAAACCGGCCTTTCGCTGGACGTGCTGGAAATGCTGCTCAGCGAAAAACGTCTGAACGCGGTGATCGCCATGCCGACGGCGCAGAATCCGCTGGGCTTCACCATGCCGTTAGCCGCGAAAAAACGGCTGGCGCGGATGATGAACGATCATCAGGTACCACTGATTGAAGATGGCCTGTATGCGGAAATTCAGTTCGGCGCGACGCTGTCCCCGGCGGTGAAAGCGTTTGACCGCGATGGCTGGATCCTGTTTTGCACCAGTTTTACCAAAACGCTGGCGCCAGATTTTCGTATCGGCTGGATGGAGGGGGGGCGCTTTGCCGCGAAGCTGCACAAGCTGAAAGCGGTCTCATCGATGGCTGAATCTGCGCTGCTCTCGCAAACGCTGACGGTGTTTCTGGAGTCAGGCGGCTATGACCACCATCTGCGTGCGCTGCGCCGCCGGTATGCCTCACAGGTCGAGCAGGCGCGTGCGCTGATCGCCCTGCATTTCCCGCAGGGAACGCGTGCCACACAACCGGCGGGCGGCTTCGTGATTTGGGTGGATTTCCCGGCGGGCGTCGATTGCGTGGCGTTATTCCGCCAGCTATTAGAGGATAAAATCTGCATGACGCCAGGCCAGCTTTATTCGCCGAGCGGCCGTTACACCAATGGCCTGCGGCTATCCTGTTGTTATGTGTTCGACACGCGGTATATTTCGGCCATGGTCCGCATTGGCCAGCGCGCCTGTGAGATGTGCGGTTTGCCTCCGGGGCTGGCAGAATCGCAGGAGTGAGCTGAAGAATTGCCCACTTCCTGATACACTGACGGTTATTATTCCCAATTTACAGTTTTGCCCGCTGCGGCATGAACGGATCTGACACCATGAAAGAAATCGAAAAAGCCGAGATTAAACGCCTCAGCGACATGCTTGATGCCCTGAATCACAAAGACCCTACGGTTATCCAGCAGGGTAATTCTGATCTCATCGCCAAGCACGAAGAAGAGAAAGAAAAGCTGGCCGCTGAAATTGCGCGCCTGAAAGATGTGCGGGTCAAAAAACTCAGCACCGAAGCGCAGAAGCTGGAGCAGTTGCCGTTCAGCCGTGAAATCACTAAGAAAGAACAGGCTGATATGGGCACGCTGAAGAAAACCGTACGCGGTATCGTGGTCGTTCACCCGATGACCGCGCTGGGACGCGAAATGGGCCTGAAAGTGGTAACCGGTTTCGCTAAAAAAGCGTTCTGATTTTTAACGCCCTCCCCTGCGAAGGGGAGGGTTGGGGTATTAATGGCCTCTCTGCCGTTTGCAATACCCCCTCCCTGCCTCCCACCCTTGCAGGGGGAGGAGCAAGACCCTACTTCCCAAACAATCTCCGTCCAAAATCCTCAATCTTGCGGTTCACCAGACGCATCTGCATCGTCTTGCTCCAGCTGGCAGAAATCCCTGCGGCTGACATCAGACGGCGATATTGTTCTTCATCGAACGGCATGTGAAACGCGATAGAAATCGCCTCAGCGACTGAGACGTCGCTGTTGCGCGTCAGCAACTCCAGCGGACGATCGCCGCTGATATTTCCGCTGCCCACCACGCGATACAACCAGCCGCAGCGCCCGCTGCTTTGCAGTAAAGGCGACAGATTTTTGCAGTCGAGAAAATGGTTCAGCTTATAGCAGGGCGCACGTGGCTGCGTGACCTGAATCAGCGCCTCGCCCCAGCGGAAGATATCGCCGATAAACACATTCTCTTCAGTCATGCCCAGCGTGGAAAGGTTCTCGCCAAACGCGGGCGGATGAAAGCGCTCTTCTTCTTCAGGAAATTGCTGACGCAGCCAGGCGTAATGCTCGCGTGGAAAATGACACAGCGCGCGATCCGCGCCGCCGTGATAAGACGTTTCGGCGTGCTGATCGCCTTCTAGGCCCAGATGCGTTAATGGTATGCCGCCGTTGACCTGACGTTTGGCAATTGCGCTTGGTGAGTAATCGGGGTAGCTCTCAACAGTACCAATGTAGACGTCGGGATAATGCATAAGATCTCCGCTTGGAATCAGTCGTTGACCTCAGCATAACCTGCATCCCATGCCGTGAGTAGGAAGAATCACCCCGCGCGCCATCGGGGAGAAAGCGCGCAGGGCGAAAAGAGGGATCAGAAAGTTTCCCAGTTTTCCTGGCTGGTTTTGTTCTGCACCGGAGAAAGCGCCGGGCGACGCAGCGCATTGGCCGCCGGTGCGTGCTCCATATTGCGGTTATCCGCCAGACGGAATACCGAGACCGCCTGCGTCAGCGTAGCCGCCTGATCTTCCAGAGAATCTGCGGCAGCAGAAGACTGCTCCACCAGCGCGGCGTTCTGCTGGGTGGTGCTGTCCATCTCGACGATAGCCTGAGAAATCTGGCTGATGCCGCGGCTTTGCTCGTCAGACGCCGAAGCAATTTCACCCATAATATCGCGCACGTGCGAAACCGATTTAACGATGTCCTGCATGGTGCGACCGGTGTTTTCCACCAGTTTCGCGCCGGTATTGACGCGCTCGACCGATTCGGCAATCAGCCCTTCGATTTCTTTCGCGGCCTGCGCACTGCGCTGTGCCAGCGTGCGGACTTCAGAGGCAACCACCGAGAAGCCGCGCCCTTGTTCTCCGGCTCTTGCTGCTTCGACTGCGGCGTTCAGCGCCAGAATGTTGGTCTGGAAGGCGATGCCGTTGATCACTGAAGTAATTTCAGCAATACGCTTCGAACTCCCGGAAATCTGTTGCATGGTGTCGACAACGTCGCTGACCTGCTTACCGCCGAGCGTGGCAGTGCCGGAGGCTTCACTGGCAAGTTTGCTGGCGTGATGCGCGTTATCGGCGTTCTGTTTCACCGTTGCGCTCAGTTCTTCCATGCTGGCTGCCGTCTCTTCCACCGCAGCGGCCTGCTGTTCGGTGCGTGATGACAAATCGGTATTTCCGGCGGCGATTTCGGCCGCCGCGTGGGAAACCTGCGTCACGCCCGAGCGGATTTCGTAAATCATGGTGCTGAGGTTCTGGCTCATCGCCGCAACCGCATTCATCAGCATGCCCAGCTCGTCGCGACGCGTCGTCGGATGTGCTGCGGTCAGATCACCTTTGGCAATCAGCTCGGCGGTCTGCAAGGTGGCGCGCAGCGGCTGAGTAATCTGACGGGTGATGCGCCATGCGATTAAAATCCCGGCCAGCAGCACTGTCAGCGTTATCACCATCATCATTAACTGTGCACGGCTGATATCAGTGTGTGTATTTGCCAGCTCATTTTTGAAGATTTTTCCCACCAGCGTATTCATCTCACTGGCTTTGACCGACAGCACCTGCGAGTTCTGCTGTTCTTCATCATAGGCAGGCATGTAGGCGACGACGTGGCTTTTATAGTCGGCCAGCGCGGTCATCAGCGGAGCCAGTGTGGCCTGCTGATTCGGCAGTAACAGCGCGTTCAGTTTTTTGGCGTTCGCCTGCGTATCATCAATGGCCTTCAGCAACGTGGTTTCGGATTCTTTATCCATGTTCAGCAACAGGCCTCGCACGTAGTAACGCACGCTGATCAGTTTCTGAATCACTTCCGCCAGAGACAAGCGGATGGAAGGATCGGCATCTTCCACGCGCAGCTGATCTTGCAGGCGTTTCACTACCGCTTCGGTTTCAGAAAGATTCCAGCTGGCACGCACGGCGTCTTTCATATCGACGGCCTTTTTAAACGCGTCCTGCGCCTGCTGATATTCCCGGATTTTCACCGGCACCTGATCGAGATTCGCCTGGCTGGTGGCATCCCATTCCAATGTGCCTTTAGATTGGGCAATCAGCTGCGAAAGCGCGTTGATTTTGTCCTGATTCTGCTGGAGATAGACGGGATCGTACTTAAGCTGATACAGCGTGCGGCTCAGACGCGCGTCGTTGAGTAACGCATTCATCTGATTACTAAAATCGACTTTCTCAGCCCGCTGGCTGATGTCATTAAGTTTGACCATGCCTGCCACGGTGATCACGGCGGCGATCAATAATACCAATCCGAATCCCAGACCCAGTTTGGTGCCCACCTTGAGATTATTCATCCACTGCGAAAGACCCGTGCCGTTACCCATAATCGTTCTCCGTAGTACATCCCTGCGAAAATTAGCGGTTTTGTAACGCCTTTGTGAACAATCTATCGGTGGAGTAAAAATAAACTTTATAGGTGCTGCGGGGTATTTTTGATAAATGAGAGCGAAGTCGGAAAAAAGCGGGGTAAATAAAAATGATTCACTTGATTATGGTGATCAGGGTAACGTTTTCAGCATATTACACGCATAAAAAAGGCGGGTCACAGACCCGCCATTGGCGAAAACATCGTGCCCGTTAAGGGCGGCAGGGCGAAATTATTTCGCTTCAGCCAGACGTTTTTCTGCTTCGTCCCAGTTCACAACATCCCAGAATGCTTTGATGTAGTCAGGGCGTTTGTTCTGATATTTCAGGTAGTAAGCATGTTCCCAAACGTCCAGACCCAGCAGCGGGTAACCGGAAGCGCCAGAAACGGCTTCGCCCATCAGCGGGCTGTCCTGGTTAGCCGTTGAAACTACGGCCAGTTTGCCGTCTTTCAGAACCAGCCACGCCCAGCCTGAGCCGAAACGAGTGGTTGCTGCTTTTTCGAAAGTCTCTTTGAACGCGTCAACGCTGCCGAAATCGCGCTCGATAGCGGATTTCAGTTCACCCTGTAAGGTGGTGCCGGTTTTCAGGCCTTTCCAGAACAGGCTGTGGTTAGCGTGGCCACCTGCGTTATTACGCAGTGCGACTTTCTTATCCGCAGGGACTTTGTCCAGGTTCGCGATCAGCTCTTCAACAGAAAGTTTTGCCAGTTCTGGCAGACTTTCCAGTGCAGCGTTAGCGTTGTTCACGTAAGCCTGATGATGTTTAGAGTGATGGATTTCCATCGTTTCTTTGTCGAAATGCGGTTCGAGTGCGTCGTATGCGTAAGGCAGTGATGGCAGTGAATAACTCATGTTCATCGTCTCCATAGTGTAGGGCGGCACCGTCATTGTGAGCACCGCGTAATCAGTCGGATCATTATAGTTAATTAAATGATATTGAAAATGATTATCTATGCTCCGCACTTTGTGCGGGTACTTGTAAGCCCCTGTTATACGGGGCTTAGAACCAGATAACAGCAGCGAATCCGAAATTGTCTAAAGGCACGCGGTGCTTAGTGGGCTTACCTCAACAGTTCTTGAGGAAATAGCGATAGCTGAAATCATCTAAGGGTTCTGTTTCCGGATTTCTGTGCTGGAACAGTTGCGCTTCACGCTTACGGCGTGCGGTTCTGATACCCAGATTTAGTCCGTACAACTCAAGAGTAACATGTGCTCGGTGACAGTTTTCCGCACTGGCGAGTGGGGAAACTTCTATTTCACCCGTCAGATAATTCGCCACGAAATAATCATCAAAATGATATTCAAGATCGTCAGGGTTAAGCAGTGCGGGATCGTACCGGCTGCCTTTCTGGCTCTGACAGCGGTCGCAGCAGGGATAAAGATTCGCCCAGTGAAATGCCAGTTCAGGAAAGGCGTGGCGTTCTTTTGGTTTGAAGTGTTCGATAGTCTGGCGGCTTTCCGCACCCGTTAGTCCGTCACAGAATGCACAATGCTGAAGGCTGGATTCGAATAATTTTTGACGGACGTTTTCGTAGCATTTGGGTGAATACCACTTAAAACCCTTGTCACCGGAGCAGTAGCGATCTGTCCACTCTTCCCAGCGCAAAGCGAGACATGCCGGGGAGGCATCCCTAATAAATGTGTACATGCAAAAAATCCTTATTTTGCTTTGGTCAGCCGTGCAATTTGGCGCATTTCCATCAAAATGATGGCGTCGACTTCTTCACTTATTTCACTCAGTTTTTCCGCACAGACTTTCAGTGCACGGATGTCCTGAGGATCCTTTAGATAGGCGTTCCGCAATTGATAAAAATGTTCCAGCTGTTTTTCAGTTTCGATATCAAACTGTTCTTTCACTTCGAAAACTTCTTCCAGAATCACCTGGTAACTTTTCCCGCCTGAGGATTCTGTCGGCGTAATCACCTCGGCAATATGCGGATCCCGGCAAACCAAACGTTGCGGATCCGGCAACCTATAAACCCAGGCATCTTCCACAGAACCGACGACAAACGGCGAGTGGGAGGAAACAAACACCTGCGCATTGGGCAGCAGTTTTTGAATCGCCGGAAGAATGCGGCGCTGCCATTTCGGATGCAGATGAATATCGACTTCATCGAGGAATAAGATGATCGGTTGCGAGAAAATATCGCGACTTTCTTTCCACGGGATGGCTTCGAGACGCAGGGCGAGATCGGAGATCCAGCCGATGATGGATTTCAGACCGTCGGGTAAGACATTAAGTGATACGTTCTCATTATCAATTTTTAGCGTCACCGCCAGAGGACTGCGTTCTAAACGTAATACCACATCCAGATCGCAAACCGTTTTGATAAACTGGCTGATGCGAGCTAGCGCGATGTCGTACTTTTTGCCTTCTTCTAATTCCCCATCCTGATTTGCCAACGCTGTTTTAGTTCGGTTATTGGCAATCCATTGAGCGACAATTTTTGGACGAACAGTTGAGTTGAATGACAGCGCATTTTCGAAAGGAGATGCTGTGATTTCTTCAATCGTGGAAATATCAAATTTTTCATAAGGATTTGACTGGCCAGAGTATGCGAAAGCCGCGAAATTCATAGGGGAAAACTCCCTAAACGACGGATCTGCTGAAGCCAAAAGATAGTAATCTGATATTAAGTCTTTATCATCAGTATTGGACAACTGACCGAATTGATTATTAAAAGAAAAATTGATACGTGCAGAATAGTTCCTCAACCGACTTTTTAATAATTCTGATCCGCCAGTTAAATAAGCTCCCCCCGGTTTACCCTCAAACACCGCCGCCAGCGCATACAGCAACGTACTTTTCCCGCAGCCGTTCGGGCCGGTGAAGATATGAATCTCCGCCTTTTCAGCATCGGCTTCGGCGCTTTTGATCGGTGGGAAATCAAAATGCGTATTCTCGAATACGCCCACATCCCTGAGAGTTATGCTTTCCAGACGGTACGGTTGCCGCATTTGATTTCCTTATAATTATTCCGATGGATAACTGTTCAAATTCTGCGCTGAGTTTACCGCAGTCTTTGAGGATGCGTATACACCGTCGCGCGGCCGGGTTTGCTGAAACCGACCAGCGTCAGATTGCATTTTTCAGCGACGTCGACGGCAAGCGTCGTGGCGGCGGAAACGGCGAACAGGATTTCGATGCCGCACATCGCGGTTTTCTGCACCATTTCATAGCTGGCGCGGCTGGACACCAGTGCGGCACCTGTTTTCCATCCGCTTTGCTTTTCACGCAGGCCGAGCATTTTGTCGAGTGCCACGTGACGTCCCACGTCTTCGCAGCCACCTAATAATTCACCCTGCGACGTTATCCACGCGGCGGCGTGCGTGCAGCCGGTCAGCTGGCCAATTTCCTGCACGGATTTCAACTGACTCAGCGCCTTATCCAGATTTGCCAGTTCAAACGTTTGGGTAAACGGCAACGGCGCGAGCGGACGGAATAAATCACCCAACTGCTCGATGCCGCAAACGCCGCAACCGGTGCGGCCCGCCATGGCGCGACGTCGTTCTTTCAGCCCGGCAAAACGGCGGCTCGATAACTCGATGTTAACTTCAATACCGTTACAGTTTGGTGTCACGTCCAGCCCGTAAATATCCGCAGCCGATTCAATAATTCCTTCCGACAGCGAGAATCCCAGCGCAAAGGCTTCGAGATCTTTCGGCGACGCCATCATCACCACATGCGAAATCCCGTTATAGACCAGCGCAACGGGCACTTCTTCTGCAATCCAGTCGTCTTCCAGTTCGCCAGGATGTGTGCGCTGCATCACCGGTTTTTGGCTGGCTCCGATGATCTGAGTCACTTTTTTATCATCTTTTTTGCCCAGTTCGTTTACTTGATGGACATCCATTAGCAATAACCTTATAAACATTCCGGCTACATAAGCCGTACAAAAAAAATGGGTATCTGGCTTGGATTTTACCGCTTCCGCGTCTGACGGGGAAAGCGACAATTTGAAAAGCAATGTGTTAACAAATGATGGGAAGGAGTCTTTCATGCAAGTCAGCAGAAGACAATTATTCAAAATATGTGCAGGCGGTATGGCCGGCACCACGGCGGCTTTATTGGGTTTTACCCCGACACTGGCGCTGGCCGAAACGCGTCAGTACAAACTGCTGCGTTCGCGCGAAACCCGTAATAACTGTACTTATTGTTCGGTCGGTTGCGGAATGCTGATTTACAGCCAGGGCGATGGCGCAAAAAATGTCACTGAGAACATTTTCCACGTCGAGGGTGATGCCGATCATCCGGTCAGTCGTGGCTCGTTGTGCCCGAAAGGCGCTGGCGTGCTGGATTACATTCACAGCGAAGGGCGCCTGAAATATCCGGAATATCGCGCGCCGGGCTCTGATAAATGGCAGCGCATGAGCTGGGACGAGGCGATTTCCCGTATCGCCCGCCTGATGAAAGATGATCGCGATGCCAACTTCGTCGAGAAAAACGACAACAACGTGACGGTCAACCGCTGGCTGACCACCGGGATGCTCTGTTCCTCTGCGGCCAGTAACGAAACCGGCCTGCTGGATCAGAAATTTACCCGCGCGCTCGGGATGGTTGCTATCGACTGTCAGGCGCGTCTGTGTCACGGCCCGACCGTCGCCGCCTTAGCGCCAAGCTTTGGACGCGGGGCGATGACCAACAACTGGGTAGACATTAAAAACGCCAACGTGATTTTAATCATGGGCGGAAATGCTGCCGAAGCGCATCCGGTCGGATTCAAATGGGTGATTGAGGCAAAAACCAAAAATAACGCCAAAGTCATCGTTGTCGATCCGCGCTTTAACCGCAGCGCCGCTGTGGCCGATATCTACGCACCTATCCGCGCCGGTTCCGACACCGCCTTCCTGCTCGGCATGATCAACTACCTGATTACACATAATAAAATTCAGACCGACTACGTCAGGGAATACACCAACGCCAGCCTGCTGGTGCGGGAAGATTATGCGTTTAACGACGGCCTGTTCAGCGGCTTCGACGCCGCGAAGAAAGCCTATAACAAAGACAGCTGGCACTATCAGCTGGATGAAAACGGCGTCGCGAAACAGGATAAAACCTTGCAGGATCCGCGCTGCGTGTGGAATCTGCTGAAAGAGCACGTCTCCCGGTATACGCCGGAGCTGGTGGAGCGCCTGTGCGGCACTTCGAAAGAAGATTTCCTGCTGATAAGCTCGATTCTGGCGGAAACCTGCGCGCGCGACAAAACCTCGACCATCCTGTATGCCTTGGGCTGGACGCACCACACCGGCGGCGCGCAAACCATCCGCTGTGCGGCGATGATCCAGCTGCTGCTCGGCAACATCGGGATGCCCGGCGGCGGCGTCAATGCGCTGCGTGGCCACTCGAATATTCAGGGGTATACCGACCTCGGTTTACTTTCCCTGAACCTGCCGGGCTATATGCCGCTGCCGTCGGAAAAACAGACCAAACTGACGGATTACCTGAAACAAATCACGCCGGGGCCGCTGGTCGAAAATCAGGTCAACTTCTGGAAAAACACGCCGAACTTCTTCGTCAGCATGATGAAAAGCTTCTGGGGCGACAACGCCACGGCGCAGAACGACTGGGGTTTTGACTGGCTGCCGAAATGGGACAAAAGCTACGACGTGATGCAACAGGCCGAGCTGATGACCGAAGGCAAACTGAACGGTTATATCGTGCAGGGCTTCAACCCGCTGGCGGCGTTCCCGGACAAAAATAAATCCTCGCGTGCGCTCTCAAAACTGAAATACATGGTGGTGATCGACCCGCTGGTGACCGAGTCCTCGAACTTCTGGCAAAACCACGGCGCGATGAACGACGTCAGCACCGCCGATATTCAGACCGAAGTGTTCCGTCTGCCGTCATCCTGTTTTGCGGAGGAAAACGGCTCGATTGTGAACTCCGGCCGCTGGTTGCAATGGCACTTCCAGGCCTCTGAGCCGCCGGGTGAAGCGCTGCACGACGGCAAAATCATCGCCCGCCTGTTCATGAAACTGCGCGAGCTGTACCAGAAAGAAGGCGGTGCGAACCCGCTGCCGGTGATGAATATGGCGTGGGATTATCAGGATCCGCTTGACCCGCTGCCGGAAGAAATCGCCCGTGAAGCTAACGGCAAAGCACTGGCAGATATTCATGACGAACAGGGCAATCTTGTGGCGAAAAAAGGTCAGCAACTCTCGACCTTCGCCCATCTGAAAAACGACGGTACCACCGCCAGTTTCTGCTGGATTTATGCCGGCAGCTGGACCGAAGCCGGTAATCAGATGGCGCGCCGCGATAACGCCGATCCGTCCGGTCTGGGCTGCACGTCCGGCTGGGCATGGGCATGGCCGCTGAACCGCCGCATTCTGTATAACCGCGCGTCCGTTGACCCGCAGGGCCAGCCGTGGGATCCCAAACGCGAAATTATCCGCTGGGATGGCGCGAAGTGGATCGGTTTTGACGTGCCGGATTACAGCAACGCTGCGCCGGGCAGCGGCGTCGGGCCTTTCATCATGCAGCAGGAAGGCGTCGGACGTCTGTTCTCTACCGATAAAATGGCCGACGGCCCGTTCCCTGAGCATTACGAACCGATCGAATCGCCGATTGGCACCAATCCGCTGCACCCGAATGTTATCTCTAACCCGGTCGCGCGTATTTTTGCCAGCGATGTGCCGAATATGGGCACGGCGAAGGATTTCCCGTACGTCGCTACCACGTATTCGATCACCGAATTGTTCCGCCACTGGACCAAGCACGCGCTGCTGAACGCCATCGCGCAGCCTGAGCAGTTTATCGAGATCGGCGAAAGTCTGGCCGCCTCGAAAGGCATCGCGCAGGGCGACGAAGTCAAAGTGTCTTCAAAGCGCGGTTTCATCGTGGCGAAAGCCGTGGTCACCAAACGCATCCGTCCGCTCACTATCGACGGGAAACACGTCGATACCATTGGCATTCCTTGCCACTGGGGCTTTGAAGGCGCCACGCGCAAAGGCTATTTAGCCAATACGCTGACGCCGTCGGTCGGTGACGCTAACTCGCAAACGCCGGAGTTTAAGGCGTTCCTGGTTAACGTGGAAAAGGTCTAACGGAGGCGAATCATGGCAATGCAATCTCAGGACATACTTCGTAAGTCCGCAACTAACGGGTTCACGCCAGCGCCGCGTGCCCGCGATCATCAGCAGGAAGTGGCGAAGCTTATCGACGTCACCACCTGCATAGGCTGCAAAGGCTGTCAGGTCGCCTGTTCCGAATGGAACGACCTGCGCGACGACGTTG
This sequence comes from Rahnella inusitata, assembly GCF_965118895.1. GTDB lineage: Bacteria > Pseudomonadota > Gammaproteobacteria > Enterobacterales > Enterobacteriaceae > Rahnella > Rahnella inusitata_A. Next base: position 94,723 of record NZ_CBCPJJ010000014.1, read on the forward strand.
GCATCAACACCGGCGTGTACGACAATCCGATGGATCTCAGTGCGAAATCCTGGACGGTGATGCGTTTCTCGGAAGTCGAGGAAAACGGCAAGCTGGAATGGCTGATCCGCAAAGACGGCTGTATGCACTGCGCCGATCCGGGCTGTCTGAAAGCCTGCCCGGCGGAAGGCGCGATCCTGCAATACGCCAACGGCATCGTCGATTTTCAGTCTGAGCACTGCATCGGCTGCGGCTACTGCATCGCCGGTTGCCCGTTCAACGTGCCGCGCATCAACAAACAGGACAACCGTGCCTACAAATGCACGCTGTGCGTCGACCGCGTGAGCGTGGGTCAGGAACCGGCCTGCGTGAAAACCTGCCCGACCGGCGCGATCCACTTCGGCACCAAAGAGGAGATGAAATACCTCGCCGCAGAGCGCGTCAGCGAGCTGCAGGGGCGCGGTTTTGAACATGCCGGACTGTACGATCCACAAGGCGTCGGCGGCACGCACGTCATGTACGTGCTGCATCACGCCGATAAACCGGAGCTGTATCACGGTCTGCCGAAAGATCCGGCGATCAGTGCGGCAGTAACGTTATGGAAAGGTGTCTGGAAACCTCTCGCAGCCGTCGGATTTGCGGTGACCTTTGCTGCTGCCGCCTTCCACTTCCTCGGCGTAGGACCTAACTATGTGAAAGAGGAAGAAGAGCATGATGACGAGGAGAAAAAACCATGAAAAAAGAAAAAATGATCCAACGTTACAGCCTGATGGAACGCCTCAATCACTGGACCGTCGCGTTCTGTTTTGTGACGCTGGCGCTCAGCGGTCTGGGGTTCTTTTTTCCTTCGTTTAACTGGCTGATGAACATTTACGGCACGCCGCAGCTGGCGCGTATTCTCCATCCGTTCTTCGGCGTGGTGATGTTCGTCTCGTTCCTCGGGATGTTCTTCCGCTACTGGAAGCACAACCTGCCGGAAAAAGACGATCTGGTCTGGGCGAAAAATATCGACAAAGTGCTGACTAACCATGAAGTGGGCGACACAGGCCGCTATAACTTTGGCCAGAAATGCGTGTTCTGGGCAGCGATCAGTTGCCTGGTTCTGCTGATGGCTAGCGGCGTCATTATCTGGCGTCCGTGGTTTGCGGATTTCTTTCCTATCCCACTGATTCGTCTCGCCCTGCTGGTGCATTCGCTGGCAGGTATCGGGCTGATTCTGGTCATCATCATGCACGTGTACGCCGCGACCTGGGCGAAAGGTTCTATCGATGCGATGACCGGCGGTAAAGTGCCGGCATCCTGGGCGAAGTACCACCATCCACGCTGGTATCGCGAAGAGCTGGCGAAGCAGAAGCAAAAAGACGAAGACGAGAGGAAAGCCGGATGAGCATCCAGATTGTCCCGCAGGACCAACTGGCCGACGGCAAAAAAACGGCGGGAAACATCCCGCCGGTGCTGTTCGCCAACCTCAAAACCCTGTATCAGCACCGCGCCGATCGTCTGCGCAAGCTGGCAGAAGACAGCCCGCTGGACGGGTATTTGAACTTTGCCGCGTCGGTGTGCGAAGCGCAGCAACGTGTGCTGACGGAGTTTCCGCTGAATATCGATCTCAGCGAAGAATTGCAAAAAGCCGCTGGAAAACCGCCGCTCGATTGCCATTTGTTTCCCCGTACTCCGCACTGGCTGCGGTTGCTGGACGCGCTGATCGTCGTGCTCAAACCGCAGTCCTCCGGCCCGGTACAGGCCGTGCTTGGACGCCTTGAACATGCACCCAGTCTGCAACGCGAAATGATGGCGACGCAGTTGCTGAATCAGGATTTCACGCACGTTCCTGCTGATAAAGCGCCATTTATCTGGGCCGCGCTTTCGCTCTACTGGGCGCAAATGGCAGCGCAGCTGCATGGCGTCGGGCGCGCAGATTACGGCGAAAACCGTCAGTTCTGTCCGGTTTGCGGCAGCGTGCCGGTCTCCGGGGTGATCGCGATGGGCACGATCAGCGGCCTGCGTTATCTGCACTGCAATCTGTGCGAAAGCGAATGGCACGTCGTGCGCGCCAAATGCAGCAACTGCGACGAGATGGGTAATCTGCACTACTGGTCTGTGACGGACGGTTCCGTTGAGAATGAACAGGCAGCGGTGAAGGCCGAAACCTGCGACGACTGCGGCGCTTATCTGAAAGTCATCTATCAGGAAAAAGATCCGCAGGCCGAGGCGGTTGCGGACGATCTCGCCACGCTGTTGTTAGACGATCGTATGGAAGACAAGGGCTTCACCGGCAGCGGCATCAATCCGTTTCTGTTTCCCGCGCAGTAATCTCTGAATCTGGCAGCCGCCGCGTGATGGAAAGAAAGGCGTGCGGCTGCTAGGTTTAATAGAGGTTCCGGTGAAAAGTGGAGGGTCTGATGAAGTTGATCGGCAGCTATACCAGCCCGTATGTGCGAAAAATTTCCGTGATGTTGCTGGAAAAGGGCATCCCGTTCGATTTTATCAATGACATCCCCCATGAGCCGGGCTGCAAAATCACCCAGTTCAATCCCCTTGGGAAAGTGCCCGCGCTGGTTACCGACGAGGGCGAAGTGTTTTACGATTCCCCGATCATTGTTCAGTTCATCGAGCTATTGAACGTCGCCCCGACGTTGTTGCCGTGGCAGCCACTGGAAGCCCTGCGGGTGAAGCAAATCGAAGCGCTGGCCGATGGCGTGACCGACGCCGCCGTGGCGCTGGTACTGGAAGGCCGTCGCGATCCGGATAAACGTAACGAAGCCTGGGTTTTGCGTCAGCGTGAAAAGCTGCTGCGTGGGCTGGACGCGCTGGAAAAACTCGCCGGGAAACGCACGTTGCTCAATTCTCAAAGCCTTAACGTGGCCGATATTGCCGTCGCCTGTTCGCTGGGATACATCAACTTTCGCCGTATCGCACCGGGCTGGTGTGTCGAGCGTCCGGAGCTGATTAAACTGGTCGAACGCCTGTTCCAGCGCGAGAGTTTTGCGCGCACTACACCCCCCGGAGGCGGTACTGCCAGCTTTGCAGTGAAAAAGGTGTGAGGCCGCTCGAAGAGTTCTCTTTACATCCCACCGGATAAGCGTCCACGGCCTACGCTTTATGCAGCGCATTGCTAAAACCTGCTGCATAAAGGAGTCCCATCATGGCTTATGATAAAAATCCTCATGCCGTCAAACCGGAAGAATACGGTTTCCCGCTCAAACTCAAAAAACAATACGAAAACTTCATTGGCGGTGAATGGGTCGCGCCGGTGAAAAATGAGTATTACGACAATCTGACGCCGGTGACCGGCGAAGTGCTGTGCAAAGTGGCGAGTTCCAGCACCGACGATATCGAGCTGGCGCTGGTTGCCGCGCATAATGCCAAAGGGGAATGGGGCAAAATGCCGGTGCAGCAGCGGGCGAATTTACTGCTTAAAGTCGCCGATCGCATGGAACAAAACATCGAACTGCTGGCTAACGCCGAAACCTGGGATAACGGAAAACCGATCCGCGAAACCAGCGGTGCGGACGTTCCGCTGGCTATCGATCATTTCCGCTATTTCGCGTCCTGCATCCGCGCACAGGAAGGGGGGATCAGCGAAATCGACAGCGAAACTGTCGCTTACCATTTCCATGAACCTCTGGGCGTCGTGGCGCAAATCATCCCGTGGAACTTCCCGCTGCTGATGGCCTGCTGGAAAATGGCACCGGCGCTGGCTGCCGGTAACTGCATTGTTCTCAAACCGGCTAAACTCACGCCGCTTTCCGTACTGCTGCTGATGGAGCTGGTGCAGGACATTCTGCCGCCGGGCGTCATCAACGTGGTCAACGGCGCGGGCGGCGAAATTGGCGAATATCTGGCCACCTCCAAACGTATTGCCAAAGTCGCGTTCACCGGTTCGACCGAAGTCGGCCAGCAAATTGCCGGTTACGCCGCGCAGAATCTGATCCCGGCCACGCTGGAGCTGGGGGGGAAATCGCCAAATATTTTCTTCGCTGATGTGATGGATAAAGAAGACGAGTTCTTCGACAAAGCGCTGGAAGGCTTCGCGCTGTTTGCCTTTAATCAGGGTGAAGTCTGTACCTGTCCGAGCCGCGCGCTGGTGCAGGAATCCATCTATGAACGCTTCATGGAGCGTGCGATTAAGCGCGTCGAGGCCATCAAAACCGGCAACCCGCTGGATATGGAAACGCAGATGGGCGCGCAGGTCTCTGCCGGACAGATGAAAACCATTCTGGACTACATTGAAATCGGTAAAAAAGAGGGCGCGGAAGTGCTGACCGGCGGCGCGAAGAAAAAGCTGGAAGGCTCGCTCAACGAAGGTTATTACCTGCAACCGACCATCCTGCTGGGTAAAAACAACATGCGCGTCTTCCAGGAGGAAATCTTCGGACCGGTGCTGGCGGTGACGACATTTAAAGATATGGATGAAGCGCTGCAAATTGCCAACGATACCGCCTACGGGTTGGGGGCGGGCGTCTGGAGCCGCGACGGCAACGTGGCGTATCACATGGGGCGAAACATTCAGGCGGGACGCGTCTGGACCAACTGCTACCACGCCTATCCGGCGCACGCCGCCTTCGGTGGCTACAAGCAGTCAGGCCTTGGCCGTGAAACGCATAAAATGATGTTGGATCACTATCAGCAAACGAAATGTTTACTCGTTTCCTATTCAAGCAAACCGATGGGGTTATTCTAAGCACCGGGCAGTCTGCTAAACCCCCTCCCGGCCTCCCCCTTCGCAGGGGGAGGAGCAAAAACGCGATCTGCTCCCTCCCCTGCGAAGGGGAGGGGTGGGGTATTAATGGCGACTCAGAACGAAATCAAATCACGCCATTCGGCGGCATTACTACCTGACGGCTGCGCAGGAAAAACACCACCAGCGCCAGCCACGAAAGGCCGCTTAACAGGTTGAACATATTGAACATTCCCGCACCGCCTTCAACGTAAGCCACTTTCGCAAGCTCTATCCCAAGTGTGAAAATCATCATGCTGATGACACCCATCGCCGCAGAAACCGTGCCTTTGCTCATGTCGCTGGAGAACAATGTCAGGCGGTACAGACCGGCGTTTGCCACACCGATCCCAAAAGCATACAGGCTCAGACCGGCGGTCATCCACAGATAGGCGTGAGAGGAGACCACTGTCGCGGCGGCGGCGATCAGCAGGCCGAACACCATCGGACCCGCGCCCAGTTTGATCAAATATTCCACCGTGCGTTTTCCGGTCAGACGCGCCAGCGTGACGTTACCGACGATCAGCGCACCGAAAATCGGCACCTGCAACAGGCCGTAATCGTAGGTCGAAAGCCCTTCACCACTGATCAAAATCACCGGCGATTGTGCGATCCACGTCAGCAGCGGCAGGCTGGCAAAGCCAATCGCCAGCGCGCCGCACACGAACTGACGGTTCTTCAGCACGTGTTTGTAATCGCGCAGCAGGCTTGGCATGGAGAACGGTTCGCCAAGGCGCGATGCGGTTTCTGGCATCGATTTCCACAGACCCCATAGCGCAATGGCGGCGAGCGCGGCGAAAATCACGAACATTAGTTGCCACGGCGCGACGTGGATCAACGCAGCACCGGCCAGCGGGCCGAGCAGCGGGGCTATCAACGCCACGTTTGCCATCATCGCAGTGATTTTAATGCACACCGATTCCTCGAAGGATTCCTGTATCGCGGCGTAACCCACCGCGCCGATAAAGCACAGGCTGATGCCTTGCAGAAAACGCATCACCATAAACTGTTCAATGTTCTGCACGAACAAAATCGCCAGGCAGGTGATGATAAAAAAGATGACGCCGGTAAGCATGACCGGACGACGTCCGCGGCGGTCAGACAGTGGCCCGAGCAGCCATTGCAGGAACATCCCGCCGGCAAGATACGCGGTCATCGAGGTAGGCACCCACTCTTCACCGGCGTTGAAATTGGCCACGACAGCCAGCATGCCCGGTTGGATCATATCGTTGCCGATATAGGTCGCGAATTCGAACAGCACCAGACACAGAGGGAACAGAAGCGCCTGCCGCCCCAGAAGGGACGCAGTATTTGGAGAATTATGCATTTTTGTTATTTCACAGACTGAGGCTAATTGTTTGAAAATTAGCGAAATAGTAGAGACTGTCCGGGCGGGTTTCGCAAGCGAGGCAGTAATGTTGGCTATTTTGCCCATTTTTTGAGCGCGGTGCAATCCTCGGATTCACCTTCAGCACAATCTGAGAATGGTACTTTTGCCTTGTTAGCCGTCTGAAAGCTGGATAGGCTGCAAACACCACATCAACGGGAAGGAATTTGCGGGTCATGAGCGAAAAAATAAGCTGGATAGATAATCTGCGCGCGCTCGCCTGCATGATGGTAGTGATGGTCCACGCCAGCACCTCGCTGGTGGTAAATTTCGCGGCGGTACATACCGCGGAGTGGACGGTGGCAAACCTGCTTAATTCGGCGTCGCGTGTTTGCGTGCCGCTGTTCTTCATGATTTCCGGGGCGCTGTTTTTTGGCGAGAGAAGCGCACAAAAACGGCATTTTCTGCGCGTAACGCTCTGCCTGTTGTTCTACAGCGCTGTCTCGCTGCTCTACATTCTCACCATGACAAAAATCGGGTTTTGGCCGTCTCTGCGGCTGATAGTGGAAAAACCGGTGTTTTATCACCTTTGGTTTTTCTACGCCATCATCGTAATTTATCTGCTTTCCCCGCTGATTCACGTCAAAGCAGTCTCCGGAAAATATTTGCTGATTGCCGGTATCCTGCTCGGCGTACTGGCGAATCCGCAACTGCCGGCGCTGAACTGGCAGAAAATCCATCTTTTACCGCTGGATCTGTATATCGGCGGCGATACGTTTTATTACGTCCTCTACGCCCTGATGGGACGCGCCATCAGCCAGCTCGACACCCGAAAATCTGGCATCACGCTGGCCGCCGCCGCTATTTTCGTTCTCAGCACACTGGCCATCGCCGCAGGCACTTACCGGCAGATGCAGATCAACCAGAACTTCGCCGACACCTTTTACGTCTACAGTGGCCCGCTGGTGTTTATCTCGGCGATGGCGCTATTTGTGACATTTAAAAATGCGCTATCAAACAGCATCCTGCCGGGATTTAGCTTGATCTCCCGGCATTCTCTGGCTATCTACGGCTTTCACGCATTGATCATTATTGCCCTGCGTAGCCGTCACCTCGATTTACCACAGTTTCCGCTGCTTAACGTCGCGTACCTGTTTATCTGCGGTTTGGGCGGTGGATTAGGGCTGGCGATGTTATTAGCGAAAATCGATCGGCGGAAGTGGGTGAGCTGAGGGTAAACTGAAATTAATTTACCTCGTGAATCTATCTTAACTATATTATTGATTCGTGTTTAATTATTGATTGTTATATTTAAAGTTAAAAATGAGTTTCAGTAATAATCTATCTTAGATACTAAATTCGAAGTCATTTCGATTTGTATATTTCATTATATTTACGTGAAAGACACAGTTACTATTTTGCCTCATTTATTTGAGCATATGACGATGAACCTATGGCCACCCTTTGAAATTAACGGTGTTCGCTACGTGCTGGACCACCTTAGGGCCACAACTCTGACTGCCGTGAGGCCTGCCAGTAGTCATTTCGCTTCCCGTAGTATCCGCGTATTTATTATTTTTAGTGATCATTGTTTTACGGCACATACGGCAGTGTCCGAAAATTGGGTTTATCCCTATAGTATCGGGCGTCATAAACGTTATTTTTGCCATGAACGTTATTCTTGCTCAAAGCATTTACCTGAACTTGTTATTAAGCTTATTAATGACAATGCAATACTCGGCAGAACATTGCATCAACACCATGAAACTTTTTCTATCTTGAAGAATATTTTATGGGCGTGGATTATCGTTTATTTTTTGAAATAACCCAAAGCCAGCATCCCTGCAGTGAAATACGTTTAAAAGTGACTACTGCATATCCTTTGGAAAAATGGGCAGCGCCGGTGGGAACCACAGGCCGGTTTAGCTTTTGGCATATATTTGATGCAAGACTCAATGGATTAAAACTGCCGACAAGGCGCAGATAGCAAAAAAGCGACTTAGCGTCGCTTTTTTGTCATTTCCTGCACTATCAGGTGGAGGTCTTTAGAAAACTTTCTTATCGCGGCACGGCCAGCGGCCTTTGAAGGCAGACACTGACGTACTGTTTAGCTCAGCTATTCAGTCCCACAAATCGTCAGCGGGTAAAATTTTACTCACTACCCGCTTAATTTGCAACCGGTCTTCCACTCATTCCCACCGTTCCTGCGCCCGCCTGAATTGCCTTGCAGATGAAAATCCGGCGGCCAGCGCGGCTTTTTCAATGCCTGCGCCTTGCTGAATGCGCTGCTGGGTGATGGCGATACGCAGCTGCTCATGGTAATCACGCACGCTGATGCCCAGATGCTGACGGAACAGGCGCGTCAGGTGGCGGCTGCTGATATGGGACCGGGCGGCGACGTCTTCCACCTGCCACGGCGATTCAGGTTCGGCGGCCATCAGGTTTTGTGCGCGGTGAACGGCGGGGTGCAGGTGATTGCGGTAGCGCAGCCACGGGGAGAGTTGCGGATCATCACCGGCGCGGCGGAAATAAACCACCATTTCGCGGGCGACGTCCAGCGCGGCCTGTGGCCCTGAATGCGTGGCGATGAGATGTAACGCCAGATCGATACCGGCGCTGATGCCGGCACTGGTCAGTACGAAGCGGTCTTCAACAAATATCCGGTTATCTTTTACCTGCGCGGCAGGCACCTGCTGACGTAAACGGTCGATCACGTCGTGATGCGTCGTACACTGATAACCGTCCAGCAGCCCGGCTTTTCCGGCCAGCAGGCTGCCCGAGCAGATGCATACCAGCGTGACATGGCCTTGTTCGATAGCACTTTTTTGCTGACGCAGCCAGTTACAGGTGGTCTGCGCGACCGGTGAGGAAAAATTTTCCACCGTTTCGGTCACGCCTGGCATGATCAAAATACTGCCCTGCGGCAGGGTGTCGGGGAGTGGCTGCAAATGGGACACCGTCAACCCGGTGGACATCGTCACTTCCGCCTGCGGACCGATGTAATGCAGCTGAAATTGTCCGGCCAGCCGCAGCGCTTCTGCCGGGCCAGTCAGATCTAACGACATCACGCCCGGTAGCGTCACAAAGTAGACATTTCGCTGCATATCGTTTCATTTACCCGTTCGCACAAAAGCGTATCTTCACACAGCCCGGTCGAGTTCCGCCAGCGCGCCGTCCACGTTAGTGATAGTGGCAAAGCGGTCGGCCAGCACCAGCTCGGTATGACGTTTGATTGAATCGGCGGAGAACACCTCCCCGCTGGCGTGCGTCATCGGGAACGTCATCGTCGCTTCGGTCACGAACGTCACCTTATAGCCGATATCCGACGCCACGCGCGTCGTGGTCTCGCAGCACTGTTCGGTGCGCATTCCGGCGATAATCAGATGTGTAATGCCTTTCTCGCGCAGCCAGGCGTCCAGCCCGGACTCCAGCAACGCGTTGTGGACATTTTTGTGAACGGTTTTTTGCGGCGTATGGCTGAGGAATGTCATTGGCGTGACCAGCCCGGACGCCAGTGAGAATACGCCTTCCGCGTTAACGTGGAACACATCCACGACCGGAACATTTCGCGTCTGGCAGCCGTCGATCAGGCGGGTCAGGGCGTGCTGAAATGCCGGAAGATCGTCTTTCTGCCAGAACTCTTTATGTTCAAACGAACGTTGAACGTCGATATTTAACAGGGCGCTTTTTGTCATTTTCGGACTCCATCTGGTGAGCATGAAACCAGTGTGCGCCTGAAAAAGATGCGGGGGAATGCCAAAAACGGACACGATGCTGACCACAGCGGACGACCTGCGCCGTCCGCTGAAAACAATCAGATTTTCTGGTTAGCGCGCCAGTGGTGATAATCGATGTGGTCGGCCTGGAAATCTGTAGCTTCGGCGTTGCCGGTCAGGCGGTAGGCCAGCTGGAAGGCGAAATCGAATGCCAGTCCTAATCCTTTGCCGCTCAGCAGATTGCCGTCTTCGACGAAGGACTGATTCACGTAAACGCCGTCTTTGACATCTTTGTATAAATCGCCGGAGCACACATAGCGGCGGCCTTTCAACAGGCCGTTGCCGCCGAGCACGCGCGCAGCGGCGGAACACAGCGGACAAATCAGTTTACCGGCCTCGTCGTGGCGACGGACAAACTCCACCACCTCTCCGCTGGCCGCCAGCGCCACGGAACCTTCCGGGCCACCGGGCATCACCACCGCGTCAAACAGGCGATCGCCCTGCGCGCTCAGCAATTCATTGGCCTGCATCTGAATGCCGTGATAACTGCGCAGCGTCTGACTTTTCTGGCACGCCAGCGTGGTGACCTGAATCTCCAGCCGTTCGAGAATATCGAGCACAATTACCGCTTCACCTTCTTCAAATCCGTCTGCCAGCAGGAGTGCGACCTGCTTTTTTGCGTTGTCCGTTACCATCATGCAAATGTCCTCTGAGAAAAAAAATCAGAGGACATCATAAATTGAAACGGTGTTTTGATATTGTGAGTTGCGTGGCAGACCGGAAAAATGCAGGTTAGAAAACCAGCTGCACTTTTGAGGCTTTGGATTTATCCAGTGCAAACTCCAGCGCTTCCAGTAAATCACCCTGCGGGAATTCAGCGGAGAGCAATGGCATCGGATCGACGGTTTTATTCGCCAGCCATTCCACTGCCGTGTTGAACTCTTCGGTGAAGCGGAAGCTGCCGACCCAGTTAATTTCTTTGGCAATCAGCATCATCAGCGGAAATTCATTGACCACCGGCCCCATCCCGACCTGGACCAGCGTACCGCGCGCGCGGGTGACTTCCAGACAGCGGCGGATGGATGAAGGGTGGCCGGAAGCGTCGAAGGATACATCGAAAAAGCCTTTTTCGGCCTGATACGCGGTGAAATCGCCCTGTGCGGCGTCCAGCGCTTTGTCGGCACCGACGGCGAGTGCCAGCGTGCGGCAGCGTTCGCTCGGATCCGTCACGACAATCTGTGCCGCGCCCTGGGCTTGCGCCGCCAGTACAATCAGGCAGCCAATTGGCCCGACGCCGGACACGAATACCGTTTTGCCACGCACATCACCGGCCTGATTCACCGCGTGAATAGCAACGGCCAGCGGTTCGGCGAACACCATCAGCCGGTCACTGACCTGATTGTCGTACGGAATGCACTGATCGCTGTCGACGATTTTGTATTGGGTAAACGCGCCGTTGATGTGCGGGAAATACATCGCGCTGCCGAAAAATTTCATCGTCGTGCATTGGTTTTCGTCGCCGGACAGGCAGTATTTACAGGTTTTGCACGGCTTGCTTGGGTTGAGCGCCACTTTCTGGCCAGGCTGTAAACGCGGGTTGTCAGATTTCTCCACCACGCCGACCACTTCATGGCCGAGCACCATCGCTTCGCGCACTTTGAAATCACCGACTGCGCCGTGTTCGTAGTAATGCAGATCGGAGCCGCAGATGCCGCCGCGGGTAATTTTCACCAAAGTGCCCTGGCCTGTGTAATCAATTGTCTGGTCGATGACCGAAACGTCTTTTTTTCCGGTCACGACGCAGGATTGCGTGGCAGTAGTCATGGATTTCTCGCTCTTTAAAGGGGGCGTGTGTTGCCTGATTATCCCCAGTAAAGAGCGTTTGGGCGGTGAAAAATGTGATCGCCATCACTTTGTGCCGTGTTACGAAAACCTGTTACCCATAACTTGAACGGACTCATCTTTTTCGCGCAGGAATACTGAGGATCAGATGGGTGATCACGCCGCCGAGCAGCCCCCAGAATGCCGATCCTACGCCCAGCAACGTCACGCCGGACGCGGTGATCAGAAACGTAATGATTGCCGCGTCGCGCTGATGTTCGTTTTCCAGCGCGCGATACAAACTCCCGGCAATCGTGCCGAGCAGCGCCAGACCAGCGATGGTGTGGATCAGCGCTTCAGGCAGCGCGGTAAAGACCATGCCAATCGACCCGCCAAACACTCCGGCAATCAGATAAAACACGCCCGCCGCGACCGCGGCCATATAACGCTTTTTCGGATCGGGATGAATATCCTCGCCCATACAAATCGCGGCGGTAATGGCGGCGATACAGATGGTAAAACCGCCGAACGGTGCCAAAATCAACGCAGTCAGCGCTGTCCAGGAAATCAACGGTGAAACCGGCAGGTTGTAACCGTGCGCTTTCAGCGTGGCAATGCCGGGTGCGTTTTGCGACGCCATCGTCACCACAAAGAAAGGAATTCCGATACCGATAATCGAGGAGAGCGTGAAATGCGGCATCACAAACTCCGGCGTGGCAAAGGTCAGCGTCTGGCCGTGCAGCGCGATATTGCCCTGTAATCCGGCGACGATAAGCCCTGCGGCCAGCGCGAGCACCACTGCGTAACGGGGCAGGGCGCGTTTCGCCAGCAGATAAACCAGGCACATCGTTCCCGCCAGCGCGAAATTGCTTTGCAGTGACGTGAAGGCGTTCAGCCCGAACCGCAACAGGATCCCGCCGAGCATTGCGGCCGAGAGCGCCTGTGGAATGTAATGCATCAGTCTGGCGAATAATCCGGTGACGCCGCACAGCAGAATCAGCCCGCTAGCAAACACGAAAACGCCAATCGCTTCGTTGATCGAGGTACCGGGCAGGCTGGTGACCAGCAGCGCCGCGCCGGGCGTCGACCACGCGGTCACCACCGGCGTGCGGTAATACAATGATAAACCGATGCTGGTGACGCCCATTCCCAGGCCGAGCATGCTCAGCCAGCCGCCAATCTGCCCCGCAGTGGCACCTGCCGCCTCTGCCGCCTGAAAGATAATCGCCGCTGAGCTGGTATATCCGACTAATACGGCAACAAATCCGGCGATCACCGCCGAAAACGTGAGATCCCTGACGTTGAAACGTGACGACATGGCTGAAAAATCCTTCTGGCGAAAAGAACGACAGTTGCAATAAACTGCATGGAGATTACTTATATTTAACAGAGAGAAAGCCCATGAGCCAATCTGATCACATTGTTATTCGCCCATTAACATCCGCTGACCGTGAAGGCTGGGAAACGCTGTGGCGCGATTATCTCGATTTTTATCAGTCAAGGCTCGACCCTTCGCAGTTTGATTTCACGTTCCAGCGTCTTTCGGACCCGAACTACGCGGGTATGTTTGGCTTTTTGGCGGAATATCAGGGGAAACTGGTCGGGCTGGTGAACTGCCTGAATCACGATCACGGCTGGCATATGAATCAGGTGGTATACCTGCAGGATTTATATGTCGATGACAGCGCGCGCAATCTGGGGATCGGGCAGAAGCTGATTGAAGCGGTGTACGCTTACGCCGACGAGAACGGCAAAGCCAACGTGTACTGGATGACGCAAACCACCAACCACACCGCGCGCAAACTGTATGACCGGGTTGGGCAGCCGACCAACTTTATGAAATATATCCGTTAAAGCGGTTTGCGCATGTTCATTTTGGTGGTGACGTAACCCAGGCTGGCGTACAACGCCTGTGCGCCCGGATTGCTGGCGAAAACATTCAGTTCGATCGCTACACTGCCGAGTTGGCGCAGGCGTTCCTCCATCAGACGAAACGCGGCGGCGGCATGTCCCTGACGGCGAAATTGCGGATAAACCGTCAGCTCATACACAAACGCGCTGCGCACGCCGTACCGTTCCACGTTGGCAAACCACAGATAGCCGGCGGTTTCGCTTTGTTCGTCGGCTTTAATTTCAAACAGATAATGATCGGGCGTGTTGATGCCCTGCGGCAGCGCGTTCTGCGTTGAACTTCGCGCGCGTTCAAGGGCCGTCTCTTCCAGCCACAAACCGGCTGTCACATTTTCTTCGGCGTAATCTATTGCCAGCTGCTCTGCGAATTCCTCAAAGAACGTGGCGCTCATGGGCATTAATACAGTCATCCTTTCCCTCTGCGTTATTTAATGATTTCCGGTTTTTTATACGGCGTCACATAGCATTCGCTGATGGTGGTCGAATGGCTTTCCGCCTGCGTGATGATGTAGCCGTTGTCGGTCAGCGCTACCGAACTGTACGGCGTCTGATTGTCTTTATCCGCCACCACTTCCTGGAAAGACTGAATGATTTTGGCTTTCTCACCGGCGCGCGTCGGATCGTCCAGCCCTTCGACCTGAATCATCGCCTGCTTAAACTGATTGCTGAACGACGTTTTGCCAATCCGGCTTTCGATGATCGCTTTGATATTTACCGTCACCTCATTGCCCAGCAAAAACAGCGTATTGCTTTGGTAAACCAGCACGTTTTTGCGTTTAGACACCACAAAACCGTTCTCGATCACCTTCATTTTGTTGTTGTTGGCGTAGGTCACGTCATCCAGGCAAATGGTCTTATCGCCCACCTTAAACTGGTTAAAGCGGGTTTTGATTTCTTTCGGCGTCGATGCCGCCTGCGAGCACAGCGGCACAAGTAACAGCAGAGGTAAAAGCCATGACTTCATAGGAGTTTCCTGAACAGGTCTGAATTAGCCGACATAACAGCAGTATAGGGAGACGTGGGCAGGATGCGAACGTTTATCTTTTCGGGGAGGATTTTACCCGTTTTGGCTAAAGCATCTCCGGTCTGTGCCGATAATTCAGACGATAACGGAATTCCTGCTCATCCGCAGAGGACATGTATCAGGGACAGATAACCCATTTTCTACAGTGAGTTTTTCACAGCACGTTGACTGTTCCGGGGAGTTTTATGAGTCAGAGTCAGGCGTTCTCACCTGCGGCCACGGCTGCGCCAAAGAAGCAAAAAACACAGCAAAGAAAGGCGATGCGCACCCGCACGCTGATGCTGATTGTCGGGCTGCTGACCATCAGTCTGGGTTACATCATTACGGTCGGTTTGCTGAGCTGGCAGTCCGCCAATCAGCAACGTGATATCGCCCGCCGTTATCTTCAGCAGACCGCCAACACCGACGGTTATCTTGCCCGTCAGAAACTCGATACTGCACTCTATGCCGCCCGCGATCTGGGGCAGAGCATGCTGAGCCTGCGCGAAGCCGGACACGCCGACCGCAAACTGGCCGATACATTGTTGCAAAACGCGCTAAAAAATCACCCGGATTTCCTCTCTATGTCGCTGGCGTGGGAGCCGGACGCGTTTGATGGCAAAGATGACGAGTTAGCCGCCCAGCCGGGGCAGGATCCGGACGGTCGCTATGTCCGTTATGTTGACCGCGACACCAGCGGCAACGTCGTGCTGCATAACCTGACCGATTACGAAACGCCGGGCAGCGGCGATTATTATCTGCTGCCGCGTAAGCTGAAAAAAGAGGTGATACTCGAGCCTTATAGCTATCCGTACAACGGCGTCAATACACTGCTGACTTCGATTGCCGTGCCTATCATCGTCGAGGGCAAATTCCTGGGATCGGTTACGGCGGATTTCTCGCTGCAAACTTTGCAGACCATGGTCAACGGCATCAAACCCTATCAGGGCACCGGCTATGCGATGCTGTTTTCGCAGTCCGGTAATTACATTTCCTCGCCGCAAAAAGATCAGGTGACGAAAAAACTGGAAAACGATGCGCCGTTGCTGAAAAGCATCCAGACCGGCGCATTTTTTAGCAGTGAGCAGCAGGATCCCATACTGGGCGAAAAAGCCTTTGCCGAATTTGTGCCGATTCAGATTGGCAATACCGGTACGCCGTGGATGCTGGGGATTGTGGCGCCGGTCAATGCGGTGATGAAAGAGAGCACGCGGCAGTTGTATTCCGCGCTGGTGCTGATGGTATTAAGCATCGTCGTAGTGTTTGCCGTGTTGAGCATTATTTTCACCCGCAAAGTGCTGCGCCCGGTCGGCGGTGAACCGGCAGATGCCGCGAAAATTGCGCTGACGGTGGCCGACGGCGATTTAACGCATCCGATTGTGACGCAGAAAAATGACCGCACCAGTATCTTCTTCGCGCTGCAAACCATGCAGGCGCAGCTGAGGCACGTGGTGACTGACATTATTTCCACCAGTCACGCCGTCGGCAGCGGGGCGTCGCAGATTGCGGCGGGGAATATCGACCTGGCTTCGCGAACCGAGCAGCAGGCCGCCGCGCTGGAAGAAACCGCCGCCAGCATGGAACAGCTGACCGCTACGGTAAAACAAAACGCTGACAACGCGCACGTTGCTACCGAGCTGACCGAAAACGCCACCACGATTGCCGGAAAGGGGAATAGCATTATGTCCGACGTTGTGGGAATTATGGGCGAGATTGACGACAGTTCGCGTCGCATTGCTGACATTACTTCCGTTATCAACGGCATCGCGTTTCAGACCAATATTCTGGCGCTGAACGCGGCGGTTGAAGCCGCCCGCGCAGGCGAACAGGGGCGCGGATTCGCGGTAGTTGCAGCGGAAGTGCGCAGTCTGGCGCAGCGCAGCGCCGACGCGGTAAAAGAGATTTCCGCACTGATCGCGGAATCGACCTCACGCGTCGATCACGGTGTCGGGCTGGTAAAAAATGCCGGTGAGACGATGAAAGAGATCATGAAAGCGATCACCGACGTGCGCGACATCATGAGTGAAATCGTCTCGGCCTCCGACGAGCAGTCGCGCGGTATCACTCAGGTCACGCAGGCGGTGCATGAGATGGACGGCGTCACCCAGCAAAACTCCGCGCTGGTGCAGCAGGCCTCTGCCGCCTCGGCTTCGCTTGAAGATCAGGCACGCCGCCTCAACGAAATCGTGCAGGTGTTCCGGCTGAAATAATGATTTACACCGCCTTCTCCCGCCGGGGAGAAGGCTTTTTCTGACGACACATCCCCTTTTCTGCGCTATGTTTTTTATCCTTTTGCTTTATTTCTTCAGGAGTTCGTCATGAGCCAGCCTTCGCTGATTTTATATTCCGACGCCAATTATTTCAGTCCTTACGTGATGTCAGCCTTTGTCGCGTTGACTGAAAAAGGCATTCCGTTTGAACTGGAAACCGTCGATCTGGCCGAAGCGGAGAACCTGAAGGAAACGTATTCGGCGATTTCCGTCACCCGCCGCGTGCCGACGCTCACCAATGGCACTTTTGTCTTATCTGAATCTTCTGCGATTGACGAATATGTTGATGAGCTGTTCCCCGCGCCGACGTTTCCGGCGATTTATCCGCTCGATCCGGAAAACCGCGCCAAGGCCCGCGAAGTTCAGGCGTGGCTGCGCAGCGATCTGATGCCTGTCCGTGAAGAACGTTCGACTGAAGTGGTGTTTGCCGGTGCGAAACGTCCGGCGCTGTCCGCCAAAGGTCAGCAGGCCGCCGAAAAACTTTACGCCGCCGCTGAGCGTCTGCTCGGTGATAAAACGCATTTGTTTGGTGAATGGAGTATTGCGGATGTGGATCTGGCGCTGATGCTGAACCGTCTGCATATAAACGGCGATCCGATGCCGGAAAAACTCGCCGCTTACGCCGAGGCGCAATGGCAAAGACCTTCAGTTTTAGAATGGCTGGCGTTATCAGCGAAGAAATAAAATGAAGGGCGCAGTCAGCCGAAAAACTGACTGCGCGAAAAAGCAGATTACAGAGATTTGGTCAGGAAAAAGCGCGTATGGGTTGAAGGTGCATCCTCCGGCGCACGGGAGTCATCGATGTAATCTTCCAGTGCCATCTGCACGTTATATCCCATACGTTCATAAAACGGACGCGCCTGAAAACTGAAGGTATCAACCAGTGAATACCGGCAGCCACGCGCTTTGGCTTCTTCTTCCGCTTCGGTAATCAGTTGCGTGCCGACATCTTTCCCGCGCAGTGACTCATCAACCCACAACATCTGAATGTACATCCACTTTCCGACAGTTTCAGCCACAATCCCGGCCTGCTTCTTGCCGTTCTCATCTTCAACAAATACGCCTAACTCACGGAGTGTTGGCCTGTGAATAAAGTTGCTGTTGAAATTACGCAGTTCTGTTTTGATTTCTTCAAGGTCTTCGGGGGACGGTGTATGGGTGAGACGGGTCTTCATGACAGGATTCCTTATAAGTGTCGGCAATCCAGAATAGACAATCGTGCAGGAAGTTTCCAATGAAGCCGAAACCAAAAAAAAGCCTGTGGAAGATGAGCTTCCACAGGCTTTTCAGCGGGTTTTATCGGAGCGATGATCCGGCGTGACGATTATTTGTAGATTTCAGCGTCAGCGTGCAGTTTGTTGTTACCGGTCACGGAGATGATGCGGTAAGAAGACGCACCGGCATCTTTCGCCTGCTGTGACAGTTTCGCTTCCAGGCCACTCAGGGTAGTGGAGTTAGCGGCGGAGATAACACCGATTTTCTGCATGTCACCGGATGGCTGAGTGACCTGCTGAGCCGCGAAGCTACCGAAAGAAATCAGGGAGAGGGTGGCAGCTACAGCAAAAATTTTGACGTTTTTCATGATAAGTATTCCATTCAGGTTTGTGAGAGTGAAAGGTGGTTGCCTTTCGATGGAGGTATAATAGGCCTGATACGCGGAGATGAAAAACGGATTGATTTGAGTAAGTCATTCAAAATATTTGGTCTACTTTTTACGCAATTTTACGTCCCTGTGCGTGTACCTGACGAAACCCCCTGAATGCTGACGCAGCCTTAAACAACGTCACTTTATGCTGCTATTTTCTCCTTCCTGCTGATTTTTGGCGGGTTTGTCGATTCAGTGCTACGCTTTCAGGGTAGTATCAGAAACGGGTTGTGCGTGGGGCATGAAAATAAACCTGCCACCCAGACCGCAGCATCTTAAAGGTTCTGCTTTTGTTTGGCCGACTTGGCTGAACAATATTCACGGTAACGGAAATTTATTCGGAGGAGTCGAAAATGGGAATTTTATCCTGGATCATCTTTGGTCTTATTGCAGGTATTCTGGCTAAGTGGATCATGCCGGGCAAAGATGGCGGCGGTTTCATTCTGACTGTAGTACTGGGTGTTGTCGGTGCTGTAGTGGGTGGTTACATCAGTACTTTCTTCGGCTTTGGCCGCGTAGACGGTTTCAACTTCGGCAGCTTCGTTGTCGCGGTAATCGGTGCGATTGTGGTTCTGTTTATTTACCGCAAAATCAGGAGCTAATGGGTTTCCATTACGCCTGAAAAAGACAAAAGCCGCGCAGTGTCGCGGCTTTTTTGTATCTTAAAACCTCATTCTACCGGCGTTGTCGGCAATCTCACGATGTCCTGATTATCATTGCCCATCCAGTAAACCCCGTCATTTGACCAAAACGGCCCTTCGATAAAATCGAGCAAGTCGGAGTACTCTTCGTAGAACTGCTTACCGTCGCGGTTATACACCCGGATGTAACCTGAATAATGCCCGCCATCGCCCGGCATGGCCATGCGCGGAAGAAAATCGAACGTCCGGTATTCGCGCACGACATATTGCTTATTCGGGCTCCAGGTTTCGGAAATCAGTTTTCCCTGCTTCCACCACTGATAGCTTCCTGTAATAAGAGCCACCAGCACCGCCAGCATTACCCAGCGTTTGCGCTGACGCACCAGGGCTTCCTGACTTTTGATTTTTGGCATGTTGATTCTCAATCAATTAAAACGCGTCATTTTCCGCACAGTTCGGCTTTGATACCCGGATCCAGCAGGTAATCGAGACACCACTGACAGACTTTACCCAGGCCGTCGGAGCGGGCGGCGAGAAACAGTTGCGTCGCATGTTTATGTTCCAGCATGGGTTTTTTCACAAGCTGGCCGTTATTGAGCAGCGGTAAGGCCAGATGATGGGGTAGATAGCCGATGCCGGTATTGCGCTCGATAAGCGAAATAGCGATAGGAAAATCAGGCACAAACAACGGTTTCTGGCCTTCGAGCAGCCATGCCTGCTGATGTGCGAAATTCACAGCGGTATCGCGGATACATACCGCCGGATATTGCCGCAGCTCGGTATTAGTTAGCGGTTGCATCAGGGTGGCCAGCGGATGCTGCGGTCCGACGACGAAATCCCATTCCAGCTGTCCCAGACTTTCGGTAATCACGCCTTCGCTGCCCGGCACATTATGCGGCGCGCCAATCACCAGGTCGGCCCGTTTACTGTAGAGCGCATCCCAGCAGCCGTTATAAACCTCGACGTTCAGCGACAGCCGCGTCGACGGAAACGTCCGCTCAAAGGCGCTGATAAAATCTACCAGCACAGGCATCGGCACGATGTTATTCACCGCGATGATAAATTCCTGCTCGACGCCGTCGTGGATAAGCGCTGTGTTGCGTTTTAGGGCATCGAGATCGCTGAGCAGGGTCTGACTGTGGCGGATAAAATACTGTCCCGCCGGGGTGAGCTCGATATGGTTGCCTTTGCGTATAAACAGCGCCACGCCGAGGCTTTCTTCGAGCTTTTTGACGGTATAGCTGATGGCAGAAGGGACTTTATTCAGCTGATCGGCGGCGGTGGTAATACTTTGGTATTTCGCGACCAGATGGACGATACGAATACTTTCATCAGAAATCAGCATACAGAGGCGCTCCTGCCGCAAAAAAAAGGAAATCCGTCATGACGACGGATTTCCTCAATTATGACGCATTTTACCCTTTTCGCGGTTAGTGGTTTTGCATCCGGCTAAACAACGCATAACAAACACAGGCCACCAGAATCGAATCCACGGACGGAATTGTGGTCAGCGTCATCATGCCTTTAACCGTCATGAAACCGACCGCCGAGCCGAGCAACCAGGCGACAAAAGTCAGTAACTTGATTTGTGGCTCACGGATCAGAACTTCTGCCTGATAGCCGTTGCGGCGATACAGGAAGAAATCAGCGATATAAATCCCGGCAACCGGCGGAGTGGCAACCCCTAAAAACAGCAGGAACGGAATGAACCACGCCATGATGTCCATGCTGCCGACAATCGCTGACAGTACGCCAAGCGCCAGGGTGATCTGCCATTTTGGGAAGCGGGTCAGCAGGGTGGAAACCACCAGCGTACCCTGGAACATATTCCCCGCATTACCGGTGATGCAGGCGAAAATCAGCAGCAGGGCAGCTGGTAATACCGCGCCAAAGGTGGCCATGGCACCTAATAAAGACCCCTGACCGCTCAGCGCGCTCGGCATCGCCCCCGCCCAGTACAGCAACGGATAGGCCACCAGAAACGCTGCCGCTGCCGCAATCAGGGCATGTTTGCGGTTATGCACGAAACTGCCGAAATCGGGCAGCGTTGCGACTAAAACGATGATAGTGCCGACCACGGTAGAAACCGCAACGCCGGTGTTCATTTGGCTGACGCTCTCCATTACCGGCGCCGTTCCGTGGGTGGCGACATACAGGATGTAGCACAGCACCAGCGCAATTACCGGCACCGCCACCTGTGCGATTTTGCCGAGAACGGCGAAACCAAATGCCGTCGAGGCGACAAACAGACAGCAGCCCAGAGCCACCAGGATTGAAGTCGGTAATTCCAGGCCATGCTGCGCCAGCAAATCATGTACTGAGTGGCCGAACATGTTGGCGGTGACCGCAATCCAGCCTAACAGGCTGACCGCCATCAGAATGTTAATCGCCACCGCGCCTTTCTCGCCGAAGGCATATTTCACAATGCCGTAGGTGGGCAGGCGGGCTTTTTCGCCCACGCAGATAGTAATGGCGGCCAGCAGGGTCAGGATAATCCCGCCCAGTGCGACCACCGTGACCAACTGCGAACCTGACAGCTGATTACCCAGGCTTGAAGACGATAGCAAGACCGGCGTCACGGCAATGCCGAGTAAAATCATCGCAATACGTAATCCCGACGCCGTAGTCGGAGTATTTTCTGTTTTACGCATATTTATATTTCCCTATTCAGGCGGTGTGATGATGCCCGGTATATTGACGCCAGCCGCCGGTCCCAGTGATCTCAGTCTGCCCTTCAACCAGCCAAGGTTCAGCCAGTACGCCGAGCATTTCGCTGCCGTTTTGTAATTTTACTTTGCCGATAGAGAGCCCAGCGGGTTCACTGCTTAATAATGTGGCGAACGACGCCGGTGGCAGCGACCAGATTTCCAGACTAACGTTATTTCCGCCCTGCGAAACGCGGATCATGCCCGGATGGCGATCGTTAATCGTCCATAAACGGTAATGCGCATCGGTGCTGTCTTCACGCACGAACACGCCGCCGACTTTGGTCATGTTTGGGTTCAGTTCCAGGCCGCGCATCAGTGTGCCGTTTACGGCGAGCAGTACATTGTTTTCCATCGTTTTATCCTTAAATGTTAGAAATCCAGGTGCCGGTGTGGTGATTGAGTGCCGCTTTAATCGCGTCCGGGGTAGTGATCAACCCTTTGGCACTTTTTCCCTGTTGCTGGCTGTTGTTGATAAATTTCACGATGGCTTCGACTTTCGGCTGCATACTGCCCGCGCCAAATTGCCCTTCGCGGATGAACGTTTCGGCCTGTTCCACGCTCAGATTGCTCAGCCACTGCTGTTGCGGCGTACCAAAATTCACGGCGACCTGTTCCACGCCGGTTGGGATCAGTAGCAGATCGGCGCTGAGCTGTTCGGCCAGAAGTGCTGATGCCAGATCTTTATCGATCACCGCTTCCACGCCTTCGAGCTGCTGGTGGGAATTACGTACTACCGGAATACCGCCGCCGCCGCAGGCAATCGCAATGCAGCCCTGCGCCAGCAGCGTGCTGATAGTTTCGCGCTCGAGAATATCCAGCGGCAGCGGTGAAGGTACTGTCCTGCGCCAGCCGCGTCCGGCGTCTTCGGCAATGCTCCAGCCGAGTTCCTGCTGGCGTTGCAGCGCTGTAGCATGATCCATAAAAGCACCGACCGGTTTGCTCGGGTTCCGGAACGCCGGGTCTTCAGCGCTGACCAATGTCTGCGTCACGACGGCCACCACCGGGCGAGAAATCCCGCGCTGTTGCAGCTCGTTTAACAGCGCCTTCTGGAACATATAACCGATGGCGCCCTGCGTATCGCCAACCGCGTAATCGAGCGGCACCTGTGAAACTTCGCTGGCCGCCAGCTCCGAGCGGCGCAGGATAAAACCGACCTGCGGCCCGTTGCCGTGGGTAAGCACCACGTCCCAGCCCGCTTCAATCATATCGACCACCGGACGCACGCTGTCGATCACCGCCTGGTATTGATCCGGGATACTGTTTTTCCGTTCATTGACGATCAGCGCGTTACCGCCGACGGCCACGACCGCTAAAGGTTTTTTCATGCTGAAATCTCCTGAGCCAGCGCCTGAAGGGCATCGACAAAGCAAGACATCGGTGCGGTGGTGATCCCGGCACCTATCTGCCCGACGCCCGCCTGTTTATGGGCGATGCCGGTATTGATGATCGGCAAGATGGCGCGATCGGCGACTTTACGGGCGTCGATGCCCGCCGCCGTCGGGGCGAAATTTAGCGCAGGCAGGGTAAAGGCAGGATTGCCGCCGAGCGTAATCAACTGCATTTTCCGGCTGTTATTGGAGGCATCGGCTGGCGTTCCGCCGACAAATTTTACGATGGCCGGAGACGACGCCATCGCAAAGCCACCGACTCCTGCGGTTTCGGTGATGGCGCTGTCCCCCAGATCGGCGGCGGCATCTTCCACACCGTAGCCGGGGAAGAACAGGCCTTCCACCGGATTCGCCGGTGCCTGATACCAGCGGTCGCCGGTGCCGGAGAGGCGAATACCGAAATTGACGCCGTTACGCGCCATCACGGTGACCATTGAGCTATAAGGCACGTCGGCGGCGGCATCTATCATGGCTTTGCAGGCGGCCATCGACAGGTTGAGGAAAAAGTGATCGTTGCCGGTAATAAACGCCACGCAGCCCTGAAGCTGCTGCAGCGGCAGCTGGCATTCGAGCAGCGCAGGCATCAGACGTTTGATCAGTAAACCGGTCGCCGCCGCGTTGCGGTTGTGGACTTCATCGCCCATGTGCAACGCCTGCGCCATCAGTGGTTTCAGCTCCAGTTCGCCGATGTGTTTAACCGCGGCTTTCATCGCCGGAGCCAGCGTTTTCGCCATCCAATGCAGGCGTTCCAGCACGTCGGCACTGTTCGCGCCAAAGCGTAAAACCTTGCCCAGTCCCTCGTTGAAATTACTGAACGCCCGCCTGCCGTTAGTTTTGTTCTCAATTACCCACAGCGGCATCGACGGACTGATGATCCCTGCCATCGGGCCGACGGCGTGATAGTGATGACAAGGCTCGAGGTCGATTTCCCCGGACGCAATCAGCTGTTCCGCATTCTGATGACCGGTTGCCCAACCTTCATACATCACCGCGCCAATAATCGCGCCTTTGACCGGGCCGCACATGTCCTGCCACGCAATCGGCGGGCCGGAGTGCAGGATCAATTTACGTGCGGCCATCGCCGGAATCGCTTCGCGTGCAGACAGCACGTCAACCAACGCCGGTTGCGCGCTCAGATATCGGGCAAACGCCACTTCATTGGCTTTTTCGACCAGCGGATGGCGCAGTAACTGCGCCAGACTCAGACCGGCATCGATATCGCCGAGGGCAGGCGGCTGCCAGCTAAGCGGTACTACCTCGCAACCGGCGGTTTTCAGATTTTCAGCAAAGCTGTTAAGTCCAGCATTGACCACGGACAGTGGCTGATTGAGTAATGTATTCATTATTTTGCCTCCTTCTTATCTGCCTGAATGCGGGCAATCTGGCTGGCCCACAGTGCCGCCTGCGCGTTGCATTCGGCGACCAATACACCGGCGTTACGCAGCGCCTGAATCTGACGGGAACGTTGTTGTGGGTCGGCTTCGGTGCCGCAGACGTGAGCGACCAACAGCGGACAGTTTTTACGCGGATGTTGTGCGAGGATCTCCAGCAACTCAGCCGCCGGTTCAGCGGCTGCGCCATAGCCGAGCACTAAGTCAAACAACAGGACGGCGGTATGGGCGTCGCTGATTTCCGCCGCGATGCGTTGATTGCGCAGCGTCGGGTCGATCATCGGGTGTGGTTTACCACGAGTGAAATCGTCATCGCCCATGTCGATTAGTGTATGGCCGCTGCTGCGCCACAAATCAGCGAGTTTCTTGTTGCCTGAAACCGGTGTATTGGAAGCGGCACTAAAGCCCTGTTGCTGGCAAATCAGCTGGCTTTCAAAGCAGAAGGTGCCGCCGGCAAAGACGCCGCGAATATCGGTGCGCGTTGCCGGTAATGCGTGGCATTGCTCTGGATTGATGATTTCACCCAATTTCGTCACCGACGGTTTGCCGTTAAGCAGCGCGACCGCCATGTCGGCCGCTTCTGCCAGTGTGGTTGCTGCAAAAACGCGCTCATGGGTGATATCAGCCGGTTGTGCACCGAGGAAATTCACCACCACCGGTTTGCCGCAGGTGCTGGCCTGTTCAAGAATGCGTTCTGCCACGGCACGGGCAGGCGGTTTGGAAATCAGTACGATGACTTTTGTTTGCGGATCGTTTGCCAGCATCTCCAGGCCGTACAACATGGAAATACCACCAATCTCTTCATGCAGATCGTGGCCACCGGTGCCGAGCGCCTGTGAAATGCCTGCGCCGAGGTGATCCACGCGACAGGTGACTTCCTGCACGCCGGTGCCGGATGCGCCAACCACACCGACTGTGCCACGTGTCACTACGTTAGCGAAGCCCAGCGGCATACCATTGATGATTGCGGTCCCACAGTCGGGCCCCATCACCAGCCGGTTCTTTTCGCGAGCCAGCGTCTTGATCTGTTTTTCCAACACCAGACTGACGTTATCGCTGAACAGCATCACGTTCATATCCAGCTGCAGCGCCTTAATCGCCTCGGCGGCGGCGTAATCACCCGGCACGGAAATCAGCGCCAGATTGATCTGCGGATGGCGTTCCAGTGCCATATCGAGACTCACCAGAGTGGGCGCGAAAACGCCGTCGGTGGCAGATTCCTGCGGTTTGCTGCTGAGCAGTTCACGCGCCAGCGCCATCGCCTCTTTGCAGGCCGCTTCAACACCTTTGACGGCAATAATCAGATCATTAGGTCCGGCTTTGATATCCTGACCCAGACCGGCATCTGCCAGCTGTGCCAGATTGGTTTGGGTGCCCATCACCACCGACGCCTGTTCGATGCCCGGCTGTTTGCTGATTTTGGCGGAGATTTGCATCAGCGAAACCGAGTCTTGATACATATTGCTGAAAACCTGAGATATGACACTCATAACAATTACCTGTGCTTACTGCCTGTTTTTACAGGCAAGGGGATCCCCTGCCAGCGCGCAAAGGCTGTCCGGCATGAAGAAAAAAGAATGAATTACAACGTGGTCTGTAGCGTGCGTATTCCGTGCAGTAGTCCCGCCAGACAGTCCGCTCCTGAGCTGGCACCGAACTGCATCACCTTCTGAGCGGCGCGGCAGATTTGCCCGTTGCTGGCCGGAGTGGTCAGCAACATCAGCAGATCGCAAAGTGGCTCAGAGAAATGCCCGTGCAGCGTGCGGCCCAGATAATGCGCACTGATATCGTTGGTGTACGTCAGCTGGCTGGCGATGATCTCCTGCATCAGCCGGTAATGTCCGGCGATACGCGGTGCGTTCTGCCACCGCCACAGGGCGGCCAGATACCCGATCAGATAATCGTCGCCGTCCGGCGTCAGCCCGCGGCCGAATCCGATCAGCCGTGACACCTGAAACGTCAGCTTTTCTGCGCTGTCTTGTGCGCAAATCTGTGGCTGGCGCTTCGCGCTGTCACCGCCGGGAAGCAGCATCAGTTCGCTTTCCACCGACTGTCTGCTCAGCTCTTCTGCAAGAATGGCGTAATGCCGCGGTCGCTGACCGGATGGCACCAGCGTAATTTCCGGCTGCCAGATGTCTGCACTATCCAGCCCGGTCATCTCACCGGTCATTTGACGCCAGTCCCACCCATGCGGCAGCTGAATGCGCACGGCATCCGGCTGATTCGGATAGCAACTGGCATCGAGCAGTGTCAACAGGTGTCCGTCGTCCGCCATCAGGTTCATCGCATGCTGAAAGCGGCTGTGCACTTTCAGCGGCTGCGCGAGCCGTAGCCTGGCTAAATACCCAAGCGAGACAACAGGCAGGTTCACGTTATGCCTTTAGGCCGCTAACGATGGCGTTGGCATCGCTGACCCAGCCAAAAATCGCGCCCTGAGCTTTGATCATCTCCAATGCGGATTTCTGAAATTCAGGGAAATACGAACCGACGCAATCTTGCGGGATAATACATTCAAAGCCGCGGTCATTGGCTTCACGCACGGTGGTGGTGACGCACACTTCGGTGGTCACGCCGCAGACGATAAGGGTTCTGATGCCGTGGTTTTGCAGCACCAGATGCAGGTCGGTCTGATAAAACGCGCCTTTGCCCGGTTTATCAATAACCGGTTCACCGGCGACTGGATAGAGTTCAGGGATGATATCGTGACCGGCTTCGCCACGTACCAGGATGCGTCCCATCGGACCGTCGGTGCCGATGAACGTCTGACCGCCACGGGTCAATTTGGCCGGAGGACAATCGCTCAAATCGGCGCGATGACCTTCGCGGGTGTGAATGACCAGTATTTTGTGGGCACGCGCGGCATCCAGCACTTTTTTACATGGTGCAATTGCAGTGCGCACTAAGGACACGTCATTGCCCAGCGCCTCGCCAAACCCGCCTGGCTCAACAAAATCGCGCTGCATGTCGATCATGACCAGCGCGGTGGTTTGTGGATCAAAAGGTAACGCGAAAGGTTCGGCCTGGAATTTATGTGTAGTCATCGTCAATCTCCTGAACATCCAATGTGGGGAAATAAGTATCTGAGATAAGTATAAGGAGGCGTGCTGCCGACGACAGCGAAATGATTTCTCGGCCAGCGCCGAATATTTTGCAGCGGGATTTTTCGACAGAAATAAGTGTGAAGCACCGCAAATGCTAACGGCGAGCAGCAAATAATTTGATGCTGGCACGCCGCCGGTGAGGGAAATTTTGTTGAAGGAGTGTGATAAGGATTAAATCGCCACCAGCCCCCGCACATTTTCTGCTTCCATGTCTTCCCCGCGTCCGCGTTTGACGATGCTGCCGCGGGACATCACCAGGTAGCTGTCGGCCAGATCGGCGGCGAAGTCGTAGAATTGCTCGACCAGCAGGATCGCCATATCGCCTCTGGCGGCCAGTTGTTTGATGACCGTGCCGATCTCTTTGATAACGGACGGCTGAATGCCTTCGGTGGGTTCGTCGAGGATCAGCAGGCTGGGTTTGCAGGCCAGCGCCCGGCCAATCGCCAGCTGTTGCTGCTGGCCGCCGGACAAATCACCGCCGCGGCGATGCTTCATTTCCAGCAGGATCGGGAACAGGTGGTAGATTTCGTCCGGCACCTGTTTCGCATCGCTGCCTGAAAAGCGCGACAACCCCATCAGCAGATTTTCTTCCACCGTCAGACGCGGAAAAATCTCGCGACCCTGCGGGACGTAGGCGATGCCTGCCTGGACGCGCTGATGTGGTCTGCGGGTATTGATCACCTGATCCTGCCAGCGGATAGTGCCGGATTTCGCCGGGATCAGCCCCATCAGGCATTTGAGCAGCGTGGTTTTGCCCACGCCGTTGCGCCCGAGCAGGCAGGTGACTTCGCCGATTTTGGCGTCGAACGACAGGCCACGCAGAATATGGCTTCCGCCGTAAAACTGATTAAGTTCATTGACTTGCAACATAACTCTTTCCTCAGCGTCCTAAATAAACGTCGATAACCTGTTCGTTGGCCTGCACCTGTTTCAGCGAGCCTTCCGCCAGCACCTGCCCCTGATGTAGCACGGTGACGTGGTCGGCGATGCTTTCGACAAATCCCATATCGTGTTCGACCACCATCAGCGAATGCTTGCCCGCCAGCTGTTTAAACAGCTCGGCGGTGTATTCGGTTTCGGCGTCGGTCATGCCTGCGGCAGGTTCGTCGAGCAGCAGCAAATGTGGCTCCTGCACCAGCAGCATGCCGATTTCCAGAAACTGTTTCTGACCGTGCGACAGCAAGCCCGCCGGACGATGTCGTTCGTTCGTCAGCCTCAGCGTGCCGAGCATTTCATCGATGCGGTCGCGCTGTTCGCTGTTCATTTTGGCGCGCAGGCACGCCCAGACCGATTTATTGGTTTTCTGCGCGATCTCCAGATTTTCAAATACGGTCAGCGCCTCGAAGACCGTCGGCTTCTGGAATTTGCGACCAATGCCGGACTGCGCGATGCGCACCGGATCGAGTTTGGTCAGATCGGTGCGCTGATCGTAAAACACCCTTCCGCTCTGTGGTTTGGTTTTACCGGTAATGACGTCCATCAGCGTGGTTTTCCCCGCGCCGTTAGGGCCTATCACGCAGCGCAGTTCGCCGACGCCGATGTTGAGCGACAAGTTGGTCAGCGCCTTAAAACCATCAAAACTGACGTTGATATTTTCCAGCTGCAAAATCGGATCGGTCTGTTCGCGGTGCCTGTCCGCCAGATGCGGCTGGGTAAACAAATCTTCGGTCATGGTCATCGGGCTCATCAGGATTTCCTCTTACGCAGCAGGCCAATCACGCCGTGCGGCAGGAACAGCGTCACGACAATGAACATGCCGCCAAGGACAAACTGCCAGTATTCAGGGATGGCGACGGTGAACCAGCTCTTCGCGCCGTTGACGATGCCAGCGCCCAGAATCGGGCCGATCAGCGTGCCGCGCCCGCCGAGCGCTACCCAGATGGCGGCTTCGATGGAGTTGGTTGGCGACATTTCGCCTGGATTGATGATGCCGACCTGCGGCACGTACAGCGCGCCCGCCAGCCCGCACAGCATGGCGGAAACCGTCCAGACGAACAGCTTGAACCCTTTCGGATCGTAGCCGCAGAAAATCAGCCGGTTTTCAGCGTCGCGCACCGCGGTCAGCACCCGACCATATTTACTGCGCGCCAGCGCAAAGCCCAGCGCCAGACTGGCGACCAGCACGAATACGGTCATCAAAAATAATCCGACGCGGGTGCCGGTGGCGGTGACCTGAAAACCGAGCAGGGTGGTGAAACCGGTGAAGCCGTTATTGCCGCCAAAACCAGTCTCATTGCGGAAAAACAGCAGCATACCGGCGTAGGTCAGCGCCTGGGTCATGATCGAAAAATAGACGCCTTTGATTTTCGAGCGAAAGGCAAAGTAGCCGAACACAAACGCCAGCGCACCGGGCACCAGCACGATCAGGCACAGCGCCCATGCGAAATACTGAGTGCCTGCCCAGAACCACGGCAGCTCGGTCCACGAGAGAAAGGACATAAAATCAGGCAGGCCGCTGCCCGCCGCCTGGCGCATCAGGTACATGCCCATCGCGTAACCGCCGAGGGCGAAAAACAACCCGTGGCCGAGAGACAGCAGACCGGCGTAGCCCCACACCAGATCGAGGGCGATCGCGACGATCGCATAGCAGAGGATCTTACCGACCAGCGTCAGAGTGTACGTGGAGATCGAAAGCGGATTCTCCGCCGGCAGCAACGCCAGAAAAGGCATGACGATCAGCGCGATTAACACCACCGCGCCTGCGGAAATCGCAATCTTCGGCGCTTTTTGTACGCCGGTCAGGGTTAAAGGTTGGCTCATCAGTCAATCACCCGGCCTTTGAAGGCGAAGAGTCCCTGCGGACGTTTCTGAATAAACAGGATGATCAGCGCGAGGATCAGGATTTTCCCCAGAACCGCGCCGATTTCCGGCTCAAGAATTTTGTTCACAATGCCCAGACCAAAGGCCGCGACCACCGTTCCCGCCAGTTGCCCCACGCCGCCGAGCACCACGACCAGGAAGGAGTCAATGATGTATCCCTGACCGAGTTCGGGGCCGACGTTACCGAGCTGCGAGAGCGCCACGCCGCCCAAGCCTGCGATGCCGGAACCAAGGCCGAACGCCAGCATATCGACGCGGCCGGTCGGCACACCGCAGCAGGCGGCCATCGCACGGTTTTGCGTTACGGCGCGCACGTTCATGCCGAGGCGCGTTTTATTGAGCAGCAGCCACGTCAGCGCGAGCACCAGCAGGACGAAAATGATCACCGCGATGCGGTTGTACGGCAGCACCAGATTTGGCAGCAGCTGAATGCCGCCGGAGAGCCAGCCGGGGTTAGCGACCTCAAGGTTCTGCGCGCCAAACAGTACGCGCACGCCCTGGATAAGGATCAGGCTGATGCCCCAGGTGGCCAGCAGCGTTTCCAGCGGGCGGCCATATAAATGGCGGATCACCGTGCGCTCCAGCGCCATACCGATCCCGGCGGTGATGAAAAACGCCACCGGCAGCGCAACCAGCGGATAAATCGCCAGCAGCCCCGGCGCGTAGTGCTGAAACAGCGACTGCACCATGTATGTCGAATACGAGCCGAGCATTAACATTTCGCCGTGCGCCATGTTAATCACGCCCAGCAGACCGTAGGTGATCGCCAGCCCCAGTGCGGCGAGCAGCAGAATCGAGCCCAGCGATAAACCGGTAAACGCCTGGCCGAGCAGATCGCCTATCAGCAGGCGGTGTTGCACGGCTTTCAGGCTGACAGCGGCGGCGGCACGCACGGTGGCGTCGGCTTCGGTTTTTGGATCGGTCAGGCTTTGCAGACGGCCTTGTGTATCCGGATCGCCGGAGGTGCCGAGCAGCTCGACGGCTTTCAGGCGCACCTGCGGATCTGCGTCCGCCAGCTGTAAATTCGCCAGCGCGATGGCCAGCGCGTCATGCACCGTGCTGTCTTTTTCCAGTTCAAAGCGACGGGTGAGCAACGGCAGCTGATCGGCCTGCGCTTCACGCTGTAAGGATTTTGCCGCCTGCAAACGCACGGCGCTGTCGGTACTGACTAAACGGTGGGCGGAAAGGGCGTTGGCGATGAAAATGCGCAGACGGTTGTTCAGCCAGACTTTTTTGATGTCGCCCTGCGGTCTGGCATCCCCTTCCAGCGGCGTAAGCTGGTCGCCGTTTTGAGTGAAGGCGTGCTTAGATTCGTCGATAACGACGTTTTCCTGCTTCAGCGCCTCGAGCAGCGGCAGCCTTTCCGGCTGCGGATCCGCCGCCCATTGTTGTAATAGCACGGCCTGCTGGCTGCGGCTGGCGGCAGCAAAGTCATTCGCCGCCCCGGCCTGCGCCAGCAACGGAAGGCAACAAAGCAGGAAAAGCAGTGGCCTGAAGTGAGATAAAAAATGCGTCATGATGTTTTCCTGTTGCCCGGAGTTCGTTGCTAAACCCCCTCCCAGTCTCCCCCTTCGCAGGGGGAGGAGTGAAAAGCGCCGATCTGCGCCCTCCCCTGCGAAGGGGAGGGCTGGGGTGGGGTATTAATGGCGACTCATGAGTTATCAGTTCGTCGTTTTCACCGGAGTGTCTGGCTTTTTATCGTTACCCGCGATATACGGGCTCCACGGCTGGGCGCGGATCGGTTTGTCGGTCTGCCAGACCACATTGAACTGCCCGTTGGATTCGATTTCCCCGATCATCACCGGTTTGTGCAGGTGATGGTTGGTGGCATCCATCGTCAGCGTGAAACCGGAAGGAGCGGCGAAGGTCTGCCCGGCCATTGCGGCGCGAACTTTATCCACGTCAGTTGTTCCGGCTTTTTCCACCGCCTGCGCCCACATATGGATGCCGACGTAGGTCGCTTCCATCGGGTCGTTGGTCACCGCAGAGTCGGCGTTCGGCAGTTTGTGGGCTTTGGCGTAAGCCTTCCATTCGGCGACGAATTTCTTGTTGGTCGGGTTATCGACGGACTGGAAGTAGTTCCACGCCGCGAGATCACCCACCAGCGGTTTGGTGTCGATGCCGCGCAACTCCTCTTCGCCCACCGAGAACGCCACCACCGGCACATCGGTCGCTTTCACGCCCTGATTCGCCAGCTCTTTGTAGAACGGGACGTTGGAATCGCCGTTGATGGTGGAGATCACGGCCGTTTTGCCGCCCGCCGAGAATTTCTTAATGTTAGAGACGATAGTCTGATAATCGCTGTAACCGAACGGCGTGTAGACCTCTTCGATATCGCTGTCCTTCACGCCTTTGGAATGCAGGAAGGCGCGCAGAATTTTGTTGGTGGTGCGCGGATAGACATAATCCGTGCCGAGCAGGAAGAAGCGTTTCGCCGCGCCGCCGTCTTCACTCATCAGATATTCCACCGCCGGGATCGCCTGCTGGTTAGGCGCAGCGCCGGTGTAGAACACGTTCGGTGACATCTCTTCGCCTTCATATTGCACCGGGTAGAACAGCAAACCGTTCAGCTCTTCGAAGACCGGCAGCACCGATTTGCGCGAGACCGACGTCCAGCAGCCAAATACTACGGCGACTTTATCCTGCGTCAGTAACTGGCGGGCTTTTTCGGCGAACAGCGGCCAGTTAGAGGCCGGATCGACCACCACCGGTTCCAGCTTTTTGCCCAGCACGCCGCCTTTGGCATTGATGTCATCAATGGTCATCAGCGCGATGTCTTTCAGCGGCGTTTCAGAAATCGCCATGGTGCCGGAAAGGGAGTGCATGATACCGACCTTGATGGTCTCGGCAGCCTGTGCGCTCCAGGCTAATCCCATGCTGACTACGGTGGCGGACAGAGCAAAGGCTTTAATAAAACGTCGACGTTGCATAGATGTACCCTCTGAGAATGAGTGAAGAGAACGCTGTTATGGTGAAAGTCGAAAACACATTTAAAAAAGTCATGACGGAAGGCTTCCGTCATTCTCCGCCCGGGCCTGATGCAGCATATGCAGTGTAATTTTGCGCACCTCGGCTTTGCTGACGGCAATATGGTCGTGTAGCTGGCGTTGTGCCTCCTCAGTGCGTTGCCCGATGATGGCGAGCAAAATGCCCGCGTGTTCTTGATAGGTGGCGTTAACCCGTTCGTCTTTGGTGAAATCCAGCCGGCGGATGATGCGGATTTTCTCGGTCAGCTCGCGGTGAATACGCGCCATTTCGGCGTTACCGGCGGCGGAGACCAGCGTCATGTGAAATTCTTCGTCGAAACGCGATACCGTCTGGCCGTCTTCGAGGCGTGGCTGGTCTATCCAGAAATCTTTCAGCTCGGCCAGTTGTAAGGGTTGTGCTTCGGGCGGGCAGGCGCACAGGCGTTTTACCGCTTCCAGTTCCAGCACAATGCGCAGGTCGTAGAGCTGCTCGAAGAAGTCGAAATCGAACGGGCGCACCTGCCAGCCGCTGCGGAAAAAGACTTCGACGTAACCTTCGCGCTCGAGCCAGAACAGCGCCTGACGCACCGGTGTGCGGCTAACTTCCATGCGATCGGCGATGTCGTTCTCGCTAAAACGGTCGCCTGGCAGCAGGCGGAAGCTGAAAATATCGGCCTTCAGCTGCTGATAAATACGTTCCGCCAGCCCCTCAGGACGGTTGCTTTTCGTACGTGTCGATTTGGCGCCTGTCAGTTGCATAAAAAGTCCCTTGTGGTTTTCACCTGCTTAAACCGCTAAATCCAGCCACAGCAGCGCATCACCTGGCCCGACCGGACGGCCCTGCTGGCAGCTGATTTTTAATACCTTTCCTGCGCACGGCGCGTTGACCGACAGCTCCATTTTCATGGCCTCGACGACGATCAGCGGCTGGCCTTCCACCACCTGCTGGCCCGGCTCGACCAGGATTTTCCAGATATTGCCGTTGAGATCGGCGCTGACCAGATGCCCGTCCTGATCCGCATCGTCCTCCACTAACTGGACGGCGTTGGCAGCCGCTTCCACCGCCGCGCTTTCCGCTTCATGCCAGTGCGCCACCTCTCTGGTGAAGGCGTCGGCCTGTTTTGTGCGAAAGTCAGCGATATCGGCGGCGTTGTCGGCAAGGAATTGGGTATATTGCGCAAAATCGAACTCAGTCTCTTCGATGCGCACCTGCGCACGGCCTTCACGGAAGGCGTCGCGCTGGGCGTCGAGCTCCGCTTCGGTCACTTCATAGAAGCGCACCTGATCGAAGAAGTGCAGCAGCCACGGCTCGCCGTTCCTGAACTGTTGGTTTTTCAGGAATTTGTTCCAGATCGGCAACGTGCGGCCAACCAGCTGATAGCCGCCCGGCGAATCCATGCCATAGATGCACATATACATCCCGCCGATGCCGACGGTGCCTTCGGCGGTGTAGGTGCGTGCCGGATTGTATTTGGAGCTGAGCAGGCGATGGCGTGGATCGACCGGCACCGCACAGGGCGCGCCGAGGTACACATCGCCCAGCCCGAGAATTAAATAGCTGGCGTCGAAAATGATATTTTTGACTTCTTCGCGGCTTGCCAGCCCGTTGGTGCGCTGGATGAAATCGACGTTATTGGGCAGCCACGGCGCATCGGCGCGCACGGTTTGCTGATAGCGTTCCACCGCGCCAAGCGTGGCGGAATCTTCAAACGCCATCGGCATATGCACGATGCGGGTCGGAATTTTGAGCTGGCTGACATCCGTCAGGCTTTGTTCGAGCGCCAGTAAATGTTCAAGCAGCGCGCCCTGATGCAGCACGCAGCTGTCATAACGGATTTGCAGAGACCGTACGCCCGGCGAGAGCTCTTCGATGCCCTCCTGACCGGCCGCGCGGATGGCGTTCATCAGCAGATAAATGCGCATCCGCACCGCCAGATCCAGCACGTTGTCGCCGTACTCAATCAGCACGTAGCCGTCGCCCGCCTGCCGGTATTCCACCGACGGGCGCTGCGCCGTGGCCGGTAACGCCGCGAGAATGGTGGCGGACGTGGTGGCGTCTGGCAGCAGCGACGGTACCGGGAGTGCCATGGCGT
This sequence comes from Rahnella inusitata, assembly GCF_965118895.1. Classification (GTDB taxonomy): domain Bacteria; phylum Pseudomonadota; class Gammaproteobacteria; order Enterobacterales; family Enterobacteriaceae; genus Rahnella; species Rahnella inusitata_A. The sequence continues at coordinate 130,223 of NZ_CBCPJJ010000014.1, forward strand.
TCACCGGCATCAGCGAATCGAGGGTGCCTTGCTGCGCCAGTTCCAGCGCCTGTGCCTGTTCGAAACTGATCGGATGGAAGCGGATTTTATCGCCCGGTTTTACCTGTCCGACTTTCCACAGTTCGGCTTTGGCGATGGTCACCGGGCAGACAAAACCGCCGAGGCTTGGCCCGTCACGGGTCAGGATCACCGGGAAATCGCCGGTAAAGTTGATGGCGCCAATGGCGTATTCGCAGTCATGCACGTTCGATGGATGCAGACCGGCTTCACCGCCGTCCTGCCGTGCCCACTGCGGTTTCGGGCCGACCAGACGCACGCCGAGGCGGTTGGAGTTGTAATGCACCTGCCAGTCGGCGGCGAAGAAGGTATCGATCGATTCTTTGGTAAAGAAATCCGGTGCGCCGTGCGGGCCATACAGCACGCCGATATTCCACAGATCGCCATACTTAGGCACGATATGTTCGGCCGCAGGCTGCGGCAGACCAACCGGCGCTGGCGTGGTGCAGGCGGCGAGTTCGGGCTGGGAAACCGTCAGCATATCGGCGACGCGCAGCGTGCGACCGGCATGACCGCCGAATTGCCCGAGGGCGAAGGTCGAACGGCTGCCGAGATAGACCGGCACGTCCAAACCGTTACGCACCGCAAGATAGGTACGGCAGCCCTGCGTTGCGCGGCCAAGGGTCAGCGTCTGGCCGGCTTTGACCGCCACCGGCTGCCAGTAATCCACCGTCTCGCCATCGAGATCCGCCGGACAACGCGCACCGGTCAGCGCAATAGTGGCATCGCAGTGAAAACGCAGCGTCGGGCCCTGTAAAGTGAATTCCAGACCGGCGGCGTCCAGGTGGTTGCCGACAATGCGGTTGGCCAGGCGGAACGCAAAATCATCCATCGGACCGGACGGCGGCACGCCGATGTCCCAGTAACCGAGACGGCCCGGATAATCCTGCACGCTGCTATAGGTGCCGGGAGCGATCACTTCGATAGCCATCGGCGCGTAGGCAAAACTGTCGAGCATCCGCGTCCACATGTTGCCGTCGCGGAACACCGGCGTGGCAACCACCTGACGCAGATAGTCGATATTGGTGGCGATGCCGTGTAGACGGGTCGCGGCCAGCGCGGCGGACATTTTCGCCAGCGCATCCTGACGGTCGGTGCCGTGAACGATCAGCTTGGCGATCATCGGGTCGTAAAACGCCGAAACTTCGCTGCCGGTAGATACCCAGCTATCGACGCGGACATCCTGCGGGAAAAAGACTTCGGTTAGCACGCCGGGGCTCGGCTGGAAGTTTTTCAGCGGATCTTCGGCGTAAATGCGCACTTCTATCGACACGCCCTGCGGCGCTTTTTCCATTGCAGGCCAGTCGGGCGGTTCACCGGCTGCGACGCGCAGCATGCATTCAATCAGATCCAACCCGGTAACCATTTCAGTGACCGGATGCTCGACCTGCAAACGGGTATTCACTTCGAGGAAATAAAACGCATCGCGCGCGGCGTCATAAATAAATTCGACAGTACCGGCACTGCGATAATTCACTGATTCGCCCAGTTGCACAGCGGCGCGATGCAGGGCTTCACGAGTGGCTTGTGGCAGATTCGGCGCAGGGGTTTCTTCTACCACTTTCTGGTTGCGGCGTTGCAGGGAACAGTCGCGTTCGCCGAGCGCCACCACGCGGCCTTTACCGTCGCCAAAAATCTGTACTTCGACGTGGCGGGCGCGATCCACAAACCGCTCCAGAAACACCCCTGCATCGCGGAAAAACTGTTCGCCGAGGCGCTTCACGCTGTCCCACGCGGCGCGCAATCCGTCTTCGTCGTCGCAGCGCGTCAGGCCAATGCCTCCGCCGCCTGCGGTGCTTTTGAGCATGATCGGATAACCAATTTTGGCCGCAGCGGTCACGGCCTCTTCAATATTTTCCAGCAAACCGGTGCCCGGCGTCATCGGCACACTGGCGGCTGCGGCTAATTCGCGGGCGCGGTGCTTGAGGCCGAATTCACGGATTTGTCCGGCGGTCGGGCCGATAAAGGCAATCCCTGCCGCTTCGCAGGCATCGGCAAATTCGGCGCTTTCGGATAAAAAGCCGTAGCCGGGATAAATTGCCTGCGCACCGGTTTCTTTCGCGGCGGCCAGAATTTTGTCGATCATCAGATAGCTTTCGCCGGCCTTTTCGCCGCCCAGCGCAATGGCGATATCGGCATCGGCGACGTGCGGCGCGTTACGGTCGGCGTCGGAATACACGGCCACGCTGGTCACCCCAAGGCGTTTGAGCGTGCGGATGGCGCGGCAGGCGATTTCGCCACGGTTGGCGACCAGAACAGTCGTGAACATAGGTGTGGCTCCTCAGGCGTTTTTCAGGGAGGCGAGGTGGGAGATGTAACTCCTCCAGCCGCCAAAATGGGTGATGTCGGTGGCGTCGGGGATCGCCCACGGCTCGCAGATAAAGCCTTTCACCGTGCGGCCGTCGGCCAGTTCCAGAGAGCCGATGCCGAGCGGTGCCGGGATTTCAGCGACGAACTCGCCAAAGCGCGCCAACGGGATGTCCCACAGTTCGACGATAATCGCGCTGCCGGTTTCTGCCCGTACCAGCCCCGGTTTAGGCGGCGTGGTGTTGGCAAGGGCGAAGAGTTTGTAGGTGGCGGCGGTGGTGGTTTGCTCGACGCGCACCGCATTGCGGCTGGTGAGCTGGAAATTCAGCGGCATACCGGTGAGATGCGCACCGACAACCGCGACGCGCACGCTGGCGGTGAGCGGCGTGGACGTCATGTATTCTTCCGGCTTAAGCGTAATGCCGGTCGCGCCGAGCGGCAGGGTCAGGCTGCGCTGCCACTGGCGACCAAAGCTGGCTAAGGCATCGTCGTGCCAGGCGGGTGCGACCAGCGTGATACCGGCGGGCAGGCCGTCAGCACGAATAGTGGAGGGCAGCGCCAGCGCGGACAAATCCGCCAGATTGGTGAAGTTGGTGTAAATCCCGAACTGCGAGTTGTAGAGCACCGGCTCCTGCACCATTTCTTCCTGCGTGCGGATAGTCGGCGAAGTGGGCACTACCAGTGCATCAAACCCTTCCAGCGCCAGATTGATTTTGCGCGACAGCTCCGCGCGCAAATATTCCGCCCGCCAGGCGTCACAGGCGCTGTAGTTCAGGCCGTTCGCCACAATGCCGCGCACCACCGGATCCATCACTTCCGGGCTTTCTTCGAAAATCTGACCGACCGCAACTGTCCGTTCTGCCACCCATGCGCCGTAATACAGCTGTTCCGCCAGTTCGCGGAACGGCGTGAAATCGATCGGTACCAGCGTGACGCCGCTGCTGCTCAGACGATCCAGCGCCTGATCGAATTCAAATTCGGCCTGCGCATCGCCAAAAAATTCCAGGCTGTCAGGTACCGCAAAGCGCGGATGGGCGGAAATCGCCACCGGCGCCGTACGCGGATTCGGGCGGGAATAGGCATCGGCGGCGTCATAGCCGCCTGCCGCGTGGGCGACGGTCTGGGCATCGGCGACGGTCAGGGCAAAGATGGAAACTGAGTCATTCAGGCGGCAGGCGGGTACCACGCCTTTGTTCGACAACCAGCCTTTGGTGGGCTTCAGGCCAACGATGTTATTGAATCCGGCGGGTACGCGGCCGGAACCGGCGGTGTCGGTGCCCAGCGAAAAAGCGACTAAACCGCGCGCCAGTACTGAGGCGGAACCCGAACTTGAGCCGCCGCTGACGTAATCCGGATTGAACGTATTGCGCACCGCACCGAACGGCGAGCGGGTGCCGACCAGACCGGTGGCGAACTGGTCGAGATTGGTTTTGCCAATGACAATCGCGCCTTTGGCTTTCAGATTGGCGACGACGGTGGCATCGGCCTGGGCGGTGTAAGTAAACGCCGGGCAGGCGGCGCTGGTCGGCCAGCCTGCGATATCAATATTGTCTTTGACTGCAAACGGCACGCCAAACAGCGGCAGGGTAGTAATCGAGCCTTCGGCCTTTTGACGCAGGCTTTCGAGATGGGCAATCTGGTCTTCCAGCTGATTGGCCGTAGCACGATAAATCCAGGCGTTATCGGTATGACTCAGACTGCCCAGCACCATCGAAAGCGTGGTACGCAAACTGCCCGGTGCCGTGCGGTAGTGCTCCTGCCATTCGCGCAGGGTAAAACCGCAATACGGCGAATTTGTAGAATGTGAAGCGTGGGTCATAGGTTGAATTCCATCTGGTACACAAGATTGAATTCACCTAAGCAAGCCCTGTGCCACATCACTATCTATTGATTTCAAATGATTTATTATTCGGCTTATGAATGTGTTGTACGTTTGTTGCACCATGCAAGCAATGCAACTGAACAAAAATGGGGCGAAGATTTGCACTTCGTGCAGTCGTCGTTCAACTTAAATGCATTATCATCTGGCCCACAATGAGCAAGAACGGCATATCTTTAAGATATTGATATCGCTTTGACGATTTTAGGAAAATGCAATTGATGCCACTTCGCACTCTCTTTAACCGACTGAAAAAGCTTTTACTGGCGCTTGTTCTGGTGGTCATCACGCTGCTGTCCGTGCGGACGTATGATGCCCTACAGGGGCCGCCGCTTGAGCCGTGGCACAAACTGGTGCCGGATGAGCTGAGCGCGGAGCAGCTGGATAACAGCGACTGGGCGGCGTATTTACGCGCTGAACAGCAGGCGTTTGTCGAAGTGAAGCAGGAAGTCACTGATAAGCTGGACGCTGAAGAGCGCATCCCGCTGAACCGCTATTACGACCGCAGCCCGATTTATCCCGAACATTTTGCGCAGGACTGGAACCGTTCTTATGAGCTGATGCCTGCGGGCAAACCCGTCGGTGCGGTCGTGTTGCTGCACGGGCTGACGGATTCCCCTTACAGCCTGCGCCATATCGCCGAGGATTACCGCCAGCGCGGGTTCGTGGCGGTGGGGATCCGTCTGCCGGGACACGGCACGGTACCGGGCGGTCTGACTAATGTGGACTGGGAACAGTGGATGGCGGCGACGCGGCTGGCCGTGCGTGAAGCCCGTCGTGCCGCCGGTGCAGAGGTGCCGTTGCAGATGGTCGGCTTTTCTAACGGCGGCGCGCTGGCAATGAAATACACACTCGATACCCTCGACGACGCGTCCCTGATTCGGCCCTCCCGCGTGGTGCTGATTTCCCCGATGATTGGCGTCACCCGCTTTGCCCGCTTCGCCGGTTATGCGGGCTGGCCAGCTATCTTCCCGGCGTTCGCTAAAACCGCATGGCTGAATCTGATGCCGGAGTTCAATCCGTTTAAATACAATTCATTCCCGGTGAAAGCGGCGCGTCAGTCCTATCTGCTGACCGATGTCCTGCAACAGCAGATTATTAAAGAAGCGAAATCCGGCAGGCTGGCGCAACTTCCGCCTTTGCTGGCCTTCCAGTCGGTAGTGGATTCCACCGTCAGCACCCGCGCGGTAGTCACCGCTTTGTTTAATCAGTTGCCCGCCAATGGTAGCCAGCTGGTGTTAATTGATATCAACCGCAGCGCCTACGTCGGGCCGTTATTGCGTCCGTCGTCAGAAACCGCAGTCGAACGCTTATTACCGCCTGCGCCAAGGCACTATCAGACGACGGTGATCACCAATGCCGGCCCCGATCAGGCGGCAACCGTCGCGCTGATCACCGCGGCAGGGCAGAGTGCCGGGATCGCGACGCCGCTGGGGCTGGATTATCCTTCCGAATTCTTCTCGCTCTCACACGTTGCGCTGCCGTTCCCGACCGATGACTCGCTATATGGCCGCACGCCGCAGGGTGCGGCGCAGTTTGGTATTCGTCTGGGCACGCTCGCCGCACGCGGTGAGAATGGCGCGCTGGTGGTGAGCATGGATCAACTGATGCGCGTATCATCGAATCCGTTTTATCCTTATATGTTGCAGAGAATGAGAGGATTCTGACGGTTTGCATCAGAATTAAGGGCGTGAAAGCATTCCACAGTGTTAATACACTCACCCGAAAGCGCTTGCGATTATATCGCGCGCTATATACATTGGCGGCATGAACATGAAAACAGACACCGAATCAACGCCCAACAGCATGTTGCATCTGGATCAGCAGATGTGTTTCGCGCTCTACTCGGCGAATCTTGCATTGCATAAGGTTTACCGCAAGTTTCTCGGCCAGCTTGATCTGACCTATCCGCAGTATCTGGTGATGCTGGTTCTCTGGCAGCGTGATGAAGTGACCGTCTCTGAGATAGGCGACAAGCTTTTTCTGGATTCCGCGACCCTGACGCCGCTGTTAAAACGGCTGGAGACCGCCGGTTTTCTGCTGCGCCGCCGCGCCAAAGCGGACGAGCGTCAGGTGATTATCACCCTGACCGACACCGGTAAGCAGCTGCGTGAAAAAGCCAAAGGGATCCCCGAAGCGATTTTGTGTGCGACCGAGTGTGAGCTCAGTGAAATGGTGACACTCAAGCAGCAGCTGGAATCCCTTCGCGCTAACTTGAAAGATAAAGCCTGAATTGCAAAGTAAAAAGATGCGTTCGCCGTTCAGCGAATGATTGATTAAACCTATCGCAGCAAACAGACAAATCCGGAGTGCGCTTTCGAGTTTGTCTGCTAGTATTAAATACATAGTGCACGATTAAATCGTGTAAACAATTTCCAGTTACGTTAGCTCTTATTCTCAGTCATCTGACCCGAAAAGGAACCAAATATGTCTATCGAAAAAGTTGTGTATCGTGCTCATGCATCTGCTACCGGTGGTCGTGATGGCCGTGCTGTTTCTGACGACGGCGTCTTAGATATCAAACTGGGCGTGCCGAAAGAAATGGGTGGCATGGGCGGCGGTACCAACCCTGAGCAGCTGTTTGCTGCCGGTTACTCCGCCTGCTTCCTCGGCGCACTGAAAGCCGTGGCCGCGCAGGAAAAAATTAAGATCCCTGCTGACGCGAAAATTGAAGGCGCGGTAGGCATAGGTGCCATTCCCGGCGGTTACGGTATCGAAGTTCAGCTTGATATCACTCTGCCTGGCTTTGAGCGCAGCGACGCAGAAGCGCTGGTTGCCAAAGCTCATCAGGTTTGTCCGTACTCCAATGCCACACGCGGCAACATCGATGTGACATTGAATATTAAATGATTTTTAGAAGTACCGCCTTCACCAGGGGCGTTTTAAGAAATACCCAGGAGGCTTCGGCCTCCTTTTTCATGTCTGAATTTATCTCTGATAAAGCTCCCACCTGTCCGTCACCTCGCCGGTAAGCCGCTTCGGCACGGAACATTCCGGAAGTATGTATATATACGTAATCTCGGTATAATCTGTGAACTCGCCAGACATAAACATGTCACAATGATTCAGAATCTTTCAAAATCCTCCGGAAAATCACATTACATGAATAGAGTGAAGACTCTATCGCAGCAAAATATTTCATTATTGTTAGCGATTTATATTGGCATTTTCCTTAATGTCTCCGTGTTTCAGCGCCGCTTTGCCGCCTTGATTAATCATTTCACTTCCACCGAACTCCTGCAGGCCGTCACAGAAGTGTGTGCGATCGTCCTGTTTACCTTTTTCGTGCTGCGCTTGTTGTCGCTGGGTGGACGGCTGTTTTTCCGCATCGTCGCCAGTCTGCTGGTTCTGATTTCCGTTGCCGCCAGTTATTACATGGTGATGTTCAACGTGGTGATCGGCTACGGCATCGTGGTGTCGGTGATGACGACGGATATCGATCTCAGCAAAGAGGTTATTGGCCCGCAACTGTTTATCTGGATGGCGCTGGTCAGTGCCATACCGCTGTTTGTGATCTGGAAAAATAATCTGCGTCTGACGCTGATTGAACAGATGAAAACGCCGGGGCAACGCGCGTTGCCGCTGATCGTTCTGTTGGCCGCGGTGCTGCTGGTCTGGCTGCCGCTGCGCTATCTTGATCACGAACAAAGCGTGAACGAGAAGAAAACTAACGTCGATTTACCGAGCTACGGCGGCGTTGTTGCGCACTCTTATTTACCGTCTAACTGGCTGGCGGCCCTCGGGTTGTATGCGTACACCCAGATTGATGAAGGTCAGGATGCCAGCCATTATTTTGACCCGGGGAAAGAGTTTACCTACGTGCCGCCGGCGGATATTGATGACACCTACGTGGTGTTTATCATCGGGGAAACCACCCGCTGGGATCACATGGGGATTCTCGGCTACGAGCGTGATACCACGCCGCGGCTGTCGAAAGAGAAGAATCTGGTGGCCTTCCGCGGGACTTCCTGCGATACCGCCACTAAGCTCTCGCTGCGCTGCATGTTCGTGCGCGAAGGCGGAACGGAAGATAATCCGCAGCGGACGCTGAAAGAGCAGAACATCTTTGCGGTGATGAAATCTTTGGGTTTCACTTCTGAACTCTTCGCGATGCAAAGCGAGCTGTGGTTCTACAACAACGCTGACACCAACAATTTCTCCTTCCGTGAAATCATCGCGTCTGAAAAGCGTAATGACGGCAAACCGGTGGACGATATGTTGCTGGTGAATGAATTGCAGCAGTCTCTGAAGAACTACCCGAAAGGGAAACATCTGGTGATCCTGCACACCAAAGGCTCGCATTATCTCTATTCTCAGCGTTATCCGCGCAGCTACGCGCGTTATACGCCGGAATGTAAGAGGACCAACTGTACGAAAGAAGAGCTGATCAATGCCTTCGATAACAGCGTGCTTTACACCGACACCTTCATCGACAGCGTGATCGATCAGCTGCGCGACAAGAAGGCGCTGGTGTTTTATGCCTCCGATCACGGTGAGTCGATTGATGAGAACTCGCATCTGCACGGTACGCCGCGCGAGATGGCGCCACCTGAGCAGTTCCGTGTGCCGATGATGGTGTGGGCTTCTGACAGTTTCCTCGAACAGCCGGATCATAAAGAGGCGTTTGAGCAGTTACAGGCGCAGCAGCGGGTCGGGGCGAAGAAGCGCCACGTCGAGCTATTCGACTCGATTCTGGGTTGTCTGGGTTACACCTCACCGAACGGCGGAATCAATCCGGCGAATAACTGGTGTGCTAAACCTCAGGCAGAACAGAAGTTATAGGTTAAATTGGCGGCGTATCGGATGATTTCTGGGCAGTCGGTGAATATGGATGAAAAAGCCGTTGACGCTCTGAAACCACCGCAGTAAGATGCGCCCCATTCGGCGAGTAGCGCAGCTTGGTAGCGCAACTGGTTTGGGACCAGTGGGTCGGAGGTTCGAATCCTCTCTCGCCGACCACATTTGAAAAACCTGCTTTTAAAGCAGGTTTTTTTTCGCCTGTAGTTTAAGAGGATGAGAACCTCCGAAGGAGGTTTGAGCCGAGCGAAGCGAGACCACGTTGCTTTAGCAACGGCCCGCAGGGCAAGCATCGAAGATGCGCGTAATCCTCTCTCGCCGACCACATTTGAAAAACCTGCTTTTAAAGCAGGTTTTTTTTCGTCCATAAAAACCCGCAGCCTTATGGTTGCTGACTTGTTGTTTTGTACGAAGAAAAATCAGAGAGTTTCTTCCCTCAGACTTACCCCATTCGCGGCATTCAGTAATGCTGCCCAGCTATCCGGTGGCTCGCCGCCTTTCAGCATTTTTCGAAAGACACGGTACGCGTCCGTTTTGCTCTCATAGGCTCGTAATTCTTTATCATCATTTACCCACACAAAAATGATGATTCGCGTTCTGAGGTTGTAGCGGAAAAACAGGCGATATTGCTGAAAGAATTTCGCTCTGAACCAATGAGTAAACTCAGCACCTAACGTATCTCCCTGACGATATTCGGCTCTTGCCGGATTTTGCGGGATGACTTCGTACATCAGCCTGTTGATCGCTATCAGCCTTTTAGTCGCATTTTTATTTTTATATCCGGTCGGATCTTTACGGCGTAACTCACTCACCTGTTCCATTAATTTTTGTATTTGCTGCTGGATCAGTGGGTGGGAAAGCAGGGTCCATCCATTAACCTCCATTGCCTGATTATGCATAATCCATTACTCATCATCGTCAGAAAGCGGACTGTCCAGGTCGATATCGATGCCTGCGGTCAGGACATTGATTTTTTCATGCATTGCCAGGGTTAACGGCTGCAAATTCTCCGGATGGTTGAGCATATCTGCCTCAACAAAATCCAGAAAGGCATTGATAACGGGATCGCTGTGTTCTTCGAGCTGCCTCGAAATAACCACCTGTCCGTCAGGCAGCACTTTGTACTGGATTCGATCGTTTTCGGTGAGATTGAGTGCTTTGCGAATGGCTGCGGGGATGGTGGTCTGAAAACGGCGAGTCACTTTTGATTCCGCTTCAAGTTTGATTCCCCATGTAGCTGAGGCTGACATAAACGAGACTCCCTGTGATGCATAAATGAGCGATGAGCTCAGCGTAATGCAAATGCATTGCCAATGCAATTGCATTGTTTTTAAGCGATTACTTATACATACAGCAGCGGGAATATCACACCGTTACATCCGTCTCATGCGCTTTGGCGCGCAAACTCCGGCGTAACCGTGTCATGGAAAATACCGTTTCGTGGGCGACGTGCAAGAATTCTTCGCCTTCCGGGGTCAGGCGGATCGGGTAAGTTTTGCGGTCAAACAGCGCCACGCCGAGCCATTCTTCCAGCTGGCGGATGCGGCGGCTGAGTGCGGACTGGGTGATGTTTCGTTCGCTGGCGGCGCGCGTGAAGCTGTAGCAATGAGATACGCTGAGAAAATCTTCAAACCACTTAAGTTCCATCACAAAACCTCTGGCCGGTGATATACAGAAAACCTGCTGCCATAAATCCAGATACCCTTGATTTAAGCAAAAAACGCGCCAGTCTTCTGATTCTACGATCAGTTTGGTTTCGAGGTATTTCAGCCCGCATACCGCCTTTCGGTGAAAAAACACACGAAACATATCCGCGCTGCAGGCTGCACCATCATCGGGCATCTGCGCCTTTTTGGGGTGTTTGAGGGGGTCAGTGCGGGAATCCATTTTGTGACAGTCACGTGTCATCAGCTGCTCTTCTCAGCATTTTCAGCTGGTTTCCACCCCTATCTCAAAAATAACCGTTCAGATATTCATCATTTAGCGAGAAATTTTTAGGGATTTAATATGTGCAAAACCCCCAGGAATATTCTTTTACAAAGTTGATTGTGTGGGTTTAAGGTTCAAAAACTGAACATTCATCCTGATTTAGTTAACAGAATGTTTTTTTATGTTTGTTTGCTGTTACTCACAGTCTGTGTAAATGCCTGATGGTTATATTGACGTCAGGGATAGGAGTTGCCAAATTGATAGCCCCAAGGAAGACCAGTGATTATTTCCGGTAAAGATCCGTAAAGCCCGCTTTACAGTTCGAAGGAAAAAAAATGGCAGTTCACCATGCTCTGGTTGGACTTAATGCAGCGCACACCAACACAGTCACCCGCAAATAAAAATAAAGGGTGGCGTGAGCTGCAAACACAACACACACATCCACATCACCATTAATCAATGGAGCAGAAGCGATGACAATCTCCTTAGGTAAGTCGGGGCTACTGAAATTCAGTATGGGCCTGATTGCGCTGACCGTTGCGGCAAGCGTGCAGGCAAAAACGTTAGTGTATTGCTCTGAAGGTTCACCTGAAGGCTTCAACCCTCAGCTGTTCACCTCAGGCACCACGTATGACGCCAGCTCCGTGCCTATCTACAACCGTTTGGTTGAGTTCAAGATCGGGACCACAGAAATTCAGCCGGGTCTGGCTGAGAAGTGGGACGTGTCGGCAGACGGCAAAACCTACACCTTCCATCTGCGCAAAGGCGTGAAATGGCAGGACAACAAGGAATTCAAACCAACCCGTGATTTCAATGCGGATGACGTGGTGTATTCCTTCGAACGTCAGCTCGACAAAAATAATCCCTACCACGGCGTTTCGGGCGGCAGCTACGAATACTTCGAAGGCATGGGTATGGGCGATCTGATCAACAAGATTGTTAAAGTCGACGACAACACCGTCCAGTTCGTGCTCAACCGCCCGGAGTCACCATTCCTGGCTGACCTGGCGATGGACTTCGCTTCCATCCTGTCTGCGGAATACGCGGATAACATGCTGAAAGCGAAAACACCTGAGAAAGTCGATTTGGATCCGATCGGTACCGGTCCGTTCCAGCTTGTGCAATACCAGAAAGATTCACGCATCCTCTACAAAGCTTTCCCTGGTTTCTGGGGCACCAAGCCGCAGATTGACCGTTTAGTCTTCTCCATTACGCCTGACGCTTCCGTGCGTTACGCGAAATTGCAGAAAAACGAATGCCAGGTGATGCCGTACCCGAACCCGGCTGACATCGCGGCAATGAAGAAAGATAAAACCATCAACCTGATGCAACAGCCAGGTCTGAACGTCGGTTATCTGTCCTTCAACGTTGAGAAAAAACCTCTGGATGAAGTGAAAGTGCGTCAGGCACTGACCATGGCTGTGAACAAAAAAGCCATCATCGATGCGGTTTATCAGGGTGCTGGCCAGCCGGCTAAAAACCTGATCCCACCGACTATGTGGGGCTACAACAAAGACGTCGTGGATTACGATTACAACCCTGAAAAAGCCAAAGAACTGCTGAAAGAAGCAGGTCACGCAGACGGTTTCACTATCGATCTGTGGGCAATGCCGGTACAGCGTCCGTACAACCCGAACGCGCGCCGTATGGCTGAAATGATCCAGGCTGACTGGGCGAAAGTGGGCGTGAAAGCCAACATCGTCACTTACGAGTGGGGCGAATACCTCAAGCGTGCTAAAGCCGGTGAGCATCAGTCTGTGATGATGGGCTGGACCGGGGACAATGGGGACCCGGACAACTTCTTCGCTACCCTGTTCAGCTGTACCGCAGCGAAAGACGGTTCCAACTATTCCCGCTGGTGCTACAAGCCGTTCGAAGATTTGATCCAGCCAGCCCGTGCTGAATCCGATCACGCCAAACGTGCTGCACTGTACCAGCAGGCACAGGTTGTGATGCATGACCAGGCACCTGCGCTGATCATCGCTCACTCCACCGTGTACGAACCTGTTCGTAAAGAAGTCAAAGGCTATGTCGTTGATCCGTTAGGCAAACACCACTTCGAAAACGTAAGCATGGAGTAATAGCGTCCCGCTATTGAATCCGGCAGTTAAGAGTTTTGTGAGCTACTAATAAGCCCGGCGAGCTACGGTTCTCCGGGCATTTTATACAGAGAGTACGGGATATGTTTCAGTTCATACTCCGACGTTTGGGGTTAGTTATCCCAACGTTTATCGGCATAACTTTGCTGACTTTTGCCTTCGTACATATGATACCAGGCGACCCGGTCACCATCATGGCAGGCGAACGCGGTGTTTCCCCCGAACGTCACGCCCAGTTAATGGCAGATATGGGGCTCGATAAGCCTCTTTATCAGCAATACTTCCACTATGTGAACGGGGTGCTGCACGGCGACCTGGGCACTTCCTTAAAAAGCCGAACCCCTGTCTGGCAGGAGTTTGTCCCGCGCTTCAAAGCGACGCTTGAACTGGGCATCTGCGCGATGATTTTCGCGATTATTGTCGGTATTCCGGTGGGCGTGCTGGCGGCGGTCAAACGCGGATCGATATTCGATCACACGGCAGTGGGCATCTCTTTGACCGGCTATTCCATGCCGATATTCTGGTGGGGGATCATGCTGGTGATGCTGGTCTCGGTGCAGCTCAACCTCACGCCCGTATCGGGGCGAATAAGCGATACCGTTTTCCTTGATGACAGCATGCCGCTGACCGGCTTTATGTTGATCGACTCCCTCATCTGGGGCGAGCCGGGCGACTTCAAAGACGCCGTGATGCACATGATTTTGCCTGCGCTGGTGCTCGGCACCATTCCTCTGGCGGTTATCGTGCGTATGACCCGTTCTTCCATGCTGGAAGTGTTGGGTGAAGATTATATCCGTACCGCGCGAGCCAAGGGCGTCAGCCGTATGCGGGTGATTGTCGTCCACGCACTGCGCAATGCGCTGCTGCCGGTGGTGACCATCATTGGTTTGCAGGTCGGGACGCTGCTGGGCGGCGCCATTCTGACGGAAACCATCTTCTCCTGGCCGGGACTCGGCCGGTGGCTGATCGATGCACTCCAGCGCCGCGACTATCCGGTCGTGCAGGGCGGAGTTTTGCTGGTCGCTACTTTGATCATCGTGGTTAACCTGCTGGTAGACGTGCTCTACGGCGTGGTCAACCCGCGTATTCGCCACAGAAAATAAGGGGCGCAAAATGTCTCAGGTTACAGAGCCCGTTGCGAATGAAATCGTGACGGCTGCGCCAGTGCCGATGCCGCCATTGCGGGAATTCTGGCATTACTTCAAGCGTAATAAAGGGGCCGTTACAGGCCTGGCTTATATCATCATCATGCTGGTGATTGCGATTGGGGCGAATGTGATAGCGCCACACGCCCCGGCTGAGCAGTTCCGTGATGCCCTGCTGCGTCCACCTGTCTGGATGGAAGGCGGAAGCTGGAAATTCCTGTTGGGTACCGATGACGTGGGCCGCGATATTCTGTCGCGGCTAATGTACGGTGCGCGGTTATCGCTGCTGGTGGGTTGTCTGGTGGTGGTGCTCTCCTTGATCCTCGGCGTGATTTTCGGTCTGTTTGCCGGATATTATGGCGGTGTCATCGACGCTATCATCATGCGCGTGGTTGATATCATGCTGGCTTTGCCGAGTCTGTTGCTGGCGCTGGTGCTGGTGGCGATTTTCGGTCCGTCGATAGTGAACGCCTCACTGGCGCTGACGTTCGTCGCCCTGCCACACTACGTGCGACTTACCCGTGCGGCGGTGCTGGTGGAAGTGAACCGCGACTACGTGACCGCTTCGCGCGTGGCGGGTGCCGGTGCGACGCGTCAGATGTTCATCAATATTTTACCTAACTGCTTAGCGCCGCTGATCGTTCAGGCATCGCTCGGTTTCTCCAACGCCATCCTCGATATGGCGGCTCTCGGCTTCCTCGGCATGGGCGCGCAACCGCCAACGCCGGAGTGGGGCACGATGCTGTCCGACGTCTTACAGTTTGCTCAGAGCGCCTGGTGGGTCGTGACCTTCCCTGGTGTGATCATTCTGCTGACGGTTCTGGCATTTAACCTGATGGGTGACGGCCTGCGCGACGCCCTTGACCCTAAACTCAAGCAGTAGGGGACGAGAGATGGAAACCACATTAATTCAAGACGTACCGGTCGGCAAAACGCTGCTGACTGTAGATAAGCTTTCCGTGCATTTTGGCGACGAAGGCACGCCGTTTCGCGCCGTAGATCGTATCAGCTACAGTGTAAAACAGGGCGAAGTGGTCGGGATTGTCGGCGAATCCGGCTCCGGTAAATCGGTCAGTTCACTGGCGCTGATGGGGCTTATCGATTTCCCCGGCAAAGTGATGGCCGAAAAGCTCGAGTTCGGTGGCCGTGACCTGCAAGGCATGAGCGAAAAAGAGCGCCGCCAGATTGTCGGTGCCGAAGTCGCGATGATTTTCCAGGATCCGATGACCAGCCTTAACCCGTGCTACACCGTTGGTTTCCAGATTATGGAAGCCATCAAGGTGCATCAGGGGGGCAACAAAAAGACCCGTCGTCAGCGCACCATCGATCTGCTGAATCTGGTCGGAATCCCCGATCCGGCTTCGCGTCTCGACGTGTATCCGCATCAGCTCTCAGGCGGGATGAGTCAGCGTGTCATGATCGCGATGGCGATCGCCTGCCGTCCAAAACTGCTGATCGCCGATGAACCGACGACCGCACTCGACGTGACCATTCAGGCGCAGATCATCGAACTACTGCTCGAGCTGCAACAGCAAGAGAACATGGCGCTGATGCTGATCACCCATGACCTCGCACTGGTGGCCGAAGCCGCACAGCATATCATCGTGATGTATGCCGGTCAGGTGGTGGAATCGGCACGAGCCACGGAGATTTTCCGTGCGCCGCGCCATCCGTACACCCAGGCGCTGCTGCGATCCTTACCGGAATTTGCCGCTGACAAAGCACGTTTGCAGTCATTGCCGGGTGTCGTGCCGGGCAAATATGACCGTCCGAACGGTTGTCTGCTCAACCCGCGTTGCCCGTATGCCACCGATCTTTGCCGTAAAGAAGAACCGGCGCTGCGCGATCTCGCGAACGGGCGTCAGTCGAAGTGTCATTATCCGCTCGATGATGCCGGGAGACCTACTTATGAGTCCTGATAACACCGCATCGCAGCCGCTGTTGCATGCGATTGATCTGAAAAAGCATTACCCGGTGAAGAAAGGGATGTTCGCCCCGGAACGTACAGTTAAGGCCCTCGACGGCGTGTCATTCACGCTTGAACGCGGCAAAACGCTGGCGGTGGTGGGGGAATCCGGCTGTGGGAAATCCACGCTGGGCCGTCTGCTGACAATGATCGAAGTCCCGACTGGCGGTGAGCTGTATTACCGCGGGCAGGATTTGCTGAAACCCGATGCGACAGCGGAAAAGCTGCGCCGTCAGAAGATCCAAATCGTGTTCCAGAATCCTTACGGATCGCTGAACCCGCGTAAGAAAGTCGGGCAGATCCTCGAAGAGCCGTTGCTGATCAACACCAAACTCAGCAGCGCGGAGCGTCGTGAAAAAGCGCTGGCGATGATGGCGAAAGTCGGCCTGAAAACCGAGCATTACGACCGTTATCCGCACATGTTCTCCGGCGGTCAGCGTCAGCGTATTGCTATCGCCCGTGGTCTGATGCTGGATCCGGACGTGGTGATCGCCGATGAACCGGTTTCCGCGCTCGACGTTTCCGTGCGTGCGCAGGTTCTGAACCTGATGATGGATTTGCAGCAGGATCTGGGGCTGTCCTACGTGTTCATTTCGCACGATTTGTCGGTGGTTGAACATATCGCCGACGAAGTGATGGTGATGTACCTTGGTCGCTGCGTGGAGAAGGGCTCGAAAGACGCCATCTTCAACAATCCGCGCCATCCGTACACGCAGGCTTTGCTGTCCGCAACGCCGCGTCTGAACCCGGACGAGCGCCGTGAACGCATCAAGCTGACCGGCGAGCTGCCAAGCCCGCTGAACCCGCCAGCCGGTTGCGCCTTCAATGCCCGCTGCCGTCGTGCGTTCGGCACCTGCAAACAGTTCCAGCCACAGCTGAAACAGTACGGCGATCAGCTAGTTGCCTGTTTCGCCGTGGATCAGGACGAGAACGGGACTACGCAGACTGTGGCGTAAATCAGTTGAAGTGCGAAGATGATAAAGGCCGCGAAAGCGGCCTTTTTTATTCAGCGGAGAATATTATCCTTGCTTACTCGCCCACCAGCTCAAAAGTTGCAGCGTTGACGAGTAATAATCGTCTTTCGGTGCGAGGTTCGGACTGATGGCACCGGTGTTGGCCATGGTGAAATCACGAATGGCCACTAAGCCCGGCGACATGTTATAGCCCGCTTTGGTGCCGGTCATCACGTCGATCCAGGCCGGTGTCGCGGTGCGTGGCGACTTCTGCCACCAGAGAATAAACGGTGCCAGCTGCGGGCTGCCCGGATGCGCCCAGCCGAGGTACAGCGGGATACGCACGGCGTCGTAGCTAAAACGCGTTGGCCAGCGGCTGGCGGGTTTCATGCTGCCGTCGGCCTGCATGTCCACCCAGTCAGTCGGCAGGCGGAATTCACCGAACGCCATTTTGCTGAGCATCGCGGTGCCGCTTTCATCGAGATCCTTCCACACTTTCAGGTGGCTGTGGGCGTAAAACGCTTTCCACGCCGGGAAGAGGAAGTAGGAGGCGTTAACGGTCACGTTGCTGGTCTGATTAAACCCGGTCACGCCCGGCAGCATCACTTTGTAACCGGCGTAATCAATCACGTTGTATTTGATCAGCGCCGTCTGTAATTTCTCCGACGCTTTGGTGTAACGCGTGTCCTGCCATTTATCGCCCGCCAGCAGCAGCGCCCATGCCATCAGCTGGTCGCCGTCAGAGGCGTTATTTTTATCGGCAACGTGAACGCTGTTGTTCGGGTCGTAACGCCATGAATAGAGGCCGATGTCTTTACGATAAAGAGTGGTGTTTGCCCACTGCCACAACTTATCGAAAGTGGCCTGATCGTCATTGAAGACCGCCAGCAGCATGCTGAAACCCTGACCTTCGGTGTGACTGACGTTTTTATTGGCGGTATCAATGATCCGGCCGTCAGGCATCAGAAAGCGGCTTTTGTAGGCTGACCAGCCCTGATCCTGCGCCATTACTGCGGTGGTGAAAAACGAGAAAACCAGACCGAACCACAGCACCAGGCCATAGCGTCGAAATGCCAACATAAAAATTCCTTACAAACCATTTTGATAGCGGAAGACGAATGCGCCTTCCGGTGTGCTTTCCTGCCAGCGCAGGGGAACGTAAGGCTGCCCGCCTTGCGCCTGCAACCATTGGGCATACAGCCCTTCAAACAGCGAAATCAGCGCGATGCGCCACAGTTCGTCGTCTTCACCCTGCGGTGAAACCGGCCAGGCGATGTGTACCAGCGCGAGTTGCTGCTGGGTGGCTTCAATTTTCACCACGCCCCAGTCAAAACGACTGAGAATATGGTTGATGTTGTCTTCCAGTTCACCGAGCGTGGCGCAGACCGGCAGCGCATGCTGACGCGCCAGATTACCGCCCATCAGCGTGAGAAAACGGCGACCGTCTTCGTCTTCGGCGGAGGCCAGAATACCTGAAAATAGCACCTGCACCAGACTTTGCCAGCCCGGTGTGGTGTGCCGCTGGCGGTAATATTCCTGCGCGACCTGAGTATAGTTCTGTTCTTGCATGGTTTTATTCCACCGGGATTAATTTTGGCCCATCAGATAGCGGAAGTAGACCTGCGCTTTGCTTTCGTTGTAATCGCCGAAAGTATCGTAGCCCACCTGACCGCCAATCTGCATGTTCTTGTTCAGATGATAATTGCCGCCGACGCCCGCATTCCAGCCGATACCATTTTCGGTTTTACCGGAATAGTAAGCCTCGGTGCCGTAGCCCGCCGCCACCAGATCTTCCAGCTGTTTTTGCAAGTCCGGGTTATTCGGGAAGTAGGCACTCTTATCCTGAGAATAGGACTGATAACCGACGGATGCCGAGAGTTTCATATCCCAGTCGTCATACTTCTGGGTATATTCCACCG
Source organism: Rahnella inusitata (assembly GCF_965118895.1). Classification (GTDB taxonomy): domain Bacteria; phylum Pseudomonadota; class Gammaproteobacteria; order Enterobacterales; family Enterobacteriaceae; genus Rahnella; species Rahnella inusitata_A. The sequence continues at coordinate 149,274 of NZ_CBCPJJ010000014.1, forward strand.
GGAAGGAGACGCTGACGTAGTTCTGCGGGCTGAAGTAACCGCCCTGACCGTAGCTGTAGTAACTGAGGTTTTTGTCGAAGTTCATGTAGCCGACGTTGACCCCGGTTTTCAGTTCGCGATCGTCATAACGGTACGGACGGACGTACAGTCCGGCGTTGGCATTGACCGACTGGTTACTCTTCACGTTATTACCGAGATAGCTGTAGTAACCTGCACCGGCGTAGAAGCCGGCGTCACCATCATCGTAAGAAAGGTTAACGCTGCCGCCGTTTTTGGTGACCTGGCCCCACTCTTTGCCGCTGTAGTTATCTTTGGTGCCGACGTAGGACAAAATACTGTCGGTGATCGCGCGACGTTCTGCGGTCACGGTCAGCGTGGTGAAGTCGGTCAGTTTCGGTGCCCACTGCACGCCACCGACCAGCGAACTCAAATCCTGCCCGAGTGGCGTACTGCCCACATCGGCTTTGTAGCTGTCGCCGGTCAGCGCGGCGTTGACTTCCACGCCGGTGGCTTTCTGATTACCGGCATCCGGGGCGGAATAGGTAGTCGGATCGGTACCCGTGATGGTGTTGTAGGCCACGCACTGCGCCGAGGCCGCGTTGGTCGAGCTACAGTTTGCGCTGGAATTGGTGGAAGCGGCCGCCTGCAGTTTGGCGAAAGTGCTGTAATCGGCAATGTTCAGACCTGCCGCCGACGCCGCTGCTGCGACATCTTTCTGTGCAGACTGCGCCTGAGCCAGCGCGCCCTGCCCAAAGCGGCTGTTGGCCGTACCAGACGGGCTGCCTGCGCTGAGGGAAACCGGCGTCACGCCGATGCTCAGGCGCGAGGTGTCAAACGGCACGAAGGCGAACGTCATCGGCGCTTTAGCTTCGGTCAGCTGACTGAGCCCGCTTTCGCCGTCACGGCCGCGAATCGACATTTCGCCCTGCGCCCAGGTGGCGGTTTTGCCCTGCAAATCGTCGAGCATGTCGTCGATCTGTTTTTCTGTCGCATTACGCTGCGTGACAGCCGTCGGCTCTGCGCTGGCTGCCGGAATATTCCCCGGCGTGGAAACCTGATCGGAGACCTGCCATGGCATGACGGCGCCGTAAGAGGATTGCGTTGTCGGGCGTGAAGCCGTGGTGCGCGTTGAACGGTTGATGAACGGGTTGTCGCTCAGCTGCAATCCGGCGACCTGCGCCGAACCGTCTGCGCCTTCCAGCCCGATCATCTTGCCCTTCGCCGAACGCAAAAGCGCCATCGCCTGCTGATGATCGCCCTGTGCCTCGGCAACGCGTGCCGCCAGTAACAGGCGGTCCGGCGTGCGCGGACCGGTCAGACCGTTCATAAGCTGCTGCGCACGCTGCGTATCGCCTTCGCCCAGCGCAATATTGATCGCCCCGACGCGGGCATCCTGCGTTGGTGTGTCGTTGGTCATCAGGTAGTTATAAACCTGACCGGCCTGTTTATTGAGTTTGCCGGACTGATACAGGCGCGCCATCGCCAGCATCAGGTCGCGGTTTTGCGGATCGGCTTGCAGCGCGACGACCAGCTTGTCGTAAGCCGCCGCGTACTGACCCTGTTCGCGCAGCTGATCGGCCTGCGTGATAACGAAACCGTTACGCAGATTGGCCAGCGCCGTCGGCGATGTGCCCGACTGAATTTCCGGATTTTGCAGGAATGCCTGCGCCTCGTTGCCAAGCCCCGCCTGATTCAGCACGGTGACCTGATCCGCGTAATCTCCGGCGTTACCTTTCACGCCGTTGCGCATGTTCTGGCGCACCAGCTGTACCGCCAGCGGAAGCTGCCCGGTGGCAGCCAGATTCTTCGCCAGCGCACCAACGTCAGCAGGCGCGGTGGGCGGGTTCTGCGCCAGCGCGCGTAAGGTATTTGCGGCGGCCGCACTGTTACCCTGTTGCAGATAGTTTTCGGCATCGGCCATTTGCGCATTGAAGTTGGCGCGCTGCGCCAGTTCACGCATGCCCTGATTCTGGCTGCCGCGCGGAATGCGCGAGAGCAGGGCGCTGGCGGTTGACCAGTTTTTGGTTTCCGACGCGAACAAGGCCGCGGCGTAAAGATCGGCAGATGAGGCACCCGGACGCGCGGACGGCGCCATGATCGACTGCGCCTGCGCAGTTTGCCCTTGCGATTGCAGGATGCGCGCCATGTCCAGCTTCACCCAGACGTTGGACGGCTGACGTTCCTGGGCCTGCTGAAGTAAATTCAGCGCGCGCTGTGGATCGTTGTTCGCCACCGCCTGTGCAGCCTGACGGCGCAACGGCTCGATGACGTCGGCCACTTTTGGCGGATTCATCTTGGTCTGAATATCAGCCGGCAGCGTTTTTAGAACCTGACTGGCTTCGGCGGTTTTGTTCTGCTGACGCAGTACGTAGAACAATCCTGCACGGGCGTCGGCGTTATCGCCAAGTGCGCTGAATTGCTGCTCGGCACCGGGCAGATCGCCTTTGCGGCGCAGAATGTCGGCGCGCAGCAATCCGGCAGACTGACCTTTCTCCCCGCCGACCTGGGTCAGCGGCGTGACGGCGGCCAGCGCGGCATCGTAGCTGCCAGCACCGGCGGCTTCTTTGGCTTTCGCCAACTGAGCGTAGAACGCAGAATCCTGCGCCTGATTGCTCAGCTGTGCGCTGTTCGGCCCGCCCTGTGCGGCGGCTTTGCTCAGATATTGCGAGGCGGCTTCGAAATTGCCACTGCGCTGCGCGATGTAACCTAAACCAGCCAGTGCATCGGCATCGTTTGGATCGCCCGCCAGCACGCTTTCAAACTTGGCTTTGGCGTCGGTGACGTTCCCGCTGTTCAGCGCGGTAAAGCCCTGACCTTTCGCCGCGCCGCCGATATTTTTCTGGAAATAGGCCATCACACCGGTGTCATTCGGATGACGCGCCTGATAGCCCTGATACAAGTCGCGATCGCTTTCCTGCGGTGCCATCCATAACAACGCCTGACGCAGCGAGCGGTCTGCGTCGCTGTTGCTGCCTGCCATTGTGCTCAGCAGTTTGATACCGTCACGGCGGGAAGATTCCTGATAGGTCAGCACTTTGCCCAGCGCCAGACGCGCCTGCGTATCGTCCGGGCGGGAAGCCACGCGCTGCTGCAAACCTGCAATCGCCTGCGGCTGGAGCGATTTGTCACCCGCCATGGTCAGGTAATATTCGGTTGCCAGACTGTCGAGCGGCTGATTGCCGTTAAAGATGGTGCGGTAGGCCGAAAGCGAACCGCTGACGTTACCCTGCGCAGCCATCTGACGGGCAGAGGCCAGCTGCGCCGGGGGAATCGACTGCATGGCTTTGGCGCTATTTAGTGAAGCTAAACGTGGATCGTCGGGCGAGGCGGCAGACAGCTTTTCGCGCCACTGGTTAGCCGCGGTTTTGTCGCCGCTTTGCATCGAGTACAGCGACATCAGATACAGCGCCTGGGCATTGTCCGGCTCAACCAGCAGCACTTTCTGCAAGGCGTCTTTTGCCAGATCGTCATGGGCGCGTTCGTGCCAGTAAGCCGCCTGATCGAACAGAGCTTTCATCGCCGGATTGGTCGTATCCGCGGCAAACGTTGAGGCACTAAAACTCACCACTCCGGCGATCCCTACCAGATAAATAGCCCTGATCACCGCCAGGGACAGTTTATGTTTTTTCATTTTCCAGCTCCGGTAATCGCCAGGTTATAGCCGGGAGTAAAGGCTACCTTCATTGTTGTTCTTTTTGTTTTGAGGCTTTTCATTTGTGGCCCAGACGTTTAGCCGCATGGCGACGCAGGACGACGAACAGGCTCAGGCCCACCACCAGCGATACCAGCGTGGCGATAAGCGACAGGATCACGATGTGCGTGCTGGCGTACCAGAGCACCATCATGTACCACGGCATTTGTCCGGTAGGGAATTGCTGCCCGACGGAGAAGCTGCGGATGCCGTTCTCATCAGTAATGATCGCCAGATCGCCGCGGACGTTGGCGTTGATTTGAGGCAATTTCAAATCGCTGTGAATTTTCAGCAACTGCTGATCGTCAGTACCGGTGGCCACGACGACCACGTGATCGTTGGACCAGCGCGAGCGATAGCTGACAAACCCGCGCCATGCACCGGTCGAGGACAGATAGCGGTCGGCATCTACCGGCTGGCGATACCAGTCGCCGGTCAGCCACGCCACGATGCGCTGTACTTCGGTCGGCGTTTTCACGCCCATCGAATTGGCGTTCAGGCCAAACGGCGAATCTGCCAGTAACTGCTGATTAAAGGCGGAATCGCCCAGCGTGGTGACTGCCAGAATATCGCGGTCAAACAGCGGGTTTCCCTGCTCGTCACCCTTCAGACCAAAGGCAATCTGCACGTGACTTACCGGCACGCCGGTGGCTTTGCCCGCGCGGGCGGTCAGGTTCAGCAAGGTGTGGATTTCATCAGCCGTCGGTTCCGGCGGCAGCAGCATCAGCGTGTCGGAGAAGTCGGCCAGCTTGGAGTACGGATAGGACGCACCGACGAAATACGACAGGTTCGGCAACTGCGCGAAATGGTAGCTTCCGCTCAGGTCGATGAAGGATTTCGGATCGATACGGCTTTTGATGTTATCGCTGGTCAGAATGCTGCACGGCGCGTCTTTTTTCGGTTTGATGTCGAAATAGAACTGCAACTGGTTGTCGCCGTAAATCAGGTACGGCGCGAGCTGCATCGTGTAGCGTTCCTGACGGCTGTCACCGCCGAGGCGACGCCAGATGTTTTCCACCAGACCGACTTTGTTCACCGTCAGGCTGCGCAGGAAATTGCTGTTGATGGAGACATTCAGGCGCGAGTTATCTTCATCAATCCAGTTTTCGGTCGGGAAACGGTAATCAATGCGTACCGGAATATTGTGCCCATCCCACATGAACAGATCCGGCGCGGCGCGGAACGCCACCTGAATGCCATCGTGATAAATACCGTTGGAAATCAGTGAATCCGGATCTTTGCCCGCCAGTTCGCCCAGCGTGACCGGGCGCGAGGTGTCAATCCAGCGCGGTGCATCATACGGCTTGCTCGACGGAATGGTTTGCTGCGCGACATCCAGATGATCGGTGTTGTTCGGCATTCCGGCGCTTATCAGCCGGTAAGCCGCCTGACGCAGCTGGTTGTCATCGTTACCCAGAACCAGCAGCAGTTTGTAGACCGGATTGATCGGGTTATCAATAATTTGAATCGATGCGCCGTTGCTGGCAGGCAGCGTCAGAGAGCCGATTTTATCGCCGGGTTTACCGAACAGAATCCCGTTCTGATCGGGCAAATCATTCAGAATAACCGGAAAGTCTACGTCGCGATAATCGGACAACATGCCGAGATAAGAAGAGACCATCGCTGCGGCGCTGACATCTCCAGGTTTCATTGATGCCGGGAAAGCCATGGTGATTTTGGACTCCTGCATTTGCAGGCTGTCGAAGAACGGACGCGGGAAGTTACCCAGATTGCGGCCAATATTCAGTTGCTGACCTTCCAGACCAATGCTGGTAGTCGGCAAAATGGTGACCCAATATTTGTCCGACTGATCTTTCTCGCAGGTCATGGTGTTGCTGTCATGCACGCGAAAGCTCAGGTTGTTGCTCGAGACCACCATCGCCGACGGAATATCCAGCTCGTAGACATCGCCGCCGTTGCTGGTCTGGTTCAGCGGCAGGTTGCCCAGCGGCTGGCCGTTGAGCATCAGCTCCAGCGTGGTATCGCGGGCGATCAGCGCCGGAGAAATTTTCAGCGCCAGCGAGAGATGGGCATTGGTGACCACTTCATCTGCCGGCAGGGTGAAGAGAATACCAGACTGCAACTGGCCGCCGCTGAGGGTCAGGCCGTTGGGCTGGCCCATTTCGGCGACGGTAATATTACTGGTGACCGGCTGAACCAGCGGGATCACCGGCGCAGGCACCGCAGCGGGATCGGCCACCGGCGTGGCTGGGGTTGCCGCATTGGCCGAATCGCTGTTGTTGACCGGCGTGGTATCCGCCTGAGGAATATATTCTGACGGCACCGGCTGTGATGTGACCGGCGCTGCGGTGTCAGCGGGTGCGGTTTCTTCCGGCATCGCTGGCGTTGGCGGCAGCCATGACGGTGCCGCAGGCAGACTGGTGGCCGGATCGACCGCCGGGGCAGGGGCTTCTTCCGCCTGCGTAAACGGCAGGCTGCTGAAGGTCAGCAGCAGGCCGGTGGTGATTTTCCTGAGCAGGGACGCACCCGGCACAGTAAATAAACGGCGATTTATCATCGATTTACGTGGTCGCTTCATACTGCTTCACTCTTGCTGGTGGTCTCAGCGGGGGTATTTTTGCCGCGGCGTTCTTTCCATGTGTTGTAGAACAACTCAAATACGCAGCGGATGATGCTGAGCAGCGAGCGGAACGGATTGTCCGGCGGGTATTCTTCACCGATCCAGGCATCCGCACGGCACAGAACGACGCGGACCAGTTCACGGCGTTTCGACAACGGCAGGTTTTCAAATTGCAGACGGATGCGCTCCTTGTTGCCACTGATTTGCGTCACCGGGAAACTTTCCGCGCCCGAGGACAGCTGAATCTCCACTTCTTCAATTTCTTCGTCCAGATAACGCACGTCCGGCGTCACCAGCTGCACGCCGCCCATCGACATATCAATGGTGGTGGTGCGCAGGGAAATGCCGTTGGCGTAATGAATGATGGCCGGGATCGCCACATCGATACGGATGGTTTTACGCACCTGGCGGGTTTCTTTCGCCACGGCAATGGCCGCCAGCAGGATCAGCACACTGAAGCTGCCCCATGCCACGTTCAGCGCGATCACGCTTGGGTCGATGGCAAAGTAGTTATGGAAGACCGCGCGCACTAAGCCGTAACCGATACCGATAATCATCAGAATGGCGACGATCAGGTGCGGCTTGACGATGTTGAAGTCAAAGAAGCCCACGTCCAGCAGGCCGCCTTTGTCGGTCACGTTAAACTTGCCGCGTTTTGGCGCAAGCAGGGTGACAATCGTCGGCAGGATCAGGTGGAAGGCCATCACGGTTTCGTAGATTTCACCCCAGAACGTATAGCGGAAGCGGCCATTCATGCGGGAGTTGATGTACAGCGACATCACCAGATGCGGCAGCGCATAAGCAAAAATCAGGCTGGCGGACGAGGAGATGATGTTCAGATTGAACAGCAGGAAGGCCAGCGGTGCGGTCAGGAACACCACGCGCGGCAGGCCGAACTGGAAGTGCAGCATGGCGTTGAGATAGCACAGGCGTTGCTGCCATTTCAGACCACGGCCAAATAACGGATTATCGACGCGGAAAATCTGCGTCATGCCGCGTGCCCAGCGGGTACGCTGAATGACGTGCAGACCGAGACGTTCTGTCGCCAGACCGGCCGCCAGCGGGATATCCAGAAACGCGGTATTCCAGCCACGGCGCTGCATTTTCAGCGCAGAGTGGGCGTCTTCGGTCACGGTTTCCACTGCAAAACCGCCAACTTCTTCCAGCGCCACGCGGCGGATAACCGCACAGGAGCCGCAGAAGAACGTTGCGTTCCAGTTATCGTTACCTTGCTGAACCGGGCCGTAGAACAGTGCGCCTTCGTTGGGCATGGTGCGGCCAGCGGAGAGATTGCGTTCAAACGGATCCGGTGAATAGAAGTAGTGCGGCGTCTGAATGAGCGCCAGACGTGGATCTTTCAGGAAGCTGCCGACGGTCGCCTGTAAAAATGCGCGGGTGGCGACGTGGTCGCAGTCGAAGACGCAAATCAGCTCGCCTTTGGTGAGTTTCATCGCGTGATTCAGATTACCGGCTTTCGCGTGGGCATTATTATCACGGGTGATATATCCCACGCCCGCATCGGCGGAGAACACGGCAAATTCGTCGCGCTTGCCGTCATCGAGCACGTATATTTTGATTTTATCTTTGGGATAATCGATACATTGCGCCGCCAGAACGGTATCACGCACCACGTCCAGACTTTCGTTATAAGACGGAATATACACATCGACGGTGGGCCACAGCGTGGTGTCATCCGGCAAGGGTTCGATGGTGCGTTTCAGCGGCCAGGTGGTTTGCAGATAACCGAGTAACAGAATAAGCCAGACGTAAAGTTCGGCGAGGAATAACCCGATGCCTAAAATGGCTTCAATGGTGGAATTGAAATGCAGCGTTTCCGTGGCGCGCCAGTAAATATAGCGCGTCGACATCATGATGGACATGATGACCATCACCACGCTAATACGGCGGCTTTTGCTGATGCCCAGTAAAAATAAGAGGCCAATGCTTATCAGCCCGAAGATGTACTGCTTCTGGCTGTCCATTGGCGTAATGACGATAACTGCTGCCACCGGCAGCAGCAGGAGCACAAGCAGGGAAAACAGGAATTTATTCATCGCTTTGGGATCGCTGTTATCAGTGACAGTTAATAACTGCCGGTTTTAGGCGCGGCGTGTAACTCTCCATCACCGACTTTAATCCCTAAAATGGCGGCGACTTTTTTGCTGATCAGTTCAATATCAAACGCGGACGCGGATACCGGACTGAAATCAATAATAGAGCGCTGCGAGGCATTAGCCTCTGGCACACATTCATCCCTGTGGATTGTGCCTAATAATCTTTCATTCAAACGTTGTTCGAAGAATTGGGTGACGTCGCGGCTTAATGTCCGGCGGGTGTCACTTTGATTCACGACGTAATATTCCCCTTTTTTATTATTCAGAGGAGTACCAATTAATTTGTTCTTTTCCATTAACGGCAATAAAGATAACGATGCCGTATCCGCCAGCATCACCACCACGTGCAAATCCGCAATGCTTTGCACGGCTTTTAATGCCGGACTCGGGCCGGGAGGAAAATCCGCAATAATAATTAAACCCGGATAATTTAGAACGGTATTTAATCCGCGCTGTAAAAAATGCGGATCGGTGGCTAACTGATGTTCAAATTCCAGCCGCTGATCTTCGCTCACTTCACCGTACGGCAGAACGAAGGTGTTGGAACCGGCTTTGAGAATGAACTGGCTCCAGTCGGACTCATTGCCTGAACCGGCAACAAAACCGCGGGTATCTGAAATCGGCACACCGAAATGAAGGCGCAGGGCATTCTGCACATCAAAGTCGATGACCAATACTTTGCTGCCGCTACGGGCAAGCGAGTAGGCCAGGTTGGAGGCCACCGTGGTTTTTCCTACTCCACCTTTCGGTGAACAAACGCAAACTAACGGCATGAGGCAATCATCTCTAACAAAGGTTGAAGCGGTGTGTCGCGATGCAAATAAGCGCTGACAGGCTGCGGAGCTCGCTGTTTAAACATTTGTTTAAAGCGCTGTTCGGTATCCGCTGGCGCCACGGGAGCCGGAGTTTGTACTGGGGCTGAACGGGACGCCGGTGCTGCCGGGTGAACAGGTGCGGTATAGACCGGCGCAGCAGGTTGTGCGGGAGCGGCCGGGGTGACAGGCGGCTGACGCACGGTTTCGGGCATGGCTTTTCGCAGTGAATCAAGCAAACCCGAACCGCTGTCTGGCACCACAGACTGGGCGTGCAACGACGGCGTCGAGTGAACTGGCTGTGGCTGCGGCGCTGGCGCGGGGGCCGGATGGGCAGGCGCGGGCGGCAGTGTCTCACGCAGAGCATCAAGCAAACCAAAGCCCGCCGCCGGAGGAGAAACTTCCGAAGACCGGGGTTCATCGTGCGTATGCGAGGCGTCGGTAAAGGGGGAAGAATGCTGAGCGTGCAGCGCTTCCTGTGCCGAAGACGGCGAGAACTCATCAGCAGAAATGGACTGCGGCGTGGGCTGCGTGGAGCGCCCGCTGTCTAAAGGACCGCCGGGTGTCTGGCTGGCAGAAACCTGTTTTATTAATGTCCATTGATTCATCGAACCGGTAATTGATTCGCCGGTGGATTTATCATTAAGCTCTTTATAATCAAGCTCTTTAAGGTTGGTCTTATCCATAAAACGCTTAATGTCGTCATATTTATTCATATATCCCGCCCGGTAGGATTATATTTGTGTGGGGATTATCTGGACGTCAAAACGGCCACACGAGAACCGCTAACAAAAGTGTAAAAGGTTTAATTTTTTAGCGTTTTTTTTCGGGATAAGAATAATCTTAATATATCAGTTCTTTTACAGCATAGAGCACTTTTTACAAAAATTAGGAATTGCACCATAGAAAACATTACGCCTATAACCCGCTGTCAGAAAAGGTTTTTTATTTAATTGAGCTGAAATTTTCCGTTATGTGAGATGAAACCATTGTTTTGAGTGTGATGTACAGCACATTGATTCAATCAGAAGCGTTTAACTCAGAATTTTAATGACATCACTAATCATCAGGTTAATGCGGAGTGTAGGTTTTCTGTCAGTCAAAACACATAAAGTATTTTAGTGATGAACGTTACCCGGCAAACACGTTGTTTTTTATAACCAAAAGCCCCTGTTTCACCTCGAAATAACGCGATATAAGGTATACTGCGCACAATTACTGTTCCTGATAAGGTACATGGAGCAAAACAGGTTGGCAGTTGATGGAGAACTATGTTGCGCGTCAGGCGTTCGTTAACAATCAAACAGATGGCAGCCGTATCGAGCGTGGCTGCGATAACTATTTGTTTTTTTATCGTCATCCAGTTGTTTCACTTTGTGCAACAACGGAGGGATGATTACGCCCAGCAGCTTGAAAACATAGCACATTCCGTCAGGGAGCCGCTGTCGCAGGCGGTGCTGGATGTGGATCTGGAAGAAACCCAGGACATCCTGAACACGCTGCAACCGGTCGGTATTCTCAGCCGTGCGAATGTCGTGATGCCTAACCAAATCGCCGCGTTGCACACGAATTTTCCTGCGGGCCGCCCGGTTCCGCCCTGGATCTCCCGCGGGTTTAATCTGCCGGTAACCATTTCTGTTCCTCTTTATTCTGCTGCCGCCAGCCCTAAAGATCCGAAACCGCTGGCCTATCTGGTACTGCAGGCTGACTCCTACCGGATGTATCAGTTTATCGTCAGCGCGCTCTCGACCATGCTCACCACTTATCTGTTGCTGGCACTGATCCTTACCATTTCACTGAGCTGGGTCATCAACCGTCTCATCGTCAAACCGCTGCGCACTATCGCCCGCGAGCTGGAGTCCCTGCCGGAAAGCGACGTGCCCTTTCATCAGCTGACGATGCCTTTGCTGCATGAAGATGATGAAATTGGAATGCTGGTGCGCAGCTACAACCGCAATCAGCAACAGTTACAGAAAATACAGCAACACATCAGTGATACACCGCCGCTCGCGCAAAATTGTGTCAGTAATGAAGAACAGTTCATGGCTCGGCTGCAACACAGGTTGCAGTCCACCGAGCCTGAAAAAGGCTTTCATCTGTTGCTTATCGGTATTGAAAGCCTGCGCGATGACGGGCATGTGGATTGCCCGCTGGTGTCTTCTATCATTGAAGCGCTCCCTGAACACTGCTTACTGGCGCGCCTGAGCTATAACGAATTTGCTTTGCTGGCGGGGGACATCACCCGGCCGTTTATGGCGATGCGTCTCGCCCGACAAATCATGGAACGCATCAATGCCCCGCAGGAAAGCGATGCAGGCAATATGTCTCTGCATCCGACCGGCAGTATCGGGATAGTGCAGCATACCGGCGAATTCCCGGCGACCGCGCAGCAGCTGATGGTCAATGCCCGCGCCGCGCGCGTTTCAGCTTATCAGCAGGGTAAAAATCAAATCCTGTTCTTCGAGCCGGAATTAACGGAAAAGATTCAAAAGCGCTTGTTGCAGGAAAACGACATTCTGCACGCGATGGAACAAAATGATTTCACACTGTTTATCCAGCCGCAGGTGAATATGCGCACCGGCGCGGTGGTCGGTGCTGAAGCACTGTTGCGTCGGAAAATGCCCGACGGCAGCTACGGGCTGGAAAGTGATTTCATCGTGCTGGCGGAAGAAATCGGCGTCATGAGTATGCTGGGCTACAAGATTCTTGAACTGGGCTGCGGGATCCTCGCGGACTGGCAGAGCCGCGGCATCAATTTACCACTCTCGGTGAATCTGTCCGGCGTTCAGGTACAGCAGCGCAATTTCCTGCCGGAACTTCGCAGTCTGCTGAGCCGTTATAAAATCAATCCGGGGCAGCTGGTGCTGGAAATCACCGAAACTGCGCGCATTGATGATTTAGATCGCGCGCTGCTGCTGCTGGGTGAATTGCGCGCCGTGGGCGTGTCGATCGAACTGGATGATTTTGGCCTGGGATATTCTGGTCTGGAATACCTGAACCGCCTGCGCTCGCTGCCGATCGATGTCATCAAAATCGATCGCAGCTTTGTCGGCGTTCTGCCGCAGGACGACGTCATGGTCAACATTGTGGCCTCCATCGCCCGTGCGATGAACATCCAGTTAGTGGCCGAAGGTGTCGAAACCGAAGCGCAACGCCAGTGGCTGCTTGAAGAGAATATTCTCTTAGGCCAGGGCTATTTATTCTCTGCGCCGCTGTCAAAAGACGCCTTCGAACAAAAGTTTTGCCCCGCTGAATAACCTGCCCCAGGGCAGGAATTCCCCTCCAGCCCGTCACTTTTCGTACTTTTTTTACTTACTCTTCGTCTGCTGAATGCTTTCAGTTCTGTTTTTTCATGACCCGTTTTTTCGGGAGGAAACAAAATATTTCCATGATGTTGTGATGGTGTTACTTTTCGGCAGTCGCCCATTATCCGTACCCCTACAAAACAGAGGGCGATACTCACACATCAGGATGGCTAGTCATGAAAATATCACTCTTCAAAAGCCTGTATTTCCAGGTGCTTCTGGCAATAACCCTGGGTGTCCTGCTGGGACATTTCTACCCTGAACTCGGTGCGCAAATGAAACCGTTAGGTGACGGTTTTGTTAAATTAATCAAAATGATTATCGCGCCAGTTATCTTCTGTACGGTCGTCACCGGTATCGCCGGCATGGAAAGCATGAAAGCGGTCGGACGTACGGGCGCCATCGCGCTGCTGTATTTCGAGATTGTCAGCACGCTGGCACTGATTATCGGGCTGGTGATCGTCAATATCGTCCAGCCAGGTGCCGGGATGAACGTTGATCCGGCGGCGCTGGATGCTAAAGCGGTGGCAATCTACGCCGAACAGGCACAAAGCCAGGGCATCATTTCGTTCCTGCTGGATGTCATTCCTTCCAGCGTAATCGGTGCCTTCGCCAGCGGAAATATCCTGCAGGTCTTACTGTTCGCCGTGCTGTTTGGCTTTGCGCTGCACCGCCTTGGCCACAAAGGCCAGCTGATTTTCAACGTGATCGACAGCTTCTCGCAGGTCATTTTTGGCATCATTAATATGATCATGCGTCTGGCACCGTTGGGAGCCTTTGGTGCAATGGCCTTCACCATCGGTAAATACGGCGTGGGTTCTCTGGTGCAGCTCGGCCAGCTGATCCTGTGCTTCTACCTTACCTGCGTGCTGTTCGTGGTGGTCGTACTCGGGCTTATCGCGCGCTTCACCGGTTTCAGCATCTTCAAGTTTGTTAACTACATCAAAGAAGAACTGCTGATCGTACTGGGGACATCCTCTTCTGAGTCGGCGCTGCCACGGATGCTGGATAAAATGGAGCGTCTGGGCTGTAAAAAGTCGGTGGTCGGGCTGGTGATCCCAACGGGGTATTCCTTCAACCTCGACGGTACCTCAATTTACCTGACAATGGCGGCGGTCTTTATTGCGCAGGCCACCAATACCCACATGGATATCTGGCATCAGATCACCCTGATTGTGGTATTGCTGCTCTCCTCAAAAGGTGCGGCGGGCGTGACCGGCAGCGGGTTTATCGTACTGGCGGCGACATTGTCAGCAGTCGGGCATTTACCGGTAGCGGGTCTGGCACTGATTTTGGGCATCGACCGCTTCATGTCAGAAGCACGTGCGCTGACCAATCTTGTGGGTAACGGCGTGGCAACTATTGTGGTCGCGAAGTGGTGCGGTCAGCTTGATGAAGGCCAGCTTAAAGCGACCTTGAACGGCCAGAAAGGCCTGACGGAAGCAGAGAAGTCAGCTGCAGGCGCTTAAACCTTTCCAAACAGCGGGTGATATCTGTGCATAAAACCCGCTTAAGGTTCCAAAAAACGCATTTAATTAGCCTCAATCCCCCCTAAAATCCACCGTTTACTTGATGTAACCGGTGGATTATCTTCATAATATGCCTCTCAAACACCGCTTGCGGCGGTATTTCCCAGAATATTTTCGTCGGGTGCGCGACATTGCGCAGAACCCGAGGTCTAACGAAGAGCCGTAATTTTTCGGCCTTTATTTTACGCATTCAGTTCCTGTGGGCGCGTCGTAAGACACCGGCAGGACAGCACTCTGAAAATTGGATTGTCATTACGTAGGGGTTCACATGCAGGGCACCAAAATCCGTTTACTCATTGGTGGATTGCTGCTGGCAGCAGCAAGTCATGTGCAGGCAGAAACATTACAACCCGACCCGGCCTGGCAGCAGGGAAAGTTAGATAACGGGTTCACCTGGCAGCTTCTGACCACACCACAACGTCCGAGCGATCGCATTGAATTACGCCTGGTGGTACGCACCGGCTCGCTGGCAGAGTCTGCCCAACAGTCTGGTTATACCCATTTCCTCCCTCGTCTGGCGTTAATGCACAGCGAAGGATTCAGCACCGCTCAGCTCCAGTCTCTCTGGCAGCAGGGTATCAATCCGCAACGGCCATTGCCGCCCGCGGTCAATTCGTATGATTTCACCATGTATAACCTGAGCCTGCCGAACAACCGACCGGATCTGCTGAAAGACGCCCTGAACTGGCTGGCGAACACGGCGGGGAAAATCTCGGTGACGCCTGCTTTGGTGAGCGCCGCCCGTCAGGAATCGCAGGATCCGGTGGGGTCGTTGCCACAAAATCCCCAGGACGCTTTCTGGCGTGCGCGTATTACCGGCTCAACGCTGGTGGGGCATAATCCTGACCAGCTGCCGACGAAACCCGTCAACATCGACGCCCTTATTAAGTTTTATCATCAGTGGTATACGCCAGACGCGATGACGTTATTCGTGGTGGGCAATGTGGATGGTCGCGCGTTAAGCGAACAAATCAACCGCACCTTCTCACCGCTGAAGGGAAACCGTCAGACACCGCAAACGATGCCGACGCTTTCAGAACTCACGACAAAATCCATGACGCTGATGGACGACAACCTGACGCAGGATCGTTTGTCATTAATGTGGGACAGCGCGTGGCAGCCGATTCAGGATTCACAGGCGCTGGCCACATACTGGCGTGGTGATTTAGCCCGTGAAGCCTTGTTCTGGCATTTACAGGAAGCGCTGAAAACTACGTTTGAAAACAAGAAAGACGCCACAACGCCTGCCGCAGGCTTAGGTTTCGACTGTAACGTGCAGTTCCAGCGCGCCCAGTGTGCTATCCGTATCGAAGCGCCACAGGCCAGACTGGCTGAGCTGTTAAAACGTCTTTCTGAAGAACTGCTGGTGGTACGTGACAAAGGCATTTCACAGGCTGAATTCGATGCGCTGATTGCCCAGAAAAACGACCAGTTAAGCAAGTTGTTCGCGACCTATGCCCGTACAGACACCGACGTGCTGATGAGTCAGCGTCTGCGTTCACAGCAAAATGGCGTCGTGGACATCGCGCCGGAGCAGTATCAGCAATTGCGTCAGCAGTTCCTTTCAACGCTGACCTTACCGGTATTGAATCAGGAGCTGAAACAGCAACTGTCGCGTGAGCCGGCGTTGCTGGTGGCTCAGCCGAAAGGCGAACCCGAGGTCAATGCCGGGGAGTTGAGAGCGATATACGATAAGATTATGGCGCCAGCTGAAGCCAGCCCGGCTGTCGAAGCCGCACCGACGGCAGCGGTGCAATAAGGGGTTTTCTTTTAAATCCCTTTTTAATCTGATCGAGAGTATTTCGGTTTTTCAGCAGCCGTTATCACATGACTTTCTGCTCCTGCCCCTGGAAGAGGGAAAAAGCCTTTCCCCTCTTCCAGGGGCAGGAGCAAAGCTGCCGCCTTATGCCCGTTTCGGCATAAACTCCACCGGAATGATCGCCCCGCGATGCTGGATCACCGTGCTCGCCGTTTCGTGCCCACGCACTGCTGCTTCCACCGCGCTTCCGCCGGTGAGCCTCACCGCCAGATATCCCGCGCTGAAAGAATCTCCGGCGGCGGTGGTATCGACGACTTTCTCTTTCGGCAGTTTCACCGCAGGCACATCATGCAGCTCGCCTTCGGCGCTGGAGACGATGCAGCTGTCAGCGCCGCGCTTCACTACCACTTCACTCACCCCAAGCGCGTGCGTACGGGCGATCACTTCCTCGCAGGGCTTCTGGCCCCACAGCATGTCTTCGTCGTCGAGTGTCAGGAAGGCGATATCGGTGCAGGAAAGCATGGCGTTGTAGGCGGATTGCGTCTGCTCTTTGCTCGCCCACAGACGCGGGCGGTAGTTGTTATCGAAAATCACTTTGCCACCGCGTGAACGGCAGGCTTTCAGCAGGGTCATCAGGCGGTCGCGGCTTTCTTCGGTCAGGATAGCCAGGCTAATGCCGCTCAGGTATAGATAATCGAATTGCGCCAGCTTCTGACAGATTTCTTCAGAATGCGGGCTGTCGAGCCAGTAACGCGCGGCGGCGTCGTTGCGCCAGTAATAGAAAGTGCGCTCGCCAGTGTCATCCGTTTCAATCACGTACAGGCCTGGCAGTTTGTTATCAAGACGCTGGGTCAGATCGGTTTTAACCCCTTCCTTTTGCCACGCCTGCACCATTTCATTGCTGAAACTGTCAGTGCCGAGGGCGGTGACGTAATGCACATTCAGCGCGTCGGGCGACACCTGGCGGGCAATATAAACTGACGTGTTCAGCGTATCGCCACCAAAACCCCGGTTTAAAGCGTCGCCTTTTTGTGACAATTCGATCATGCATTCGCCGATAACGGCAATGTTTTTGCGAGTCATTGTACCTGGCCTATGTCTGAAGCATTAAAACGAAAGAGAAGAAAAGTCAGTCATTATTACGCTCTAGTCTCTTCATAAGAATGCGGTCAGTCAATAAAATTAAAACGAGGTTTTATTTTTTACGAGGAAGATCGAAAAAAGGCGTGTAAGGAATGAAAAAAGGGAAGCCGCGCGGCTTCCACATCGGACAAACAGAAAAGCGCGTTATTTGCTTTCTTTACGCAGTTCCGTCACCGGACGCCCGCCCAGTCCCCAGTTATCCGTGTCGATTTCATCGATGATTACCGTGGTGGTCGCTGGATTTTTGCCCAGTGTATCGACCAGTAATTGTGTCACGCCTGCGATCAGCGCTTTCTTCTGTTCGGCGGTCGCGCCATCGCGGGTGATTTTGATATTGACGTAAGGCATTTTTCTCTCCGAATCGGGACGTGCGGTTAATGAAGTGTTGCAAAGCTTCCAATGTAGAGCCTGCACAAAAGAACTTCCAGCACCGGTTTACGGTTTTTCGTGCGGAAACGTCGCAGGGAGATGAGGAGTGATTAAAGTTTCTGCGCGCTGCGCCGATAGATATCTCTACAAAAGAAAGCCAGGAAATCGAACTACTTTGTCGGCACGTCATTCATTGTAGTCACGGAAGACATGTTGCCGCATGTCCTTGATTATCTGACTCTTATTCATGACGGCAGAAAAATATGATAACTAAGATGATGTTAGGGCTGATTACGCCTTCTTTTACTGCTCTAGAGCGCGTAAAAGCACAGTCTTACTGGCGTCAATGTCAGAGAGTGTACCGTTTTCAGCCCATTTACCGTACCACTGGAAAATTGCTGGGCATTGAATTACTGACCGGCGTTTTCCATCCCGGCGAACCGCAGAAATTTATTTCGCCTGAGCATTATTTTGTCGCGATAGCCGTGGGTAAACGCCTGCAAATCGTGCAGGAACAGCTCGACCTTTTGCAGCGCTGGCAGCGGTTGTTTATCGATAATGGCCTGCTGGCGTCGATTAACGTCGACGGTCAGGTGCTGGAGATGTTGCAGTCTGAATCGTCGCTGCGCGCGCAAATCAGCGCAATGCCTTACGTCCGGTTTGAACTGGTCGAAAGTGCCGAAAATGCGCTGAGTATTCCGCTTTCGCAAATTGAACAGTCCGACCGCCTGTGGCTGGATGATTTTGGTCAGGGCATTGCGAACTTCTCCTCGTTCACGACCTGGCATTATGAGTACATCAAAATTGCCCGTGACCTGTTTATTCTGCTGTGTCAGAGCGAAGAGGGCTCGCGCCTGTTCTACACGCTGGTGACGCTCATGAACCGCTACAGTAAAGGCGTGATTATTGAAGGCGTGGAAACCGCCGCAGAGTGGGCGATGGTGTGTAAATCTGACGCGTTAGCCGCTCAGGGATATTATCTGGCGCGCCCGGCGACGTTTGACGGCCTCGATAACTTGCCAATACATTTCGAAGGATAATGAATCACACCAAACTTAGCTCAGGCACGTCTCAAAATGCCGGGTGAGTTGCACTGGTGTGATACATTCTCATCACCTTGATTTTACTTGATTTATACTCATTTGCCCCCTCCCCATAACTCCGTTGTCTCTGCGTCGTTTCAGGCAAGACAGGTCGAATTCAACTATGTTTAAACTCTGGAATTCGTTAACTGTCTGAAAGGAACCCGTTTATGACGCGCACAGGTAAAGTGATCTCGTGGATTGCAGGCGTGATTATCATTCTGCTGGTCGCCATCGTCATTTTCATTGCGATGTTCGACTGGAATCGCCTCAAACCCACTATCAACCAAAAAGTCAGCACTGAGCTGAACCGGACGTTCGCCATCCGTGGTGATTTGGGCGTCGACTGGTCCCGGCAGAAGGATGAGGCTGGCTGGCGCGCGTGGGTGCCGTGGCCGCATATTCATGCCGAAGACATCGTGCTGGGTAACCCCTCCGACGTTCAGGGCGGCGAGAAAGACGCGCAGATGGTGAAACTGGCGCGCGTCGATGCCAGTATCGCGCCACTCGCGCTGCTGCACAAAGAAGTGCTGATCCCGCGCATCTGGCTGAAACAGCCTGACGCCTCGCTATTGCGTTTAGCCAACGGCAAAAATAACTGGACGTTCAATCTCGCCAACAGCGACAAGAAAGACCCGGCGCAGCCGCCGTCAGCCTGGTCGTTCACGCTTAACGATATCGTTTTTGATCGTGGGCAGATTGATTATAAAGACGCCCAAATGAAAGCCGATTTCCGCGCAGTGATTGATCCGCTGGGCAAACCGCTGCCGTTTACCGAAGTCATAGGCGATAAAAAAGACGCGCCGAAAACTAAAACGCCGCCCTTCGTGTTTGGCTGGAAAGTGGAGGGTAAATACAACGGTGAATCGCTCTCGGGCAGCGGAAAAATCGGCGGAATGTTAGCGCTGAAAGACGCCGATGCGCTGTTCCCGTTGCAGGCTGACGTCCGCTCGGGCAATACCCGCGTGGCCGTCGCCGGGACGTTACAGGATCCGATGAACCTCGGCGGTCTGGATTTACGTCTGAAATTCTCTGGCCAGACATTGTCTGATTTGTATGGCCTGACCGGCGTGCTGTTGCCGCAAACCCCGCCGTACTCTACCGACGGGCATTTATCGGCGACGTTGCATGATAAAAATGGCGCAATTTACCGTTATCAGAACTTTAACGGGGAAATTGGCGACAGTGACATCCACGGTTCCCTGACCTATCAGGCCAGTAAACCACGGCCGAAACTGACCGGTGAAGTGGTGTCTAAACAGCTGCGCTTTGCCGATCTGGCGCCGCTTATCGGTGCTGATTCCAATAAAGACAAAGCCAAACGGGGTGAGACGACGCGTCAGCCTGCGGACAAAGTCCTGCCGGTGGAGAAATTCGACACCAAAAGTTGGGGGGCGATGGATGCGGACGTCAAATTCAGCGCGAAGCGCATCGAGCACGGCGAATCCCTGCCGCTGAGTGACCTGAGCACCCATCTGAAACTGAATAATGGTGAAATTCTGCTCGATCCACTGCGCTTTGGCGTCGCGGGCGGAAACCTTAATTCGACTATCCGTCTGGAAGGGGATAAATCGCCGATGCGTGCGCGTGCCGACCTGCACGCCCGTCATCTGAAGCTGAAACAGCTGCTGCCGAAAATGGAGTCAATGGAGCGTAGTCTGGGCGATCTGAACGGTGATGCGACGCTCACCGGCACCGGGAACTCTGTCGCGGCGCTGCTTGGCAGCAGTAACGGTGACATGAAAATCCTGATTAATGACGGCGTCATTAGCCGCAGCCTGATGGAGCTGGCCGGGCTGAACGTCGGGAATTATCTGGTTGGGAAGCTGTTCGGCGATGACGAAGTGGCGATCAACTGCGCTGCCGCCAACGTGAATATCAAAAACGGTCTGGTCACGCCGCGTCTGTTTGTATTCGATACCGAGAATGCGGTGATCACCATCACCGGCAGCACCAACATGGCGACCGAGCGTTTGGATCTCACCATCGACCCGGAAAGTAAGGGGTTACGAGTCCTGACCCTGCGCTCGCCGCTGTACGTGCGCGGCACCTATAAAAATCCGGATGCCGGTGTGAAACCGGGGCCACTCATCGCCCGTGGCGCAGCAGCCGTCGCCCTCGGTGCCATTGTCGCACCTGCCGCCGCGCTGCTCGCGCTCATCTCCCCAAGCGACAGCGCAGAAAATCAGTGCGGTCCGATATTGCAGCAGATGAAGGCGAAATAAATGTAGTTGCCATATTGGCAACCTGGCATGGCGATGTTAATCTGTTGCCAGGTTGTCAACTTATGGAATAAGCATGCATCTGATTACAATGCGAGCCTTAGCCGAAGCTGCTGTACGATTTCCTCATTATAAAGCGGAATTGTTGAGCCTGGGTAAGGTGATAGAAAAAGGGAATTTCCCCACTCCGGCAGCTCTTAAGAAGGTCTACCCTTCGCTGGATAACTTCAAATATCTCGATAAACATTATGTTATCAATATTGCCAGAAATGATGTCAGGGTCATCGCACTGATATTTTTCGAAAGCCAAAAGTTCTACGTGAAAGGCGTGTATACACACGCCGAATACGATCGTTTTACCGATTTGCACCGGGGTAAAAAGAAATGATTAACGAAGCCATTAAAGCGACTGAGGCGTTGGTCAGCGCCGTACCTTTGCTGGGCGACCACGCCAGCGAGAAGGATTATCAGGAAGCGCTGGAATTGGTTGAGTATTTATTGATAAACAACCCGACCAGCCCGTTGCTGGATATCGTCAGCAATAAAATAAACGTCTATGAAAATACCCTGCCAGATGTTATCGCGTTTCGTGAAGAAATGGCGGCGCTGCCCGATGGCATCGCCGTTTTAATGACCCTGATGGATCAACATGGTCTCAAGCAAAGTGATTTAGCGGATGAAATTGGCAGTAAATCGCTGGTGTCGCGTATTTTGCGCGGAGAGCGCAAGCTCACAGTGGAGCACATTGGCAAGCTTGCAGCCCGTTTCGGTATTTCGCCCGCGCTGTTTATTTAATTAAGGCACCGGATCCAGTACCGCGCATTTGTGGTCCTGAATTTCTTCGGTGGAAGCGTTGTTCAGTTTTAGCAGGTCGCGTTCACTGGCGAGCAGCAGGAAATCGCCGCCTTGCAGGCTGACCATCGCCATACCGAAGTGCCCCATCTTTTTATCAGCCTCCGGCACACCTTCGGCCAGAATGCGGAAAGCGCCTCTCTGATTCAGTTCAGCAGGGGTGACTTTGCGCGCCAGATAGGTGTGACCGAGCAGCTTGTCCGGCAATTGCTGCCAGTTATATCCCATCGCCGCGCCGTCTTTGATAAGCTGGTTTTTCACCTCCGGCAACAGGCACGAAATATGAATGTGCAGCTGGTTCTGTGAACGCCCGTATTGAGAATTGATCGCCAATGAGACGTTGCTGTCATCAATCGGTTTACCGTACTTTTCCGCCATATAATGCCGTGCGGCCCAGGCCTGACTAAAGAAGTTCGGTGTGGCTGGCTCCAGCAGCGCCGGGCTTTCCATTCCGGTGATGCGTGCGGTGGGCATCAGCAAATATTGCAGCGGCCCGTTCATGTCTTTCAGCACCACAAATCCCTGCTGTTCATCGACCTGCGCACAGGGCGCGGGTTTGCCATTGCTGCGCTGATTCGGCAGGCATTTTTGGCTGATAATATTCCACAGGGCGTTGGGATTAGAGCTGTGAGGCCAAAAATACCAGAGGGCGGCGGCAATCACGATAAGCAGGAGCAGGAGAGGCAGGATCAATCGTCGTAAGCGCATAAGAAACCTTCGCAGAAGGCACCGTGCCGGGCGCGTACCGGGCACGGTATCCAGGTCAGTTACAGTGACTGATGGGCAGTTTCTTTGGACAGCAGCAGCGCTATCAAGGTCAGCGTTGCCATAGATGCCAGATAAACGCCCACATAGAACAACCCGTAATGGGTTGCCAGCCAGGTGGCGATGTACGGCGCAACGGATGCACCCAGTATCGAAGACACATTATAGGAGAAGGAGGCGCCGGTATAGCGAACTTCCGTCGGGAACAGCTCCGGCAGCAGCGCGCCCATCGGACCAAATGTCAGGCCCATCACCATGAATCCGCACAGCAGGAAGACCATTACCAGTGCCTGCGAACCGGAACCCAGAATCGTCGGGAAGTTAAGCGCAAAGACAATCATCAGCAGCGTAATGCAGATCATGGTTTTGCGACGGCCAAATTTGTCCGCCAGCTGGCCCGCAATCGGCACCATCACACCAAATCCGATCACGCCAATCATCAGCATCAGCAGGAATTCGTTACGCGGAATGCCTAACCCGAGAGGCTGCGCCGCCGTGCCGTAGCCCAGCGAATAAACCGTCATGATGTAGAACAACGTGTAAGTGGCGACCATGATGAAGGTGCCCAGCAGGGTCGCTTTTTTGTATTTCGTGAACAGGGTGCCGATCGGTACTTTTACCTGTTTGCCCGCTTTGGCGATTTTGGCGAAAACCGGCGTCTCATGCAGGGACACACGCACATACAGGCCAACCAGTACCAGTACGGCGGAAAGCAGGAACGGCACGCGCCAGCCCCAGGCGATGAATTGTTCGTCGGTCAGCAGCCACGACAGCAGCAGGAACATGCCGTTGGCGAAGAAGAAGCCAATCGGTGCGCCGAGCTGTGGGAAAGAACCGTACAGCGCGCGTTTTTTCGGTGGCGCATTCTCTGTGGCGAGCAATGCCGCCCCGCCCCATTCACCGCCGAGGCCCAGACCCTGACCGAAACGCGCCAGCGCCAGCAGCAGCGGGGCGAAGACGCCAATGGTGGCGTACGTCGGCAGCAGGCCGATGACCACGGTGGAGACGCCCATGGTCAACAGCGAGGCAACCAGCGTCACTTTACGTCCGACGCGGTCGCCAAAGTGGCCGAAAAGCGCAGAACCGATCGGGCGTGCGATAAAGGCAATGGCGAAGGTCGCGAGCGACTGAAGCGTCGCGGCAGTCGGATCGCCCTGCGGAAAGAAAATATGCGGGAACACAATAACGGCGGCGGTCGCGTAGATATAAAAATCGAAGAACTCGATGGCCGTACCGATCAGCGATGCCACGATGACTTTGCCGCGGGAGTTCTGACTCACCAGGTGCGCGTCAGCTTCTAATTCAGGAGTGATGGTGGCTTGCATAAGTGTTTCTTATTTGTAATGAGTGAGAGGGAACTAATGTAAATAAATGTATAGCGAAAAGTCATCTTATGCAGAGCGAGGCGGCATTTCAACGCATCAGGCAGCCGGGAAAAGCGGGTTTCAGGCGGGTTCGGGTGATTGTTTTATTAACATCCTGTTTCACCAAACATAAGTTCGGTGAAAAGATGAAATGCAGAACAACTGACGGGGAAATGGCTAAATTAAAGTGCCGCTCTCAGTCAGTTATTCTGGTTTTCGGGGTCAGGATGAGATGAAATTAGTGATAATCACTGCTTTCTTATTTCATTTTCAGGATTAACGTCTGCGATATGTATTTCATCTGGCACGATGATGTGGTCCTGAGTGAATTCGCTGTCGTTTATCATTGCGTCCTTCTTCTTCTGCGCGGCCCGTTCTTTTGGGTCAGGCATACGCGGATCGTCTTTGTACTGCGCGGTGGCGATCCAGGCGGCGACAAACAGTGTCAGGCGGGCGAAGAAATAGAAGAACGCCATCAGGCCGATCACCGAACCAAAGGCGGCACCGGAAGGCGAGGTTGCCAGGCGCGGCAGCGTCATGGTCATCACAAACTTGATGACCTCAAAGCCGATTGCCGCCAGCAGCGTGCCACGGAACAGGGCTTTTTTACGCGGCTTGTGACGCGGCAGCATCCAGAAAATCCACAGGAACAACAGATAGTTGGCGGCAATGGAAATCGCCAGCGCGATGCTGGTCATCACTGGCCTCAGCCATTCGATACCGCCCAGCCCCAGCGCATCCACGATGGTTTCCTGCGCCGAACCGGCAATCGAGGTCAGCGACAGCGTGATTATCAGCGCCAGCACCAGACCGGTGAGGGAGACAAAATCGCGGAAATAACGGCGATAAATTTTCTCCTGATCCTGAGGGTTACGCTCCCACACATCGCGGGACTGCGCACGGATCGCTTCACGCAAGTTACCCATCCAGCTGATACCTGAGTAGAGCGCAATCAATAAGCCGGATAAACCGACCGCCGTACGCTGCTGGATAGCCGTATTCACGGTACTTTTCAGCGTCGCCGCCAGATTGGGATCGCTGATACTATTGACGATTTTATTGATAATCCCGGCCAGCAAATCCGGATTCGAGGCCAGCACGAAACCGACGGCGGCGAATGACACCATCAGAATCGGAATCAGCGACAGGAACGAGAAATAGGTGATGGCCGCGCCAAACTGGCTGCCGAGGCGATCGTTAAACCGTTCGGTGGTGCGCAGCAAATGGGCTACCCATCCCCAGGATTTGACGTGCTCAACCAGACGCGAAAATCTGCCGATATTTTTATCTACCGTGTGATTGCCGGTTTTGATGTTAATCAGCGGCGTCGGTTCTTCCTGCTTTTCCGGCGTATGTTTTGAAAGGTCTTCTTTTGAAATTAGGGGCATTGATCCATGTTGTCCTTAAAAGTGTATCCAGTCTTAAGTATAGACACCTGTGAGGCGCAGCCGGGGCCGTGCAGGCTTAAGCGGTCAGGCAATGAACGTTTGGGTGATTTCCGTCAGCCAGTCCATGAACACTTTGACGCGTCGCGACAGGTTCAGACGGTGGGGATAAACCAGCGTAACCGGCATCGGCGGCGCGCGAAATTGCGGCAAAATACTCACCAGCTGGCCGCTCGCCAGCGCGTCCCGCGCGCCAATCAGCGGCACCTGAATAATCCCCAGTCCGGCCAGACAGGCAGAGACGTAGGTTTCGGTGCTGTTGACCGTCACCGCGCCGCCGGTTTTAACACTTTTCACCTGCTTGCCGTCGAGGTATTCGAACGTGGACGTGTGGCTGCCGAGCGTTTGCTCGTAATGCACCATCGCATGATGGGCCAGCTGGTCGGGGTGATCCGGGGTGCCGTAGCGTTGCAGATAGCCGGGGCTGGCGCAGTTGATCACGCTGAGATGCCCGAGCGGACGGGCGATAAGCCCCGAATCTTTCAGCGTGCCGGAGCGCACCACACAGTCGAATCCTTCGCGCACCACGTCGACGCGGTGATCGGTGCTGCTCAGTTCGATTTCCAGCGCCGGGTAGCGGTTGAGAAATTCCGCCAGACGCGGTAACACCAGATGCGTCGCCATACCGACTGACATATCCACCCGCAGCCGCCCGCTGACATTGGCCGGATTCGACTGAAACATCGTCTCCAGCTCATCCATGTTAGAAAGCAACTCCTTGCAGCGCTGATAAAACACCTGCCCGTCCTGCGTCAGCTGCACGCGACGCGTTGAACGATGCAACAGGCGGGCGGACATCCGCGTCTCCAGCTGTTGTACCAGACGAGACACACTGCCCTTCGGTAATCCCAGACTTTCGGCGGCGCGGGTAAAATTACTCAGCTCGGCGACGCGCACGAAGACCTGCATTGATTGTATTTTATCCACATAATATCCGATTGTTGTTTGGATTGAGACAGTGAAACTCATTATGGACCATTTATCACACGCAGGTAATCCAATAGGCTATGTTTCATCCGATGCTGAAGTGACATAACCCTAGTGAGGTCTGAAATGAGTCGAAAAATCGCTATCGTGACCGGCGCAAGCCGTGGTTTAGGTAAGAATGCCGTTGAAAAGCTGGCAAAAAAGGGCGTGGATATCATTTTGACCTACCACAGCCAGCAGGATGCGGCGCAGGCGGTGGTGAAATCGGTGGAAGCGGCGGGCGGGAAGGCTGTAGCGGTCAAACTTGATGCGGGCAACAGCAGCAGCTTTGATGCGTTTGTCGCGCAGGTGAAAACGCAGCTGCAAGCAGTCTGGCAGCGCGATAACTTCGATTTTCTGGTGAACAATGCCGGTGTCGGGCTGCACGAAGCATTCGCTGAGACCACCGAAGAACAGTTCGATCTGATGATGAACATCCATCTGAAAGGTCCGTTCTTCCTGACGCAAAAACTGCTGCCGCTGATGGCCGACGGTGGCCGTATCCTCAACGTGTCGAGCGGGCTGGCGCGCTTTGCGCTTCCGGGCTCATCCGCTTACGCCATCATGAAAGGCGCAATTGAGGTGCTGACCCGTTATCAGGCGCGGGAATTGGGCGCGCGTGGCATCACCGCCAACGTGCTGGCACCCGGCGCGATTGCGACGGATTTCAGCGGCGGCATGGTGCGCGATAATCCGCAGGTGAATAAAATGGTGGCGGATAACACTGCGCTGGGCCGTGTCGGATTGCCGGATGATATCGGCGATATGGTGGCGTTAATGCTCAGTGATGAAGCAGGCTGGATGACCGCCCAGCGTGTCGAAGCATCAGGCGGCATGTTTATCTGATCGCAGCGTCAATCGTGCTGGAAACGCCGGGCTTTCATATGCTGTTGTTTTTCCAGCTCGAAAATTGCCCGTTGCAGGTCGCGTTCCTGCGCGGGCGATAAGCGCGGAAACTTAAAGCTCAGCCGCTGCGAGCTGACCGTCTCGCCTTTGTTGCTGACCGATTTACGCGGCATCGAGCCGATATACTGCAGATCCAGTTTAAACGTGCCGAGCTCTGCCAGCTGGATAACCGAATCTTTCAGCACTTCGCCCGAGGTGATTTCCGGCAGCGCGGTGCCCTCAATTTCCAGCCCCAGCCCGCCCAGCGAAATGTCTCTCACGCGAAAAGCAAACTCGGTGGCATCGGAGAGTTTGCCGCTGCAACGGTAGTCCGGCAACCAGGGCACATTAACGCGGAAATACTCACGGCGTTGGATGAAATACAGCACTGGCGGAATATCACAGATAAATGTCGGCAGGCCGTCAAACGTCACCTGACGGACTTTGCTGCACGAGAACTCGACTTTTGCCCCGGTCGGTTCCGCCACAAAGGTCAGCGATTCTGCTTCCATCGCCAGCCCATTCTCGTAATCGGAACTGCCCAGATCGAATAAGAACTGATGTCCGTCTGAATTCACATCCAGAATTTTACTGATAAATTGTCCACGGGCATGGGTGACCATGACCAGCGTCTGGTTTTTTTTCAGATCCCGTAAAACGGACAAAATCGCCAGCGTGTTACGCTTAGCAAACGACTCTTTGGGTACTTCGCTCACCTGCCACACCTCTATATGCAATGATCACAAAATGTTGGCGCAGCCTTTGACGTATAAAGCGCCCACTACGGTTATCGGCCACTCAGAACAAATCTTTATTGTGTTAACCCTGATATTTTCACCGGCTCAAAGTGAAATTCCGGTGTCAGTGAGCGGCTTTGAACCGCCCTGAATTATATATAGGCGATATTTCATTCTTCTGAGTATGATTTTTTGCTCTCACCCCCGAAATAAACCGAATAGAAAGCCGCATTCAGGTGTTTACCTTGAAACGAACACTGTCGGGCGCGGCGCGCTTCTTCAAACCGTCTTAACGGTGTCGTCTTGGAACTCAGGCGAAGTTATCGATTCCTCTCTACAGGACATCATCATGAAGACAAAAACTATGATTCAGGCGCTGGCAGCAGTGTGTTTCGCGGGCAATGTTTTGTTGTTCAGCGCAGGTGCGAACGCAATGGGCGACAACTCAGATGCGAAGAAAACACCCGACTGCCCGAAAGGGCAAATCTACGACAGCAAAACCCAAAGCTGTATGGTGGATAAAGGCAGTATGATTTCCGATCAGGACAAAACCCAGTACGCCTACCATCTGGCCAAAACTGGCCGTTATCAGGAAGCCCTGACGGTGCTGAATACGCTCAAAGATCAGAACACCAAAGAGGCATGGAATTATCGCGGCTATGCCACCCGCAAACTCGGGCGCACTGACGAAGGCATCGGCTATTATCAAAAATCTATCGCCATCGATGCAAATTACGCCAAAGTGCGCGAGTATCTCGGCGAAGCTTATATGATTAAAGGACGCCCCGATCTCGCCAAAGCACAGCTGGCCACCATCAAAGGCTTATGCGGCACCGGCTGCGAGGAATATCGTGATCTGAGCGCCGCTATCGACGGCCATCCGGAATCCTGAGTACGGGGAACGATAAATTTCACCGACAGAATTACGTCACGAACTGAGCCAGTGTCTGGCCCGCCTCTGGCGCTATGCGATGGTGTTATCGCATAAGCGCGATGTGGCGGATGATCTGGTGCAATCCACCTGCGTGCGGGCGCTGGAACGCTGCGCCCAGGTGGTGGACAGCGCCGGAACCGATCGCTGGCTCTTTTCGATTCTGCACTCTATTTGGGTCAATGAACTCAGGGCACAGCACGTCCGTCAGGGGCAGGGATTTGTGGATGTGAATGAGCTGGATACGCCCGCCGACGCATTTTCATTTGAAGACCAGCGCTGGCATTCGCAGGTGATGCAAAGGGTGAATGGCCTGCCGGAAGCGCAGCGCAACGCGGTTTTTCTGGTCTACGTCGAAGGTTTCACCTATCAGGAGGCGGCGATGACGCTGTCAGTGCCTATTGGCACCATCATGAGCCGTCTGGCATCCGCACGGCTGACGCTGGCAAAAAATAGCGGAACGTCATCACGACAGGGAGAGAAAAAATGACCCGTGAAATCCTGTCTTCTCCTTTTTCCGATGAGGTGTTAGTCGCCTATCTCGATAATCAGCTGAGCGCACAACAGCGCGCGCAGTTTGAACAACAGCTGGCGCACGACAATGTTCTGGCTGAGCGGCTGGCGCAGATGGCGCGCAGCAATTTACCTTTTCATGATGCTTTTGGCGCGATGTTACAGGACGCGCCGGTCGGCAGGCTTCAGGCTGTACTGGATGCGATCCCGGATGTGCCGGTCGCCGCTGCGCGCGGCGTTAGCCGTCGCGCACTGCTTGCCGCATCGGTGAGTTTTCTGGCGGTCGGGCTACTCGCCGGGCGTTATTCGACCATGCTGCATGCCGAAATCACCTGGCGCGATCGCGTGGCGGATTACATGTCGCTCTACACTGCGCAGACGCTGGCGGACATCAATGATTCCCCTGAACAGCAGCAGCTCCAGCTGTGGCGGGTGCAGAAATCGCTTGGGATCGTGTTAACGCCGGCGGCGCTGAGTGTGCAGGGCGCCGCGCTGAAAAATGCCAGAATGTTGCATTACGATGAATATGACATCGCGCAGATAACCTATCTGGACGCACGTTTCGGCCCGATGGCGTTGTGTATTACCCGGAGCGAACAGCGTGACGACACGGCGCAGGAGAGTGAAATTCGGCAGAAAATGAACGTCATTTACTGGCGGCAATCCGGCTACAACTTCATGCTGATAGGCCACAGTCCGGCGGCGATTCTGGCGGAACATGCGGCCACTTTGCAGGCAAAACTCGCCTGAGCTTTTAGCAGATAGTTTCGTCACGGAACTAACTTATGTAATTATTTAAAGTATTAAACTATTTTTAATGCACGTAACGGCAATGTTAAAATGTTTACGAAATCTCGATAATATGAGTAATCGGTAACATTTATGTGGTTGAATTGTCGTTAGTCACCGCGGTTTTCGTTACTCCCCATTATTGTCCTTTCATACTCTGTGGAAACAATCGCTTGTTTCCCACCGCACCGGGTTGTTGATTTCGTTTATCCAGGGAAATTTGGATAGCTTTCACCTGCAAAACTAAAACTAAACATTCAGAGAAACAGACGTCATGAGAAAGATATTCGCCATGATCCTCTGCCTTAACGTGGTTGCCTTCAGTCAGTCAGCGTTCGCAGAAGATGAGAAGCCCGTCGATGTATTACTGATCGGCGGCGGCATTATGAGCGCGACGCTGGGGACGTACCTTCAGGAATTAGAACCGGACTGGTCAGTCAATATGGTTGAGCGTCTGGACGGTGTTGCACTGGAAAGCTCCAACGGCTGGAACAACGCCGGTACCGGTCACTCTGCGCTGGCAGAAATGAACTACACGCCGGAAAAACCCGACGGCAGCATCGATATTTCCAAAGCGGTTGAGATCAATGAATCCTTCCAGATTTCCCGCCAGTTCTGGTCTTATCAGGTAGAGAACGGCGTTCTGCACAACCCGCGTTCTTTCATCAACAGCACGCCGCACATGAGTTTTGTCTGGGGGGATGACAACATCAACTTCCTGCGTAAACGTCACGCCGCGCTGCAACAAAGCACGCTGTTCCGTGGCATGGAATACTCTGAAGACCCGGCGCAAATCAAACAGTGGATCCCGCTGGTGATGGAAGGTCGTGACCCGAAACAGAAAGTCGCTGCAACGCGCATTCCGATCGGTACCGACGTGAACTTCGGCGAGATCACCCGCCAGCTGGTGGCTTCTTTGCAGAAGAAACCTAACTTCTCCCTGAGCCTCGGCCATGAAGTACGTGAAATCAAACGTAACCCGGATGACACCTGGAATGTGACCGTTGCTGACCTGAAAAATGGCGACAAAGAAAGCGTCATCAAAGCCAAATTCGTGTTTATCGGTGCGGGCGGCGCGTCCCTGACTCTGCTGCAAAAATCCGGTATCCCTGAAGCGGATAACTACGGCGGCTTCCCGGTCGGCGGTGAATTCCTGGTGACTGAGAACCCGGACGTAGTGAAACGTCATCTGGCGAAAGTGTACGGCAAAGCGTCCGTTGGCTCGCCGCCGATGTCCGTTCCGCACCTCGACACCCGTATTCTCGATGGTAAACAAGTTCTGCTGTTCGGGCCGTTTGCGACCTTCTCCAGCAAATTCCTCAAAAACGGCTCCCTGTGGGATCTGTTCGGCAGCGTCAACTTCTCTAACATCATGCCGATGACCCACGTGGGTATCGACAACTTCGATCTGGTGAAATATCTGGTCAGCCAGGTGATGCTCTCGGACGACGACCGTTTCGATGCATTACGTGAATACTTCCCGGATGCGAAGAAAGAAGACTGGCGTCTGTGGGAAGCCGGTCAGCGCGTGCAGATCATCAAGAAAGATGAGAAAGAAGGCGGCGTTTTGCGTCTGGGTACCGAAGTGGTCAGCTCGAAAGACGGCAGTATCACCGCGCTGCTGGGTGCATCACCGGGCGCATCTACCGCTGCGCCGATCATGCTGCACCTGATGGAAAAAGTGTTTAAAGACAAAGTCGCGACACCAGAGTGGCAGGCCAAACTGAAGGAAATCATCCCTTCTTACGGCACCCAGCTGAATGGCAACGTGGCGGCGACAGAGAAAGAACTGGGCGACACCAGCCGCGTTCTGATGCTGGATAATCCACAGCCAAAAGCGGTCGAACCGGCACCCGCTGCGGATAACTCTTCAGCACCTAAGCAAGGCCAGGAGCAGAAACAAGTGGCAGACGTCGCGCTGTAATCTGAATCTTAAAGCCGTTATCAGGAAGGCGCGGGAGACCGCGCCTTTTTAACAATCTTCTCCAGGTTCTTCCTCCCTCAAACCCGATTTAGCACGAATTGCGCGTTCTTTGTACGCGACAAATCGGTCAAAAACATCATCATTACTCCCCGAAAACCCCGTCCGGATGCGGCCTGCGCGAAGGTCAGACGCTCTCATCTCCTCTTTTTTTGAAAGGTTAAATCCTTTTTTAAATTATGTAGTGATAATGTTATATTCGTTGCCATCATTTGAAAAAATGAAGATTCAGTAACGTTCCCGCGTGTTTTTTTGCTAATTTCTTGTTCGATTGTGATAACAGAAGTCATAACAAATCGTCATAACAAAACAGAACTGAACATTTAGAGAAACAGACGTCATGAGAAAGATACTTGGTATGCTTCTCAACCGTGACTCACTGGGTGCCAGCGAGCCTGCGGCCGCAGAAGACGAAAAATCCGTTGATGTATTGCTGGTCGGCGGCGGAATTATGAGTGCTACGCTCGGGACCTTTCTTCAGGAGCTCGAGCCGGACTGGTCAGTCCATATGATCGAACGCATGGACGGCGTGGCGCAGGAAAGCTCGAACGGCTGGAATAACGCCGGGACAGGCCATTCCGCGCTGGCAGAAATGAACTACACCCCGGTGATGCAGGACGGCTCCGTCGATATCACCAAAGCCTTGGCGATCAACGAAGCCTTTCAGGTTTCCCGTCAGTTTATGGCCTATCAGGTGCAGAAAGGTGTGCTGAATAATCCACGCTCGTTCATTAACAGCGTGCCGCACATGAGCTTTGTCTGGGGCGATGAAAATATCGATTTCCTGCGCAAACGTTTTGCTGCCCTGCAGGAAAGTACGCTGTTTCGCGGGATGGAATATTCGGAAGACCCGGAACAAATCAAACAGTGGATCCCGGCGGTAATGGATGGCCGTGATCCGGCGCAAAAAGTGGCGGCAACCCGCACCACGGCGGGCACCGACGTTAACTTCGGCGAAGTGACGCGTCAGCTGGTGGAAGCCCTACAGAAAAAATCCAATTTCACGCTGGCTAACGGTCAGGAAGTGCGCGATATCCAGCGCAATCCGGACAGAAGCTGGCGCGTGACCATCACGGATCTCAAACACAGCCATAAACATCACGTCGTGAACGCGAAATTTGTGTTCATCGGCGCCGGTGGCGCGTCGCTGACCCTGTTACAAAAATCCGGTATTCCGGAAGCGCGTGACTACGGCGGTTTCCCGGTCGGCGGGGAGTTCCTGGTGACTGAAAATCAGGACGTGGTGAAACGCCATCTGGCGAAGGTCTACGGCAAGGCCGCCGTGGGCGCGCCGCCGATGTCCGTTCCGCATCTCGATACCCGTATTATCGACGGTAAACAGGTTCTGCTGTTCGGGCCGTTCGCGACCTTCTCCAGCAAATTCCTCAAAAACGGTTCCCTGTGGGATCTGTTCGGAAGTGTCAACAGCTCGAACTTACTGCCAATGACGCACGTCGGCATGGGTAACTTCGATCTGGTGAAATATCTGGTCGGGCAGGTGATGCTCAGCGATAACGATCGTCATGCAGCGCTGAAGGAATTCTTCCCGCAGGCCGAGCAGAAAGACTGGAAACGCTGGGTGGCCGGGCAGCGTGTGCAGGTCATCAAAAAAGATGGCAAGCACGGCGGCGTACTGCGTCTGGGTACGGAAGTGGTCAGCGCGAAAGATGGCAGCATCGCCGCGTTACTGGGCGCCTCTCCGGGCGCGTCCACCGCTGCGCCGATCATGATGAAGCTGCTGGAAACCGTGTTTAAAGAGAAAGCCGCCAGCCCGCAATGGCAGGCCAAATTCCGCGAGATCATCCCGTCGTATGGCACCAAACTGAACGGCAATGTGGAAGCGACCGAGAAAGAGCTGCTGGAAACCAGCCGTATTCTGCAACTCGAGACGCCGTCGATGAAGACGACGCCGGTCGCCGAGGTGGTGCAGCTGCGTCCGCTCGACGCACAGGCTCAGGAAGAAACCAATCTGCCAGCGGATATCGCGCTGTAACGTCTGGTTCCGCAAACATAAAACCGCCTTTTTGTATCAGGCGGTTTTTTTATATCTTTAGTTTTGATTACGCGCCGGACAGCGATTTCGCGATATTCGCTTCTTTTATGCGTGCCGTTTCGTTTTGTGATTCCAGCACAATTCTCGCCAGCGGGGTGTCTTCGTCATAACGCGTTTGCGCATCCAGCCCTTTGGAATATTTATTGTATTTCCACCATGCATAACCGAGGAACAGCACCAGCCCGCCGACGTTATAAAACACAATGGTCAGAATGCTGGCGCCGGTCGGGAAGGTCGAGGCGATAAATCCGACGGTAAAAATCACAATCAGCGTACTGACGATGGTGATCCCCTGCATTCTTGAGCCCATTTTAAAATCGCGCTCAACCTTGTCATATTTCAGCCGCAGATTCAGATACGCCAGCATAATAAACAGCGGCGGCAGCATGGAGGCCGCAGCGGTCATGTTGATCAGCGTATTCATTAATTCCTGCACGCTGTTTGAGCCCAGCGTCGGAATTAACATCAGCGGAATGACGATAAGAAACTGGATCCACGCCGCGCGCGTCGGCACGCCGTGTTTATTCAGACGAATGGTTTTCTCCCCAAAAATCCCCTTAGGAATTTCAGTAAAGAAAATTTTGACCGGTGCGGCCGTCCACATCAGCAGTGAACCAAACATCGCGGTAAATGAAACGACGCCGACGAAGCGGTTCATCATCACCGCCGGTAAACCAAAGTGTGCCGATAATCCTTCAAATACCTGCACCGTACCGCCGGTGAAATGCAGCGCAGACTGTGCCACGAAAACGTTAATCAGCAGTGACGCGATGGAATAAAGCACACCGATCACCAGCCCGGAAATGATGATGACTTTGACGAAGGCGCGGCTGCCGCCCTTGACGTCATTGACGTAGACCGCGACCGATTCCGCACCGCCCGCTGCCTGAAATATCCACGCGATAATGCCTAAGAATGCCCAGTTAAAATGCGGCGTCATGGCTTCGACGTTGATTGGATTTGCCGGTTCGACGCCGCCAGCCAATGCCGCGCCTGCCAGCACAATATAAGAGAACGTCAGCAGTAACATTAATGTGGAGGTCACCGACGTCATCGGTCCGAGTAATTTCGTACCGCTGTTGGAGATAAGCGTGGAAAAAGCGAACAGGCAGATGCTGATGATGGCAGTTGTGACCGGTGTGAAAATATAGTCATGCCCTAAAAATGCGTACGAGGCGTAAGCAATAACGCGCGGAAGCAGCGCCGTGAAGAAAAATAAATTCACGAACCAGTAGGTGTACGCCGTCATAAATGCCCAGCGCCCTCCGAGCGCGCTTTTTACCCAGGCATAAACGCCGGCTTCCGAGTTTTTATTGAGCGAGACAAATTCGGCGATGATCAGACAAAATGGAATGAAATAAAGGACAGTCGCCACCAGAAAGACCGGCGCGGAGGCGATGCCCAACTGAATATTATTATTGATGACATTATTGAAGCTAAAAACAGCGGCAAATGTCATGGATAACAATCCAAATTTACCGATCGTATTACGACTGGACCCGGCCATAGTGAATCTCCAACTGCGATATTTGTAGGGTGAGTTTTTTATTATTTGTTTAAGAAATTATTTGTTTAAGAAATAGCTTTCTTCGATGGTCACTTTCAGGATGGCCTTTCGGAGATCTTTTTCCGGCCGGAAGCGGCTGGCTTCGTGATTTTCAAAAATGATGACGTTGCCTTTTCGCGCTGTGATTATTTCGCCGCTGCCGGTGAAGAGTTCACGATCGGTTTCATCGCTGTAGGGCGCGAAAATGTTAAGCCCTGATTTGGCAGCGAACTCAATTTCCTCACCGCCTTCGAGGTAATAATGCACATCGAAATACCGGCGATGGCCTTCAAATTCTGCCCGCTGCGCCTCAGCGCCGGACGCCAGCCGGTACACCAGCGAATCGCCGATGGAGTGAAAAACGCCGGGGCGTATTTTTTCAAGGTTATTAACTGCTTCCATGCAGCGCAGCCATTTCTTTCCTGTGCCGTACAGCCGCTGAAATTCAGCTAACGAGTTAAGAATAATCATCAGTTCGCCTCCGGGGTTTCTAAGGACTGGGGCTGAAAGGAAAGTTTTGCGAGACTCAGGCTGTCGGTGTCCTGCTGACGGAACGGCACCAGCGTGAAGCCGTAGCTGAATGCAGAAAAATACACGCGGTAGCTGTCGAGCACTTCCGAGCCCCAGGAGTTGGAGCCGAGCCCCATAATTTTGTGGTCGAGATTGAGCGTAAGGCAGCTGTCCGGCGTGAGCTCGTCGATGTGCTGCGCCTGCTGCAACATCTGCGAACTGTAAGGCCACAGGCTGAAATTGATCGGTTGATGTGGCTGAATGAAAATCCCGTGCCCAGCCTTGTCGCGCAGGCTCAGCCAGCGGATATCCTGCCTGTTACCGTTGTCCTGCGGCATCGGATAGTTTTCGAACAGGCTGCTTACCGGCTGCTGATAATGGCCGATCAGGTTGGCCTGACGGCTGTCCTGATAGTTTTCGCCCGGCCCGCGACCGTAATATTCCACCTGCGCGAAACGGCGGCTGATGCCAAAATCCAGACCTATTTTCGGGATGACGTGGCTGAAATCGCCATAAGGCGTGCCGGAAAGATCCAGACTGACCGCGCCCTGCGGCGATATCCGCCAGCGGTAAACGCAGCGCATACCGAAATCAAACACCGGCGGGGCGATCACCGTGCGGACTTCAATCACCACGTCGTTGTTCTGTCGTTCACAATGCAGCGAGCGAAAATGCTGCTGCATGATTTGCAAATGATTTGGCTGCCAAATGCCTTCGAACTCCGGCTTATGGTTGTCGATGACCGGTTTGAAGAAGTTGAGCGTGGGTGCGCGGCCGACGATTTCTTCGCCGTCCACCTGCCAGCTTTTCAGTTCACCGTCGAGACGCGAAAATTCAAGGTGCCAGCCCTGACCGCTGACGATAATGACATGCTTCTGCTCGTCGCAAACCAGCGGTATCCGGTTATCCGGTTCGGGTAACGCCGCCAGCGACTGTGCGGCCTGCAACAGTACCTGATAGTGGCCGAGCGGATGATTCGCTTCGCTATAGGCGGTCGGACTGTTTTTACTGATGCTGACGTTAAGGAACGTTTCCTGTCCGCTGGCAGCGAATTCCGGCAATGGAATCTCTTCGCATTCTCCGGGTTGCAAATGCGGCAGGGTGATTTCACGGGTTTCTGTGCAGAGACCGGCAATCTGCACGGTCAGCGACAGGGTGATGTCTTCCAGTGAACTGAACCAGTAACGGTTTTTGACGCGCAGATTTTTGCCACAAAGGCTGATGTCCACCGGGCATAACACCTGCTTATATTCACGCAGGCCGGGGCCGGGCGTCTGGTCGGGATAAATCAGGCCGTCCATGCAGAAGTTGTAATTATTCGGATAATCGCCGTAATCGCCGCCGTAGGTGTAGCGTATTTGCCCGTTTTCGGCGGTTTCCAGCAGGCCGTGGTCGCACCATTCCCAGATGTAATGCCCTTGCAGGCTGGCGTGACGGTTCATCACCGCCTGATATTCCGCGAGTCCGCCGGGGCCGTTACCCATCGCGTGGGCGTACTCACAAATGATGCGCGGTTTAGCGTGCGGATATTCGCCGAACGCATTCATCATTTGCACGCGGGAATACATAGTGCTGATGACGTCAGTGACCTCGGCGTCGCGATCCTCTTCGTAATGAACGAGGCGCGTCGGGTCGAGCGCCTTACAGCGCGCCGCCATGGCGCGGATGTTGCAGCCATAGCCGGACTCGTTGCCGAGCGACCACATCACGATCGATGGATGATTTCTCTGCGCCATTACATGTCGCTCGATACGTTCAACATAGGCGTGTTCCCAGCGCGGATCGTCGGTGATACGACTCAGATCGCCGACGTTGGCGAAACCGTGACTTTCCAGATCGGTTTCCGCCATCACGAATAAGCCGTAGATGTCGCACAGGTCGTAAAAGCGCGGATCGTTGGGGTAATGTGCGGTGCGCACCGAGTTGATGTTGTGCTGTTTCATCAGGATGATATCGCGCTCAATCCGCGCCATATCGACTGCGCGCCCTTTGCGGTGATCGTGGTCGTGCCGGTTCACGCCGTGCAGTTTGAGGTAGCGCCCGTTGATGTAAAACAATCCGTCGCGCACGGTGATATCACGAAATCCGACGTGTTGCGGCACCACGGAAATCACCTTGCCTGCGTCGTCATACAGCGTCAGCAGCAGCTGATATAACGCCGGATGCTCCGCGTTCCACTGGCGTGGCTGGCTGACCGGCATCTCCAGCCGGCAGCGGGTTTCGTCGCTGATATGCAAGTCACCTGTTGATAACTCCGCAATGCAGCGATCGCCATCCCACAGCTGCGCGTGCAGCCGGTAACCACTGACGGGCTGGTGAAGGTTGTGCAGAGCGGCATCAATTTTCAGGGTGGCATCGCAGTAGTTTTCATCGAATGCCGTGACGACGGAAAAATCTTGTAAATGGACAGGATTCTGGCCGGTGAGATACACATCGCGGAAAATCCCCGCCATCCACCACATATCCTGATCTTCGATATACGTCGAATCCGCCCATTGCATCACACGCACCGACAGCAGATTTTCGCCCGGCTGCGCGAAGGCGCTGATATCAAACTCCGCGCACAGGCGGCTGCCTTTGCTGAAGCCGACGTAATGGCCGTTTACGTAAACTTCAAAGTAGGTTTCGACACCGTCGAATTTAATCAGGGTTTGTTTGCCTGCCCAGGAAGCATCCAGAAAAAAGGTGCGCTGATATGCGCCGGTCGGGTTGTTGGCGGGCACGAAAGGAATGTCGATCGGATAGGGAAAACCCTCGTCGGTATATTGCAGCTGACCGTGGCCTTCCATCTGCCACATGCCCGGCACGGCGATATCGCCCCAGTCGTTTACGGGCTGGCAGTAGAATTCGTCGGGGACTAACGCCGGATGTGCAAAATAACGGAACTGCCAGCGGCCGCTGAGCAGCTGAAAATTCTGGCTGGCGGCGCGGTCAAAGCTCAGCGCCTGCTGTGCATTTTCATAACTGAAAAAGCGGGCGCGAGGCGGTAAACGGTTTTCTGACTGCTTGTCGATGTTTTCCCAATTATTCACTTGATCTCTCCTGAGACGTGTTTCTATGGGAAATAAGATAGTAAATATTTAGTAAAAATAACTAAAAACATTTACTGATTGTCAGAGAGATCACACAAATTAAAAAATGTGTTTGAGGATCATGCGGTTAATTTTTCGATCGTCAGTGATCCCTCTGACACCGCCTTTTCATCGAAAAGCCGCGTGCCAGAGAGTGATTCGCGCAAGCGCAGGATCAGCAGCGCGTGGTGTCGCGCAGTTGCAAAGAGCTCGGCACAAACACTGAAAGCGGCACGCTGCGTTCATCGCGCAGGCGTTCAGTCAGCAGGTTAACTGCCTGCGCGCCCATGGTTTCTGAATGAATGCGAACCGTTGATAAAGAAGGGAAAACAAAGCGGGCGGTCGGGATGTCGTTGACGCTTATCAGCGCAATTTGCTCGGGGATTTTCACGCCATGCTCCAGCAGCGCGCGGGTCACGCCCAGTGCAATGGAATCGGTGGCGATCAGCAGCGCTGGTGGCCAGGAGGTACTCCCCGCGAGCATTTTCTTCGCGCACTGATAGCCGGACTGGCTGGTGAAATCGCCGTAATAAATATCCTGCGGCTGCACGACGTTTTTCAGCCGGCCATATTCCACAAACGCCTGCTCACGCTGGTCGGCGAATTCCGGGTGATCGCGCCCGCCGATAAAGCCGATCCGCGAATAGCCCTGGCCGATGAAGAAATCGATCACCTTCTGGCTGATTTTGAAGAGATCGACATTCACGCAGTCAAACTGTGCGTCTTCCATCACGCCGTCTATGAATACCACCGGGCAGGATTGCTGACTGAGTTGCTGATGCAGCGCGGTCTGCGGCTGGCCGATTACCAGAAAACCGTCGGCGGACGGCAGCGGTTTATCGCCAGTAAAGTCGTAACCTGAAATCAGCGTGATACCGAGTTTTTCGCATTGTGTTTCAACACCATAGCGCATGGAAAGATAGTAAGGATCATCAATTTCCAGCCCCTGGCGGTAGGTGAACAGCGCCGCGAAAGTCATCCGGTGCGTAGCGTTGCGTTTGGAAGAGGACAGCTTATATTCCAGACGCTCCGCCGCTTCCAGAATGTTCTGCCGGGTTTGCGCTTTCACGCTCAGGCTCGGATCGTCATTTAGCACGCGCGAAACCGTCGCAACGGATACGTTCGCGGCCTCAGCGATTTCCTTCAAAGTAGCCATCAGCGTCTCATAAATAGGTAAACCAAAGCCGTAGCTTAATGTGATCAGCGGCTTATGTATACCCGCTGCGGCTGCGTGAACGCCCAAAAAAGCATTGTGACCAGGTTAACGCTTTACCGATATTTCAGTATATTTTAGTAAAATATTTACTACTATGCGTTTTACTTTTTGGCTCACTCCTTAAACCCTTCACTCTGAGCGAAGCGCATAACAATGAAGAAAATATCACTCAATAAAATATTAATGTTTTTATTATTCGCCTCGCCAATGAGTTTAGGGGCGCAGGAACCGGCTGTACCCGCCGAACACAATGTATTAACCCCACCTGAAATAACACCAACAAATCCGGATGCCACGGCGTACCGTTTTTATGGCGAAATGGGCGGCGGCGGCAGCGTCTATTTAAACGGTAAAGACCAGCATAAATACAGCGACGGAACTTATATCGAAGGCGGCCTGGAAATAAAGCACGGCAACTGGTTCGGGCTTATTTACGGCGAAGGCTGGACGGTACAGGCCGATCATCAGGGAAATGCCTGGGTGCCGGATCACAGCTGGGGCGGATTTGAAGGCGGCCTGAACCGATTTTATGGCGGCTACCGTACGGATAACGGCACCGAGATGATCCTCAGTATGCGCAATGACTCTTCACTCGATGACCTGCAATGGTGGGGCGATTTTACGCCGGAATACGGTTACGTCATCCCCAATACGCGCGATTTAACGCAGGCGGCGAAAATCCAGAATCTTACCGGCAAGTTCCGCTACAGCGTGACCGCCGCGCCGGAAAGTCGCGTCGACGAAAGTAAAGCGCTGCTGCATTTCGGGAAATATGACCGTTATTCAGATAAATACACCTATCGCGCGATGGTCAACGGTTATACGCAATATGATCTGGCGGAAGGGCTGACGCTGCTCAATGGCCTCGAACTCACCGACGGCACCGGGCAGCTGTTGCTCGCCGGTTTGCAGGGCAAAAACCTGGCAGGGCGCGTCTGGCATCACACCGGCAAGGGCGATGGCAATCATCCGGGCAGCGAATCCGGGATGATGGTCAGCGCGATGGTCGAAGCCGTATCCGGCCTTTATTTCTCCACCGCATACAGCTACGCCGAACATCATTTAGATAATGCGCCTGACACCACGACCTCCTATGCACAGGGCGGGATCTGGTACGAATATTACGGTGGCCGGTTTGCGACGGCATTAGACAGTAAATTTTATATGAGCAACGACAATACCGGTGCCAGTAATTCGATATTTCTGATGCAATATTTCTATTGGGGTAAATCATAATGAAAATCGTCAGCAGACTTAAACCCGCCACTCTTTTCATCTCAGCGGCATTATGTATTTCCGGCACTGCACTGGCCGATAATGCAAAGATATTACAGGCAGAAAATTATAAAAACGTCATTAACCGCACCGGCGCGCCGCAATATATGCTCGATTATGATTTCGATGAGCATCAGCGTTTTAATCCGTTATTTGATGACGGTGCGTGGCACGGACATTTATTACCGGCAGGCGCGGAAAGTATGGGTGGATTTCCCGGCCCGGCGCTGCTCACCGAAGAATATATCAACTTTATGGCGGAGAATTTTGATCGCCTGACAGTCTTCAAAGACGGGAAGAAAGTCGCGCTGAGCATGACGGCGTACAGCATTCCCGGTGCGCTTGTCCAGACGCTGACCGCGCCCGGCATCCGCATCGATTTGACGCTGCGTTTCGCCACCTCGCGCACTTCGTTGCTGGAAACCAAAATCACCACCGATTCCCCGCTGGAACTGGTGTGGGACGGTCAGCTGCTGGAGAAACTTCACGCTCAGGAAGGCAAACCGCTGTCGGATAAAACCATCGAACAGGAATATCCCGGCTATACGCGCACTCTTCTCCCGACCGCCGACGGGCTGCGCGTCACTTTCAGTAAAGTGCGTGCGCCTTCCAGCCTGATGACGTCCGGAGAGTCTGAGTATCAGATCCACAAATCTCTGCCGATGCAGACGATTGTCGATGGCCATCAGTTTACCGGTAAGGCGGACATCTCCGGATCTACTACGATTTACACCACCTATTCGCATCTGCTGACTGCCGCCGAAGTGCAGCGGGAACAGCCGAAAATCGCCGATATTCTCCTCCATCCGCAAACCTATCTCAGCGCTTCGGAAAAACGCTGGGAAGGGTATCTGAAAACCGGGCTGACCAATCGGCATGCCACTCAAGCGCAGGAGCGCGTGGCGGTGAAAGCCATCGAAACCCTGAACGGCAACTGGCGCGGTGCGGCGGGTGCGATGAAGTTTGATTCTGTCACGCCGTCAGTGACGGGCCGCTGGTTCTCTGGCAATCAGACCTGGCCGTGGGACACCTGGAAACAGGCGTACGCGATGGCGCATTTCAACCCGGACGTGGCGAAAGACAATATTCGCGCGGTGTTTGCGTTTCAGATCCAGCCTGGCGATCCGGTACGCCCGTGGGATGCCGGTTTTGTTCCCGATCTTATTGCCTACAACCCGAGCGCAGAACGTGGCGGCGACGGGACCAACTGGAATGAGCGCAACACCAAGCCGAGCCTGGCGGCGTGGTCGGTGATGGAAGTCTACAAAACCACCGGCGATAAAGCGTGGCTGGCCGAGATGTACCCAAAGCTGGTCGCTTATCATGACTGGTGGCTGCGTAACCGCGATCATAACCATAATGGCGTGCCGGAATATGGCGCGACGCGCGATAAAGCGCATAACACGGCGGACGGCAAAATGTTGTTTACCGTCAAAGAGGGGCAAAAAGAGCAGACAGAATCGGGTCTGAAAAACTACGATCGCGTGGTGAAATCCGGCAAATACGACAGCATTGAGATCCCGGCGCAAGTTGCGGCTTCCTGGGAATCCGGTCGTGACGATGCTGCGGCCTTTGGTTTTATCGATGCGGATCAGCTGGCGAAATACGTCAAAAATGGCGGTAAAAAACAGGACTGGCAGGTCAGCTTCGCCGAAAACCGCGCTGCGGACGGCACGCTGTTAGGCTACTCGCTGTTGCAGGAGTCGGTGGACGAAGCCAGCTATATGTTCAGCGACAATAGATATCTGGCTGAAATGTCAGACATTCTCGATAAGAAATCCGAAGCGGAGGCTTTCCGCAGCAAAGCCGCGACACTGGCCGGTTACATCAATACCTGCATGTTCGACAGCCGGAGTGGTTTCTTCTATGACATCCGGATTGAAGATGAACCGCTGGCCAACGGCTGCGTGGGCAAGCCGATTGTCGAACGCGGCAAAGGCCCGGAAGGCTGGTCCCCGCTGTTCAACGGTGCAGCGACGCAGGCCCACGCCGACGCGGTGGTGAAGGTCATGAAAGATCCGAAAGAGTTCAACACCTACGTGCCGCTCGGCACCGCCGCGCTGACCAATCCGGCATTCGGCGCAGACATCTACTGGCGTGGCCTGGTGTGGGTTGATCAGCTCTATTTCGGTTTAAAAGGCATGGAGCAATATGGTTATCGCGATGATGCCGTCGCGATGGCGCAGACCTTCTTCGACCACGCCGATGGCCTGGTCACCGACGGCCCGATCCGCGAGAACTACAACCCGCTCAACGGTAAGCAGCAGGGCGCCCCGAATTTCTCATGGAGCGCCGCGCATCTTTATATGTTGTATAACGATTTTTTCGGGCAGGGTAAGTTGAAATAATTCAGCAGACGTAACCGCCCTTCGGGGCGGTTTTCGCAGGTCAGGATTTTCGCCCCAATCCCCAGCATACCAGCCCCGCCACCACCAGCGACGGAAGGGTCGCGCCGATATCCGGCAGCAGATTGGCCATCAGATGATAGACCGCGATACCGATAATCCATGCTGCCAGCGATCGCACATTCAGGTCTTTCTGCGTATTTTGGCGCAGGACAAAATGATGGGTGAGCACCACGCCGAACAGGGGCGCAAACACTGAGCCAATCAGCAGCAGGAAATTCTCGTATTGCGTGAGCGGCACGCCCCATGCGATCAGGGTACACAGCAAGCCAATCCCCAGCGTGAGTTTTCCGATGCTCACAGGCAACGATGTGCCTGCCGAGACCGCCGCCGAGTGGATATCGGCGAACGCGTTTTCGTGTTCATCCACCAAAATCAGCAGCAATGGAATACCCAGCGCGATACCGGAAAGTGCCAGCAGCAGGGCGTTAGCGTCGGTCGATGTGCTGACGAACGCCAGCGTATAGGCCACGCCGAGCGACATCATCCACACGCTGCCGAGAAAATATCCGCACGCCGTTCCCCAAAAGTTTTGCCGCGCCGATTTGCCGAAGCGGGTGTAATCCGACACCAGCGGCAGCCACGAAAAGGCCATCGAGACCACGATGTCACAGGCCAGCGCGAACGGCATCGAGCCGTCTCCCGCTTTATGCCACAGCGTGGATAAATCCGCATGCAGGAACAGATAACCGGTCAGCCACGCGCAGCTCGCCAGCAAAAGCCAGATCCCCCAGCGGCGCAGCACCACGCGGATAAATGCCAGAGGCCCGCTGGCCGCCAGCAGCGTGGCGATTGCGCCGAAGATAAATGTCCAGAGTGTCGGGTTGGCCCAGAGTCC
This sequence comes from Rahnella inusitata, assembly GCF_965118895.1. Lineage (GTDB taxonomy): Bacteria > Pseudomonadota > Gammaproteobacteria > Enterobacterales > Enterobacteriaceae > Rahnella > Rahnella inusitata_A. Next base: position 194,023 of record NZ_CBCPJJ010000014.1, read on the forward strand.
GCCGTCGCCCCACGCCCGTTTTGCCAGAAGAGTGGCCGCATCGCGCATGACGACGATCTCGAACGCGCCCCAGCCAATCAGCTGGATCAGATTAAACAGCACCGGCAACGCCACGCCGCGCTTACCGAGGCTTAGCTTCAGCGACGCCATCGACGACATTCCCGTCTGTCCGCCGATCACCCCAACCAGCGCCAGCAGCGCAACGCCAACCGCCGAACCCAGCATAATAGCGGCTATCGACCCCGCCAGCCCGAGTCCGGGTGCCAGAATCGCTCCAGCCTGCAATACCATCAGGCCCATGCCTAAAGAAAACCACAGCGAGAATAAATCAGACCAGCCCAATACCCGTGACTTTTCCGGTATCGAAGACTTTGGGGAATAAATACTATTATCTTTCATGAGGTTAATTTCGTAGTTACAGCGAGGGTCTGTTATAGCATATTGCGCAGGAATTCTGATGACAGGCGAGGAAAGAGGCGCACTTTTGGGTTTTGCCATTTCGCTGTTTTGGCAGGGGGGCGTTAAGGGTAGAATGCCGCCATGCTTTTCCATAACCGATTAAGAGTGACGGACCCGAATGAACGATAAAGTAAAACAAGACGATATTAACAAAGCGCTCTGGGATGCCTGTGACACTTTCCGTGGCACCATCAGCGCGGATACCTATAAAGATTTCATCCTCACCATGCTGTTTTTGAAGTACATCTCCGACGTCTGGCAGGATCATTACGACACTTACGCCAAAGAGCACGGCGACTCGCCGGAGCTGATTGAAGCGCTGATGAAAAGTGAGCGCTTTGTTCTGCCGAAAGACGCCAGCTATTACGCCATTTATGCCAGCCGCTATGAGCCGGGCAACGGCGAGCGTATCGATAAGGCGCTGCACGCCATTGAAGAGGCCAACGGCACCAAGCTTAAAGATGCCGGGAAAAGCGTGTTTCAGGATATCTCTTTCAATACTGACAAACTGGGTGAAGAGAAGCAGAAGAACGGCATTCTGCGCGAGCTGATCGAACATTTCGACAAACCCGAGCTGAACCTCAAACCGAGCCGCGTTGGTACGCTGGACGTGATCGGTAACGCCTACGAATATCTGATCAAGAAGTTTGCCGCCAGCGGCGGGCAGAAAGCCGGTGAGTTTTATACCCCGCCGGAAGTCTCGGATTTGATCTCTGAGCTGTTAGACCCGCAGCCGGGCGACAGTATTTGTGACCCCGCCTGTGGTTCCGCCTCGTTGCTGATCAAATGCGGTGCCCGCGTGCGCACCAATCACGGCTCAAAAAACTATGCGCTGTACGGTCAGGAAGCCATTGGCTCCACCTGGGCGCTGGCGAAAATGAACATGTTCCTGCACGGTGAAGACAACCACAAAATCGAGTGGGGCGATACCATCCGCAACCCGAAATTGCTGGATAAAAACGGCGATCTGATGCTGTTTGATATCGTCACCGCCAACCCGCCGTTCAGCCTGGATAAATGGGGTCACGACGATGCGGCATCTGATAAATTTGATCGCTTTCACCGTGGTGTGCCGCCAAAAACCAAGGGAGACTATGCGTTTATCTCGCATATGATCCAGACCCTGAAGCCTGCCACCGGCCGCATGGGCGTGGTGGTGCCGCACGGCGTGTTGTTCCGTGGATCCAGTGAAGGGAAAATTCGCCAGCAGCTGATTGAAGAAAACCTGCTCGATGCGGTAATCGGCCTGCCGGAAAAACTGTTTTACGGCACCGGCATTCCGGCGGCGATCCTTATCTTCAAAAAAGACAAAATCGACAAAAACGTCTTATTCATCGATGCCAGCCGGGAATATAAATCCGGTAAAAACCAGAACGAACTCAGCTCGGAAAATATCACCAAAATTATCGCCACCTACCGCGAAGGCGGCTCTGTCGATAAATACGCCTATATCGCCAGCCTGAAAGAGATTCAGGATAACGACTACAACCTGAATATTCCGCGCTATGTCGATACCTTCGAAGAAGAAGATGAAATCGATCTGGTGGCGGTGCGCGAAGAGCGCCTTGAATTAACGGCTCAGCTGGATGTGCTGGAAGTGGAAATGGCGGGCTATCTGAAGGAGCTGGGCTATGAGTAAGGTTCCGGCGGGTTGGGAGAAAGCCATTCTCTCAGATATTTGTAAAAAGCCTATATCTTATGGAATTGTACAAACTGGGCTTTCTGTTCTCGATGGTGTTCCTTGTCTTCGAGTAGTAGATTTAACTCAACAAAGTATTTCTTTAAAGAATGTCATTACTACGTCTAAAGAGATTAATGATTCGTATAAGAAAACAATTCTTGAAAAAGATGAAATTGTTATGGCTCTTCGTGGTGTAGTCGGCCTTGTTAAATTAATTAGTGAAGAACTCGTAGGGGCTAATATTACAAGAGGGCTTGCTCGGATATCGCCAAAAAAAGATAAAATTGATCCGGAATTTTTGTTATGGGCTCTAAGATCACCAATACTTCGCTCTGAATTATTGAGCCGTGTCGCAGGCTCAGCTCTTCAAGAAATTTCACTTGGAGAGTTAAGAAAGGTTGAGACACTGATTCCCCCACTCCCAGAACAAACCAAAATCGCCCAAATCCTCTCAACCTGGGATAAGGCGATTGCCACCACCGAACAACTGATCGGCAACAGCCAGCAGCAGAAAAAAGCGCTGATGCAGAGTTTGTTGACGGGGAAGAAACGGTTGCCGGGGTTTGAGGGGGAGCTGATTAACTCTACCTTAGGAGATGCCTGCTATATCAATCCTAAGAAAGCATCATGTCCAGAGGGTGGATTAGTATCTTTCATCTCGATGGATTCAGTTTCGGAAGATGCAAAGTTAATTAGAACAGAAGTAAGAAATTATGATGATGTTGAGAAAGGATTTACTTCATTTTCTGATAATGATGTTTTAGTTGCTAAAATTACACCTTGTTTTGAAAACGGTAAGGGTGCCTATTTAGATAAATTAAAAAATGGCGTTGGATTTGGTAGTACAGAGTTCCATGTCTTACGTGCTAAAAAAATACATATTCAAAATTTATCTATTACGTTACTAATACAGATGAGTTTCGCGTACGTGGAGAAGCCAATATGCAAGGTTCCGCAGGACAGAAACGCGTTACTACAGATTATTTGAAACAGTATCCGGCAAATCTTCCCCCACTCCCAGAACAACAAAAAATCGCCCAAATCCTCACCGTTGCCGATAACGAAATCGAACTGTTGCAAAAGAAACTGGCATTCCTGAAACAGGAAAAAACCGCGCTGATGCAGCAATTACTGACCGGTAAGCGCCGGGTGAAAATTAACGCTACAGAGGAGTGCATGGATGCCTGAAAATGATGTGATTTTGTATACCAGCGAAGATGGTTTGGCGCAGTTTACTCTGCGTCAGCTGGGTGGTCAGGTTTGGCTGACTCAGTTGGAAATGGCGGAGCTTTACCAGACCAGTAAGCAAAATATCAGTAAGCATGTGAAAAGCATTTTCTCAGAGCAGGAGCTGGTTGAGGAGGCAGTTGTCAACCGTAAGTTGACAACTGCGGGCGATGGAAAAGAGTACCTGACCCAGCTTTATGCCCTGCCATTGATACTCGCCGTCGGCTATCGGGTTCGTTCGACGCGAGGCACACAGTTCAGACGCTGGGCGACCAATACGCTGGGCGAATATTTGTCTAAGGGCGTCGTGATGGATGACGAGCGCCTTAAAGATCCCAAGTGGGATTACTTCGATGAACTCCTCGAACGTATTCGCGAAATTCGTTCTTCCGAATTACGTTTCTATCAAAAAATACGCGATTTACTGGCGCTTTCTGAAGATTATCGGGCTAACGAAAAAGAAACTTCGCTGCTATTTGCTGAAGTGCAAAATAAGTTATTTTTTGCCGTGACAGGCTTCACTGCTGCTGAGCTAATTGTGCAAAGGGCAGACCCCGGTAAACCGAATATGAATTTATTTAGTTTTAAAGGGCAACGCGTGCGCAAAGCGGATGTTGTGGTGGCGAAGAATTATCTCAATAACGATGAGCTGGATAGTCTTAACCGACAGGTTTCCATGTTCTTCGAATTTGCTGAGTTTCGCGCCGAGAGAAAACAGCATCTGGTATTAAGCGACTGGCAGGAGTACGTCGATAAATTTATGGCATTTAACGATCAGCCAATATTAAAGCGCGCGGGTTCAATAAGCCGCGAACAGATGATGTTAAAAGCACATCAATGTTATGAAGTTTTTGATCAGCAGCGTAAAAAGCAGGATGCACTGGAAGCTGACAGGGCTGAGTTGGAACAGCTGGACCAACTCGAAAAACGTTTACAGAAGAAAAAGGACTAACCGATGTCGCAACCTGAGCAGCAACCCCTGCCGAAGTTTGAAGAAGAGTACATCGCCAAATTACCGGCGCTGACGCTGATGACCAATATGGGCTGGTCGTTTCTTTCGCCTGAACAGGCGCTGGCGGCACGCGGCGGCAAGCTGGATCAGGTGGTATTGCGTGATGAACTGCACCGGGTGCTGAAAACCCGCCGTTTCCATTACGCCGGTTCTGACCATCCGCTTTCTGAAAAATCTATCGAAAACATCATCAGCGAAGTGTGCAGCCCGGCGCTCAATGAAGGGCTGCGGCAGGCCAATCAGCGGATGCACAACCATTTGCTGTACGGCATCACAGTGACCGAGTTTGTCGATGGCAGGAAAACCAGCCAGACCGTTGAGCTGGTCGACTGGAAAAATATCGCCAATAACAGCTTTCTGGTGACCGAAGAGTTTCGCGTGACCCGCACCGGCGGAATTGGCTCATCGCATTATGATTGCCGCAAACCGGACATCGTCGGTTTTGTGAATGGCATTCCGATGGTGGTGATCGAGGCTAAACGCCCGGTCAGCCAGGGCAAGAAGGGCCCGACCATCGAGGAAGGTATTTCCCAAAACCTGCGTAATCAGATGCACGATGAAATTCCGCATCTGTTCGTTTACAGCCAGATTCTGCTCTCCATCAATGGCAACGACGGGCGTTACGCGACCTGCGGCACACCGCTGAAGTTCTGGGGCGGCTGGCGCGAAGAGGACATCACCGACGCCGAAATGCTGGCGGTGAAGAACAGGAAACTCACTGCGCAGCAGGTCTCCGGCCTGTTCAGCCACCGTAAGCCTGAAGATTTACACTGGTACCAGAACCTGATTTCCGGCGGTCAGCTGGCGGTGACCGGGCAGGATCAGATGCTCATCAGCCTGCTGCTTCCGGCCCGTTTGCTGGAGATGACCCGCCTGTATACGCTGTTCGACACGAAAGTGGGCCGGGTGATTGCCCGCTATCAGCAGGTGTTTGGCATCAAACGGCTGACAGATCGCATCAAACTCAAAAACGCCCACGGTGGCCGTGAAGGGGGCGTTATCTGGCATACCACCGGTTCGGGCAAATCCCTGACGATGGTCCTGTTCAGCAAAGCGCTGTTGTTGGATGAATCACTGAAAGCCTGCCGTTTCATCGTCGTCACCGACCGCGTGGATCTGCAAAGTCGGCTCAGCAAAAGTTTCGTGTCGGGCGGTGAGCTGGCAGGAAAAAATGATTATAAGCATGCGATGGCAACGTCAGGCGCGCGTCTGGCGCAGCAAATCGGCCAGGGTAAACAGCGGATTATCTTCTCGCTGATTCAGAAATTTACCTCGGCAACGGAACTGCCCGAATGCCACAACGACGATGCCAATATCGTGGTGCTGATCGACGAAGGCCACCGCAGTCAGGGCGGTGAAAATCACATCCGCATGAAGATGGCGCTGCCGAACGCGGCTTTCGTGGCCTTTACCGGCACGCCGCTGCTTAAAGACGATAAAACAACTAACAAATTCGGCCCGATTGTTCACGCCTATACCATGCAGCGCGCGGTGGAAGATAAAGCCGTCACGCCACTGTTATATGAAGAGCGCAAACCGGAACTGAATGTGAATGAGAAAGCCGTCGACAGCTGGTTTGACCGTATCACCTTGGGGCTGAGCGACGCGCAGCGTGCTGACCTGAAGCGTAAATATTCCCGTAAAGGCGCGGTGCAAAGCGCTGATGACCGTCTCCGTCTGATTGCGCTGGACGTCGCTAACCACTTCAGTAAACACATTACCGGGGGCCTGAAAGGTCAGCTGGCGTGTGACAGCAAACTCTCCGCCATCAAATTTAAGCAGTATCTCGATGAAGCCGGTTTATTTGAATCTGCCGTGGTGATGAGCCCGCCGGACACCCGCGAAGGGAATACGGCTATCGACGAGGCGACGCTGCCGGAAGTCTCTAAATGGTGGAAGGACAACGTCGGAAGTCAGGACGAACGCAAATATACGCAGAAGCTGATTGCCCGTTTTGAGAAAGACGAGAACCTGAAGCTGCTGATTGTGGTGGATAAATTACTGACCGGTTTTGATGAACCGCTGAACACCGTGCTGTACATCGATAAATCCCTCAAAGGGCATAATCTGATCCAGGCCATTGCCCGTGTAAACCGCCTGCATGATAAAAAGAAAGAAGGGCTGCTGATCGACTATCGCGGGGTACTGGCTGAGCTGGACACGACCATCGCTAAATATCAGGATCTGGCCTCCCGTACGCAGGGCGGCTATGACATCAACGACATCGACGGCCTTTATCATCAGATGAGCAGTGAATATAAGCGCCTGCCGCTGCTGTACAGAACGCTGTGGGCAATCTTCGATGGCGTGGTGAATAAGAGTGATACCGAGCAATTGCGTCAGGCGCTGGTACCTAAAATGGAGCAGCGCAACGGCGAGTTTGTCGATATTCACCTGAAGGCACGTGAAGACTTCTATGAGGCACTCAGTGAATTTGCCAGTTGCCTGAAAGTGGCGTTGCAGTCAGCGACGTTCTTTGAGGACAACGATTTTACCGATGCTGACCGAAATCATTATAAAGATACGGTCAGGCAGCTTTCGCAATTACGCCGGCAGATTAAAGAAGATGCGGGTGAAACAGTCGATTATGACGAATACGCCGAACAGGTGAAAAAGCTGCTGGATAAACATGTCGTCGGTGTGCAAATCCAGGAACCTGAGGCGGTATATGACGTATCAAAAATGGGGCGGCAAAAGCCTAAAACCCCAGACGCATCCTGGTCAGAAGATAAAACGCGTAACGAAACCGATATTATCAAAACCCGTGTGACGAAAATGATTGAGCAGGAGTTGCATGATGACCCGTATGCGCGGGAAAAATTCTCCGTTCTGTTATTAAAAACCATCGAAGAAGCGGAAAAACAGTTCGATCATCCGGCGAAACAATATTTGCTCTACACCGAGTTTATGCAGGATGTCGAAAACCGCCGATTGCAGGATATCCCCGATGTCTTTGGCAGTAATAAACACGCGCAGGCCTATTACGGCGTCTTCAAAAAAACGTTACCGCAAGTTTTTGCGAGTGCGGATCAACAGATCGAAAAGAAATGGGTAGAACTGGCTTTTATCGTTGATACAGCTGTCGACCGCGCGGTGACTGAAAACTCGATTAACACGCAAAATATTGAAGCGGAGATCCGCAAAAACCTGCTCACAATGCTGTTTCATGAATGCAAACGGGTGGGCGCAGGTATTAACCAGGTGAATATAATTGTCGAAAGCGTGGTGCAAATCACTCGTGTTGGCTTATCTGGCGTGTAATGGGATAGATATGAGCGTACGCATTATGATCCCCCGGCCACGTAAAACGTCGCCTGGTCTGTGTTTCCACTATGGTGACGAGCAGATTTGTTTTGAAATTAGCGCCCGGCGTAGCCAGAAAAGTAAGGTGCTGATCAAGGTCCACCCTGATTGCCGCATACAGGTCGCTGCGCCCGAAAACAGCTCCGATGAAGAAGTGCTCGGTGCGGTGAAAAAACGTGGGCGCTGGATCTGGCAGCAGCTGCGGGATTTTCGTGCCCAGCAGCAACATATTACTGAACGACAGTACATTAGCGGCGAAAGTCATTATTACCTCGGCAAACAGTACATGCTAAAAGTGCTGGTCGAGCCGGAGGAAAAGCAGCGAGTTAAGATGCTGCGCGGCAGGCTGGAAATAACCGTGCGGGAGAAAAACCCCGAGCGTATCCGTGTACTGCTCAATGAATGGTACAAAGACCGCGCCAAAGAGGTGTTCGCGCGCAGGCTCGAGGCGATGCTGGATCAGGCATTATGGGTGAGTGAGCGACCACCGCTTCGCGTGCAAACCATGCAAACTCAATGGGGAAGCTGTTCACCGCAGGGGCGTATTACCCTGAATCCGCATCTGGTTAAAGCGCCGCGTGAAAGTATCGATTACGTGATTCTGCACGAGCTGTGTCATCTGGCAGAGCACAACCACAGCGAACGATTTTACCGGCTTATGAAACAGGTAATGCCTCACTGGGAGAAGATTAAATCCCATCTTGATGATATGGCTGCGGTTCTGCTCAATGGCAGTCATTCGGCGTAATTTTTTTGCTATATAAAAAGGAGAAATAATGAAAAAGCAACGTGGTTTGGTGGATGACCTCGCTTTACTGGATAGCGTAGTTTTAGCCAGCTTTATTGCCTCACTTTATGGTGAAGATGAATTTTTGGATACGAGAATAGAGCGGCTATTATTAAAAAATGACACCAGTACATTAATTAAAACGCTTAAGAAAAAGATAAAGTCTCTGGGGATAAATACATATTATTACAGTTACTACCAGACAAGGGAATTAGCTAATGAAGTCCGTCAGCTCCAGATGGATATCGAGAATAATATCTTACCAGGTTCACCCGATCAGGCTTTCCACTTAGTTAACGAACTGCTGGATACCGCTGAAAATAGCGTGAACCGATGCGATGATTCTGATGGCAGCGTCGGTGATGTTTACCAGGATATTTGTTTGCTGTGGCTAAAAGCCGCCAGTCAGAGTTCTGTGCCTGCGACAGGCTGGTTGCCGGTCGTCAGACAGTTAGCCGATATAAATGATTATGGCGTGCTGGATCTTTTATTACCCAATGCCAATTTGCTTCTTTCTGAGGAGGAGTTACGCCAACTGGCGGCTTATTATGAAGAGGGATTACGCTCTTCATTGAAGAAAAAAACAGATGAATCCCGTGATATTAGCTGGTCAGTTAACCTTCAAGGTGTGGCTAAAGCGCTAAAAAATCCCGCAATCTATATCCAGGCAACGTTATTGGTCAGCCCTTCGCCAAATCATATGCAGATGGAAAGCATGGTTGAGTTTAGCCTCCGCTGCGGCGATTATGATGAGGCCATGAAATGGCTGGAAAAAGACTGGGGGGATCACGGCTGGAAGAAGCCTAATGCAATACGCCTGTCACTATTAGCCGACTGCTATCAGGGGCTGAATCAGCCAGAAAAACGCCTGGCCACATTAAGTGAATTGATGGATGTGGAACCCACTTTTGAGAATTTCCAAAAGATACAGCCTCTGGTTTCTGAAGAGGACGCCCGTCAGTTACGTGAGAAACTGATTGTTGCCGTGCTTAAAGAATCCGAACTGGATGATCAGTTAGGCCCGTTACTCAAACTCAATGAATACAGCAAAGCTGAAAAACTGGCGATAAAGGGCGTCAATGAAATAGCGGAATGGCATTATACCCAGTTGCTTTCGTTGTTGGATGAGGTGCCCGAACATGGCCATATCCTGCGTATTCTTCTTCTGCGCAGTCTGGCAGATGATATTTTAGACGGTGGAAGGAACCAGGCCTATCATCATGCCGCCAGCTATTTGCACCAGTTAGATAAGCTGGACAAAGAAGTGAATAATTATTCTTCTTTACCCACCCATACTGACTATATGGAGAGGGTTAAAGCGAAGCACAAACGTAAATCAAGTTTCTGGCCGCAATACAATGCGCTGTGATATTCCCTACTTCGAATGAATCACAATCACGCCTAATTTCTCCAGCAAATGACTTTGCTGCCAGTCATCGATTTTCACGCCGTCGAGATCCACCTTGCGCAGGTTCAGTTCGCCCAGATCGGAATTTGTCAGGTCACAGTGGGTGATGTTGACGTTATTCCAGTCAAATTCAGTGAATTCGCCGCCTGAAAGATCGGAGCCGCTGAGGTTCGCGCCTTGCACATTAGCGCCGGTCCAGCGGTTTTCCCACAGCTCACATTTCTCCAGAATGACTTTGCTGAAGTTCGCGTAGCTGAAGTTATTTTTGGTCATGAATGCGCTGCAAAACCAGGTGCGCGAAGTGATCATATTCATAAAGCTGGCACCGCTGAAATCCGCGCCTGTGGCTTTGCATTCGCGGATTTCCAGACCCAGCGCCTGAATGTTCTTGAAATCTGCCATGGTTAAATCGCAGTTTTTGAAACTGGCGTCTTTCAGCTGGGCATGCTGAAAAGAGCAACCTGCCTGCGTTTCATCATCGTAGAAAATACAGTTCACGAAGGCGATTTCAGACAGATCGGTGCTGTCGAAACGGCAGCGCAGGAACCGGCAATCATGAAATGTTTCGCCCGTCAGCTGCTTCTGGCTAAACCGCTGGTCGCTGAAAGTCTGGTCTTTGATCATCTCGTTCCCTGTCATTTTTCCCGCCGCGAAGGGCCTTATCCTGACAGAAAACACAGATCGAAAATATGGAACCTGCCTCGTAATAACACGATTTACTTAAGTATTCGTTTTGCCGATCGGCCGGCAGGCGTCTATTCTCAAAGGCTTAACGGAGTACATCTTTCAATCAGCTAAGGAAGACTGAAATGCGTCTGTCCATCCTCTTTATGGCAACCAGTCTGGCGTTCAGCCAGCACGCAATGGCGGCAGAGTCCGCACCGCCCGCCACGCAGGAGCACGTCATGAATCATGCTATCAATGCCGATAATCCGTTTTTAAAACCCAGCCCGCTTGAGTATCAGGCTCCGCAATTTACTCTCTATAAAGACAGTGATTATGAACCGGCGCTGCTTGAAGGCATCCGTCAGAAACTGGCTGAAGTGGATAAAATAGCCGACGACACTTCCCCGCCGACGTTTGAGAATACGTATGTCGCACTGGAAAAATCCGGAGTGATGTTGCAGCGTGTGCAGAACGTCTTCGGTGCGATGACCGGAGCAAATACCGACGATACGCTGCAAAAAATAGATGAAGACATGTCGCCAAAGCTCGCCGCGATGGATGACACCATTCATCTTAACAGCAAGTTATTTGCGCGGCTGAAAGCGGTCTACGACCAGCGCGCGTCACTAAAACTCGATGCCGAATCCCAACGACTGATCGAGGTGACATACAAAGATTTTGAGCTGTCGGGCGCAAATCTGTCCGATGCCGATAAAGATAAACTTAAAGCCCTGAATCAGCAGGCGGCTACGCTCAGTACGCAATTCACCAACAAATTGCTGGCTGCGACTAAGAATGGCGGGCTGATGCTCAAGGATAAAAATCAGCTGGCCGGTCTGAGTGATGCCGAGATTGCCGTAGCGGCTCAGGCGGCGAAAGACCGCAAACTGGATAACGCCTGGCTGCTGGTGCTGCAAAACACGACGCAGCAACCGTTGTTGCAGTCGCTAAAAGATCGCGATGTCCGCAAAGGGCTGTACGACGCCTCTGTTAAGCGTGCGGAATACGGTGATAAGAATGACACCCGCGAGCTGATTTCGAAACTGGCCAAAGTCCGCGCTGAACAGGCCAAAGTGCTGGGCTTCCCGAGCTATGCCGCGTGGAAGCTGGAAGACCAGATGGCGAAAACGCCTCAGGCCGCGCTGGATTTCATGCACAAAATTGTTCCGGCAGCGACCGCCCGGGCAGAGCGTGAGGCAAAAGACATTCAGTCGCAGATCGATAAACAGCACGGCGATTTTAAAGTCGCGGCATGGGACTGGCAGTTTTATGCCCAGCAGGTACGCAAAGAGAAATATGACCTCGATGACGCGCAGATAAAACCCTATTTCGAGCTGAACAATGTGCTGGAAAATGGGGTCTTCTATGCGGCGAACCTGCTGTACGGCGTCACCTTTAAAGAGCGCAAAGACCTGCCCGTTTATAACCCCGACGTGCGCGTTTTTGAAGTGTTCGATAAAGACGGTAAATCGATGGCGCTGTTCTATGCCGATTACTTCCAGCGCGAGAATAAAGGCGGTGGCGCGTGGATGAGCAACTATGTCGATCAGTCCAAACTGCTTGGCACCAAACCGGTGATTTACAACGTCGCGAACTTCCAGAAACCGGCCGCAGGGCAACCGGCGTTGCTGTCGTGGGATGATGTGATCACGATGTTCCATGAGTTTGGTCACACCCTGCACGGCCTGTTCGCCGATCAACAATATCCGAGCCTGTCGGGTACCGCGACGCCGCGCGATTTTGTCGAATTCCCGTCACAGTTCAACGAGCACTGGGCGAGCGACCCGAAAGTGTTTACTCACTTCGCCAAACATTATCAGACCGGTGAAGTGATGCCGCAGGCGTTGCAGGACAAAATTGAGAAGGCCAATAAATTTAACAAAGGCTATGACATGACCGAGTTGCTGGCCGCCGCGCTGCTGGATATGCACTGGCACAGTCTGAGCGCGAGCGATCCGGCGCAGGATGTCGATAAGTTCGAAGCCGAATCACTGGCGAAGGACAAAGTGAATCTGGCTTATGTCCCGCCGCGTTACCGGTCCAGTTACTTCCAGCACATCTGGGGTAACGGCTACGCCGCCGGTTATTACGCCTACCTGTGGACCGAAATGCTTGCTGACGATGCCTTCGCCGGTATCAGCGAGCAGGGCGGGCTGACGCGGGAGAATGGGCAGAAATTCCGCGATCAAATCCTCTCGCGCGGTAACAGCGAAGATCTCGAAAAACTCTATGAAACCTGGCGCGGCAAGGCACCGTCTATTGAACCGATGCTCAAGAACAGGGGGCTGGAGGAGTAAATCCACAATGCCCGGCATCATGCCGGGCGTTTTTTCTTCCTGTACATCCCTTCGCGTGATAATTAAAGAATTGACGCCCGAAAAACGGCGCATCTACGTTTTAAAATCCCCTATTCTTTTTTCACCGACACAGACTGTGAGTTGAATCATGCTATTCGATTTACCCGACGATAATGTTCTCTATGCCGCGCTGATTGCCCGCGATCCCGCCTATGACGGTTTTGCGTTTGTAGGTGTGAAAAGCACCGGTATTTTTTGCCGTCTGACCTGCCCGGCACGTAAGCCCAAACGCGAGAACTCGGTGTTTTATTCGTCGATGGTGAGCGCGATGGAAGCAGGTTTTCGCCCCTGCAAGCGTTGCCGTCCCCTAATGGAAGGGGGTGAAAAAGACCCGCTGGTACTGAAATTACTGGCTGCACTGGACGCGGACCCCGAGAAAAGGTGGAGCGAAGAGGATGTACAGGCAATGAATGTTGATCCGTCTACGGTTCGTCGCGCTTTCAAGCGTCAGTTTGGGATCACGTTTTTGGAGATGGCTCGTTTGCGCAGAGTGGGCAAGGGGGTTGATGCTCTGTCCACCGGCCATCAGGTGATCGATGCGCAACTGGATGCCAGTTATGAATCCGGTAGCGGATTCCGGGCGGCCATCAGCCGCCAAATGGGTCTTAATCCCAGTCAGGCAAGGAAGCATCAGTTTCTGAAAGCTGACTGGCTGGATACGCCCATTGGCGTGATGTTGGCAATTGCGAGCGTTGATGCCCTGTATTTGCTGGAATTTGTGGACCGACCTGCATTATCGAATGAAATCGAGCGGCTAAAACAGCTGACGTCCTCTGAAATCATCTTCGGCCGTACTGTGCCGATAGAACAGGTTGAAGGTGAACTCGCTGCTTATTTTGCCGGGACATCGCGGGTGTTCAGTACGCCACTTGCCGAATTCGGCTCGGTATTCACCCGTAAAGTGTGGGACGCGCTAAGGGCTATTCCATCTGGGGAATTGCGCAGTTACTCCTCGCTGGCGAGTGATATAGGCCAGGCATCTGCTTCCAGAGCTGTCGCCCGAGCCAACGGCGCTAACCAGATTTCGATTCTTATTCCCTGCCACCGCGTGATAGGCGCTGACGGTTCCCTCACCGGTTATGGCGGCGGATTGTGGCGTAAGCGCTGGCTGATTGAGCATGAAAAAAGAATGGCGTTAAGCCTGCCAACAGGAGCGAAGTATGAATCAGCAAAGTAGGGCCCGGGATTTTGCACAGCAGCACATAAAACACAATCCATTGATGTTGTACAACATCTGGGATGCGGGCAGTGCGCAGGTGGTGGCTCAGTCAGGGGCGACGGCGTGAACAAATGCGAGCATCTGAAGGCGATTATGCAGGCGGGCGTAGTGGGGATTAACATTGAAGATCAGCTCATGGGATTACCTGCATTAAATACCATGTCTGACCAGTGTCAGATACTGGCCTCACTCCCCCGGTCGCGCAACTCGCCGGACTGGGCGTGAGCCGGATAAGCTTCGGCCCAGGCCCATATATTGCGCTGATGGCGCATCTCCAAAAGCAGATGTTCGCTGCAGTTTAATGCGTACGCGCCGCCAGCCGGTGTCCCATCCAGAAGAATACCAATCCGCCAGCCGAAGCGGCGATCAGTGCGATAAACATCACCGACGGGGCGGCGTAGCTGAGTAGAAAACCGCACATGACCGGGTTGATTGCGCCGCCGAGATTGCTCAGGTTTTGCATACCGTAGTAGCTGCCTTTCATGTTTTCCGGGGCGATAAAGTCGATAAACATATATTCCACCGGAATGACGATCAGTTCGCCGAAGCTGAAAATCGCCATCGCAATCATCCAGAACAGTACGGATTCTCCGGCGGTCATAAATCCGATCAGCCCGACGATAAAGAATACCGTGCCAAGGAACAGCCATTTCAGCAGCGTTTGTTGCTTCATCCGGCTGCTTAAAACGTACTGGAAGGCGATAACAATCACGGCGTTGGTGATCATCACCGCGCCGATGATTTTATAGGCAAACTCCGCATTCGACACCAGTATCAGGTATTGCGAGAGATACCCGGCAAACTGGCCGAAGACTACCGAGCCGAGCGTGCTGCCCAGCGTGAAGTAAATCAGGCGGCGATCGCGGGCGAGAATGCCCAGCGTCTGGCGCAGATTGGGTTTTGGCAGCGGTTTTTGTTCCAGCACGGCCTGCGGCGGTTTGTGAGGAATATTGCGTAATCCCCAGCCGAGAGAAATTACCGTCCCGAGCGCCAGTACGCCGGAAATCACAAACGGCAGCATTGGGCTAAATCCCGCCAGCCAGACACCGAGGGATGAACCTACCGCCCAGCCGACGTTCACCAGCGTGTAGTTCATCGAAAATGCTTTGACCCGTTTCTCTACAGGCAACCAGCTGGCGATACAGGCTTTGAGCGTAATGCTCAGCAGCGCATAAGAGGCATTAAGCAGTGCCAGCACCAGCAGAACCCCGGTGACGTTCGGCAGCACCGGCAGCAGTAAAAAACTCAGGCCGAAAGAGCTGATGGATACGGTGATGAGTGTGCGGTGATTAAATTTATCGACCAGATAACCGGCGTACAGGCCGCTGAGAATGCCGATCGCCAGGCTGGCACCGAGGATAATCCCGACGCTTTTTGGCAGCAGATGGTAGTGCTCGGTCAGGTAAATCGTAATAAACGGCAGTGTGACACCGCGCCCGATAGTAAGTACTAACGAACTTGTGAGCAGCGCGAGGATCAGCGGCGGCATTCCCTTCATTCTTAAGGCATTCCCTATGTATTGATGGTGACGGCTAGCCAGTGATAATAGTCGAGTCTGCGCAGTATTTTTCGATACAAAAATAAGAGAATGAAGAGAGATTACCGCAGCTGTAAGGGTTCAGCTTATGACTTCTGCGGCGCCACGCCGTTAAAGAGCAACACTGAAACGTGTTTACGCAGCGCTTCGGGGGAAATCGGTGAGGCGGCGCCCTGGCGCATTTTCATCGAGGCGAGCGGGAACAGTGTCAGGCCAAACAGGGTGATGAACAGCAGCGCCGGATCGAGATCCGGATTCAGGCGGCCTTCGGCTTGCCAGCGGGTGATGCAGTCGTGCACGATTTTCCGGTTCTTATCGCCATTGCGTTCTTCCATCCGCTTTTTCAGCATGCCGCTTTCGCTGATCACTTCCCGCACCCACAGCGGGGCGACCCACGGATATTTTACTGCCGCATCGATCATGCACTGCGCCATTGAGGTGATGGCCATCAGCGGATCGTCGGCGTGGATATCAAAGATGTCGCTGAAACCGGCGCGCACTGGCTGAAAACGCTCGTCGATGAGCACGTCCAGCAACTGCTCGCGGGTGTTGAAATAGTAATGCAGCATCGCGGTGGTCACGCCCGCCTCTTTGGCGATCATGCTCAGCGGCGTTTCGGCGATGCCGGACTGGGCAAAGAGTTTCAGGGCGGCATCGAGCAGCAGTTCACGCTTATCCACACCTTTTTTAACCCCGCTCGGGCGACCCGGACGGCGTGGAATTGTCGCGCCATCTTTTTGAACCTTTTGTGCTGTCGTCGCTTTTTCTGAGATTTTTCTGTCTGTCATGGGCGGGGTGATCCATTGACCGGATGAAAGTGATGCGTCAATATTAATTATACAGTTAATTAATTACAAGTCAGGAATGCATTCATGACAACTATGAATTCGGCGCAGAGTGAGGTGACGGAAGCCAGGCCTTCGATCAAGCTTCTGTTCTCCGCGCTGCTACTGGTGATGCTGCTGGCCGCGCTTGACCAGACCATTGTCTCGACGGCGTTGCCGACGATTGTCGGTGAACTGGGCGGGCTGGATCAGCTCTCCTGGGTGGTGACATCATATCTGCTGGCATCGACCATCGTGGTGCCGCTTTACGGTAAGTTCGGCGATTTGCTGGGCCGAAAAATCGTGTTGCAGACGGCGATTGTGGTATTTCTCCTTGGCTCCGTTCTCTGCGGTCTGGCACAGAATATGACCCAGCTGATCCTCATGCGTGCGTTACAGGGGCTGGGCGGCGGCGGGTTGATGGTAGTGACCATGGCCGCGGTGGGGGATGTGATCCCGCCCGCTGAACGCGGAAAATATCAGGGGCTGTTCGGCGGCGTGTTCGGGCTGGCGACGGTCATCGGCCCGCTGATCGGCGGTTTTCTGGTGGAGCACATGTCATGGCGCTGGATTTTCTACATCAACCTGCCGCTGGGTATTTTTGCGTTGCTGGTCATCGGCGTGGCGCTGAAATCGCAGACCGCACGCATCCGTCACGAAATCGACTTCCTCGGCGCAGCGTATCTGGCGGCGGCGCTGACCAGCATTATTTTGTTTACCAGCGAAGGCGGCACGGTCTATCAGTGGTCGGATCCGCAACTGTGGTGCATTCTGGCATTTGGCGTGGTGACGCTCGGCGGCTTTATTTATGAAGAAACGCTGGCGGCGGAGCCAATCATTCCGCTTGGATTGTTCCGCGACCGTACGTTCCTGCTGAGCTGCGCCATCAGCTTTATTATCGGGATGTCGCTGATGGGCTCGATGACGTTCCTGCCGCTCTATTTGCAGGTGGTGAAAGGCTCGTCACCGTCGGAAGCCGGGATGCAACTGCTGCCGCTGATGGGCGCGCTGCTGGTCAGCTCGATTGTCAGTGGCCGGATTATCAGCCGCGTTGGACGCTATCGCCTGTTCCCGATTTTCGGCACCTTGCTGAGTTTTATCGGCATGCTGATGCTGGGTAACCTCAAACTCAGCACCACGCTGCCGCAGCTTTATCTTTATATCGGCGTGCTCGGCTTCGGGTTAGGGATGGTGATGCAGGTGCTGGTGCTGGCGGTGCAAAACTCGGTGTCGATGAAACAACTCGGCGTGGCGACGTCCAGCGTGACGCTGTTCCGTTCTATCGGGGGGTCTATCGGCGTGGCGGCTTTCGGCGCCCTTTTCACCCATGGTTTGCGGACGCAACTGGAGAAACTGATCCCCGAAGGCACGCAGCTTCCGCGCTCGCTGGGCGCGCAGGCAGTACAACAGTTACCGGCGGCAATCCGCGATGATTATTTACAGGCGTTCGCCTCGGCGCTGCATTCGGTGTACCAGATTTCCGCCGGCGTGATGGTACTGGCGTTCGTGTTGTCGCTGTTGCAAAAAGATGCTGTGCTGAAGAAATAAAAGTGTTCCGTTGAGTCGTTTCAATATTGTGGGCTTCGGCCCACATTCTTTAAATTCCTCTGTAAAAAAACTCCCTCCCTTTTCCTATTTCTGGTATTTATAAATCAATAACCCACAGTTAATCATTTATTCCAATGCTCCATGTATTTATTAGATGAGTAATTCTTAAATTTTTAAAAGATGAAATTATAAATCACCGCAAGTTATTGCATATTAATAAGGATGTAGATATGTCCTCATCATTAAGTCGAAGTGTCGGCTACTTTGGCGACAACTTATTTCATGACGTTATCGAAGTACAATATCGTTTAAAGAGTGCTGGATTTTCGGAGCTGATTGTAGATGGCAATTGCGGGCCGAAAACCGTGGCCGCCATAAGAAAGTTTCAGCAACGGTTTATGTCATTGCCTGATGGCCTGGTTGAACCCGATGGTGCAACCCTCCGTCGGTTGCAGTTTGGGCATTTCTCACAGGGTAACGCACGTCTGGACACGCCAGTGCCGACGGCGAGTAATCTGCCAGCAGGCGGGGGAGTGAGGAAAAATGTTAATGACTTGTCTGTTAGCCCGCAGGGACATGCGTTAATCAAGAATTATGAGAGTTTGAGGTTGAAGCCATATTATGATGGTTCAGGTCATGAAATTGATAAATATGTCGATGGGGCAACAATCGGGTATGGCCATTTGATAAACAACTCTGCTGAGTTTGAAGTATATAAAAATGGTATTAATGAAATTAAGGCGAATGAGCTCTATCAATTAGATATGAATAAGTTCGAATTAAGTATAAAAAAATTAGTTAACGCAGATTTGAATCAAAATGAATATGATGCTGTCATGATGCTTTCTTTCAATATTGGGTATGGAAGTGTGAAATATGATACCGGGTTTATCACATCTGAGGTTTTAAAAATCTTGAATGGCTTGTCTCAGGGCGATTTAGATGAAGCTTGGCTAAGGTGGGGGTATTACAAACATCATTTTTCAAAAGGCCTTATGAACAGGAGGCGGTCTGAGTTGAATGTTTTCCATAATGGAGTTTACGCACGATGAGGTTAGCGATGGGTTTTGCTTTGATTACTCTATTTTGTTCTAATTCTTATGCAGATGGATACAAATTACACCCCGGTACTCCTACATTTCAGGGCAAGCATTTCGATATTGATATTCAGGAACACTGTCAAGAGGGAGAAGTTACATGTCCGGACGTGAGTTATGATTCTATCAATAAGAAAACAGGAGCCAGGCTGCATCTGAAGGGGCGGGTAATGTTTAATCCTAATAATTATAATTTTCAGGGGTATATATTTGATAACGGTGATTATAGTTACGTCCTTAACCCTAATCATTCAAAGGGGACTGAGTCAGTACAAATTTGGAACTTAAATGTTTTTTATAAAGATAAAGTTATCGCATTTGATGAGGGAATTATGCAGTAGCATTAACCAATTAAAATGGAATTAATGATATATGAAAATATCGATATTAATAGTGGTTGCTTTCATTTTTAGCATAAACTGTTTTGCAAACACCTACAGGCTTCATTCCGGATTACCTGATTTTGAAGGCCAGCATTTTGATATAGATGTTAAGGTTAATTGTTCAGAGGGTGAAATGGAGTGTGATGATGTAATTTACGATGGAATCAATAAGAAAACGGGAGCAAGACTACATCTGAAGGGTCGGATTCTCACAAACTACTATAGTCATGATTTTCGGGGGTTTGAATTCAAAAACGGAAACTATATTTACACATTACGCCCTGACTCAGGAGCATCAAATGATGTATCCCAAATTTGGAATTTGAATGTTTCCCTACATGATAAGATTATCGCTACTGATCAAGGTATCATGCATTAGTTTTCAAATTCATTTGAAAATGCCATTTGAAGTTCCCCAAATGGCATTCTTTTCTTTTACATGACCCTGTCAATCCATAAGCTATAGCCTGATGTTCCGGCGATATGATGCGTGACATCTATCGTTTCGTAACGTAATGAAAGCGTCTCGTAGGGTTGAGAGTCGCCACCAGGGAGTGTACTGGGATTGGTAGATGAAATGCTTTCAAGGGTGGCGTCTGTCAGTTTGAGGGTGAGGTATTTTTCCTGTACGCCGTACTGTGAAGTTCTGAAGTAGTCCAGAGTGCATTGAATTTTCTCATTATTAGAAATTGCGACAAGCAATAATGGTGTCGATTTATCCAGAGGCTTTGTTACCCTGAGGGGATGATGGTTAACATTTTCATCTCGGGTGATATCGTGTTGAGAAGAATAGACAAGTATCTGATCTGCATGACCGGACTGAAATCTGTTGCCGATGGAACTGTAGGTTGAGCAACCTGCTGATATTAATCCTTGCGTCTTTCCTGTTATGGTTAAATATGTGCAGTTTGACATTTTTAATATTCCTTTATGAAAATTTTCAGAGTGTTATTTCTAAATAAGCGAATCATGCTCTTCTATTATAAAGCTATTTTTAACATGAACTGAATATTGAAAATGAGATCCAAAGCGGGTTGATGTTTGTTTTAATATACATACCAAACCTTTTTATAATAATAACGAAATAACAAGAATGCATATTTTTAATAGGTAGAACACAAAAAATACTCTACGCTTATAGGTTCTGTTACGTTATGAAACCAGAACATCAGAGCAGGACAGCCCTGACGATAAATTACTTAAGAGGTGTGCCATGCTGTTTCGCCGTTTCGAGCGAATGATCGACATCTTCCGTGAGGCGCCGGGCGGGGAGCCGCCGGATAAAGTTTTTCCTTTCTATCTCTATTATTTACGCCAGGTCTGGCCGAGTTTTGCGGTGCTGCTGGTGGTCGGGCTGGTGGCGTCGCTGATTGAAGTGTCGCTGTTCAGTTATCTCAGCCAGATTATCGATCTCACAAAAGATACGCCGCCGGGCAGTTTCTTCTCCGAACATAGTGGGGAACTCATCTGGATGGCGGCGGTGGCGATGATTCTGCGGCCGGTGTTTTTCGGGCTGAACGATTTACTGGTGCATCAGACCCTGACGCCGGGCATGACCAGCATGGTGCGCTGGCAAAACCATAAGTATGTGCTCAAGCAAAGCCTGAACTTCTTTCAGAGTGATTTTGCCGGGCGTATCGCCCAACGCATCATGCAGACCGGCAGCTCGCTGCGGGATTCGGCGGTGCAGATGGTCGATGCCATCTGGCACGTGGTGATCTACGCCGCGAGTGCGCTGTTCCTGTTTGCCGAAGCTGACTGGCGGCTGATGATCCCGCTGATTATCTGGATTTTCTGCTACGCCATTTGCCTGTGGTTCTTCGTGCCGCGCGTGAAGCAGCGTTCGGTCGAATCCTCCGAAGCGCGCTCTAAACTGATGGGCTGCATCGTCGATGGCTACACCAATATCGCGACGCTCAAACTGTTTGCCCACAGCGACCTGGAGCAGCAGTACGCCCGTGATGCGATCACCGAACAGACGTACAAAACGCAGCTGGCGGGCCGTTTGCTTACCGGTATGGCGTTCGCTATTACCACGCTGAACGGCCTGCTGATTGTCGCCAGTACCGGGCTGGCGCTGTGGTTGTGGACGCAATCGCTGATCTCCGTCGGCGCGATTGCGCTGGCGACCGGTCTGGTCATCCGTATTGTGAATATGTCCGGCTGGATCATGTGGGTAGTTAACGGGATTTTCGAAAATATCGGCACGGTTCAGGACGGCCTGCACACCATCGCACAGCCGCTGACCGTCACGGATAAACCGCAGGCGGAGGCGCTGAAGGTCGATCGCGGGGCGATCCACTTCGATCATATTAACTTTAACTACGGGAAAGGTGCGCGGGTGATCCAGGATCTGGATCTGGCGATCCGCCCCGGCGAGAAGATCGGTCTGATAGGGCCTTCCGGCGCGGGGAAATCGACGCTGGTGAACCTGCTGCTGCGCCTGTATGACATCGACGGTGGCCGCATTTTGATTGATGAGCAGAACATCGCCGACGTCACGCAGGAAAGCCTGCGCGCGCAAATCGGGATGATCACGCAGGACACCTCGCTGCTGCACCGTTCCATCCGCGATAACCTGCTTTATGGCCGGCCGGGCGCGACGGAAGAGGAATTGTTGCAGGCAGTCCGGCAGGCGCGCGCCGATGAGTTCATTCCGCAACTCTATGATTCACTGGGCAGAACCGGGCTGGATGCGCACGTCGGCGAGCGCGGCGTGAAACTCTCGGGCGGGCAGCGTCAGCGTATTGCGATTGCGCGCGTATTACTGAAAAACGCACCGATTCTGATCATGGATGAAGCCACGTCGGCGCTGGATTCCGAAGTGGAAGCGGCGATTCAGGAAAGTCTGGAGACGCTGATGGGCGGCAAAACGGTGATCGCCATCGCGCATCGCCTGTCGACGATTGCCAAAATGGATCGTCTGGTGGTGCTGGAGAAAGGGCAGATTGTCGAGATGGGGAGTCACGCCGAGCTGCTGGCGCACGGCGGGCTTTACGCCCGTTTATGGCAGCATCAGACTGGTGGATTTGTCGGGATGGATTAAGGTTCGGCACTGTGCCGGTAGGGCAGCATTGCACGGGCTTCATCCGCCCAGTGCTGCACGCCGGCACGTTCTTCCACTAAGAAATCTTCCACGGCATCGCGCAGCCCCGGATGCCGTAAATAGTGCCACGAGTCGGTGATCACCGGCTCAAAGCCGCGCAGCAGTTTGTGTTCGCCCTGGGCACCTGCGTCAAACCGCGCCAGCCCGTTGACAATCGCGTACTCCATCCCCTGATAAAAGCAGGTCTCGAAGTGCAGCCGGTCGAACTCGGCAAGGCATCCCCAGTAGCGGCCATAGAACGTATCCCCGCTGATTAAACTGAACGCCATCGCCACGTCGCGACCACTTTGCTGCGCGACGACCAGACGGATCGCCTCCGGCATCCGCTGTGCCAGCAGGCTGAAAAAAGCACGGGTCAGATAGGGCGACTGGCCGCGTACTGCGTAGGTATTGCTGTAGCAGCGGTAGACAAAATCCCACTGCGCTTCGGTCACATCGGCCCCTTTCAGCCAGACAAACTCAATGCCCTGCGCCGCGACCTGTTCGCGCTCTTTGCGAAACTGCTTACGTTTGCGCGAGGTGAGGGCGTCGAGATAATCCTGAAAATCGCGATAGTCCCGGTTCTGCCAGTGATACTGGCAGCCGAGCCTGTGCTGCCAGACTTTTTCGCGGCCAATCAGCTGGTTGGCGCGTGGATCGGTGAAATTAATGTGTGCGCCGGTCAGGCCGTTTTCTACCAGATACTCCGGCAGCGCCTGCAATAAGTTGACTGCTGCAGCTTCATCACCCAGCAAACGCGCGCCGGTCACCGGGCTGAACGGCACTGCGCCCAGCCATTTCGGGTAATAGGCAATGCCCGAACGCTGACACGCATCCGCCCAGCCCTGATCAAACACGTATTCACCATATGAATGACGCTTGCGGTAACCGGGAATGGCGGCGAGGATTTTGCCGTTTTCCTGCCATACCAGGTGCTCGGACTGCCAGCCAGAGTTCGGCCCCAAACTGCCGCTCTCTTCCAGCGTGGATAAAAACGCGTGGCTGAGGAACGGTTGCTGCGCAGGCACCAGCGCGTCCCACTGCGCGGCAGGTAAATCGGCCAGACGGGTAAACGCGTTTATCGGCATGAGTTTTTCCGGTGAGGAAGAAAGTGGGCAGGGTAAGGCGGACATCCGGGAGCCATTCAGCTCCCGGTAAAGAGATATTATGAGGCGGTGACTTCCGGATTATCGGAGAGCGAGATGAAAGTCTTGCCGTCATAGGCTTCAATAGAGCCGGATTCAATATCATAAACCCAGCCGTGCAGGGTAATTTCGCCTTTAGCTAAAGCGACCGCCACACAAGGATGCGTGCGCAGATTACCGAGCTGTGCGACCACATTCTGATGCACCATACCGTTTACGCGGGCTTCCGGTGTTTCATGTTCAGTCGCTTCGTTGATGGCTTTTGCCGCATCCGAATAACGCAGCCAGTGCGCGACCGCAGGCATATGATCCAGACAGGTACAGTTGGCGATTGCGCTCATTGCGCCGCAGTTGGAATGCCCGCAAATCACAATATCCTTAATGCCCAGTGCTTTAACGGCATACTCGACGGTCGCGGAAACGCCGCCCGGTTCAGGCCCGAATGGCGGCACGATATTACCGGCATTGCGGATCACAAACAGTTCACCCGGTTCGCGCTGGGTGACTAATTCCGGTACCAGACGGCTGTCTGAACACGAAATAAAAAGTGTCTTAGGATTTTGATTTGTTGCGAGTTTTTTGAAGAGCGTAGAGCGTTGGGGAAACGCTTCTTTTTGGAATCTGAGGAAACCTTCAATAACGTCTTTCATGTGGGAATTCCGTATATTTCAATGGTAATGATACTGCCACGAATAAATAAGCAGATCAATCAGACGCAATACCACTATTATTTCTAAGGTAAATGACTTTATCCATAAAGACACGTTGGCAGTCCGGATAAATACCAGTGGGCTTTATTTTGTTGTGATACCTTTATCCTTATATTTATGCCCTCATATTTACCTTGTACTCAACGTGAAGGAGTCTTTATGACAATCGAATACGCTATTTTCGGCGGCGGCTGCTTCTGGTGTACGGAAGCGGTATTCAAAGACGTCATCGGCGTAGAGTCGGTAGAAAGTGTCTATACCGGCGGTGCGCGGCCAAACCCGACGTATGAGCAGGTTTGCAGCGGTGCTACCGGCCACGCGGAAGCGATACGCGTCGGCTTCGACCCGGAAAAACTGAGCTACGGCGATCTGCTGGATATCCACTTTGTCACGCACGATCCGACTCAGCTTAATCGCCAGGGTAACGACGTCGGCACGCAATATCGCTCAGTGATTTTCCCTGCCGATGACGTGCAAAAGGCCGAGGCGGAAGCCGCCATTCTGCGCGCGCAGCCCGATCACAGTCAGCCGATCGTGACCAGCATCGAGCCGCTCGGCGAAGTCTATGTGGCCGAAGGCTATCATCAGAATTACTGGGACGGCGCGGGTCAGCAGAACCGTTATTGCATGGCGGTGATCCCACCGAAATTGCAGAAATTGCGTAAGAGTTTTGCGCAGCGGACAAAGTCGCTGAATCCTTAATATCCCCGCTATCTTTAAAAAGCCAAAGCCAGAACACGAGGTTCTGGCTTTTTTCATTTCTCCGTCCGTTCAGAAACCGTAACGGATCGCGTCCTTACTTTGTTGCATCAGCGCATCAATCTTCTGGGAATAGGTTTCCAGGCCCTTGCCATCTCCGGCTTGTGAGCACTCACGCCGCCGCGCGTTGTAGGCCTTCATCAGCTGTGCCTGCGCAAAGCCGGGCTTGCCGTAACACACCATGCTCTGCTCCCAGCAGGCGATGGCGGCGTCCAGTTCCTGCTGTTCCTGATACTGTTTTCCCAGCTCGTTGAGCGCTTTGGCCGCCTCCTGCGGGGGCAGTTGCTGCGCTAAGATTTGCTCAATGCGTATATCCATCTCTGAAAATCCTCAGGTTCGCTTAGTGGAAGAAGTTAAGAATATGGCCGAACACCAGCCCGACGCTGATGACATCCGAGTCACTGAACGTCACGTTCGAGAACCCGAATTTACCGAGCAGCGGCAGTAACAGCGCCGGTAATAAGGTGATAAACAGCCCGTGGAAGATGCCGCCGATTATTGCGCCACGACGTCCGCCGACGGCGTTACCGAAAATGCCCGCCGTACCGCCTGCGAAGAAGTTGGTCAGCATGCCCGGTAAAATCATCGCCAGCCCCAGGCTTGGGAACAGGAACATGCCGATGACGGAGCCGATGGTGGTGGAAATAAACCCGATGATTACCGCGTTAGGGGCATACGGGAACAGCACCGGGCAATCGAGCGCCGGAATGGCGTTCGGAACGATACGCAGGGCGATCCCACGGAAAGCCGGAACGATTTCCGCTAGCAGCAGGCGTACGCCGGAAAGCAGCACATACACACCCACGACAAATTGCACGGATTGCAGGAAGGCGTAGACCAGATAGTTAACACCATTGGAGAATGGTGCAACCACGTCCGGACCGGCGGCGATAGCGGGGATGAGGTAAATCGGGATCATCACCACCATCATCGACAGGTATGTATCTTGCAGGAACGATAAGGCCTGTGGCAGCTCAAAGTCTTCGGTGCTTTTACTGACATCACCGGTGACTTTCGCCACGCCGGCCTGCACGATATAGCCGATAGTGCAGAAATGGCCGAGCGCAAAATCATCCGAACCGGTAATTTTGCGCACAATCGGCTGGGCCAGTACCGGCATACCCACCGCCATCACCCCGGCGATCACGCCGCCGGTAATGATCAGCTCCGCACCACGCAGGCCGCCCATATAGCCGATGACTGAACAAACAGTCGCCATCCATAAGGAGGCCTGGCCGGTCAGGAAGATATATTTAAAGCGCGTCAGGCGGGCAATCAGGATATTGACGATAAACGCCAGCACCATAATTAATGCTGTTTC
The DNA here is from genome assembly GCF_965118895.1 of Rahnella inusitata. GTDB lineage: Bacteria > Pseudomonadota > Gammaproteobacteria > Enterobacterales > Enterobacteriaceae > Rahnella > Rahnella inusitata_A. Next base: position 220,551 of record NZ_CBCPJJ010000014.1, read on the forward strand.
TCGTCCAAGCGTTTGTTGTGCGATCCCTGCAATCGACCCGACGTCGGTAACGACGCCGCGCATATGAAAGCCTTTCTGGAATATTTCGCCCAGAAAGGTCAGCGCATTCACAATAATACTTGCGCCGGAAAGTAAGACTAAAAACCCCAACAATGTTTTTAATGTGCCGGTGATGATTTGTCCGGGGCTTTTTTTCAATGCGATCAAACCGATCATCGCAATCAGCGATATTAATATTGATGCCTGGCCTAATACATCATTAACAATAAAGTGAAGGAAAGACATAAGCGTCCCCTGTAGTAGAGATGTAGAGTTGTTCTATTGGATAACAATATTTTTATTATTGGACGGCAAGAAGACCCATTTCCTGAAGTACCGGCGTCAGCTTGGTTTTAATTTCATTTTTATCCACCAGTCGCTTGAGATAAATAATATTGGCTTTGATGGTGTAATGCTGGAACTGGGAGCGGAAGTTTTCGCCAGTCATAATAATATCGGCACGCGTCGAGGTGGCGCTGGAGATATCGCAGTGTGATAAATCCGCTTCGACGCCTAAATCTTTTAAGGCGGCTTCGATACTCATTTCACAGGCGAAGCTGCTGCCCAGACCTGCGCCGCAGACGGCTAAAATCGATAATCTTTTCATGAGAATTCCTTACGCATTTTGTAGGTGATGAATCACGAGTTATGTTCATATCTCTTCACTTCACGTCTAAAACTGTCGGATGATTTCTAACGCTTCCTGCTTGTTTTTACTCTCTTTTAATTTTTTTCCTGCCTCGTCGTCGCAGAACAGATGAGAAAGACTGGCGATCATTTCAATGTGCGAATGGCTGTCGACAGCGGCCAGCGCGAAAATAACGTAAACCGGATCGTTATCTTCACTGCCGAACTCGACGCCTTCTGAAACAATCACCAGCGACAGCGCCGTTCTGTTAACGCCTTCTTCCGGCCGGGCGTGAGGCATTGCAATGCCTTCGCCCAAAACGTAATAAGGACCGATTTCCCGATGCATATCATATATTGCCTGCAGATAACGGCTTTCTGCCGCACCGGAATCAATTAATGGCTGCACTGCTAATGCCACTGCACTTTTCCAGTCATCAGTTTTCGGAATTATCTTGGTGTTATTTTCATTGATCCAGTCGCTTAACATAATACCTCTTCATATGAATAGGGTCTTTTCTCAGTATGATATTTAAATTAAATAAAAACTGTGATCTGTCCAACCCTGTTTACTATTAATTAAACTTTCATTTATCAAAGATAAGAATGTAAAACGATGTGTCGTAATAAATGCGTGAGCCAAAAAACACACATCAGTCTGTTTCTTTGTTCAGTAACGTAATATTTCCCCGTTTAATTTATTGCGTTTGTGTATGGAATGAATTCATTATCCATTCGTGAATAACAACAATATTTACAGGTCTATTATCATCGACATTATTCTGATCGAGAGAATATACCGGCCCCAGCGCCATGGGCTGCGCATTTGCTGCAAGAATTTTTAATTCGGGAATATATTCTGCCCCGACATGTCCCGGTAACCGTTCGCCCAGCCGTGAAGAAAAGCGGTCGGCCACGCGTTGTGCATCAATCTTGCACCAGATTTCCACCACCTGCGTCACTCCCGCCTGTTGCAGATACCCCTGCAAAACCTCTTTCGGCTGGAAACCGAACCAGGCATCGACAATAAAGGTGCTGCCCTGTGGCGCACTGGCAACGATATCCCAAATTACCTGATAGCTGGCCAGACCCAGCACGCGGTTAAAGGGGCGATCGACATTTTGCAGTCGCTGAAGGAACGGGTTTTTGATGCCATCCAGCGACAGTTGCAGCCAGCCGCTGTGTTCAGAAAGCTCAACGGCGAGCCGGCTTTTACCCGATGCGGGGATCCCGTTGACCAGGACAACGCGTTTTCCGGCAAAGCCATTTCGTGAGGCGCTTCTGTTTTCAGACATGTTCCACCTGTTCAGTTTGGTTGTGCGCCGGTGCGCGGAAATACTGCTGGATCACCGCCTGAAGCTCGTTCAGACGCGGCACGGCGAGCGATTCAAGCCGGGATTTAGTCGCGCTCCGGTCGAGAGAAATGCAGTCTTTCCACAGTGAACGCCCGGCGATTACGCCCGATGCCCCTTCGCTCATCGCGTCAGCCACTTGCGTGAGGAACGTTGTGTGATCGACACCCGCTGACAGCACCGCCCAGGGGACGTCGCCTGCCAGTGTAGTGATATCCGCACATGCCTGTCTGGAGCCCGGATAAGGCAGTTTCAGCACCTTCGCACCGCATTCCAGACAGATCTTCGTTCCACCATAAATCAGCGACGGGACTTTTTCCTTATATTCTTCCTCGGTTTCGTTATCGAGTTTGTAGGTCAGAAACTCCACCACCAGCAGTAAATCTTCGCGGGCAAAATCGTCGATGCACTGACGCAGGATTTCAATGTTGTGGCGGTTGGCTTCTTCCTGATCGGAACGCAGGTACACCATGATTTTTCCGCCGGTCGCGCCCAGTTCGCGGACACGGCGCGCATCCACATTGGCGACCAGTCGCGACAGACGGTAGCCTTCCGGCGAGTTATCCCAGCCCGACGCATCGAGGCCGATCAGCAGGGCGGTGTCGCGGGCGATAATGCCGTCGTCCACCAGTTGCGGTACGGCGCACACCGGATCGACCAGCACACACGTCGCTTTACTGGCGAGATATTGGGTGATGTCGGCTTTGATAAGCCCGAGTTCGTGTTCAGAAATGGCGGATTGTTGCTGAGGATCGCTGGCCAGCAGGCTGCGCATGGCCCCGCGCTGGTCGCAGGCGATAACCATCATTGCGCCATTCTTGCCACAAATCTGCTGATAGCTGCGTAATTCTGAAGTAGACATTTTTGACATGGAACTCTCCTTTGCGTGAAATTTATTACAGATGAAAAAATCTCGATTACACTGGACGTTCTGTCTTTACCCCCAGGCAAAAAGGGGTGGAGAATCGCGTAACTTGCCGGTTTACAAGGGTTGAAGCCCGATCCGGCACATTGCATTTTTACAGGTGTTGCGCAATAATCCCTCAATCGACGATTTGAGTGTAATTCATTACTGAAAGGAATTTCAAGCTGAAAGAGCCAATTTTGCAAGATATTGCAGCAACGCGTGCCATGATGCATTTAGTGGCGAAGCTGCATTACGAGTCTGATATGTCTCAGGTGGAGATTGCTCGCAAGCTGGATGTCTCAACGGCCACCATCTCAAGATTGCTTAACAAGGCCCGTGCGGCGGGCATTGTGCGCATCGAAGTGGTGGGATTATCTTCGCCGGAAGACATGACGTCAGATTTGGTCAAACGTCTCGGATTAAAGCATGCCTACGTGGTCGATGCCCCGCCGGGAAATGTGCTGGGCGCGCTGGCGACACCGCTGGCCTCACTGTTGCAGGAGGCCGGGCTTGGATCGGGTTCGGTGCTCGGTATTGGCTGGGGAAGGGCGGTGCGCGAAGTGACGCTGGCCGGTATGCCGCGATTGCCGGGCATCATGACCGTGGCGCTGAACGGCGGAATGCAACAGTCTGCGCCTCATTTTCAGATCACCGAGTTTGTGCGCCGGGCGGCGGAACAGATGGAAGGCACGCCGTATTTCTTACATGCGCCCTATCTTTCTTCTGCACCGCTGCGCGATGCGTTTCTCGCCGATCGCAGCGTGCAGGAAATCATCTCGCTGTGGGATCGCCTCGACGCGGCGATTGTCGGCATCGGTCTGACGCACACGCCGAAACCGAGTGAATCCACCACCGCCACGCCGGGTGAGCAGGCGCTGAGTGATGCGGCGGGCGACGTGCTGCGCCATTACTTCACCGAGTCCGGCGAGTTGCTACACTGGGAAGGTGAGGAGCGGATGATCGCAGCCTCCGTCGAGCAGTTGCGTAAAACGCCGCTGACCATTGGCGTTGCCGCCACGCCAGAAAAAGCTGCCGGGATTATCGGCGCGGTGCGTTCAGGGATGATCAATTCCTTAGTGACGGATGTGAACACCGCGCAGGCGATTCTGGATAAGCTGCCGGTGGCGTAACGCGATGCGGTTTTAAACAGTCTGGCCGCCGCGGCGGCAAACCTACCCTGACGATCCAATGCGTCGAAGATCATCAGCGCTTAAAGGCTTTGTCGCATTATTTGTCTCCGGGCCGGGATGAATGACTAATAAAATTATTCCTAATATCAAAGGAAATCGAAAAATTTACGCGTAATTTATTTCTCGGAGGTTGCGAGCTGTATAAACAAACAGTATTATTTGTCGGATATATTTTATACGTTTTTTATCAGGCAACAGCAGGTCAGCTAATTTGTGGAATCCCGAGAAAGAGCTTTTCACCGAGCTTTATCAGTATCCTGAACATCTTCGTCATACCTTAGAAAACCTGCCCGGCAGCAGCGGTGTGTATATTTTCTATGGGGATGACCAGACTTTTCCGCTGTATATCGGCAAAAGTGTGAATATCCGCAGCCGCGTGATGTCGCATTTTCGCAATCCTGCTGAAGCAAAATTGCTGCATATGACGCGCGACATCGATTATGTCCAGACCATCGGCGAAGTCGGCGCATTGCTGCTGGAGTCCGATCTGATCAAATCGCGGCGTCCGCTGTTTAATAAGCGGCTGCGTACCGCCCGCAAACTGTGTTCCATCCGGCTTCAGGGATTTACCGCCAATATTGTGTTCAGCAATGAAGTGGATTTCTCCCACAGCGAAGACCTGTTCGGGCTGTTTAAAACCAAGATGTCTGCGGTAGAGAAAATCCGGGATATCGCCGATCAGGAAAAGCTCTGTTATGGCGCGCTGGGGCTGGAGAAACTGGCAAAAAACCGCGCGTGTTTCCGGTTTTCTCTCGGTAAATGTGCCGGTGTGTGCTGCGGAAAAGAAACGCCTGAGGCGCACTTTGAACGCCTAAAAAATGCGCTCAGCGCCCTGAAAATCCGCAGCTGGCCTTATCCCGGCCGCATCGCCATCGCCGAGGAAGCGGATGGCCAGACGGATTATCACGTCATCAATCACTGGTTCTACCTGGGTACGGTGAAAACGCTGGAGGCCGCAAAAGAGTTCGATATCGCCGTTCCGCATTTTGACCGTGACAGCTACAAAATCCTCTGCAAACCGCTGTTTGCGCCAGACAGCCCAAAGGTTATTTTACTGGATTGAGGCTTGGACTGGTTATTCCACACTCAGCCTGAATTCCCTTCGGTAAAGCGACGGGCGGTTTTGAATTGCCGGCTACGGAGTTCGCCGTCTCTGCGCCGCGCTGGCAGGTATCGCGGATGTATTCGCTGAATTTAAAACCATCGCAGTTGTGTTGGAATTACCGGTGAAATAACGGGGCATTAAAACCAAAAGGCCTGAGGTCACTAGATCTCGGGTCTTTTTATATCCGAATAAAATAGTTTCTCACTGGTATTATCTTGAAACATGTTGGTTTACACCAAACGAAATTACTGCTGTATATCTGATGCTTTGTTACGCAACTGTGAGAATAAGGCGAAGAAATGTTTAGTAAACAATATGAAGTGGACGAGGCCCATATCGATTTTCAGGGTGTCGTGGATGGTTTGTACTATCCGTTTTACATGGAGTGGGCGCGCCACGCCTATATGCGAGAAGCGCTGGGAATTGATATCGAAGCTGAATTTACTCAGGGCAACCTGTATATGGTATTGGAGTACTCAATGCGCTTTCGTAAAAGCCTGAAAAAAGGCGATCAGGTTGAAGTGACATGCGTACTGGAGAGAAATGAAAAACGTAATCGCGTTAACTTCGTTCAACAGATCAAAGTTGAAGGCGTTGTTTTCGCCGACGCTACTTTTGTGGCCACTTGCCTGACTAACGGGCGTCCTTCGATGCCAGATGCGGTGAAGAACGCGTTGGATATATAGCTGTGACGCTCGTCGGGGGAAAGTGATGACAGCTAAAAAAACTGGCCTGTTACGGCCAGTTTTTAACGTTACAAAAGTGCTGGCAGGATTTTCCTACATTACCGCATGGTAACGAATTCTTCTGCGCCGGTCGGATGGATTGCAACCGTGTTATCGAAGTCTTTCTTGGTTGCGCCCATTTTCAGTGCGACCGCAAAGCCCTGCAACATTTCGTCCATGCCGTAACCGATGCCGTGGATGCCGACGATTTTCTCGTCTTTACCGACGCACACCAGTTTCATGCGGCACGGCTGGCGGTGCTGCGTGACGGCGGTGTACATGGCGGTGAACTGCGATTTGTAGACTTTCACGTTGTCTTCGCCGAACTGCTCAATGGCCTGCGGTTCAGTGAGGCCGACCGTGCCGATTGGCGGGTGGCTGAAGACGACGGTGGCGATGTTGCTGTAATCCAGATGCTCGTCCGGCTTGTTGTTGAACAGGCGTTCGGAAAGACGACGACCCGCCGCAACGGCCACTGGCGTCAGTTCGACTGCACCGGTGTTGTCGCCCACGGCATAAATGCCTTTTACGCTGGTATTCTGGAATTTATCGACGACGATGTAGCCTTTTTCGTTGGTTTTTACGCCGGTCGCTTTCAGGTTGAAGTTGTCAGTTTCCGGTTCTCGGCCAATCGCCCAGACCAGGCTGTCGACTTCAAATTCTTTGCCGTTTTCCAGCTTCAGCGTCAGGCTGCCGTCGGCATTTTTTACCACTTCTTTCGGAATGGATTCTTTATGCAGCGCCGGGCCTTCGGCTTCCATGACTTCTACCAGCGTATCGACCATCAGCGGATCGAAGGTACGCAGCGGCGCATGTTTACGCACGAACAGGTGAGTTTCGGCGCCCAGCCCGTTCATTACACCGGCGATTTCAACCGCGATATAACCTGCACCAACGACGGCAACGCGTTTCGGCATTTCGGTCAGATCGAAGAAACCGTCGGAGTCGATGCCGTATTCAGCACCGGGAATGTTTGGATGGCTCGGGCGACCGCCGGTGGCGATCAGGATGTGATCTGCGGTGATCTTCTCGCCGTTCACTTCCACAGTATGATCGTCAACGAAACGCGCGAAGCCTTTGATCACATCAACGTTATTTTTGCCCAGCACGTTGTCGTAAGAGGTATGGATACGGTCGATGTACGCGGTGCGGTTGGCGACCAGCGTTTTCCAGTTGAAGCTGTTAACGGTGGTATCAAAACCGTAGTCCGGGCCGTAGTTGCGGATAGCTTCGGCGATCTGCGCGGCGTGCCACATCACTTTTTTCGGGACACAACCCACGTTGACGCATGTGCCGCCCAGCTCTTTAGCTTCGATCAGCGCGCATTTTTTCCCATACATGGCTGCACGGTTGATTGATGCGATACCGCCGCTGCCGCCGCCAATTGCCAGATAGTCATAATGTTTGGTCATCGGATTTTCCATGAATTGTGAAAAATGAAGAACGCCATACCGGCGTCGCTAATCTAAATAATTGCCCAAGAGTTTAGCTGGTTGTGGAAAAGATTGGATCAATGATTGCGATAGGTTTGATAGCCGGAGCCTTTGAAAACCGGCTCCGGCAGAACAGAAGGGGATTACTCAGGCACGACCCATTTGACCGTCGTGTGACCCGTACCGGAGGGTACCAGTACTTTCAGCAACCACGGCAGCACGTTCTTCATCTGCTGCTCAAGTTTCCACGGCGGATTGATGACAATCATGCCAGAAGCCGTCATCCCGCGTTGATCGCTGTCCGGGCGCACGCCCAGTTCGATTTGCAGGATACGGCGGATGCCAGTGGCTTCCAGATCGCGCAGCATTTTTTTGATCTGCTGACGCATCACCACCGGATACCACAGCGCGTATGTGCCAGTAGCAAAACGCTTGTAGCCTTCCTGAATGCCTTTGACCACGTCCTGATAATCGGTTTTCAGTTCGTATGGTGGATCCATCAGAATAAAGCCACGGCGTGACAGCGGCGGCAACTGAGCTTTCAGCTGCTGATAGCCATCGGCGCGCGAAACGCGGGTGCGGTCATCTTTTTGGAATTCACTGCGCAGCAGCGGGAAATCGCTCGGGTGCAGTTCGGTCAGTTGCAGTTTGTCTTCTTCCCGCAACAGCTGACGCGCAATCAGCGGCGAGCCAGGGTAATAACGCAGATTCTCGTTGCGGTTGAAGTGGCCGACGACGGACATATAAGCCGCCAGTTCTTCAGGAATATCGTCACGCTGCCAGATGCGTGCGATACCTTCCAGATATTCGCCCGTGCGTTCGGCATGCTCGCCGCTCAGCTGGTAACGCCCGGCACCCGCGTGGGTGTCGAGATAAAGGAAAGGCTTATCTTTTTCTTTCAGAGACTCAATGATCAGGCTCTGAACAGTGTGTTTCAGTACGTCGGCATGGTTGCCGGCGTGAAAACTGTGGCGGTAACTCAACATGTGCGGCTTTCTCCTGCGGCTTCGCGGCATTATCCATTAAAGACTATCCCGCCGCCACCCATTGATTTCCCCGTCCCTTGACCGCATGTTAGAAGTTACGTCATCTTTAAGACGACCCGAATTCACGGCGTGGTGCGCCACTGGCGTATCCCCCCCAACGTTATAACGAAGGACTGGCCCTATGACTGAACAGCAAAACGCGTCGAATCCGCTCTTAAAACCGTTCTCCCTGCCGCCTTTCTCTGCGATCCAACCTGAACATATTGTCCCTGCGATGAAGTCTGCGATCGAAGAAAGCCGTCAGACCATCGAACGCGTGGTTGCACAAGGTGCGCCGTATACGTGGGAAAATCTGTGCCAGCCGTTGGCGGAAAGCGACGATCGTCTCGGGCGCATCTGGTCACCGGTCGGTCATCTGAACGCGGTGAAAAACAGCCCGGAGCTGCGCGAAGCCTATGAGCAGTGCCTGCCGATTTTGTCTGAGTTCAGCACCTGGGCGGGTCAGCACGCCGGTTTGTATCAGGCCTATTGCGATTTAAAAGCCAGCGATCATTTTACTGCGCTGTCTGTGGCGCAGAAAAAAGCCATCGATAACGCCCTGCGCGATTTCGAGCTTTCCGGTATTGGCTTGCCGATGGAAAAGCAAAAGCGCTATGGCGAAATTTCTGCGCGTCTGTCTGAGCTGGGTTCGACCTACAGCAACAACGTGCTCGATGCCACTATGGGTTGGAGCAAGCTCATCACTGACGAAAACGATCTGAAAGGTTTACCGGAAAGCGCACTGGCGGCGGCGAAAGCGCTGGCCGAATCCAAAGAACAGGAAGGCTGGTTGCTGACGCTGGATATCCCGAGCTATCTGCCGGTCATCACCTACGGCGAAAACCGTGCGCTGCGTGAAGAAATGTACCGCGCGTTCGGTACCCGCGCGTCCGATCAGGGCCCGAATGCCGGTAAATGGGATAACAGCGACGTGATGGCGGAGATTTTGTCATTGCGTCACGAGCTGGCGCAGTTGCTGGGCTTTGATTCTTACGCGGATATGTCGCTGGCGACGAAAATGGCTGAAAGCCCGAAACAGGTGATCGACTTCCTGAGCGGTCTGGCGACCCGTGCGCGTCCGCAAGGTGAGCAGGAACTGGCTCAGCTGCGTGCGTTCGCCAAAGAACATTACGGCGTCGATGAGATGGAAGCCTGGGATTTGCCGTTCTACGGCGAAAAACAGAAACAGCATCTGTTCTCCATCAACGACGAGCAACTGCGTCCGTATTTCCCTGAACAGCGCGCGCTGGAAGGGCTGTTCGAAGTGGTAAAACGTATTTACGGCATCACCGCTAAAGAACGTAAAGACGTGGAAACCTGGCACAAAGACGTGCGGTTCTTCGACTTGTTTGATGAGACCGGTGATCTGCGCGGCAGTTTCTATCTCGACCTTTACGCCCGCGAGCACAAACGCGGTGGCGCCTGGATGAACGACTGCGTCGGCAGCATGCGCAAAGCCGACGGCGAGCTGCAAAAGCCGGTCGCGTACCTGACCTGCAACTTTAACGGCCCGGTCGGCAATAAACCGGCGCTGTTCACCCACAACGAAGTCACTACGCTGTTCCATGAGTTCGGTCACGGCCTGCATCATATGCTGACCCGCATCGACACGCCGGGAGTCGCCGGTATTGCCGGTGTGCCGTGGGACGCCGTCGAGCTGCCGAGCCAGTTTATGGAAAACTGGTGCTGGGAGCCGGACGCGCTGGCATTCATCTCCGGCCATTTCGAAACCGGCGAACCGCTGCCGAAAGAGATGCTGGATAAAATGCTGGCGGCGAAGAACTATCAGGCAGCGCTGTTTATTCTGCGTCAGCTGGAGTTCGGCCTGTTCGATTTTCGTATGCATGCGGAATATGATCCGGCGAAAGGTGCGCAGATCCTGCAAACCCTTGCGGAAATCAAGAAGCTGGTTGCCGTGGTGCCATCACCGAGCTGGGGACGTTTCCCGCACGCGTTCAGCCATATTTTTGCCGGCGGTTATGCGGCTGGTTACTACAGCTATCTGTGGGCGGAAGTGCTGTCTGCCGATGCCTATTCCCGCTTCGAAGAAGAGGGGATTTTCAACCGCGAAACCGGCCAGTCATTCCTCGACAATATCCTTTCACGCGGGGGTTCCGAAGAGCCAATGGAGCTGTTCAAGCGCTTCCGCGGGCGTGAACCGCAGCTGGATGCTATGCTGCGCCATTACGGTATCAAAGGATAACCTCTGCCTGTGAGTGTGTGTTTACTGTGTGAAGAAGGCGCCGATGAAGGCGCCTTATCTGTTCTGGCGCAGCGCTGGAATCTGACGTCTGACCCCGACGCGGTGATGGCGCTGGTTCTTACGCCTGAGCGTCTGGAATTACGCAAACGCGACGAGCCGAAACTCGGCGCGATTTTTGTCGATTTCGTCGGTGGCACCATGGCGCACCGTCGCAAATTCGGTGGCGGACGCGGTGAAGCCGTGGCGAAAGCGGTGGGTGTTAAAGGGCGCTATCTGCCCGATGTGGTCGATGCCACGGCGGGCTTAGGTCGCGATGCCTTTGTGCTGGCGTCATTGGGATGCAAAGTGCGGATGCTGGAGCGTAATCCGGTCGTTGCGGCGCTGCTCGACGACGGGCTGGCGCGCGGTTACCGCGATGCTGAAATCGGCCCGTGGCTTCGTGAGCGCATGACGCTGCTGCACGCCTCCAGCCTGACGGCGCTCTCTGAGCTTTCGCCTAAGCCGGAAGTGGTGTATCTCGACCCGATGTATCCGCACAAGCAGAAAAGTGCGCTGGTGAAAAAAGAGATGCGCGTGTTTCAAGGACTGGTTGGCCCGGATGAGGACGCCGATGGGTTGCTGGAACCGGCGCGCCGCTTAGCCACTAAGCGGATTGTGGTAAAACGCCCGGATTACGCGCCACCGATGGCCGATATCCCCGCGCAAGCCGCCGTGGTGACCAAAAGCCACCGGTTTGATATTTATACGCCGTTGTAAGAACACAACGAGATGAAAAAGAAACCAGAAAGCACTGCACATACGTTCTGGTTTCTTATTTTCATGCCTGATTACGCAAATCTTCAATAAACTCTGTCACCGGTACCGTTTTTTCGCGATCCCGCTGTGCTTCATCGATCTTGTTTAACTGGTCGATCAAAATCTTCTTCATTTCCGCTTCTGCAAAACGCGTCAGCAAATCTCTTACCATCGGCTGATAGCCAATCTGGTGATGTGCCGCGATTGTTTTCAGGTTACTCAGCAGCGACTTTTGCAGTCTTATTGAAATGGCCTGAAGCTCCATCATGTCATCGATCTCAGCAGCCTGAGCGGCGGAGATTGCGACAGCGTGTTCTTCAGACGCGCCCAGCTCGCGGTTATCCCACATCTCAGCGTTATTTTGGGCATCGTGGTGGGTTGTCATAATGTCATCCTCTAAATGTTTCGATATTGGTGAAATCTGCACGAAATTGCTCAGTTTGCATCACGCCTGTTTACTGCTGTAAATGCGCTTCTCTATGTCATTAGGTTCAAACGCTGATTTAAGTTGTGCCGGGTGTCCCTGATGCGGAGGTATAAAACAGACTTTCAGCATCCGGCCCCAGTTCGTTTGGGCGATAAACCACAATGTAGGCGGGGTCGTCCGATGTTGCTCTCGAATATCCATCAGGTAATTCCCGTCACGATTAACAAAGCATTCGAGAACTTCTTTTTCCGTCACACTGTGTTTGATGAGCAATTTTTCTTTCACTGCAGAAGAAAACTGGATTTTCATGGCACATCCTGTATGAAAATATCGTCCGTATATACCAGGGTATTAAATTTTATTTCTATTTAAACATAGTGTTAATAGTTTAAATCTAATAATAAAATCTATGTATATACAATAATAATGCTTAGTCCAGAGATTGACCAGTTTTCTTTCGCTCACATATCGCCCATAAAAAATGCCCGCCGGTTTTCACCTGCGGGCATTTTTATGTTAACGCTTTCGCGATTTACGCTTCTTCTTCCTCGTCACGCAGCGGGACGATCAACATGTCGATGTGGACGGTATTGATCAGCTGGCGCGCGGAGGACATCAGTTTGCTCCAGAAATCCTGGTGATGACCGCACAGCACTAAATCCACGCCGTATTTGTTGATGGCATCGACCAATACCTGCGCTAAATCACCACTGCCGCTCAGGGTCTCGGAAATCGGATAACCGGCGTTTTGCGACAGTTCATTCAGCGCGTGGTGGGTTTCTTCGGAAATACGTTTTTGCATATCACCCAGATTGACATCGATAAGGCCGGTATACAGGTCTGAATAGTTCACATCAACGTGGATCAGGGACACTTTGGCGTTATACGGACGCGCCATCGAGACGGCTTTCTCAACCAAAACCTTGCTCTCTGGCGACAGGTCTACTGCAATGAGTATGTGTTTGTAAGCCATAAGAAAACTCCTTCCATAAGTCGGTTAACAGCAATATCAGCATCATGCGAAACTCATGCTTTTAGTATAGCCCCAAAATGGTTAAAGAAATCAAGCATACAGATCCCATTTCCTCATTTGACAAAGCATAGATAGAAATAATATGAGCCAGCGTCCCCATTTCCAGATTCGTTTCCTACACTCAATGAATGCAGGGTTCTCCTGCTTTGGCAATTTTCTGTGATGTGAAAAGGGGCGGACCGCGTTGTGTCCGGGGGTGTGAAATCGCGGAAAGGCAGGGCGAAACGTCGGGTGTGTGGCCGATTGCGGGTCACATTGCGCGGGGTGAGTTCGCCTTGAGGGGGAATCATGATCAGTCCCGTTGCGCTATTTTGGGCTTTATGTTTTGTGTGTGTGGTGAATATGCTGCGCTATTACTCTTCTCTGCGCGCATTGCTGGTGGTGCTTCGGGGATGCGATCCCTTGCTGTATCAGTACGTGGATGGCGGCGGGTTCTTTACGTCTCACGGCCAACCGAGCAAGCAGATAAGGCTGGTGCGATATATTTATGCTCAGCGTTACGTTGAACATCACGACCCTGAGTTTATCCGTCGTTGTGAGAGAGTCCGTGGTCAGTTCGTTCTGACGACCGCGCTGGTGGGGCTTATCCTCATCAGTATGCTGGCGATGCTCATCTGGTATTAACCCTGAATAATCGTTGTGAGGATGTGTGAAAAAGGAAACAAAAAAGGCGGCCTGTGATTGCTCACAAGGTCGCCTTTTTCTTACCTGAGCCGCAGCTCAGACGTTTATCAGATAAGCTTTAACGCAATCCAGTACAGCAGGCCGGAAAGCACAATCGAGACCGGCAGGGTTAAAATCCATGCCATCGCGATGTTCTTCACGGTTTTAGACTGCACGCCGCCGCCGTCCACAATCATGGTGCCTGCAACCGCAGAGGACAACACGTGCGTGGTGGAGACTGGCATACCGGTGTAACTTGCCACGCCGATAGACACCGCCGCCGTAAGCTGCGCAGACAGGCCCTGTGCGTAGGTCATGCCTTTCTTACCGATCTTCTCACCGATGGTGGTTGCAACGCGCTTCCAGCCAATCATGGTACCCAGCGCCAGCGCCAGTGCTACCGCGATGATGATCCAGATCGGCGCATATTCGACGGTCTGAAGAATGTCGGTTTTCAGTTCGCCGAGGAAGCGTTTATCCGCAGGCGAGGTTTCCGGCAGTTTCGCTACTTTATCGGCCGTATCAGACACACACATCAGCAGGCGACGCATATGGCTGCGTTCATCCGGTGCCAGGGCGCTGTAAGACGGCAGATTGGTCAGCAGCGTTTGCGCGCGGCCGATAGCGTCGAGTGCATGGCTGCTGTCGCAGTGGAACACTTTCGCAGCGTCGGTCGGTGCGATATTCACGTCTGGCGCAGGCACCAGAGGTGTTTGCGCGACCACGTGCGGTACCGCATCCACGTGCTGCTGATAGTACTGACCGAGGTGCGTCACGGCGTCGCGGGTACGGGTTATGTCGTAACCGGTGGCGCTCATGTTGAGCACAAAACCTGCCGGAGCCACACCAATCAGGACCAGCATGATCAGGCCGATACCTTTCTGACCATCGTTAGCGCCGTGAGAGAAGCTCACGCCAATAGCCGACAGGATCAGGCCGATACGGGTCCAGAACGGCGGCTTCTTCTTACCGTCTTTCTTTTCACGTTCAGCAGGCGTCAGGTGGATACGGGCATGTTTCTTATTGCCACTCCAGTAGCGACGCAGCAGGAAAATCATGGTTCCTGCCACAATCATCCCCACCAGAGGCGAGATAATCAGAGAGGCAAAAATACCGATCATTTTAGGGATGTTTAACGCATCGACCACGGAAGTGTGAGTCATCAATGCATTGGTCAACCCTACGCCAATGATGGCGCCGATCAGGGTGTGGGAGCTGGACGCCGGCAGACCAAAATACCAGGTGCCGAGGTTCCAGATGATCGCTGCCAGTAACATAGAGAACACCATAGCAAGGCCATGCGTGGAACCTACGTTGAGCAGAAGATCGGTTGGAAGCAAATGAACGATGGCATAAGCCACACTCAAACCACCGAGTATGACGCCAAGGAAGTTAAATACCCCTGCCATCACGACCGCTAATTGCGAACGCATTGCCCGGGTATAGATGACGGTTGCTACTGCATTGGCCGTATCATGAAAACCGTTGATGGCTTCATAGAACAGAACAAACAGTAACGCGAGAATCAATAACGAACCGGTATGAAAATCCAACCCGGCAAATAGATGCAGCATAATTGTTACGCCAGTTAGTGGTCATGAACGCCGCGCATTATCTGCGAGAACAGGGTGTCTATAAAAGGAAAATATGACATTTTTTTGACTAAAAACAGGACAAAAAAAGCCGAGACGGAGATTAATTTATGAATAATCAGTTAGTTATTTGCCCTTTCTTCATTGAAACATTTGCTTACTTAGCGCCATAAAACCCCGCTGATACTGGTGTAACCCCTGTCAGTCACTTACAATCCGCGGCGCATAGCGGGCAAAACCTGCTCAAATGCAGAGCGTATCCTATTTAAAACGTAGCTGAATTTTCCGAAAAGAGAGGCCAAAAGTGGAACAGGTTGATGTGGTAGTCATTGGTGCGGGTGCGGCAGGCATGTTCTGTGCAGCGCAGGCCGGACAGGGTGGCTGCCGTGTTCTGCTGCTGGATAATGGCAAGAAAACCGGACGTAAAATTTTGATGTCCGGGGGCGGACGCTGCAATTTTACTAATCTATATGCCGAACCGGCCGCCTATCTTTCGGAAAACCCACATTTCTGTAAATCCGCGCTGGCGCGTTATACCCAGTGGGATTTCATCGATATGGTCAACCGCTACGACATCGCCTGGCACGAGAAAACCCTCGGCCAGTTATTCTGCGACGACTCTGCCCAGCAAATTGTCGCGATGCTTGATAAAGAGTGCGAGCAGGGGAATGTCGAAGTACGCCTGCGCAGCGAGATTTCCGACGTTCAGAAAACCGAAGACGGCTTTATTATCAACGTGAACGGCTCAACTGTGAGTACTCACTCACTTGTAGTGGCTAGCGGCGGACTTTCGATGCCGGGGCTTGGCGCAACGCCGTTCGGTTATCGTCTGGCCGAACAGTTTGGCCTGAAAGTTTTACCGACGCGTGCCGGCCTGGTGCCGTTTACTCTGCATAAACCGCTACTCGACCACTTGCAGACATTGTCCGGCGTCTCGGTGCCTTCGGTTCTGACCGCGCAGGATGGCACCGTTTTCCGCGAAAGTATTCTTTTTACCCATCGCGGCATGTCCGGCCCGGCGGTGTTACAGCTTTCCAGCTACTGGCAGCCCGGTGAGTTTGTGAGTGTTAACTTACTTCCGGATACTGACCTGGCGGCGTTTCTTAATGCTCAGCGACAGGAACATCCGAATCAAAGCCTGAAAAATACGCTGGCGATGCAATTGCCTAAGCGGCTGGTCGAATGCCTGCAAACCCTCGGTCAGTTACCGGACGTCACGCTGAAACAGCTGAACGCGCCGCAACAGGCCGAACTGGTCGGGCAACTTCAAAACTGGCAGGTACAACCGAACGGCACCGAGGGCTACCGCACGGCGGAAGTGACTCTCGGTGGTGTCGATACCAAAGAGCTTTCCTCTAAAACGATGGCCGCGGCCAAAGTCCCCGGTCTGTATTTCATCGGCGAAGTGGTAGACGTCACCGGCTGGCTGGGGGGATATAACTTCCAGTGGGCATGGAGTTCGGCGTGGGCGTGTGCGCAGGATTTGGTGTCTGTTTTGGAACAATAAACTGGAGTGCCCCCAGATTTGTCTACGGGCTCGGGGGCACTCCAATCACGTCCGACCCGCTGACGTGGACGTTGGATCCATTAACGTTGAGGTCGTGACCGGCCATCATCGAAACATTGTCGCCGCCGAGCTGGGTGCCTTTCTCGTGAGTCGCGTAATCTTCGCGCACGGTGTGTTTGGTGGTTTTTAAGAAAATACCGCCCGAGGTTTTGGTCTGCTCGAAGAAGGAATAATCGCTTTCCGTGACGCTGTTAAGGGTGATGTCGCGCCCGGCGTTGGAGTGGGGCGCTTGATAGTCACATTTTGAATTTGTTAAAGAACAATTACTTTTGTCTGATTCAGGTAGCCAAATGGGAAATCAATGACCACTGAAACGACCCCTTCCTCTTTCTAATCTGTTAAAAGGAGAGCCAGGATCTACCGGAACAGATTATTGGCATAACAGAGGTAAGCCATGTCCCAGCTAGAAAGGTAAGCACGGACAACCAGATCCGTATCCGCAGATCACCCTCAAGGCCGCTGGCTCGGGCAGCTCGGCTTTACCACCGGGCAGAAGCTGGAGGTGATCATGCAGCCGGGACAGCTGATCATCCGGCTGGCGACTGAAGCGTAATTAGCTGACGTATAACGTAAAATCCCGCCACAAGGGCGGGATTTTAATGACTAATAGAAGTCTGGGTCTATTCGACCTTCCGCTTTCAAGATCTCAAGGAAGCGTTTGTAGGCAGTTTCGTCATATTCAAGAAGATCATCCAGAAGTCTCTCCTCAATTAAAGGTTTATAAAAAACACCTTGGTTAAAATAAACAAAATTACCTGATATATCAGAGTCAATTATATCTATACCATCGCCTAATTTATAAGCGGATAGTCCACCATTCCCTTTATGCAAGCCGTAGAAGTAAGTGTTTCCTCCAACCCAATAGACTGCATAAATATCAATAACATGACCACCACGGTGCATTATTATCTTCATTGTTTTTCCTTATATGCAGCCCCTGAGCGCTGTGGGGTGATAACCTTCATATCGTAAGCCTTATTAGTCAATGAGTTATATTGATAATGGATTTCAATATTTCTACCATCTGGAAGTGTATGATTAACTGACATTTTCTGAAATCCTGCCGATGTAGGAAATTTAGGATCACTATTCAATCCCGTCAGTGGATATCCAGCCGATGGATTAGCCTTAACCCTATTCCACAAAACCTTCTCATTCAAATCCCTTGGGAATGGATTCTGTATCCCTTTGGCTGTCGTGATTGTTTCAGCATTTCTGATTAACTGTTGCTGCTCTTTCGTCAATGAAGACAGGCCAGAACCGCCGGATGCAGGTTTCTCTACTGTCAGAGCATAAATAACACCCGCCAGTATTCCCTTATTAAGATTGTCCTCATGCAGTTGCGTGTTGTTTGCGACGGGCTCCAGTTCTGATATGGAGTAAGCAGCCAGTTCCTGACACTTCGCTGTACATTCTGGTGATGCTACAAGGGCTTTCAGATCAGCCAGTGCATCTTTCTGCTCAGCTATTGATATTCCTGTAGATAACGCTTGTTTCTGCTTATCAGCATCCAGCTTTTTCAGGTCAGCTACAAGCTGTTCTTTCTGGGCATCGGTCTTCGCGGCGGCATATTTCTTAGTGAAGGTTTTGATGTCCTTATCACTCAGATAGTTATTCTCAATCTCATTCTTCCCGCCCTTAGCCCCATCAATCCCCGAGCTTACATCTCCTCCGACAACGCCACCGGCGATCCCTGAGGCTAACGTTGCCAGCGCAACCACGCCTTGCTTCTCTTCTTCGCTCAGGTCTTTGATGTCTTTGCCCGGATAGAGTGCTTCGGCGATGTATTTCCCGCCTGCGGCTGAAAGCCAGGCGCCCGTTGCGCCCTCGGCGGTGTGGGTTTTGATGTATTCAGCTATGTAAGGCGCGGCGACTCCCGCGACGGCGGAGCCCCAGTCGCCGCCCGTCAGGCCTTGTAAGGCGGCCGTGATCGCCTGTACGGCTTTCTGTTTATCGCTGCCGGTGCCCCAGGTGAAGCTGCCGCGCGCTGCGGCGCTCTGCTGTTTCGAATCGTAATGTTCGGTGTCCAGCAGGCTTTCGACCGTCAGGTTGCGGTCGGTATCAGGTTGACTGCATAACTTATAGAATTAAAAATATCCGAAGAATACAGAATTTTTCAGTAACTAAGTTTATATTCATAGAACTTCTGCAATTCGTCGGGTTCTCTTTCCAGAATGCCAATATAATGCTGGTATGATCGAACTAATTGAAGATAGCAAAATATTGCAGTTATTCCAAAATCTTCATATAAGTTAGAATATTCATCTGTTTTTTCTGTGAGGACACAGCCCCAATTATTCGGTAATGCATTGTCCAATACTTCAAAAAGATTTGAAGGCACCTATAAAGGATTACTACCGTCGGGACAAAGGAGCATGTCAGTTCGGGTCGGATAAAACATAACACCTTAGACCTTATACTCGACTCCTATTTTCAAAGGATTATATGGTGTTTCATTATTTTCGCCAATAACTCTTGCGTTATCGGGGAGATCTTTTCCTGATGCTGAATTACATAAAACCAAGATTTATCCCGACCTATTTGAATTTAAAGTCATCTACCTGACCGGTTGTCGTATTACGAACATAATGTACTTCAATGCCATTAATATTTTGCGGCATTTTCAACCGACCATCTTCTTTCGGTCATCGCTTATCGGAAATTGGTATAGGTAGTTGATGACCAGCCTCAGGGTTTAATAAGGCTTGTTCTATTGCCAATTTCTCTTGTAATGAGTCAGCTTCGGTCCTGCCTGTCGATCCAAGCGATCAGCTAGGTGCGTATCTTTTTAATCGCTTTGCCGCATATATTGTACATGACTTATCTCCAAAGTAATGTTTACTACATGTATGTCGGTCTAATAATCTAAATTTTAAGTTTTCTAGCTACTTCTCCAATATACCAATGCTCAGAAAAATATATCTCTCCATCTTCATTTTCACTGCTTCTCAGGATTCCTAATTCCGAAAAGCCATTTGGTAAATTTAAATTCCATTCTTTTATTATGCTTCTATTTTTCAATAAGGTATTTTTGCCTAAGTAATTACTTCCTGGTTGTGTTTGAATATTAAAGTACTCTTCAGATGTAAATAAGCATAATTCACTAAAAAACATCTCTGGCAAAATAATGCAGCATGTGACTCTTATGTTCGTTTCATTTTTTGGTTTAGCCTGAAAGATATTATAAGCGGCATCTATCATAAATTGTGCGCAAACAGATTGAATTTCACGGTTGGTTTGTCTTCCCTGAACCAATCCTATATGTACAGGTATCTTAATATTCCAATAACCATAGGAGTAGCTGTCACTAGAGATAGTGGGGTATTTAGATGTATATGACTCTGACCATTTTCGCAATGATCGTAATCTCCGGGGGATTCCCCGCAATTTTTTACTGCTGAATGCTAACCTACGTATCGACATTTATAACTTCCTTCCTTTAGCTACTTCAGTTTTAGCCTGATTTATAGTCCCATCAAGATTCAAGACTGCCTTAAAATTGCCTCTTTTGTCAAAAAGCTCAAGATGGTCTTTATGCTGGCCATCGAGATAGAACTGATCTCCTTTTTTAATATTATCCCCTATATCACCCGTTGCTTTATATATACTTTGGCCTTGATATTGCTGGCTACTTTTCTGGGTGTTTCCTTTAATATCACTACCAAATCCTGCTTGATTAAGGAGTTCTCCCATATTACCAACAGCACCTTTGTTGGGTTCATAACCATTAGCGAGATAAGCCAAATCATCCGGATTCTGTTCTGCAATTGGCGTGGTGGTGGTATTTCCACCCGTATACGGGTTGCCATCAGTGTTACCTGTATTGCTTGTTGACCCACCATTAGAGTTATCTGTATTACCGGTGTTCCATGAACCGCCTTGGCCTGAGAGTTGATCGCCGCCAGTATTACCACCGGTTAAATCCGGGGCAGAGTCGGGGAAAAATGTTCCAAAGCCCGGGCTACCTTTCAACTCTTCGTAGGCTGCCTTTTCAGACGCAGACAGATTTGCTATCAGCTGCGTATCACCCGACATTGCCGCCAACATTACGTTGGTTTTCTGTCCATCGGATAACTGCTCCATCGAAGATGAGACCGCGCCAATGCCGATTAATGCTCCTAACCCTGCGTTGACCACCTGATTGCGGCAGAATGCGATTTCCGCACAGGCGGCAACACCTGAGCGAGCAATCACCGCAAGGTTATTATTCTCAACCTCATTCTTCCCGCCCTTAGCCCCGTCTACCCCCGAGCTCACATCTCCCCCCACAACGCCACCGGCGATCCCCGAAGCTAACGTTGCCAGCGCAACCACGCCTTGCTTCTCTTCTTCGCTCAGGTCTTTGATGTCTTTGCCGGGATAGAGCGCTTCGGCGATGTATTTCGCACCTGCGGCTGAAAGCCCGGCACCGGCCGCGCCCGCAGCGGCATTGCCGCCTTGCATGTCGGCGACGACGGCACCGGCGATGGCGTGGCTGATGATGCGTTCAGCGCCTTCGGCGGTGTGGGTTTTGATGTATTCAGCCATGTAAGGCGCGGTGGCGCCCGCCACGGCGGAGCTCCAGTCGCCGCCCGTCAGGCCTTGTAAGGCGGCCGTGATCGCCTGTACGGCTTTCTGTTTATCGCTGCCGGTGCCGTAGTCGTTTAACGCCGTGTCGTAGGCGCGTCTGGCGATGTCTTCACCGGTTGGCGTTTTGCCTTCGGCTTCCAGCGCGGCTTTCGCCGCGGCGAGATTGTCGGGATTTTTCGCCGCTTCCTGCGCCGCGATTTTCCCCTCAGTCCGCACGATGTCCGCCACCTGCGAACCGATTTGGGCGATCGCGCGGTTCTCGTCGATCCGTTGCTGCTCTTTGGCAGCGTCGAAAATCGGATCTAACGTACTGTGGGCGTTGTCGGTGTCGCGGCTTAAGTCTGCGACATCCTGGTTCTGTTTCTCTTTATCGCGGATGACGATCGTGCCGTCCGCGACAGCGGAACCGGTGGTGCTGGTGGCGCTGCCGTCGTTGTTCAGCCCGGCGAGCATGCCGTTGGCCATATTGCCCATGAACTGCGACGCGGTGTTGCCGCTGGAGCTCATGCTGGCGCTGCTGCTCTCGACGCTGTATTCGGCCTTGTTGTGGATGTCGTTCCAGCCCAGCGTGCCGGTATCAAGACGGTTTTTGTCCGACGTCGCATCGGAGGCGATGACGCCGCCGCTAAGCTGGGTGTGGTTGCCAACGGTGATGTCGAAGCCGCCGCTGCCTGCGAATAGGCCTCTTTGGTTGATGACGCTGGCATAGAAAGATTCCGGCTCGGTGGCCGGGATCTTATTAACAAACTGATATCAAAGGACTGACTGAGGATAAGACATCTACAACTTCATCTGAGGTAACAATTAAATAGTGAGTTATGAACTCACTATCATGAATACCAGCACTTTGATTGGTAAACCATTCTAGATAAATAGATTTTTCTACAATATAGACACCAGTTTTCATTTCCCCATTCTGCTCTTCTTGCATTTTGAGCAAATCGCCTTCATCAGTTAGTCTAAATGAATGAATCCAGTCAAACATAACTTTAAACTTATCTGTTCCCTCTGAAGTTAACACTAACTCAAGAGTTCCAGATGCATATCTAATGTGTTCTATTTGACTGCTGTGAAATGAACAGTTGCAATCAATTTTTATCAATTTTTCAGTCATATACACTCACTCATCATATCTAAATTTAATCCTATTTTTACCTGACTGGATTTCTAATGTTGGTCTTCCATCTGAACTACGTTCACGAACAATGACGGTTCTGCCGTCAGGTAATTTCCCAACTCTACCACTAGGAATTTCTTTTATGTCATTTGGTGATAAAGCATCAAATTCTTTATTGGCAGCATTGCTTCCGCCGGTACGCTCAAATAATTTCGAACGTCCCGTAGTTTCTTGCCCTTTTGATGATGTTGACGTTAGATCTTCTACAGTTATGTTCTGGCGATCGCTATCCCTTGCACTTTCCTCATCTTCTGGTCCCCAGCCATCTGGTGTTCCTAAACCTGTACCCCCTAACTCAGCCTTATCTGCATCTGTAAGATTTTTACCGATATTTGGAGTGGAATCAGCATCAGAATTGAGCATACCTGCTATCAGATGTAATGCAAAAGCGGCTTCCACAGGGCAGCTTCCGCCTGATAAACACTGTTTGACGGCGTCCTGACCAAATTCAGTGACTGCTTTATCCAGTGCCAGCGCGGCTTCCTGATTCGCGCTTCGTACTGATTCTGTACCTCCAGCCGCTGCAATATTGTTAGCTATCATCATGTTTTGCAGCTGCACGATTGTGAACATATTATTGCTGATTTCGTTTTGACCCGATTTCGCCCCATCTATCCCCGAGCTTACATCACCTCCCACTACGCCACCGGCGATCCCTGAGGCTAACGTTGCCAGCGCAACCACGCCTTGCTTCTCTTCTTCGCTCAGGTCTTTGATGTCTTTGCCGGGATAGAGCGCTTCGGCGATGTATTTCGCACCTGCGGCTGAAAGCCCGGCACCGGCCGCGCCCGCAGCGGCATTGCCGCCTTGCATGTCGGCGACGACGGCACCGGCGATGGCGTGGCTGATGATGCGTTCAGCGCCTTCGGCGGTGTGGGTTTTGATGTATTCAGCCATGTAAGGCGCGGTGGCGCCCGCCACGGCGGAGCTCCAGTCGCCGCCCGTCAGGCCTTGTAAGGCGGCCGTGATCGCCTGTACGGCTTTCTGTTTATCGCTGCCGGTGCCGTAGTCGTTTAACGCCGTGTCGTAGGCGCGTCTGGCGATGTCTTCACCGGTTGGCGTTTTGCCTTCGGCTTCCAGCGCGGCTTTGGCGGCGGCGAGATTGTCGGGATTTTTTGCCGCCTCCTGCGCCGCGATTTTCCCCTCAGTCCGCACGATGTCCGCCACCTGCGAACCGATTTGGGCGATGGCGCGGTTCTCGTCGATCCGTTGCTGCTCTTTTGCAGCGTCGAAAATCGGGTCTAACGTACTGTGGGCGTTGTCGGTGTCGCGGCTTAAGTCTGCGACATCCTGGTTCTGGTTCTGGTTCTGTTTCTCTTTATCGCGGATGACGATCGTGCCGCCCGCGACAGCGGAACCGGTGGTGCTGGCGGCGCTGCCGTCGTTGTTCAGCCCGGCGAGCATGCTGTTGGCCATATTGCCCATGAACTGCGACGTGGTGTTGCCGCTGGAGCTCATGCTGGCGCTGCTGCTCTCGACGCTGTATTCGGCCTTGTTGTTGATGTCGTTCCAGCCCAGCGTGCCGGTATCGAGACGGTTTTTGTCGGATGTGGCATCGGAGGCGATGACGCCGCCGTTAAGCTGGGTGTGGTTGCCAACGGTGATGTCGAAGCCGCCGTTGCCTGCGAATATGCCGCTCTGATCGGTGACGCTGGCATAGTCCGAGTTCATGTTGTCTTCGGTCAGACTGATATAACCGCTGCCGCCGCCGCCGCCCCAGGTGAAACTGCCGCCCGCTGCGCCGCTTTGCTGGGTGGAATCGTAGTGGTCGGTGTCCTGCAGGCTTTCGACCGTCAGGTTGCGGCCAATCTCCGCGGTGATCTGCTCGCCGCTGACCTGTGCGCCCCTGATGTTCAGATCATTACCGGCATTGATGTTCAGGTTGTTGCCTGCGCCGATTTCGGAATTGGTCCAGGTGGTGCCGTCGCCGTGGTTTTTGCCTGCGGCAGCGTTGACGTCGGCGAAAATGCTCAGCCCGGCTTTTTCACCGCTGACCCCGAAACTGATGCCGATGTCGCCGCCGGCGCTGCTGTTTTTGCCGGTTGTTTTTTGGGTGCTATCGGCCGCCAGCAGGTTGATGTCGTCGGCAGCGGACAAGCTCAGATCACCGTCAGCTTTGATTTTGCTGCCGATTACGTTGAGGTCGCCCTCGCGAGCTTCGATCGTGGCGTTGCCGCCGGCCATCACCGACGAACCGGTGGCGGCACGTTGATCGGTTATCTGCTCGGACCGGCTTTCCTGATGGCTGAGGGAGGCCGAGATGCCGATAAAGCTATTTTCCCCGCTGTTGTTGCCGTCGAGCTGGGTACCCTGATACGCCTGATAGCCGTTCAGTCCGGCTTTGATGCCATCAAGAGCTGCCATCCGGCCGCTGCTGTCATCACGGGCACTTTGTGCGGCGGTGTAGCCGCTGTTAGCGGCTGCACCGGCGGTACCCGACAGGGCGATGCTCAGGCCGGTGGTTTTTTGCTCGAAGGTCTCTTTGCGGTGCAGGGCATCCTGACCGGGGTCAATCTGCACGCTTTTGCCGCTGATCAGCATGTCCTGAGTGGAGATCACGTCCGAGCCGCTGACGTGGACGTTGTTGCCCGCCATCAGGCTGACGTCGCCGCCGAGGCTGCCAATCGAGCTTGCGCTCTGGCTCTGCGTGGTGCCGTCCTCGTTGACGCGGTGGCGGGTTTCGGTGGTGCCGAGGGTGAAGCCCAGTCCGCCGCCGCTGAACAGGCCGCTTTTTTTCTTCTCATCCAGACGGTAGGCGGATTGTTCTTCGGTGGACGCCAGAACGTTAATGTCGTTGCCCGCCAGCAGGCTGACATTGCTGTCGCCGATGACGCTGGATCCATTAACGTTGAGGTCGTGACCGGCCATCATCGAAACATTGTCGCCGCCGAGCTGGGTACCTTTCTCGTGAGTCGCGTAATCTTCGCGCACGGTGTGTGTGGTGGTTTTTGAGAAAATACCGCCCGAGGTTTTGGTCTGCTCGAAGAAGGAATAATCGCTTTCGGTGACGCTATTAAGGGTGATGTCGCGCCCGGCGGTAACGGCCAGATTGCCCGTGGCATCGACTTGTGCGCCATTGAAAGTCACGTCCTGACCGGCCTGAATGCGCGTGTCCCCACCGCTGGTCAGTCCGGTGCCTTGCTGACGGATTTGCTCGTCGATCTGCTGCTTTTTCTTGCCGTGGGACTCGCTGTAGCTGCTTATCTCTGCGGCGTTGAGATTAACGTCGCGGCCAGCGGCAAGCGTGGCATCTCCGTCGGCGCTCAGGCTGGCGGCCTGCGAATTGAGGTCTCGACCGGCCACCAGCGTTAAATCACCGCCTGCGTTAAGCGTGGTGTTATCCACCAGGTTTAGACGCTGTTCGCTGTTGCTGGTTTTGCTGCGGGCGCTCTGTTCCTGCGTTTGCAGGTTAATGTCGTTGCCGGCCTTGAGTATGGCATCGCCATCTGCGGCAATCTGACTGGCGCTGATGTTCAGGTCATGACCGGCCTGCATGGCGAGGCTGCCACCGGCGGAAATGTTGCTGGCCTGCGTGTCGGTACTCTCCATCAGGGTGTTCTCGCCACGTGAACTGCGCTGATCAAGCTCACGGGTCTGGTTGGCGCTGATAGTGATATCGCCCAGCGCCTGCATGGCAAGACTGCTGCCTGCGCTGAGGTGTGCACCGGTGATATCGATATTTTTACCGGCGTACATCGACAGGGAATCGCCCGCGGTGATCGAGGCCATATCGCCGGTCTGGGTGTTTGAGAGGGCGAGGGTATCGACGCCGGATTGACCCGCAGCGTTCCACTGACTGGTCAGTGTCTTGTTGATCAGGTCGCCATCGAAGCTGACCAGCGAAACGCTCTGACCGCTGATGGTTGAGCCGATGTTACTGATGTCGCCAAGCGCGAACAGGCTGAGATCGCCACCCGCTTTCATCAGCCCTGCATCGAGGTTATCAATGGTGTTCTGGCCGGAGACGTAAAGACCGGAGCTGGCCTGCATCGTCGAACCGCTGTTGGTGACCGCGCCGCCCGCCAGCTGAATGTTGTTCCCGGCGATCACGCTGCCGGTAGCCGGTGCAACATCTTTCGGGGAAAGATACAGTTTCGGGATCAGCACATTCTGGCCGTTCACTACGCTGTTTTCCCACCACAAAATACTTTTATCCAGTGAGGCCACTTGTGCCTCGGTCAGCGCCACGCCAAAGGATAAACCGAGTGACTGTTGCGCGAGGGCAGCGTTGTCCATCAGATATTGCATCTGCGACAGATCGGAGCCAAATCCGTTGATGTAGCGGCTGCCGGTGGTATTAATCAGCGCGTTGCTGACGTAGCGGGTATCGAATGCCGCATCCCCTAGGAAACGGTAGTCGTAATCAGGGTGCAGATTCAGGCGGTCGAGGAAATAGGCTGAGCCGATAAACGAGGATTCTTCCGTGAACTGGCGGCCGGTTTCACGCGGCGCGGCCGGCGCTTTCATTCCCTGCATCGCATAGATTTCGTTGAACAGGCTGTTATCGAGCTGTCCAACTCCGTCCAGTTTCGGGTTGGTGATAATGAGATACGGACTCTGCGGGTCGGTGCTCACCACAAAATAGCCGCTGTTGCTGGTAGGCAGTGGGTAATCGTTACTGCTGAGCGTCGTGCCGCCGTTCAGTTTTTGCAGGGCGTCGGCAACATTGTCACGCCATTGCGGGGCGGTTATTTCTTCTTGTGAGGCGCTGGCCAGATCCTGCGAAGACGCACCGGCGAATTCAGTCGGTGCGCTAAGAGAATTCAGTGCAGGAGCCGTAAGCTCGTGGCTGATGCTGCCGGCATGAGCGGACGTTAAGGTGTTGCTGATATCGCTGGCAAAGGTAGCGGTCAGGTTGCCACCGGCCTGGATCACCGCGCGGTAAGCGGCGGCGTCGCTGCTGGTTTCATAAACCGGTGCGCCGGTCAGGTCAAAACGAACCGTGGCTGATGATGCCTGCTGACTGGCATATTCCGAGGCCGTGACAGATACCCGGCACCCGGCCGTTTTTGCACAGTTGTAATGATAAATTTGGTAGGCCGAGACGGTGCCGGTTTCAACAGAACTGTTATTCAGCCGGTCGCCGGACAGCGTCATGTTGGCGCCGGAAAGCAGGCTGCTGGCGTTATTGTCCAGCATATTGGCCTGCACGGTGAGATCACGCCCTGCTGCAATCCTGGCCGCATTGCCTCCCGCCGTTGCCGTCCATGTTTCATCGCTGATGAGGACTTTTTGATCCTCAAGTTGCGGGCTGATCAGTACAAAATAGCGGGTCGTACAGTGGTCGTTGACGCCGCCACCGCAAATCGTTTCTTTATCGTAGGTCAGTAAAGCGGGATCGATGTCTTTGAGTGAAACGTCAATGTAGGCCTGACCCGCCGGGACATATTGATGAGTTTCATTGGAGAAACTCAGTCCGTTGCGTTCATTGAGCAGATGGCCGGTATAAATCGAGATATCGCCGTTCGTTGTTTCAATGGTTCCGGAGCTGTTGATTGTTTCAGTGCTGGCATTCCCTGCGGCATCTTTCATCATCCACAGGTTTTTTCCGGCCAGAATATCGCCCTGAATATTACTGATCCGGTCAGCCAAAAGTGTCATGTCGAGCGCGGAATAGAGCAGGGCGCTGTTGGTCAGTGTGCCGGTTGCGCTCAGAAGCAGGTTTCCTGCGGTGCCGATAAACCCACTGTTAGCGATATCTCCGCGGCTTTCAAGGCTGACATCACCGTCAGATTGCAGGCTGCCGCTGGCATTCTGCCGGATGTTTTCTGCACGGATGCTGAAGATGCCATCACCGCCCGTCAGGGTACCCTGATTGCTGAAGTTGCCTCCGCTGGTCAGTAAGAGGTTTTGCCCCTGCATCGTGCCGTTTTGAATGAAATCAGCTGATGTGCCGACGTTTAATGCCTTTCCCGCCGCGAGTGTGCCGCTTTGGGTTAATGCTTCCAGCAACTCCAGCGTGACATTCCCCAGCGCCACAATCTGGCCGTTTTGCGCTAGCGTTCGGCTGTTCAGCGTGATATCGCCTGCACTGAAAATTTTCGCATTGCTGGCGTTTGCGAGCGTCTGTGTCGTCAGGTTGAGCATTTGCGCGGCAAACAACGTACCGGTGTTATTCACGCTGGCCTGATCAAGCGTCAGCGCACCTGCCTGAACCGTTCCGCTGTTTTCCAGCGCGTTCCCGCCGAGCGTGGCCTGATTTTGGGCAATCACCGTGCCGCGGTTGGTCAGCGTATTCGCGATATTCAGGCTGAGACTGTCGCTTTGCAGCCAGCCGGTGTTGAGGATGCCAGGCGCATCAAGGCTTAACTGGCCGCCGGACAGCAAACGTCCCTGATTACTGATGCCCTGTGAGAGATCAAACGTGGCGCGCGTCGTGCCCTGCGCGATGCCGTCGTTGTTAAATGTCGCGGCGTGCAGATTCAGTGTGCCGTCGCTGAGGATCACACCTCCGGCATGGTTTTGTGCATCGCCGGTCAGAGTGAAATCCATTGATTCCCGCGCCTGCAGGGTGCCGCTGTTATCAAGACGGACAGTATTCAGTGTCAGCGTGCGGGTTTGCAGTTGTCCCGCATTATCAAGGTGGCTGGCTGTGACCTGTGTGCTGCCGTTACTTTGCAGTTTGCCGGAGGATTGCTGAGTCAGTGCGTTTTGCAGCGTGAGAGTCAGTCCGTCCACGCCGGAGATTTCGCCTTCGTTGTTCAGTGAGTTGCCGGAGATGCTCAGGTTTTTGGCGATCCACTGCCCCTGATTGGAAAGCGCAAGGGCTTTGATTGCCGCTGTTCCGCTGGCAGTAATTTTGCCGCTTTTACCGCTGTTGAAATTTTCCGTGAGGGTGAGCGTCAGCGCATCGGCGCTTTGTATCGAGCCGTTGTTGGTGAGCTGCTGACCGTTGAGCAAAATGTTTTGCCCCTGCCAGAGTCCGTCATTGACGACGGATTGTGCGGAAACCGACAGGTCGCCCTGAGAGAGCAATGCGCCTTGCTGACTGTTATTGAGATCCTGCAACAACGTCATCGCCAGCGTATTAAGCCCAATCAGCGCGCCACGGTTATCCACCTGAGTCTGTCGGATATCGAGCTGGCTGGCCTGCAAGGTGCCGCTGTTGGTCAGCCGGTTACCGTTCAGCGCGAGGCTGCCTTCACTGAGCAGGGAACCGCTGTTTTCCAGCGTTTCTGCGCTGATTTGCATCGCGCCATGGCTCATCACTTTGCCGGTATTATCAAGCTGATGGCTGACCGTAGCCTCAAGGGATTGCTGCCCCAGTACGCTGCCACTGTTGGTAAAATCTGTGGCGAAGAGACGGGCATTTTCACCCTGGATGATGCCGGCATTGCCCAGTTGCATCGCGCTGAGCGTCAGATCTGCGCCGCTCAGCAGACGACCCGATGCCGCATTGCCGAGCGTGTCGGCCTGGATATCCAGCAGGGAAGAGCCCTGAATTGTGCCGGTGTTACTGAGTGAATCTGTGCTCAGGGAGAAGCTGTCTGCCATCAGCAAACCGGCGTTATTCAGTTGTGGCAGAGTAAGATCGAGCGCGCCACCGGTGACAATCTGGCCGCTGCTCAGGTTATTCAGCGAGGCGACATCCAGTTGCATGGCGCTGTTGCCCTGAAGGATCCCGCTGTTGATGAGTGAGTCCGTGCTCACACGCAACGTCTCAGCCGACACGTTGCCGCCGTTATTCCGGTTGTCCGCGCGCAGGCTGACATGTTGTGCCGCCGTTTGTCCCTTATGATTAAGCGTAGCGGCCTGAACCGCCAGATTGCCCCCGGCGACCTGCGTTCCCTGCAAGTCAGCCGAGTCCTTCAGCGTTAAGGTCATGTCCTGTTGCGACTGCAACTGCGCCTGCGTGCCGGTCGCCAGCCGGTCTGCGCTGAGTGTCAGCGCGCCGAGTGCGGCCAGCTGGCCGTCAATTTGTGCATCAGACAGATAAAGCGACAACCCGCCGTCGCTGGTCAGCGAACCGTTCTGTGAACCGGTAAAACGGTCACCCTGAAGGGAGACCCGATGGTTTCCTTTGGCGGTACCAGCCAGAGAGAACTGACTGAACGTCAGCCCCAGATCATGCCCGGCAAGCAACTGCCCGTCAGCGTTCAGGCTCAGGGACGAACCGGTAAAGGTCAGATCCTTTCCTGCGCTGACCATCCCGCTGAGCGCAGCCGTTTGTGCGTTCAGCGCCAGCGACCCGCCTGACAGCAACTGTCCGGTATTATTCAGCGTATTCAGGTCCAGAGAAAAATCCCCCTGAGACTGAATTTTCCCTTTATTTTCCAACGAGGTGGCGTGAATAACAGTGTTGCGGTTGGCCGTAATATTTCCCTGATGACTCAGCGAGTTACCGGTGAGGTGAACATCCTGCCCTGCGGTCAGACTACCCTGCAAGGCAAGGTCGCCGCTGTTGGTCAGTTCCACATCACGTTGTGCATCGATATGCGTGCTGTTATCCGCCGTTAACCGGGCGCTTTGCATTTTCACCGTTTGACCAGAGGTTATCTGGCTGCCCTTTGCCTGCAACTGACCACTGCTGGTCAGGGTGAGATTCTCGTTGCTGGTGATGGTGGCGTTTTGCAGCTGCATTTCGCCCTGGCTGTTCATCGAGACGGACTGCGCCTGGTGCTTGCCGCTGAGCTGAATGTCCTGCGCATTGGCAGCGAGCGAACCTGCCGTCGCGCTGTTGCTGAGTGTCAGCCTGCCATTGGCGTCAAGCTGCATATCGCCCTGACGCGCATTAATATTGCTGAGATTAACGCCGACGCCTTTATCGCTGGAAACCAGTTTAATGCGGTTGGCATACATGCCGCCCAGCGCGCCGGTGTCGATGGCAACGCGAGGGGTGTCGCCTTTGCCCGCAACCGGCGTGACCTTGCCGCTGGCATCAACGCGGTTGGCTCCTGCGATCACGGTCAGATCCTGCGCATTAAGTTGCGCATTGATTTCTGTTGCGCGGGAAATCAGAGAGAAATAGCCACTCTGGCTGGCGTCCAGCCCTTTGCCTTCAATGGTGATCGCGCCTTGGGTGACTTCCAGGGATTGCAGTTTGCCGTCAGCGCCCAGTACCGGTTTACCGGTGGTCAGGGTGGCATTCGGCGTATTGATAAATCCGCAGCCGTTACAGGTGATGCCGTAAGGGTTGGCAACCATTACGCTGGCGCCTTTCCCGGCCACTTCCATATACCCGTTCAGTTGTGAACGGTTTGCAGAAGTGACTTCGTTAATGATGGCTTTGGCTTCCTGCCCGGCCTTCAGATTAGGGTTGTTCTGGATCAGGCCGCCGAGCTGGCTTTGGGTCAGCCGGTCGGTGCCGTTATTGAGGATTAACCCTTCGGTACCGACGTTGAAATTCTGATACTGGTTATGGGATACGCCCGCCTGATTCGGTGTCGCGATGTTGACAACCGGCACGCCGTTTCCTGCCTGATCAACCTGCGTTGCGCCGTTTGCTACCTGCACACCTGCCGCAACGGCAGGCATCACCGGCTGAATGGCGAGAAAGGTCATCAGGGTGTAACTCATCAGACGACGCCAGACAGCAACCGGCGGTAACGTATTCTTTTCCATTTTCGATATCCTTATCAGAAATTACAGCACGACATTCAGGTGGTAATACACCGTGACACGGTCAGGGGCTAAATCGCCGGGGTAACGCAGGGGCCAGCCGACGGTAAACTGGCTGGAGAAATGACCGGCGCTGCTGCTAAGCCCGACCGCGCCGCCCCACAGCGTGCCTGCCGCGTTAACGTCGTGATTGTCATGATGCAGATATCCACCATCAACCGCGGCCACAGCGTTGATGGCACCCAGCAAAGGCATACTGAACAGCGCCGTGTTGAGTTCATTTCGCCAGTAACCGCCGTTGTCACCGGAAAGATATTGCTCTTTGAAGCCGCGCACTGAGCTTTCACCGCCTATCGTCAGGCGTTCGCTGCCGTAAAGACGGTCGCCGGTCCACTGACCGTAAACGCTGGAAAGGAAGGTGACTTTCTGGCTGACCGGCTTGTAGTAACTGCCGGACAGTGACCATTTGGAGAACTCTGCTTTGGGCGCATCGTCAGGTTTGTGTTGATCGTCTTCCGCGCCTAACCAGGGCACACCGCGACTGAATGTCGGGTTCAGCGTGGACAATCCTCCCCACAGTTTCTGGCTATGGTTGATGCCCACGCTGACGTTGCTGAGCTTGCGGCTGCTGCTGGCCAGCGGTGCATCATTGAGATAGTTACGCGCCATATTGTTGCTGATCCCGACAGATACGCCGGTTTTGATATCGCTGTTTCGAAATACGACGCGGGAAAGATTGAGACGATGGGTTTGGGAATCGCCGGTTGACCGCCAGCCAAAGCCCTGAGAATTCACGGTGTTGAGATAGTCGCTGTAGCTGTAACTGTAATTCATCAGCCAGTAGCCATAAGGCACGCTCATGCCAGCCTGCACGCTGCGGGCGTCGTGGCTGCTGGAGAAATCACTGCTTTTCGCGCCGCTGACAAACCACTGATCCGCCAGTCCGAGCACATTACTGGCGATCAGCGAGCCGCTCATCTGGCCGGTACCGGTGCTTTTTTGCCCGCTGTTATCGAATCCCACACTCAGGCTGAGTGGAAACTCCGGCGTGGCGGTTAAATTCACAATGGAGTAACCCGGTTGTTCAGCCGGAAGGATCTCTATCTGGACCGGTGTTTGGCGCAACCGGTTGATCTGTTCCATGCCCTGTTCGATATCGCGCAGATTGAGGATTTTGCCTTTAAGGCCAGGGAAAGCCATCGCCAAAATACGGTCGCTGTGTTTATCTAATTGAATATCCTGAAGCTTGCCTTCCATCACGGTAATATTCAGCTCTCCCCGTGAGAGATCCTGCTCGGGAAGAAAAGCACGGCTGGTGATATACCCGCGTTCGATATAGGCATCAGATATTTCCTGCACGAGCTGGGTAATTCTCTTAATGCCTAAACACTTTCCAATTAAAGGCTTCGTTAACCTGTCTTGAGTGCTGGAAGATAAATGGTTGGCTTGAGTAATATTGATAGTGGAAATAGTAAAGCACGGTTTTTCGTCAGAGTGATCCGGGGCGGGGGCGGGTAAAGAGAGCGTCTGGCTTCTTTCCAGCTCATCACGCTGCATTTGCTGTTGTTGCAGGCGATCTCTTTGTTGTTGCTCAATATTGTCCCTGTCTGCCGGACTGAGCAAAGCGGCATGCACCGGAAAGGTTACCAGAAAGATAGCCCAGCAGATGGCTTTACTATTCATTGTAAATGTCCTTATTTACGAATCGATTTGTTTGAGTTATGCGATAAAGGCTTAACGCCGTCTTTATATCAGTTTACGTTTCATTACACAAAACCCTGATTTATGAATATTTCTGAAATCATGATCTTAATTTCAGATAATTAGAAAATAATCAGTAATTTAAGTATGTTATGGAAACTCTTAATTTGATAAGCGAATAAAAGACCTGATACCAGAAAAATAAACGCGGTTCCGGGGCAGGATGATGATGTGTGCAAGCCCTCCCTCTTTTCTTATCTGTCCTGGCTTTGTTGAATAAATCGGATTGAGACAAAAGTTTTCCCAAATTGAAGAGCTATCAGGCAACACGCACATTTTTGGCATGCCTACACGCTCATCTATCAGCTCAATGTTGAGATCATGCAACGCACGTCCGACGAGTCTCAGCCTGGCTGACTCTGAACACAGCATGCTCGTCGCTGTAAAACGCCACCGGCTTGCCGTATTTATCACCGTACTCGCGCGTGGCCAGCATGTAGTCAAAGGCTGATTCGCTCTGACAAAATCGCAGTTGCATCAGGCGACCGGTGGCATCACGGCGACGCAGGCGCTTTTCAACAACGGCTGGATCAGCGGCAAGCGGTGAAGTTCTTTATTGGACATGGTTGCCAGCATCAGGAGAGATCTCCCAGAGGGTGGAAAATGCGCCGTATCTGGGTGACATTATAGACTAGCTAAAAAGTGACATTATCAAATGGGACTTACACAACGGGTGCGCATAATGCTATTTATGCTAAATGATATGTTGTTTAGCTGATCTTCATCTGCGCTGTGAATGGTGTTCCATCGAGTTTCATCCTACTGAATCTGTCAAAATTTTTTTCTTGTAAGCGATCAGTGTACAAACTTTATTGTTCCAACACAGTGGCTTCGCGAAAATCATAAACATTCAATATTCTTAGCTTTTCGCTCCATCAGCCCGGATGGAGCGGAGTGCTTGCGCATCACTTTTATTCACCCCACCCCACGCATTTTCTTTACCGTCATTTTCTCCGTTAACCGTCATAAAGTCTGTAAAAGTGGACAATGGTCGACTTTTCATCTTAAAGTCCTGCGGTTGGCACTAGAGATAACCCCTAATTGTTATCAAATAATAATGGCTGAATGATGATGAGCGGCCCGCCAGACAGCCGCCGCGCAGTTCAGTGTTCGCAAACACTCCGTCAGACTTTTTGGAGAATTTATGCATTCCTCTGGTAGTAAAAACGAAGGCCGGACCTTCTTAGGCCATCCTTATCCGCTGCGCTCACTGTTCTTCACAGAGATGTGGGAGCGCTTTTCGTTTTACGGGATCCGGCCTTTACTGATCCTGTTCATGGCGGCGACGGTTTACGAAGGTGGTATGGGGCTCGCGCGTGAAAATGCCTCGGCTATCGTCGGTATCTTCGCCGGTTGTATGTACCTTGCTGCGCTGCCGGGTGGCTGGCTGGCGGATAACTGGCTCGGGCAGCAAAGAGCGGTCTGGTACGGTTCGATCCTGATTGCTCTCGGCCACCTGTCGATTGCGCTCTCCGCTTTTATGGGCGACAGCCTGTTCTTTATCGGCCTGATGTTTATCGTCCTCGGCTCTGGCCTGTTCAAGACCTGTATCTCGGTCATGGTGGGCACGCTGTATAAAAAAGGCGATGCGCGTCGCGACGGCGGTTTCTCGCTGTTCTACATGGGCATCAATATGGGGTCATTTATCGCGCCGCTGATCTCCGGCTGGCTGATAAAAACTCACGGCTGGCACTGGGGCTTTGGTATCGGTGGTATCGGGATGTTGATCGCGCTGGTGATTTTCCGCCTGTTTGCGGTGCCATCGATGCAACGCTACGACAGCGAAGTGGGCTTAGATTCCACCTGGAATAACCCGGTGGCGAAGAAAAAGGGCGTTGGCGCATGGCTGCTGGCGCTGGCGGTGGGTGTGGCAATTGTCGTTGCGCTGATCGCTCAGGGCGTGATTGTGATTAATCCGGTCGCGGTCGCCAGCGTGCTGGTCTACGTGATTGCCGCCTCGGTGGCCCTCTACTTTATCTACCTGTTTGTGTTTGCAGGCCTGAACCGCAAAGAACGGGCCCGGTTGCTGGTTTGCTTTATTTTGCTGGTTTCCGCGGCCTTCTTCTGGTCAGCGTTCGAGCAAAAGCCGACCTCGTTCAACCTGTTCGCCAATGACTACACCAACCGCATGATCGGCGATTTTGAAATCCCGGCCGTATGGTTCCAGTCAATCAATGCGCTGTTTATTATCATTCTTGCGCCAGTATTTAGCTGGGCATGGCCGATGATGGCGCGCAACAACGTGCGTCCAAGCAGTATCACCAAGTTCATCATCGGTATTTTATGTGCGGCTGCGGGCTTTGGCATCATGATGATGGCGGCACAAAATGTGCTGACCAACGGTGGCGCAGGCGTATCCCCAATGTGGCTGGTAGGCAGTATTCTGATGCTGACACTGGGCGAACTTTGCCTCAGCCCGATTGGTCTGGCGACCATGACGCTGCTGGCACCGGAAAGGATGCGCGGACAAATGATGGGGCTGTGGTTCTGCGCCAGTGCGCTGGGTAATCTGGCGGCGGGTCTGATTGGCGGTCATGTGAAAGCCGATCAACTGGATATGTTGCCGAATCTCTTCGCGCGTTGTTCCATTGCGTTGCTGATCTGCGCAGCGGTGCTGTTTGTGCTGATCATTCCGGTTCGACGTATGCTGCAAAATGCTCAGGCGAGTTCTGAGCAGAAAGCCGCGACCCATGCCTGACAGGGCATAGCATTTTTACATATCGTGAAATGAAGGAGGCCGGTCTGACGATCGGCCTCCTTTTAATCTGACTTTCTTTAATTCCTGCGCATCAGGCCAAAAAACCTTTCAGATTTTCCAGCATATTGGTCATCATGCCGAAGGCCATGTTGAGGCTATGAATGCTGTAATACAACGCAATATCATTGCGCATCAGATAAGTTTCAAATGCCGGATCCGCCAGCATTGACTGCACTTCCAGACTGCGGTCGCGGAAGTGTCGGCAGTTGTTGATGTACAGTTCCAGCGAACGGTATTCCCCGACTGAAAGCTGATTCACCAACGCCGCCATCTGCTCAAAGCTCTCAATCAACGCTTTGTGTTTTTCCAAATGCGCTTCGTGCTCCTGAACGTTTTCCATGCTTTTTTTCCCTGTTCTCAGGCGTTAAAAGCCGTATCAGAAACTTTGCCAGTCGGTGTCCTGGGCCATTGTTGCGCCCGCCCGTGGAGCGCTAATCAGTGCGGGAGCGGGTCTCGCAGATGAACGATATGGCTGAGGATCCTGACTGACGCGAAATTCACCCACCAGCCGTGCAAGGCCGTCCGCCTGTTCCTGCAAGGAGCGCGACGCGGAAGAGGCTTCTTCTACCAGTGCGGCGTTCTGCTGAGTGACATCATCCATCTGATTGACAGCCTGATGCACCTGCGCGATCCCCTGGCTTTGTTCGGTGGCTGCGGCGGCAATTTCATTGACCAGATCGGTGACCTGACGGATGGCGTTGCCCATCGAGTTCATATTCTCGCTGACGTCACCCGCCTGATGTGCGCCTGCTTCAATCAGGCTGTAGGAGAGGTCGATCAGCTCCTTTATCTCGCGCGCGGCGGTAGTCGAACGCTGCGAAAGATTTCTGACTTCTCCTGCCACGACGGCAAACCCTTTACCGTGCTCCCCGGCGCGTGCGGCTTCCACGGCGGCGTTTAACGCCAGAATGTTGGTCTGGAAAGCGATACCCTCAATCAGCGTAATGATCTCGGTGACTTTACGGGAGCTGCTGCGGATATCGCCCATCGTGCCCAGCATCGTCTCCAGGGATGACGCACTTTTCTCCGACAGCGCATTCATGTTGCCCGCCAGCTGGCTGGCCTGCCGGGTGTTATCGGCGGTCTGGCGGACGGTCTCGCTCAGTTCGGTCATGCTGGCGGCGGTCTCTTCCAGAGAAGCCGCCTGCTGTTCGGTCCGCGAGGAGAGATCTTCATTACCGGCGGCGATTTGCGCCGAGGCGCTGCTGACGGACTGAGACGCAGCGTTCACGGAGAGCAGCGCGCCGGATACCCGTTGCATCAGGCTGTTGAACGCGCGGGCCATGTTGCCGACTTCATCGTGACGGCTGTCATCGGCGCTGACCGTCAGGTCAAGGCGATCACTGGCGACGGTCATGATATTCCCGATGGCCAGCAGGCTTTGGCGCACGCGGCGGATGGTCACCAGCGCAAAGAAGCCGAGCAGCATGATAGTCGCCGTCACGCCGGTGCCCATTCCCCATAGCGTGGAGGTGAAAATTTTGTGATTGGTTGCACGCAGACTTTCGCTGATGTTGATGTTAACGACCAGCTGTTTCTGATAATCCGCAATGAGCTGACGGATGGCCCCGCCAATCCCACCTTCGCCTTCGATCAGCGCCAGGCTGACGTCATCCTGATGCGCCCGTGAAGAGGCCAGGAACGCCGGGAGTTTTTCCTCCACTTTGCGGATGTTGTCGAAAGCCAGGAGGGTCAGCCTTTCATCTTCATCACTGGAGATATCGTGTTGCCGATAAAAATCCGTCAGGGTTTTCAGCCCGGCAATTTGCTGCTGGATCTGGGTTTCCACCTCCGGCATTTTACTGTTGTCAGTCTGGCTCTGATGTTTGTAGAGCGTGAGAGAAAGCGTGTTGCTCTGGTTGATAAGCTTATTGAGGTCTTTTATCGATGAGATCGCGTTGACCTGTACATATTCAAAACGTGCCTGAAACCCTGAAATCAGCATGATCGCGACGACGCCCAGTGCAATGAGGGCGGCGGAAAGCAGTGAGAACGTCAGTAAAAGACGCTGTGTGATGTTCATATTATCCCCTGATATGTAGTGTCCATTCTTCATGAAAGCGGCAGGACGTGAATCAAGGTTATCGGCAAAGTCAGGGTAAAGGTTAATTAAACCGATCTAATTCAGTTATTTACGTTAAGTCAATGTATGTGGTTGTTGTTTTTAAGTGAATTTTTATGCCAATAACTGAATTTTTATGCTTTTTTTTTGACTGTTTGAACTCTAAGTAGCAACAAACCGAGAGGATCAATTTTTTACGGCTTCTGACCTGAGGAGAACACAATCTTTAGGGTGTGTTTAAAGCGATATTTTTCGTGGATGAGGTGTGATTTCAGAGGCATTATTGAAGACATCAAAACACTGATGAACCTTCGCCTGCCGGACGCGCACAACGGCGGGATTGCCAGCACCATTCAGGGGCCCGACGTTCTGGCACTGCTGACCGATGCGCTGCCAGGCGGGTAAGGGTTCCTGCTCAATACGGTAATCAGCGTGCCTGCTACAATTCCGATTGTAAAAATCACCGAAATCACTCAGTGTGCGGCCTGCAGTGCGCCATCCGGCGTGCGTAACCCATTTTCGTAAGGTCGCCTGATGTACACCCGCCATTATCCCCGTACCACTTCGCATGATAAATCAATGCAATGAAAAGAGTGACGGGGAGACTGACCGGTTTTAGCATCCTGCTGCCTTTGCTGCTGACTTCATGCGGCACGCTGTCCGAGATGCAGGTGAAGGAAAGTCCGCAGGCGGTGAAGCAGCTTGCCTGCACGCAAAATATCGACGGACTGGTCGATGGCATCGTTTCGCAGTACATCAAAAAGGAAAAGGCCAGCGGACTGGCGATAGGCATAATCCGCAACGACGGTGCCTCCCGGACGTGGGGCTACGGTTATACCAATGCGGTGAAGGGGCGCAAAATCGACGGGGAAACGTTGTTCGCGCTGGGTTCGATCAGTAAAGGTGTGACTGGCGAAGTAGTCGCAGGGCTGGTGGATAAAGGGCTGCTGAAATGGGACGATAAACTTTCTGATTTGTTGCCGAAAAACACCCCGCTGAGTGACGATGCGAAGAACATTACCTTGTTGCAACTGGCGACCCACACCTCGGGTTTACCACGCCAGAACATGAACAAAGACATGTTGCAGAGCTTCCTCAAGTATCTGTATACCGGCGATAACTTTTATAATGAGCTGGACAGCGATGCGGTGTTGAACGATCTCTCCTCGTTTAAACGTCCGCAAACGCTGGAGCCTCAGTATTCCAATTTGGGTTACGCGCTGCTCGGTTACATCCTGAAGTTAAAGACCGGCGAAGATATCCAGCAGTTGTCTTATGACTTTATTTTCAAAACGCTGAAAATGGGCAGCACCAGTTTTCATGGCCCGACGCTGAAAGCCTATCCTTACCGGGCTATCGGCCATGCAGGCGATCAACCGAAGTTTATCCGCCGTGGCAAAGTGGTACCTGACTGGTATTTCACGAAGAATATGGTCGCTGCGGCTAACTTGTACAGTAACGTAGACGACTTACTGAAATACCTCCGTGCGCATATTACAGATTCAGAACCAAGCGAGCTTAATTCTGCGATAAGAGTTTCTGAAAAAATTTATTTCCCACGGAATATCGAAGCAGCCAATATCGCGTGGGTCACTGACCATAAAAATAACCAGGTGATCACTTATCAGGT
Organism: Rahnella inusitata; assembly: GCF_965118895.1. Lineage (GTDB taxonomy): Bacteria > Pseudomonadota > Gammaproteobacteria > Enterobacterales > Enterobacteriaceae > Rahnella > Rahnella inusitata_A. Next base: position 260,749 of record NZ_CBCPJJ010000014.1, read on the forward strand.
TGGCTATATCGGCGGGTACTCAAGTTATATTGGTTTCGATAAAAAGCATAAAAACGCGGTAGTTGTCTTACAGAACTCCTTCAACTGGAGCAATTATATCGGCCATGATTTGCTGCTGAAGATGGCGATGGCGGACGATTTTGGCGGAACCTGTCACTAAACTCCGGCTGTTTGCTGTGAAAAATCCTAATTACTCATTCGTGGCTGAAATGAATTGTGTGTTTTTATGCTTATTTTTTATTAATGTGTGAAGTTTTACACAATAAGAATTTCTTTATCTGAGTGTCTTTGTAAAATGTCTCCTACTTTCTTTATGCGAGGAACCTCCACGACATACCCGCTGTTACAATGTCCAGATCCCATCGCTTTTAGCGCTATATTTCCTGATGAATAACACTCAAAGAAAACTATGTAATTCTTATCCGAAGGTACTTTTATGTCTTTTATTCCTGTGAAAAAAGTGGCATGTGTCTTAGGCCTCCTGATGATGTCCAGCTATACCTTTACGGCTCGTGCCGCTGACGCGACTCCTGTTGTGACGGCCAATGCTGCTGAGGTCGCCCCTGCCGCGCCAGCGCCGGTCACATCCGACGCGGCCACGCCTGAACCGGTCGCACCTGAAAATTCCGTCGTTGCCACCCCCGACTCGGCAACATCCGATAAAGCCGCTGTTGCTGCCCCTGAACCGGTGACACCCGATAATGCCGCTGTTGCCACCTCTGAAACGATGACACCAGATAAAGCCGTCGTTGCCACACCTGAACCGGTCGCGCCTGAAAAATCCGCCGAAGCCGCCACATTGCCGGTGGCTCATGCCACGTCAGAACCTGCTGCTGCAGAACCGGCGAAAGTCGCGCTGAGCCTGAACAGTGAGGAGCAAAAACGCGCTTACGCCAGCGGTATTGCTCTGGCACAGTACATTGAAGAACAGATTGCCCAGCAGAAAGCGCTGCACATCACGCTCGATAAAAACATCCTGCTGGCGGGTATTACCGATGCCTTTAATCATCAGGAAAAGATGAGTGTTCAGGATGTGCAGGCCACGCTGATGGCGTTTGATGAACAGGTGAAAATCCTGAAGCAGGCGGCGGAAGTGAAAAAGCAGGAGGCAGATAAAGCCTTTATTAATGAGTTCACCAAGCGCCCGGATGTGAAAAAGACCTCCAAGGGCTTGTACTATCTGATCGAAGAGAAAGGTGAGGGCGCAGCCATTAAAGACACCAATCAGGTGGAAGTGTCTTACATAGGTGAACTGATTGACGGCACCGTGGTAGATGGCCCGCAGATCGAAAATTCAAATCAAATATTCCGCGTCGCAAACATGCCACCGGTTTTGCGCGACAGTGTGAAGCTGATTCGCAAGGGCGGCAGAATCAAGCTTGTCATCCCGCCAGCTGTTCTGGAAAGCAATAATGCGGAAGCGAAAAAAAATAGCGGGGTGATGATTTACACCATCTCCGTGGTGAATGTGAAAAATCCGTAGTGATGCCTCTTATACTCCCCTTTGTGGGGGAGTCTGTCTTTCACTGATATGTAAGCTTCCTCAAGTGTTCGCTATTACAGAAAGGGGGGACAAGTAACTTACTGATGCACTGAAATATAGCGTTCGAATTTAGCCGGTTTTAAACGGGTGAGATCGACCAGCACCAGTCCGTCGATACAGTTGTTAAATGCCGGGTCGCTGCCGAAATCAATAAACTGCACGCCGCCGGTTTCGCAAAGTTCTGAATACTGTTTATACAGCGCCGGAATGCTGCTCCCCAGATTGGCCAGCAGACGTTTCAGACGCTGTAAATCTTCCTGATAATCGTCACCGCAAAACTGCGCTAACACGTCCGGCAATGAAGCCGGATAGGGGCGGCGGGAAGTCGCCAGCGGCAGAGCAGGGGCGAAATACAGACGATAAAACGCCACCAGTAAATCACGCGCGGGCAGCGGCAGTCCGCCGGAAATCGACACCGGGCCGAACAGATAGCGCGTTTGCGGATACTTCGCCAGATACGCGCCGATGCCTAGCCACAGATAATCCAGCCCACGTTTTCCCCAGTACGCAGGCTGAATAAAGCTGCGTCCGAGCTCAATTCCCTGCGCGAGAATCGGATCCATCTGATGCCCGTACTGGAACAGGCTCTGGCTGTAAATACCGTTCAGCCCTTTGCTGGCGACCTGATCGGCGGTCGGAATAAACCGGTACGCGCCGACAATTTCCAGCGCCTGCGGATCCCACAACACCAGATGGAAATAATCGTCATCGTAGCCGTCGAGATCCCGACGTCGACCGCTGCCTTCGCCCACGGCGCGGAACGCAATTTCGCGCAGTCGCCCAAGTTCACGCAGGATCGGCACCGTGTCTTCGCCGTGGCGGCGATAAAGGTAAATCATCTTCCCGTCCGGCGTTTTGCCCAGCACTTCGCTGGCTTCCAGCGCATGTTTCAGGACGGCGCGGTCTTCGGCGCGGGCAATCGACGATTCAGTATGGAACAGACCCGGTTTGCCACCGCCGAGACGATAAACGTGTTTACGAAAACGTGCCGCCAGATCGCCCGCCAGCATTTGTCCGTCGTGCCAGCTGGAATAAGGGATGCGCGCCCCGATTTTTAGCGTCAGGCTGTTGCCGCGCTGGCCGAACATCTCATGCACCAGCAGCAGCGTGCTGAGCGGTCGGTAAATCATCGACGTCAGATAAAACAACGCGCTGTTGCTGCCGCTGATATGTACCGGCACCACCGGCGCACGGGCTTTGGCCGCGAGGCGGATAAAACCGGTGTGCCACTTACCGTCGCGCACCCCTTTCGAGCTCATACGCGAGACCTCACCCGCCGGAAACACAATCAGCACGCCCTGATTCTCCAGATGCTCCTGCATCTGCGCCACCTGATTACGCCGCGTGCGGTTGCCCATATTATCCACCGGGATCATCAGGCTGCCGAGCGACGAAACCAGCGACAGCAGCTGGTTCGCCACCACCTTGACATCCGGGCGCACTGAAGCCACCGCGTGCAGCAGCGCCAGACCGTCCAGCGTACCGATCGGATGGTTGGCGACAATTACCACCGGACCATAGCTCGGAATTTGCTCGCGGTCGCGCTCGGTCAGTTCGCAGCGAATGTTGAACTGCTCGAGTACCTGCTCGACCATATCGATGCCTTTGAGATGGTGATATTGGTCGGCAAAGCGATGAAATTCTTTCTCGCGGAACAGGTTTTTTAACAGACGGCGTTGCCAGGAAGGGGTTTTATGCTGCGGGTCGAGATCCTGAAACAGGGTATCCATGCTGAACATAGGATGTCCTCCGGTTGAATTAACCTGACCATAGTCATGGTGCATGACAGCGATGTGTCAGAAAAATGACCAAATGACGAACCTTGCCTGTGCAGCGTTATTTTCACCAGGGTGGTTTGCTTCCTATTTCGTCTTACAGAGCTATAGTCTATGTATTACTTATTGTTTCAGGGAACACACATTGAAATGAACCCCCACTCAGACACTCAAAAGCATCGTCCGATGCTCAAACCAATAGAAGAAATTAAGAAGCTCTTCCAGGTCTTCCAGACGGAATCTTCGCCAGTTGAAGCCGGGAGCGTGGACAGGGTTTTTAGCTTCCAGAAGGAAGGGGGGGAGATGCAGGTTATTCTGGTCACAGAAGGCAGCATTACTGTCTACCGTAAAACCGATAAATTGCGATTTGCAAAGGCCGCAGCGCCCAGCATTTTTGGTATGCAGGGATCGCCTTTCCGTTACGATCTTTATGAATTCAAATATGACAAAACGGCCAAACTTGAATCGTTGCCGCTGTCACGTGCGATCGCGCTCATCACAGAACACCATCTGTTGCAGGAAATGTTGACTTATCAGATTTATTTCAATGACCATCAGGCCTATCGGGATAATTCATTGATAGGTAAGTCTGCCTATGAAATGATCTGCTCTTTACTCCTGGAATTACAAGAACTTCCTAAAGAAGAAAGAAACACCCAGAGTGTTTATAATTATATCTATGAGCACACACATCTTGCCCGCAGCGGAGTGATGAAAATTTTATCAGATTTACGCAAGGGTGAATATATTATTATCGAACGGGGAAAGTTAATAGATATCATTAAGCCTTTCCCGAAAGAATATTGATTTTAGTAAATACAGGCAACCCCTTCTTTTACAGTTTCGTTGTTGCTGGAAATATGGCCATCACTAAGATACGCATAGTAGGCGTAAGCATTGCTACCAAACTGATTCCTGGACCAAAATACAACGCCGGCAATATCATTTTTTTCCTGAGAGACGTCTCCCCACTCTTGCCATAATGCATCCGCGGGGATTTGCCGTGTATTTGTTGCGGTCGATAAATTAGACTTATCAGGTAAGTTATAACCTTGATCTTCGCACCATGCATAGGCATCATCCCAGTTTTTTGTTGTGGAACTAAAAACATAAAATAAATCTGGGTTAAATGTAATATGGGTCTCAACGTCATTGTTATTTTTAGCCGTTATAGATACCTCACCTTTCTCAATGAACGTCACTAAACCCTCTGGTGATACGCTGGCAATATTATCATTGCTGCTGCTCCAATGGACATCTGTGGGAAGGTTATCGGTTTCCAGCTGAACTTTAGCGCCATTCCATCCGGTGCGAAGGATCAGATCAGCTGACACGGTTTTACTTTGCGTTGTGTCAGGGGCAACAATATAGTCAGTAATGCTAATTGAATGCGTAATTACCGGCCCTTCGATAATATTATCGGTATCTGAATTGATACTGATATCGGGTACGGTCATTGCATCACCCATTTGCGGAATACCCGTAACCGTCTGAGGTTGTAGGGATACGCCTATATTACAGCCGTAATCGGCAGATGAGATGGTATAGCTGTTAACTTGTGTCGCTAATACGCGCGTGCCTTTTGTTGGATGGTTACAGGTCCAGACGATGGAAGCTAAAGTGTTGTCCGCATCCCCTTCATTATCCTGTAATTGCCACGCTAATGTGACGACGTCGCCCTGGTCGAGCTGTTCGCTGTCACTGTGTTCGCTGATTTTAGTGAAATCAACTTTCCCCTTATTTCCTTTTGCATTTTGAATCACAGGTGCTGTGCCTTTGAGAGTGCCGGCAGAGGGGGTCGATAAATAGCCGCTGTCCGTCTCTCCCTGATCTGCATGGCAAAGCGGATTAAGAGAAATAAAAATCAATAAAGACAATGCTGAGCGCTTGAATAATTTTAGTATCATCATTTCATCCTGTTAATAACAGAGGATGTAAAAGCTGGGCACCGAAGTGCCCAACTTTTGAGTTATTAATGACTGAGAAAAACAGGCTGTTTTCTTCAGCGGATTTTATTTTTTCACCGCCTTCAGTTTTGGTGCGTAATCCACTTTCAGGCTGTAGCCCTGAACACCGTCTGCGCCCGCAGTGGCGAAGATGCTTGATGCCTGAGCATTGGTTGCAGGAATAACCAGATCTTTATTATTCGTTGAAGAAACTGCGTAACCACCCGTTGTACCTGTGGTGGCACTGACGCCATTAAAGACCCATTTGTAGGTATAGTTATCCGTTGCTTCAAGTTCGCCAGCATCCCAAACGTGGTTGTTATTGACGTCATACCAGGCTTTGAACTGATAAGTGTGTCCGACCAGCAATTCGCTGTTTGCCTTGCCAATCAGGTTGACGGTTGGCGCTGTTGAATCGGCAATCATTACACCAATATTGCCGCCGACTACCGGACCGGATGGAATACCATCGGTCGTGGTGTTGGTACTGACGTCTTCAATCATGATTTTCTGGCCCACCGCAGGTGTCCCTGTGGAGGTTTGTTCCTCAATTTCCGCGCCCAGGTAACGGCCCGCATCGCTTGCTTGCAGGGTATAGGAATCTTTACCGTCGTTGGATATTGCTACTTTATCCGCGCCTTTCCCGTCGCTGGTCGTAAACCATTTAATGGTGGTTTTACTGCCGTCGGTATCACCTTCCGCATCGGTAAAAATATAATTGAGCGTGATTTTATCACCCGGTATCATCGCCTCAGTGGAACCGCCTTCATGCCCGTTGCTGAAGGAAACACTGTGTGCGGCGGAGCCGGCTTCTGTTCCTTTTAACACCGGAACTGTCCCGATTACTTTACCTGCGGATTCGGTCATATCTGCCATAGCAACATGGGAACAGCCGACAAATAACAGGCTAGCGAGAAGGGTTTTATTAAATCGTTTCATATAAATATCACTCTGTAAGTTTGTATAAAGTTAATAGATTAAAATCAGTCGCCATATTTATTTGGCAGAGAGTTCTTTCAGTTGTTTTGAACCTGCATCGGAGATATCAAAACTGACCTTTAATTCCAATCCCTGAAGACCGCTACTTCCTGCTGATGCTAATACTTGTCCCGCCTGCGCATTCGTTGCAGGAAGGGTTAAATTATGGTTGTCGGTATCACTATTGGCCTTGCCACCTTTTTCACCTTGTTGGTTAACTCCATCAAACAACCATTGATAATTAACCAGGGAAATAATAGGTGTAGGGTTTGTATCAGAAATTGTTTCTCTGTCTGACGCATCCCATTTGCCATTTCTGTTACTGTCATAAGCCACCTTGAATTGATATTCATGGCCTAACAGCAACTGATTGTTTTTTGTCTCGGTCAGGTTGATTGTCGGATTGCGAGTATCAACAATCGCGGTGACAATCTCTTTATTACCGGCATTAAAATCAACGACAACCGCATTGGTTTTCTCAGTATCTTTATTGGTTGGCGTCGCAATAAAGGAATATGTTCCGGCCATTGTGCTGGCGACGGTAGCTTTGCCTTGATCCTGAGACTTCACATAATAAAGACAACCGGTCGTTTTATTGCAGTCATCTTTTGATGAATGAATAGTAATTTCGTGTTCGTGGTTCTTATCCGTAACATGATAAGCATGAAATTTCATGTCCATGTTTTCCGGGGACAGGGTCGTTGTTTCGCCCTGCAAGCCGGAAACTTTTGCGCCGCTGGTGACCAGATCTGCGGTGTCACGGCCATTGGCCATAATCTTCATTGCTTTATCGCTTTCGGCAGAGTTCGCTATCGCCAGACTATAATTAACCGGCGCTTCGGCGACTTTAATTTTGACGATGTTAGACTGTTTAGTATCCCCTTTATCATCGCTGAACGTTACGGCAAGTTGGTATTCATTTGCATTGGCCGCGGTCGAATTCACCCACGCCGGGAATGTCAGCGTCCAGTGATTATTTTGTCCGGTACTGATATTGGACGCCGGCGACAGTGCCGGTAAGCCCAGCGTGTGCTCTGCAGAATATCCGCCAACAGGAACCCAGCTCGCTGAGACGATTTTGCGGTGAGATTTAATGTCCGCATTTAATGTCCAGTGGCATCCTTCATAGGCCTGCGCTTCATCAGGGTCATCCGCGATAATACATTGTGGTGCAGTACCTGACGGTTTGAGGTACACGTCAATATCGAGATCTTTCACTTCACGATATTCCAGAACGATATCGTTATTGCGATCGACAAAATCCATACGGCTGCCAGCCAGAGTACGCATATCTGTGACCGCTGAAGGATCGAGCTGTTTGGCCATCGGGGTTCCGATATGGTAATCCACCGACATATTGGCCGTAATTTCATTTATTCCTGAATTACCCTGCTTATAACTCGCGCCCAGAGTGATTAACGGAACCGGTGTGTAGTCCACGCCTAACTCGACAGAGGAAGGATCCTCTTCGAGATTATCGCTACCGAAAAGTGCAACCTGATCGCCATAATATTGCTCATAAACCAGGGATGTTCCTAATTGCGGATACGCTGGCAGATAAGTCTGGAGACGGATATCCCAGCCACTGGCGGGGCGCTCTTCGTAATTATCTAAATCTTTTGAGGCTTTCCAGCTTGAGAGCGGAATATAGTAATTTCCGCTGAGTTTTAAGTAGTTAGTCCAGACTTCAGAACCAATACTTCCCCGGCGATGGCCCCGGCTGATATCGTAGTCATAAAAAGCATTCATGCCCACCAGCCAGTCTTTATTAATGTTATAACGAACACCTGTACCCAGGTTGGCAATGTTACGCCCATCTTTGCTGTGTGTTGAAAATTGATTAAAGATTAATGTGCTTTCACCCGCATACCAGGGGAGTAAATAATCGAGTGATGAGCCATCAAGGTTTCCATTGTCACTCAGATTCAGTGTGGTTTTTACATGGCCGTAAGGTGAAAGGATTTTTTCCACCTGCGACTGTGCTGCCTGCGTCGCCACACCTTTACCGTACTGGTATATTTGATTTTTAGCCCCCTCTACCGTGAGGTTTTGGAAGCCTTGCTGCGCTTCATTCGTTAAAATTTGTGCAGATTTACTTCCCAATATTGCTTGCTCGTTATCTTTATTTCCGGCGGGTGTTTTTTCTGAAAATACATCCTGACTACCTAGCGACGGAAGGATGAGACCTTCATGTGCGCAGACAGGAAAGCTCATCAAAATAAAAAGAATGACTTTTGTATTTTTAAATGGCGTATGTTTTTTCATTTTAGAAATTCATATCATTAAGTTTAAAATGTCATTAGTTAATAAACTAATACAGTGGTGATTTATATTGTCTTTTCGTTTAATTTCTATGTCTGGTGATTTTTTATAAAAACAGATTTTAACTTTTAAATAGGTATTCTCTGGCGCGGAGGCGTCATATAAATAATAAACTTCATTTCCTAATCATCTATTCGACAAATGAATGATACCCTCATTGATTGATATTTTGTATGTCCAAAACAGGACATGCCATGCCTGCTCCCGCGCTGACAGATATGGCTCCCGACAGCTCATCGAAAATTGCGGTGCGAATTCTCACCATTCTGGTGTTCAACTTTGCCAGCTATCTGGCCATCGGCAGCGCGCTGGCAACCTGTTCGGTATTTTGGATTTATCGCCCGGAGTGACCGGGCTGTGGCGGGAATTCTGAGGGTGCAGGCGGGGATTGATGTGATTTAGCTCGGCCCGGCGCTTCTGTCAGATCGAATTAATTGGAACGGATACGGCCCATGTGCAGAGTGTCGACGTATTCGCCGTCACGCAGCGCATAGCATGGGCTGAGCCCTTCAACGCTGAAACCAAACTTCTTATACAGCGCGATCGCCGATTCGTTATCGGCATATACCGTCAGCTCGACGCGTTTTATATGCAGCCATTTGTCGCACAGGTCCAGTGCGGCCGCGACCAGTTTGCTGCCCACGCCTCTTCCCTGAAAGCCGGTGTCTACGCCGATGCCGAACGTGGCTACGTGGCGACGTCGCCATGGCTCTTCAACAATCAGCGTCAGATTTCCTACCAGTGTTCCGTCGATACAAGCCACCAGCGCGAAGCGGTTTGGTGACGGATTGGCCAGACGCCCTTCCCATAGGGTGGCAGGCGGATAGGGGAGCTGGAGGGTGTCGCTGTACACAGGAACCTGAGCGTAAAGGTGTTGAAGCGCTTCTGCGTCCGTGGTTTCTGCGTGGCGGATTACGATTTCGCTCATAGCGACACTCCTTTTATTGTGGTTACTGTTTGAATATCCTCTAGATTTATCAGGTATTGAAAAAGTGTCAATCCTGCGCGTGATTAAAAATAATGCTTTACAAGTGCGAATGATAATGATTATTATTGCCATGCGTTCCGGGGATGGCCTCACACCAAGGTCAAACGGGTCCCCACGAACGCACGACATTGCTCACATTGCTTCCAGTATTATTTAGCCAGCCGGGTGCTGGCTTTTTTTTATCCTTTTTTCCCTTGCTTGCCGCCTTCTCCCAACACGAACTATTTTGGGAAAAACCTGTGCTTATCTCATCTCCCTGTTCTTTAAATCTCCAACAATTCCTTTGAATTTAGCTATCTGCGTTTGTTCATATTTTTTGAACAGAGGAGTGAGATTTTTACGCTTTCTTATTCCCGGCCGTTGACTAGACTAGAGAAAACATTGAGGAGAGTTGAACATGATCTACTTACGCAAAGCACAAGAACGCGGTCACGCAAGTCACGGTTGGCTGGAAAGCTGGCACACGTTTTCTTTCGCCGATTACTATGATGCGAACTTCATGGGCTTCTCCGCACTGCGGGTTATCAATGAAGACTTCATCGACGAAGGGCAAGGGTTTGGTAAACATCCGCACAAAGACATGGAAATCCTGACCTACGTGCTCGAAGGCACCGTGGAACATCAGGACAGCATGGGCAACAAAGAGCAGATTCAGGCGGGTGAATTCCAGATAATGAGTGCCGGTACCGGTGTGACCCACTCCGAGTACAACGGCAACAAAGATCGTAAATTGCATCTGTATCAGATCTGGATCATTCCTGACAAAAAAGGTCTGGAACCGCGTTACGAACAGCGTATGTTCGACGCGCCACAAGGCCGCCAGCTGGTGCTTTCGCCGGATGCCCGCGAAGGTTCGTTGAAAGTGTTCCAGGATATGGAACTGTCCCGCTGGGCGCTGAAAAAAGACGAACAGTCTGTGTATACGGTGCAGGCAGAACGTCGCGTGTGGATCCAGGTGGTGAAAGGCACCGTGTCGATCAACGGTCAGAAAGCCGGGCCGAGCGATGCGCTGGCCATCTGGGATGAAACGGCGCTGTCCGTTCATGCCGATGAAGACAGTGAAATACTGCTGTTTGACCTGCCACCGGTCTGAAAATGGAGTAAAAGCGAAAGGCGACTCCGGTCGCCTTTTTTACGTCGGCTATCTGAAGCTGACGTTAATCCCCAGTTGCCCCTCATACCCCATGCCCGGCAAGCTTAAATTGCGGTAATGCGTGATATCGCTGAAAAACGCCACACGCTTTGACAGATTCGCCGTCAGACCGATGCCGTCCTGCATCCAGCGTTCTGTGGCTGGCGGCTCAATTTCCACCGCATTCACTGTCACCGCCGATTTATCACCGATGTTGCTCACCATATCGATATGGAAATAGGGCGTCAGCGTCTTGATATCCTGTTGCGCATGGCGGAAAAGACGCAGACCGCCGCGTACCTGACCATTGTTCTGGCGGATCGTTTTGACGTGACTGTTATCGGTATCGAACGAATTCATATGCAAATGCTGCGCGATAAACTGCGCCTGCGGTTCGATTGCCCAGTTTTCGCCCAGCCTGAAGGGTTTACCGATCTCAGCGGAAAGCGTCGAGGCGTACCCGGTTTGTGCGGCATTCAGACGGGTGGATAAATCCTCGCGATAAAACGTGTTCTGATTAACGATGTTCAGGTAAGCACCGTGCGAGGTTGTCGCGCTGTAATACCCTCCCATGCCGAGAGAGGCCGTCGAAATATTCCCCGTGCTGAGCACCTGCCCGACCAGTCGCAGCGCGCTGTCTTTGGTGTCGGTGGTCTGATTGCCAAGCGTGGCGATCACCCCGGCACGACGATGCCCGCCGCCCGATCGTTCCTCCTGATAGAGATCTTTACCGATCTGCGCGAACCAGATGTTTGAGGCGCGATGGGCGGTATCGTAGGTATCCGCATTATGGCTGCCGCTCAGCAAACCCCAGGTGCCATTTTCGCGATTTTTCGGCGCATTACTCTCCCGTTCGAGGTAGGTTCCCACCGTTTTGAAGCCGTATTCACGGTTGAGGTAGGGCGCGGTCACATAGGCATTTTCAGCGGGCGCCGGGTCAGCCGCTGTCGCAGTACTTTCATGCATAGCGAAGCTGAGCGTTCTGGCTGTTAAGAACAATAACGCGAAAGCTGCGAGGGTTTGGATCCTGCCTGAAATAGCCATGAGTATTTCTGCCTGTGTCCCGGGGTGAGTAAGTAAGGCGGCTAATATAGGTGTTTTTTTGCGCAAGACTAATCACACTGCATCAGAGAGGAAAATGTCAGGCAGCACGCGGCTCACAGGCCAACGTGAGGTTTTTTAGGGCAGCTAAAACAGGCATGATTTCACGCCAGTTTTCATTAAAAAAAACAAAATACACCACGGCGACATAGTCCTTTATCCCAAAAGCTGCTGACAATTTATTCAACTTCGTGACGCTTTTCACAGCCTGATACGAACCAGTCCCGATTTTATGAGCACGCTCTCATTCCGCTATTTCACTCATGGAAACCGGTTTCCAAAGAGACTCAAATACCCTCAGCAAGAGAAAACGGGCAGAACATTTATCATCTGGGAGAAAAGCAAAATGAAAAGAATCATGCTTTGTTGTTCGGCAGGTATGTCGACCAGTTTGTTAGTTCGCAAAATGAAAGAGGTCGCGGCAGAACGCGGTGAGGAAGTGCAGATCGAAGCGTTCGGGGCCAGCGAGTTTGACGAGAAATTCCGTGATTATCAGGTGGTGCTCCTCGGGCCGCAGGTGCGTTACATGCAGGCCGACTTATCCGCCAGAGCGGCTGAATTTAATATTCCGGTCGAAACCATCAACATGATGGATTACGGCATGCAGCGCGGCGATAACGTGCTGGACTTCGCTTACGGGCTGATTGCACAGGAAGGAAGCCGCGTATGAGTGGTCTCTACCAGGCGATGGTCAACGTCATCGAAAAGCACATTACGCCGCTGGCCGGTAGCGTCGGCCAGCAACGGCATGTGATTGCGATCCGCGACGGTTTTATCGCCGCGCTGCCGTTTATGATCATTGGCTCCTTCATGCTGGTGTTTATTTTCCCGCCTTTTTCGCCGGACACCACCAACAGTTTCGCCCGTGGCTGGCTGGATCTGTCGCTAAAATACCGCGAACAGCTGATGCTGCCGTGGTATCTGAGCATGGGCGTGATGACGTTTTTCATCTCGGTCGGTATCGGTGCGAGTCTCGGTAAGCATTATAAACTCGACCCGATCATGACCGGTTTGCTGGCGTTTATGGCCTTTCTGCTGGTCGCAGCGCCCTATCATGATAAACAAATCTCCACCCAGTATTTCTCCGGCGAAGGTATTTTCACCGCCATCCTGACCGCCATTTATGCCGCCGAAGTGTATGCGCTGCTCAAGCGTCGCAACATCACCATTCGCCTGCCGAAAGAAGTCCCGACCGGCGTGGCGCGCTCTTTTGAAATTCTGATCCCGGTGATTGTGATTGTCGCCACGCTGCATCCGCTGAACCTGTTTATTCAGTCCACCACCGGCATGATCATTCCTGAAGCCATCATGCATCTGCTGGCACCGCTGGTTTCCGCATCGGATTCCCTGCCTGCGATTTTGATTTCGGTGTTTATCTGTCAGGTGCTGTGGTTCGCCGGTATTCACGGCGCACTGATCGTCACCGGCATCATGAATCCGTTCTGGATGACCAATCTGGCGCTCAACCAGACCGCCTTACAGGCTGGCGCACCGCTGCCGCACATTTATCTGCAAGGTTTCTGGGATCACTATTTGCTGATTGGTGGCGTTGGCTCGACCCTGCCGCTGGCGATTTTACTGCTGTGCAGCAAGGCCGTGCATCTGCGCACCATCGGCAAAATGGGCGTGGTGCCGAGCTTCTTCAACATCAACGAACCGATTCTTTTCGGTACGCCGATTATCATGAATCCGGTGTTTTTCCTGCCGTTCACGCTGGTACCGATGCTCAACGCCGTCTTCGCCTATACCGCCACCAAACTCGGCTGGGTCGCGCAGGTGGTGTCGCTCACGCCCTGGACGACGCCTGCGCCAATTGGTGCGTCATGGGCCGCAAATTGGGCGTTCAGCCCGGTAATTATGTGTCTTTTCTGTATGGTGTTATCGGCAGTTATGTATTACCCGTTCCTGAAAGCCTACGAACGTACGCTGCTGAAACAGGAAGCGGAAAAGGCCACGACACAAACGGCGGGTAACGCCGTGCCAGCAAACAGCTAAAAGCTAACGGACAGCGAGGATGACGATGAAATATCAATTTCCAAAAGAATTCTGGTGGGGCAGTGCCAGCTCAGCGCCGCAAACTGAAGGGGAAACCCTTAGCCACGGCAAAAGCGCCACGGTCTGGGATCACTGGTATTCGCAGCAACCGACGCGTTTTCACGGCGACGTCGGGCCGCAGGACACATCGACGTTTTACAAAAACTGGCGCGAGGATATCGCGCTGCTCAGGCAGCTGAACCACAACACATTCCGCACCTCGATTTCGTGGGCGCGCCTGATCCCCAACGGGCGGGGCGATGTAAACCCGGAAGCGGTCACCTTCTACAATCAGGTGATCGACGAAATGCTGGCGCAGGGTGTGCAGCCATTCATCAACCTGTTCCATTTCGACATGCCGATGGCGATGCAGGAAATCGGTGGCTGGGAAAACCGCGAGGTGGTTCACGCCTATGAAAAGTATGCCGATACCTGCTTTAAGCTGTTCGGCGACCGTGTAAAACATTGGTTTACCTTCAACGAGCCGGTGGTGCCGGTGGAAGGCGGCTATCTGTATGATTTTCACTATCCGAATGTGGTGGATTTTAAACGTGCAGCGACCGTGGCTTATCACACTATGCTGGCGCATTCGCTGGCGGTAAAAGCCTATCGCGCCCGTCAGCAGGGCGGCGAAATCGGTATTATCCTTAACCTCACGCCGTCTTATCCGCGCTCGCAGAACCCGGCGGATCTCAAAGCCGCGAATATTGCCGATCTTATGTTTAACCGCAGCTTCCTCGATCCGGCGCTGCGCGGTGAATATCCGCAGGAGCTGGTGGAGTTGCTGAAAAAACACGATCAGCTTCCGGCCTGTCAGGAAGGCGACAAAGCGTTGCTGCAACAGGGCGTGGTCGATTTACTCGGCATCAACTATTACCAGCCGCGCCGTATTCAGTGTCGTGACAGTATGGTGAATCCCGAAAGTCCGTTCATGCCGGAATGGTTCTTTGACAACTACGTCATGCCGGGGCGTAAGATGAACCCGCACCGTGGCTGGGAAATCTACGAGCAGGGCATCTACGATATTCTGACCAACCTGCGTGAAAACTACGGCAATCCGCGTTGTTTTATTTCTGAAAACGGCATGGGCGTGGAACACGAGCTGCGTTTTGAGAAGGACGGGCGGATCGATGATGATTATCGCATTGAGTTCGTCAGCGGGCATCTCAAATGGCTGCATCGTGCGTTGCAGGAAGGCAGTGGCTGTCTCGGATATCATATGTGGACGTTTATCGATTGCTGGTCATGGATGAATGCGTACAAAAACCGTTATGGTTTTGTTCAGCTGGATCTCAAGACGCAGAAACGCACGGTGAAAAAAAGCGGCGAGTGGTTTGCGAAAGTCTCTGCCGAACACGGTTTTGACTAACAGATAACGCGGTTAAACAAGGAACGACATGGCAAACATTAACGACGTTTCGCGGCTGGCTAACGTGTCGAAAGCGACGGTTTCCCGTGTCCTGAGTGGCAGCCGCGGAGTGAAAGAGGAGAGCCGCCTGGCCGTGATGCAGGCGGTGGAAGCGCTGCAATACAAACCGAGCATGATCGCGCAGTCGCTGTCGACGCAGTCTACGGGCTGCATCGGCGTGATTTGCGCGGCGGAAAACATCAACCAGAGCACTGGCTACCTGCATGCGCTGGAAAAAGAACTGCGGCTGAATCAGAAATATTTGCTGCTCAGATTCGCCACCGACGCCGCCAGCCTCGCGCATTCCGTCGATGAGATTGGGCGCGGTCTGTGCGACGCGATGATTGTGATCGGCGCGCGCTTTACCCTGCCAGCGCTGCCTGACAACGTCATCACCATTGATTGTCTGGATGCAGACTCCGGTCGCAGCATTCATTTTGACCGCAGCTTCGCCACAGAAACCGCCTGCCAGTACGTGTTACAGCAGGGGCGCAGGCAAATTGCGCTGATAAACTACGAAAACAGCGACGCAGCGGGGCAAATCCTTCAGGGTTATCATCTGGCGCTGGAGAAGTTTTTACTGCCTTACGACCGGCGGCTGGTGCACAGCGGCGAACAGGCGCTGGCGCAGTTGCTGGCGCAAAATGTGCCGTTCAACGCGCTGCTGGTGCCGGACGATGCCACCGCGCAGGACGCCCTGCGTCAGCTCGCACTGCTTGGGCGTATCGTGCCGCAGGCGGTGATGGTCTTCAGCCTCGACAGCACGCTGCCGCCGGGCGCCTCTGCGGTTCCGGCGATCGCCTGGCCGCTGGAAACGCTGGCGCAACGGGCGATGGCACTGTTGGCCGGACAATTCTCAGCGAACACCGGCGAACCGGTGCGCGGCCAGCTCTGCTTACCGGCCTGAGCCACCTCGCATGTCGCGCAGCAACGGATACCCGCCTGCGCGAATGTTTGCTAACATGACCGCCTGATCCCTCACACTTTCACCGGCCGCATCTCATTGACTGTCATGAAGAAAAAAAGACCCGTACTCCAGGATGTTGCCGATAAAGTGGGCGTCACCAAAATGACGGTCAGCCGGTATTTGCGCAATCCCGAACAGGTTTCCGGCGCATTGCAGGAAAAGATTTCGGCGGCGCTTGATGAGCTGGGGTACATCCCCAACCGTGCCCCGGACATTCTCTCTAACGCCAAAAGCCGCGCCATCGGCGTGTTGTTGCCATCGCTGACCAATCAGGTGTTCGCCGAAGTGCTGCGCGGCATTGAAAGCGTCACCGATATTCACGGCTATCAGACCATGCTGGCGCACTACGGCTACAGTCAGGAACGCGAAGAACAGCGGCTGACGTCGCTGCTTTCCTACAATATCGACGGGCTGATTTTGTCCGAACGCCATCACACCGCGCGTACGCTGAAAATGATCGAAGTTGCCGGTATTCCGGTGGTGGAGATGATGGACTGTGTCTCACCGTGTGTGGATCTGGCGGTCGGATTTAATAACTTTGAAGCCGCCCGGCAGATGACGCAGCAAATCATCGCGCGCGGGCATCGTCACGTGGTCTATTTCGGCGCACGTCAGGATGAACGTACGATCATCAAACAGCAGGGCTACGAGCAGGCGATGCGCGAATCCGGTCTTGAGCCGTACAGCGTGATGACCAGCCGTTCCTCAAGCTACAGTGCGGGCGCGGAATTATTGCGTCAGGCGCAAAAAGACTGGCCGCAAATCGACAGTATTTTTTGCACCAACGATGACCTTGCGGCAGGCGCATTCTTCGAATGCCAGCGTCAGGGGCTGCGTATTCCGTCACAAATGGCAATTGCCGGTTTCCACGGTCACAACATGGGACAAGCGATGGAGCCGCCGCTCGCCAGCGTCCTGACGCCGCGCGAAAGAATGGGGCAAATCTCCGCCGAACGCCTGCTGGCCAGACTGCGCGGCGAAAACGTCGTCCCGCGCATGGTGGACGTCGGGTTTACGATTTCGGCGGGCGGGAGTATTTGAGTTTAAAAGCAGATAAAAAAATCCCCGACGCAATGGCCGGGGATTCAGGATTTCAGACACGGGCGGAATTACGACGCCAGTGACAAATGTCTCTTCTGCTGTTTGTGCGTTTGCAGCCACTCGGCAACGCGCTGTTGCTGAGCTTTATCGAGCCACATGCCGAGTTTAGTGCGACGCCAGATCGCATCATCGAGTTCGCTTACCCACTCTTTTTCCACCAGATAGCGCAGCTCCGCCTCGTAGAATCCGTGACCGAAATCTTCGCCGAGCGATTCAATGCTGGTGGCGTCAGATAAGAACAGCTCCGTCTGGCTGCCGTAGGTGCGGGCGTAGCGGCGTGCCAGTGATTCCGGCAACCATTTGAAGCGGCTGCGCAGATTGGCACTGTAGGTATCACGATCGCCATTCAGCTTCCCGCCGGGCAGGACTGCCGTTTTGGTCCACGCCGGACCGGCCTTCGGGTAGTACTTGCCGAGTTTTTCCAGCGCATGTTCCGCCAGTTTACGGTAGGTCGTCAGCTTGCCGCCGAACACGGAAAGCAGCGGCGCTTTGCCGTCCAGATCATGAACGTCGAGCGTGTAATCGCGGGTGACCGCCTGCGGTGAATCAGATTCGTCATCGCACAGCGGACGCACGCCGGAGTAAGTCCAGACGATGTCTTCGGTGGTCAGCTGTTTCTTAAAGTGATCGTTATACACCTTCAGCAGATAGCCGATCTCGTTGTCGTCGATCTTCACGTCTTTTGGGTCGCCGTGATATTCCACGTCTGTGGTGCCGATAATGGAGAATTCATCCAGCCATGGGATCACAAACACAATGCGGTGATCTTCGTTTTGCAGAATGTACGCCTGCGGCTGATTGTGCGCGCGCGGCACCACAATGTGACTGCCTTTGATCAGACGAATGCCGTACGGCGATTTCAGCTTCAGGCCGTCGTCGAAGAAATGTTTGACCCACGGGCCGGTGGCGTTCACCAGACCTTTGGCGCGCCAGGTGAACGTTTTACCGGTGTCGATATCTTCGGCTTCTACCATCCACAAACCGTCTTCGCGCCATGCACGGGTTACGCGGGTGCGGGTACGGACTTCGCCGCCGCGTTCTTCCACTTCCTGCGCGTTAACCACGACTAAGCGCGCATCGTCAACCCAACAGTCTGAGTATTCAAAGCCTTTGGTCAGTTCTGGTTTCAGCACCGACTCGTTGCCGAATTTCAGGCCTTTACTGGCCGGCAGGCTGGTGCGTTTACCCAGATGGTCATACAGGAACAAACCGGCGCGGATCATCCAGGCCGGGCGCAGATGCGGCTGATGCGGTAAACGGAAACGCATCGGGAAAGCGATGTGCGGTGCCATTTTCAGCAGCACTTCACGTTCGGCCAGTGCTTCACTGACCAGACGGAATTCGTAATGTTCCAGATAGCGCAGGCCACCGTGGATCAATTTAGAACTGGCCGAAGAGGTCGCGCAGGCCAAGTCTTGCGCTTCAAGCAGCAGTACAGACAGCCCGCGGCCAGCTGCATCTGTTGCGATGCCGGTACCGTTAATACCGCCACCAATTACGATCAAGTCTTTGGTTTCCACGTCATCTTCCTCCAGATGTTCGCAATAGCTCTTTTATGTTCGTTTTCGCTCATGATTGTAATCGAGATTCGACAAACAAGCCAAGCGTTAACCAAATAAAAACAATTATGCGTGATGAAGGTAACATTTTTGTGTCGGTTTCGAGCAAAACGAGGAGAAGGGAAAGAAACCGAACGTGGTCGCGCGTGGAATTTTTCGAAATTGTTCGTTTAGGGCAGGGGATTGGGATGAGGGAAAAGCAGGAGCGCCAGCCTGGCGCTCCAAAAGGGCAGGTAAATCAGCAGAGTTCGAGCTGGACGTCGTACTTGTCGATGATTTGCTTCACGCTGTCCGGCGGTTGTTTGTCGGTAAACAGATAATGAATTAAATCCATTTTACCCAGGTTTACCATGGCGTTACGTCCGAACTTGGAATGGTCAGTGACCAGCATCACGCAGCGTGAGTTTTCGATGATCGCGCGCTTGGTTCGTGCTTCGTGATAATCGAATTCGAGCAGTGAGCCGTCCATATCAATGCCGCTGATGCCGAGAATGCCGTAATCAAGGCGGAACTGAGAGATAAAGTCGAGCGTCGCTTCGCCCATGATGCCGCCGTCGCGGGCGCGCACTTCGCCTCCGGCGAGGAACAGACGGCAGTCATCTTTCGCGCTGTACAGCGTCGCCACGTTCAGGTTGTTGGTGACGATGCGCAGATCTTTATGGTTGAGCAGCGCGTGCGCCACGGCTTCCGGCGTGGTGCCGATATCGATAAACAGCGTCGAACCGTCGGGGATCTGGCTGGCGACGCGTTCGGCGATGCGCGCTTTCGCTTCCGACCACATCACTTTACGGTCGTTATACGCAGCGTTCACCGAACTCGACGGCAGCGCAGCGCCGCCGTGATGACGATGGATTTTGTTCTGTTCAGCCAGATCGTTCAGGTCCCGGCGAATAGTTTGCGGGCTGACGGCGAAGTGCTCGACCAGCTCTTCGGTGCTGACATAACCTTGCTGGCGGACTAAATCGATAATCGCATCATGGCGTTGTGTTTGTTTCACCCGAATCCCCTACTTACTTTTTTTGCGCGGTGCGCGCGTATCAACAAATGCCATCACCAGGCCAAGACCCAGACCAAACGCGTGCGCAGCATTGGACACGGCAGCGCCGCCCGTAGCATACCCGATAAACATAAAAATCAGCGAAATCACCAGCAGCCCGCCGGGCACGTATAACTTGCTTTCCGGTTTCAGCTGGCCGGTCAGCCAGGCGTAACCCATCAGCGCGTACACCACGCCGGAGAGGCCACCGAACCAGGCACCGCTGACCATCGACTGGCCCCAGCCGCTGATCAGTGCTGAAACGATGGTGACTGTAAACAGTTTGCCGCTACCCAGATGCATCTCAATCTGGCTGGCCAGATACCACCACCACGCCAGATTAATCAGCAGCGCGATAAACGAGAAATTCATCAGCGCGGGGGTGAACCAGCGCCAGATCTGGAAAACGCGCGAACTGTCCGGCCACGCCAGCCAGCTCATCACCAGCGGATCGCCGACCAGCTGTTGCAGGATAAACACCGCAAGGCTGAGCACAATCATGCCAAGGGTCAGCGGCCCGGCGCGGCTGCGCAAGCTTTTGAGGAATGGCGTGTGGGACATCTTTAAATGCGGCTGGGCCTTGCCGGTTTTCCAGCTGGCTTCCTGATAACGCGGATGCAGCGGATCGCGGACAAACAGCGCAACCTGTTTTTCGGCTTCTTCCAGACGGGATTCGTCATCCAGCCAGATCTGCACTTCCTGGCTTTCGTGTTTCATCGTCAGCGTAAATCCCTGCGTTGCCATGTAATCGACAAACGCCTGAGCGAGACGGGGGTTGTTCAGGTTAAGAATGCGCACCATAGCGTTAAGCGATTTCCCTAATGGATTGTTTTGTTGCCGTCATTTTAGGGCAATACCTTATCTGCCAGCGTGTGGGAAGTCGATTATAACGTCAGTCAGTAAAAGGAGGGGAATTTACGAATGCTGAGAAGCCAGCGGCGGAGAAAAATTAACACGGGTGTGAGATGGATCGGGATTTGATGCAACATCGCGGTTAAACGATGTTGCAATCATTAACCTTACAGGCCTTCCAGCGCCTGTTCCAGATCGGCGATCAGGTCGTCGGTGTCTTCAATACCAATGCTGATGCGAACCAGTCCGTCGGTGATACCGCTTTGACGGCGGATTTCCGGTGCGACGGCGCTGTGGGTGGTAGATGCCGGATGGCAGGCCAGCGAATCGGTATCGCCGAGGGAAACCGCCTGCGTGATGATGCTCAGCTTATCGAGGAACGTCCGTGCGGCGTTCAGCCCGCCTTTCAGTTCAATGGCCATAATCCCGCCGAACAGTTTCATCTGTTGCGAGGCCACCGCATGGCCCGGATGCTGTTGCAGTCCCGGATAAAAGACAGTTCCGACCGCGCTGTGTCCGTCGAGAAATTCCGCCACGGCCTGCGCACTCAGCGAACTGGCTTCGACGCGCAACGGCAGCGTTTTCAATCCACGGATCAGCAAACTGGCTTCGAACGGGCTGAGGCAGCCGCCGAACTGTTTCAGACTGAGTGTGCGGATTGGCGTAATAAGCGCCGCAGAACCGGCCACTACGCCGCCGGTCGCATCACCATGACCGCTGATGTACTTGGTTGCCGAGTGCAGAACGAGATCAATGCCCAGCTCGAGTGGACGCGTCAGGTACGGCGTTGCGAAGGTGTTGTCGGCTACGCTCACTGCCCCGGCGGCTTTCGACAGACGGGCGATTTGCGCCAAATCGGCGATATCCAACCCCGGATTGGCCGGTGTCTCGACCAGTACCACTTTGGTGTTTTTAGTGAATGCGTCTTCCAGTTCGGCGACGTTTGCGACGTGAACCGGTTTGATACCGTAACGCGGCAGCAGATTGCGCACCACGCCTTCGGTGCCGCCGTACAGCGTACCGATATGAATGATTTCATCGCCCGGCACCAGCAGGGCAAATAAGGTGGCGCTGATCGCCGCCATGCCGCTGGCACAGGCAACAGCAGTTTCTGCGCCTTCCAGCGCTGCGAGTTTTTGTTCGAAAACGGTTACCGTCGGATTGGCAAAACGGCTGTACATGTAGCCTGGTTCTTCACCGCTGAAACGGCGCGCGCCGCTGTCAAAATCGGGGTACGAAAATGCAGAAGACGCCGTGATAGGCGTCGCGATGGCGCCCGTCTGGGCATCGGGTTGCTGGCCGCCATGAACGGCGAGGGTACGCATCCCTAAAGAACGTGAAGTGTTCAGATGTTTCATCTTGAAATCCTGTCGTTGGTAGAAGGAAATTATATCAAGACTGAAGATGTGTAGCTTTTTCCGCTTAAGAACATTTTCGGCGCAGACCGATCGGGCTGGTTATAAAGGAAGTGCGTCTGCGCCGGTAAAAACAACGGGAAATCAGGCTTCGATATCCTGAGGGAAGGTTTTAGCCCAGGCTTCAAAACCGCCGTCCACGCTGTAGACCGATTCGAAACCCTGACCGATCAGAAACTGCGCTGCGCCGCGACTGCTGATGCCGTGGTAGCACATCACCAGCACCGGCTTTTTAGCATCGGCCTGATCCATAAAGGCACGCATGCTGTCGTTGCTCAGGTGGAATGCGCCGGGGGCATGACCGGCACCGAACGTCTGCGGATCGCGGATATCGACCATCACCGCTTCGCCTGATGTCAGACGGGTATGCGCTTGTTCCACGCTGATTGCTTCAAATTGTTCCATTTGGCCGGGCCTCATTCGTCAGTTATCCCGGCATTCTACCTAATTATTCACCAATCAAGACCAGACAAACTGCGCGGGTACCCTTAAACCAGCACGACTTTCACGCCTTTCTGACGCAGCTGCTCAATGATTTCCGCGTTGGCCTCTTTGCCGGTGATCAGCACGTCGATCTGTTCGGTGCGGCTGAACAACATGCCCGCACGCTGCCCGACCTTGCTGCTGTCCACCAGGATCGCCAGATTCCCGACGTAATTCAGCATCTTCTGCTCGGCCATCGCCGTCAGCATATCGGTTTTATACAGGCCATCGGGTGTCAGCCCCGCGCCGCTGGTGAACATCCAGTGGCCGGCATACAGGCTGGCGTCGCCGTCCTGCGGGGCGAGGGTAATGGACTGACTTTTATTGTACTGTCCGCCCATGATCACCACGCTGTCGTGCTCCTGCTCAATCAGATAATTGGCCAGCGGCAGATAGTTGGTGATCACCTGAATGTCTTTCCCGCACATTTCACGCCCGAGCAGAAACGCCGTCGAGCCGCAGTTAATCACCACGCTTTCGCCCGGCTGGCACAGTTCGGCCGCCGCTTTGGCGATACGCATTTTTTCATTCAGATTGTGGGTCTGGTGGATGTTCAGCGGTGTCCAGTTCTGACGCGGCTGATTGACGGCTTCGGCACCGTTACGCACTTTGCGTAATTTGCCTAATTCATTGAGTTTGGTGATGTCACGACGCGCTGTCGCCGGAGAAATATCAAAGTGATCAATCACATCAGCGACAGAAATCTGGCCCTGACGCTGCAAAAGATCGAGGATGGCATTGTGGCGTTGTGGCTCAGTCATGGTGGCTCCGCGAGTAAATCGAATCAGAATGATTACCGCGTGATTATAAACGAGCATTTGATGCATTCAATCATCATTTACTGATGAAATACGCGGGGAGTCAATTCCCCGCGATGCGTGCTCTGTACCTTTAAATAATGAGTTTAAAGGAAGGATTTAAACGGCAGATCGGTGTCTGTCGTGAAGCAATCCTCGAATCCACGCGGATAGTGGTACTCGAAATTGTCTTTGTCATTCGGGTAGGTGAATTTGCCGCCGACCTGCCAGATAAACGGCTTGAAGCCGTATTTCAGGCGGTCTTTTTTCATCTCCCACAGCACGCGGATTTCCTGCGGATCAGCCTGGAAATTCGACCAGATATCGTGATGGAAAGGGATCACCACTTTGGTGTTCAGCGATTCCGCCATGCGCAGCATATCGACGCTGGTCATTTTGTCGGTCACGCCGCGAGGATTTTCGCCGTAGGAGCCGAGTGCCACGTCAATCTGATATTCATTACCGTGTTTGGCGTAATAGTTGGAATAGTGCGAATCGCCGCTGTGATACAGGTTTCCGCCCGGCGTTTTGAACAGGTAGTTCACCGCCCGCTGATCCATCATGTCCGGCAGCACACCTGCGGCTTTCTGGTCGGCGGGCAGGGTGATAAGCACCGTGCGGTCGAAAGAATCCAGCGCATGAATTTCCACATCTTTGATACGCACGACTTTCCCCGGCGTCATCACAATGCAGCGCTCAGCCGGCACGCCCCAGCTCATCCACAGATCCACGCAGGTTTGCGGGCCGATGAACGGCACGTCGGAGGCGCAGTTTTGCATGACGGCGGCGGCGACGTTAACGTCAATGTGATCGTTGTGATCGTGCGTGGATAACACCGCGTCGATCTCGCGGATCGCAAAGGGATCAAGCACGAACGGCGTGGTGCGCAGGTTGGGTTGCAGCTTCTTCACACCGGCCATGCGTTGCATCTGGTGGCCGGTTTTCATCAGCGGGCTGCTGTGATTTTGCTTGCCGACGCCGCACCACAAATCGACGCAAATATTTGCGCCGCCTTCAGACTTCAGCCAGATCCCGGTACAGCCCAGCCACCACATGGCAAAGGTGCCCGGCGCGACCTTTTCCTGCTCAATTTCTTCGTTTAACCAGGTGCCCCATTCCGGGAAAGTGCTCAGGATCCAGGATTCGCGGCTGATCGTTTCTACTTTGCTCATAGTGTTCCCTCATCGTCATAACAGTGTGAATAAAATGTCACAACAAATCATTATGTGATTATATGTGATTGGTTTATGCGAAAACTATCACCGAAATATCGTCATGACAATGACTTTGAATGAAGATTTACTGATGGAGATGACAACGCATCCTCAAAGGATATTGAGCGGGAAGAACGTTTTTATAGAAACAATTTTCATTTAATAAGCTGAAATATAAATAAAAAGAGGAGTAAATCTGTTCGGGTGAATATTTCTGACATGACGATAACTTGCGAGACTGCTCACAAATAATCATTGTGAATCTTTACCTGATTCGATGTGAGCATTAGGGTGCATCTGTCCCTCACTTTTAATGCGATATTCAGCGTAAAAGATCAAACCAGGTCAGACGGAGAGTCTTATGGAATTCCTCTACACCCTCTTTACCGTATTTTTTAATCAGGTAATGACCAACGCGCCGCTGCTGCTGGGTATTGTGACCATGCTCGGTTACATCCTGCTCAGAAAGAGCGCGACGGTAGTTATCAAAGGCACCATCAAAACCATTATCGGCTTTATGTTATTGCAGGCCGGATCCGGCATTCTGACCGGCACGTTTAAACCGGTGGTGGCCAAGCTGTCGGAGGTTTACGGCATCAACGGCGCGATCTCTGACACCTACGCCTCCATGATGGCGACGGTCGAACGCATGGGCGATGCCTACAGCTGGGTCGGTTACGCGGTGCTGATTGCCCTCGGCCTGAACATCCTGATGGTCGTTTTCCGCCGTATTACCGGCATTCGCACCATCATGCTCACCGGCCACATCATGTTCCAGCAGGCCGGGCTGATTGCGGTCTTCTTCTTCATCATGGGCTACCCGATGTGGACCACCATCTGGTGCACGGCGATTCTGGTGTCACTGTACTGGGGGATTACGTCCAACATGATGTACAAACCGACGCAGTCCGTAACCGAAAACAGCGGTTTTTCCATCGGCCACCAGCAGCAGTTTGCCTCCTGGATCGCCTATAAAATCGCACCGTATCTCGGCAAGAAAGAAGACAGCGTCGAAGACCTGAAACTGCCGGGCTGGCTGAACATTTTCCACGACAATATCGTTTCCACCGCCATCGTGATGACCGTGTTTTTCGGCATCATTTTGTGTTCGTTTGGCCTGGATACGCTGCAACAAATGGCCGGTAAAACCCACTGGACCATCTACATCCTGCAAACCGGTCTGATGTTTGCCGTGGCGATTTTCATCATCATTCAGGGTGTGCGCATGTTTGTCGCCGAACTGACCGAAGCCTTTAACGGCATCTCACAACGCTTAATTCCCGGTGCCGTTCTGGCGATCGACTGCGCAGCGATTTACAGCTTCGCGCCAAACGCCGTGGTCTGGGGCTTTATGTGGGGCACCATCGGCCAGCTGATTGCCGTGGCCATCCTGTTCGGCCTCGGTTCTTCCATCATGATCATCCCCGGCTTTATCCCGATGTTCTTCTCCAATGCCACCATCGGCGTGTTTGCCAACCATTTCGGCGGCTGGCGCGCTGCGCTGAAAATCTGTCTGGTGATGGGGATGGTCGAAATCTTTGGCTGCGTCTGGGCTATCAAACTCACCGGCCTCAGCGCCTGGATGGGGATGGCCGACTGGTCGATTCTCGCACCGCCAATGATGCAGGGCTTCTTCAGCCTCGGCATGGCCTTTATGGGCGTCATTGCGGTGATTGCACTGATGTACATGTTCTTCGCGGGCCGCACGTTGCGCGCCGAAGAAGACGCTGAAAAACAAGCGCTTAATCAATCTACTTCTCACTAATCAACGAGGTTCCCATGACAGTACGAATTCTGGCGGTATGCGGTTGCGGGCAAGGCAGTTCGATGATCATGAAGATGAAAATCGGCCAGTTCCTGACGCAGGAAGGTGTGGATCACACCATGAACAGCTGCGCGGTGGGCGAGTACAAATCAGAACTGGGCGGCGCGGACATTATTGTCGCCTCCACGCACGTCGCGGATGAAATCACGGTCAGCGGCAACAAATACGTGGTTGGTGTGCGCAACATGCTGTCCGCGGCAGACTTCGGCCCGAAAGTGATGGAAGTGATTAATGCACACTTCCCCACGTCGCTAAAAAAGTAGGGGGCAAAAGATGAAACTGCGAGATTCGCTGGCTCAGAACGATTCGATCTGCCTGAACGTGGAAGCAGAAACCTGGCAGGAAGCGGTAAAAATTGGCGTCGATATGCTGGTGAAAGCTGACGTGGTGGAGCCGCGTTACTACCAGGCAATTCTGGACGGCGTCAAACGTTTCGGCCCGTACTTTGTGATAGCGCCCGGCCTGGCGATGCCGCATGGCCGTCCGGAAGAGGGCGTGCTCAAAACCGGTTTCGCGCTGGTGACGCTGAAAAAGCCGCTGGTGTTCAACCACGAAGATAACGATCCGGTGGATATTCTCATCACGCTGGCCGCCGTGGATGCCAACGCTCATCAGGAAGTCGGCATCATGCAGGTGGTGAACCTGTTTGACGATGAAGCCAATTTCGATCGCCTGCGAGCCTGTACTACAGCGCAGCAGGTCCTTGATTTGATCGACCAGACGTCCGCCGCCGCGGCGCACTAATTCACATTTTTGCTCTCAGAGAAGGAATTCACTATGTCTCATTCATTACCGATGTTGCAGGTTGCACTGGATAACCAGTCGATGGACGACGCCTACAAAACCACGCGTCTGATTGCCCACGAAGTGGACATCATCGAAGTCGGCACCATTTTGTGCGTCGCCGAAGGCGTGCGTGCGGTGCGTGATTTAAAAGCGTTGTACCCGGAAAAAATCGTGCTGGCCGATGCCAAAATCGCCGATGCCGGAAAAATCCTCTCGCGGATGTGTTTTGAAGCCAATGCCGACTGGGTGACGGTGATTTGTTGCGCCGACATCAACACCACCAAAGGTGCGCTGGACGTGGCGAAAGAGTTTAACGGTGACGTGCAAATCGAACTGACCGGCTACTGGACGTGGGAACAGGCGCAGGAATGGCGCGACGCGGGCATCGGGCAAGTGGTGTATCACCGCAGCCGGGACGCACAGGCAGCAGGCGTGGCGTGGAGCGAAGCCGATATTACCGCCATCAAACGTCTTGCCGATATGGGCTTTAAAGTGACCGTTACCGGCGGGCTGGCGCTGGAAGATTTGCCGCTGTTTAAAGGCATTCCGATCCACGTCTTTATTGCCGGTCGCAGCATCCGCGATGCCAAAGATCCGGTCGAGGCGGCGCGTCAGTTTAAAAAATCCATCAGTCAGCTCTGGGGCTAAGGAATCTCGCATGATGCATAAAGCCGTTCCACTCGGTATCTATGAAAAAGCCCTGCCTGCGGGCGAAGACTGGCTGATGCGCCTGACGCTGGCGAAAGAGCTGGGTTTCGATTTCGTTGAAATGTCGGTGGATGAAACCGATCACCGGCTGGCGCGGCTTGACTGGTCACGAGAGCAGCGTCTGCTGGTGGTCGATGCGATTTCGCGCACCGGTATCCGCATTCCGTCGATGTGCCTGAGCGCACATCGCCGTTTTCCGCTCGGCTCGGAGGACGATGAAACCCGTAATCAGGGGCTGGAAATAATGCGTAAAGCCATCGTGCTGGCGCAGGATTTGGGTATCCGCGTGATCCAGCTTGCCGGCTACGATGTCTGGTACCAGCAGGCCAACGATCACACCCGCGAACGTTTTCGCGATGGTTTGCAGGAATCGGTGGAAATGGCCAGCCGCGCGCAGGTGACCCTGGCGATGGAAATTATGGATTACCCGCTGATGAATTCGATCAGCAAGGCGCTCGGCTACACCCATTACCTGAACAATCCTTGGTTCCAGCTTTATCCGGATATCGGCAATTTGTCGGCGTGGGATAACGACGTGCAGATGGAGCTGGCAAGCGGCGCGGGGCACATCGTCGCCGTGCATATAAAAGATACGCAGCCGGGCGTATTTAAAAACGTGCCGTTCGGCAGCGGCGTAGTGGAATTCGAGCGCTGTTTCGAAACGCTGCAAAAAAGCGGCTATCGCGGGCCGTACCTGATCGAAATGTGGAGCGAAACCGCCGCCGATCCGATGCAGGAAGTGCGCAACGCGCGCGCCTGGGTGGTGGATAAAATGCAGAAAGCCGGGCTGAACATGGAGGAAATGGCATGACGGAGTCCCTGAAGCAGCGGGTGTTTGAGGCCAATATGGCGCTGCCGGCATACGGTCTGGTGACCTTCACCTGGGGCAACGTCAGCGGCATAGATCGCCAGCGCGGCCTGGTGGTGATTAAGCCGAGCGGCGTGGAATACGCAAAAATGCAGGCAGACGACATGGTGGTGCTGAACCTGCAAGGAGACGTCGTTGAAGGGCATTACACACCTTCTTCCGACACCGCCACGCATCTCGAACTGTACGCCCGCTTCCCTGAACTCGGCGGCATCGTGCATACGCATTCCACCCACGCAACCTCATGGGCGCAGGCGGGCGTCGCCATTCCGGCGCTCGGCACCACGCATGCAGATTATTTTTCCGGTGCGATCCCCTGTACGCGTCCATTAACGCGCGAAGAAGTCGCCGGGCAGTACGAGCTGGAAACCGGCAGGGTGATCGTCGAAACGCTGGAAGGGATCAATCCGCTGCATATGCCGGGCATTCTGGTCGCCCAGCACGGCCCGTTCTGCTGGGGAACCACGCCGGAGCAGGCGGTACACAATGCCGTGGTACTGGAAGAAGTCGCGAAAATGGCGTGGATCACCGGCACCCTGCAACGCGCGCAACCGCCGATGGACGATTATCTGCTGCATAAGCATTTCAGCAGAAAACATGGGCCGGATGCGTATTACGGGCAAAAGTAGCGAACACTGAATTGCCATTAATATCCCAACTCCCTTCGCAGCGGAGGGAGCCGATTAAGCCGTCTTCAGGTTTTGCTATTGGCTTCTCCCCATGCGAAGGGGGAGGTTGAGAGGGGGTATTGGCTGGCGATAAAAATCTAAAAATCTTCCTTCGACATGATTTCATGCATTTTTCCTCTGACCTCTTGTGAGCATTTTTTCGACATTGGGTTTATACATAAGTGTATTGGGATCACACTTTTTACCGCAATCAGGCTTTTTCTCACGGAAATATTCCGTCCCCTCTGACAGAAAAGAGACTGCCCTATGTCGAAGATCACGCTCAAGCAGGATGTTTTTTTGGCGGCGTTAACCCGCCAGTGGCAAGCGTTCGGACTCACCAGCGCGAAGGACATGACCCGGCACCAGTGGTGGCATGCGGTCAGCGCCGCCGTTGCAGAACAGCTGCCGCCGCAAAGCGATACCGTCACCAGCAAAAGCAAAAAAGTCACCCGCCACGTTAACTACATTTCGATGGAATTTCTGGTCGGAAGACTGACCGGCAACAACCTGATCAATCTCGGCTGGTATGAGAAAATCGCCAGCGTGCTGGAACAGTTCGATATCAATCTGACCGACCTGCTGGAAGAAGAAATCGATCCGGCACTCGGTAACGGCGGGCTGGGGCGGCTGGCAGCCTGTTATCTGGATGCGATGGCGTCAGTCGGGCAACCGGGCATCGGTTATGGCCTGAATTATCAGTACGGTTTGTTCCGCCAGCGGTTTGTCGATGGTAAGCAAAAAGAGTCGCCGGACGACTGGCACCGCAACGATTACCCGTGGTTTCGCCACAACAGCTCGCTGGCGGTGAGCGTCGGTATCGGCGGGAAAATCGTCAAAAATGAGCAGGGCGTTGCACGCTGGGAACCGGAATTTACCCTGCGCGGCGAAGCCTGGGATCTGCCGGTGATGGGCTATCGCAACGGCGTTACTCAGCCGCTGCGGCTGTGGGAAGCCACCCATCCGCATCCTTTTGATCTCGATAAGTTTAACGACGGTGAGTTTCTGAAAGCGGAACAACAGGGCATAGACGCCGCTAAACTCACCAAAGTGCTTTATCCCAATGACAATCATCAGGCAGGTAAACGCCTGCGCCTGATGCAGCAATATTTCCAGTGCGCCTGCTCGGTGGCAGATATTTTACGGCGGCATCATTTCCTGGGGCGTAAAATCAGCGAGCTGCCGGACTACGAAGTTATTCAGCTTAACGATACCCATCCGACCATCGCCATCCCTGAAATGTTGCGTGTGCTGATCGACGAACATCAGATGAACTGGAATGACGCGTGGCACATCACCAGCCGCACCTTTGCTTACACTAACCACACCTTAATGCCTGAAGCGCTGGAAACCTGGGACGAAAGTCTGGTGCGCAGCCTGCTGCCACGCCATTTCCAGATCATTAAGCAAATCAACACCAACTTTAAGAAACTGGTCAGTAAAGAGTGGCCGGGCGATGAGGCTGTCTGGGCGAAACTGGCGGTGCACCACGACAAACAGGTGCGCATGGCGAATTTGTGCGTGGTCGCCGGTTTTGCGGTGAACGGCGTCGCGGCGCTGCATTCGGATCTGGTGGTCAAAGATCTCTTCCCGGAATACCACCAGCTGT
This sequence comes from Rahnella inusitata, assembly GCF_965118895.1. GTDB lineage: Bacteria > Pseudomonadota > Gammaproteobacteria > Enterobacterales > Enterobacteriaceae > Rahnella > Rahnella inusitata_A. The sequence continues at coordinate 291,864 of NZ_CBCPJJ010000014.1, forward strand.
GGCCGGAGAAATTCCACAACGTCACCAACGGCATCACGCCGCGCCGCTGGCTGAAACAGTGTAATCCTGAGCTGTCAGCACTGATTGACGACCGTCTGAAAACCGACACTTGGGTCACGAATTTAGATCTGCTAAAAGAGCTGGAAAGCGGCGTTAAAGATAAAAAATTCTGCAAACAGTACCGCAAAATCAAGCACGACAACAAAGTGCGGCTGGCGGAATACGTCTGGCATCGCATGGGCATCCGGCTCAATCCGGAGGCAATTTTCGATGTGCAGATCAAACGTCTGCACGAGTACAAACGTCAGCATCTCAACCTGTTGCATATCCTTTCGCTGTACCGCCAGATCCGCGATAACCCGAAACTCGACATCGTGCCGCGCGTTTTCCTGTTCGGTGCTAAAGCCGCGCCCGGTTATTACCTCGCCAAAAATATTATCTATGCGATCAACCAGGTCGCGGAGAAGATCAACAACGATCCGATCGTCGCGGATCGTCTCAAGGTGGTGTTTATTCCGGATTATTGCGTGTCGGTCGCAGAACTGATGATCCCGGCGGCTGACGTTTCTGAGCAGATCTCTACGGCGGGGAAAGAAGCCTCCGGCACCGGCAATATGAAGCTGGCGCTCAACGGGGCGCTGACCGTCGGCACGCTGGATGGCGCGAACGTCGAAATTGCGGAGCAGGTCGGTGAGGACAATATCTTCATCTTTGGCCTGACGGTGGATGAAGTGAAGGCGCAGCTGAAAAAAGGCTACAAGCCGAAAGCGGTGGTGAAAAAAGATAAACACCTGAAAGCGATTCTCGACGAGCTGGCCAGCGGTTTTTACGCCAATGGCGATAAGAAAGCCTTCGATCTGATGCTTAACAGCCTGCTCGACGGCGGCGATCCGTATCTGGTGCTGGCCGATTTCGCTGAATATTGCCAAGCGCAAAAACAGGTGGATGCACTTTACCGCAACGCCGATGAATGGACGCGCCGCGCGCTGCTCAACACCGCACGCGTTGGGATGTTCAGCGCCGACCGTTCCATCCGCGATTACCAGCAGCGCATCTGGCAGGCCAAACGTTAGGAGCAGGCATGGAGGATAAGCAACTCGTTGAAGCCGCTCGCCGGGCGGGGATTATAGACAGTTTTATCAATATGGCCGATGAGGTTGAAACGGTTTCCGATGACACCCGTATCGCCCTGCTGGCAGCGATGGGGCGTGACCCGCAGGACGTGGAAGACGTTACACCGATTCCGCCGGTGAAAGTGGTTACTGAAGGCAAAAACGTGCTGCTGACGCCGGAAGGCAGCGGTGAATTTGCGTGGCAGCTGATGCCTGAGAACGGTGACCAGACGCAGGGTGAGATTCAGGGCGGCAACGTGCTGAATCTCAGCGCAGGTCTGCCTGCGGGCTATCATCAGCTGACGTTATCGCAAAACGGTCAGGTCTGGCCGTGCCGGATTATTGTGGTGCCCCCGCGCTGTTTCGAACCGCAGGCATTGTGCAAAGGCAAAAAACTGTGGGGCGCGACTATCCAGCTCTACACGCTGCGTTCAGAGAATAACTGGGGCGTCGGCGATTTCGGCGATCTGAAAAAAATGGTCGAAGAAGTCGGGCAGCGCGGCGGCGCGTTTGTCGGGCTTAATCCTATTCATGCGCTCTATCCGGCGAATCCGCTGAGCGCCAGCCCGTACAGCCCGTCGTCCCGCCGCTGGCTGAATCTGACGTATATCGACGTAAACGCCGTGAAGGAATTTGCCGAAAGCCCGGAGGCGCAAAGCTGGTGGCACTCCATCGATACGCACGACGCCCTGTTACAGGCGCGCAGCACAGAATACGTCGATTATCCGCTGGTGATGAAGCTCAAATCCGCCGCGCTGAAACTGGCGTGGCCACTGTTTGATGAGCTGGCGGAAGCCAGCCCGCGTAAGCGTGACTTCCGGCATTTTGTGCAAACCGGCGGCGAAAGTTTACGCCAGCAGGCGCTGTTCGACGCCCTGCATACTCACCTGCGGGATCTGGATTTAGGCCAGTGGGGCTGGCCGGTCTGGCCCGATGCGTATCGTAATGCGAAAGGCGCAGACGTGGCGGAATTCAGCGAACGTTACGCCAGTGAAATTGAATTCTTCATGTGGCAACAGTGGCTGGCACACACGCAGTTTTCGGCGTGTTATCAGCGCAGCGTTGAGCTGGAAATGCCTGTCGGGTTGTACCGTGACTTAGCGGTCGGCGTCGCAGAAGGCGGGGCAGAAACCTGGTCGGATCCGGCGCTGTATTGCCTGAACGCTACCATCGGCGCACCGCCGGATATCCTCGGGCCGCAGGGGCAAAACTGGGGGCTGCCGCCCATCGATCCGCATGAAATGAAAGCCCGTGCCTATCAGCCGTTTATTGATTTGCTGCGCGCGAATATGGCGGAGTGTGGCGCGCTGCGTATCGATCACGTGATGGGGCTGCTGCGGTTGTGGTGGATACCGGCCGATCAGGAGGCGGGCAACGGTGCGTATGTGCGTTATCCGTTGGAAGATTTGCTCGGCGTGCTGGCGCTGGAAAGCCAGCGGCATCAGTGCATGGTGATTGGCGAAGATCTTGGCACTGTGCCGAAAGAGATTGTTGCCAGCCTGCGCGACAGCGGCGTCTATTCCTACAAAGTGCTGTATTTCGAGCATGACAAAACCTTCACCTATCGCCCGCCGCAGGATTATGTGGTGCAGGCAATGGCCACGGTCACCACGCATGATTTACCGACGCTGCGCGGATACTGGGAGGGCGGGGATTTAACGCTCGGTGAGTCGCTGGGTGTGTATCCGGATCCGCAGGTGCTGGAGAAGCTGCGTGGCGAACGGGAACACAGCAAGCAGGGGCTGCTTAACGCGCTGCATCTGCAACACTGCGTACCGGAAGGAACTTCGCGCCATGCTGAAAATATGCCGATGTCGCCTGAGCTAAACCGGGCTTTGCAATATTATCTGGCAGGCAGCGCCAGCGCGTTGCTCGGCCTGCAACCGGAAGACTGGCTGGAAATGTCCACGCCGGTCAACGTCCCCGGCACCAATACGGAGTACCCCAACTGGCGGCGCAAGCTGACGCATTCGCTTGAAGATATGTTTGCCGACGAACACGTCACTACGTTGCTGGCGGATGTAAACCGGCTAAGAAGGGCGGCTTCTGAGTCGTCTGCTAAACCCCCTCCCAATCTCCCCCTTCGCAGGAGCAGGAGCTAAATCAAGGACGGATTCGGGCAACTCCCTTCCCTGCGAAGGGGAGGGTTGGGGTATTCATGGAGATACCCGTATTCAAGGCATAAAAAAAGCACCCAATTCACCGGGTGCTTTTTGCATTCTGGCCGATCAACGGTTGATCAGTAGAATGAGTGTTCGCCGCGCTGGTGTTCGGTCAGATCGCGAACGCCTTTCAGCTCTGGGAAGTTTTGCAGCAGTTCTTTCTCGATGCCGTCTTTCAGGGTGACATCAATCATTGAACAGCCGTTACAGCCGCCGCCGAATTGCAGGATAGCAATGCCGTCGTCGGTGATTTCCATCAGGGAAACACGGCCGCCGTGGCTGGCTAACTGCGGGTTAATCTGCGATTGCAGCTGATATTCAACACGTTCCATCAGCGGCGCATCGTCAGACACTTTGCGCATTTTCGCGTTTGGCGCTTTCAGCGTCAGCTGGGAACCTAGCTGATCGGTCACGAAATCGATCACCGCGTCTTGCAGATAAGGCGCGCTGAGTTCATCGACGAAAGCAGACAGCTTCTCGAACTTCAGTTCGGTATCCGTCGCTTCAACCGCGTCGGGTGGGCAATAGGAGACACCGCACTCTGCGGTTGGCGTGCCCGGGTTGATCACGAATACGCGGATTTGGGTGCCTTCTTCCTGGTTTGCCAGCAGTTTGGCAAAGTGCTCTTGGGCAGCATCGGTAACAAGGATCATAACATTAGCTCAATAGTTGACTATTCCAGTTGGTTATAATACGCCCTTTGCATTTACCCGTCATCCCTCGTGTTGCCGCAGTGTTAGCAGCACGTGCTCAACCTTACAGTGTCCGGCAAATACAGCCAATTTGCAGCGAAGCAACTCCCTGTTTACGCAGGATTTTACTGATTTCCCGCACGGTGCTGCCAGTGGTGACCACGTCGTCCACCAGCATTACATGCTGATTGTGCAGATTTTCATGACAGGTGAATGCCTTACGCAAATTCCACTTTCTTTCCCGCTCGGTCAGGCTTTGCTGCGGCGGTGTGCGCCGGTCGCGGCGGATGGCATAAGGCCGAAAATCGCAATGCAACCATCGCGCAAGCGGGCGGGCGAGCAGTTCACTTTGATTATAGCCGCGTGAGAAATAGCGCTTCTGGTGTAGCGGAACGCTCAAGATAACGTCCGGCCGTGGCAATGACCTTTCGCGCCAGCGCGCCTGCCAGCGCAGGAGCAGCAGGCGGGCGAGCGCAGTATCCAGCTCCGGCTGTTTCGAGAATTTCAGGCGCAGCACCAGTCCGCTGACCGGCATTTCGTAAGGGAAGGCGAAGGTCATGGCATCCCACGGCGGTGGTTTTTGCAAGCAGCGGCCACACTCGAGATGTGTTGCGGCACTTGGCAATCCGCAGCGCGGGCAGCAGGGAGGTATGGCGGGCAGATTTTTCAGGCACAAACTGCAAATCCCCTGAACTGCAAGATGCAGCGGACACTGGCATAGCCAACAGCGGCTGGCAATTGTTAGCATAGTGGCGGATTCCTTTTGCCATTCAGACAGACACGGACAATACGCTATGAACACGCTTTACCGGGAGACAATCGGCGAAGGAGATCGCCATCTTGTGCTGCTTCACGGATGGGGGCTGAATGCGCAAGTGTGGCGTTACACCGCCGGGCGACTTGCGCCGCATTTTCGTCTGCATCTGATCGACCTGCCGGGCTATGGCCGCAGCGAAGGATTTGGCGCGATGACGCTCGAAGAGATGGCGGAAACCGTGCTGGCCGCCGCGCCCGAAAAAGCCTCATGGCTGGGCTGGTCGCTGGGCGGGCTGGTCGCCAGTCAGATTGCGCTGACAGCACCGCAGCGGGTGGAAAAACTTATTACTGTCGCCTCCTCACCCTGTTTCGCTGCACAGGACGACTGGCCGGGTATCCGCCCCGAAGTGTTGCACGGGTTCCAGCATCAGCTGAGTGAAGATTTCCAGCGCACCGTCGAGCGTTTTCTGGCGCTGCAAACGCTGGGCAGCGACAGCGCGCGGCAGGATGCGCGTCTGCTGAAATCCGTCGTGCTCGGTTTGCCGATGCCGGGCGTTGAGGTGCTCAACGGGGGCCTGGACATCTTGCGCAGCGTCGATCTGCGCCAGCCAATGACTGCGCTGACCGTGCCGTTGCTGCGAATTTATGGCGCGCTGGACGGTCTGGTGCCACGCAAAGTGGTGCCGTTGCTGGATGATCTGTGGCCGCAGTCACGCTCTGAAATCATGGCCAAGGCCTCACACGCGCCGTTTATCTCGCATCCGGACGCCTTCTGTTCGATGGTTGAGTCCTTCCTGATTGCAAAATGAAAGGCAATGTAAATATTTTTTTCAAATTTCTGGATAATTTCCAAAGGTGACCAATACTTAAGTCGATGTGACGGAGTGAATGGCAAGCGTAAGTTGTTACGCCTGTCTGTTTGCGTCTCTGGGGAGTTTACTGGCGTTTAACCATGAAGGTCATGCCAGCGCAACGATACCTTACGTTCATATCCTGACGGCTTTTTGAAAACTATTCATTCTATTTAAAGGTAATGTCATGAAAACCAATAAAATTATCATTGCTGCAATGCTGACCGGGTTATTTTCTATCAACGCCATGGCGGCGGATATGATCACCAAAGAAGAAGCCAAAGAGAAAGGCTACACCAGCCTGGGCGTGGTCACGACCAGCAATCAATACACCGCGCCAATGGATGCTAAAGATGAGCTGTCCAAACTGGCTGATGAAAAAGGCGGCAAATACTACGTTGTGATTGCAGCCCAAGAGAAAAAGAAAATCTCTGCAACGGCTGAAGTCTTCAAATAAGGCTTTGGTTCTGAACCACACTGAGGGATGCCGCTGCGCATCCCTTTTTATTTCCACTCGTTTTGTGCGCCGCCTCCCTTTCTGAATTCTCCATTTTACTGATTTATCGACGTTAATTTTAATCGTTACTCTTAGAGTAACGAAGTATCAGAGCGCTTAATTGATGGGTTCCCTTTAGATTCCTACACTTAACCCGTTACCTAAACAGGTCCAATGTGATGCAACCGCCACTTGCCTGAACTTCCCCCGTTCTTTCTGTTTCGTCACGTCGGGAAGGCTTCAGCAAGCTCAACCCAGGGAGGTTTGGCATGCCGCAACATCCGCAGACCACGAAAGTGTGGGACACCCGCCGCAATGAAAAACAACGGCGTATCGACAGTGTCCGTTCCGTGGCCGAGGGTAAAGTGCTACCCACCGATAAAATCATTCCTATTCTTGAAGCGTTGATTGCCTCCGGCGACCGCGTGGTGATGGAAGGGAATAACCAGAAACAAGCTGATTTTCTTTCACGCTCGCTGGCCAAAGTGAACCCTGAAAAGCTGCATGATTTACATATGATCATGCCAAGCGTCAGCCGCGCCGAACATCTGGATCTCTTCGAACGCGGCATTGCCCGCAAACTCGATTTCGCCTTCTCCGGCCCGCAAAGTCTGCGTATCGCGCAGCTGCTGGAAGACGGTCAGATGGAAATCGGGGCTATTCATACTTACATCGAACTCTATTCCCGCCTGTACGTCGATCTGGTGCCGAACATTGCGCTGATCGCCGGTTTCAAAGCGGACCGCAAAGGCAATCTCTACACCGGCGCGAGCACCGAAGACACCCCTGCGCTGGTCGAAGCCGCCGCCTTTAAAAACGGCATCGTGATTGCGCAGGTCAACGAACTGGTCGAAGACGATTGCGATCTGCCACGCGTCGATATTCCCGGCGACTGGATTGATTTCGTGGTGGTGGCTGATAAGCCGTTCTTCATCGAACCGTTGTTCACCCGCGATCCGCGCCTGATTAAACCGGTTCACGTGCTGATGGCGATGATGGCCATCAAAGGCATCTACGCCAAACACAACGTGCAGTCGCTGAACCACGGCATTGGCTTTAACACCGCAGCTATCGAACTGCTGCTGCCGACCTACGGCGAACAGCTCGGCCTGCGCGGCAAAATCTGTAAACACTGGACACTGAACCCGCACCCGACGCTGATCCCTGCTATCGAAAGTGGCTGGGTAGATACCGTTCATTGTTTCGGCGGCGAACTGGGGATGGAAGAGTATATCCGCGCCCGTCCGGACGTGTTCTTCACCGGTTCGGACGGCTCGATGCGCTCTAACCGCGCGTTCTGCCAGATGGCCGGTCAGTACGCGGTGGACATGTTCATCGGTTCTACCTTGCAGGTTGATGGCCTCGCGAACTCCTCCACCGTGACCCGTGGACGTCTGGCCGGTTTCGGCGGTGCGCCAAACATGGGACATGACCCGCACGGTCGCCGACACGCCACGCCTGCCTGGCTGGATATGATCGAAGAGCCGGACCCGATGGCGCGCGGTAAAAAGCTGGTGGTGCAGATGGTGGAAACCTTCCAGGCCGGTGGCAAACCGACGTTCGTGGAAAAACTCGAAGCGGTCGATGTGGGTAAAGAATCCGGTATGCCGCTGGCACCGGTGATGATTTACGGCGACGACGTCACCCATGTGCTGACCGAGGAAGGGATTGCCTATCTGTATCGCGCCCGCTCTCTGGAAGAACGCCGTGCGATGGTCGCCGCCGTGGCCGGGATCACTGACATCGGTCTGGGCGTTGATGCTAAACGCGTTGCTGACCTGCGCCGTCAGGAACTGGTGGTCTTCCCGGAAGACATGGGCATTCGCCGCACCGACGCCACCCGTTCATTACTGGCGGCTGGCAGCGTGAGCGATCTGGTTGACTGGTCCGGCGGCTTGTATAACCCGCCCGCAAAATTCCGTAGCTGGTAATGACGATGCCGCAGACTTTAACGATTGGCGCTGTGCTGACAGCGGAAGAACTGGCCGAAAGGCTGGCAGATACGGCGACGCAGGCGCTGATCGACGAAGCGCGGCTTAGCCCGAAACCGGGGCTGGTGGACAGCCGGAGTTCTGGTGCACATCAGGATTTGAATCTGGATCTGATGGTGCGTTCAGCGCACAGCCTGACCCCGACGTTCTATGCGCTGGCGTTACACAGCTGGCAGCGCCCGGCGGATATCGCCCTGCGTCAGGACATCGGACGTTTAGGCCGTGCAGGTGAGGCGCAGATGATGGCGGAAACTGGCGGCGTCAACACGCACCGGGGCGCTATCTGGGCGATGGGGTTGCTGGTCAGCGCCGTCGCCATGCAGCCTGAAAGCCTGCTGCCGCAACACATTGCTCGGCGCGCTGCAAAAATCGCTGCGCTGCCCGACGCATTCAGCCCGAAAAAATTCAGTAAAGGCTCGCACGCGGTGCAGCGTTATCAGGTGCCCGGCGCGCGCGAAGAGGCTCAGGGCGGATTCCCGCACATTATCGACTGCGCGCTGCCGCAGCTCCATCGCAGCCGTTCACTCGGTGCCAGCGAAAGCGAAGCGCAGGTCGATGCCTTACTGGCGGTCATGACCCGGCTTTGCGATACCTGCGTACTGTCACGCGGCGGATTACCGGCGCTGAACGCCATGCATCAGGGCGCGCAGGCGGTGCTCGCTGCCGGCGGGATGAGAACGATGGCGGGCAAACAGTTATTACGTCATCTCGAGCACCGCATGCTGGCCGATAACACATCACCCGGCGGTGCCGCCGATTTACTGGCCGCAACCCTGTTTCTTGACAGCGTCAGCCAGCCGCACACGATACAAATTAACTAACATCAGTAAAAAGAGGTGTTATGGAACGTTTTGAATTTAGTTATCCGGCGGCCCAACCGCTGGCAGTTCACGCCCAGGCCGGCGTGGTGGGTTCCGGCGACTTAGAAGCGCTGTATGAACCTCACGCCACGCAGGCGCTGAAGATTTCAGTAACCACTTCCGTCGATGGCAGCCACAGTCTGTGGCAGCACTTTTTCGACCGTCTGAGTACCCTGCGCGAATTACCGGCAGGTCGCCTCGACATCCATGATTTTGGCGCCACACCAGGGGTTGCCCGTCTGCGTATCGAACAGGTTTTTGAGGAGGCTGAACATGCAAACTGATGCCGATCAGAGCTTTATCGAGCTGAATGCCCGTCAGCGCGCCCGCAAATTGCTGGACGCCGGGACTTTCCGCGAACTGCTGGGGCCGTTCGATCGCATCATGTCGCCGTGGCTGGAACCGCAGGGCATCGTCCCGCAGGCCGATGACGGTATGGTCGTCGCCAAAGGCCAGATTAACGGCCAGCCTGCGGTGGTTGTCGCGATTGAAGGCAGCTTCCAGGGGGGCAGCATGGGCGAAGTGTCCGGAGCCAAAATGGCCGCTGCGCTGGAAATGGCGGCGGAGGATAACCGCAACGGTATCCCGACGCAGGCGGTTCTGCTGCTGGAAACCGGTGGTGTACGTTTGCAGGAAGCCAATCTGGGGCTGGCGGCCATCGCCGACATTCACGCCGCGATTGTGGATTTACGCCGCTATACGCCGGTGATTGGCGTCGTGGCCGGAACCGTCGGCTGCTTCGGCGGGATGTCGATTGCCGCCGCGTTGTGCAGCTATCTGATTGTCACCCGCGAAGCGCGCCTCGGCCTGAACGGCCCGCAGGTGATCGAACAGGAAGCCGGTATCGATGAATACGATTCCCGCGACCGTCCGTTTATCTGGAGCATGACCGGCGGCGAAGTGCGTTATCACAGCGGTTTTGTTGATGCGCTGGTCAAAGATTCCCTTATTGAAGTGAAAGACAACGTACTGGCCTTCATCAAAAAGGGCGTCCCTGCGACACACCGTTCTGATAATTATGATTATTACCTGCCAAAACTGACCGGTTTTGACACCGCGCAGCAGGCCAGCCGTGACGTGACGGAAGCCTTGTTTAACCGGGAGGATCGCGCATGAGCACTTTTGATAGCCACACTGTGAGCCGGGGTGATTACTGGTTCGCCGAACTGATCAAAGACGCCACGCCGGTGGCCGGGCTGTGCCCCTCCGTTAAAGCGGCAGACGGCAAAATTAACGATCAGGCCGTGCGTTTCATCGCCGTGGTGCCGGATAAAAACAATCATTATCCGCGCGCCGCGGGCGGTGAAGTCGGTTTGCTGGAAGGCTGGACGCTGGCGAAAATCGTCAACGATGTGATTGCCGCCGATGCCAACGCAGCCACCAAGCGCGCTATCGTGGCGGTAATTGATGTGCCAAGTCAGGCGTATGGACGTCGCGAAGAAGCGTTCGGTATTCATCAGGCGCTGGCCGGTGCCGCAGGGGCTTACGCCAATGCGCGTCTGGCCGGGCATCCGGTTGTCGGGCTGATTGTCGGCAAAGCGATGTCCGGTGCGTTTCTGGCGCACGGCTATCAGGCCAACAAGCTGATCGCTTTCAAAAATAACGGCGTGATGATCCACGCGATGGGGAAAGAATCCGCCGCTCGTATCACATTGCGCTCTGTCGATGCGCTGGAAAAACTGGCGGCGACCATTCCGCCGATGGCCTACGACATTGAAAACTACGCCACGCTGGGGCTGCTGTCGCAACTGCTCGACATCGCCGATCCCGACAGCGCCACGCCTGACGATATCGCCCGTGTCGAAAACACGGTCTGGCAAAACATCCAGGACGCACGCAAAGAAGGCGTAAGCCTCAGCAATCGTCTGGGTGCCGAAAACCGCGCCAGCTCGCAGCGCGTTCGCCAGCAGATGCGCCAGGAATGGTAATTCGTTAACTACTTTCAGTCTCAACCGGTAACGCACCTGCAAACAGCGTGACGCAGCCGCATTGCGGGTTCCGCCCTGATGATTGGTCAGGGTGCGAGCCTGCTGTTGTCTGCAATTGGACTGTCATACTAAAAAAACCATCGCACCGGCGCTGACTGAGCATTCATTTTTGTCTCAGGAAACTCGCTATGACTTACGTAATTTTGCACGCGCTTGCCCCTATTTTCGTCATCATGATCCTCGGTTTTTATGCCGGGAAAGCGAAAATGGTGGATAACCAGAATGTCTCTTTACTGAATATTTTTGTGATGGATTTCGCTTTACCCGCTGCGCTGTTTGCAGCGACCGTACAAACGCCGTGGTCGGGCATTGTCGAACAGTCACCGCTGATTCTGGTGCTGGTGCTGGCGATGTGGATAACCTACGCGGCCATCTATTTTATCTGCACCAAAGTGTTTAAGAAGTCTGCACAGGATGCTGCCGTCCTGACGCTGACTGTTGCGCTGCCAAACTATGCCGCGCTCGGTCTGCCTATTCTGAGCAGCGTGATGGGTGATGCGCCTTCAACGTCGTTGTCCGTGGCGGTTTCTATCGCCTGCGGTTCGGTGCTGATGACGCCGTTCTGCCTGCTGATTCTGGAACGTGAAAAAGCACGTCTGAGCGGCGAAAATCAGGGCTCATCACTGGCGTTGTTGCCGGTGCTGATGTGGCGTTCGGTGAAAAAACCGATCGTCTGGGCACCGCTGCTGGGTGTGATTCTGGCGGCGATTGGCATTAAAATGCCGGAAATCTTCCTGGCGTCGATCAAGCCTCTGGGTCTTTCAGCGACCGCTTCTGCGCTGTTCCTGACCGGTGTGATCCTCTCCGCCCGTAAGCTGAAAATTAACGCTCCGGTGCTGTTATCCTGTGTGGCGAAAAACCTGATCCAGCCGTTTATCGCCTGGGGTCTGGTGCTGGCGTTTGGCCTGAGCGGTCAGGTGGCGGTGACGGCGATCCTGATGATTGCGCTGTCCGCCGGTTTCTTCGGCATCGTATTCGGTAACCGTTTTGGTGTGCAGTCGCCGGATGCCGAAGCGTCTCTGCTGATAAGCTCGGTGCTGTGCATTGTGACGCTGCCGCTGTTTATCACGCTGACCGCTTCACTTCACTGATAAGAAAGGATCGAAAACGATGTCTCAACCGCGTGCCCATGATTTTATCTGGACAGATGACCGCTCTGCGCTCGACAGTAACGATGCTTTACCTGCTTGGGTAAACAGCAGCTGGCGCACCGCGTTGCCGCTGGTAGTGCGTCGCGATGCGCGTGCTGACGGCGCTGTTCCGGTGGGCATTCGCGGGCTGACACGCATTCAGCGTGCCGCCGCCTGGCTTAGCCCGGCGGCGATCGTGCGGGTGGTGACGCCGGAATCACTGGTCAGCGACGTCAATGTGCTTCTGCACTCACCGTTTGTATCGCAACAACCGGTGCAGGCGCTGATCACGTTGTGCAGAATGCAGCTGCCTTTTATATGGGGCGTGACGGGCAGCTGTGCCTATGCGCTGGCCAGTGACCTTCCGGTGATGCATGCCGACAGCGATTTGGATTTGCTGGTGCGCTGCGACACACCGGTCAGCCGCGCGCAGTTCACCGAATTTTATGACCAGCTTCAGCGGCTCGTGTGTCGCGCCGATGTCCAGATCAATACACCACAGGGCGGTTTTGCCCTCAGCGAATGGCTGCGTGGTGGTGACGTGATGCTGAAAACTGACACCGGCCCGTTGCGGGTGCGGGACCCGTGGCAATCGCCGGCAGGCTGAGGTCTGCCACCAGCAAGGAGCACGATGAAAATCCTCTTTACTTTCCCCGGTCAGGGGCCGCAGGTGCCGCAAATGCTGCACCGTTTACCGGACAACGCCCTGACGCATTCCCTGATTGAGCAGGCCAGCCGCGCGCTCGGCGAAGACGTCCTGCTCTTAGACACCGCCGACGCCTTGCGCGATAGCCGTGCGGTTCAGCTCTGTTTACTCATTGCCGGTGTGGTCTGGGCAAAACAATGTCTGGCCGAGGGTATCGAGGCCGATTTTTGCAGCGGCCTGTCGATCGGTGCGTTTCCTGCCGCGGTGATCGCCGGTGCGCTCGATTTCTCACAGGCAGTAAAACTGGTCGCGTTGCGCGGCGAACTGATGCAGCAGGCGTATCCGCAGGGGTTTGGCCTTTCGGCGATCACCGGCCTGCGTCAGCATCAAGTCGAAGCATTAGTGGCGCAGGTCAACACCTCTGAATCACCGGTTTATCTGGCGAATATTAACGCCGAAGACCAGCTGGTGATCGCCGGCAGTGACGCCGCGATGCAGCAAGTGATGGCGCTTGCCAAAGTGCAGGGCGCGCAGAAAACCCACCGGCTGGCGGTCAGCGTGCCATCGCATTGTGCGTTGCTCGATGAACCTGCCGCAAAACTGGTGGATGCATTCAAAGAGGTGACGATTTGCCGCCCGACCTGTGGCTATCTCAGCGGCACCACCGGACGTGTTTACTGGCAGCCGGAGAAAATCGCCGACGATCTGGCGATGAATATGGCGCGCACCGTGAACTGGCGTGACGCAATGGGCGCGGCGTATGAGCGCGATGTGCGTCTGGCAATCGAAATGCCCCCCGGCGCGGTGCTCAGCGGCCTCACCCGACGCGCGATGGAACAGGGCGAAGCGCTGTCCTTATGCCAGTCCGGCATGCAGGTTGCGAGACGTCTCGCAGCGCGGTTACGGGAAAATGAGCGGTAGAAATTGTTGTGATAGGTTGGGCATGAACTGATGTTTTTGGTGTGTTACGTTTTTCAGTAATACGCTGAATTACAAAAGTAATTTGTATATTTCGCGTTCCTTTTTGTTGGAGTATTGCGCAATATGCTATTGTCCAATGACTCTTCAATTGCTGATTGAAGGGTTGCCTCTTTACATGAAGGGATATCATGCCAGTTTTAATTCGCGGGGATTCAAAAATGATAGTGCTCGACAGATCGTACAGCACAGCTACCCTGGCCCGACGGTTTGAGATCATTGATGAGATACATTTCAACAATGTCGACATGTTGGTCATTTATGATGAAAAAATTCCGTTTATCGCCATTGCAGAAGCGCAAACCAGAACAGATAACCGTGGCGAAAAGCGACACCACGTGATTGCCACGCTGGAACTTTCCCGCCGGAAAAATGATGACGAAATTCTCGACGTACGCGAGTTTTGGGAAGACGAGAAGGCATTTCAAATCGAAGGTGTTGTCGTCAATTCAGGAATGCGAGATTACCGTTTAGCGACCTTGTTATATGAAACGCTGGTCACTAAAAAAAATCTCACACTGATGAGTGATAATGAGCAATACACCGGCGGACGGGCATTGTGGAAACGGCTTGCGCAAGACTCTGCCGGATTAGTGGTTTTCGTGCTGGATACTGAGAAAGGCCAATTTTACCCTTACGATGGCACCAGAATGCGGTACGACGGTGTGAGTATTCCGGAATCTGCCATATGGAGTGATCATCCGGACAAAACGCATTGGCCGGTGGTGTTAATTGCGCAAAACAGCGAGCGCCTTTCAGCGCTTGCGGCTCGCTAGCGCATACATCCGGCTTTCGGCTGCGAGGGCGAGCAGGTTGGGATCGTGCTCGCGGCTGTGCGGGAACACCAGCGCGATGGTCTGGCGCATCTGGTAGGCTTCGGCCAGCGGCAGTAACCGCACCGTATTTTCATACACTCCCTTCATTCTGCCCGGGATCAGCGTATACCCGACGCCCGCCTGCACCAGACTCAGCATCGAGAAAATGTCATTTACCCGCGTTACAATATCCGGCTCGAATCCGGCAATCTGAAACGCTTCCTGAAACCCGTGGTAAGTCGCGAATCCTTCGGCCAGTGAGACAAATTTTTCCTGTTTAAAATCCCGCAAATCCGCCGTGCCCTCGGTTGCCATTTCTGAACTGGCGGGGGCAGCGAGGAAGATATCATCCTGAAAAAGTGGCAGCTGATCGTAACGCTGAGCGTCGATGCTGGAGTCACTGGTGGAAATCAGGATGGCATCGAGCTGGCCGTCTTCCAGCTTGTGCAGCAAATCATTGTTCGAGCCCATGACCAGTTCCAGCTCAAGTTCCGGACGGCGCAGTTTAAGCCCCATGATGAGGCGCGGAATGGTTTCCAGCGTCAGGGAATACAGCGTGCCGAGCTTCAGGCGTTTGTCGCCAAATCCGGCGGCGCGCTGGGTGGCCTGAATGCCGTGCTCCATCTGTTCGATGACCTGCGTGGCGTGTTCAAGCAACGCTTCGGCGGCAGGCAGTGGCAACAGATTGCGGCCTTTGTGGATGAACAGCGGACAGCGCAAACCTTCTTCCAGAGAATGTAGCGCGCGATGCACGCTGACGCTGCTCAGCCCGAGCTGCTCGGCGGCGCGGCTGATATTCTGTTTTTCCATATAGGCGAGGAAAATTTCGAGTTTGCGGAAAGTGATTTCACTGTCGATCATACGGGTTCCTGCGGCGCGTTTGCGGCCTGAGGATAATAGCCGCAGTGCGGCTATTGAGAAAGGATTCGAATCAATGCGAAATGAGCTGATAGCTGACCGTCAGGCATTTTTTACCTTCGGCGCAGCTTTTGCAGCCGCCGGAGAGGCAGCTGTCGTCGGCTTCTATGGCCTCGGCTTTACGCATGGCGACCAGCCTTTCAAGCATCGCCTGCACCAGCGGCTGCGGGATATTGAGCTGGAGACTGAGCTGGCGGGCATCCGCCCGGCCAGCCAGTGCGAGACTGTCGCGTACCTCAATCAGACTGGCCATCATGTCTCCTAGTGGCAATCGCCGTCGGTAGTGGACGCACAGCAGGCTGACGCTTTACGCGGTTGCAAATTTACGCTGACGCGGCTGCGGGCTTTGCGCAGGGCGATAAGCACCAGCGCGTTGAAGGCAAGGACGATAAGAATGAGAGTGGTACTGTGTCCAGGATGATCGCTGAAGGTGGCTGCCTGATAGAACAACGTTGCCAGAGAATAGGCGACGTTCAGCCCCCAGAAGATCGAGAAGGTCATCCAGCTGCGGCTGGTTTCACGGGCAATCGCCCCCATCACCGACACGCAAGGCACGTACAGCAGCACGAAGATCAGATAGCTGTAGGCTGAAATCGCTGAGCCAAATTTGCTGCTCATTACGCCCATCGAGCTGACACCCATTTCGCCATCGCCTTTACTGGCTTCAATCGGGTTAGACAGCACGCTGATGCTGAACGTATCTTTCAGCCCCTGCCAGGTCTCTTTTACCGCGCCACCCAGTTCGTCCATCAGGTTGAAATTCGCAGCATCAAATTCTTCATTAGTGATGTGTTCGGCCGTGTAAAGGGTGTTCAGCGTACCGACCACCACTTCTTTGGCCATCGCACCGGTCACCAGACCGACTGTCGCCTGCCAGTTGTCATTATGCACACCCATCGGCGCGAGCACCGGCGTCAGCACTTTACTGACCGAGGCCAGCGCTGAATCATTGATGTTATTCACCGCGTTGCCGCTGAACGAGAAACTGTTGAGTGCGCCGATGAAAATACTGGCGATGACGATAACTTTACCGGCGCGCAGCACGAATCCTTTCAGACGCTGCCAGGTTTGCAGCAGCAGGCTTTTCAGATGCGGAACGTGATACACCGGCAGTTCCATCACGAACGGGGAGGCTTCGCCGCGCATGATGGTGTATTTGAGCAGCAGGCCAGTGAGGATGGCGACCACAATGCCTAACAAATACAGTGAGAAGACGACGGAGGCGCCGTCCTGCCCGAAGAACGCTGCGGAGAAAACGGCGAAGATAGCCAGACGCGCGCCGCAGGACATAAACGGTGCCATCATCACGGTGATCAGGCGTTCGCGCGGGGCGTCCAGCGTTCGGGCACCCATAATCGACGGAACGTTACAGCCGAACCCGACAATCAGCGGCACGAAGGACTTGCCGGGCAGACCAAGCGCCTGCATCAGCCTGTCCATCACGAACGCGGCGCGCGCCATGTAACCGGAATCTTCAAGAAAGGAGAGGAACAGGTACATCATGCCGATTTGCGGTACCAGCGGCAGAACGGTGTTGATCCCGCCGCCCACACCCTGCGCGAGGAAAATGGTCAGCCACTGCGGGAAGTGCAGGGTATAACCAATCCACTGCATGCCCTGAATGAAAATCGCCGCGGAACCAATATCGAAAATCGGTTGCAGCGCACCGCCGATATTAATCGCCAGAACGAACATCAGGTACATCACCAGCAGGAAAATCGGTACGCCGAGGAAACGGTTAAGGATCACGCGGTCCAGCACCTGCGTCAGTTTATTCGGCGCGGTGAGGTGCGAGTTGCTGATTTCAGCACTCAGCTGGGCGATAGACTGATAGCGCGCATCGGCAATCAGCAGCGCCGGATCGTCCAGCTCCTGCGCGGCCAGTCGGGCTTTCACTTCCGGCAGCAGCTGTTGCGCGTTACCGGCGTGGGTTTGGCTGTAGATATCGCCTTCAAGAATTTGCAAAGCCAGCCAGCGGCGTTGTTGCAGCGCCATCTCTGACGGCATGGCGGCGGCCAGCACGTCCACTTCCTTTTGCAGCAGCGGAGGGTAGGTCACGCGCGCAAGCATCGTGGCCGGTGGCAGCTGGTCGATGGCGGATTTCAGTTCTTTAATGCCGGAGGCGCGGGTAGACACCAGCGCAATAACCGGGCAGCCCAGACGCGCAGACAGCGCCGGGATATCGATATGAATGTTCTGGATTTTAGCGATGTCGAGCATGTTCAGCGCGACGATGCACGGAATGCCGAGTTCGAGCAGTTGCAGGGTCAGATACAAATTTCGTTCAAGGTTGGAGGCATCCACGACGTTAATCATCAGATCGGCGTCGCCGCTGAGAATGTAGTGGCAGGCGATTTGTTCGTCGAGCGAGGTTTGTTCGGAGATGGTGGTCAGGGAGTAAGTGCCCGGTAAATCCACCAGCGTGATTTTATGATCTTCGGTGGAGAATTGGCCTTCTTTACGTTCGACGGTCACCCCCGCCCAGTTGCCTACGCGCTGACGTGAACCGGTCAACTGATTGAAAAGGGTGGTTTTACCTGAATTGGGATTACCAATCAGGCCAATGGTCAGTGCTTTCATACGTTCAGGTCTGCGTGTGAGAAAGGGGAAAGCGCGCAGGGATTAATGTGACCTGCGCAAAGAAGTCAGGCCAGCATTTCGAGTTTAAGCAGATCAAGATCTTTCTTGCGAACCACCAGACTGGTGCGGCGGGTTTCGATCTGTATCGGGTCGCCCATTGGTGCGACGCGGATGATGTTGAAGAATGATCCCGGCAGCATGCCGAGTGACAGCAGTTTCTGGCGATACGCCGGGCTAATCTCATGAGAAAAGCCGGTAATTTTGTAAGCACGTTGTGATTGAAGTTGCATAAGTTCCTCGCGAAGCGATCGGGTTTGTGGGGGCCGCGTTGCAAAAGCTACGCCGCGCTTCCGTGCCCGGATATTCCACTTAAATGCGATTTATGTTGCAAAAAAAACTGCTCAGAAATTGTCCCTGGTGCGCAATTATCGACCTTACGTTAACTGTAGTTTGAATACGCAAGGAAGTACAAACGAGAATAGTTATCATAATTAGTACGTGTAAAAAGACAAAAAGAAAAGAGGCGTGCCTCTTCACGGATGTCCCTACCGCGTTGCATATCCTATGCCTGTGGAATCTCTGTTTTATTGATTTACCGCAGTGATTGATTCATTAGGAGAGACTTTAAAAAGTGTCGAAAAAAGGTACATAAAAAAAGCCGCTAAAATTCAGCGGCTTTCGTTTAATGGCTTAAAACGTAAAGGTTAGCGTTTTTTACCCAACGCGGCGGCCAGTGCATCGGCCATCGCATTATTGCCTGCCGGAGCCGCATTGCGACCCGCCGGTTTGTTTTGTGTTGGACGTTTCTGCCCATCGCGATTGTCCCCTGCGGAGGGCGCGGAAGAGCGACGCCCCGGGGCTTCGCCCGGTTGCTCATCCAGACGCATGGTCAGCGCGATACGTTTGCGTTGCAGGTCAACTTCCATCACTTTGACTTTAACAATATCGCCGGCTTTCACCACGGTATGCGGATCTTCGACGAATTTGTTAGCCAGAGACGAAATGTGTACCAGCCCGTCCTGATGAACGCCGATATCGACGAACGCGCCGAAGTTAGTCACGTTGGTGACCGAACCTTCAAGGATCATGCCCGGCATCAGATCATTCATGGTTTCCACGCCATCGGCAAAGGTCGCGGTTTTGAACTCAGGGCGCGGATCGTGCCCCGGTTTTTCCAGCTCTTTGATGATGTCGGTCACCGTCGGCATACCAAATTTCTCGTCGGTAAACTCACTGGCTTTCAGGCCGCGCAGCGCATTGGAATCGCCCATCAGATCTTTCAACGCCAGTTGCGTCGCCGCCAGAATGCGCTCCACCACCGGATACGTTTCCGGGTGAACCGTTGAGGCATCGAGCGGATTGTCGCCGTGGTTGATACGCAGGAAGCCCGCACACTGTTCGAAGGCTTTCGGCCCCAGACGGCTGACTTTCAGCAGTTGCTCACGGTTGCGGAACTGCCCGTTCTCATCGCGCCAGTTGACGATATTCTGCGCCATCATGCGGGTCAGACCGGCAACGCGTGTCAGCAGCGGCACGGACGCGGTGTTGAGATCCACACCCACGGCATTCACGCAGTCTTCCACCACGGTATCGAGCTTTTTCGCCAGCTGTGACTGGCTGACGTCGTGCTGATACTGGCCGACACCGATGGATTTCGGATCGATTTTCACCAGTTCGGCCAGAGGGTCCTGCAAACGACGGGCGATTGACACCGCACCACGAATGGACACGTCGAGATCCGGGAATTCCAGCGCCGCCAGTTCGGAGGCGGAATAGACAGATGCCCCGGCTTCGCTGACGATCACTTTCTGCGCTTTTACCGCCGGGAACTGTTTTTGCAGCTCGATAAAGAAGCGTTCGGTTTCGCGGGAAGCCGTCCCGTTGCCGATCGCCACCAGTTCGACGTTATGTTTGATGCACAGCGCCGCAACTTGTTGCGCGGCTTTAGCAGCCTGACCGGTGTGTGGATAAACGGTATCGATACCCACCAATTTTCCGGTGTTATCCACAACAGCAACTTTCACACCGGTACGCAAACCCGGATCGAGACCCATCGTCGCGCGCATACCGGCCGGGGCGGCCATCAGCAGATCGTGCATGTTGCGGGCGAAAACGTTAATCGCCTCATCTTCAGCGCGTTCGCGAACGGTGCCCATCAGCTCGGTTTCGAGGTGCAGCAGCACTTTAATGCGCCACGTCCAGTTCACCACCGCGCGGCGCCAGACGTCGGCAGGGGCGTTATTAAGGCGCAGACCCAGATGATCGATGATCAGCTGTTCGGCATAGCTCTCTTTTGGCGGTTCGTCGTGCTGGGGATCGGCATTCAGCGCCAGCTGTAAGACGCCTTCGTTACGGCCACGGAACATCGCCAGCGCACGGTGCGACGGGACTTTGGCAATCGGTTCATGATGATCGAAATAGTCGCTAAACTTCGCGCCTTCCTGCGCTTTGCCTTCGACCAGACGCGAAGTCAGATGCGCATTTTTCCACAGATAGTCGCGGACTTTCGCCAGCAGCGCGGCGTCTTCGGCGAAACGTTCCATCAGGATGTAGCGTGCGCCGTCCAGCGCGGCTTTGGTGTCGGCGACGCCTTTATCGGCATCGACAAATTGGGCAGCCGTCGCGTCAGGTTCGTTTTTCGGATCGTTCCACAGCAGTTCTGCCAGCGGTTCAAGACCTGCTTCGATAGCGATTTGCCCGCGCGTGCGGCGCTTCGGTTTGAACGGCAGATAAAGGTCTTCCAGTTCGGTTTTGCTTAGCGTGGTGTTGATCGCTTTGGCCAAATCGTCGCTCAGTTTGCCCTGTTCCTCGATGGATTTGAGGATGGTCTGACGGCGGTCTTCCAGCTCACGCAGATAACCCAGACGGGTGTCCAACTGACGCAGCTGGGTATCATCCAACCCACCGGTGACTTCCTTACGATACCGCGCAATAAATGGCACGGTATTACCTTCATCCAGCAGACGCACCACGGAAGCAACCTGCTCCGGGCGAACCTGCAATTCACTTGCGATAATGCGGCTCAGTTGATCATTCATAAGTCTGGTATCAGTTTTTTCGTTAGTGAGTGACGTAAAAAGCAGGGGCACAGTTATACGGTTTGAAGGCTGAAAATGCCAGCCGTCAGGACGATGTGCCTCACGTTTTGAGAGTTAGCTGATCATTTGACGTATTCAATGTTATTGACGTACCAGGTCGCGTCACCGACCGGCGTGGTGACCACCAGACTGTCACCGACTTCCTTTTTCAGCAGCGCGCGCGCCATCGGGGAGTCGATAGAAATATAGTCGCGGCGGCCAAAGATTTCATCGTAGCCGACAATGCGAAAACGTTTGATGTCGCCATCGTCGTTTTCCACTTCCACCCAGGCGCCGAAGAACACTTTGCCGTCCTGCTGCGGCGAGTAATCGACGATGCGTAACTGCTCCAGACATTTGGTCAGATAGCGCACGCGACGGTCGATCTCGCGCAGGCGCTTTTTGTTGTACTGGTAATCGGCATTTTCGCTGCGATCGCCAAGGCTGGCGGCCCAGGTTACCTTTTTAGTGACTTCCGGTCGTTCTTCGCGCCACAAGAAATCCAGCTCAGTTTTGAGTTTGTCATAGCCTTCGCGGGTAATGAGTTTGGTCTTCATGCTACCTGTCGCCTTCCACACGTGTGTATTCCAAAATTCCTGCGGCCATTGTTTCACACAATCGCGTGACTGACAGCGCAGAAATTGGCCGAAAAAACTGACGGGATGCTACGTTTTATCTGATGGCTTTTTAAACGAATAATTATTATCCTTCGCCGTACTTATTGCGGTTTTCTTACCGTTTGAGATTTTTCGCAATATTTTGAATACATAATAATTTTATCAAAAAATCACTTCTGGTAACGGGTCACAGGGATTAGGGGTACAGCTACAAATGGATTTACTCAAATTTTTACTGCGTTTGCCTTTTACATTGATAAAAGGCGTCCTGCGCGCATTGGCCTTTATTTTCGGTCTGCTCGGTCGCGTCATTAAACCTGTTGTCGGCAACATCGACTGGCGTGCGCCGGTCTGGTGGACGGCAATGTCCGGCGGACTGAGGCGCAGTTTTGCGCGCATGGAAGGCGGGGTAGATAAACACCCGAAAGCCATCAGCCTGACAATTTTGGTATTGCTGTGCGCCGCGGGTGCGGCCGTTTACGGCTATCACTGGTGGTTAAACCGTCCGCAGCCGATCGAACCGGCACCGATGGTGTATCAGGAAACCAGCGTACGGGTCAGTGGCCCGGAAGCGGTGAACTACGCCGCGCAAAAGCTGGCACCGCAGCAGGTGACGTTTTACTTTAAAAATTCCGCCGCGCCGCTGACTGACGTCGGCAAAGTGGTGGAAAAAGGGATTTCTCTGAAACCTGCCGCCGAAGGCGAGTGGAAATGGCTGAGCGGCTATACGTTAGCCTTCGTGCCGAAAAATCCGCTGCCGATGGGCACCAAATATGAAGTGAATTTTACCCCTGACGTGCTGCTAGCGCCGCAAATCAAACTGGCGGTGACCAGGTATGAATTTACCGCGCCTGCGTTTGATTATCAGCTGGGCGAGGCCGAGTACTATCAGGACCCGCAGGATCCACAGAAACGCAGCGCGATTTTTAACGTCAAATTCAATGCACCGGTAGACGTTGCCAGCTTTGAGAAACAGGTTTCTCTCGCCCTGACTGAAGGCAACGCTAAAACCGAGTCCGCGCTGAATTACTCCGTGGTCTACGACCAGAAAAAACTCAATGCCTGGGTGCATTCCGAACCGCTGAAATCTCTCGATCACGGCGGTGCCGTGCATGTGACGATAGGCGAGGGTGTGAAAGCCTCGGTAGCCTCGAATACCACCACACAGGCGCGTAACGGCTGGGTTTCCGTGCCCACGCTTTACAGCCTGACCGTCAACGAAGCCAGCGCGCAGGTTGTGGATGCCGAAGGTTCGAAAGGTCAGCGTGCGCTGATCCTAGGCTTCAGTGATGCGGTGAAAGACAAAGATATCCGCCGCGCGGTGAAAGTCTGGCTGCTGCCGCAGCATGATCCGAATGATTCAGAGTCCGCGACCGGCCCGGATGATTACGCCAGCTGGGATGTGCAAAGCGTTGAAAACAACGTGCTCGCGCAGTCCACGCCGTTAAACATTCAGCTTAATGAGGCCGAAAGCGATTATCAGCCGCAGTTCAGTTTCCGCTTCGATGCGCCTGCGCACCGTTCGATGCTGGTGGAAATCGACAACTTGCTGACCTCCTCCGGCGGCTACAAAATGCCGGAAAAAGTCTACCGCATCGTAGCGGTACCGGATTATCCGAAATCGCTGCAATTTATGTCACAGGGTTCGCTGCTGTCGGTGAACGGTGATAAGCAAATCAGCGTCGCGGCGCGCAACGTGCCGGGCATGCGTCTGGACATCAAGCGCGTGATCCCAAGCCAGCTGCAACACATTGTCTCCTTCAAAAGCCGTCAGTATTCTTCGGCGGAATTTAACCGTCTGAATGACGAGTACTTTACTGAGCACTTCAAATATCAGACGGCGGTGAATAACGACAAGCCGGGTGAAGTGAATTATCAGGGCGTCGATCTGTCCCGTTATCTTTCGACCGATCCGGCCTCCCATCGTGGCGTATTCCTGCTGACGCTGTCGGAGTGGGATCCGAAGAAGAAAGAAGAAAAACCGGCCACCGATGACGATGGCAATCAGTATCAGGACGACGACCAGAGCGGGGACGAAGCGCCGGTCGGTGATTCGCGCTTTGTGGTAGTCACCGATTTGGGGATTATTGCCAAGCGTTCGCAGGATAAAACCCGCGATGTATTTGTGCAGTCGATTCACAGCGGTACGCCGGTCAGTAACGCCAAAGTATCGGTGATTGCGAAAAATGGCGTCACGCTGCTGACTCAAAACACCGGTGCCGACGGCCACGTGCGATTCCCTGCGCTGGATGTTTACACCAGTGAACGTCAGCCGGTGATGTTCCTGGTAGAAAAAGAGGGCGATGTTTCCTTCCTGCCTGCCGATCGCGATAACGATCGCGGCCTCGACTTCTCACGTTTTGACGTCGACGGCGAAATCACTCCGAATGACCCGCGCACGCTGAGCAGTTATCTGTTCTCCGATCGCGGCGTTTATCGTCCGGGCGATACATTCAATATCGGTCTGATCACTCGTGCCGCCGAGTGGAGCAATGGTCTGGCGGGCGTGCCGGTGCGTGCAGAAATTCACGATCCGCGCGATAAGCTGATGAGTACCCTTCCGCTGACGCTCGGTGCCAGTGGTTTCAACGAACTGAGTTACACCACCGACGAAAATTCGCCGACCGGTGAATGGAACGTCTATCTGTATCTGATCGGTAAAGATAATGAGTCTTCGACGTTCCTCGGCCACACCTCGGTGAACGTCAAGGAATTTGAGCCGGACCAGCTGAAAGTGAAACTCCAGCTGACGCCGGAACGTAAGCAAGGCTGGGTCAAACCTTCTGAATTACAAGCCAATATTGACGTACAAAACCTGTTCGGTACGCCTGCGCAGGATCATCGCGTGACCTCGAAACTGACGCTGCGCCCGATGTATCCAAGCTTCGATCAGTTCCCGGAATATGCGTTCTACGAAAATCGCCAGAACAGCGACGGTTTCGAAACGGAGCTGGAAGACCGCACTACCGATGAAAAAGGTGCCGCGACGATTCCGCTGGATCTGAAATCGTACGCTGATGCGACCTATCAGCTGCAACTGCTGTCGGAAGCCTTTGTGGCCGGTGGCGGACGCTCAGTGTCAGCTACCGCGCGGGTGCTGGTGTCACCGTATGATTATCTGGTCGGTGTAAAACCGGATGGCGATCTGGGTTACATCAATCACGGCGCGGTGCGTCATCTGAATGTGATTGCCGTTGACCCGACGCTAAAACAAATCGCCCTGCCTGCGCTGAAAGTGGCGCTGATCGAACAGAAATACATTTCTGTACTGACCAAACAGGATTCTGGCGTTTACAAATACCAGTCGAAAATGAAGGAAGTGCAGCTTTCAGAACAGCCTTTATCGCTGACGGCGCAGGGCAATGACCTGACGCTGGCAACCGACAAACCGGGTGATTTCGTGCTGGTGGTCGAAGATGCGCAGGGTAACGTGCTGAACCGCATCGGTTATAGCGTCGCCGGGAACGCCAACCTCAGCCGCTCGCTGGACCGCAACGCCGAGCTGAAGCTGAAACTCAATCAGGGCGAATATCTGCCGGCCGATGAAATCGAAGTGTCGATCAATGCGCCTTACACCGGCAGCGGTCTTATCACCATCGAGAAAGACAAAGTCTACAGCTGGCAGTGGTTCCACACTGATACCACCAGTTCGGTGCAGAAAATCACCGTTCCGGCGGGCATGGAAGGCAATGGTTACATCAACGTGCAGTTTGTGCGTGATGTGAATTCAGATGAAATCTTCATGAGCCCGCTGAGTTATGGCGTAATGCCGTTTAAAATCAGCACCAAAGCGCGTCAAAACTATCTGGAAGTCGAGGCGCCTGACGTGATCAAACCGGGTGAAAACCTGGCGATGACGGTCATGACTGACGGCCCGCAGCAGGTGGCGCTGTTTGCCGTCGATGAAGGCATCCTGCAGGTGGCGCGTTATCGTCTGAAAGATCCGCTGGAGTACTTCTTCCGCAAGCGTGAGCTGGGCGTGGAAAGCTCGCAAATCCTCGACCTGATCCTGCCGGAATTTAGCAAGCTGATGCAGCTGGCTGCGGCACCGGGAGGTGACGGCGGCGAAGGGCTGGATCTGAACGTCAATCCGTTCAAACGTAAACGTGATAAGCCGGTGGCCTACTGGTCTGGCATTACCGAAGTGAATGGTGAAAAGCAGTTCGATTATCAGGTGCCGGATTACTTCAACGGCAAAATCCGCGTGATGGCCATTTCCGTCACGCCGGACAAAATCGGCAAAGCGCAAACTTCTGCCACCGTGCGTGACAACTTCATCATGACGCCGAACGTGCCGTCGATGGTGGCGCCGGGCGATGAGTTTGACGTCAGCGTGGGCGTAAGCAATAACCTTGAAGGGCTGAACGGTAAGAGCGTGGCGATCGCCGTGCATCTTAGCGTGCCGCCGCAGCTGGCAGTGGTCGGCAAAGCAGATCAGAACCTGTCGCTGGCGGAAAAACGCGAGGGCGTGATTAACTTCCGTCTGCGTGCCAACGCCGTTCCAGGCGATGCGCCGCTGGTATTTGAAGCGACCTATGCCGATAAAACCAGCCGCCGCACGATCAGTACGTCGGTGCGTCCGGCGATGCCATTCCGTACGCAGTCTGTTATGGGGCGCATGAGCGGCAGCAGTCAGAACGTCGATAATCTGCGTCAGATGTTTGATGCCTACGCGGTGCGCAAGGCGGCGGTGTCAAATTCGCCACTGGTGCTGACCAGCGGGTTGTCTCAATATCTGGCGGATTATCCTTACTACTGTTCGGAGCAGATCGTCAGCCGTTCGATTCCGATGATCCTTGAAGGTCTGCATCCGGAAATGAAAGGCAATCTGAGTCAGGCCGGAACCAGCAAAAAGCTGAAAGACATGCTGGCTATCCTGCGCTCGCGTCAGAACGACAGCGGCGCGATTGGCCTGTGGCGCTCGTCGCCGGAAACCGATCCGTTCGTGACGCCTTACGTGGTGCAATATCTGCTGGAAGCTAAAGCCGCGGGCGTGGCGTTACCGGCCGGAATGCTGGAAGAAGCCAACGCGGCACTGCGCGTGCTGGCGGCAAATCAGAATGACGATTTATACAACCTGCGTCTGCGCGCGTGGGCGGTATATCTGCTGACACGTCAGGGCGAAATCACGACCAGTTCGCTGGCCTCGGTGCAGGATACGCTGCAACAACGCTACCCTGACACGTGGAAAACCGATCTCAGCGCGTTATATCTGGCCTCGTCCTACCGCATGCTGAAAATGGATGATGAAGCCAATACGCTGTTGCAACCGACGTGGAAGCAGCTGAGCAAGGCTTACGACAAAGGCTGGTGGACGCAGAGTTACTTCGACCCGCTGGTACAGGACGCGACGCGGCTGTATCTGATCACCCGCCACTTCCCGGAAAAAGTGTCTGCTATTCCGCCGCAGGTGCTGGAAAACATGGTCAAATCGCTGAAAGAAGAGCGTTACACCACGTATTCCTCCGCGATGAGTATTCTGGCGCTGGAGAGTTATTCCGCACAGGTCGCGGCGCAGGCAACGGCGCCGGATGCGCTAAAAATCACGCAGATCAGCAAAACCAAAAATGTTGAACCGCAGTTGATTTCCAGCATTCAGGGGCTGTTTGCCAAAGCCAATTTCACCGCCGATGCGAAAGCGCTGCGGGTCGAAAACGGCAATGATGCGCCCGCCTGGTATGTGGTCACTCAGGCCGGTTACGATCTGGCGGCTCCGAAAAAAGCCATTTCGCGCGGTCTGGAAATTACCCGTGATTACACCGATGAAAAAGGCAATGCGGTCACGCAGGTGACGCTGGGGCAGAAGATCAATGTGCATCTGAAAGTCCGCGCCAATTCGAAAGAAGGGCAGAGCAATCTGGCGATTGTCGATTTGCTGCCGGGTGGATTTGAAGTGGTACAGCAGACGCCACCGGAACCGGAAGCGGACAGCAGTAACGAAACCAGTGAGGCCGATGCGTCGGCATCCTGGCAGTCGCCGCTGGCCGCATCGGGCTCGACGTGGGCGCCGGATTACAGCGATATTCGCGAAGATCGCGTGGTCATTTACGGCAGCGCCAGTACCGACGTGCAGGAGTTTGTGTATCAGATCAAAGCCACCAACACCGGCAGCTTTGTGATCCCGCCAGCGTATGGCGAGGCGATGTATGACCGCGAAGTTCAGGCATTGTCCGTCAGTGATAAAAAACTGATTGTCGTGCCTGCGGCTGACAATAAATAACAGCGGGTGCAACACACTCACTGAAGACTGCGCCCCGCCTCTGAACGCGGGGCGCAACTTTTCCAGAGTAGCCAGATGATTACCTTTCCCGCATTTTTCAAAGCAGCGAAACGCCTGCTGCAAAACATTGCCATGGGCGTCTTTTTACTGGCGCTGATTGTGCTGGCCTGCCGTTTGTGGCCGCATCCGCCGCTTTCGCAGGGGCAACCTTTCTCCACAGTCTATTATGACCGCCAGGGCACGCTGATGCGTATCACGCTGGCCAACGATGACCGCTACCGTTTATGGACGCCGCTGGAGCAGGTTTCTCCGCTGGCGATCAACGGTTTGCTGCTGCACGAAGACCGCTGGTTTTACGTCAATCCTGGTTTCAATCCGTTCAGCCTGATACGCGGTTTCTGGCGCAGCTACGTCGCGGGCGGCAAAATGCAGGGCGGTTCCACCATCACCATGCAGCTGGCGCGTATGCGCTGGCATCTCAATACCCGCACGCCGTCGGGCAAAATCATGCAAGTTTTGCGCGCAGTGCAGCTGGAATTGAGTTATTCCAAACATGACATTCTCGAAGCCTATCTAAACTACGCGCCTTATGGTCGAAATATCGAGAGCATCGGCGCGGCCAGCCTGATCTATTTCGACAAAGTACCGAAAGACCTGACGCTGCCGGAAGCGCTGACGCTGGCGGTGCTGCCTCAATCGCCGAGCTTTCGTATTGATGCTAAAACCGGCGTGCTCGGCACGGCGCTGACGCAGGCGCGCAACCGTCTGTTCGTCCGCTGGCAGGCGCAGTACACCACCGATAGCAGCCAGCTTTCGCTGTTTAAACTGCCACTGGCGCTGCGTCAGCCCGAGCGAATGCCGTATATCGCACCGCACTTTATCGAGCAGCTGCGCCAGCAAAATCAGCAGTTAATCCAGACGAATAACCGCGTCGATACCACGCTGGACGCCGGTTTGCAGCGGCTTATAGAACGGCAGGTGAACGCGTTTATTACCCGCAATCAAAGCCGTGGAATCCAGAACGCGGCGGTGCTGCTGGTCGATACAAGGGATATGGGCGTGCGAGCGCTGATGGGATCGGCGGATTATTACAACCGCAGTATTCAGGGGCAGGTCAACGGCACCAACGCCAAACGCTCCCCGGGTTCCGCGCTCAAGCCGTTCATCTATGCACTCGGAATGGAGCAGGGCGTGCTGCACCCGATGACCATCCTGAAAGATGTGCCTTCTGCGTTTGGCGCTTACGCGCCGGAGAACTTCGACCGGCGCTTTCTCGGGCCGGTGACCGCAACCGATGCCCTGAATTTCAGCCGCAACATTCCGGCGGTGTACGTCGCGTCGCAGCTTCGCCAGCCATCGTTCTATCAGTTTCTGCGGCTTTCCGGCGTCGCCAACATGTCCAGTGAGAATCACTATGGCCTCTCGCTGGTACTGGGTGGTGGCGAAGTGACGATGCAGGAGCTGGGAAAACTGTACGCGCTGCTGGCTAATCGTGGCGTATTGCAACCATTACGTATGCAGCAAAGCGACCCTCGTCCGACTACGCCGGTCCGGCTGCTGAGCGAAGAAGCCAGCTTTATGACGCTGGACATGCTGCGTCAGCACCGCCGCCCCGGCGATACGCTGGCGCAGCAGCCGTCCTCGCTGCCGGTCTACTGGAAAACCGGCACTTCGTGGGGATTTCGCGATGCGTGGAGCGTCGGGATTTTCGGCCCTTACGTACTGGTGGTGTGGGAGGGGAATTTCGACAGTAAGGGCAACAACGTGTTTGTCGGTGCTGAGGCTGCCGCGCCACTTTTCTTCAACATTATTGACAGTATCAGTGCCAGCTATCCGGCGTTACAGGAACCCAGACGCCCGTTCCCTAAACAGCTAAAACGAGTGGATATCTGCCTCGCCAGCGGTGATTTACCCACGCCGTGGTGTCAGCAAAAAGGCAAAACCTGGTTCATTCCTGGCAAGTCGCCGATCAAAGTCGACACCGTTTATCGCCCGGTGCGGCTGGATAAACTGACCGGCGACGTGGCGTGCCCGCCTTTTGATGAAGACGAAACCCGCATCGAAGTGTTCGAGTTCTGGCCATCGGACTTGGCGAACGTGTTTGCGCAGGCCGGACTGCCGAAGCGTAAACCGCCGGTGAACCGTTGCAAAGATAACGGCGTTGATGTCGGCGGCAATCCTCCGCGCATTACCTCGCCGCTGAAAAATACCACTTATACGCTGCGACAATCCCAGCAGGGTCGTGACCGGATTTCTTTCAATGCGGTGACCGACGCTGACAGCAAAACGGTGTACTGGTTTGTCGATGACATCTACCTTGGCAGCTCGGCCAGCAAAACCGCCATCGACTGGCGCCCGATCAACAACGGCCAGTACCGCATTCGCGCCGTTGACGATCGCGGACGAGCGGACAGCCGGTTAATCAGTATTGAGATTGTGAATTAGGGTTAAGGCCGCGCTGCAAGAAATGATTGCGCGGCCTTTTGTATCATTCGTTCATTAGCGAATATCGACTTTCAGCGTGGCAGTGGCGTCAAAAGCACCGGTATCCAGTTCACCGCCGACCAAATTCATTGGAAAGGCCGTCAGCGTAATTTTCCCCAGCCCATTCTGATTCATCGGCAATATACCTTGTGCAAATGGCACGTAAGTCCCACCGGCATCTTCGACGACGATCCCTATATCTGCTTTATTATCGGACGGACGACGTCGGGCTACCAGATAGTACTGATCCTGAACGTCCTGGCCATCGAGGGTCATCAGCAGTTTATTATTGGCAGGAATAATAGGCAGACCGCTTTGCGTACAGTCATAGAGGATATTGAAAGTCACGCGCCGGTAGTCATCCGGAGGGGTGTTTTTTTTAGTGAATTTACCTACCTGAATAGCGCCGAAATTGACTGCGATGATTTCCCCCTGATTGATTTCACAACTTTGCGGTACTCTCAGAGTGCCACTGAGATAAATAATGGCGACGGGCGAGCCCAGCGGTGGTGCGGTGGTTGTTACCGTGGCGGAAGAGGCGTAAATGCGGGCAATTTCCGTACGCGGGATGGTGATTTCGCCGACGAAAGGCGTAGTGATGTAAAATGTCACTTTCCCCTGCGAGCCCGTGTTCAGGTTATCCTGCGAAGCTTGCTGCTGACAGATGCCGGTATTTTCTTTATCCCAGTGATGTGTTCCATCACTGACTGCTTTGGCGGTGGGCACGGTAACATAGTCATTTTTCGGAATAGCAATTTGGGTCATGACATCCAGGTGATCATTAATTTTATAGTAATTTGTCGTGTGCCCGAGGGGTAAAGATGTTTGCAGGCTGTACATAATTAACACCCCATTAGCGCTCGCCGCATCGGTATTTGAGCAGTTACAGGTGATCTGATAATTTTGCTGACTGCTATTGAGTGTCTCCTCGAAACTATTACCTCTCGAATTTTCGTCGCTGCGTACATCACGCAAAATCATGTTTTCATAAGAGGTAGCGCCGCCAGTAGCGGGTTCACAAATAGCCGTGCTCGCATAACACGGGGCAGCGCACGCGCCCAGGATGATCAGCACCATCCCAAATATTTTGCCGGCATTATTCTTCATTATTTATGTCCTTAAACACAGGGGCTCGTGACGGATTGAACAGAGGCTGCTGCTTGCCTGAGATTGAGGCTGGCTTTGCATTGCTGGTTTACGCTGGTGCCCCATTTCACGTGTAATCTGATGGGTTGATCGACTTTGACGCCGGATAGATACAGAACCCCGCCATCATCGACGATATTCTCTAATGTCTGGTCTTCGCTGACCGCCACAGCGCCGAAAGGCACAACAGATCCGTCAGAACGCGTGAGTTTAATCAATACGCGAACGCCAATACGGGCGTCGAAATGTGCAACGACCATGGCGCCTTTATTAGGGATAACCAGTTCAGAAGTATTTGTAACATCCACATCTGCCGGCAATGTGGTGGTATCAATCACGATTCGATTTTCAGTGTAAGAAGTGAGATAAGGCACCACGGCGTAGCCTCGCCAGTCTGTTTTGAGGCCGGGAATATTTTGCACCCGTGCACCGCTGGCGCCATTGGTATCAATCAGTGCAAAAGAGTCGCCGAGCGGCTGAGAAAGCGTGACCCCTTTTTCATGGGCAACAATGCCGCCTGCAAGGCCATAACTGGTTTGCTGTGAATGATCGTCGTAGTAATAACCGGCATTCATTGTGCCGTAGGATGAGCGATAGGATGCATTCAGGTTACTGCTGTCGCCACCCCCCTGATCCGCATGGCTTTGTTGAAGGGAATAGCTGAGCCGGTAATCATCCAGTGCAGTCCCGCTGAGGCCAACCTGTTGGCGCGTGTCGCCATTTTTCTGATGCGTGACGTTATATGTCGCCCAGCTCTGTGGTAGCCATCGACTCAAAGGAACGCGCATATTCAGTGCAAACTGCTGATCGTTCTCCTGATTTTCCATCTGGCTGTAAGAG
The DNA here is from genome assembly GCF_965118895.1 of Rahnella inusitata. GTDB lineage: Bacteria > Pseudomonadota > Gammaproteobacteria > Enterobacterales > Enterobacteriaceae > Rahnella > Rahnella inusitata_A. Next base: position 324,223 of record NZ_CBCPJJ010000014.1, read on the forward strand.
TAAGAGAAGTTGTAACTGATCCCGTACAAGCTGGTGTTCATGCCGAGGGAGATATTTTTCTCTTTGTTGGTGCTGCGCCAGTAGTCCTGCTGATAAGCCGATAAATAGAGACTCGCCCCTTCCCATAGCGCCTGATTAACACTGGCCTGGTATTTGCTGCGTTTATGTCCATCCTGAGACGCATTGTCCTGAGACTGATTAGCTTCGTCAAAATCGTAGAAACCGCTGGTCGAATAGCGATAGCTGGCTACGGAAAAGTTAGTGTCCGTTGTTTCGACATTTTTTGAGTATTGAAAACGATAGGACTGACCGCTGCTATTTTGGTCGTCGTCCAGTCGGGTCTGAGCCTGAGTCACATCGACAGATACCGAACCGAGGGCCAACAGGCTGAAACCCATCCCTGCCTGACCCGAAACATAATCAGGCGACACTAATAAGCCAGCATAGGTGGTTATTTCATTTGAAACCCCGTAGATCACCGTGCCCTGTGCAAATTCCGGTTCTTTATCGCCACTATCGTTCGAGCGATAGCGGCCAACGGTACTGCTGTACTTCAAACGCCCAGGTCGCTGCATAACGGGTACGGCAGAAAAGGGCTGGTTAAATTTGCGTTCCGTGCCGTCGGCTTCTTTAACCGTTACTTCCAGATCACCACTGTAAGACGAAGGATAAAGGTCATTAATTTCGAACGCACCCGGCGCGACATAGCTTTGATAAATGATGTAGCCGTCTTGTCTGATGGTCACTTCGGCATTGGAATTGGCAATGCCGCGAATGGTGGGTGCGAAGCCACGCTGGCTGTTGGGCAACATATTGTCGTCGGAAGACAATTGAACACCGGTAAATTGCAGGCTGGGAAAGAGATCGCTCGGCGTGGAGCTTTCGCCTATTAGCAACTGAGACTTGAGGGATTTAATATCCCGTTGCGCATAAGTCGAGATTGCATCCCAGCTTTGCTGGCCATCGCTGTTACTGTATGTGCTGTAGTTGCGAAGGCGCCATGCGCCCAGATTCAAGCCATTTTGCAGATTCAAATACTGACTGGAATCATCACTGCCGTTTTTATTCTTCCGCTGTGAGCTCGAAAATGCGTAGTTAGAAAATAGAGCAGGTACGCCATCGTCCCATTTTTTGGGGTCAACATAGCCACTGGCTTTACGTTCCATAGCGGCTTGTGGAATGCTGAAATCCAGACGCATTCTGTTGAAATCGAACTTTGCATCCGCAGCCGGAATATATAAGGTCAGGTTGTTAAGTGGTGCGTCATGCGGGTGTTGCATCAGGGACGGAAAGGCATCAACGCGAACATTCAACGCACGAAGCAAATCAGGAGTGATTTCCGGGCTCAAAGAGCCGTCAGACTTTTGGTCATAGCGGATGTTTTGCTGTAATGCTTTTTCCTGATTCACGTAAATTACAGTGTTATAGACACCGGCAACCTGCGCCTTTTCACTTAGTGCGAAGACAGAAAGATCCACATTTTCGGCTGCCTGACCATTGTTTTCCAATAATCTCGGATCGAAATAGACTTCTTCAGCGTGGACTGAATGAACAAGAAATGTGATCACAAAAAAATACAACTTACCCCAGGCGCTAAGGTTTTACCCTGCTGACGGGGAGCATACGTGCTGTTTCCCGGTATTTGTGTATGCGCTTCGTTACCCATAGTCGTCTTCCCTGATCTTCCTGATGGCGAATTAACGCGTGGTCAAACTAAAGCGCTCGCTTTTCCGGCTCGGTATCTCCGCCGTAGTCGTTGATTGCTCTCCACTCAACGGTATTACCGGTATTGTTCGCAGGTAATGTCACGTTGAGCTGACTGCCTGGTGCAATCATGTCGGTATCCTTAAGCATGCTGTTACCGACGATCAGGTAGCTGAATACCACGTAATAAGGAGAGGGGTTATTGATAATAAGATGACCATTGACGCGTGAAAAAGTCAGTAACTTGTAAGCGTCAAATGCTTTCCCTTGTAATTTATCAGGGCGATAAAAAAGTTTTATCCTTGTCTTAATGACGAGTCGTAACTCGTTTGATTCATTTTTCGGCGTAGAAGGTATAGCCCGGACATTAATATAAAATATCGATTCTTTCTCCCTGGGCAGTTCACCACCTGTATACGATATGCGTAAATTATTCTCCTCATTAGCGTTTAACCTGAATAACGGTGGGGTCACGACAAAAGGCCCGCGTGTTTTACCATCACCATTATCGACCCATGATTGGATCAGAAAGGGTTTACTGTCAGATTTATTACTAAGGGGTAATGAAGCTTCCTTTTTATTTGCTTCATAAATTACCCGCGTGCGGCCCACAAGAATTCCGCCACCATAGCTCAGCTGAATCGGTAGAAAAAACAGAAGAGTAAATGTAATGATTGAATTGATGATATTACGCATTTAGATGATTGCATCCAGTAATGAATGATAGATATTCCGTTACCCGGGTAATGAAAAATGGCCCATTTTACTGGGCCTGCCTCTGAGGAGTGGCTTAACGGTAATCGAGCGTTACATTGACGCTTGCATCAGCCGGACCTGCAGTGATCAGATCAGGGGTTTTGTAGGACTGATAATTCGCCAGCAGATTGACGTTCATCGTAGCGCTGTTGATGTCGTAAGTTATGGTTGGTAATGTATTGAGAAGCATCACGTCTTTTGTTGCGGCATCCAGAATCTGAATCCCTACACCGTCGGCCATAGTATCGCCAAAACTATTTCCTAATTTCACTAAATTTGGATGTGTTGCGTCTACCGCTTCAGCTTCCAGCCACACACGAAAGTGCGGGATGGGGTCATTTTGCACCTTTGCAACAGGGCAGTTAGCCAGTGGCAGAGTAAAAGGAATATTGGGTGACGTATCATTAATCTCGCGGAATTGTGCCGCAGAATAGGTGCCTAATTCAACTTCAACATCATTACCACCATTAATGATACAAGCGGTTTTTATAATCTCACCGTGAAAATTTATTCTTCCATCTATCGCATAACTGTTACCGGCTAATGCCAGCAGTAACCCACTTACTATGAGCTTGTATGTCGTTTTCATTTTCGCGTCCATTCTGAAATAAAAAATCAAGAGTTTAGTCACAGGCACGCTTGATTAATATATTCGTGATACTAATCAAATTCCTGTGAACGCGGATTCTATCAACTGTTTTACACATTGAATAGTGTGTATCGATCATTATCACGTTAGCTTTATAAAGCCGGGATTTTTATATTCATTTAAATGATCATTCGTTATTTTTTAATTCACCCAGATGATTATTTGGTGTTTTGGTTAAATGATTTAATCGGGGGTGGACGTTACAAATTCCCTTTTATTAAACATTTTAATTTAATAGTTATGGTAAGTGAGTTTCTTGAAATATCAGCGGCTGCAGTAAAGAGTTATATTTATTCGTTTATTTTAAGTTAATCTTGTTTCTGAAATTTCTTTTTATCAATGAACTATTGAAATGTAATGGTTGAGTGTTGAGCCGTTGAGGTCAGGGGGTGTGTAAAAAATGTCCAACTGGGATCGCGACAAACCGTAACAAACCAATCCTAGATGACGGTAGATTCCTCTGATATTGTTGATAAATTAGGAAATCCGTATTCATTGTTACAATTTCGACTAGAATATATACCATTAAACGCTGTCTGTTTTGGCTCATATTTCTAACAATAGAAGCTTCAGGCATTCACGCCTTTGGGAGAGTTACATGCAAGAAAATCACAAGATTCTGGTTGTCGATGACGACATGCGTCTGCGCGCACTTTTAGAACGTTATCTGACAGAGCAGGGCTTCCAGGTGCGCAGCGTTGCGAATGCCGAGCAGATGGATCGCCTGCTGACCCGTGAATCCTTCCATCTGATGGTGCTGGATTTGATGTTGCCGGGTGAAGACGGTTTATCTATCTGCCGCCGCCTGCGCAGCCAGAGCAACCCGATGCCGATCATTATGGTGACGGCGAAAGGTGAAGAAGTTGACCGTATCGTCGGCCTGGAAATTGGCGCCGACGACTACATCCCTAAGCCATTCAACCCACGGGAACTGCTGGCGCGTATCCGTGCCGTGTTGCGCCGCCAGGCCAACGAGTTGCCGGGCGCACCTTCTCAGGAAGAAGCAGTGATTTCGTTCGGTAAGTTCAAACTGAACCTCGGTACCCGCGAGATGTTCCGCGAAGATGAGCCTATGCCGCTGACCAGTGGTGAGTTCGCCGTCCTGAAAGCGCTGGTGAGCCATCCGCGTGAACCGCTGTCCCGTGACAAGCTGATGAATCTGGCGCGTGGCCGTGAATACAGTGCAATGGAGCGTTCTATCGACGTGCAGATTTCCCGTCTGCGCCGCATGGTAGAAGAAGATCCGGCGCATCCGCGTTATATCCAGACCGTCTGGGGTCTGGGCTACGTCTTCGTCCCGGACGGCAGTAAGGCATGAGACGAATACGCTTTTCACCGCGTAGCTCGTTTGCCCGAACACTGTTATTAATCGTCACCTTGCTGTTCGTCAGCCTGGTGACGACCTATCTGGTGGTGCTGAACTTCGCCATCTTACCGAGCCTGCAGCAGTTCAATAAGGTGCTGGCATACGAAGTCCGTATGCTGATGACAGACCGTTTGCAGCTGGAAGATGGCACGTTGCTGGCAGTTCCACCGGCGTTTCGTCGCGAGATTTATCGCGAACTGGGCATCTCTCTCTATACCAACTCTGCGGCTGAGGAGAGCGGTCTGCGCTGGGCGCAGCACTACGAATTTCTGAGTCAGCAGATGGCCCAGCAGCTCGGTGGGCCGACTGACGTGCGTGTGGAAGTAAACAAAAACACGCCGGTGGTATGGCTGAAAACCTGGCTATCGCCTGACATCTGGGTACGCGTTCCTCTTACTGAAATCCATCAGGGTGATTTTTCCCCGCTGTTCCGCTATACGCTCGCGATTATGTTGCTGGCGATCGGCGGCGCATGGCTATTCATTCGTATTCAGAACCGACCCCTTGTGGAACTTGAGCACGCTGCGTTGCAGGTGGGTAAAGGGATTATCCCTCCGCCGCTGCGTGAATACGGCGCGTCTGAAGTCCGTTCGGTAACGCGAGCCTTCAACCAGATGGCTGCCGGTGTAAAACTGCTGGCCGATGACCGCACTTTACTGATGGCGGGTGTCAGCCATGATTTACGCACCCCGCTGACGCGCATCCGTTTAGCCACAGAAATGATGAGCGACGGCGATGGGTATCTTGCAGAGTCGATCAATAAAGACATTGAAG
>NZ_CBCPJJ010000015.1:0-26542 GCF_965118895.1 Rahnella inusitata
TACCGAAATCACCGATCTTAACGGTATTTTGGGTGAAGTCATTGCGACGGAAAGTGGCTATGAGCGTGAGATTGACTCTGGTCTGGCGGACGGTGAATTGCTGGTGAATGCGCACCCGTTATCCATAAAGCGTGCTGTGGTGAACATGGTAGTGAATGCTGCCCGCTACGGTGACGGCTGGATCAAAGTCAGCAGTGGCCGCGAGCTTCAGCGCGCATGGTTCCAGGTCGAAGACGATGGCCCGGGCATTGCTCCGGATCAGCTCAAGCATCTGTTCCAGCCGTTTGTGCGTGGTGAAAGTGCCCGAACCACCAGCGGCACCGGTCTTGGACTGGCTATCGTCCAGCGTATTATTGATGCGCACTCGGGGACGTTAGATATCGGAAAAAGTGACCGGGGTGGGTTGAGGATAAGAGCTTATTTACCGTTACCGGTAGAGATGCTTAAAGCGGTGGCGGTACAACAGAAACCGGTTGGTTAAGGATGATATCCTTTTACATTGGTGTCACCGATCATTAGGCCAGAACATTAACACAGCCATCGCCAGCTATACCCTCTCCCGTCCTCCCCCTTCGCAGGGGGAGGAGCAAAGCAAACCTGCTCATCCTTCTTTAAAATAGTGGAATGGCGGGATTTTGCGGCAATAGCTGGCGTTGCTGAAACATAGCCGGAGTGCGGCACCTGAGTACGTGAGCCGCGTTTTAAGTCTTCCGACTCATCACATAATATTCCGCCGCTTCCTCCCGCCATCTCGGCGCCTCCACCACATCCCACGGATTCACCACGACCACACCCGTGTGCGAAAACACCGCGACATCATCTGTTACCAGCGACGCCTGATGGCTCAGGCATATTGCGGCAAGCTGCATATCGCGCTCTTTCATCGTCACGCCTGCCTGCTTTGATAAGGTCATCACGCGGGGATAGTGCAGGGCGCTGGCGGCGTCGAAGGGCAGCAGCCGTCCGGCGAAATCGTGATTGAGCATCTCCAGTAAGGCTTCATTAAGCGGAACCCTGGGCTGTTCATCTGGCAGGCCGTCGACCCAGGAGAAAAGTTCGGCGACGCCAAGGCTGGTAAGATACAGCTGGCTGGCATCCTGTGCGTCGAGCCACTGCAGAACGGTTTTATGCGGCTTGGGATTGATCATCTCAAGGATGATGGAGGTATTGAGGATGATCATTTTGGCGGAAGTTCCAGAGGATTGAGGCTCAGCGTGGAGAAACGCTGGCGGAGCTGGCTGCCAAGGCCGAAATTGGGCGGGGTGCTGGTTAACGCCTGTTTCAGAATCAAACGCGCCTCTTCTTCCATCGAATGCCCTTTTTTGGCGGCGGCGATGCGCAGCAGATCTTTAATCTCGTCATCCAGATTGCGAACCGTGATAGTGGCCATAATCAGCTCCTGTGAAATCAATGCAAGCAGTGCTGTCATAGTGCGACGTGCAGAAATTTTTGCAATAAAAAAGGCGCGGGATCCGCGCCTGAGAAATGTGAGTAAGATTAACGCTGAGGGCCTGCGCTAACCAGCGCCGCGCCGGCAGGCGTGTCCGTATATTTATCGAAGTTATCAATAAACAGCTGTGCCAGATGCTGCGCTTTTTCCTGCCACTGTTCGCGGCTGGCGTAGGTATTGCGCGGGTCAAGGATCTGCGGATCCATGCCCGGTAACGCGGTCGGTACAGCGAGATTAAACAGCGGCAGAGTGAAAGTCTCTGCGTCATCGATGGTGTCGTTGAGGATAGCATCAATGATAGCGCGGGTATTTTTGAGCGAAATGCGTTTGCCGGTGCCGTTCCAGCCGGTATTTACCAGATATGCCTGCGCGCCGACGGCTTCCATGCGCCTGACCAGCACTTCGGAGTATTGTGTTGGGTGCAGCATCAGGAACGCTGCGCCGAAACAGGCGGAGAAGGTCGGGGTCGGCTCGTTGACACCGCGCTCGGTGCCGGCCAGTTTGGCGGTAAAACCTGACAGGAAATGATACTGCGTCTGGGCAGCCGTCAGGCGGGAAACCGGTGGCAGAACGCCAAAGGCGTCGGCAGTCAGGAAGATCACTTTGCTGGCATGACCCGCTTTCGAGACGGGCTTTACGATATTCTGAATGTGATAAATCGGATACGACACGCGGGTGTTTTCGGTTTTGCTGTTGTCATCGAAATCGATTTTGCCGTCTGCGCTGACCACGACGTTTTCCAGTAATGCATCCCGCTTAATCGCGCCAAAGATTTCTGGCTCGGCTTCTTGGCTGAGCTTGATGGTTTTAGCGTAGCAGCCGCCTTCGAAGTTGAAGACGCCGTCATCGTCCCAGCCATGCTCATCATCACCGATCAGCTGACGCTTTGGATCGGTTGAGAGCGTGGTTTTACCGGTGCCGGAAAGGCCAAAGAAGACCGCCACATCGCCTTTTTCACCGACGTTGGCTGAGCAGTGCATGGAGGCAATGCCCTGCAGCGGCAACAGGTAGTTCATCACGGCGAACATGCCTTTCTTCATTTCGCCGCCGTACCAAGAGCCGCCGATCAGCTGGATGCGCTCGGTCAGATTGAAGGCGATGAAGTTTTCTGAGTTTAGCCCCTGCTTCTGCCAGTCCGGATTGGTGCATTTCGCGCCGTTCATCACGATAAAGTCCGGCTCGAAATTCTCCAGTTCCTCGTTGGTCGGGCGGATAAACATGTTTTTCACGAAGTGCGCCTGCCAGGCCACTTCAGTAATAAAACGGACTTTCAGGCGGGAGTCTGCGTTTGCACCGCAAAATGCATCAATGATAAACAGCCGTTTGCCCGAAAGCTGTTTACCGACCAGCGCCTTCAGCGATGACCAGATTTCCTGTGACAGCGGTTTGTTATCATTTTTGCCTTTGCCCTGATCGGCCCACCAGACGGTGTAACGGGTGACGTCGTCGCGAACAATGTACTTATCTTTCGGCGAACGGCCGGTGAAAATGCCGGTGTCGACGTTCACTGCGCCCAGTTCTGTCACCTGCCCGCGCTCAAAACCTTCCAGACCCGGTGCGGTTTCCTCTTTAAAAAGGGTGTCGTAATCAGGGTTATAGACGATTTGACTGCTTTGATGAATCCCGTAACGGGCGAGTGTTTCGGCGGTGATCCCGAGAGTGGTTGGCATTTCCCTGCTCCTTTCCTGCACATAGAACCCCAAAGGGCGTAGGCCTTTAGGGATAAATTAGTTGTAATTGTAGGTATTTATCGCGCACGAACAGCGATAGCTATCAAAGATTAACGGGAGATGTGAATTTTTTTCTGGAAATGTGATGGAATACCAACAAATTGTGCAAGGACGTTATAAACAAGCAACAAAAAAGGGACTTTCAGCAGAAAGTCCCTTCGATTTAGTGAGTTAACGATCAGTGAACGTTATCATTTCCGGAGACAACGTTGCCGCTGGCTTTCAGTGTCGCCATATCCATCGCGTCAAATGCATAATCTGAACCGCAATAATCACAGTGCATCTCGATTTTGCCATCTTCTTCCAGCATTTCGAGAATTTCATCATCAGGCAACGTCAGCAGTGCACCGGCGCAGCGTTCACGCGAACAGGTACAGCGGAAACACACGTCCTGCGGTTCGTACAGAGTGACTTCTTCCTGATGATACAGGCGATAAAGCACTTCATTGGCGGGCAGATTCAACAGCTCTTCGGCTTTGATGGTTGCGGTCAGTTGCGCCAGATGGCTGAATTCTTCCGGATCGGTCTCTTCAGCAGGCAGAACCTGTAACAGCATACCGCCGGTCGCTGGCTTGCCTTCCACTTCACCACTGCGGATGAAAATACGGGTTGGCAGCTGCTCGGACTGCATGAAATAGTTTTCCAGACACTCAGCCAGGTTCTCTCCTTCCAGACCGACAACGCCCTGATAACGTTCGCCAGCGGTCGGGGAAATGGTGATCACCATGTAGCCGTTGCCAATCATCTCTTTCAGCGAACTGCCTTCTTTGATTTCGCCTTGCAGACGCGCGAGGCCGCGCAGTTCCTGAAGGTTGTTACCGTTAATCACCGCCAGCTTCAGCGGGCCATCACCCTGCAATTGTACGGTGATGTCACCGTCGAATTTGAGCGTGGCGGTCAGCAGGCTGGTCGCGACCAGCATTTCGCCCAGCAGGTTACGGACATCTGCCGGATAGTCATGCCCGGCAACGATCTGCTGGAAAGTTTCGTGGAGTGAAACCAGTTCGCCGCGCACAGCGTGATGGTTGAACAGGTAACGGTGTAACTGGTCGTGATTAGACATAACGTTCTCTCTGTTTGGCGACGTTTATTCTGCGTCGCCATATTTAAATTTGATCAGGTTGCGGCGTTCCTTTTTATCCGGACGTCGGTCCGGATGGGGCATCGCATTCATTTTCCGCGCCTGAGAGATTTTCTCCCGGCTGGCAATGCTGGCCTCGGTTTCCTGATAAAGCGTTTGTGCTTCTTCCGCACTGCGGCGCTGAGTTGTCAGCCCTAGTACAATAATCGTTTTTGCCTCGGTTCCCTGACGCAGGGTAATTTCGGCATTCAGTTCCATCAGCTTGCTCGGTTTCCCGCGCTGGCCGTTGTAATGCACTTTACCGCCGTCAATCATCTCGCGCGCCAGCGCACGGGTCTTATAAAAACGAGCCGCCCATAGCCATTTATCGAGACGCACTGCGTTGTCGTCTTCTTCCTTTTTACCTTTCATCTTTCCCCCTGAAACGTGCCGGAACTACTGAGCCGGGCCTGTTATCGGGTGAATCGAAGGCAACAGGTCGCGGTAGTCATTGATCGAAGGATGTCCCTGAAATGACTTGTTCGCACCGCTTGAATCCGGATTCTCTATACCCAGACAATAGCGGATACCAAAGGTTTTTGCCGCATTCAGAATCGGCTCCCCGTCATCGACAAACAGCGTTCTCTCGGGCTGAAAGCCCGTTTGCTGCTGCACGGCAGCCCACAAACGTTGATCTTCCTTTGGATAACCAAATGTGTGGGTGGAAAGTAATAAATCAAGGTGCTTATCCAAACCCGTGTGCGCAAGCTTCACTGACAGGCTGTGAGGATGCGCGTTGGTCAGCAAAATTGTTTCGCGGCCACTTGCCCGCAAATGCTGTAAAAATGGCACCGTATCATCACGAAGTTTAGCATTTTTGCCGATGTTGGTGGTCATCTGGTAGATGTCCAGATCCAGCCGCTCGCTCCAGTAGTCAAAGCAATACCAGTTCATGGTGTGCTCGACGGCCAGGTATTCGTCATGAATTATCTGGCGGGCATTTTCCAGCGGGATAGCGCGTTGCAGGCTCAGCGCCTGAGGCACGTCCTGCAACCAGAACTGGCTATCGAAGGCCAGATCAAGCAGCGTACCGTCCATATCCAGCAAAACGGTATCGATATTGTTCCAGTCGAGATCAAGGGGCATGAAAACTCCATATCCTGCGAGTCTGTGCATGGCAGGAGAGAATAAACCTAAGCAGGGAAGGGCGTCAGAATAGCATAATCTCTCAGGGGGGCGCAGAGCCACCCTGAGTTTCAGCTCAGGGTATGCGTCGGTACGGGCATCATTGTGGGGTGAAAGCAGGCGTTATAATGCTGCTCAATGTCGTCGATACGGCGCTTATCTTTGATAAAACGGCGGATAAAGAGAACGGTATTGACCAGCAGAACCCCAAGCAGCAAAAACAGCAGCAGGCTGGTGCCCAGATAGCGCCAGAGTGTCGAAATATCTGGTTCACTGTGCAGCGATATATGGCGTGTGCCGTTGGCATCGATGCTGATACTGGTGATCACACCCTGAGCACTGAACGGCGTATGCAGCAGTTGGGTCGACAGGTGTTGCAACTGCTTCCACTGATCCTGCGGCGGATTACCGTACAATCCGACCGGCGGTACTGGCTGTTCCACCAGCTGACGGCCTTCGTCATTGCTGATAAGGAAGCCACCCGGAGGAGGGCTATTCAGGCTTTCTGCGGCGCGGCGGGTTTCCTGTATGAAGAAGGAAGACGTCGCGTTATTTACCAGCTCACTCAGCGATTGCGCGCTGACCGGTCGCAGCAGGACGTTGATCCCTTGTAACGAGCCCGCTTTCGCGCGTTTCACCAGCGAACTCCAGTTATTGGAATTCCCCAGATTCACCAGCGCATTTTTCAGGCGTACACATTCGTTGGTTTTGCTGCCGCACAGCGTGTCGGTTTTCAGCACGATATCGGCGAAATCATCGAGTAAAATCATCCCGGATTTCTCTATCGCGGTCGCCAGCTGCGGGTTGATGTTTTGCTCGAGATTTTCACCCGGATGCATCTGATTGTTCACGGTAGTTTGCAGCGCGGTGGCGGCATCAATAATTTCAGACTGCGGAACCGGCAGCGGTGCGGCGTTGTTCCAGTAAATCCCTGAACAGTCGAACGGCAGAAAACCCGAGGCGCTGCGGTTGGCCGCCGGTGGCACGTAGCACATGCCAGTACCCTGGACTTTTAACGTATCGCCGACGCGCAGTGCTGTTTTTTCCAGATCCTGCACACTGTTGACCTGTGCACTTTGCGCCCCCTGCAGCCACGCTATGCTAAGTTTCAGCGGCAAACCGAGAGGCACATACACCAGCAGCATAAGCAGCAACAGGAAGGCGCTGGTCGCCAGCACCAGATTCTTTCCCCAAAGCTGGAGCGGGAATTTTTTGACTTCATCATGCAACGACAGATAGCTGCCCTGGCGGACGACGTGGCTGTTCATATACAGCTCAATATCCGTAGGCTGGCCGAGGTCGCGGCCGATAAACGGTTGCCAGTGAGGTGGATAAATCAGGTCGACGGTGCCGAGCGAAATATTGCTGATATCCCCCTGCTTAGATTCGCCAAACAGTCCCCAACGTTTAGGTAAGCCCCGCAGACAATGGATTTCTTTGCGGTTTTTACCTAAACGTTCGGAAATCACCCGCCAGCTGACCCATCCTGCGAGCACTGCTGCAAGGGTGAGTAACCACGGCAAAAATACTACCGGGCTGAGCAACGTAATAAACAGCAAAAGCAAAATACCGGAAACTGCCAGCGCCTCTTTTACACCGCTCGAGCGGGTAAGTGCGTGCTCTTCGCGTGTTTCACGGCGCACCTTTACCATCTCGATATGTTCGCTTTCTTCATGACGAATCGAGGCATTTTGCGGCTGGGAGGGAAGAACAGTTGAAACCGGTGCCGGACCTTCGTAAACGTGGTCCGCCAGCGTATGACCATTGAGGGAGATCACCAGAGGCATCGATTGCGTTTTAATCAGCTCAACCTGATTTTCCTGCGCTATGTATTGCTCCCAGAAGGGTGGCAGGTGAATTTCAGTCGCATCGAGAAAATAGCGTCCGCTGTTGGTGTCTTCGCTGGCCACGCCGTAGCGAGTGATGGCGCGCTTAAAGCTGTAAACGTGTTCACTTTTGGTGGTCAGGATGAGTTTATCGCGCAGGATAATCAGATTATTGCGGTGAGTGATCGGCGTTTGTCCCAGCCCTTCACTTTGTCGCAGATACCGTTCTACGGCGTCGCGCTCTTGTTGCGACAGTTTTCGCTGACTGGGGGTAGGGAAATGTACAACGGACTCGTCGCGTTGGCGGCGTCGCAAGGCAAACCAAAAGAAACTTCCAGTGGCAATGATTGCGATACACAACAACACCAGTGTCACGACTACTGTGCTCATCCGATCCCCGTTCTGACGTGGGCGACTTACGTCAACTCTGTGAAAGTATTATACATAAATTGAAAAGACATAAACCTCATGCATGTTTTGCACGCTACCCTATTTTCTACAGGGTTTTCATTATTTGACTGATATTTATGCACTCGTGTTTTAATTATAAAAACACCACGTTAGAGAGTATCCGTAATTGTACTTTAATGGGTATCGGTATAATCCTATTTTGAATCGGTCTGGTTTTTGTTACAGCAAAAGTGTGACGTGAACATGGCAACGCGTTCTTTTTGCTCGATATCAGAGACAAAAATCCGGCGATTTGCACTGAACAGGCTGTTCTCAGGGTAACTTATACGCAGTAAAGATTGCGGTTCAGGCTCGCCTTAACGCACAATGTTTTCTGATAGCAATGTTCAATAATCCATATGAACCCATTACGACACCCGCAGTCAGGTGAATAAAAGTTGGGGATGAAATGACACAACACCTGCAAAAACCAAAAATTCTGAAGGTGGAAACCGTAGCGCGCTCGCGTTTATTCACCATCGAATCTGTAGATTTGGCGTTCAGTAATGGCGCGGAACGCGTCTACGAACGCATGCGTCCATCCGATCGCGAAGCGGTGATGATCGTGCCAGTCATTGGTGACGATCTGCTGCTGATCCACGAATATGCTGTTGGGATCGAAAGCTATGAACTGGGTTTCCCGAAGGGGCTGATCGACGCGGGCGAGAGTGTACTGGAGGCCGCTAACCGTGAGTTGATGGAAGAAGTTGGCTACGGCGCCGGGCATTTTGACGTGCTGGCAAAGCTGACGATGGCGCCCTCATATTTCTCCAGCCGCATGAACATTGTGATTGCGAAAGGGCTGTACCCGAAGAGTCTGGAAGGCGATGAGCCCGAGCCTTTACCACAAACCCGCTGGCCTATTGCGCGGATGATGGAATTGCTGCAACAGCCTGATTTCTGCGAAGCCCGTAACGTCAGCGCATTATTCCTGGCTCATGATTTCCTGACACGCAATACCCGCTGAACCCTGCGTTATCCTGGAAAAAATTGCCAATAAAAAAGCCGGTCATGCATTACGCAGACCGGCTTTTTTTATCGGGTTGAGTCAGGTGCTAAACGCCTGGCTCAAACTCTCATCAGAACAACTCATGTTCCTGACCGTTGTCCATGATAGTCGTTCCGACTTCATGCACCGCATGTTCCGTGGGCTGAGTCCCGTCAATGAAGTATTCCGGACGACTGCCACCGCCGCCGTCGGACAACTTCCCGGTGCTCTTATCGATAGTCACGGTTACGATGCCCGGAGGCGGGGTCTGTTTCTCTTCAGGCACGCCTTCCAGCACGGCTTTCATGTAGTCATCCCACGCCGGTTGTGCGCTCTTCGCGCCGCCTTCTGCCCCGGAGATTTGATCTGGGATCACGCCGGAAGCGGTCGAACGACCGAGGTCACGGCGGTGATCGTCAAAACCAATCCAGACCGAGGTGACGACGTTCGGGCCATAACCGGAGAACCAGGCGTCTTTCGAACTGTTGGTTGTCCCGGTTTTGCCACCGATGTCGTGGCGCTTCAGATCACGACCCGCGCGCCAGCCTGTTCCCATCCAGCCAGGTTCGCCGAAGATGTTGGAGTTCAGCGCGTCACTGATCAGGAACGACAGCGGCGTGCTGATAACGTGCGGCGCGTACTGTTGCTCTGCATCCACCTGTGGAGAATTGGCCGGAACCTGTTCCAGCTGCGGCGTTGGCACGGCGTTATTGTTGTTGTTCACCGAGGTGGCAACGTTTTCCACGTTGTCATCAGACAACACTGCTGATTTTTGCGTATCGCCATAAATCACCGGAATATTACAGGTGCGGCAGGCGATTTTCGGTTTGGCTTCAAACAGAACCTCGCCGGATTCCGCCACAATTTTGGTGATGAAATACGGGTCAACCAGATAACCGCCGTTAGTCAGCGTCGCGTAACCGCGCACCACCTGTAACGGAGTGAACGATGCGGAACCCAGCGCCAGTGACTCGGAATGGACAATGTTGGCAGCCGGGAAGCCGAAGCGCTGCAGATACTCTGCCGCGTAATCCACGCCCATCGCACGCATCGCACGCACCATCACCACGTTCTTCGACTCACCCAGCCCCTGACGCAGGCGGATTGGGCCCGCATAGGTCGGTGGTGAGTTCTTCGGACGCCAGTCCTGGCCTGCACCCGGATCCCATCGGGTAATCGGCATGTCATTGAGGATAGTGGCCAGAGTCAGCCCTTTATCCATCGCGGCGGTGTACAGGAACGGTTTGATGTTCGAACCGAGTTGACGCACAGCCTGATTTGCACGGTTAAATTTGCTCTGATTGAAATCAAAACCACCGACCAGCGCTTCAATCGCGCCGTCGTTTTGATTCAGGGAGACGATGGCGGAGTTCACATCAGGAACCTGTGCCAGCCACCAGACATCGCCCACTTTACGCACCCACACCTGCTGACCTGGCTGAACCACGTCAGAGACTTTCTTCGGTGTCGGGCCTTGTGCGTTGTCATTACGGTAAGGACGTGCCCAACGCATACCGCTGAACGGCAGGCTGATTACGGCGCGGTTAGACATCGTCGCAGTGGCCTGCGCGTCGTCAATCGAGGTAATGACCGCCGGGAACAGTGGCCCGTAGACCGGCAGCGTTTTCAGCGACTGGACGATTTTATTCTCATCCCACGCCGGTTCGCCCACTTTCCACATCTGATTCGACGGGCCACGGTAACCGTGGCGCATATCGTAATTCAGCACGTTGGTCCGCAGCGCTTCCTGTGCGGCCAGCTGGGTTTTCTTGGTGATAGTGGTGTGAACCATATAACCGTCGTTATAGGCGTTATCACCATAACGTTTCACCATTTCCTGACGCACCATTTCTGTCAGGTACGGCGCGGAAAACTCAATGCGCGGGGCGTGATAATTCGCGACAACCGGCTCAGCACGCGCCTGGTCGTACTGCTCCTGCGTGATGTATTTCTCATCCAGCATACGGGCCAGCACGGTATTGCGACGGGCAACAGAGCGGTCATGGGAATAGAGCGGGTTGAAAGTTGACGGTGCCTTAGGCAGACCCGCAATCACCGCCATTTCGCTGAGCGTCAGCTGACTCACGTCTTTTCCGAAGTAAACCTGCGCTGCGGCACCCACGCCATAGGCGCGATAACCGAGATAGATTTTATTCAGATAAAGCTCAAGGATTTCATCTTTGGTCATCATCTGCTCAATGCGGATGGCCAAAAATGCTTCCTTGATTTTACGGGTCAGCGTGCGCTCAGGACTTAAGAAGAAGTTACGCGCCAGCTGCTGAGTGATGGTGCTCGCACCCTGTGAGGCGTGGCCTGACATCAGCGCAACGGATGCCGCACGGAAGATACCGATTGGATCCACACCGTGATGCTCATAAAAACGGCTGTCTTCTGTCGCGATAAACGCATGCACCATTTCCGGAGGGATCTGGTCGAGTTTCAGCGGGATACGGCGCTTCTCACCGTACTGGGCGATAAGATCGCCTTCGGCACTGAAGACCTGCATGGGTGTTTGCAAGCGCACGTCTTTGAGCGTGGCAACATCGGGTAGCTGTGGCTCGATATATTTATACAAACCGAAGATCGAGGCCGCTCCCAGCAAAATGCAACACACTGCAAGAATCAATAAATACTTTACGAACTTCACCTGAGATTTCCCATTTAGTGTCAATTGGGCAGTTTATAAACAACCGCGCGGTAGTATAAAGGCAAGCCTGCAACATGGATACGTACTTTTATTTACTTGACGATATGGAGATTGGGCGAAAATGCGACTACAAGCATGGCAGGTAGGTCTGGATATTCAAGCCGGTTTTGCCCGTGCGATCGCCGTACAAAGGCGGCGTCATGGCTGGCAATTACGTCACTGGTGGCAGCATCCGCTGCCTGACTTCACGTTGCGGGAGGGGATATTACATGAGACGGCGCCGCTGATCGCCATTTTATCATTCTGGCGCAAAACCTTACCGGCCACGTTGTCACTGAGAATCACCTTGCCTGCACAGCGCATCATGCAGCAACGCATGGTAGCACCTGATGCGCGGCTGCAGGATCCCGCCCGCAGTGCCTATATCTTTAGTCATGCGGCGAAACAATTTCCTCTGGGCGTTGAACATCTGGTGATGGATTACCGTGCAGACCCGTGCGGAGATAATCAGGTCGTGGTCACTGCCGCACGGCAGCAGGAGATAGCGCAGTGGATGGGGTGCCTTGCGCAGGCGCAGCTTTTTCCTGAGGTTATCGAACTGGCGCCTTGCGCACTTCAGGTTGCGGCTCACGCGGCCCGACTTCCCGGCGATGCGCTGCTGATTCATCCGCTCGACGATGCCGTTCTTTGGGCTTCGCCGTATAGCCTGCCGTTCCAGTTCGGTCTGTTAGACAGCACGCAAGCACTGGCGGAAGCATCTCTTCCTGATGTCATCCGTTCGCAGTATCGTGCCGGAGCGCTGTGTGCCAGAGCAGGTTATTACAGCGGCGAAAATCCTCCTTCCGGAATGCAATGCTGGTCGCCGCTCAGTGCGATCAGTCAGTTATCCGCCCCTTTACCTGCCAACCCCGGCGACTTCGCCCCTGCCGTTGGGCTGGCGCTAAGACCTATGGATTGCTGATGCTACAGGTCAACTTATTGCCCTGGCGCAAGGTACATCGGCAGCAACGGATGCGTTTCTGGCTGACCGTTTCAGTGTGTTTTCCGGCGTTGCTGCTGGTGAGTTTACTGGGTTGTGCTGTTTTTCTGGCTCAGCAACGGACCCTTTTACAACAGCACCTTGCTGCACTGAAACTCGCTTCTCAGGCACTTTCTCTGCAACAAAAGCGGGTGGAGACGGCGTCGGCACAGGTAAAAATACTCCTGGCGCAGCGTTTGATTAGCCAGCAGCGGGCGCAGCGGAGCAGGAACTCCCTGCAAATACTGACATTACTGGCAGAAAAAATTCCAGAGGAGGTCCGGCTGAACGAACTGGTTGAACTTAAGAACCAGCTGACGCTCAACGGCGAAGGGCGGTTTTATCACGACATTCTGGCTTTTCGCGACACCCTGGCGGCAAGTGACTTACTCGGGGATGTCACTCTGAACGATGTACGTCAGCAATCCGGTGTGATGCTGAGTTTTGTGCTGAAGATGCAGTTGCGTCAGCCACCTGAACAGGGAGCGTTGCCATGAATAATCCATTTTTGCAGCGGCTTGAGCCGCTGATGCAAAAACCGGGCTGGCAGCTGTCTACGATGCTGGCGGGCGCGATGACGCTTATCGCGCTGGTGATATATCAATGGCTTTTCCGGAGTATCTGGCTGCAACAGACAGAGCTGGAGCAGCAGATAAATGAGATCCGCCAGGTAGTGACTCATGCGCAGGTGGCCTTGCTGCGAGGAGCGCCGCTGTCGCGTTTACAGCATATTCTGAAAGAAAATGCTGTGGTCGAAAATGACATTCTGCCGCTGGACAAGCTATTTGCACCGCCGCTGAAGGCTTCGCAGGCCGCGCTGGTTCGCTGGTCGCCCGCACCTGACCGGCAAGGCGAACTTCAGCTGCAGGGTTCTTTTGGCGCACTGATGCATTTTCTCCAGGCATTGCAGCAGCGCCAGTGGCATCCGGCGTTCAGCGAGCTCAATTTTCATGTCACTGAAAACGGCCTCGCGGTTTCTCTTTTGCTGACCCAAACAAACGAAGCTGCTGACGGCAATGAAGTCACTATCCCGGTGCGTGATCCTTTTGCCTCCCTGCAATCCCAATCCTGCCACGGTGAAACCCTGGCTCCCGCGTGGAGTCTGGGCGGCATTACGCAGGCCGAAGGCCAACAGTTTGGCTGGTTGCTGTTGCCAGATGGCCGTTGGAACAAAGTCGAAACAGGCACGCAGATTGGCACGCCGCTGTGGACGGTCGCAATACTGGATGCCTCACAGGTAGAACTCAGCATCAGCGATGCCCGCTGCGGCGAACAACGCCAGACCCTTCGGTTTGGTCATCCGAGCACTTCTCCAGGGAAAGGAAAACAATGAAACATGTTTATCTGGCCGCTCTGTGGCTGCCGTTTTTCTTATATTTCAGCCCCAGCAAGGCGGCCGCGCTTTCGTCGGTGTCTCTGGAATTTCAAACCGCGCCGATCGAAATGGTCTTGCAGGCCCTGGCCGATGCGCGGCAGCTTAATCTGATTACCGCGCCCGGTGTGGAAGGGCAAATCAGCGTAAAACTTAAAGAAGTGCCGTGGCAGCAGGCGCTCGACATTATCCTGCGCATGAATCATCTCACCAGCGAGCTTGAAGGCAATGTTTTGCTGGTCTCACCGGCATTGGACCCGCTTGCGCGCCAGCAGCAGATCAAAGAGGCCGAAGAACAGCAGGCTGAACAGCGGCCTATCGTCAGCCTGACCTTTCCGCTTCAATATGCCGATGCCAAAGAAACGGCGCTGAGCCTGAATGCACAAAAAGGCACGCTGTTATCTGTTAAAGGCAATGCGTCCGCGGATAGCCGCACCAATACTCTTTTATTGCGCGACACGCAAGAGGCGCTGGATATCGTCACACCGTGGATAAAAGAGTTAGATCTGCCGCTGCAACAGGTACAGCTGGCTGCACACATCGTGACAATGAACAGCGAGAGCCTGCGGGAATTAGGCGTGCGCTGGGGTTTCACCGGCGATGAACCTATTACTAAAGCCGTGCGCATGAACAATTTCAGTATGGGAATGCCGGTGGAAAACCCGATATTAACTGCCGGGTTTAATCTGGCACATATCAGCGGACGGATTTTAGATCTGGAGCTGACCGCGCTGGAGCAGGAAGACAAAGTCGATATTATCGCCAGCCCGCGCCTGCTGACGGCGCATATGCAAACCGCCAGCATCAAGCAGGGCACCGAGATTCCCTATCAGGTGTCCAGCGGGGCGAGCGGCAGCACGTCCATCGAATTTAAAGAAGCGGTGCTCGGAATGGAAGTGACGCCAAAGATTCAGCGCGACGGGCGCATTCAGATGGCCTTGCAAATAAGCCAGAATATGCCGGGGCGCAGTATCAAACAGTCCGAGGGCGAAGCGCTGGCGATCGACAAACAGGAAATCAAAACGCAGGTCACGGTCAAAGATGGCGAAACTATCGTGCTGGGCGGAATTTTCCAGCGCAAAAACCAGAAGACCGACACTAAAGTCCCGGTAATCGGCGATATTCCGGTGGTCGGTTCCTTGTTCAAACACCAGTATATGAATGAACAGCGACGCGAGTTGGTGATTTTCATCACTCCGACCTTAATCCGCGCCCAATAAACGGGGATTTAGTGCTAACCTAAATCGCACAATCACGTTGAGCAGATGCAACTTTTTGTGTCGTGAGAGGCTTCTGAGTTTGACGCTGCGGTCGATTTAGCTTACAAGGGTTACCGAATTGAGCACCGTGATCTTTTTTTACTGCAGACACGCCGATAAAAACGTACGTTTTCCCTCCTGCGGCGTGCAATGTGATTTATTCGGTTGCCAAACTACCAAGAGTGTTGAGATAATTTTTTTCTGATCTCGCACTATCGCTCATGAGGTTTCAGTTTAGGTCCCGCCGCTAATTTGATTGGCGGGGCGGGTTATCATCAACGAAATAGTCTTAGTAATACCGAAAAACATGGCAGAGAAACGCAATATCTTTCTGGTTGGGCCTATGGGTGCCGGCAAAAGCACTATTGGTCGACAGTTAGCTCAGCAACTCAATATGGAGTTTTTCGACTCCGATCACGAAATTGAGCGACGTACCGGAGCTGATGTGGGCTGGGTATTTGATTTAGAAGGCGAAGACGGATTCCGCGACCGCGAAGAAAAAGTGATCAACGAACTGACCGAAAAACAAGGCATCGTTCTGGCAACTGGCGGGGGTTCCGTTAAATCACGTGAAACCCGTAACCGTTTGTCAGCGCGTGGCGTTGTCGTCTATCTTGAAACTACCATCGAAAAACAACTGGCGCGTACACAACGCGACAAAAAACGTCCATTATTACAAGTGAGTGCTCCGCCGCGTGAAGTGCTTGAAGCACTGGCGAGAGAACGCAATCCTTTGTATGAAGAGATTGCCGACGTCACTATTCGTACCGATGATCAAAGTGCCAAAGTCGTTGCCAACCAGATTATCAACATGCTGGAAAGTAACTGATTATTGGTTTCTATCATTGCCTGAGGGTGTCAGTTAAAGAAGGTCACAGAGCACGACATGGAGAGGATTACCGTAACGTTAGGGGAACGTAGCTACCCCATTACGATTGCTGCCGGATTGTTCCACGATCCGGCTTCTTTTATGCCGGTAAAGGCAGGCGATCAGGTCATGATAGTGACCAACGAAACCCTCGCTCCTCTCTATCTGGACGCAATCCGTTCAGTGCTGGAGCAGGCAGGCGTTCGTGTTGATCAGGTGATTCTGCCTGATGGTGAACAATACAAATCCCTGACTGTTCTAAATGACGTGTTCTCCGCGCTGCTTCAAAAGCCGCACGGACGTGATACCACACTTGTCGCCCTTGGCGGCGGCGTCGTCGGTGATTTAACCGGCTTCGCTGCGGCCAGTTATCAACGCGGTGTGCGCTTTGTACAGGTGCCTACCACGTTGCTCTCTCAGGTCGATTCCTCCGTTGGCGGTAAAACGGCGGTGAACCATCCCCTCGGAAAAAACATGATCGGCGCGTTCTATCAGCCTGCGTCGGTGGTGGTTGATCTCGACTGTCTGCGCACTTTACCTGCCCGTGAAATGTCATCGGGACTGGCGGAAGTGATCAAATACGGCATTATTTTGGATGCCGACTTCTTTGTATGGCTTGAAGACAACATGGATGCCCTGCTGGCGCTGGATATGAATGCGCTGGCTTATTGCATCCGTCGTTGCTGCGAGCTGAAAGCTGAGGTGGTAGCAGCCGATGAACGTGAAAACGGCATGCGCGCCTTACTGAATCTGGGCCATACTTATGGCCATGCTATTGAAGCAGAAATGGGTTATGGCAACTGGCTGCACGGTGAAGCCGTGTCCGCCGGGATGATGATGGCGTGTTATACCGCCCATCGCCTTGGTCAGTTCGGTCTGGGGGATATCGCCCGGGTGAAAACTTTACTTACCCGCGCGGGATTGCCGGTGACGGGGCCGCAGGTCATGAAAGCCGAAGCCTATTTGCCGCACATGATGCGTGATAAGAAAGTACTGGCTGGCGAACTGCGTCTGGTTTTACCCAAAGCAATTGGACAGTCCGAAGTACGCTCCGGCGTATCGCATGAAATGGTGCTGGCTTCGATTGAAGATTGCCGTTAAAACTGTGGCCACTTTTTTGGCCAGATAACGACCGATTTCACCCATGCCAGCAAAGCGTTATAATTTTTAGTCAGGATAGTTGCTCCGCGTGAAGCCTGTTACGGGCTTTTAGCCGGGTTGGAGGTTTTAGATGGATGATTTAACACCGGAAGACGATCTCAAGCCAGATACCAGCGATCGCCGCCCACCGCGCGCGCGCAAACCGTCTCCTTCCCTACCCAAGGTTCCTGTTAACCGTCAGTACGTGATGATTGGCATCGGGATTGTGGTGTTGGTTCTGCTGATTGTCGGCATCGGCTCCGCCATGAAGTCCCCGACATCGAATCAGGCCACTCAGCAAAACAACGGTCCAAAAGATATCAGTCTTGCGGGTAATGACGCTGCTGCACCGGCTCAGCCTTCTGCACAAGCGCAGGCCAATACCGCACAGGCCGTCAATGGACAGCAGCCACAAAGCATTGGTTTACCGCCCGTGTCTTCAACGCCTACCGAAGCGCAGCCTTTGCCAGACAATGGCCAGAAAGAACGCGTGGATCTGCCTGGTGACATGAGCGACGCTTTATCTTCCCAGCAGAATCAGGTGGAGGGCGTAGCGCAAGGCAGTATGGATCAGGGTGCTGCGACCAGTGGTGCTGCACAATCTCTGACTTCATTACCGACCGCTGCGGCGACTGTCAACGGTTCAGCGCGCACGCAGACGCCTGGCGTTTCCCAGCCGCAAGCCACGCATACCCGTCCGGCGCAAACGGCACGTAATCAGCAATCAGCCCATACGGCGAAGCCGGTTGAGCACAAACCTGCGGCGACCGCCTCGCAAACGGCGAAAACTCAGGCGACCAAATCTCAGGCAGCCTCTGTACCTGCCGTTTCTGCGCCGGTAGCCTCAGGCAGCGCATCAGCCATTAAGTCTGCGCCTGGGTCACACTTCACCCTGCAATTAAGCGGTGCTTCGCAGTCCAACACACTGAACGCATTTGCCAAACAGTCCGGCCTGAAAAACTATCTGGTTTATCAGACAGCACGCGACGGGAAGCCGTGGTTTGTGTTGGTGAGCGGTAACTATGCGTCTTCTGCGGAAGCCAAACGTGCTATTGCCAGCCTGCCTGCGGAAGTTCAGGCGAAAAAACCGTGGGTTAAACCTGTACATCAGGTACAGCAAGACCTGAAAAAATGAATCTGATCTCAACGCGATTTGCTGTCTAAAAACAGGATACAATCCGCGGCTGTGAATTGTATAAGTAGCTAACTGACGGCATGAAGAAGAACCGCGCGTTTTTGAAGTGGGCTGGCGGCAAATACCCGCTGATTGATGACATTAAACGTCATCTTCCGGCGGGAGATTGTTTGATCGAGCCTTTTGTTGGCGCGGGCTCAGTGTTTTTGAATACTGAGTATGACGCTTACATTCTGGCGGATATCAACAACGACCTGATTAATCTCTACGATATCGTGAAAACACGCACCGATGAATTTGTGCGTGATGCCCGTGTGCTTTTCACGCCAGAGTTTAATGATGCAGATCGTTTTTACGTCCTGAGGGCTGAGTTTAATGCCAGCAGCGATCCTTATCGTCGTTCGGTACTTTTCCTCTATCTGAACCGCCATTGTTACAACGGCCTGTGTCGTTATAATCTCAGTGGGGCGTTTAACGTGCCTTTTGGCCGTTATAAAAAACCGTATTTCCCGGAAGAAGAACTCTACTGGTTTGCTCAAAAAGCCAAAAATGCTCTGTTTGTTTGTGAGCATTATGAGGAAACGTTGCTCAAAGCGAAGGCCGGTTCGGTGGTGTATTGCGACCCACCTTATGCGCCCCTCTCTGCAACCGCGAATTTTACGGCGTACCACACCAACAGCTTTAGCATGGACGATCAGCGCAAACTGGCGCGTCTGGCGCACCAGCTCTCCAGTGAGAATGCGGTGCCGGTGCTGATCTCCAATCATGAAACACCCCTGACGCTGGAATGGTACGCAGAGGCGGAACTACATCGCGTATCCGCCCGACGTACTATCAGCAGCAATATTGCCCTGCGCAGCAAGGTGAATGAACTTTTAGCGCTCTATCGCTGATTGCCGGTTTGCGCCGCAGTCAACAGGTAACCTTATCGTTTGGAGAAGCGGATGAAACAGTTTTTGATTGCCCCGTCCATTCTGTCGGCTGACTTTGCCCGTCTGGGTGAAGATACGGCGAAAGCACTGGCCGCTGGCGGCGACGTGGTTCATTACGATGTGATGGATAACCACTACGTCCCGAATTTAACGATGGGGCCTGCCATCCTCAAAGCGTTGCGCGATTACGGCATTACCGCGCCGATCGATGTTCATCTGATGGCCAAACCGGTGGATCGCCTGATACCTGATTTTGCCGAGGCGGGCGCGACCTATATCTCTTTCCATCCTGAAGCCTCCGAACACGTTGACCGAACGCTGCAACTGATTAAAAGCCACGGTTGTAAAGCCGGGCTGGTTTTCAATCCGGCCACGTCGCTGAGCTATCTCGATTACGTGATGGATAAGCTGGATGTGATCCTGTTGATGTCGGTGAACCCCGGCTTTGGCGGACAATCGTTTATTCCGGGCACGTACGATAAGCTGCGTCAGGTGCGCAAACTGATCGACGACAGCGGCTATGATATTCGTCTGGAAGTCGACGGCGGCGTGAAAGCTGAAAACATCCGTGAGATCGCAGCCGCAGGCGCAGACATGTTTGTCGCCGGTTCTGCCATCTTCAACCAGCCGGATTACCGCACCGTGATCGACCATATGCGCAGCGAACTGGCGCAGGTGTCACATGACTGAGACTCTGACCGCGCGTGGTGTGGCATTTGATTTAGACGGCACGCTGGTCGACAGCGCGCCAGGTCTGGCGGACGCCGTGGACATGGCGCTGCGTGATTTTGGTTTACCTCCTGCGGGCGTTGAACGCATCAGCATCTGGATTGGCAACGGCGCAGACATTATGGTCGAACGCGCCGTACGCTGGGCCGAAGGTGATACGTCACCTGCGTTTTTGCAAAAAATTCGCGACAAGTTCGATCACTACTATGCCGCGACAGCCGCTTCCGGCAGCCGTCTCTATCCGCAGGTAAAAGAAACGCTGGCTGCCCTTGCCGCGCAGGGCTTACCTTTGGGTCTGGTGACCAATAAACCGACGCCGTTTATCGCGCCTCTGTTGGAGTCACTGGGCATCGGCAACTATTTCACACTGGTGTTGGGCGGTGATGATGTCGTGGCGAAGAAACCGCATCCGGCGCCGCTGTATCTGATGCTGGGTACGCTGGGCTTACGCGCCAGCGAGTTGGTGTTTGTTGGCGATTCCCGCAATGACATTCAGGCGGCGCAGGCGGCGGGTTGCCCTTGTGTCGGTATGACTTACGGATATAACTACGGTGAAACCATCGCGCTGAGTAAACCCGATCGCGTGCTGGAACATTTTGCCGACCTTTTGCCCGCTTTGGGGCTGTCATCTTTACAAGATCAGGAAGCATAAAATGAGTAAACCCATCGTATTTAGTGGCGCACAGCCCTCCGGCGAATTGACCATTGGCAACTACATGGGTGCGCTGCGTCAGTGGGTCAAAATGCAGGATGATTACGAATGCATTTACTGCATCGTCGATTTGCACGCGATCACCGTACGTCAGGATCCGGTGAAACTGCGCAAAGCAACGCTCGACACGCTGGCGCTGTATCTGGCTATCGGCATCGATCCGAAGAAAAGTACTATCTTCGTGCAGTCTCATGTTCCTGAACATACACAGCTGAGCTGGGCGCTGAACTGCTACACCTATTTCGGCGAGCTGGGCCGCATGACGCAGTTCAAAGACAAGTCAGCGCGCTACGAAACCTCTAACAGCGAAAGCATTACTGCGGGTCTGTTTGATTATCCGGTGCTGATGGCGGCGGATATCCTGCTGTACCAAACTAACCAGGTGCCGGTCGGTGAAGATCAGAAGCAACATCTGGAGCTGAGCCGCGATATCGCCAGCCGCTTCAATGCGCTGTACGGCGATGTATTCACCGTGCCTGAACCGTTCATTCCAAAATCCGGTGCGCGCGTGATGTCGTTGCAGGAACCGACCAAGAAGATGTCTAAGTCGGATGACAACCGCAAAAACGTGATAGGGCTGTTGGAAGATCCGAAAGCGGTGACCAAAAAAATCAAAAGCGCGATGACCGACTCCGAAGAGCCGCCAGTCATTCGTTACGATGTGAAGAATAAACCGGGTGTATCGAACCTGCTGGATATTCTGTCCGGCGTGACCGGCCAGACCATCGCCGAACTGGAAGCGCAGTTCGAAGGCCAGATGTATGGTCACCTGAAAGGGGCAGTTGCCGAAGCCGTATCCGGCATGCTGACTGAAGTACAGGAACGTTATAACCGTTTCCGCAGCGACGAAGTATTGCTGCAACAGATCATGCAAGAGGGCGCAGAAAAAGCCCGCGCACGTGCCAGCGTCACGCTGAAAAAAGCCTATGAAGCGATTGGTTTTGTGACGCTGCCGTAATGTGTGATTTTGTTATGAATCTGAAAACCACGTCTCCGGACGTGGTTTTTTGCTTTCTGACCTGCAAACGCAAGGTTACGAACCGGCGCTGAAGTTATAGGTAAACGTGGCGTTATAGCGCCAGTCGCGTGAGTTGCTATCGACCGGCAGATCGCCAATTGGACGCAACACCTGCACGTTCAGTGTCGTTGCGCCGTAAATAATGGTATGGCCCCGGGGATTACTGCGGCGTTTTACTGGCAAACCAGTTCAGTTTTTCCCGCAGACTGACCACACTGCCGACGATGATCAGGCTCGGGCTTTGTACCTGTGTTGCCAGATGGCTCAGCTCAGTCAGCACGCCGGTGACGACCCGCTGCGCCTGGCTGGTGCCGTTTTCCACCAGTGCGACCGGCGTTTCTGCTGGCAGACCGTTTTCCAGCAAGCGGTGCTGAATCTCTCCCGCCTGCGTCAGTCCCATATAAAACACCAGTGTCTGCTGGCCTTGCGCCAGACAAGCCCAATCGAGAGCACCGTCCTGCTTAGCATGACCGGTGATCAGCCGGACGCTCTGCGCGTGATCGCGATGGGTCAGCGGAATACCGCTGTAGGCGGAACAGCCCGACGCTGCCGTAATGCCCGGCACGACGGAAAACGCGATACCGGCTGCTTTCAGC
This sequence comes from Rahnella inusitata, assembly GCF_965118895.1. GTDB lineage: Bacteria > Pseudomonadota > Gammaproteobacteria > Enterobacterales > Enterobacteriaceae > Rahnella > Rahnella inusitata_A. The sequence goes on from NZ_CBCPJJ010000015.1 coordinate 22,116, forward strand.
GCTTCCAGCTCTTCGCCGCCACGGCCAAAAATAAACGGATCGCCACCTTTCAGCCTGACCACGCGTTTACCCATCTGCGCCTGTTCCAGCAAGATTTCGTTAATACGTTCCTGCGCAACACAATGATGCCCGGCGCGTTTTCCAACGAAAATCCGTTCGGCGTCGCGACGTACCAGATTCAGCACGGCATCGGAGACCAGCCGGTCATACACCACCACGTCGGCCAGCTGCATCTGCTGCAAACCTTTCAGCGTCAGCAAACCGGCATCGCCCGGCCCGGCGCCGACCAGAACCACTTCGCCGTGTTTATCCACCGGTTCGCTGAACAGTTCTTCGAGATATTGCTCGCTCTGTGCGTCGTCATTATTCGCCAGCGACTGCGCCAGACGATGATGATTAAACAGCTTTTCCCACCAGCGGCGGCGTTCGGACATGTCGCTGAAATGCGTTTTGACCCGCGCCCGCAATCCGCCAGCTACCTGCGCCAGTTTGCCCAGATGTTGCGGCAAAATGGACTCCAGACGCTCGCGCAGCAGACGTGCCAGCACCGGTGCATTGCCGCCGGAGGAGACGGCGATCATCAGCGGCGAACGGTCGATGATCGACGGCATGATCACGCTGGCACTTTCCGGTGCATCCACCACATTACAGAATACGCGGCGATGCTCGGCGGCTTCGCTGACTTCCAGATTGACTAAATCGGAATCGGTAGCGGCCACCACCAGCCATTTCTCATCCACCAGCAGCGGAGAGAATTCGCCTTTCAGCAGGCGGACTTTGCCTTCATCTGCCCATACCTGAAACTGCGGCGTGAAGGTGAGGGCGTTGACCGTCAGTTTTGCGCCTGCGTCGAGCAGCAAACGCGCTTTACGTTCAGCAACGTCACCGGCACCGACCAGCAGACAGGCTCTGTTTTTTAACTGACAAAAAAGGGGCAAATAATCCATGAGCGATGATCTCAGAAGCAGATGAAAACGCCGCCCGGAGGCGGCGTGGAGGGCACGAAGATTAGCCGATTTCAGCCTGAAGACTGGCGCTAGAAATTTCGACATGGCCGTCGCGCACGCGAACGTCATAGGCCGGAATCGAATACTGATCGTCTTCCATGCAGAAACCGTCGGTCAGGCGGAAATGTTGTTTTTTCAGCGGACTGGCGACCCACAACTCGCCCTGATGCTCGCCGATAAGCCCGCGCGATAATACGCTGGCCTGCGCAAAAGGATCGATGTTGGAAATGGCAAAAATCTGCTCATCGGCGTACGGGCGGAACAGCGCGACCTGCTCATCACCGGCCAGCGCGCAGACACCGCAGCCCGGCAAAATATCTTCAACAGAACAAAGCGTTAACCACTGGCTCATAATACTTCCTCCCCGTCGGCGATGACTGTCACCGGAATGCGTTCGTCAGGGCGCGCCGGACGATGCTGTTGGCGTTCAGAAACGAACTGCACGTTCGGGTCGCGCTGCGCGCTGTTGATAAAGTGTGTGAAGCGGGTTTGCGCGGCCGGATCGTTCAGCGTTTCCTGCCATTCGCAAACGGCGGACTCACGCAGGCGTGTCAGCTCGGCTTCCAGCTGTTCGTTCAGACCCAGTTTGTTATCGATGATGACTTTACGCAGATAGTCGATGCCTCCTTCGAGGTTGTCCATCCAGACCGAGGTGCGTTGCAGCTTATCGGCGGTGCGGATGTAGAACATCATGAAGCGGTCGAGATAGCGCAGCAGCGTCTCATTATCCAGATCGGCTGCCAGCAAATCGCCGTGGCGTGGTTTCATGCCGCCGTTGCCGCAGACGTACAGGTTCCAGCCGTTTTCCGTCGCGATAATCCCGACATCTTTGCCCTGCGCTTCGGAGCACTCACGGGTACAGCCCGATACGCCGAATTTCATTTTGTGCGGCGTGCGGATGCCTTTGTAACGGTTTTCCAGACTGATGCCGAAACCGAGGCTGTCGCCGACGCCGTAACGGCACCAGGTGCTGCCGACGCAGGTTTTCGCCATGCGCAGCGCTTTGGCGTAAGCCTGACCGGTTTCGAATCCGGCATTAATCAGTTTTTGCCAGATCGCCGGTAAATCATCTTTTTGCGCGCCGAACATGCCGATGCGTTGGGAGCCAGTGATCTTGGTGTAGAGATTGTATTCGGCGGCAATAGCGCCAATCGCTACCAACCCCTGCGGTGTGATTTCGCCGCCCGGTGAACGTGGGATCACCGAATAGGTGCCGTCTTTTTGCATGTTGGCCAGGAAGACGTCGTTGGTGTCCTGCAGCGGCGTGTGCTGTGCCTTCAGCACGTAGTCATTCCAGCAGGAGGCCAGCAGGGAGCCGACGGTCGGTTTACAGACTTCACAGCCGTAACCTTTGCCGTATTTATTCAGCAGATCGTCGAACGAGCGGATACCTTCAACGCGGATCAGGTGATACAGCTCCTGACGGGAATAGGCGAAGTGCTCGCACAGATGATGATTGACTTCGATGCCTTGCTTACTCAGCTCAGCATTCAGCACCTGCGTGACCAGCGGAATACAGCCGCCACAGCCGGTACCGGCTTTGGTCGCGGATTTCAACGCCGCTACCGTATGGCAGCCGCCTTGCACCGCTTTGATGATGTCGCCTTTGGTGACGTCGAAGCACGAACAGATTTGCGCGCTTTCCGGCAGGGCGTCAGTGCCAATCACCGCACCGCCACTGCCCGCATGAGCCGGCAGGATCAGCGCGTCCGGGTTTTCCGGCAGTGCAATACTGTTCAGCACTAACTGGAGCAGATTGCCGTAATCGCTGGTGTCGCCAACCAGTACTGCGCCGAGCAGCGTTTTATTGTCTTCGCTGACCACCAGACGCTTATACAACGCTTTATTCTCATCGAGATACACGTAGCTGCGTGCGCCCGGCGTGCGGGCGTGAGCGTCGCCGATCCCCGCCACGTCAACGCCCAGCAGCTTCAGCTTGGCGCTCATGTCTGCACCGGTGAAACTGTTTTCACGGCCAAGAAGGTGATCGGCGGTGACCTGTGCCATTTTATAGCCCGGTGCAACCAGACCGAAAGTACGTTGATTCCACGACGCACATTCGCCGATGGCGTACACGTCCGGATCGCTGGTCTGGCACTGATCGTTGATAACGATACCGCCGCGCGGAGCGATGTCCAGATCGCACTGACGCGCCAGCTTATCCTGCGGACGAATACCGGTGGAGAAGACGATGAAATCGACTTCAAGCGACGTGCCGTCGGCGAATTCCATGGTTTTACGCGCCGTACTGCCGCCCTGAACGATCTCTTTGGTATTTTTGGCCGTATGAACCTGTACGCCCATGCTTTCAATTTTCTGGCGCAGCTGGCTGCCGCCCATCACGTCGAGCTGTTCGGCCATCAGGCCGGGGGCAAATTCCACGACGTGTGTTTCTACGCCGAGGTTTTTCAGCGCGCCTGCGGCTTCCAGACCGAGCAGGCCGCCGCCGACCACCGCACCCCGTTTACTGCGCCGGGCACAGGCTTCGATAGCATGCAAATCTTCGATAGTGCGGTAAACAAAGCAGTCCTGACCGTCGGAACCGAGGATCGGCGGAACCCACGGGTAGGAACCGGTGGCGATGATCAGTTTGTCGTACACCACCGTGCGGCCGCTGCTGGAGTGGATGACTTTTTCTTTGCGGTTCAGCGTGATGGCGCGTTCACCGATCAGCACGTTGACATTGTGCTTCTCGTAGAACCCTTCGCGCACCAGCGAAAGCTCTTCGGCGGTATGGTGGGAAAAATAGGAGGAAAGATGGACGCGGTCATAGGCGACGCGCGGCTCTTCACACAGTACCGTGATATCGAACTGACCCGGCTCGGCTTTATCCAGTAAGTCTTCGATAAAGCGATGGCCGACCATGCCGTTACCAATAATCGCGAGTCTGACTTTGCTCATAATTGCCTCAATTTTGATTTTCTGAGGCTAAACATAACGCGCGCGTAACAGGGGGTATTGATGCAAATCAAGCCGTTCTCAATATACTCCCTAGGTGGTACTCAACTGATTTTATTAGGTTTTTATGTAACCTTTCGATTTATAAACAGTTTCAGGCTATTGTTCTGTTATTGCATTCTTTCAACCGCCTTTCTGAAACCATGAGGTCGCGCGTGCCGAAAACCCTTTTGCGTACCATTAAAAATGTCCGGATGCCTGACCGTGAGGGGCTGTGGCAGATCGACATCGAAGACGGCATTTTCTGCCAGATCATTTCCCAGCCGCAAAATGATGAGCAGGGCGAGCATATTCTGGACGGCGAGGGCGGGCTGGCCATCCCGCCGTTTATCGAGCCGCATATCCATCTCGACACCGCGCAAACCGCCGGTCAGCCAGCCTGGAATCAGTCCGGTACGCTGTTCGAAGGCATCGAGCGATGGGCAGAACGCAAGGCGCTGCTGTCCCATGAGGACGTCAGGC
>NZ_CBCPJJ010000016.1:0-63676 GCF_965118895.1 Rahnella inusitata
CGCCGCACTGGCTCTGCGCGAAAGCATGGGCGAGCGCGTGACCGCCAGCCACACCACCGCGATGCATTCCTACAATGGCGCGTACACCTCGCGGCTGTTCCGTCTGCTGAAAATGTCGGGCATTAACTTCGTTGCTAATCCACTGGTGAATATTCATTTGCAGGGGCGCTTCGATACTTATCCGAAACGTCGCGGCATCACCCGGGTGAAAGAGATGCTCGACGCCGGGATCAACGTTTGCTTCGGCCACGATGATGTTTTCGATCCATGGTATCCGCTTGGCACCGCCAACATGCTACAGGTGCTGCACATGGGCCTGCACGTCTGCCAGCTGATGGGCTATCAGCAAATTGACGACGGCCTGAAACTCATCACGACGTACAGCGCCCGTACCATGAACTTGCAGGGGTACGGTGTGGACGTGGGCAACGCCGCCAGTCTGGTGATTCTGGCGGCAGAAAGCGGTTTTGATGCAGTTCGCCGTCAGGCGCCGGTGCGGTATTCTGTTCGTGAGGGCGTGGTGATTGCACAAACCCAGCCAGCACAAACTGTCATTCATTTGGATAAAGATTATCCGGTGGATTTCAACAGCTAAATGCCTGAGAAATCTGATGTAATATTTTGAAATATCTGGATAAATTTTTCGAAAGCGTAAATATAGGTAAAGGTCTGGCGCTGAGCGTAAAGGCTCTTTAGAATCAGTGAGATCTGTTGTTTGTATTCACGAGAAAGGAACCGTCATGTTTAAACGTACTTTAGTGGCCTTCACTGCGCTGCTATCCCTGACTGCAATGTCGCCGGTTTTTGCTGCCGGTGAAACTCACGTAATGCTGACCACTTCAGCAGGGAATATCGAATTGGAACTCGACAGTGCGAAAGCACCGGTTTCTGTGAAAAATTTCATCGATTACGCCCAGAGCGGTTACTACAACAACACCGTATTCCATCGCGTGATCCCAGGCTTTATGGTGCAGGGCGGCGGTTTCTCAGCTGACATGCAACAGAAAGCGACCAAAGCGCCAATTAAGAACGAAGCTGACAACGGCCTGCGTAACCTGCGCGGCACCGTGGCCATGGCACGTACTGCCGATAAAGACAGCGCGACCAGCCAGTTCTTCATCAACGTGGCAGACAACGCCTTCCTTGATCACGGCCAGCGTGATTTCGGCTATGCCGTCTTCGGTAAAGTGATTAAAGGGATGGACGTGGTAGACAAAATGTCTGCGGTTAAAACCGACAACGTCGGGCCATACCAGAACGTTCCCACTACGCCGATTGTGATCTTATCTGCGAAAGTGCTGCCTTAATTATTATCTAAATTTTGTTTTTTCGGTTCCTAAGAAAACGGCTTCCAGTAATGGAGGCCGTTTTTTTGTCCGCTCGTTGGCGTCAACTGATCGGATTACTCAATGGAAGGGGTTGGCCTGAATGCGTTTTGCGTTGTGTCCATAGAGACCTGCGTCGATGTACCGGAGTCCAGAACCGTATTGCCCTCAATGCCGTCATCGACCATCACACTATATACGTCCAGGGGCGTGGCGATGTGATTCGTGGCGATGAGATTGTCGCTGCCCGACGTAATATGTATGACCACCAGATTTTTATCAGCGGGAACTACAGTGTCAGGGTTAACCGAGAAATGATTAGAAAGAATAGAATTATGACTTCCCTGAATACTCACAATTCCAAACTGATCGTCCAACCCATTATTGTAGGGTTGCATCGGTGGCCATGATTCGTTTACACGATAGAAGTGGTTAGCGGAAATAAGATTGTTTTCGCAGGCGAGCTGATTAGGATCCGTCTGGCTCTGTTCTTCCAAAATGACCATGCCCGGATAAAAAGCGTGTAAACGGTTGCTGGAAATTTGAGAATTGGCAACGTTGACGAAATGCACGCTGCTACCGCCGCGCGGAAAAATATTATTCGTCGAAACAATGAGCCCCCAGAAGTTGCTGGCATAGAGTGAGTAGCCGTTGTATCCCGCGCCCAGTAAGTTATCGGTCACCTTACTTGCCTGCCCCTGAGAGCTGGTATTGCGCAGTTCGATGCAGCTACCACATTCGGCAATAAAGTTATCATGCACGCTCAGCGCATCGGAACCATAGGCCACCAGCCCATGTTCAAGATAGACCATACCCATATGATTAATCCGGAAAGAGTCATGCCCGGTGGCAATATAAATCCCCGTTTTTCCGTTGAGATAGGAGTTCTCTCCCGCTTCACCGCTAAATTCCAGCCCATCGATGCAAAAATTTTCAAATTCAATCGAGCTCAGCCTGGGGTCTCCGTCTCGGCTGACATAAAATGCAGCATCTTCGATTTCAACCATAACGCGACTTCCACCAGGCCAGATCTCATGCCAATTTTGAACGTCTGCGTCAGGGGTATTATAACGAATGCTGGATGAGGTAAATCCGTGGCCACTGCCCATTATTTTAAGATAGCTGATATCAATGATTGCCTGCGTTTTTAAATGATAATCACCCGGTGGAATATAAATGACCGCGCCGGGTTTTCCGCCCTGATCAATATCTTTATCTGTTTGTCTGGATTTTATATCTGCAATGATGCTGTTAATTACGCTACCAATATCATCTTTTGCACCGGAGTTATTCCATACCGTCACGTCATAATAGTTTTCATCGCTCATGATTAAGCCTTATTTATCTTGTTAATGAAAGTTTGTATCGCCACCATTGTTAGTGGCTAAAAGGATTATTCTCTTTAATTTAATTTTCGAATACTTTTTATAACTGTGTTGTCGCTGATACAACGCTGAAAAAGATATAATAAATTCAGACGAGAGTTAAATTAACAATGTGATCTTGAAGCCATTTTCATGTAATCATGCGACATGTGATCGGGGTTGCATCTCTGGTCATCCGCAAATTTTATAGTACCGGTAATAATGTAACCGGTGACATTAAATACATGGCTTCTATCAAAGATGTTGCGACAAAAGCGGGTGTTTCTACCGCAACGGTATCCAGGGTGATCAATAATCATCCCAGCGTTTCGCCGGAAACTCGCCGCGAAGTTCACAGCGCAATGGATTTTCTTTGCTATGCGCCTAACCGGAGTGCGATTCAGCTCAACGGGAAATGTTCGGGATTAATCGGCGTGGTGGTGCCAAACCTGATTAACCCGCACTTTTGTGAACTGGTGGCGTCGCTGGAAGAGGAGGCCCGCTATGTCGGAAAGTCACTTTTGGTTAAAACGCATCAGAACCAGCCCTTTCAGGATAAGCAGCTGGTAAGAGCGCTGGCAGGGATGGGTATTGAGGCGCTGATTTGGGTGCCCACCGAGGCAGAATCGTCTTTATCGGAATGGTTGCTCAACACCGGTATGAATATTGCCATCGTGACACAAAATTCCCGTTTTTTTAATTCCGTTTCCATCAATCAGGAGCGTGGGGCGGAGACCATTGCCGAGCACTTTATCGATATTGGTCGCACCCGCTTTGGTTTTATCGGTCAGGAGGGCGTCGATAATCGCAAAATGTCGGCTTTCTGCAAAAAAACGGTCAGCTACGGCTACTGCGTGGAAAAACATCATCGCTATTGGATACCCAAAGGTGAGGGTGAAAATAACCGAGGACATATTAATTCTCTGGATAATATCGTTGATGAGATAATGGCTCAGGAAGATAAAATTAACTGCCTGTTTATTTATAACGACGTTGCCGCGAGCTATGTTATCGAAAGGCTTAAACGCAAAGGCGGGAATATCCCGCTGGATTTTGCCGTCGCCAGTTTCGATAATACGATTATTGCGCAGATGATGAATATCACCAGTATTGCACAGCCAGTTAATGAAATGGGAAAGCTGGCATTTGAGTTAATCAATCGTACTGAGAAGAAAGATCATATTGATTCCATTGCGTTAACCACCAGGCTTGTTGTGCGTGAGAGCAGCCTGGGAATGACAGTAACAAAGGTTTCCTAAATTAAGTTGGAATTGTATAAGAACGGGGGCCTTGCGGCTCCCGTTTATCTTTAACCCTCACTCGGAATTACCCAGTGGTTATGCTCCCGGAACCGGCGTTGCTCTGAATGCATTGAGCGTCCTGTCCAGAATCACCTGCGCCTCTGTGGCGGAATCGAGCACAGTATTTTCTCGCGATGCTTTTTCTACCTGCACAGCAATGACGTCGAGCGGCCTGAGGGCATCGACCGTCAGTAATGCACCCACTTGCGCATCGAAACAAGAGGCCGTGGTTTTATCTCGTGCCTCCGACGTTTCGGTGGTGGCAACAATATGGTTGTCAGAAATATAATTCCCCTTACCTGAAACAATCCGAATAATGACAGGTTTTATACCTGATGGCCTGATGTACTGAGTTTCAATGGTTTCGGAAATATGATTGGCAATAACAGAGTTATTATTACCGCTGACAGACAAAAGACCATATAAATCATCCAGGCCGTTATCGTATCCCTGCATCGGCGCCCAGGGTTCATGGTCACGTAAAAAATGATTGGAAGAAACCAGGACTTCCGAGCAGTTATCACTAAGTATCAACATGCCCGGATAAAAAGAATGAAATCGGTTACTGGTCACAGAAGACCGCACCACGCCGGAAAAATGGACGCTGCTGCTTCCGCGGGGAAAGACATTATTTGCCGTGACCAAAAGACCGCCAAAGTTCTGCGCATAAATGGAATAGCCTTTGTAACCCGCGCCGATCAGGTTATCGGTTATTTTTGACGCCTGTCCGGCACCCCGCAGTTCTATACAATTACCACATTCTGCGATGAAATTATCATGTATGGAGAGTGCATCGGCGTAATAGCTGGTAATTCCATGTTCTAAATAGAGTAATCCCATGCCCGTAATGCGAAATGAGTCCTGAGCACTTGCAATGTAAATACCGGTTTTCCCATTGGTATAGGTGTTTTCCGGATCGTTCTTGCCAGAACCATCGTCAACGAAATGTAGGCCATCAATACAGAAGTCAGCAAACTCCACCGAGCTTATTCGGGGCTCTCCCTCCCGCTTAACATAAAACGCAGCCCCTGCGGACTCTTCCTCTCCAACTTTTGGGGATATATCCACCAATATGCGACTTCCTCCCGGCCATACGTCGTGCCAGTTTGCCACTTCGCTTTTCGGGGTGTTAAAGCGAATGCTTGAAGACGTAAAACCGTGGCCGGAACCCATGATTTTCAAATAACTGATATCAATCACAACCTGAGTCATCAGAGGATAATCGCCAGGCGGAATATAAATCGCAGCTCCTGGTTTTCCGCCTTCATTATTATCAGCTTCCGTTTGTCTGCTTTTTATATCAGCGATAATGCTGTTGATGACCTCGCCAATATCCTCACAGGGATTACCTGTATTCCACTTTGTGACATCGTAATAGTGATTACTCAACATGAATCAAACCTTCTGTAAAATAAATAAGGAATCAATGCGCAGGCATCAAAGGACAGGGGCTTCGTGATATTCCTGTGATGAGTGTTTATCCTTTTCCAGTTCGCGTTTTGCGAGATCGACTTTAATCTTTTCGAGGAACGTATTGTTCAGTTTGAAGTAGCGGACTACATACGCGCTGATGAAATAGCTCACCATGGGTAATAGTGAGAACATCATGATAATGCCCTGAATCGTCTGCGTATTTTGTTCGGGTTTATTGGCGATATAACCGGTAAAAGACAGTATCCAGGCGACAATCGCACCGGCCACCGCCAGTCCCATTTTCAGCATAAACAGATTACCGGCGAAAGAGATGCCGGTAAGGCGTTTGCCGAATTTCCAGTCGCCGTAATCATCAACGTCTGACATCATCGCCCAGAGAATAGGGCCGGACTGAATTAAATGCAGAATATTGATGACGATAAACAACGCTAACAGCGGTGTCAGCGATGCCGGGTCGATAAACCACAAGGCGAAGGACAAGATGCCGAGAATAATATTGATTATGCGAAATAGCTTAATTTTATCGAAGCGATCGGTGAGCGGTTTAGCGACCACGCTTCCCACCATATTGCAGGCAACACCAAGCGCCATGAAAAACGTGATAAATCCAACTGACGCATGCATCACATAGGTGGCGTAATAAATGGTCACCGCACCGCGAATAAAGGCCGGAAATACGTTCAGAAAAGTCATCGAAATCATCAGCAGCCATTGATCGTTTTTGGCGATATCTTTCAGATCCCGCATTAACGAATCATTGGCTTTAATTGAAACGACGCGCTCCTTAATGCTGGAGAAGCAGAACAGGAACATCAGGGTCGCCGCGCCCCCCATGATCATCATTGTCATCTGGAAACCGGAAGCCCGGTCGCCATTGCCCAGCCAGTCAGTCAGCGGCAGGATAGAACAGGAGACGATAAGCGTCGCCAGACCGTTGAGAAAGAAACGCCATGACAGGCAGCCCATGCGCTCTTTCTGATTGAGCGTAATCACACCTGCGACCGAGCAATACGGAATATTTATCGCGGTGTAGATCAATGACATGATCAGATAAGTGACCCAGGCATAAATGATTTTTCCGCTCACGCTGAGATCTGGCGTTGTGAACATCACGACGGCGCACAGACCAAACGGCAGGGCCATCCACAAAAGCCAGGGCCGGAATTTACCCCATCGGGTTTTGGTGCGGTCGCAAATAGCGCCCATAACGGGATCGCTAAAGGCGTCAAAAATACGGATCACCAGAAATAACGTGCCCACGATTGCAGGGTCTAAGCCATACACATCGGTATAAAACCATGTCAGGTACAGCGCCAGCACACTCCAGATCATGCATGAGCCTGCGTCACCCATGCCGTAGCCAATCTTTTCTTTACGACTCAGTTTTTCGTAAGCGCTTTTATTTCCTGTTGTGGTTACAGACATATACACCTCTTTAATGCGCAGCCATGAATACAAAGCAAGGGCATAACAACCCGAGCTAACGGTGTGAAATAAGCTAAAATTATTGATTCCCTGCAAACCGGGATTATTAAGTTCTCGCACTACTGTGCCGCCAGAGACCCGATTTTATTTGCTGCGTTTTTTATGAATACCATAATGAATAAATACGTCATGCTGACAGAGGTATTCACTATAATTTAGGAGAGATGCAAAAAGTGTAAGCCAGGCCACATGTCGTTTTGTTACATAAAACGATGGGTAATGCTCTCACCTTTATTTGGCAATGCCTGTTTTGCGGATGAAATTAATAAACGCCTCTGCGTTCCACTTCCAAGGAAAATGAAATGAGTGAAGCCCGTCTGATTGCGAAAGCCATGAGTGAAGGTAAACCGGTACAGGATCTGGTGATCCTGCCCGCGCTGGCGAACCGGCATGGTCTGATAACCGGCGCGACAGGTACCGGTAAAACCGTCACGCTGCAACGCATGGCCGAACAGTTTTCCCGCATCGGGATCTCGGTATTTCTGGCGGACGTGAAAGGGGATTTATCAGGGATTGGCGCAGCAGGTGTGCCTTCGGAGAAACTCAGCACGCGACTGAACAACATCGGCGTGACCGACTGGCAGCCGCAGGCGTGCAGCATTATTCCGTGGGATATTTTCGGCGAGAAAGGCCATCCGATCCGTGCGACGATTTCTGACCTTGGCCCGCTGCTGCTGGGGCGATTACTCAGTCTTAACGACGTACAAAGCGGCGTGTTACAACTGGTGTTTAAGATTGCCGACGACAACGGCCTGTTGTTGCTCGACATGAAAGATTTGCGTGCGATGGTGCAATTCACCGGCGACAACGCCAGACAGTTTCAGACGCAGTACGGCAATATTTCTGCGGCCTCGATCGGCGCTATCCAGCGCGGTCTGTTAACGCTGGAAGGCCAGGGTGCAAATCAGTTCTTCGGCGAACCGATGCTGGACATTAATGACCTGATGAAGACCGATAAAAACGGTCACGGCATCATCAATCTGCTGGCGGCGGATAAACTTATCAATCAACCAAAGCTCTACTCTGTATTCCTGCTGTGGCTGCTGGCGGAGCTGTTTGAGCATTTACCTGAAATCGGCGATCCGCAACAGCCTAAGCTGGTGTTCTTCTTCGACGAAGCGCATCTGCTGTTTACTGACGCCCCGCAGGCGCTGCTGACTAAAATCGAGCAGGTGGTGCGCCTTATCCGCTCGAAAGGTGTCGGAATTTACTTCGTCACTCAGAACCCGCTGGATATTCCCGACAGCGTGTTGGGGCAGCTCGGTAACCGCGTCCAGCATGCGCTGCGTGCTTTTACGCCTCGTGACCAGAAAGCGGTGAAGGCGGCGGCGCAAACGCTGCGCGCCAACCCGGCGTTCGACGCAGAAACGGCGATCACCGAGCTTGGCGTCGGTGAAGCGCTGGTCTCTTTTCTCGATGAAAAGGGGCGTCCCGAAGTGGTTCAGCGGGCAATGGTCATCGCGTCGGAATCCAAAATGGGCATGCTGGACGATGATGAACGTAATCAGGCGATTAACCAGTCCCCGCTGTATGGCCGCTACGAGGACAGCGTAGACCGTGAGTCGGCCTACGAGAAAATCGTCGATCAGGGATTCGGTACGGTGGAAACGCCGCAGTCTGCGGGCGCTGCAAAAACCGGGGACAAAAACAAGCCTGCGGCCCAGGCCTCTTCCGGCGGCGGCCTGATGGGCGGCCTGAATGATATCCTGTTCGGCAGCACCGGTCCGCGCGGCGGCAAACGCGATGGCGTGGTGCAGTCTGTCACCAAAAGTATCGCGCGCGACCTGGGGCGTCAGATCCTGCGCGGCGTATTGGGCTCAATCATGGGAGGCCGTAAAAAGTAATCCTTTGTGTTAAAAGGGAGGAGCTGAACCGCGTCAGCTTCTCCCGGTAAATTCTTGTCTGACTTCGCACTCTTCTCTGCAAAATAACCTGATCTACATCCATAAACGCCATACAAAGCACGTTCCTGTGGCTATTTTTGATGGAAAACTCCGCTAAGTGAAGGCTGTCACGTTTTTCACTTAGCAGGGTTTGTAGGCTGAATTGCTTTTGGGCTAAATCAATTCAGCAAAAAGGAGTGGATGTGAAAAAATTACTCGTAACCGGGATCGTGATGGGGCTTTTTTCGTGGCAGGCTGCCGCACAAACTATCGTGCTGACGGATGCTGAAGCCGGTACTGAACTGGGAAACTGGAAGACTGACAGCAAAAAGCTGAACCTCGCCGGCGCTGATTTCAGCATTGAACAAAAAGTTCTGCACGGGGGCAAACAGGAAGGCTCCAAAGTCATTACAATTACCAGTAAAGGGCTGACTATTGCTCTCAGCCCGACGCGCGGGATGGATTTACTGCACGTCACGGGTAATAACATCCGACTGGGCTGGGATTCACCTGTTCAGGAAGTGGTGAATCCGGCGTACATTAATCTGGAAAGCCGCAATGGCGTGGGCTGGCTGGAAGGTTTCAATGAAATGATGGTGCGCTGCGGCTTCGAATGGACCGGCCATCCGGTCACCGCTGACGGCATGATTTACACACTGCACGGCCGTGCAGGCAATACGCCAGCCTCCAAAGTGGAAGTGGAAATTGCCGACAAAGCACCGTTTGAAATCACCGTGCGCGGCCTGCTGAAAGAAGACACCTTCAAAAAAGCCAAACTCCAGACTTGGACGGAACTGCGCTACGTGCCGGGAAGCCAGTCGTGGACTATTCACGATACGCTGACCAACGCCTCTGACTATCCGCACGATTACCAGATTATCTATCACAGCAACTTTGGTCAGCCGATCCTTGAACAGGGCGCGCGATTTATCGCCCCGCTTAAATCCATCTCTCCGTTTAACGATTACGCCAAAAAAGGTCTGACCGACTGGCAGACCTACGCCGGGCCGACCAAAGGCTTCGATGAAATGGTCTTCAACATGGTGCCACTGGCCGATGCGCAGGGCAAAACCGTGGCGGGTGTAGTCAACAAGGCCGGAGATAAGGGCGCGTCGATTGAGTTTGATACTCATCAGTTGCCGTTGCTGACGCTGTGGAAAAATACCGACACACTGAAACAGGGTTACGTGACCGGTATCGAACCGGGCACCAACTATGCATATCCGGTGACCATCGAACGTAAGCAGGGCCGCGTGAAACAGTTGCAGCCTGGTCAGAGCACGGTATTTGAACTGAAATACTCGCTGCTGCCGGACGCCAAAGCGGTTCAACAGCTTGAGCAACGTGTCAAAACCTTGCAGGGCGACAACAAAACAGAGGTCAGCGATCAACCGATCGCTGTTGAATAATCTGAGTTTAGGGCGCCGGACGTGGCGCCCTTTTTTCTCTGTCTATACTTAACTCCACAAGGTATGCGCCCTAATGGCTGTGCCAGGGAGGAAATGATGGCGAAGAAAACGACGCTCAGGCAGCAGGAAAAACTCTTTCGTGAACGGCAACGGCAAAACTTTCAGGCCAGCAGCGCACTGGATGGTTTGCAGGTTGAGGTAGTGACGCTGGACAACGAGCAAATCGCACAGCGGCTGGCTGAACTCAGGGGGCACTATGAACGATAAACTCGTGGCCGGTGCCGATCCTTACTATTATCGCGGCATCAACGTACTGAAAAACCGGCTGGAAATCCGTGAGGCGCATCGTCTGCGCGAAGCTGAGCTGGCCTTCACGGCGCTACGTGCGGCGGTCATGCCCCTCGGCCCGTCGGTGATGGGGTTACCGCATCTGTGTGCTATCCATCTGGCGCTGTTCCAGGATATCTACCCGTGGGCGGGCGAGTTCCGCGAAATCGACATCTATAAAGACGATACACAGTTTTGCCATTTCGGTTACATCGAAAAGGAAGGCAATGCGTTGATGCAGGAGCTGGAGGATGAAGAGTTTCTGGTCGGGCAGCCGCTGGATCAGTTCGCAGAACGGCTTGCGCATTACTACACCGGCCTGAATCTGCTGCATCCGTTCCGCGAAGGTAACGGCCGCGCCCTGAGGATTTTCACCGAGCAGCTGGTTATTCATGCCGGTTATGACATTCAGTGGGCAAGCGTTGGTCGCGAACGGTGGCTGGATGCCAATAAAACGGCGGTGTTTGGCGATGAGTCTCAGTTGGTGGCGATCTTCCAAGACGTCATTAGCGAAATTGCTGATGAACATTGATCAACAATATGCGTAGAATTGCCCGGTAAATTTTCGTCTTTACCGGGAACATTATGCTGCTGCTGATCGACAACTACGACTCCTTCACCTACAACCTCTATCAGTATTTTTGCGAGCTGGGCGCAGAGGTCAAAGTGATACGTAACGATCGGCTGACGCTGGCGGATATCGAAAACCTTTCACCGTCGCATCTGGTGATTTCTCCCGGCCCCTGTACCCCCGATCAGGCCGGGATTTCCTTGCAGGCCATCACCCATTTTTCTGACCGTTTGCCGGTCCTCGGTGTATGCCTTGGGCATCAGGCGATGGCGCAGGCATTTGGCGCGAAAATCGTGCGCGCCCGTCAGGCTATTCACGGCAAAACGTCACCGATCCGCCACACCGGCAGCAGCGTTTTTACCGGGCTGAACAACCCGCTGACCGTGACGCGCTACCATTCTCTGGTGATTGCGCCCGATACGCTGCCGGACTGCTTTGAGGTCACCGCCTGGACCGAACGTGAAGGAATGCGCGACGAAATTATGGGCATCATGCACAAGACCTTGCCGCTGCATGGCGTTCAGTTCCATCCTGAAAGTATTCTCAGCGAACAGGGGCATCAGCTTCTGGATAATTTCCTTAAGATCTAAACGCTTACGCTCATCGAAAAAATTACTTACCTGACAGGTGCGATTTCTGTTTGCCTGCGAGTGATTTATTATGCATATTTTATGATTATATTTTCATATCCATCATGGTTATGAATTCCAGCGCATCGTCACCACTCACTGGCGAAAACAAGATGGGGAGCAGGGTTATGGCAGAAAAATCAGCGGTAGACCGGAGCACGTTCGACAAAGTCATTTTGCCGATTTATTCACCAGCAAAGTTTATTCCGGTGAAGGGCAAGGGCAGCCGCGTGTGGGATCAGCAGGGTAAAGAGTACGTTGATTTTGCCGGTGGTATCGCGGTGACCGCACTGGGGCATTGTCATCCTGCTCTGGTAAAGGCTTTGCACGAACAGGGCGAAACCCTGTGGCATGTAAGCAATGTGTTCACCAACGAACCCGCTCTGCGACTGGCACAGAAGCTGATCGACGCCACTTTTGCTGACCGCGTATTTTTCGCCAACTCCGGCGCTGAAGCCAATGAAGCCGCATTCAAGCTGGCGCGTTATTACGCGTCGCATCGTCACAGCCCGTATAAAAGCAAAATCATCGCCTTCCACAATGCTTTCCACGGCCGCACGCTGTTCACCGTGTCGGTCGGCGGTCAGCCGAAATACTCCGACGGCTTCGGCCCGAAACCGGCCGATATCGTCCACGTTCCGTTTAACGATCTGGATGCGGTCAAAGCGGTTATCGACGATCATACTTGTGCGATTGTGGTCGAGCCGGTGCAGGGCGAGGGCGGCGTGACGCCTGCCACTCAGGAGTTTCTGCAAGGCCTGCGCGAACTGTGTGACAAACATCAGGCGCTGCTGGTGCTGGACGAAGTTCAGAGCGGCATGGGCCGCAGCGGCAAACTGTTCAGCTACATGCATTACGGCGTGACGCCGGACATCCTGACCACCGCGAAAGCGCTGGGGGGCGGCTTCCCGGTGAGCGCCATGTTGGCAACCGAAGAAGTGGCATCCGTTATGGAACCCGGCAAGCACGGCACCACCTATGGCGGTAACCCGCTGGCCTGCGCCGTCGCCGAAGCGGCACTGGACATTATCAACACGCCGGAAGTGCTGGCGGGCATCGACGAGCGCCGCGAGGAATTCATCAGCGCGCTGGACGCCATCAACCAGAAATATCACATCTTCAAAGAATTCCGTGGTCAGGGGTTATTGATTGGGGCTGAGTTGTCGGATGCCTTCAAAAACCGCGCCGGGGAGTTTCATGCAGCGGCAGCCGAATTCGGATTGATGATGCTGGTCGCGGGGCCAAATGTGATGCGGTTTGCGCCTTCGCTGGTGATCGACTTCGCGGATATTGAAGAGGGGATGGGGCGGTTTGAGAAAGCGGTGGGGAAAGTTGTCGGGGGATAATTCCTACAATCCCTGCCGGGTTAATACTGTGAATGTTTCGGTTTCTCAATAGCAGTGATCACCTGATTTTCGGCGCCGAAACCGAGCAGAGGGGAAAAGCTTCTCCCCTCTGCACCCCCCTCGCGTTTTCAAACCAGTGCCATGCATCCCGGCGATGTTTCAGCGGCCCCCGCTATTGCCGCAAAATCCCGCCGCTGTGCGGTGCCCTCCGGTCGGGTTACAACCCGCGCAAAAAGATGCGCGGTTTTCCACCTCTTCCTACGGCGTGATTTTTGAACGCGGCCAAAGCTTTTTAGGTCACAACTTCACTTGCTCAGATCATTTCAAAACCCAAATACTTTGCTCAGCCTATATTTGTTTTGTCTTTAAAAGATGGTGAGATGGCGCGATCAAAAATCCAGCTGAACGGAGCGGCTTCGAGACCAATGGCTCGAAGACCGAGTGAAGGCAGCACGAAGTGCCTGGATTTGCGCCACCCACGGAAGTACCAGAACATGTCCATCTGTCTGGCGATAAGCGCGTGTTTTGAAAAGACGTGGAGATTCCAAAGAGGGCCCGTCCTGGCCCTCTTTGGGCGGTTTCGGCGCAAGGAGTTAAGCGATCACTGCTGGTGAGAAACCGAAATATTCTCGGTCTGCTTTAAAGGAACTTGAAAGGGGACTGCCCCTTCACGCCTTCCGCGTCAACCAGATCCCATGATGCGGTCTCTGTTTCCACGCCAGTGAAGAAATCGTATGCATGACGCTCAGATGTGAAATCACACGCCGGAGGTGGCGCTCCATCTCGGTCAGCGGCATATCTGGGTGCAATTCCGGCGCGTTGATTAGCTGAGCCTCGCTGCTCGGACCGTCGTAGATCAGTCGCTGCTGGCAGCTTTGCAGCGCGATTTCACAAGTCTGCAAATACTCCGTCGCCAGAGCCTCCGGCAGCATGTAATGCTCGCGCGCCAAAATGGTCATCGCGTTGATGTGCTCTACCACGAACTGACTGTGCGTCACCCACAAACGCATATCTGCCAGATAATGCGAGTTAAACCCCGGTTCCTGCATCGCCTGATTCAGCGAGGTGAACAGCTTGTTGTGCGCCTGATTGACCTGCATACGGGCGTAGGCCAGTTTTACGGCGTCTGGATTATCTTGCAGGAGTAACCGAATCGCTTCCTGATCGGTTTCCAGCGCCTGATGGGCATTTTGCCGCAACAATCCGCTTTGCCACTGCGGCCACAGCCAGATGGTGCCGCCGAAAGCCAGTGCACAGCCGATGAGCGTATCGATCAGCCGTGGCACCAGGAAATGTACGCCATTCATCGCCAGCAGTTGCAGGGTGTAGACCGCCGTGACCGTCATCCCGACCATCGCCAGCCCGTAGTTTTTACGCAGTACCGTGTATGAAACCAGGGTGATCACCAGCATGCAGAACAGCGTGATGCCCTCCGGCAGCTCCAGTTTCAGCAATCCGGCGGCGATCAGCAATCCGGCCAGTGTGCCGAGCGCACGGTGCTGGATCCTCACGCGGGTGGCGTTATAGCCGTTCTGGCTGACCAGCATGATGGTCAGTAAAATCCAGTAAGGTTTTGGCAGATTGAAGAACAGACCGAGGCTGCTGCCGATGGCCAGAATGATGCCTAGTCGCGCGGCATTGCGCAGGGCGATGGACTTGAAAGACAGATAGCTTTTCAGTGCTGGCCAGAAAGGCAGACGTGGCTGAGAGTTCATCAGATCACGGCGGTACAGCGGGCGCTGAGTACGCAACAGGCGCGCAATGCGGCTGAAGTGGTAATAGCAAAACTGGCCGACCGGATTATCCGGGTTGCGCGCGGCGATTTTTTCCAGCGCCGCCAGCTCGTTCGCCATCGTGAAACGTTCGGAAAGCCGGTGATAAAGAATATCGTCGGCAATCACGCGTAGCCTGGCGGAAATCACCTGCGCATTGCGGCGGATCACCGCCTCGGCATGGCTTTCTTCCACCAGCTTTTGCACTTCTTCCGGCTGATGCAGGCTGACCGTGATGTGCTCTTGTAAATCGAGCGCCACCTGAAAACGCTGGAACAGCCGTTTGTGGTGATGATGTCCGTGCTGCGGCAGCATGTGCAACTGCTGATAGAGCAGGGCGATAAGATCGATGACCTGCTGCTGACGCTCAAGCAGCGGCGGTAAGGCGGTTTCGGGATCAGTATGCTGCGTCAGCAGGCTGTATTTGGCTTCGAAATAATCAGCCAGTTGCAGATACAGCTGGCTGAGGGTTTCACGCATTGGCTGTTCTTTAGAGATACGAAACCACGCCCAGTTGAACAGCCCGTACCAGGCCGTGCCTGCGGCGAACAGCGCGGGTGCCTGCCACATCGGCCTGATGCCGACCATGCTCAGGGTAAAGATGGTCGCTACCAGCGCGCCGGGCAACAGACGCGCGTGCAGCGGGCTGATTTCACCGGTGACGCCGAGCAGTAAGGCGAGAGAGAGCATGATGAGCGGTAGCGGGATGTGCCAGTTTTCCAGCATCAGTTGCAGCAAAATACTGCTCACCGCAAACAGCGAGCCACCGATGATCAGACGTTTGAAGAAGCGTTTGTGCGGCGTATCGAGACCGGCGACGTTACAGCAGGCGGGGCAGAGGGAGAACAGCAACCCCATTTGCAGATTACCGAACAGCCAGCACAGGCCGACCGGCAAACATAACACCAGCGTCTGGCGCAGTGCGTAATTCACTTCGGGGTGATAAAACAGCCTTCGCCATAGCGTCATAACTGAAGCTTAGCCCATAAAAAAGGCGCGACAGTAAGCTGCCGCGCCTATTTTTGAGGGATTAACGTGTGCCGTAGACGACAATCGTTTTACCGTGTGCGGAGATCAGGCTCTGATCTTCCAGCATTTTGAGAATGCGGCCGACGGTTTCACGGGAGCAACCGACGATCTGACCGATTTCCTGGCGGGTGATTTTAATCTGCATCCCGTCCGGGTGGGTCATTGCATCTGGCTGTTTGGCCAGATTCAGCAAGGTTTGAGCGATACGGCCCGTTACGTCGAGGAAAGCGAGGTTACCGACTTTCTCAGACGTCATTTGCAGACGGTTTGCCATCTGCGCGGAGAGGCGCATCAGAATGTCCGGGTTAACCTGAATCAGCTGGCGGAATTTTTTATAAGAAATTTCAGCCACTTCACAGGCAGTTTTAGCACGTACCCAGGCACTGCGTTCCTGACCTTCTTCGAAGAGTCCCAGCTCGCCGATGAAGTCACCTTGGTTAAGGTAGGAAAGTATCATCTCTTTGCCTTCTTCATCTTTAATCAGGACGGCAACCGACCCTTTCACGATGTAGTAAAGCGTTTCGGCTTTTTCACCTTGGTGAATCAGCGTACTTTTAGAAGGATACTTATGTATATGACAGTGAGACAGGAACCATTCAAGAGTCGGGTCTGTTTGTGGCTTGCCGAGAACCATTTGCTATTATCCTCTGTTATTATCGCTGCCCAAAATCACAGGGCTCAGAGTTCCCTGTACGGCGTCTGAATATTAATGCGCCCTTTCAGCATATAGCTCCCCAGAAATGCTGCAAGCGGATGTCGGAGTGAAACCGGCTATATATTGCCGTTATCACCTTGGGTTCTGTTCTTAAACCACGAAAACCGTCACCGCAATTTGCTGGAAAGTATGTTTCGGCTTTGTTTGTAACACAGGTTTGCAATGCTGTCTTGTGTTGTCTCGCTTCAGCATGATGGCGATCGGGTTACGTTGCCAGTTTTTAGGTGAAAGGGTAGTCTGGGGGGAAAATTTGATTCTTAAGAGCGCCGGGAGATAAGCAAATGCACGCACGCGTAAAATGGGTGGAAGGTCTGACGTTTTTAGGTGAATCCGCGTCAGGTCATCAGGTTTTAATGGACGGCAATGCGGGCGATAAAGCCCCCAGCCCGATGGAAATGTTACTGATGTCTGCGGGCGGTTGCAGCGCGATCGACGTGGTGTCGATTTTGCAAAAAGGCCGCAATGACGTCCGGGATTGTGAAGTAAAATTGACCTCAGAGCGTCGCGAAGAAGCGCCGCGTCTGTTCACGCACATCAATCTGCACTTTATCGTCACCGGCAAAGCTCTGACCGATAAGATTGTCGAACGCGCCGTCAGCCTTTCTGCCGAGAAATATTGTTCTGTTTCTCTGATGCTGGGCAAAGCCGCGACGATCACCCACAGTTTTGAAGTGATTGAAGCCGAATAGGTCACGACCAGTCATACGACTGGCACTGATGGCGCAGTAAATCCAAAAACCGCCGCGCGGCAAACGTCAGCGGCGATTTTTGCGAATAGAGCACACAGTATTCCGCCTGCGGCAGAGTGTCGATATTCAGCAAGCACAACGGCTCATGCAAACCGAACGGCGCCCGCATCGCCCGCGCCAGGACGGTCAGATAATCCGACTGCAATACCATATTCAGCCCGCACACTACCGAATCGGTACGCACCGGCGTTTCACTTCCTGCCAGATAAAAACCGCCCGCCAGCTGTAGCTGCTGGTAGTAACCCATATCCGTTTCCGGCAATACCCAGCGCGCATCCTGCAATTCTTCCAGCCGTGTGGCGTTGGCCAGCGGATGACCGCGACGGGCGATAATCCCGAACGGCGCGGTGAACAGCGGTTCGCGCACCAGATCTTCCAGCGGAAATCCCGGCCCGGCGGTACCGACGGCGAAGTCCAGCTTCCCTTCGCGCAGCGCCGGAAGCAGCACCGACAGCTGCCCTTCTTTGATCAGCAATTTTGACTGCGGAAACTGCGTTTTGAATTCCTCATTCAGCGCCGGGAACACCGTTAGTGCCAGCAGCGATGAAAACCCGATCGCCACCGAGCCCTGTGAATACTGATTAATCTGCTGGATTTCTTCGGCGGCGCGCTCCAGCTCTTCAAGGATGAACTGCATCCGCTGGGCGAACGCGCGGCCGGTTTCGGTCAGCGTCATGCCCTGATGACCACGTACGATAAGCTTTGTATCGAGCGTTTGCTCCAGTTCGCGCAGCGTTCTGCTCACCGCCGGTTGCGACTGATTCATCGCCCGCGCCGCGCCGCGAATACTGCCGCTGCGGATAACCTGCTGGAAAACCTTCAGTTGCTGGAGTTTCGGCAAATAGCGCATGACGCCCTCTCATTAATCATTCAAATGACCTATCAGCAAAAAGCATCACCTGCCTAAAAATTGCATCTTATGGCATGGATGTAAAGCTGATAGCGTCAGTAGTGTTAAGGATAATATGTTGTTATTCAGTTGATTACGTGACGCATGTCGCATTTTATCTTTCGCCCGACAGTGAGAACCTCTGACGTGGTGATAACAAAAAGGGATATCCGCTATGAAAAGTCGTTCCCTGATGATTTTCCTGCTGTTTGTCGGTTATGTGGTGGTGTATATCGACAAAACGGTGATGGGCTTTGCGCTGCTGCCAATCGAGCGAGAATTTAATCTTCAACCGGAGCAACTGGGTTATATCACCGGGATTTTCTTCCTGGCGTATTCGCTGTTTCAAATTCCCGCAGGCTGGCTGAACGACCGCTTCGGCTATAAAAAAGTGCTGGCACTGTCGCTGTGCCTGCTGGGCGGATTTGCGTTATGTTTCGGTGTGTTAGGCTTCAGTCTCGGCCTGCTGGTGACGTTCCGCTTTCTGTCGGGTATTGGCCATTCAGGTTATCCCTCGTCGTGTGCCAAAGCGGTGGTGTCGAATTTTGCCGTGGAAAAACGAACATTTGCGCAATCTATCCTGCTCTCTTCCGCCGGGCTGGCGATGACCGCCGGACCGCTGATTGCGGTCTATGCGCTGGACAGCGTCGGCTGGCGCGGCTCGTTTTCGATCCTCGGTCTGCTGGCGTTCGCCATTGCCGCAGCGATCATTGTTTTTGTGCCGAATCCGCCGGCGGCGCAACCCCGCACCGGCGCGGTGACGGGCTATCGCGAGCTGCTGAAAAACCCGATTGTCCTGCTGCTGTTCGTCTCCATTTTTTGCATCAACATTCCTTCCTACGGGCTGATGGCCTGGCTGCCAAAATATCTGGTGCAGCAACGCGGCATGTCACTCGACGTTTCCGGCATGGTGGTCGCGACCGGCGGGCTCGGCATTTGGATTTCGTCGCTGGCGACCGGCTGGCTGGTAGGGCGATACATGCAGGTTAAAGAGCCGAAGGTGATTTTCTGCTGCGCCATGCTCAGTGCGGTGTGCATCTGGCTGGTGTATACCTCAACGTCAGCGGTGACCGCCGGTCTGTTCCTGTTCCTCGGTTACATTTTCCTGATGGCGGCGTTCGTCACTGTCTTCACCTTGCCGATGAAACGGCTGCCTTCAGAAGTCATGGGCGCGGCGATGGGGATAATTAACACCGGCGGTACGCTCGGTGGATTTGTGGCTCCGATTGCGATGGGATATCTGATCACCGTTAGTCACGGATATCTCTCAACATTTGTTTTTCTGGCGCTGGCGATGGTAGTGGCCGGTCTGGCGATCCTGCCGCTGGCGATGAAACCGCGCGCAACGCTGCATGATGCGGCTTAACTGAGGAGAAGTGTGATGACTATTCATTTCGATGCGATGCTGGCTGAGGTCAAAACGGACGTACTGCGCTGGCGCAGACATATTCATGCTCATCCTGAGCTGTCATTTCAGGAGCATAAAACGGCCGATTACATCGCTGAACAGCTGGAAAGCTTCGGTGGCCTGACCCTGACCCGCCTGACGCCCAACAGCGTGGTGGCGGATTTACAGGGCGCACATCCGGGGCCGAAATATGCCCTGCGCGCGGATATCGACGCCTTACCGATTCAGGAAGAAAATGACGAGCCGTTCTGTTCGACAGTGCCGGGCGTCATGCACGCCTGCGGCCACGATGCGCACACTGCCATGCTGCTGGGCGCGGCGAAAGTGCTGACCCAGTGTCAGTCCGCGCTGCACGGTTCGGTGCGATTTATTTTCCAGCATGCTGAAGAGCTGCCACCGGGCGGCGCGCAGGAGCTGGTGGAGTTAGGTGTGCTCGACGGCGTGGAGAAAATCTTCGGCCTGCACGTGATGCCGAATTCTCCGACCGGCGAAGTCGGCCTTAAAGAGGGCGTATTCTGCGCCTCCACCGATAATTTCGACATCACCATTACCGGCAAAGGTGGCCACGGTTCAATGCCGCATCTGTGCATCGATCCGGTGGTGATCGGGGCGGAAGTGGTGACGGCGCTGCAAAACGTGGTGGCGCGCCGCATCGATCCGCTTCAGGTGCCGGTGCTGACTATCGCAACGTTCCAGACCGGCGAAAGCTATAACGTCATTCCTGAGCGCGTGAAGCTGGCCGGAACGCTGCGCACCCATCACAGCGGCGTGCGCGAACGGGTACCGCAGCTGATGGAGCAGATTATTGCGGGAATTACGGCGGCACAGGGTGCGCAGTATGAAATCCGCTGGACGCGCGGCTACGTCAATGGCGATAACCATCCCGACGCCTGTGCGATTGCGCGGCAGGTGATTGCCAACACGCTCGGCACACAGGCGCTGCATGAAGTGACCGAACCGCTGTTTGGAGGGGAGGATTTCTCGTCTTATCAGCAAAAAGTGCCGGGATGCTTCCTGTTTATTGGCAGCGGTAACGAGAAAATCGGCGCGACTTATGGTGTGCATAACCCGCGCTTCCGCCTCGACGAAGAGGCGTTACAGATTGGCGTGAAACTGCACGTCGGTTTCATCCAGCAGTTGCTGATGAACGACGCCTGATCCCACTTACTCGATTTTTTTCCCCTCCATCAGGCGCTGCACCAGCGGCGCCATAATCAGCTCCATTGCCAGCCCCATTTTACCGCCCGGTACTACCAGCGTTTTGATGTGCGAAATAAACGAGCCCTGCAACATCGCCAGCAGATACGGGAAATCAATGTCCTCGAGACCCTGAAAGTGGATCACCACGAAGCTTTCATCCAGTGACGGAATAGCTTTAGCCGCAAACGGGTTGGAGGTATCGATGGTCGGCACGCGCTGGAAGTTGATGTGCGTGCGGGAAAACTGCGGCGTGATGTAGCTGATATAATCGTCCATCGAGCGCACGACCGAATCCATCACCGCCTCACGGGAATGACCGCGCTCGCCGGTATCACGCACCAGTTTCTGGATCCATTCGAGGTTGACGATAGGCACCACGCCCACCAGCAAATCAACCTGCGCGGCGACGTCAATTTTGTCCGCGACCACACCGCCGTGCAGCCCTTCGTAGAATAAAATGTCGGTCGGTTCAGGCAGCGCCTGCCAGGGGGTAAAGGTGCCCGGCACCTGATTATAGGGAACAGCTTCGTCATAAGTATGCAGATACTTGCGTGAGCGCCCGGTGCCGGTCTGGCCGTATTCGATGAAGCTTTTTTCCAGCAGGCCGAAGTCATTGGCTTCCGGCCCGAAATAGCTGATATGACGCCCGAGATCGCGCGCCTTGCGGATCGCCGCATCCATTTCCGGGCGGGTGAAATGATGGAAACTGTCGCCTTCCAGCTCGGCCGCGCGCAGTCCAAGTTGTTGGAATATCTTACGAAAAGCCAGGCTGGTGGTGGTGGTGCCTGCACCGCTCGAACCGGTGACTGCAATAACAGGATGTTTGGCTGACATAATGCGCTGTTCTCCATAAAGGTGATGCTGGCAGGCGTGCCGCGGTCTTTTCTGTGGTCGAAGACCTGGCGTCCACGCTGCGCATAATTAAGCCTATTGTTACCATATTTATTCGAGAAGTGACAGGCGACGACCGGTTATTTCAACTGCCCGTAATAGGCATTTTTGCCGTGTTTTCGCAGGTAATGTTTGTCCATCAGCACGGACTGCATCGGGCTGAGAGCGGGTGTCAGCTGGCGCGAGAAAATTCCCATATAGGCGCATTCCTCCAGTACCACGGCGTTGTGTACGGCGTCGGCTGCGCTTTTCCCCCACGCGAAAGGCCCGTGTGAATGCACCAGCACCGCCGGGATCTGCATGGCATCCAATTCCCGACGCGCAAAGGTTTCGATGATGACGTTGCCGGTTTCCAGTTCGTACGCGCCGTTGATTTCCGCCTCGGTCATCGGGCGGGTGCAGGGAATGTCGCCGTAGAAATAATCCGCGTGCGTGGTGCCCCATGCCGGTAAATCTAAACCTGCCTGTGACCAGATGGTCGCGTGGCGGGAATGCGTATGCACAATGCCGCCGATGCCGGGGAATTGGCGGTACAGTGCCAGATGTGTGGCGGTATCCGACGAGGGATTTTTGCTGCCTTCAACGCGATTGCCGGTGTGCAGATCCACCACCACCATATCGTCAGCGGTCATTGCGGTGTAATCGACGCCCGAGGGTTTGATCACCACCAGATCTTTTTCACGGTCGATGGCGCTGACATTGCCCCAGGTAAACGTCACCAGATGATGGGCGGGCAGCGCAAGATTGGCGGCCAGCACCTGTTGTTTCAGCTCTTCTAACATGTGAATGCTCCTTCCTGCATTTTGGCTTCGATCCACTGACGCGCTTTGATGATTTCCAGCACCGGCTCGGCGGCGTTTTCCGTCCACATTTCGATCAGGAAGGCGCCGCGATAATTCAGCGTCGCCAGCGTGCGGAAGAATCCGGTGAAATCAACGCAGCCTTCGCCGAACGGCACATCGCGGAACTGCCCTTGCGAAGTGGCGGTGACCGGATAGGTATCTTTGAGATGAATAGCCGCAATGCGATCAATGCCGAGCGCCAGCTCCGTCGCCACATCGTTGCCCCACGCGCTGAGGTTGCCGATATCCGGATAAACGCTGAACCACGGTGAATTCAGGCGGGTGTCCCACGCTTTCCATTTGGTTATCGAGTTCATAAATTCGGTATCCATGATCTCCACCGCCAGCGTCACCTGCGCGGCGGCGGCCTGTTCCACCGCCCACGCCAGCCCTTCGGCGAACCGTTCACGGGTGCCCGGATCGGACGCTTCGTAATAAACGTCGTAACCGGCTAACTGCACGGTGCGAATGCCTAAATCCCGCGCCAGTTTGATCGCCTTAAGCATGATTTCCCGCGCGCGTAGGCGAACGCTTTCCTCGTGGCTGCCGAACGGAAAACGCCGGTGGGCAGAGAGACACATCGAGGGGATCGCTACGCCAATTTCCATCATCGCTTCGACCAGCGCCACGCGCTGCGTGATGCTCCAGTCGAGGCGTGACAGGCGTTCGTCGGTTTCATCAACCGACATTTCGACAAAATCAAAGCCGCAGCTTTTCGCCAGCGCCAGCCTTTCCGGCCAGCTCAGGTGTTTTGGCAGCGCTTTTTCGTAGATGCCCAGCGGATGCTTTCTCATGCGGTCGCCCCCCAGATGGCGTTGATTTGCTGATGAAATGCCTGCGCGACCTGCGCGGGCTGTGCCGCATCGGACAGCGCACGTCCGGCGATAAACGCCTGCACGTCGATGTCGCGAAACAGTGGCAGATCGGCGGGGGTGATGCCGCCGGTCACCGACAACCGCAGACCGATATCGGACAGCTGTTTCATACGATCCAGATCTGCTTGCCCCCAGGTTTGTCCGCTGGCCTGTGCATCGCGGCCACGGTGATAAATCGCCTGACGGATCCCGGCGGCGTACCAGTCGCGGGCATCCCGCATCGTCCAGTTACCAAACAGCTCGATCTGGATTTCGCCCTGATACGTGGTGGCGACGTCGTGGGCTTTGATGACGGTGGCCAGCGGCGCGGCGCAGATGACCGTCATCCAGTTGGCACCCGCTTTGAATGCCTCCTGTGCCAGCGTTTCCCCGGCATCGGCGACTTTCAGATCCGCCACCAGAATTTTCGCCGGGCAAAGTGCCCGCAGTGTTTGCACCGCCTGTAATCCTTCGCACAGGCACAAAATGGTGCCTGCTTCGATGATATCCACATGATTTTTCAACGCTTTAGCTGTGTGCAGCGCCGCCGTCAGATCAGTGTGATCCAGCGCCAGCTGGAGAAGAGGTTTAGTCATGAGCAGGGCTTCCTTGTGGTTCCGCCGTCGCGCAGCGGGCGTGGTAAGCCCCCAGTGCGTCAATCAGGAACTGGTAACGTTGTAATTTTTTCTGATAAACCGCGTGCGCGGTGGCGTCTGGCTCCAGCCGTTTCACCTCATAACGCAGATGTTGCTGAGCCTGTGAAAACTTCGGGTAAATCCCCGCGCCGACCATCGCCGCCAGCGCAGCGCCCAGACAGCCGGTTTCTTCGATCTGCGGCAGTTCCACCGGCATGCCGCTGACGTCGGCGAGCATTTGCATCCACACGGCTGAACGCGTCGGGCCGCCGGTGACGCGCAGGGTATGTGCCCGCGGAAAGCGCTGGCGCATGCGATTGAGATGGGTCATGTGGCTGAACACCACGCCTTCGTACACCGCCTGCCACAGATGCTCACGCTGGTGCAGCGATTGCAGGCCATAGAATCCGGCGGTCATTTCCGCGCCCTGATTGCTGCCGTAAAGGAAGGGCAGGAATAAGATATCGGTGCCCGCTTTCGGCAGGGCGCCCACGGCGCGGTTGATCTCTTCAAACGGTACATCGCCCGCTTGCCGGTTCAGCCATTCGAGATTGGCGGAAGAGGTCGGGCTGGCTTCGTGGATCAGATAACCTTCGCCGCCTGCGTAACGGCCATACACGTAAGGATGATTCTCGTGCGTGGCGATTTGCGGCGAAATCCCGCTGGTCACCGCCCAGGTACCCATCACCGCGTTGAGGGTGAATTCATCCTGAAGACCGGCACACAGCGCGGTAGAGACCACGTCGAACAGGCCGCCAACCACCGGCGTTCCGGCGGCGAGCCCGGTCAACGCCGCGACGCTTTGCGTCACTGTGCCGCAGATTTGTGCTGAACCGACCACCGGTGGCAGCACCGCGCTGATTTCGCCGATGCCCAGCATCTCCGCCAGCTCCGGCGCATAGCCACCGCGCGCCATGTGATACAGATTGGATTCGGAAATGTTGGTTTCTTCGCAGCCGCGCTCGCCGGTCAGGCAATAACGCAGATAGTCGTGGGCCATCATCACCGTGCCGATTTGCTGATAGCGCTCAGGCTGATGGAGCTTTATCCAGCGCAGTAACGTCACCGGGTGCCCGGCCCACAGCGCCTGTCGGGTCAGCGGGTAAATGTGCTCGTGCAACCCGTCGCGCTGCCAGGCGTCGATCACATCTCCGGCGCGGCGGTCGGAAGACAACATGCCGCGTCCGAGCGGGTGGCCGGATTTATCCAGTAAAAACAATCCCTTGCCTTGTGCTGATATGCCGATACCTTTCACCTGCTGGCCGCTGACGTTTTGCTGGTACAGCAGCGTCGCGATGCAGCTGCTGCACGATTTCCACAGCGCAGGCATATCACGCTCCGCCCAACCGGGATGATCACTCAGCACCGGCAGAGGCTGGCGGCTGACGCCTGCCTCCTGACCCGTCCGGTCGTATAATCCCGCTTTGAGATAGGTGCCGCCGCAGTCAATGCCTAACCAGTATTCCTCTGAGGACGTTTTCATGGTGATCCCTCAGGCTGCCGACGTGCGGCCGCCGGGCAGTTTGGTAGTAGATTGCGCCGGGACGTCGCAGCGTGCAGGCAGCAGCAGTGCCATCAGCGCGGCCAGCGTCAGGGAGATCGCCAGACAGTAAACGCCCGCGTCCTTGCTGTAGAAGGTGATCAACAGGCCGACGGCGTAGGGGCCGCAAAAGCCGCCGAGATTACCGAGAGCGTTGATCACACCGCGCGCGCCACCGGCCATTTCCGCGCTGAACAGCTTGGCGGGAATCGTCCAGAACACACCGGCGGCGGATTGCAGGAAGAACCCGCAGCCGACCAGCGCCGCGTAGGACACCCAGATGTAATTTTTCAGCATCACCGAGAGGAACATGCAGGCGGCGAAACCGAGCAGCGGCAGAAAGACGAACAGTTTGCGTTTGCCTGTGCGATCCGACAGCGTTGAGAACAGCAACATTCCGGCGACCGCGCCGATGTAGGGCAGAATGGCGAGCACGCCGACCTGTCCCATCGTTGAGTGCGTCAGCTCTTTCAGGATGGTTGGCAGCCACAGGGTGTAGCCGTAAATACCGGTCTGATAGAAGAAGTTGAGGGCGATCAGTTGCCACATGGTTTTGTTGGCCAGCACCGCGCTAAGTGAGGCATTTCTGACTTCTTTCCCGGCGATGGCTTTCTGTTCGGCGGCCAGCGTAGATATCAGCCAGTTTTTCTCTTCCGGCGAGATCCATCGCGCTTCCTGTGGGCGGTCGCAGACGGTTAGCATCCACATCACCAGCACCACGGCGGAGAGCAGCCCTTCAATAATGAACAGCCAGCGCCAGTCCAGCGCACTGATGATCAGGCCGGACAGCGGGGCGGTGATGATCCCGGCGATCGGCACGAACATGATCACAATGGCGTTGGCTCTGCCGCGTTCGGCGTCCGGGAACCAGTTGCTGATCATGGTCAGCACCACCGGCAACATGCCGCCTTCCGCCACGCCCAGCGCGAAGCGCAGGAACAGCAGCTGGTACTGATTTACCACCAGACCGGTGAGAATCGAGATAATCACCCACGCCACCAGCGACCAGCCGATAAATTTCTTACCGCTGCCGTGCACCGCGATTTTCCCACCGGGCACTTGCAGGAATAAATAACCGATGAAAAATATCCCGCCTGCCAGACCAGCCATCGACGCAGTGATACCTAAATCCGCATCCATACCGCCCGGCATGGCAAAGGCGATATTTACCCTGTCCATATAAGAAATAATACAGGCGATAAGAATGGGCGGAATTATTCTCAGCCAGCGTTGTTTGGGTATTTCTTTTACTGAGGCATTGTTTTGTAGTGTGTCAGAGTATTTGTTCATCACTGATTACCTTAATCATGAGTTGCGCAGTCGTCTTACAGACGAGCGGGTTTCCCCTCAGATAAAAAGGGTGGTGTAGAAAAATAAAAGAATGACTGTTTTATGATTGTTATTTTTTATTGATCGCCATATTCATGGCCTGGATCCCATCCTGTAAAATAGCAATGCGATGATCGACGCTGGCGTCCTTATTCATTTCCAGTAATTTAATGCCGGCAAAGCTTAACGTTTCCAACGGAGCGTGGCGGAACATCTCAGCGGCAAGATCTACGGTCATCAGGCTTTCCGGGCACGCCACTTCACTACCGGTGAAAGGTGCGAAAGGCGCGTGCACATCCTGCCATTCGCCGTAAGCACCGCCGGTCGCGGTGCCGGAGAACATCAGCGCGCCGAGTGCCCCGGCCTGTTGGCAGGCTTGCAGATGTTCAAGCGGTAACGCGGTATTGCGACCTTCAATCGCAGACCGCGCCCAGTTGATGCACATTCCGACGCTTTTACCGCTCAGCGCTTTTGCCTCGCTGATGGCGGCCAGTTCGCTCTCAAGCGGCAGAAAACCTTTGCGCGCGTCGGGCTTATCCAGCGCATCGCAATGCTCGAGGATCAGCTCGCACGGCCAGTCCCAGCTGAGAATGTCCTGAAGCGACTCGGTGAAACAGTGCGTGGCGAGCTCAATATTTTGCGTCCCTGCCAGCGGCGCAGACTGCAATTCCACGGCCAGAATTCTCTTTCTGCCTGCGGCATCATTGGCGCTGCTGACTTTCTCAAAAATGTGGCGATAGAAGCTGATGCAGGCGCGACGCAGCTGCGGATCCTCCGAGGCCAACCCGAAGCCCGGCTGTGAACCGCGACGGCGCATGGTTTCCATCACGCCGGTGATCACGATGTCCCAGGCCTGCGGCAAATGTTTAAATAAATACGCGTCACCTGACGGATGTAAATCCTCCAGGCAAGGTTGTTCTATTCCGCGAATATCAGGAAGATCGGTGAGTTTCCTCCAGAATTCCGTTTCTTTATTTTCAGGGTGCTGATGAAATGAGGGCGCGCAAGGATAAGCGCCGACAATAAAGCCCGCGTGCTTTGTCATAATTAATTTCCCTAATGAAGAGTAATTCTCTTACGTGTGTTAATTAACCGAGCGAATCCACCTTAACTTTCACCACCACTTTTCGGATTTGGCTGACGTCATTATAAATACAGGCAGGACGATGAACATCCTGCGGGAAAAATATGGCGTAAGAACCGGGCTTCATAATGATTTCGGATTCATTTTCCATCTGGTGATAAAAAATAATGTCACGCTCTTCCAGCAATGACTGTGATATTTCATTGGATCCGCAATCGGCCGCCACGCCAATAATTTCTTCACCCGACGCTAAAAATTGAATATCAATATAACGGCGGTGAACTTCCGGTGGGTTTTCCGCTTTCGGTTTAGTGGTTAAATCCAAAATCTGCGCGTAAATATCTCTGCCTTCAATCTCCACAACGCCGGTTTCAAGCTGCTGAAAATTGGTCGTGCGCAAAAAATTAAGCGCCTTCTCAATAGCCGCCGGAAATGTGCAGGGATTCGGATTGCTGATATGTCCAAATATCATGTGCTATCTCCTTATAATGCCTGGATTTTCGCCCAGATACTGTCGTCTACGGTGATGCCGTTGCGACGGTTTTCGTCCAGCAGGCGTGTAAATTCATGGCCGGGCAGGCGAACCGCGACGTCCGGATTGTTGCGCTCAGCGCTGGTGACGTAATCCATGATGCGTTGTAGTTTTGCATCGCGGGTTGCGCCGTCAATCAGGCGGTCGACTTCGATCGCGATGAAAATCTGCGAGATGCCGTATTCGTCCGAGTTGTCCTCGGTGACTTCTGCAACAGACGCGCCGTCGGAGAGCAGGGTGGCGATCATGTCCAGTACGATGGATAAGCCTGATCCTTTCCAGTAGCCCATTGGCAGAATGCGACGATTTTTTTCGATCACGCCGGGTTCGCGGGTCAGTTCGCCATTGTCGTCAAAGCCGCCGTCCACCGGCAGTTCGCGCCCGGCCAGACGGTTAACCTCCAGCATGCCGTAGGAGAACATCGACATCGACATATCAACCATGGTGATCGGCGAACCAGGGATGGCGACGATCAGCGGGTTGGTGCCTATACGACACTCTTTTGCACCCCACGGCGGCATGACTGCGATGGAGTTGGTCCAGCAAATCCCGATATAGCCTTTCTCCGCCGCCTGCCAGCCGTAGCTGCCGCCGCGCATCCAGTGGTTGGCATTGCGCACCGCAATCAGCCCGATGCCGTGATCGGACGCCAGCGAAATGGCGCGATCCATCATTTTTTTGGCGGTCAGATTGCCTATCGACCTTTGGGCATCCCACTGTTCGATAGCCCCCAGTGACAGGATCTTTTTCGCGACCGCATCCGGGTGAATATCGCCTTGATCCAGCTGCTGAATAAAACGCGGGAAGCGGTTTACGCCGTGGGAATAAACGCCGGATTCGGTAGTTTGCGCGAACATTGTGGCGCATTCAGCGGCCATTTCGGGTTTCACGCGTCGGGCTAACAGCACCCGTTCGAACTCCGTTTTCAGCTCATCAAAACTCAGTTTCATGCCTTTCTCCGCAACAGTTGTTAAATTTTTTGAGTGTTTTTAGATCTCTATATTTCACTATGTGGAATCTGATTTCAAAAATCTACTCTTGTGTTGTTTATAAAACAATCCATACGGTGATTTTAAAAACGCTTTTAAATCATCAATATAAAAAGCAGATCTCAGGATCGTGACGGAAGGCACGTTTTCAGGTGGGCAAAAAGCCAGGGAGGGAACAGGAGTTACTTCGCGCGTGGAAGGACTTTGCGCTACCATCGTTGAAGCATCGGCATAACAGGAAGTCATCGGGTAATGAAAGACATAGAGAATGAGCAAGCAAAGGATAAACCGGCGGGAAGTCAGAGTTTGTTTCGCGGGCTGCAACTGATCGAGATCCTCAGCAATTACCCGAACGGGTGCCCGCTGGCGCACCTTTCCGAACTGGCAGAGCTGAACAAAAGTACAGTTCACCGGCTACTTCAGGGGTTGCAATCCTGCGGATATGTCACTGCCGCACCTGCGGCGGGCAGCTATCGTTTAACCACCAAGTTTATTTCCGTCGGACAGAAATCCCTGTCTTCGCTCAATATCATCCACGTCGCCGCGCCGCATCTGGAAGCGCTGAACCTCGCGACCGGCGAGACGGTGAATTTTTCCAGCCGGGAAGACGATCACGCTATCCTGATTTATAAACTGGAACCGACCACCGGCATGTTGCGCACCCGCGCCTACATCGGCCAGCATATGCCGCTGCATTGTTCGGCAATGGGCAAAATCTACATGGCCTACGGACACCCGGATTACGTGCCCGCATATTGGGAAAGCCACCGCGAGCAAATCCAGCCGCTGACCCGCAACACGATTGTTGACCTCAAACACATGAATCAGGAGCTGGCGCGGATCCGCGAACAGGGTCTGGCGATGGACCGCGAAGAGAACGAACTCGGGGTCTCCTGCCTGGCGGTGCCGGTGTTTGATATCCACAACCGCGTCACCTACGCCGTCTCGATTTCCCTCTCAACCGCCAAACTCGGCGTGATTGGCGAAGACGCGTTACTGAAACCTCTGAAAGACACCGCCGTGGCGATCTCGGGAGAATTGGGGTTGAAGGTGGGGTGAGGGGGGATGGCAATCGAAGTGAGTGATTCTTTAATTTTGATATTCATTGCCACCTATATTTCTAAGGCAAAAAAAATAATTATGGTCTTTAGAATGAATATAAAATTAAGTATTTCTCTTGGTGTTCCTGATACATCAGTGTCTAATGCTGTTATTACAGAGGCTCGGTATTCTCTTAACATAGGTTTGGGCGGGGGAACGGTGCTATTGCCTTGCTCAGTTCTTACGGATAAGCTCCATTTTCAGCCATCCATTGGTCAGGTGAAGCTTTTTAATTGGTTCCCGCACCGATATCTATGCCATTAAATACACTTAACCCCAATGGATCTATTCCCTGCATCGGGTTTAACGGATAACGATAAACATCCCATCCACCTCTCAAACCAATCGAATCCTGAGTAATATACCGCCCTTGCATTCTTATTGGTTGGTGCAGTTTGTATGGGTTGTAGATGTCTGGCACGTTACCCCACGGGTCAATCACGGCGTCCCATTCCACCTTGCCAGTTTGGAGTTTTTCCAAATAGTTACAGGGGGGATATAATCGAAACTGCATCACCCTCTGACATCATTTGATATTATCATTTACAAGAAAAACTCAATTCAGAGTGATTTAAAGCATAATCACAACAACCTTCGATTAATGGAATTATTTCAGTTCGTTGATGTGCTATAGCGATCTTGCAGGCCGCGTCTTTCTTTTTTCCGGATGCTGTTAATGAAGGGTCTGCTCCTTTTTTTAGCAAGAAATTTACAAAATTAGTGTTGTTCTTCCAAATCGCAATCAACAAAGCAGTACTGTTTGGTTGTATATTCCTAACTGCATTAACATTTGCGCCGCGTGAAATTAAGAGTTTTGCTATTTCCTGATGCTCTTTAGTTCCATAATAGGCGGCTATCATAAGTGGTGTACCTTTATAATCATTTGAAATTTTATTGACATCCGCCTTCGCGACATCCATAAGGAAATACACTCCGTCGACATTCGCACTCGCTACAGCGACATCTAAGGCATTATTTTTGTCAAGCATCATCACTTCTTTGCATTGTTTAACATAGTCCGACTTGCATTGATTGTTTTTTAAACACCCTTCACAATAATACCATCTTGACTTTAGCCCACCAATTGTTGCGGGTGATGATGCTAAGGGGCTTATATAAAAATTTCTTTCACCATCGTCACAAGCAACAACTGCTAGTGCCAGAAAGAGTAGTAATCTAAAATTTATTATTGGAAGCATAATAGCACCACTAATTATTAAAATAAGTGTGTGTCAATACTATATGATGAATTTTTTGACTGAAAATTATAGCTATTCCCAATCTATTTATTGGATGCCGAATATTTTTGTGCTGCTGCATATGCTGGTCCTCCTTTTTTTTCTACCGCAAATTGATATATACCTGCCATAACATGGCAGCTATTGAGAAGATCTTCTGTATTAGATATATTCTTTAGCGCTTTGTCGCATGCTAATACGATATTATTTCCTAATTCAATGTCGCATGCGTTTTTATTCTTATTCAAAGCACCATAACAGGCATCATGGATAGCGCAAGCTTCCGTAAAATCAGCCCCATACATACCATCCGGCACTAATCTATCAGTACTCGCATCTCCGCAGCCTGCACCCCAGGGCCTACCATCTGGTCTCAATGAGATTTTTGTTTTCTCTTCCCCTTTTCCTTCCCCATCTTTTCCTAAAAGACCCAGTGGGTCTAAAAGTAACAATGGATTCAATGGATAAGTATAAACATTCCACCCACCCATCAACCCGATCGGGTCCTGAGTAATATACCGCCCCTGCGTCGGGTCATAATAACGATGGCGGTTATAGTGCAGACCTGACTCTTCGTCCCAGTGCTGACCCTGCATTCTGATTGGCTGGCGCAGTTTGTATGGGTTGTAGATGTCTGGCGCGTTACCCCACGGGTCAATCACGGCGTCCCATTCCACCTTGCCGTCTTTCTGGTTTATCAGCCCGATTGGCGTGCCCAGATGGTCGCAGTGGTAGAGATGCAGTTTCAGCGCGTCGCCCTCCGGCAGCGGGGCGAGCCACACCGCCAGGTTTTCGGCCTTCAGGCCGACGGCGTCCAGCCACTGCCGGTTTTCCTCCCTGATGTGGTTATTGCGGATGTCTTTCTCGATTTCATTGAGGCGTAGATGCAGTTCGGTCGGGAACGAACTGCCGTTTTCTTCCTCGAGCTTTTCCGCCAGCGAACGGTGACTGTCCTCTACTCGCGCGTGCTCGGCGCGCAGCAGCGGGACGAAGCTGTTCGGGTGATAAACCGTATGTAGCTGGGTGTCGCGGTTTTCGGTCAGCACCAGCCGGTCGCCGTGCCAGCCATACCAGGTGTTTTGCGTCTCGGGCTGCCCGGTCTGCGGGCTGAGTGTAGTGACGTTCTTACCGACCCTTCGCCCTAGCGGGTCATAAATGTAGCGCGCCAGCGTCTGCGTTTGGCCGCCTTCCTCGATGGCAAAACGCGTCAGCCGGTGCGCCTGATCGTAGGCGTAGGTGTAAACCGCCTCGCGGTCTTTCGCCACCGGCACCCAGCCCGAGTGGTAGCCCCGTTTTTCAGTGAGGTTGCCGAACCTGTCATATTCATAAAGGTACCGCTCGTCGCGCTGGACGCGGTTGCTGTACCAGGTTTGCAACTGCTCTTTGGTCGGATGGTAGTGGTCGTGATAGGTGAAGTGGCGGTTGCCTGCGGGGTCGGTAAGTGTCACGAGAAATCCGCTGGGCGTGCTGACGTTCTTCAGACGTCCTGCTTCGTTGTAGGCGTAAAAGTGGCCACCGTTGCCGGTGGTCATGTCGGTCATCCGCCCGGCGTCGTTGTAGTGATACTCGCGGATCAGGTTCGGGTGGCGGACGTCAGGCGTGCGCTGCGTGGTGAGCTGGCCTGTGTTCGAATAGACGCTTTCGGTCTGCCACTTATCGGTGAACTGGCGCAGGGTTTCGCGGTGCAGCCTGTCGCGGCCGATGTCCAGCACCACGTCGTCGCCGAGCTTCACGCCGAGCAGGTGGCCGGGGCCGTAGGTCTCCCAGCGTATTTCCGGCAGGCCGTCGTAGCGCACCACTGACTCAAAGCCGCGCGCGTCGAACCCGCGCACCGTCGTGTGCTGCCACAGCAGGTCGCCGCAGGCGCCGTGAACCATTTGTCGCTCGCCGTTCACCCGGTCGTTAGCATCGTACTGATAGCGGACGCTCACCAGATGGCCCTCGCTGCGGTGGCCGATTTCCCGTACGCGGCCGGATTCGTCGTAGCGCCACAGCGTATCGTCGTGGCCGTCGGCCAGCTCCGGCCGCTGCTGGCGAATAAGCCTGCCCTCGTCATCGTAGTGCCAGTGGGTCACCAGCCCGGCATCGTCGCTGTACACCAGTTGCCCCATGACGTTGTACTGATAGCTCTGCGTGCGGCCGTCGAAGCCGATTTCCTGCGTCAGGCGGTCCATGACGTCGTAGCTGAAGTGGGTGTCGACGCCGTTTTCATTGACGAGGCGAATGAGTCGCCCGGCGCTGTCGAACTCCGTCTTGCGGGTCAGGCCGCCCTCGGTCTGCGAGGTCGGATTGCCGCGTTCGTCATACGTCTGGATACTCTGGCTGCCGTCTGGGCGGGTGATTGTGAGGACGTCTCCGGCCTCGCTGTACTGCCAGCGGGTTTTGCGACCGGCGCTGTCCTCCTGTGAAATACGCCGCCCGCGCGCGTCGTACTCAAATCGGGTGCTCATGCCTTCCTCAAACAGGATGTTCAGCGGCTGGCCGTCGCGGTTGTAGTGATACGCGGTTTTATAGCCGGAGCAGTCGGTGAATGACGTCAGCAGCCCGGCCTCGTTCCACTCAAGCAGCTGACGCCCGCCAGCTGGGTCTTCGGTAGCAGAGGGCTGTGCACTTTTACCGTCGGCGTAGTGATAGCGGCGGGTCTGGCGCATGGCGTCGGTTTCCGCCGTCAGGCGGCCAAGGGCGTCGTACTCTTTGTCAGAACGACGCCCGTCCGGCAGCGTGCTGCAAACCCGCTGGCCCTGCGCGTTATCGCTGTACCGGCTGCGCTTTTCGCCGCCGGGGTGGAGGATGGCAGTCAGCGCGCCGCTGGCCGGGTTGAGGTGATATTCCGTGGTGCGGCCCAGCGCGTCGGTTTGCGACGTCAGCCAGCCGCGGTTGTTAAAGGTGCTGCGCGTTGAGCTGCCGTCGGCCTCTTCGAGCCTGACCACCCGCCGCAGGCTCTTTTCGCCCTCGAAGGAATACACGCGGCTTCGGCCGAGATTGTCGGTGACGCGCGTCTGATGATTACTGTACTCAAACTGATAGCTCAGCCCGCCAGGATTGATCTGCGAAACAACTTTGCCGGACGCGTCGTAAACGTAGCGGGTTGCCGGACGCCCTGCGTACTGGTGTGAAATCATCAGGCCGGTGCCGCTCAGCTCTGAATGCCAATCGAAGTGGCGGACGGCAACGCCCGCGCGGTCATACACGGTTTTAAGCTCGCCGCGCGGGGTGTAGTCATACCGGGCTAAGGGTTTGGTAGGCAGGTCCGGAAAGAGCGCGTCTTTCGCCAGCCAGGTGGCTGAAAGCCGGACGCCGCTGTCAGCGCCCCAGCCGGCGTTCAGCGCGGGCTTGAAGTCCGGCAGCGCTATCAGCTCAAGGCGAAAGTGCCGCCCGACGCTGTCGGTAATAGCGGTGATGCATCCTGCAAACTCGCCTTCAGCGTCGCGATGATAGCGGAGCGCATTGCCAAAGCGGTCGGTGATGCCAAACAGCGCGCGCGAAGAAGGCAGCGGGCGTGGCAGCACGTCTGCGGCGGTCTCCGGCAGCTGAACGCAGCCTAAAATCCACCACGGGCCGGTGGCGTCGTTGGCGACAAAGTAATAATGCGGGCTGTTCCGCAGTTCTTCAGGCAGCGCCTGCCAGAGGTTGCTGAGCGGATGGCCATCGTGCTGCTTATCCTGACCGCCGCGCGCCAGCCAGAGTTTTTCGCTGTGGCTGAATGCAACGCTGCCGGGGGGCAGCAAATGAAAGTGGATGCTGCGCCCGCCATTGTCGTTGAGGATAAGTGCGTCAGCGCGAATTTGCAGGCGAATGTCCGTCGCCGCCGACCAGCCGGGGCCGAATAATCCGACCGGCGCGGGGGTGTCGGTTTTGTAGCTGCTGTAGCTGCGGATGAGGAGAAAGGGCAGCGGCGCGGGCAGCGCGATGTCGGTTTCGCCGGGCAGGACTTTCGCGCCGAGTAAAGGATTAACGGGGCTGCCTTCCACAATGCCGCCGGGGCAGACCTAGCAGGCCACGCCGGTGGGCGCGCCAATCATCACGCCAGCGGAGCCCTGAACAATCGGGCCGCCTTTCATTGTGTTATCAAACTGCCTGGCGGCAGGAAATCCGGTCATGTGTCAAATCCTTTTAAGCAGTAAAATCCTAGACGAATGGAGGCGTTGAGCTGCCTGTCGGCATGCTACCGCTGCTGTCTGAAGGGGCTTCTG
Organism: Rahnella inusitata; assembly: GCF_965118895.1. Taxonomy (GTDB): domain Bacteria; phylum Pseudomonadota; class Gammaproteobacteria; order Enterobacterales; family Enterobacteriaceae; genus Rahnella; species Rahnella inusitata_A. The sequence continues at coordinate 36,065 of NZ_CBCPJJ010000016.1, forward strand.
GTGGCGCTTTTGACAGACCGCAGTTGATGTTGATGAGTGCGGAATCGCTGTTGACCCTCAGGACGCCCTGCATATGCAGCTGAGTGCCGGAGAGGAAGATGCTGCCATCTTTGGTGAGCACGATTTTGGCGCTGCCACAGCCCAGTTCCAGATGATCGCCGGCGGTATAGAGCGCGACGTTGCCTGCACTTTCGGTTTTACGCTCACCGACGTTCACCGACATGTTTTGCCCGACCGTAATCCCGTATTTTTTTCCAACCAGCAGGGTTTTGGCGATGCCGATTTGCGAGTCCTGGGTGATCGCCACCGTGGTGTTCATGATCCCCCCAACGCTTATCTGATAGGCCATCCCAACGGACAAGGCGCTCATGACGCCCACGGATTCTTTCTTATAGATGCCGATGGTTTCGGACTGGTTCTGACCAATGCTCACCACCTGACTGGCGTTGATGGTTTCAATCTGACTGGCACCGACGTTCTGTACCTGATTCTTCGCAATGGTGATGGCCTGATTGCCGCCCACGGTTTCCGCATGATTTGCCACCACGTCAGTCATCAGGTTGTTTAGCACTTTGGTCTTCATGTCTTTTTGCGCGTGCATGGACAAGAGTTCCTGGCCGGTCGCGTCTTCAAACATCAGCTCGTTGTAGCCGCTGCCTTTGTAGGTTTGGGAGCGGATAGCCATCTGCGTCTTCGTTTTCGGCAGGCTGCCCGGCGAACGGTTACTGGCGTGATAGGTACGGCCGGTGATGATTGGCTGGTCGGGGTCGCCGTTGAGGAAATCAACGATCACTTCCTGTCCGACGCGCGGCACGGCAATGTTGCCAAAACCGGTCCCAGCCCACGCCTGCGAGACACGGATCCAACAGGAGCTGCCGTGGTCGGCTTTGTTGTAGCGGTCCCACGCAAACTTCACTCGTACCCGGCCGTGCTGGTCACAGAAAATCTCTTCTCCTGGCGGACCGGTGACGATGGCAATTTGCGGTCCGTCAATACGGGGTTTGGGATGCGGCACCGGCCGCCACGTTTGCGTGGAGGGGATCACTTCGAACGTCGTCATCAGCGTCGTTCCCTGGCCTTCGTTATCCCTCTGCGCCTGCGGCTGCTCGCCGTGCATCTCGGTTGAAACTACCTGCCAGTTGGCATTCAGGACTTCGCGGGGATGGTCGGTGAGGGCAAAACAGATGCCCGGGTAGAGCTGTGGCGTATTGCTGGTGCCCACCACGACGTCAACGTTGTTACGCCAGCCCTCCATCTGATATTTAGCAAAGTCTGCGCCGTGCTTTTCGTCCTTAAACCGGCCCGGATAATCAAACATGTCGTATACCGTATGCTGATACTGGATCTTCGACGGCGTTTCCTGATACTGCGCCGCCCAGTTGGGCGCGGTGAAGGTGTAGTCCTGCGTAATCACTTTTGACGGGCGAATTTGTGCGCTGCGGCGGAAATTGTTGATGCAGTAGGTCTCCGCTTCGGAGGCGGCGTTCGGGTTATACGGCAGCCGGCCAATCCCGGTTAAGGCGGAACAGTTGTCGGCAAAGATAAGCTTCTGGTTATTTGCCTTCAGGAACTCTTCTTCGTAAAAGAAAATCCCTTCTTCAGCGAGGAGCCGCGAAATGAAATCGTAATCACTTTCCATAAACTGAACGCAAAATTCACGACGCGTGTGGCCAGCGCGAAACAAGGTGTCGTATTTGACGATCCCCATTTCTTTCATCAGCGGGGAAAGAATGCCAACGATATCCTGATTCTGGAAACTGCGGCAGTTGCGGCGGTGGGTGCTGCGCCAGAAGTATGGGCGGAGGGTCATGTGGTAGAGCGTCTGATGCTTACCGGTATCGCCCTGTTCACAGAACGTCACGATGCCGCGCACCTGTCGCTTGATTTCTTCCCCCTGCCAGATGACGAGCGTCGCTACTTCATCCAGCACTTTTTCAAAGCCAATGGCCGGATCACTGCTGGCGAGTAATACATTCAGGGTAAAGAGTTCGGAGTAGGACTGAGAAAGATGAAAACTGACCACCGCAAAGGTGTCATCAGGCGTGCTGCCTGCTTTAAATGTAAAGCGCGTTCCATTAACCGCCATCGCGTTATTCCTTTAACTGTCAGGAAATGATTAATCAGAAAGTGGTTTTACTGTCGATCCATAACTAAAGTAAATACTGTAAAATCAATGCGATAAATAGAGTCATGGAAAGGTAAACCTGATGAAAGGGATTAACTGAGAAGGAGATCACAAAGAATTAAGTGTTAAGCAGGAATTAAATATCGGGAGATGAGGAGGGGGAAGGTGATTTTTAAAGCATAAAAAATCCGTAATCTAATTAAAGAATTACGGATTTTCATAAAAACCGTCGCAGAAAGCGAAAACTACCCCTTAACCGTCTTCAGAGCTGCTACGCAGCGATCGACCACGCCGTCGAACTTATGATCGATATTGACGCGTAAGACATCAGGTTCGTCTTCACCCGGTTCTTCGAGTGCCTCGAACTGGCTTCTCAGTAAATCGGTCGGCATGAAGTGCCCGGCGCGTGCTTTCAGGCGATCGGCGATCACGTCAAAACTGCCTTTCATGTAGATGAACACCATGCCTTCGTTGTCTTTACGCAGCGCGTCACGGTAGCGGCGTTTCAGGGCAGAACAGACAATGACGCCAGTTTCGTTTTTATGGCGCAGGCTGTAGGCCGCATCGTTTAAACGTAACAACCAGGGTGCACGATCGTCGTCGTTCAGTGGCGTGCCGCTGGCCATCTTTTGAATATTGGCGCGGGGATGAAGATCATCACCGTCGATGAATTTCGCGTTGATTTCACGGGCCAGTGCCGCGCCGACGGTGGATTTACCGCTGCCTGACACGCCCATCAGAATGATGCTTTGTCCTGCCATAAGTATGATCTCTATCCCAAAATGAAAATTTTGACTGTGTAGTGAGTCCTAATATTAGCATGTTACCGGTATCATGATACCGGTAACAAATGGAGATGTGACTAATATCACAAAGGAATGCACTGCTGTTTTAGCGGTCGCGGTCTGTACCCGTTGCACTGTTAATTCCTACAACATGTTGAAAATTAAAAACAATGCGTCGCTCATTGGATTACTGCACCAGAGCGACAGCATGAGGGGAAGAATATGCCACTAATTATTGTAGCGGTGGGCGTCGCACTGCTCTTATTACTGATGATTCGGTTCAAGCTCAACGGCTTTATCGCACTGATTCTGGTCGCGCTGGCGGTGGGTATCATGCAAGGCATGCCGGTCGATAAAGTCATTACCTCCATTAAAAATGGGGTCGGCGGTACGTTAGGTAGTCTGGCGCTGATCATGGGCTTTGGGGCCATGCTCGGTAAAATGCTGGCCGACTGCGGGGGTGCACAACGGATTGCCACCACACTTATCGAGAAGTTTGGTCGTGAACACATTCAGTGGGCGATCGTGCTGACCGGTTTTATCGTCGGTTTTGCGCTGTTCTACGAAGTGGGCTTCGTTCTCATGCTGCCGCTGGTGTTTACCGTAGCAGCAGCTGCACGACTGCCGCTGCTGTATGTCGGCGTACCGATGGCGGCCGCGTTATCCGTCACCCACGGTTTCCTGCCCCCGCATCCGGGGCCGACGGCGATTGCAACGATCTTCCACGCGGATATGGGCAAAACGCTGTTGTACGGTTCGCTGCTGGCGGTGCCGACGGTGATTCTGGCCGGGCCGGTGTATGCGCGTTTCCTGAAAGGGATCGACAAACCGGTGCCGGAAGGCCTGTTCAATCCGAAAACCTTTACTGAAGCCGAAATGCCAAGCTTTGGCGTCAGCGTCGCGACGTCTCTGGTGCCGGTCATTCTGATGGCGTTCCGCGCCGTCTGCGAAATGATCCTGCCGAAGGGCCATCCCGTGCTGGCATACGCTGAATTCTTCGGCGACCCGGTGATGGCAACGCTGATTGCAGTGCTCATCGCTATCTTCACCTTCGGCCTCAACCGTGGACGTAAGATGGAAGACGTGATGGCGACGGTCAGCGATTCCATCAAAATCATTGCAATGATGCTGCTGATTATCGGCGGTGGCGGTGCGTTCAAACAGGTGCTGGTCGACAGTGGAATCGAGAAATATATCGCCGCAATGATGGACGGCAGTACCTTGTCGCCAATCCTGCTGGCGTGGTCCATCGCTGCGGTTCTGCGTATTGCGCTGGGTTCTGCCACGGTGGCAGCGATTACGGCAGGCGGTATCGCCGCGCCTTTGATCGCGACTACTGGTGTCAGCCCTGAGCTGATGGTGATCGCCGTCGGTTCTGGCAGCGTGATTTTCTCGCACGTCAACGATCCGGGCTTCTGGTTGTTCAAGGAATATTTCAACCTGAGCATCGTCGAAACCTTCAAATCCTGGTCCGTGCTGGAAACCATTATTTCCCTCTGCGGCCTCGGCGGATGTTTGTTGCTGTCGATGGTAGTGTGACGGGAAAACGACAGTAATAAAAAAGGCGAGCCAACCGGTTCGCCTTTTTCGTTTCTGACATCTGCTAAATTTTCAAATACGCCCTGATCCCGTCGAGGAACATTTGGGTCGACAGCATGACCAGAATCAGGCCCATCAGGCGTTCGAGGGCGCTGACGCCTTTGTCGCCGAGCAGACGCAGAAACAGGTTCGACAGCAGCAGGATCGCCATCGACAGGCCCCAGGCGATAAACAATGCCAGCGTCAGGTGGCTCATCTGATTCGGATACTGGTGTGACAGCAGCATCAGCGTGGCGAGAATCGACGGACCGGCAACCAGCGGGATGGCCATCGGCACGAGAAAAGGTTCTTCACCGGCGGACAAACCCGTGCTGCTTTTTTCTTCGGACGGGAAAATCATTTTGATGGCAATCAGAAACAGAATGATGCCGCCGGAAATCGAGACGGTCTCAGTGCGCAGATTCAGGAACGACAGGATTTTTTCCCCAGCGAACAGGAAGATCAGCATCAGCAGCAGGGCAATCAGCATTTCGCGGATCAGCACCACGCGACGGCGTTTCGGGTCGAGATGTTTTAATACCGACATGAAAATCGGTAAATTGCCCAGCGGATCCATAATTAAAAACAGCAAGATGGTTGCTGAAATCATTTCGGTCATGACTACCTCAGAATGATAAAACGCCTGTTATAAGTTGTGCTGCTATTAAACGCTGCACTATTGATTAAATTCACTTGCCACTTCTGGAACATTTTGTAAGGTGGTAGACCAGCGCGGAAACAGAGCATGGCGCATCATAAAAAGGCGCCAACTTAGTGCAAACGCGTGTTCAAGCAGTTTTACACAGCTATCACCCTCAGGGCAGGACAGTCATTATGAAAAATGTAGGTTTCGTTGGTTGGCGCGGGATGGTCGGTTCTGTACTCATGCAACGCATGATTGAAGAACGCGATTTCGACGCTATCCGTCCGGTATTCTTCTCCACCTCTCAGCATGGTCAGGCCGCTCCGGACTTTACGGGGCAGACTGGCACCTTACAGGATGCTTATGATCTGGACGCATTGAGTGCGCTGGACATTATCATCACCTGCCAGGGCGGCGATTATACCAATGAAATCTATCCGAAGCTGCGTGAAATCGGTTGGTCAGGCTACTGGATCGACGCAGCATCTTCTCTGAGAATGAAGGATGACGCGATAATCATCCTCGACCCGGTTAACAGCGCAGTGATCCATCAGGGCATCGATAAAGGTATCAAAACCTTTGTTGGCGGTAACTGTACCGTCAGCCTGATGCTGATGTCTCTCGGTGGCCTGTTCGCTAACGACCTGATCGAGTGGGCGTCGGTTGCGACTTATCAGGCGGCTTCCGGCGGCGGCGCGCGTCACATGCGCGAGCTGCTGACTCAAATGGGCATGCTGCACAACAGCGTGGCGAAGGAGCTGGAAAATCCGGCGTCGGCCATCCTGGATATCGAACGTAAAGTCACCGCGCTGACCCGCAGTGGTACGTTGCCAACCGATAACTTCGGCGTGCCGCTGGCAGGTGGTCTGATCCCGTGGATCGACAAGCAGCTCGATAACGGCCAGACCAAAGAAGAGTGGAAAGGTCAGGCGGAAACCAACAAAATTCTCGGTACCTCAAGCATCATTCCGGTAGACGGTCTGTGTGTGCGTATCGGCGCGTTGCGCTGTCATAGCCAGGCGTTCACCCTGAAACTGAAAAAAGACGTGTCGATCCCTGAAATTGAACAAATGCTGGCGACGCACAACGACTGGGTTCGCGTGATCCCGAACGACCGTGAACTGTCGATGCGCGAACTGACGCCGGCCGCAGTGACCGGCACTATGAACACGCCGGTTGGGCGTCTGCGTAAGCTAAATATGGGCCCGCAATATCTGTCTGCGTTCACCGTCGGTGACCAGCTGCTGTGGGGCGCAGCAGAGCCTTTACGCCGTATGTTGCGTATTCTTCTCTAACCCGCCTGTTTACGGACAACGGCGCCGTTTTCAGCTCAACGGGACACCAGCACGGTGTCCCGTTTTTGTTTCTGTCATCAATCACTTTACCGTTTATCTGCATTTTGCCAGCGCATCTCTCTGTATTTCATTTTGAGATAAATTCCTCGGTTTCTTCCCGCTGATTTCTTCAACCTTTGTCTATGCTTAGTAGAAGAGCCAAGCCTCTTTGAGAAGCTGAAACTGAGACTTATTTAGAAAATGTGAGCACGGGCGCAATCGCGCACTTTTTAGCAAAACTGAAACCGGACGAGATCACAAAGCAACGATAAAAAGGGGAGCACACTGGGATCACGTTTCGTATTGAGTACCTGAATGATTTTATTGGATTTATTGATTTAATTAATCATAGGACGAAATTCATGTCTGTACTTCCCGATCAGCACGTCATTAATCAAATTATATCGGGTCACTACGCTGATCCTTTTTCTCTGCTGGGGATGCACGCCGTCGCCGCCGGACTGGAAGTGCGCGCACTGCTGCCGGATGCCGATCAGGTCTGGGTGATTGATGCGGAGAAAGGTAAAAGAGTTATCGAACTGCGACGCACTGACGATCGCGGTTTTTTTGTCGGCCTGATGCCGCGTCGTAAGAATTTCTTTCGCTATCAGCTGGAAGTGCGCTGGGGCGAAAACCTCCATGTGATTGACGATGCTTACCGTTTCGGCACGCTGTTACAGGAGCTGGACATCTGGCTTCTGTCCGAAGGCACGCACCTGCGGCCTTACGAAAAACTGGGCGCGCATCTGCAAACGCTCGATAACGTCGCGGGCGTCAGTTTTGCGGTCTGGGCACCCAACGCCCAGCGCATTTCGGTTGTCGGCGAGTTCAACTTCTGGGATGGCCGCCGCCACCCGATGCGTCAGCGCCGCGAAAACGGGATCTGGGAATTGTTCATCCCGGCGGTGAGCGAAGGTCAGCTGTATAAATTCGAAATTATCGACTGTCACGGTAATGTGAGCCTGCGCGCTGATCCGTATGCGTTTGAAGCGCAGATGCGCCCGGAAACGGCGTCCTGCGTCCGCAAGCTGCCGGATATTGTGCCGTTTTCAGAAACGCGCAAGAAAGCCAATGCGATGAATCAGCCGGTATCGGTATACGAAGTACATCTGGGATCCTGGCGTCGCCATACTGACGATAACTTCTGGCTGAGCTACGGCGAACTTGCGGAACAGCTGGTGTCCTACGCCAAATGGATGGGCTTCACCCATATCGAACTGATGCCGGTGAACGAGCACCCGTTCGATGGCAGCTGGGGCTATCAGCCCCTCGGCATGTATGCGCCGACCCGCCGCTTCGGCACGCCGCAAGATTTTAAAGCGCTGGTGGAAGCCGCACACAACGCCGGGCTGAATGTGATCCTCGATTGGGTGCCTGGGCATTTCCCCAGCGATTCCCACGGTCTGGCGGAATTCGACGGCACCGCGCTGTACGAATATGCCGATCCGCGCGAAGGTTATCATCAGGACTGGAACACCCTGATTTATAACTATGGTCGCCACGAAGTGCGCAACTATCTGGCGGGAAATGGTTTTTACTGGATCGAGCGGTTCGGGATTGATGGCCTGCGCGTCGATGCCGTCGCCTCAATGATTTACCGTGATTACAGCCGTAAAGCCGGAGAGTGGATCCCCAACTATTACGGCGGCCGCGAAAATCTCGAAGCCATCGCTTTCCTGAAATACACCAACCAGACCATTGGTCGCGAGCTTGGTGGCGCGGTGACGCTGGCAGAAGAGTCCACCGACTATCCGGGCGTTACTATGCCGCCTGATGCCAACGGGCTGGGCTTCCACTACAAGTGGAATATGGGCTGGATGAATGACTCGCTCAAATATATGCAGCTCGATCCGGTTCATCGCAAATACCACCACAATCTTATGACGTTCGGCGTGCTTTACGCCTACAGCGAGAACTTCATTCTGCCGCTGTCGCACGATGAAGTTGTCCACGGTAAAAAATCCCTGATCGACAAAATGCCCGGCGACGCCTGGCAGAAGTTTGCCAACCTGCGCGCTTATTACGGCTTTATGTGGGCGCATCCGGGGAAAAAACTGCTGTTCATGGGCTGCGAATTTGCACAGGGGCGCGAGTGGAATTTCAACGCCAGCCTCGACTGGCATCTGCTTGATGATCCGAACAGCTGGCACGCCGGCGTGCAGCATCTGGTGCGCGATCTCAACCATACGTATCGCGACAACGCGCCGCTGTACGAGCTGGATTTCAATCCGCGCGGTTTTGAATGGCTGGTGGTCGACGATCACGCCAACTCGATTTTCGCCTTCGCACGCCGCGACGAAAACGCCGGTGAGGTGATTGTCATCAGCAACTTCACACCGGTGCCGCGCAACGACTATCGCATCGGCATCAGCCGTCCGGGCGTGTACCGCGAAATTCTTAATACCGATTCGCACTTCTACCACGGCAGCAACGTTGGCAACGCCGGTGCGGTTCACAGTGAAAATATCAGTCAGCATCAGCGTGAACATTCGATAAGCGTAACCATCCCGCCCCTGGCGACGGTCTATTTGCGCAGGGAGCCGTAATGAAGCAGCTTGAGCCCGGTCAGTCCGCACCCTTTGGTGCGCATCTCAGAGATAACGGCGTAAATTTTTGCCTGTACTCCGCACATGCGGAAAAAGTGGAGTTATGTCTGTTTGATGAGAACGGGAGCGAGCAGCATCTGCCGCTGACTGCACGCACCGGCAATCTGTGGCACGGATTTTTGCCGGGAGCCAAAGCCGGACAGCGTTATGGTTATCGGGTTTACGGGCCGTTCGATCCGAAAAACGGCCACCGTTTTAATCCGAAAAAAGTGCTGATCGACCCCAGTGCGCGGGCGATTGACGGCGTACTGCTCGATAACGCGCGTTTTACCGGCGGCGTCGATGCGCCGGATGACCGCGACAGCGCGGTCGTCGCACCGAAGTCTGTGGTCGTAGCCGGGAAATTTGACTGGGAAGATGACAAACCGCCCGCCACGGCGTGGGGCGATACCGTAATTTACGAAGCGCACGTGCGCGGTCTGACCCGTCAGCATCCGCGTATTCCGGCGGCGCTGCGCGGCACTTACGCCGGGCTGGCACATCCGGTCATGCTCGAATATTTGCAGCATCTGGGCGTCACCGCCATTGAACTCTTACCGGTGCAACATCATGCCGACGAACCGCGCCTGCAACGTCTTGGCCTGACCAATTACTGGGGCTACAACGTGCTCGCGCCGTGCGCCATCGACCCGCGTTATGCCAGCGGCCTGGGCGGTGTGTCGGCGCTGAGCGAATTCAAATCGGCGGTGAAAGCGCTGCATCAGGCGGGGATCGAAGTGATCCTCGACGTGGTGTTTAACCACAGCGCTGAACTGGCTATCGACGGGCCGTTTATCTCGTTTCGCGGAATTGATAATGCCAGCTGGTACTGGCTGAACGAGGATGGTTCCGACAATAACATGACCGGCTGCGGCAATTCGCTGCGGCTGGTGGACGACGAGGTGGTCGCCTGGACGCTCGACTGCCTGCGCTATTGGGTGCGCGAATGTCACGTCGATGGATTTCGGTTTGATTTAGCGACGCTTCTTGGCAGAACGCCGGAGTTCACCGCGCAATCGCCGCTGTTCGAAGCCATTAAACAGGACGCCGTGCTGTCGCAGGTCAAGCTAATCGCTGAACCCTGGGATATCGGCACTGGGGGTTATCAGCTGGGGAATTTCCCGGCTCCGTTCGCTGAATGGAACGACGTGTGGCGCGACGAAATGCGTCAGTTCTGGCTGCACGGCGATATTTCGATCGGGCAATTTGCCGGCCGGATTGCGGCGTCAGCGGATAAGTTCGATCCGGCGCAGCGCGCGCCTTACGCCAGTATCAATATGCTCACCGCGCACGACGGCTTCACGCTGCGTGATGTCGTGAGTTTTAATCAGAAGCATAACCAGGCCAACGGCGAAGAAAACCGTGACGGCCATAACGAGAACTTCAGCCAAAACCACGGCGAGGAAGGGCTGGACGCTTCTGCAGATGTCTTGCAGCAGCGTCGTCTCAGCCAGCGCGCGCTGCTGGCGACGCTGTTTTTGTCACAGGGCACGCCGATGTTGCTGGCCGGTGACGAGCACGGCAACAGCCAGTCAGGCAACAACAATGCCTACTGTCAGGACAACCCGCTGACCTGGCTCGACTGGGAAAATGCGGATGAAAGCCTGACGGCCTACGTTTGTGCGCTGATTGCGTTGCGCCGGAAAATTCCGGCACTGACGCAAAACCGCGGGTGGCAGGACGACAGTGGCGATGTGCAATGGCTGAATCAACAGGGGCAACCGATGAGCGTCGGTGACTGGGAGCAGGGGCCGCAGCAGTGGCTGCAAATCCGCCTGTCCCAGCGCTGGCTTCTCATTGTGAATGCTTCTTTGCACGACGTTGACTTGCAACTGCCGGCGGGAAACTGGCAGCCGGTTGCGCCGTTCAACAGTGTGCTTTTTGACGAGGAACCCCGACGCGTCATGGAAGGCTCGCAATGGCGGGCAGCAGCGAAAACCCTCTGTGTCCTACAAGATTTCACTCCACAGAGCCGGTAACTATAAAAACGAAGGAGTCAGATATGGCGACATTAGATAACCGGGACCCGGTCATGCTGGCGCGACAACTGCCGCTGAAATCCGTGGCATTGATTCTTGCCGGGGGACGTGGTTCACGACTGAAAGATTTAACTGCAACCCGGGCTAAGCCTGCCGTTCACTTCGGCGGGAAATTTCGCATTATCGATTTCGCCCTGTCGAATTGCCTGAACTCGGGCATCCGGCGTATCGGGGTGATCACGCAATATCAGTCTCACACGCTGGTTCAGCATATTCAGCGCGGCTGGTCTTTTCTCAACGAAGAAATGAACGAGTTTGTGGATCTGCTTCCGGCACAGCAACGCCACAGCACCGAGCACTGGTACAAAGGCACCGCTGATGCGGTGTATCAGAATCTGGATATTATCCGTCGCTATGACGCCGAATTCGTGGTGATCCTGGCGGGCGATCATATCTACAAAATGGATTATTCGCGGATGCTGATCGATCACGTGCAGAAGGGCGGCGAATGTACTGTCGCCTGCCTCGCAGTGCCGATTGCCGAGGGCAGCGAGTTTGGCGTAATGGACGTCAGCGACGATTACCACATCAAAAGTTTTGTCGAGAAACCGCAAAACCCGCCGCCGATGCCTGGTCATCCCGACATGGCGCTGGCGAGTATGGGCATCTACATTTTTAATGCGGACTATCTTTTTAAGATCCTCGAAGAAGATATGGCGGACGAAGGTTCCAGCCACGATTTCGGAAAAGACCTGATCCCGAAACTGACATCGCAGGGCGTGGCGCGGGCGCATCCGTTCAGTCTCTCCTGCGTGACGCAGAATGAAGAATTACCGCCGTACTGGCGCGATGTGGGGACCCTCGACGCTTACTGGCGTGCCAATCTGGATCTGGCGTCGGTCACGCCTGAACTGGACATGTATGACCGCAACTGGCCGATCCGCACGCACATGGAACCGCTGCCGCCGGCCAAATTTGTGCAGGATCGTTCAGGCAGCCACGGTATGACCATGAACTCGCTGGTGGCCGGAGGTTGCATCGTGTCGGGCTCGGTGGTGGTGCATTCAGTGCTGTTCCCGCGTGTGAGAATCAATTCTTTCTGCAATATTGATTCAACGATTATTTTGCCGGATGTCAATGTCGGACGTTCCTGCCGCTTGCGTAAATGTGTGATTGACCGCGCCTGCCAGATCCCTGAAGGCATGGTGATTGGTGAGAACGCCGACGAAGACAGCCGCCGCTTTTATCGCTCAGAGGGCGGTGTGGTGCTGGTGACGCGCGCGATGCTGGCGAAGCTGTAATGTTGGCCACAAGCTAAACGGACTTTTTTAGAACAGATCGAGTTTTGCAGTATTTTTCGTCATCCCGGTGAACGCCGGGATGACCGGGATAATCAGGAGCGCGAATGCAGGTTTTACATGTTTGTTCCGAGCTGTTCCCCCTGTTGAAAACAGGTGGCCTGGCCGACGTCGCCGGGGCGTTGCCCGCCGCACAGATCGCCGAGGGCGCGGATGTTCGCGTCCTCATTCCGGCTTTCCCTGACGTCAAAAAAGGCCTCGGAGAAACGCGGGTGATCGGTACGCTGGATACGTTCGCCGGTTATGTCACGCTGTCGCTGGGCTACTTTGACGGCGTCGGTATTTATCTGATTGATGTGCCCGGTTTGTACGATCGTCCCGGCAGCCCGTATCACGATCAGTCTTCTTTTGCCTACGCCGATAACCATCTGCGCTTTGCGCTTTTGAGCTGGATGGCGTGCGAACTGGCGCTGGGATTTGATCACCACTGGCAGCCGAACATTGTGCATTCCCACGACTGGCACGCCGGGCTGGCGTCTGCCTATATCCGCGCGCGCCATGCGCCGGTGAAAACGGTGTTTACCGTGCACAATCTGGCATTTCAGGGGCTGTTTGGCGGGCATCATCTCGACGAGTTGTACATCCCGCGCGAGTTCTTCCAGATGCACGGGCTGGAGTTCTACGGCCAGATTTCCTATCTGAAAGCTGGATTGTATTACTCCGATCACGTCACAACAGTCAGCCCGACCTACGCGAAAGAGATCACCCGTCCTGAATACGGTTACGGTATGGAGTCTCTGCTGCAACTGCGGGAGAGGGAAGGACGGCTGACCGGGATCCTCAACGGTGTGGATGAAGCAATCTGGCAGCCGCGTGACGACGTGCTGCTTTCCGCGCGTTACGACGCCGATGATTTACGATCCAAAGCAATCAACAAAGCCTATCTGCAACGGGCGATGGGGCTGGACGTGGACGATTCGCGGCTGGTGTTTGCGGTCGTCAGCCGCCTGACCAGCCAGAAAGGGTTGGATCTGGTGCTTGAAGCGTTGCCAGATTTACTTGAACGCGGCGGTCAGCTGGCGCTGTTAGGCGCGGGCGACGCGGTGCTGCAGCAGGCATTTCTGGCGGCGGCGGCGGACAATCCGGGACAGGTCGGCGTGCAGCTGGGTTATCACGAGGCGTTCTCCCACCGCATTATCGGCGGGGCGGACGTCATTATGGTGCCAAGCCGCTTTGAGCCTTGCGGCCTGACGCAGTTGTACGGTTTGAAATACGGCACCCTGCCGCTGGTGCGCCGGACCGGCGGGCTGGCGGATACGGTTGTTGACTGTGCGCTGGAAAATCTGGCCGACGGAACGGCCAGCGGTTTTGTCTTTGAAGAGGCCACGGGGAAATCGCTGGCAAGTGCGATCCGCCGGGCATTTGTGCTGTGGAGCCGTCCTAAACACTGGCGACACGTACAACAACACGCCATGGGTATTGATTTTGGTTGGAAGGTTGCGGCGCAGGAATATCTCACGCTGTATAACCGTCTTATGTCCTGAACCCCTGAACGTAGCTAACTTGATCGGGAATGTAACGTTATGACTTCACCGTTTAATTACAACTCACCGACAGTCAGTGTCGAAGCGCTAAAGCATTCTATAGCCTATAAGCTGATGTTTATTATCGGCAAAGATCCGTCCATCGCGACACAACATGACTGGCTGAACGCCACGTTATTTGCAGTGCGCGACCGCATGGTCGAACGCTGGCTGCGCTCCAACCGCGCGCAAACCTCTCAGGACGTGCGGCAGGTGTATTACCTGTCGATGGAGTTTCTGATTGGACGCACACTGTCCAACGCGCTGCTGGCGATGGGCATTTACGACGATCTCAAAAGCGCGCTCGATGAAATGGGCTTCGATCTTGAAGAACTGATCGGCGAAGAGAACGACCCCGGTTTAGGTAACGGTGGTCTCGGGCGTCTGGCGGCGTGTTTCCTCGATTCTCTGGCGACGCTGGCTTTGCCGGGGCGCGGTTATGGCATCCGTTACGAATACGGTATGTTCGCGCAGAACATCGTCAACGGAGAGCAGAAAGAATCACCGGATTACTGGCTGGAATACGGTAATCCGTGGGAGTTTCAGCGTTATAACACCCGCTATAAAGTCCGCTTCGGTGGCCGCGTGCAGCATGAGGGCGTGAAAACCCGCTGGCTGGAAACCGAAGAAGTCATCGCCTGCGCTTACGATCAGGTCATTCCCGGTTACGACACTGATGCAACCAACACGCTAAGGCTATGGGGCGCGCAGGCCAGTAACGAGATCAATCTGGGTAAATTCAATCAGGGCGATTACTTCGCGGCGGTGGAAGATAAAAACCATTCCGAGAACGTGTCGCGCGTGCTGTACCCGGACGATTCCACCTACTCAGGCCGCGAGCTGCGCCTGCGTCAGGAATATTTCCTGGTCTCGGCGACGGTGCAGGACATTCTCAACCGCCATTATACCACGCACCATACTTACGACAATCTGGCCGACAAAATCGCCATCCACCTCAACGACACGCACCCGGTGCTGTCAATTCCTGAGCTGATGCGTTTACTGATCGACGAACATAAATTCGAATGGCTGCCCGCGTGGGAAACTGTTTCACGAGTGTTCTCCTACACCAACCACACGCTGATGACCGAAGCGCTGGAAACCTGGCCTGTGGACATGATCGGCAAGATCCTGCCCCGTCATTTGGAGATTATTTTCCAGATCAACGATCATTTCCTGAAAGAAGTCGCAGTGCAGATCCCGGGCGACGACGGTTTGCTGTCGCGGGTGTCGATCATCGATGAAGGCAATGGCCGTAAGGTGCGCATGGCGTGGCTGGCGGTGATCGCCAGTCATAAAGTCAACGGCGTCTCGGCGCTGCACTCCGATTTGATGGTGCAGTCACTGTTTGCTGATTTCGCGCATATTTACCCGGATCGCTTCTGCAATAAAACCAACGGCGTGACGCCGCGCCGCTGGCTGGCGCTGGCTAATAAACCGCTGTCTGCGGTCATTGATGATGCCATCGGTCAGACCTGGCGTTCCGATCTCAGCCAGCTTTCTGAGCTGAAACAGAATCTGGATTATCCGAGCTTCCTCCAGGCTCTGCGCAAGGCCAAGCTGGATAACAAAAAACGGCTGGCGCTGTATATCGCGCAGAAACTGAATATCGTGGTAGATCCGAAAAGTCTGTTCGACGTGCAGATCAAGCGCATCCACGAATACAAACGCCAACTGATGAACGTGCTGCATGTCATCACAAGATACAACCGCATTCTGGAAGAGCCGGATGCCGACTGGGTGCCGCGCACGGTGATTTTCGCCGGTAAAGCGGCCTCGGCGTATTATGCGGCTAAACAGATTATCCGCCTGATTAACGACGTCGCGACGGTGGTCAACAACGATCCTCGTATCGGCAACAAGCTGAAGATCGTCTTCATCCCGAACTACAGCGTCAGTCTGGCGCAGATGATCATTCCGGCGGCCGATCTCTCCGAGCAAATCTCGCTGGCGGGCACGGAAGCGTCGGGTACCAGTAATATGAAGTTTGCCCTCAACGGTGCGCTGACC
This sequence comes from Rahnella inusitata, assembly GCF_965118895.1. Classification (GTDB taxonomy): domain Bacteria; phylum Pseudomonadota; class Gammaproteobacteria; order Enterobacterales; family Enterobacteriaceae; genus Rahnella; species Rahnella inusitata_A. Next base: position 51,985 of record NZ_CBCPJJ010000016.1, read on the forward strand.
ATCGGTACGCTGGACGGTGCGAACGTCGAAATGCTCGAACACGTTGGCGAGGATAATATCTTTATCTTCGGCAACACCACCGAACAGGTCGAGGAATTGCGCCGTAAAGGCTACAACGCCCACAGCTATTATGAGCAGGACGCCGAGCTGCATCAGGTGCTGACACAAATCGCCACCGGCGTGTTCAGCCCCGGCGAACCCAAGCGTTACAGCAATGTGTTCGATACGCTGGTAAACCTTGGCGACCATTATCAGGTACTGGCGGATTACCGTAGCTATGTCGATATGCAGGATAAAGTCGACGAACTGTATACGATGCCGGAAGAGTGGACGCGCAGCACGCTGCATAACATCGCCAACATGGGCTATTTCTCGTCCGACCGTACCATTCAGGAGTACGCCGATGAGATCTGGAACATCAAGCCGGTGAAATTGTAGAGGCGTTTTAATTGAGATGTTGAAAGTCATCCCCGGCCAGTGGTCGGGGATTTTTTTGGAGTAAAACGGGGGTAGCTGAGCCAGGATCCGAAAGTTGTATTACCAGTCCTGCGGCACTTCTTCCTGCCCCGCACGGAACTGGCCGCGCGGCATGATGTTCAGGGTTTCATGCAGTTCAGACCACACCAGTACGATTTCGCCGCTTTTCAGCTGACGTCTCACGTCGTCCACTTTCTGCTCCAGAGAGCGTTCCTGTTCGCCGTAATCGGTGCCTTCGCGCAAGACGAAAGATTCCACCACGCTGGTGAGGATTTCGGCGTCCAGTTCTTGCCAGGGAATAATCACAACTTTGCTTCCTTTTTTGGGGCTTCTTGCTCTAAATACGGGGCGATCCACGACGGGATGCGCTGCTCCAGCCACATCTGCGGATTACGCAAACTACCGGAAACAAATCCGACATGTCCGCCGTGTTCAGTCAGCTGATACTCAACGCAGTCGGGTAAATCCTCAGCTTTCGGGATGACGTCCGGCGTCATAAACGGATCGTCTTTCGCATGGATAATCAGCAGCGGCGTTCGGACCTGCGACAGCAATGGCAGGCCGCTGCACCGGCGGTAATAATCCAGCGCATCGGCAAAACCGTGGGCTTTGGAGGTGATCGCGTCATCGAACTCACGCAGGCGGCGCATGGATTTTAACTGCGCCAACGTGACCGGCAGTGTACCCGGATATTTCGCCAGTTTGCGTGAGGCATTCAGTTTGAGCTGATCGAGCAGATAGCGCTGATAAATCCGCGATGAACCCTGCTCAAGCCGGTACGCACAGGGTTCAAGCATCAGCGGCGCCGATACCACGACGGCGGCGCTGAGCGTACAATTTTCGCCTTCCTGACCGAGATAACAGGCCAGCATATTGCCGCCGAGAGAAACGCCGACCGCGCCGGTGGGTACGTCGCCAAGAGTCTCATTGAGCCAGCGAATGAAAAAGCGGGCGTCTTCGGTTTCGCCGGAATGATAAATCCGCTGGAGTTTGTTGGGTTCGCCGCTGCATCCGCGAAAATGCATGACCACGCCCAGCCAGCCGCGGTCCTTCCACGCCTGCAATAAGCCATGCGCATACGGGCTGTAGAAGCTGCCTTCCAGCCCGTGGAACAGCACCATGCGCGGTTTATGGCGCGCCAGTTGCGGATCTTCACTCCAGGCTAAATCCAGAAAATCGCCGTCGGGCGTGTCCAGCCTTTGCCAGTGCGGTTTGAGTTTGGCATGTCGCCGAACCAGCCGGGGTAACAGCGTCTGGATGTGCGGATTACTGGCCCCGCGCAGGGGGCGAAAGGATTCATACATAAGATGAATAAATTTCTCTTTAGAGTCTCTTGTGCGATCAATATCACGCTGTTAGCTTCAATGCTATCGCACAACTGAATCGCACGTCACCGGGTGAGGAGCACCCAATTAAATGGAACTTAGTTTATTTTTATCAATGCTCGGTTTTTTATGGGTCGCAGCCATCACTCCGGGCCCGAATAATATGTTGTTAACTACCTCCGGCGCTAACTTCGGTTTCTTCCGCTCAGTCTGGCTGATGGTCGGCATTATGCTCGGCATGCAAAGTATTTTGCTGCTGGTGGCGTTTGGCGTCGGCGGGTTGATCACGGTTTATCCGGCGTTACACCTGTTCCTGAAAATCGCCGGTAGTTTGTATCTGCTGTGGCTGGCGTGGAAGATTGCCACCTCCGCGTATGAAAAACTGGAAACCGGCGCGCCGCCGCCGAAGCCGATTCGGTTGTATCAGGGTTGGTTGCTGCAATTCCTGAATCCAAAAGCATGGCTGATGGGCCTGGGCGCAGTGGCGAGCTTCAGTCTGGCAGGCGCGTACTACAATCATTCGATTGCGGCTATCAGCCTCGGCATGTTCATGGTGAATCTGGTTTCCGGGATTATCTGGCTTGGGTTTGGCACGGTGATTGGCCGCCTGTTACGCAGTCGACGCGCGTGGTACACGTTTAATATCGCGATGGGTATTCTGACCGCGGCCTGCGTGTTGCTGATTTGGCATTAAGATGAAATGCAAAAAGGAGCATCGCGGCTCCTTTTTGCATACTGAATGATTCAACAATCAACTATTCGATATCAAACGCTTTCGACATTTCTTCCAGCTGTTCCTGTGCGTCGAGCCAGGTCATTTCGGTGTCATCGAGCGCGCCTTTGACTTTGGTCTGCTGTTGCAGGCATTCCGTCAGTTCGGCTTTACGGCTGATGTCGTAAATCGCCGAGTCGGCCAGACGTTCTTCGAGCGTGGCCAGTTCAGCGGTCAGTTTTTCCATCTGCGTTTCGAGCTTAGTAATCTGTTTACGCAACGGCTGAGTCTGATTACGGAAATCGGCTTCGCGACGTTTCTGGTCTTTGCGCGACTGCGCGCTGTTGATGCTGCCGTCTTTCGAAGGCGTATCCTGCTGATTTTCCTGACGCGAAATATCCACCAGCCATTGCTGATAATCTTCCAGATCGCCATCGAACTGTTCGACTTTGCCGCCGTGAACCAGATACAGATCGTCGGTGGTAGAACGCAGTAAGTGGCGGTCATGCGAGACCACGACCATCGCGCCTTCGAAGTCCATCAGCGCTTCGGTCAGCGCCTGACGCATGTCCAAATCCAGATGGTTGGTCGGCTCATCGAGCAGCAACAGGTTCGGACGTTGCCAGACGATCAGCGCCAGTACCAGACGCGCTTTTTCACCACCGGAGAAACGGCCGGTCGGATCCGTGACTTTATCGCCGTGGAAGCCAAATCCGCCGAGGTAGTCACGCAGTTGCTGTTCGGTTTCTTTCGCCGCCAGCCGTACCAGATGTTGCAGCGGAGAATCTTCCGCACGCAGAAATTCAAGCTGATGCTGCGCGAAGTAACCGAGTTTGACCCCTTTCGACAGGCCGATATCGCCCTGCAGCGGCGCCATGGTTCCGGCAAGCAGTTTAATCAGCGTCGATTTACCGGCACCGTTGCGACCGAGCAGGCCGATACGCGACCCCGGCACCAGATTCAGTTTGATCGAATCCAGAATGGTGGTGTCACCGTAACCGGCGCTGACTTTTTCCATGCGCAGCAGCGGATCGGGTAAACTTTCCGGCGAGCGGAAGCTAAAATGAAAAGGATTGTCGACGTGTGCCGGGGCAATCAGCTCCATACGTTCGAGCATTTTGATACGGCTCTGCGCCTGTTTGGCTTTGGTCGCCTGCGCGCGGAACCGATCGATATAGCTTTGCAGATGCGCCACTTTTTCCTGCTGACTTTCAAACAATGCCTGCTGCTGCGACAGTTTGGTCGCACGCTGACGTTCGAAAGACGAGTAGTTACCGGTATATTCGTTCAGCGTCTGCTGCTCGATGTGCAAAATTTTATCGACAATAGGATCGAGGAAATCGCGGTCATGGGAAATCAGCACCAGCGTACCGGTGTAGCTCTTCAGCCACTTTTCCAGCCAGATGACTGCGTCCAAATCAAGGTGGTTGGTCGGTTCGTCAAGCAGCAGCAAATCAGAGCGGCAGATCAGCGCCTGCGCCAGATTGAGGCGCATACGCCAGCCACCGGAGAAGGATTTTACCGGCTGCTGGAGCTGACTCTGACTAAAACCTAAACCGCTGAGCAGGCTGGATGCACGCGCCGGAATGGTCCAGGCGTTAATGGCATCAAGTTTGCCGTGCAGCGTGGCGATGGCGTGGCCATCATCACGATCGTTCGCCAGCTGTAATTCGGCTTCTAACTGACGAAATTCGCGGTCACCGTCGATAACATACTCTATCGCTGGCACGTCCAGGGCCGGTGTTTCCTGATTGACCCAGGCAAGTGCCCAGTTGGTCGGAAATGTCAGGTTGCCTGCATCGGCGCTCATTTCACCTTTTAACAGAGAAATAAGGGTGGATTTACCGCAGCCATTTTTGCCCACCAGTCCGACTTTTTGGCCGGGATTGATGGTCGCAGACGCGTTGTCCAGCAGCACGTTTGTGCCGCGTCGGATTTGTAAGGAGGAGAAAACAATCATAAAGCGCCGTGTTGAGAGTATGTTAAATTGTCACGATATTAGGTTAAACAAGACGTATCGCGTCCTATTTTGTCTTTGCGAAGCATGGTAACGGAAAAACCGCACCCTGACGACGCTTTGGAGGTATTGATGTCGCAGCCACCAAAGGTTTTGCTGCTGTACGCCCATCCGGAATCACCCGATTCGGTCGCCAACCGCGTTTTACTGCAGCAGGCACAGCAACTCGGCCATGTCACCGTGCACGATTTGTACGCCCACTATCCCGATTTCTTTATTGATATTCATCGCGAGCAACAGTTGCTGCGCGAACATAAGGTGATCGTCTTCCAGCATCCGCTTTATACCTACAGCTGCCCGGCTTTGCTCAAAGAATGGATGGATCGCGTGCTGGCGCGTGGATTCGCCAGCGGGGCAGGGGGCAACGAGCTGCGTGGCAAATACTGGCGTTCGGTGATAACCACCGGCGAGCCAGAAGGCGCGTACAAGGCGGGCGGGTATAACCGCTATCCGATGTCCGACATTATGCGGCCTTTCGAGCTGACGTCGGCGATGTGCCACATGCACTGGATGACGCCGATCATCATTTACTGGGCGCGACGTCAGAAACCTGATGTGTTGCAAAGCCATGCTGAAGCCTACGGCGAATGGCTTAAATCGCCCCTGCCAAACGGAGGGATCGCATAATGGATGGTTCGAATCTGCCCGCAGCGATCTTACTGTTTTTATTCGCTGCGGTGGTTGCAGTCCCTCTCGCGCAACGTTTAGGCATCGGTGCCGTACTCGGCTATTTGCTGGCCGGGATCGCCATCGGCCCCTGGGGTTTGGGCTTTATCCGCGACGTTGATGAAATTCTGCATTTCTCCGAGCTGGGCGTGGTCTTCCTGATGTTTATCATCGGGCTGGAACTGAACCCCGGAAAACTGTGGGCGCTGCGGCGGCAAATCTTTGGTGTCGGCGCGGGGCAAGTGATCCTCACGGCGCTGGTACTTGGCGGATTGTTGTATCTGACGAAATTTTCATGGCAGGCGGCGGTTATCGGCGGTATCGGGCTGGCAATGTCCTCGACGGCGATGGCGTTGCAGCTGATGCGCGACAAAGGCATGACCCGTAACGAAGGCGGCCAATTGGGGTTTGCCGTACTGTTGTTCCAGGATATTGCTGTGATCCCGGCGCTGGCGCTGATCCCGATTCTGGCGGGGGGCAGCGAGGGCGGCAATAACTGGGAAATGATCGGCATGAAAGTGCTGGCGTTCTGCGGGATGCTGATCGGCGGACGCTACCTGCTGCGACCGATTTTCCGGCTGATCGTGGCCTCCGGTGTGCGTGAGGTGTTTACCGCCGCGGCGCTGCTGGTGGTGCTCGGCTCGGCGCTGTTTATGGATACGCTGGGCTTCTCGATGGCCCTCGGCACCTTTATCGCCGGGATTTTACTGGCCGAAAGCGAATATCAGCACGAACTGGAAATCGCTATCGAGCCGTTTAAGGGTTTACTGCTCGGGTTGTTCTTTATTTCCGTCGGCATGGCGCTGAATCTGGGCGTGCTGTATACCCATATTCTGCTGGTGCTGGCCGGCGTAATGATTCTGGTGACGGTGAAGGGCGCGGTGCTGTACGGGCTTTCGCGGGTATTTGGCTTGCGCACGTCGGTGCGGTTGCAGTTTTCTGCAGTGCTCAGTCAGGGCGGTGAATTCGCCTTCGTATTGTTCTCTGCTGCGGGTGCGCAGAAAGTCATTTCCTCCTCTCAGCTTTCGCTGTTGCTGGTGGTTGTAACGCTGTCGATGATGACCACGCCACTGCTGATGCAGTGGGTCGATCGCATTCTGGTGCGCCGTTATAACGACGGCGAAGAGAGTGACGAGCAGCATTTTGTGCAGGATGATGAGCCGCAGGTGATTATCGTCGGCTTCGGGCGTTTCGGGCAGGTGATCGGGCGTCTGCTGATGGCCAACAAAATGCGGATCACCGTGCTGGAGCGTGATATCAGCGCCGTTGGCCTGATGCGCACTTACGGCTATAAAGTGTATTACGGCGATGCGACCGAACTCGAACTGCTCAGGGCGTCCGGCGCGGAGAAGGCGAAGTCGATTGTCATCACCTGTGATGAACCGGAAGACACTATGAATATCGTCCATTTATGTCAGCAGCACTTTCCACATTTGAATATTCTGGCGCGCGCCCGTGGCCGTGTAGAAGCGCATGAGCTGTTACAGGCCGGTGTGGCGAACTTCTCCCGCGAGACGTTCTCCAGTGCGCTGGAGTTAGGCAAGAAAGCGCTGGTGACGCTGGGGATGCATCCCCACAGTGCTTACCGTGCTCAGCAGCATTTCCGCCGTCTCGACATGCGGATGCTGCGTGAACTGGTGCCGCAAAACCGTGGCGATGTGGCGCAAATTTCCCGTGTTAAAGAAGCGCGGCGCGAGCTGGAAGATATCTTTCAGAGCGAAATGCATAACGAACGTCGCCAGCTTGATGGCTGGGACGACGATGAATAGCCGGCAGACGAAAAATATTTTCGCCATTTGATCGAAAACTGACCGGACGCAATGTCGGAAAATTCAGGAGAAGTAACATGGCTAGTACTCGTAAACGTTTCATCGCCGGTGCGGTGTGTCCGAAATGTAAGGCGCTGGATACGCTGGCGTTATGGCAGGAAGATCAGGTCGAAGTGGTGGAATGCATGAAGTGCGGACACCATCAGCGGCAGACCGATGCGCAGGTCAGCAAGAAGCTGCGCCCGGAAGAGCAGGTGATCGGTATTTTTGATCCGAAGTAGCGTTATTGCCCGCGATTTTTTATGCTGTGGGGTACAGCGGCGCGGATTTCCGCTACACTCTTCGCCAAATTTATCCGGTATCGCTTTTCGGGATGATCTCATCGAAAAGGGACCGTCACTGAATTAGTCTTGACCGACGTTGCGTACGTTGTTGAGACGTCCGCAGACAACAAATTAAGTTTCCAACGGTAGGAGTTATCATGAAAGTATCAAAAGACCTGGTCATCAGCGTGGCATATCAGGTACGTACAGAAGACGGTGTGTTGGTTGATGAATCTCCGGTGAGCGCACCGTTGGATTATCTGCATGGTCATGGTTCCCTGATCTCCGGTCTGGAAACAGCGCTGGAAGGCCATGCGATTGGTGACGTGTTCGACGTGCATGTTGGCGCAAATGACGCGTACGGCAACTACGACGAAAACCTGGTTCAGCGCGTGCCTAAAGACGTGTTCATGGGTGTTGAAGAACTGGAAGTTGGTATGCGCTTCCTGGCTGACACCGATCAGGGCCCGGTTCCTGTCGAAATCACTGAAGTTGACGGCGACCACGTCGTTGTTGACGGCAACCACATGCTGGCGGGTCAGGATCTGAACTTCCACGTAGAAGTGGTAGCTATCCGTGAAGCGACTGAAGAAGAACTGGCTCATGGCCACGTTCATGGCGAACACGGCCACGACCATGGTCACGATCACGAACATGGCGACGGTTGCTGCGGCGGCCACGGTCACAGCCATGATCACGATCACGGCCATGACGAACCGAAGAAAGGCGGCTGCGGCGGCAACGGTGGTTGCGGTTGTCATTAATCGCTATGCGCTTTTAGCTGCATAATAAGAAAGGCGCCTGATGGGCGCCTTTCTTTTTGCCTGCATCCGCTCCGACATCAATAATGCGGTGGCGGAGTCTCTTCTGACTGATCGGCAATCATCGAGGGCTGGCTGGCGCGCAGTTTGTCGGTCAGCAGACGCAGATGATCGTGTAAACGGCTCATTTCAAGCTGGTGTTGCGTGACGATCATGTTCAGCTCTTCAATGGTGACTTCCTGAAAAGCCAGCTTGTGTTCCAGCATTTCCAGACGCTGTTCAACGGTATTTGAGTTCATCTTAATTACCTCATCGTGTGGCTCAAGTTGATCAGATTGAGCACTGACCGGAACTTCATCCTATATTTAGGAGGGAGATTCTACCTGCAAAAACGGCGAATTACCTGACCTCTGTGGCACCTTATCCGCGTTTTTCAGGGGATTTGCGAAACTAATTGATGCACAAAAGGTCTGAAAAGGACGCTAATGGCGCGTATAGAGATTGTTTTGTCGTGAGACGGACAGTTATAGTAACCGCCGAACTTTCGTAATGATTACCAGAAGACAGAAACTTCTGGTCCTGGAGAAATGGATGAAATCACTGTTTAAAGTTACCCTTCTGGCAACGACCATGGCAATCGCCCTGAACGCGTCGCAGGTTATGGCTGCTGAAACTGCTCCGGCCGCAGCGGCAACCCCAGCTGCCACCGCGCCAGCCGCAGCTGCACCTGCAGAAGCCTCTAAGTTTAAAAGTGATGACGAGCAGGCTGCTTACGCGCTCGGTGCTTCACTGGGTCGCTACATGGACAACTCGCTGAAAGAACAAGAAAAACTGGGTATCAAACTGGATAAAGACCAGTTGATCTCCGGTGTTCAGGATGCGTTTGCGAATAAGAGCAAACTGTCTGATCAGGAAATCGAGAAGACTTTGCAAACCTTCGAAGGCCGTGTGAAAGCATCTGCACAAGCTAAGATGGAAAAGGACGCTAAAGCGAACTCCGACAAAGGTGATAAATTCCGTGCTGACTTCGCCAAAGAGAAAGGCGTGAAGAAAGCAGAGTCTGGCTTGCTGTATCAGGTAGAAAAACCTGGTACCGGCGCGGCCCCTAAAGACAGCGATACCGTTGTCGTGAACTATAAAGGCACCCTGACCGACGGTACCGAGTTCGATAACTCTTATACTCGTGGTGAGCCACTGTCTTTCCGTCTTGATGGCGTGATCCCAGGCTGGACCGAAGGCCTTAAGCACATTAAGAAAGGCGGTAAAATCAAGCTGGTCATTCCACCGGAACTGGCCTACGGCAAAACCGGCGTGCCGGGGATCCCTGCTAATTCTACACTGGTGTTCGACGTTGAACTGCTGGATGTGAAAGCAGCGCCTAAAGCTGATCCAAAGGCAGCTGAAAAACCTGCCGAAGCAGAAGCTGCACCAAAAGCTAATTAAGCTCGCGTTCAGTAGGTACACAGAACCGTCGCATAATGCGGCGGTTTTTTTTCGCCAGTGACTTTTATCGCCATCAACCCCTCTTTTTACTGCGGTTACTCTATGATGATTACTTGACGCTTTTGTCCGTCGGGCATAACGTCACAGATCCGTAAACTCGCAAGGCCGTTTTTTCTGTAGTTTTGATACAGTAACGACCCTGGAATGATGAATAATGCGCCCGTAGCTCCATGAGAAGGCGCGATGCAGAGGGTGGTAGCTTCAATGTCTAATTCGCTTATAACTGGCGAAACCGGCGAACTGGATTTGCTGGACCAACGTCCTTTCAGCCAGGTCGATCACGAAATTTTGTCCTCCTACGAAGCCGTCGTAGATGGACTCGCGATGCTGATCGGTGAGCATTGCGAAATTGTTCTTCACTCGCTGGAAGACCTGAAATGTTCCGCGGTACGTATCGCCAATGGCGAGCACACGGGCCGTAAAATTGGATCGCCTATCACCGATCTGGCGTTGCGCATGTTGCATGACATGACCGGCGCGGACAGTAATGTGTCTAAAGCCTATTTCACCCGCGCTAAAAGCGGTGTGTTGATGAAGTCGGTCACAATCGCCATTCGCAATCGTGAACAGCGCGTGGTGGGGCTGCTGTGCATCAACATGAATCTTGACGTGCCTTTCTCGCAAATCATTCAGACCTTCATGCCGCCTGAAACTCAGGAGGTGGCACCGTCGGTTAACTTCGCATCCTCTGTCGATGATCTTGTGGCGCAGACGCTTGAATTCACGATTGAAGAAGTGAATGCAGATCGCAATGTGTCTAATAACGCCAAGAATCGTCAGGTCGTTCTGAATCTGTATGAAAAAGGTATTTTTGATATCAAAGATGCTATCAACCAGGTTGCTGACCGCCTGAACATCTCCAAACATACGGTCTACCTGTATATCCGCCAGTTCAAGAGCGGGGATCTGGTGGGGAACGAACGTTGAAACTGCGTTATTGCCTGTTGGTTACCGGCCCGGCCTATGGCACTCAGCAAGCCAGCGCCGCCTATCAGTTTGCACTGGCGCTTCTTGCCAGCGGTCATCAGCTTGAGAGCGTCTTTTTCTATCGTGACGGCGTGCTCAATGGCAATCTGCTTTCTGCGCCTGCGTCTGATGAATTCGACCTGGTTCGATCATGGCAACGAATGGCAGCGGATCATCAGGTGGCACTCAACGTGTGTATTGCAGCAGCGCTACGTCGTGGTGTGATCGATGAAACCGAAGCGAACAATCAGGGGCATGGGCAGACCAACCTGCAACCTGGTTTTTCATTGACCGGACTCGGCAGCCTCGCGGAAGCCTCACTGACCTGTGATCGTATGGTGCAATTCTGATGCGTTATGGCTGGAAACAATGATGAAGAAGGTGGCGTTTATTTTCACGCAGGGGCCTCACGGCACTTCCGCCGGCCGTGAAGGTCTGGATGCATTGCTCGCAACCTCTGCGCTGACCGAAGACATTGGCGTCTTTTTCATGGCCGATGGCGTGTTTCAGCTGATGCCCACTCAGCAGCCGGAAAAAATATTAGCGCGTAATTATATCGCGACATTTGGCGTGTTATCGCTTTATGACGTTGATCAGTGCTTTGTCTGTGTAGAGTCTTTGAACATGAGAGGATTATCCGCGGCGCACGAATGGGTGCTGGATGTGGTGCCGCTGTCTGTCTCTGAAATCCGCAGCCGGCTGGCTGAATATGATGTGGTGATGACGTTCTGACTCAGGAATTCTAATGCTTTTTACTCTTGCCCGTTCCCCGCAACATTGTGATTTCCCGCTACTTATTAAACTGGTCGCCCCGGAAGATGCGTTACTTCTGATGCAGGACGGTGTACTGGCAGCTCTCGACGGGAGTCAGGCATGCGAGCTGTTATTTCAGCATGTGCAGAGCGTCTATGTATTAAGCGAGGATTTGGCTGCCAGAGGATTGGTTGGTCAAATTTCGCACAACATCACGTTGATCGACTATACTGGTTTCGTCGCGCTGACGGAGAAACATGCCCAGCAAACGGCATGGTGAATCAATGATGTGCTGTATATTTCTTGACACCCTCCATGGTCAGCTCTAAAATTCTGCGTCCCCATATTAGCTAATGCTTTTTATGGGGCGATTTATCACGCGTTTACAAAGTAGTTTATGAATCAAAATCCAGGAGCTTT
>NZ_CBCPJJ010000017.1:0-2733 GCF_965118895.1 Rahnella inusitata
CCTGCCAGATCCTAAGTTCGGATCCGAACTGCTGGCAAAATTCGTAAACATTCTGATGGTAGATGGTAAAAAATCTACTGCAGAAGCAATCGTCTACACTGCTCTTGAGACCCTGGCTCAACGTAGCGGTAAAGGCCACCTGGAAGCTTTCGAAGTCGCACTGGACAACGTTCGTCCGACTGTCGAAGTTAAGTCCCGCCGCGTAGGTGGTTCTACTTATCAGGTTCCAGTAGAAGTCCGTCCGGTTCGTCGTAATGCTCTGGCAATGCGTTGGATCGTTGAAGCTGCTCGTAAACGCGGTGATAAATCCATGGCTCTCCGCCTGGCGAACGAACTTTCTGATGCTGCAGAGAACAAAGGTACTGCAGTTAAGAAACGTGAAGACGTTCACCGTATGGCTGAAGCCAACAAGGCGTTCGCCCACTACCGCTGGTAATCACTTCGCTGTAGTTATGCTAACCAAGCGGGCGCTTCAAGAAGCCAACCCGCTTGGCTTAACCGAACTTGAACGTCCTAGTTATAGAGGAATCAAATGGCTCGTAAAACACCCATTGAGCGCTACCGTAACATTGGTATCAGTGCTCACATCGACGCCGGTAAGACCACTACTACCGAACGTGTTCTGTTCTACACCGGTGTAAACCACAAAATCGGTGAAGTTCATGACGGCGCAGCAACCATGGACTGGATGGAGCAGGAGCAGGAACGTGGTATTACCATCACGTCAGCTGCGACCACCTGTTTCTGGTCTGGTATGGCTAAGCAGTTCGAACCACACCACATCAACATCATCGACACCCCAGGGCACGTTGACTTCACCATCGAAGTTGAACGTTCCATGCGTGTTCTTGATGGCGCGGTAATGGTTTACTGTGCTGTTGGTGGTGTTCAGCCACAGTCTGAAACCGTATGGCGTCAGGCAAATAAATATAAAGTTCCACGTATCGCGTTCGTTAACAAAATGGACCGTATGGGTGCTAACTTCCTGAAAGTTGTTGATCAGATTGAAAAACGTCTGGGCGCAACTCCGGTTCCTCTGCAGCTGGCTATCGGCGCTGAAGAGAAATTCACTGGTGTTGTTGACCTGGTGAAGATGAAAGCAATCAACTGGAACGAAGCCGATCAGGGCGTGACCTTCGAATACGAAGAGATCCCGGCTGATATGCAAGAACTGGCTGAAGAATGGCGTCAGAAACTGGTTGAGGCCGCTGCTGAAGGCTCTGATGAGCTGATGGAGAAATTCTTTGGTGGCGAAGAGCTGACTGAAGAAGAGATCAAAGCTTCTCTGCGTAAGCGCGTTCTGAACAATGAAGTTATCCTGGTTACCTGTGGTTCTGCGTTTAAAAACAAAGGCGTACAGGCAATGCTGGATGCTGTTGTTGAGTATCTGCCAGCACCAACTGACGTTGAAGCTATCAACGGTTTGTTGGATGACGGTAAAGACACTCCAGCAGTTCGCCATTCTGACGATTCTGAGCCGTTCTCTGCTCTGGCGTTCAAAATCGCTACTGACCCATTCGTGGGTAACTTGACGTTCTTCCGTGTTTATTCCGGTCTCGTCAACTCTGGTGACACTGTATTTAACCCAGTGAAATCACAGCGCGAACGTCTGGGTCGTATCGTTCAGATGCACGCTAACAAGCGTGAAGAAATTAAAGAAGTTCGTGCAGGCGATATCGCTGCAGCGATCGGTCTGAAAGACGTGACTACTGGTGATACCCTGTGTGATCCGGATAATGTGATCATCCTGGAGCGCATGGAATTCCCAGAGCCGGTAATTTCCGTTGCGGTTGAACCAAAAACCAAAGCTGACCAGGAAAAAATGGGTCTGGCTCTGGGTCGTCTGGCAAAAGAAGACCCATCATTCCGCGTATGGACTGACGAAGAATCTGGTCAGACTATCATCGCAGGTATGGGTGAGCTTCACCTGGACATCCTGGTTGACCGTATGCGTCGTGAGTTTAACGTTGAAGCGAACGTAGGTAAGCCGCAGGTTGCTTACCGTGAAGCGATTCGCTCCAAAGTGACTGACGTTGAAGGTAAACACGCCAAGCAGTCTGGTGGTCGTGGTCAGTACGGTCACGTTGTGATCGACATGTATCCGTTGGAGCCAGGCTCGAATCCGAAAGGCTACGAGTTTGTCAACGAAATCAAAGGTGGTGTAATTCCTGGCGAATACATCTCTGCGATTGACAAAGGTATCCAGGAACAGCTGAAATCAGGTCCACTGGCGGGTTACCCAGTAGTAGATCTCGGTGTGCGTCTGCACTTCGGTTCTTACCACGACGTTGACTCCTCTGAACTGGCGTTTAAACTGGCCGCTTCTATTGCCTTCAAAGATGGCTTCAAGAAAGCGAAACCAGTTCTGCTTGAGCCGATCATGAAGGTTGAAGTGGAAACTCCAGAAGAGAACACTGGTGACGTCATCGGTGACCTTAGCCGTCGTCGTGGTATGCTGAAAGGCCAAGATTCTAACGCTACTGGCGTTGTGATTCATGCCGAAGTTCCGCTTTCCGAAATGTTCGGTTATGCGACTCAGCTGCGTTCACTGACCAAAGGCCGTGCATCTTACTCCATGGAATTCCTGAAGTATGATGATGCGCCAAATAACGTGGCCCTGGCCGTTATTGAAGCTCGTGGCAAATAAGCCACAGGTTTAAACACAATGATCCCGTGCTCTCTCTTTGAAGGGAGAGCACAAGAGTAAGGAATATAGCCGTGTCTAAAGAAAAA
>NZ_CBCPJJ010000018.1:0-158159 GCF_965118895.1 Rahnella inusitata
AGCCCTTAGGCTGGTTTCTCTAAATAGGGTGCCCGGACTCGGACTAACGCCGCAGGCGTTTGAACAACGGCTTTGCCGTTGGCCCGGAGGGCGAGCCTGCTAAGGCGAGTCATCGAACGGAGTTCGATGGAGAGTCCGTACCACAGAAAGCAAAAAACCAGCCCTTAGGCTGGTTTCTCTAAATAGGGTGCCCGGACTCGGACTAACGCCGCAGGCGTTTGAACAACGGCTTTGCCGTTGGCCCGCAGGGCGAGCCTGCTAAGGCGAGTCATCGAACGGAGTTCGATGGAGAGTCCGTACCACAGAAAGCAAAAAACCAGCCCTTAGGCTGGTTTCTTTAAATATGGTGCCCGGACTCGGAATCGAACCAAGGACACAGGGATTTTCAATCCCTTGCTCTACCGACTGAGCTATCCGGGCAACGGGGCGCATTAAACCGTATTGGGCCTAAGCCGTCAACGGCTTTGTCACTTAAAACACATAAAACACGTTTGTTTGCTGGCTTTTCATTCAAAAACGATCAAATTTCCTGTCCGACGGTTCAGAAAGTCAGGAAAGCGCGCCGTGTTCACGACAGCGTGCAACATTCAAAACGTCTTCGGCCAGCCGGCGTGCAACTTCTACGTCGTTCAGTTGGCGTTTGACCAGTAGTCTGCTCAGGCAACCTTCAAGGATCAGCTCCATTTGCTGTGCCACCATCTCGGCGTCATCAGAACCCATCTCTTGCAGGAGTGCCAGCGTGTACTCAAATGATGCCAGTTTTTGCTGTTGTGCCAACTGATGGATTGGCATATCAGGGTCTGGGAAAAACGTGCAGGCTGCGATAAACAGGCAGCCCGGATAGCGTTGCTGACGAACCTGCTCATCCAGCACCTTATAGCGTGCCAGCAATTTCTGCGGTGCGCTCAGGGAGTCATCCAGCATCAGCTGACGACGCCAGACATCAATTTGTTCGCCGTGATAACGCAGACTGTCATACAGCAGCGCTTCCGCATCCGGCCAGAAACGCCGCAACTCATTCAGCGGAACATCAACGCGTTCGGCGACGTATTCCAGTGACATGGTTGCAAGGCCACGTTGTTCCAGGATATTTAAGGTTTGATCAAGAACTTGTTCACGTAGCACGTTTGTCTCCTCACAATTCGCATAACTCAAAAACCAGTGTCGTTTAATGACGGGCTTTCTGCAAATGCGCGTTGAATTCGGCTGCATCCATAAATCCGGTCACCCGCGACTGTGGTAATTCACTGCCATCAGGGCCGAAGAAGATAATCGTCGGCAAACCCAGGACTTCAAGGCGCTTTAACAACGCCTTTTGCTCCGGCGAATTTTTGGTGACATCCGCCTGAAGCAGCAGTGTATTGGCCAGCTCATTTTGCACCTCTGGCGCAGAGAAGGTGTATTTCTCGAACTCTTTACAGGCCACGCACCAGTCGGCGTAAAGATCCAGCATGACGCGTTTGCCCTGAGCGCCTGCAAGTGCGACGTTCAGGTCTTCGACGTTGTGAATTTTCTGAAAGCTGAGTGCATGCTTTGCAGCGGTGGTGCTGTTTGTTGGCGCAAATGCCCAGTCCTGCAACGGACGGCTGACGACCAGCGCCGCCGCGAAGAGAATCAGCTGTAAAATGCGGATCACACCGTGCTGACTTTTCAGGCTTAGCAACAAAGCCCAGCCGAAGAACGCGATCCCCAGCAGACTCCACAAACGCAGTCCCCAGACATCGCCAGTGACGCGCTCCAGCAGGAACACGGGCAACGCCAGGATGACAAAGCCAAACCCTTCTTTGACGTAGTTCATCCACGGACCGCTGCGCGGCAGCAGCTTGTTGCCGAACATCGTCACGATAATCAGCGGAATACCCATACCCAGCGCATACAGATACAGCGTTCCGGCACCGGCCAGCAGGTTACCGCTCTGGGCAATGTAAAGCAGGATGGCGCTCAGCGGCGCCGTGGTGCAGGGCGAACAAATCAGCCCGGCCAGCGCGCCCATAATAAAGACGCCCGGGAGCGATCCGCCTTTTTGTTCATTACTCCATAATGCCAGACGGGTCTGAACGGAGGAGGGGAGCTGCAGGCTGAAGGCGCCAAACATCGACAGCGCCAGAGCGAAGAACATCACCGACAGCACGATCAGCACCCAGGGGCTTTGTAGCGCTGCCTGAAATTGCAAACCGGCGGCCGCCACGATCATACCGAGAATAGTGTAGGTCAGCGCCATTCCCTGCACGTACACCAGCGACAGCAGGAAAATTCTCCTCATGCTGTGCGGTCGCTGACGTCCAAGAATGATGCCGGAAATCAGTGGGTACATTGGCAACACGCAGGGGGTAAACGCAATGCCGATACCGATCAGTAAGGCCCACAGCGGTGAAAAGGGCAACCGTGTAGTCTGCGGTGCGGGTGTGGCTTCGACAGGAGCAACCTGTAAATGCGCAGGATCGGCTACCGGCGGACTGGCCGGTTGCGCATCTGTTACCGCAGAGAGTGGCACTTCGCGGGTTTCCGGTGGATAACAGAATCCGGCGGCGGCGCAGCCCTGATAGGTGACGCGGACCGTGGCATCCTGGCTTGCCTGACGTAAAGGAACAGTGATACGCAGGGAATTTTCGTAGACTTCGCTGTCGCCGAAGAACTCATCGTGATGTTCGCGGCCTTTTGGCAGGAAGAATGCCGCCAGTTCAGCGTTCTTAGGGTCGAGCTCGATTTTGCTGCGATAAAGATAATAGCCTTCGCGGATCTGCCAGTTCAGTTTGAGATCATGTCCCTGCTGCTGGAAATCAAAGCTGAACGCCTGATCGACAGGGACAAACTGCGGCGCAGCGGGTTGGCTAAAGAGCGATGCCTGAGTTTGCAGCGGCAACAGGCACAAGCTGAACAGCAGGAAGAAAATACGAAGAATTCGGTGATCCATGCAGAGTTTACTTCTCTTTGTCGCGGCGAAGGCAGACGGCCGCTGAATGATTCGACAGAAGATGCGCACGGCTTCATGCTGTAACGCGTTAAGGAATGGAGAGTATACCCTGCGTAATCGTTGCACAGAAAGTCTTGCGGGACTTTTACAAAAGTCATTAAAGGAGAAGGCTGATATCACGGGGGCCGCAGCCCCCGTAAAAATGTCAGAGAATGAAACTGCCCAGACCGAAGGCAAACAGAACTGACAGGAAAACGCCGACGGTGCCGGGAATAAAGAACGGATGGTTGAACACGAATCGCCCGATGCGGGTCGTACCGGTATCATCCATCTGAACCGCGGCGACCAGCGTCGGGTAGGTCGGCAGAATGAATAGGCCTGAGACGGCGGCAAATGAACCCACGGCAGTCAGCGGAGAAACGCTCAGCGCCAGCGCCATCGGCAACAGGGCTTTAGTCGTCGCCGCCTGGGAATACAGCAGTGCGGAACTGAAGAAGAAAATCACTGCCAGCAACCACGGGTGCGACTGAATAATGCTGCCCGCTGTTTCTTTAATCCAGCCGATATTGGCTTGCACGAAGGTATCGCCTAACCACGCCACGCCGAGGATACAAATACAGGCGCTCATGCCCGCTTTGAACGTACCGGAAGTCAGAATTGAATCCGTATCAACGCGGCAAAGCAGGGTAATTAACGTCGCCACGCTGAGCATGATAATGAGGATCGCACTGGTGGTCGTCATCAGCGGCGTAGCCACCAGCCCGAGGCTAGGACTGTTGATCACCGCATACCCGACCACCGATAACACGCCGAGCAGGAATAAGAGCACGGAGAGTTTTGCGCGCGGTTTGATGTCGATAACGGTATCGCCACGCAGCGTCACCAGACCTTCTTCGTAACGTTTCAGATAGACCGGATCGTTAGAGAGTTTGGAATCAAAGCACCAGGTCACCATCAGTGACATCACAATAACGGCTGCCAATGTGGAAGGGATCATCACCATCAGCAGATGCAGATAGCTGACGCCGTGATCTTCCATTACCGATGACATATACACCACTGCTGCCGAAATCGGCGACGCCGTAATAGCAATTTGCGCTGCGACCACGGCGGTTGATAACGGACGGCAGGGCTTGATGCCTTGTTCCTTGGCGACTTCAGAAATCACCGGTAGTGCCGACAATGAAATGTTGCCCGTACCTGCGAGGATAGTCAGGAAGTAAGTCACTATGGGCGCGAGAATAGTGATGTGCTTCGGATTACGCCGCAGCAGTTTTTCGGTTTGCTGGACCAGATAATCCATCCCGCCGGCGACCTGCATGGTCGAGATCGCGGCGATCACAGCCATAATGATAGAGATGACGTCGAAAGGAATCGACCCCGGTTTCACGCCGATTATGGCGAGCACCAGTACACCCAATCCCCCTGCGAAGCCAATCCCGATACCGCCTAAGCGCGCGCCGAGAAAGATCGCTAACAATACGATAATAAGTTCGATGATTAACATGGTTGTCTGTCCATTTCCCAGTACTCCTTAAGGAATTGATAATTATTTGTTATGTAATTGTTGTGTCGTGCAAAGTAAAAAGGCCCGCTGTTCCGCAGAACAACGAGCCTTTAAAAGGTCAGTAATGGAGTCTGTTACTGTTCATTTTCATCCGTGTAGCGTTTTGCTTTATAGGCCGGGTGTTTAAGATTCTCGATAGAGAAAATATCGTCGAGCTCTGCTTCTGTCAGCAGGCCACGCTCGAGCACCACTTCCCTGACACTCTTGCCGGTTTCAGCACAAATCTTACCGACGATATCGCCATTGTGATGGCCGATAAACGGATTGAGATAGGTGACGATACCGATAGAGTTGAATACGTAAAATTCACACACTTCTTTATTAGCGGTAATGCCGTTGATGCATTTTTCCAACAGATTGTAACAGGCGTTTGTCAGGATATGAACTGACTCGAACATCGCCTGGCCGATCACCGGCTCCATCACGTTCAGCTGAAGCTGACCGGCTTCTGCCGCCATCGTCACGCACACATCGTTACCAATTACTTTGAAGCATACCTGATTCACTACTTCCGGGATGACCGGATTGACCTTGGCGGGCATGATTGAAGAACCGGCCTGCAACTCTGGCAGGTTGATTTCATTCAGGCCAGCGCGCGGGCCGGAAGAGAGCAGGCGCAGGTCGTTACAAATTTTGGAAAGCTTCACCGCCAGACGTTTCAGCGAACTATGAACCATAACGTAAGCGCCACAGTCAGAGGTCGCTTCGATCAGATCTTCGGCCGGAACGCACGGCAGATTACTGACTTCCGCCAGCTTTTCAACCGCCAGTTGCTGATAACCTTCCGGCGTATTCAGACGGGTACCGATCGCCGTCGCGCCGAGGTTCACTTCCAGCAGCAGTTCGCCGGTGCGGATCAGGTTACGGGTTTCTTCCTTGAGCAGCACGTTGAACGCGTGGAATTCCTGACCGAGGGTCATCGGAACCGCATCCTGCAACTGCGTACGGCCCATCTTAATGATGTTCTCGAATTCTTTGGCTTTACGCTCGAAGCCGTCGCCCAACTGGGAAATGGCATCGACCAGTTTCAGCAGTGAGGCGTACACGGCGATACGAAAACCGGTCGGATAGGCGTCATTGGTTGACTGGCATTTATTGAGGTGATCGTTTGGATTGAGGAACTGATAATCGCCTTTCTGGTGTCCCATCAGTTCGAGACCGATGTTCGCCAGCACTTCATTCGTGTTCATATTTACCGAGGTTCCCGCGCCGCCCTGATAGACGTCGATAGGGAACTGGTCCATGCACTTACCTTTATCAAGCACTTCGTCACACGCCTGAATGATAATGTCAGCAATATGGCGTGGGATTGTGCGCAGCTCTTTGTTGGCCAAAGCCGCCGCTTTTTTCACCATCACCATGCCACGGACAAATTCAGGAACATCGCTGATCTTGGTGTTGCTGATATAGAAGTTTTCAATCGCCCGCAGGGTATGAATGCCGTAATAAGCGTCTGCTGGTACTTCGCGCGTGCCCAGCAGGTCTTCCTCGATACGAATGGTGTTTGACATGAGAACCTTCTCTTCGGTACTAAACGCGTTATGCGATGTTTAAAATTATGTTACTTACCGTGGTAAATTTAAAACGATCAACCATCGTTTGGACAACGAAGGCGATCATATGCTGCTTGCAACGAATTGCACGTATTAAGATCACTATCCTGCCCTATTGTTGTGCATGTATTTTGGTATCTGTGAGAATTCTCACAAATCATTTATCTGCTCAATTAAATCAGGACGGGTGGTTGAAATCATTGGGATGTAGCACCATCTCATTGTAGTCAGCCTGCGTGCCTTTGATGGCAGAGATCTTGAGCGGGCCCTCATTCATGGTGGCGGAATTTCCTCAGACTGGATTTCCGAAACCTTATTACAAGGAGAATACGGTGCGCTGGTTACCGTTATTACTGTTATTTTTACTGGCCTACATTGAAATCACCTTATTTATCAAGGTGGCGGCAATGGTTGGCGTTGCGACAACATTGTTGCTGGTCGTGTTCACTTCCTGCGTCGGCGTGTCTTTGGTGAAAAATCAGGGCATGAAGACCTTTATGCAGTTACAAGAAAAACTGGCGCTGGGTGAGAGCCCTGCGGCGGAAATGGTGAAAAGCGTTTCACTGGTGATGGCCGGTTTCCTGCTTCTGGTGCCGGGCTTCTTTACCGATTTCCTCGGATTGCTGCTTTTGCTGCCGCCAGTTCAGAAACGCCTGACGCTCAAACTGATGCCTCACCTCAATATCGTCCGCTCCGGCGGCAACTGGGGTAACAGCGCACCGACCGGCAATACCTTTGACGGCGAGTTCAAGCGCACCGATGAAACCCAGGAACGTCTGGTTTCTCTGAAAAAAGATGACGACACAGAGCACCGCGATCGCTAATCTCTGTGCCCTTGATTGTTAAAAAATTGTTGGGAAGACCGTTTTGCGCCAGTTGGAAAGGCGTAAATGTGAAGGAAAAAACGAAAATTTTTTCTGTGCTTCCCCTTGAAGGGCGATGTATCGCCCCCATTAAACAAACCACGAGGCCGGGCAGCATACTGTCAGGCATTCAACCCTAAAAATAGATATGGATCCGCTCACAGGAGAGTTATCAATGAAAATTCGTCCATTGCATGACCGCGTTATCGTCAAGCGTAAAGAAGTAGAATCTAAATCCGCTGGCGGCATCGTTTTGACTGGCTCAGCTGCAGGTAAATCTACCCGTGGTGAAATCCTGGCTGTCGGCCATGGTCGCATTCTGGAAAACGGTGAAGTGAAAGCGCTGGACGTGAAAGTTGGCGACATCGTCATTTTCAACGACGGCTACGGCGTGAAAGCTGAGAAAATCGACAATGAAGAAGTGTTGATTATGTCCGAGAGCGACATCCTGGCAATCGTAGAAGCCTGATCCTCCTCCGACCCACTTTTTTCTGAACTGAACGAATTGAAGGGAAATTAACAATGGCAGCTAAAGAAGTTAAATTCGGTAATGACGCCCGTGTGAAAATGCTGCGTGGCGTAAACATCCTTGCTGATGCAGTAAAAGTGACCCTGGGCCCTAAAGGCCGCAACGTGGTTTTGGACAAATCTTTCGGCGCTCCAACTATCACTAAAGATGGTGTGTCCGTTGCACGTGAAATCGAACTGGAAGATAAGTTCGAAAACATGGGCGCACAGATGGTGAAAGAAGTTGCGTCCAAAGCGAACGATGCAGCGGGTGACGGTACTACTACCGCAACCGTTCTGGCACAAGCGATCATCACCGAGGGTCTGAAAGCCGTTGCCGCTGGCATGAACCCAATGGATCTGAAACGCGGAATCGACAAAGCTGTGATCCACGCGGTTGAAGAACTGAAAAAACTGTCTGTCCCTTGCTCTGACTCTAAAGCAATTGCACAGGTAGGTACCATCTCTGCTAACTCCGATGAAACCGTCGGTAAACTGATCGCAGAAGCGATGGAAAAAGTCGGCAAAGAAGGCGTCATCACTGTTGAAGAAGGCACCGGCCTGCAAGACGAACTGGACGTTGTAGAAGGTATGCAGTTCGACCGCGGTTACCTGTCTCCGTACTTCATCAACAAACCAGAAACCGGTTCAATCGAACTGGAAAGCCCGTTCATTCTGCTGGCTGACAAAAAGATTTCTAACATCCGCGAAATGCTGCCAGTACTGGAAGCCGTTGCGAAAGCTGGCAAACCACTGCTGATCATTGCTGAAGACGTTGAAGGCGAAGCCCTGGCGACTCTGGTTGTGAACACCATGCGTGGCATCGTGAAAGTGGCTGCGGTTAAAGCACCTGGTTTCGGCGACCGTCGTAAAGCGATGTTGCAGGATATCGCTACCCTGACTGGCGGTACTGTTATCTCTGAAGAGATCGGTCTGGAACTGGAAAAAGCCACTCTGGAAGACATGGGCCAGGCTAAGCGTGTTGTTATCAACAAAGACACCACCATCATCATCGACGGTGTTGGCGAAGAAGCGACTATTCAGGGCCGTGTTTCTCAGATCCGTCAGCAGATCGAAGAAGCGACCTCTGATTACGATCGCGAAAAACTGCAAGAGCGTGTGGCTAAACTGGCAGGCGGCGTAGCTGTTCTGAAAGTTGGTGCAGCAACTGAAGTTGAAATGAAAGAGAAGAAAGCCCGCGTCGAAGATGCGCTGCACGCAACCCGTGCTGCCGTGGAAGAAGGCGTGGTCGCCGGTGGTGGTGTTGCGCTGATCCGCGTTGCTCATACTCTGGCTGGCCTGAAAGGCGACAACGAAGACCAGAACGTTGGTATCCGTGTTGCTCTGCGCGCGATGGAATCTCCACTGCGTCAGATCGTGGTTAACGCCGGTGAAGAAGCCTCCGTTATCGCGAACAAAGTCAAAGCGGGCGAAGGCAGCTTCGGCTACAACGCTTATACCGAAGAATACGGCGACATGATCGCAATGGGTATCCTGGATCCAACTAAGGTGACCCGTTCTGCTCTGCAATACGCTTCTTCTGTTGCTGGCCTGATGATCACTACTGAGTGCATGATCACCGACCTGCCAAAAGATGATAAAGGCGATATGGGCGGCGCTGGCGGTATGGGTGGAATGGGCGGTATGGGCGGCATGATGTAATCATCATCCCCCTGCGTTCATCCGCAGGTACGTGAAATCAGCAGGCATTTTGTTTACTGATGAGCGTGCTGAAAAAACCCGGTCTGAAAAGGCCGGGTTTTTTTATTTGACCATTTTTTATCGCATTCAGTAAGATAAGTCTCAATGTCTTCCACCTTTAACGTGTAGACTCATTTCTGCGTGAGTTTCGGATTTTTACCGATAGCGCGGAACCTTGGGTATACGTGGCAACGGATGCCTAAGAGAGCCAGGTGTTTTCTGATAGGCTTTATGTGATTACAAAAACAAATGGGGAAAGTGATGCGGATTAAAATGTTACTGGGCCTGTCAGCTATCGCGCTGCTTGCCGGGTGCAGTACCACTCATCAACTGGATGCAGCGGGCCAGCAGGTGAAATTCACCGACGACAAGCCAGCCGCTGAATGTCAGCTGCTCGGCCAGGTCACCGGTGCCCAAAGCAACTGGTTCTCCGGCACCGGCGGCGACGGCAGCTCCATGCGTGGTGCTGCCAACGACCTGCGTAACAAAGCGGCAGCGATGGGCGGCAACACCATTTATGGTGCCAACAGCCCGTCTCAAAACTTCCTGTCCAGCTTTGCACCGGTTGACAGCAAAATGGTCGGCCAGGTTTATAAGTGCCCATAATCGGGCCCCGCGCGGTTTAACCGTGTAGAAATGATAAAGGGATGCCAATGGCATCCCTTTTTGCATCTGCGCTCTGCACCTTTACGATTGCTTCAGTCGTAAATCCAGAACCGTTTTACTCGGTTCGCCGCCAATTTCGCGGGTCAGTTTCGGCACCATATAGCCCGACACTTTGCTCATCAGCGCTTTCATAATGACGCGCGCTTCATCGTCGCTCACCATGAAATGTGCCGCGCCCTGCACTTTATCCAGCACGTGAATGTAGTAAGGCAGAATTCCGGCGTCGAACAGCGCATTACTGAGCGTTGCCAGCACATCGGCGGAGTCATTCACATTGCGCAGTAATACGCTTTGATTGAGCAACGTCACACCGTGTTTTTTCAGCTTTGCCATACTGTCGCGTAGTGCGTCATCAATCTCATTGGCGTGATTGATGTGCGTCACCATCAGCACCTGCAAACGCGACTGCTCAAGGCGTTGGCAGAGAACATCCGTGATGCGGGCAGGGATCACCACCGGTAAACGGGTATGGATGCGCAGACGCTTAATATGTGCGATACCTTCCAGTTCACCGATGAGCCAGTCGAGCTCGTGATCTTTGGCCATCAGCGGATCGCCGCCGGAGAAAATAATTTCATCGAGTTCGGGGCGTGTACGGATATAATCCAGCGCCTGAACCCAGTTGGCCTTATTTCCCTGGTTGTCCTGATACGGAAAATGACGACGGAAACAGTAGCGGCAGTTCACCGCACAGCCGCCTTTCACCAGTAACAGGGCACGATTGTTATATTTGTGCAACAGACCCGGAACGACGCTGCGTTGTTCATCAAGCGGGTCAGTGGTAAAACCCGGCGAGGCAATGAATTCTTCGCGCGCGGTTAATACCTGAAGCAATAAAGGATCCTGCGGATCGCCCGGCTGCATACGTGCCACAAAGGCGCGGGGCACGCGAAGCGGGAACAAACGACGGGCCTCACGCCCACTTTGCAATTCTGCATTGTCGTTAAGTGCCAGAAGAGTAAGCAGTTCATCGGGGTCAGTGATAACATCGCCGAGTTGATACAACCAATCTTCTCTAAATGGCGTTTTTAGGGTTACAATGTTTGCCATTTTTTGGCTAATACCAGTTTAAAATTAGAGGGCCATCATGGCGACTTATTCTAGCAACGATTTCCGTCCGGGTCTTAAAATCATGTTCGAAAGCGAGCCTTACGCGATCGAAGACAGTGTGTTCGTAAAACCGGGCAAAGGTCAGGCATTCGCACGTGTGAAAATGCGTCGTCTGCTGACCGGCACACGTGTAGAAAAAACGTTCAAATCTACTGACTCCTGCGAAGGCGCGGACGTTGTAGATACCAATATGACTTACCTGTACAACGATGGCGAGTTCTACCATTTCATGCACCCTGAGACTTTCGAGCAGCACGGCGTTGAAGCAAAAACCGTGTCCGAAGCGTCCAAATGGCTGCAAGACAATGCGGAATGTATCGTGACACTGTGGGACGGTCGTCCTATCGCTGTACAGCCACCGAACTTCATTGAAGCAGAAGTGGTAGAAACCGATCCAGGCCTGAAAGGTGATACTGCGGGTACCGGCGGCAAGCCAGCGACTCTGAGCACCGGCGCTGTGGTTAAAGTTCCATTATTCGTACAGATCGGCGAAATCGTCCGTTGTGACACCCGTTCTGGCGAATACGTTTCCCGCGTTAAATAAGTTTTCGTCACTTATTGCGCTGGATGAAAGCTGCCTCAGGTGAAAGCCTGTCGCAGCTTTACGGCCTCAACCTGTTGAATGGGATTTTGTTTTTCATGTTGAAAAAGATCATGCTTATGGTGGTTTCAATGATGGTGCTGACTTCGTTATCCGGCTGCAATACGGTTCACGGTTTTGGTGAAGACATCCAGCATCTGGGTGGGGCGATTTCACGCGCGGGCTGATCCCTTCAGCCTTATTGTCCCTGCTTTTCCCGTTTCCAATTTTCCTAAAAACCTTCCTGATTTCCTACATTCCTGAAAAGTTAACTACACTTAATGTGTTGTACTTTACATTCTCCTATAGGAAGGAAATTCATATGCTGAAGAAAAGTATCCTCGCCATCTTATCTGTTCTTGTTTTGTCTTCTGCGTTAACCGCCTGCAATACCACGCGCGGCGTCGGTGAAGACGTTTCTGCCGGTGGCCAGGCCATTCAGAAAAGCGCCCAATAATCTGGCGTGAACGTTATGAATGACAAGAAGTAAATTGAAGTCTGCCTGCACATTGATGCAGGCAGTGTTGTTTCTGGAGGGTGGAAAAAACTTAAGGCTGTTTAACCCAGATGAGTTTGCTGGTATCGAAACCATACTGCTGCGCGGTTTGCAGCAACTTCTGTTTCACACCGTCGTCCAGCGTAGGCGTACGTGAAAGGATCCACAGATAGCTTTTATCCGGGCCACACACCAGCGCATAGCGATAGTCTTTATCCAGCTCGATGACGTTATAGCCGCCATAGAACGGGCCGAAGAAGGAGACTTTGAGCGCCGCTCGCGCCGTTGAACCGGTGAAGTAACCCTTACCTTCACTTTCCTGCCATTTGTTTTTCTTCGGATTAAATCCGCGATTAATCACTTTTACGCCACCATCGTCGCGCAGGCTGTAATTTGCCGTTACGCGCTCAAGCCCGCTTTCAAAGCTGTGATCGAGTCTGGCGACTTCATACCAGGTGCCGAGATAACGGTTGAGTTCGAAATTATTGACGACTTTGACGTCTTTCGGCGGTGTCACGCTGCAAGCGACGGATAACAGCGCCGTGACGATGACACCGAGTTTTGACCAGATACGCATAGTTATTCCTTCCTTAGGTAATCACCTAAGTGTAGGTAACAATTGGGAAAAAAGAAAAGAGAGAGGGGGAAAATATCAGCGACCCGAAAGCAGGCCGCTGAAAGGGAAGATCGCACGAGATCAGAGGCGGATCAATACGATAATCGTAATGATGCTTAAGATCGTCGCCAGACCGTAGAACACCCATTTACCGGCCGGGATGTGGATCTTCAGGTCGTGCATGGCGTGATGGATCCGGTGCAAACCGCACCACAGCGGCAGGACGATCATCAGCAGCAGGAACAGACGGCCGATCCAGCTTTGCGCAAAAGCCAACCCGCGTGGATAACTCAGTGCATCACTGGGGAAGAATCCCAGCGGGAGCAGAAAGCACACCAGCAAAATCATTACCGGCGCGAAAATTGCGCTCCACATACCACCGGCACCAAACAGCCCCCAGAACACCGGTTCATCTGAACGTTTAGGCAGAGTATTTTTCATTTCGCCTCCTCAAAGAAACAGTGCGATGGCAAGGATCACCAGCGTCACAACCACGGTCACGCCCCAAAAGCCGGCAATGATCGGCTCCGGTCCCATCTTCCTGTCTTTCACAATGATGATGGAGGCTTTCGGCGCCAGCTCGAACCAGGTTTTGGTGTGCAACAAGGCGGCAAGCAGGGCAATCAGATTGATTAGCATCACGATCGGATTTTGCAGGAAATGCACAAAACCCTCCCAGCTTTCCGGTCCGCGCCGCAGTGAGAACAGGCCCGCCAGTAATAACAGGCTGAACCAGACAGCGGGCACCGACGTCCCTTCGCGCAGCATATAGAAACGGTAGAAAGGTAAGCGCTGCCACCAGCTTGCCTTCATTTCACGCACGTAGGGCTTGCGTTTGCTGACTGTGCGCTGATTTTGAGTGGTCATATTTTCCTCCCTCATTGCGGTCTCAGCCTCGCTATCATGAAGTCTTTTGAACTTTCGACTTTGCCCTGCTGGATAGCAGCGGCCGGGTCGACGTGCTTAGGGCAGACTTCTGAGCAATAGCCGACGAACGTACAGCTCCAGACACCGTTCTGACCGTTAAGCTGCGGCATACGCTGCGCTTTACCGTGGTCACGGTTGTCGAGGTTGTAACGATGCGCCAGCGTGATGGCGGCAGGGCCGATGAATTCCGGATTCAGTCCGAACTGCGGGCAGGCGGCGTAGCACAGGCCGCAGTTGATACAGCCGGAGAACTGATGGTATTTCTCCATCTTTGCGGGGGTCTGAATGCCCGGCCCCTGATCGACGGTACGTTGATTACCAATGATGTAAGGCTTAATGGCTTCCAGGCTTTCGATAAAGTGTGTCATATCGACCACCAGGTCACGTTCTACCGGGAAGTTACCGAGCGCTTCGATCTGCATGCCTTGCGGATACTCACGCAGGAACGTTTTGCAGGCCAGCTTCGGCACGCGGTTGATCATCATGCCGCAGGATCCACAAATCGCCATACGGCACGACCAGCGGTAAGAAAGATCTGGCGCCAGATGATCCTTGATATAACCCAGGGCATCGAGAACGGAGGTTGTCTCATCAAACGGGACGTCATATACCACCGGGTGCGGCGCATTGTCCGTCTCCGGGTTATAACGCATGATTTCGACCTTCAGGCTGTGCATTTTAGCCACGGGATTGCTCCTTATCTTTTTTATCCTGAGTTTCACCTGCACTACCGTAAACGCGTTTAGCCGGCGGCAGCGTGGTGATTTTCACGTCGCCGTATTCCAGTCGCGGCGCGGAATCAGGCTGATAAAATGCCAGCGTGTGCTTAAGGAAATTGACGTCATCGCGTTCAGTGCAGCCTTCATCCAGACGCTGATGGGCACCGCGTGATTCACGACGGTTGAGCGCGGAATGCGCCATGCATTCAGCCACTTCCAGACCGTGACCCAGTTCGATGGTGTAAAGCAGATCGGTGTTGAACACGCTGGAGGTATCGTTGATTTTCACGTGTTTAAAGCGCTCTTTAAGCTCTGCCAGCTTGTCGATAGTTTTCTGCATCAGCTCGGTGGTGCGGTAAATCCCGCAGCCTTCTTCCATCGCCAGGCCCATTTCGTCGCGGATCGCCGCCCAGCTTTCATTGCCTTCCTGCTGCATCAGCGCCGACAGACGGTTTTCAATGTCCTGCACCTGAGCGTCCAGCGCGGCAGTATTGCCAAAATCTGTCGCCTGTGCCGCGCGCAGTGCCGCCTGTTCACCGGCCATGCGTCCGAAGACCACCAGCTCAGCCAGCGAGTTGGAACCCAGGCGGTTAGCACCGTGCAAGCCGACTGACGAACATTCGCCAACGGCAAACAGCCCTTTGATGCGGGTTTCGCACTGCGCATCAGTTTCGATACCGCCCATCGTGTAGTGCGCGGTAGGACGTACCGGGATCGGATCGGTGATCGGATCCACGCCGACGTAGGCTTTCGCCAGTTCGCAGATAAACGGCAGACGTTCGCGTAGTTTTTTCTCGCCGAGATGGCGCAGATCCAGATAAACCACGTCGCCGCGTGGGGTTTCGACGGTGCGTCCGGCGCGCCATTCATGCCAGAACGCCTGCGACACTTTGTCGCGCGGGCCGAGTTCCATGTATTTATTTTTCGGTTCACCGAGCGGCGTTTCCGGACCCATGCCGTAGTCTTGCAGATAACGGTAGCCGTCTTTGTTCACCAGAATGCCGCCTTCACCACGACAACCCTCGGTCATCAGGATGCCGGAACCCGGCAGGCCGGTCGGATGATATTGCACGAATTCCATATCACGTAGCGGAACGCCGTGACGGAACGCCATGCCCATCCCGTCGCCAGTCACGATGCCACCATTGGTGTTATAGCGGTAAACACGGCCGGCACCACCGGTCGCCATCACGACGGCGTTGGCGCGGATCTGCACGCGGGTGCCTTCCATCATATTGATGGCGACCACGCCGCGAACCTGACCGTCATCGACCAGAATATCGAGGACGAAATGCTCGTCGAAGCGTTTGATTTGTGGGTATTTCAGAGAGGTCTGGTACAGCGTGTGCAGCATATGGAAACCGGTTTTGTCGGCGGCAAACCAGGTGCGTTCGATCTTCATCCCGCCAAAGCGGCGGACGTTGACCGAACCGTCCTCTTTGCGGCTCCACGGGCAGCCCCAGATTTCCAGCTGAGCCATTTCAGTCGGACACTGATGAACGAAATGATCCACCACGTCTTGTTCACACAGCCAGTCGCCTCCGGAAACGGTATCCTGGAAGTGAAAATCAAAGCTGTCGTGATCCTGCGTTACGGCGGCAGAACCGCCTTCGGCTGCCACAGTATGGCTGCGCATTGGGTACACTTTCGAAATCAATGCGATGTTCAGGTCAGGATTGGCTTCCGCTGCGGCTATTGCTGCGCGTAAACCCGCCCCACCTGCACCTATAATTGCTATATCGGCGTTAAAGGTTTGCACTGCATTCCTCCACTATCATCATGAAATCGGGTTTGATACACCCGCGAAACGCCTTCGGAATCGAAGGTTTAGTGAACCCTGATGACATACAGGCGCTGTCCCAGAGGGTAATATTCTTATTGTTTGTAAGGGAATTATTATACCTAAGTGGTAGAAGTGGTAATTTGATGTGAACGCGCATTTCGGCTTTCTCTGCGTCAGGGTTCGCAAAATGAGATATTTGTTTGCCCGCAGTGATGCAGGTAGACTGCATGACTTTTCTGAATTCGGAGTAAATCACCATGAGCGAAACAGCCAGCTGGCAACCCAGCGCTTCAGTCGCCAATCTGCTAAAACGCGCGGCCATTCTTACGGAAATCCGACGCTTCTTTGGCGATCGCGGCGTGCTGGAAGTTGAAACGCCAGCCATGAGCCAGGCCACGGTGACCGATATTCATCTGGTGCCCTTCGAAACCCGTTTTGTCGGGCCGGGCGCCGCCGATGGTATGACGCTGTATCTGATGACCAGCCCGGAATACCACATGAAACGCCTGCTGGCAGCGGGCAGCGGCCCTATCTATCAGATGGGGCGCAGTTTCCGAAATGAAGAAGCCGGTATTCATCACAATCCTGAATTCACCATGCTCGAATGGTACCGTCCGCGTTATGACATGTACCGCCTGATGAATGAAGTGGATGATTTACTGCAACAGGTTCTTGATTGTGCCAGCGGCGAAAAGCTCTCATATCAGCAGGCGTTTACTCGTCATCTGAATATCGATCCGCTCTCTGCTGATAAGGCCGAACTGCGCGAAGCGGCGGCGAAGCTGGATCTGTCCAATATTGCCGATACCGAAGAAGACCGCGACACGCTGTTACAGCTGCTGTTCACTATGGGCGTTGAGCCGCATATTGGCCGCGATAAACCGGCATTCGTTTACCACTTCCCTGCGTCGCAGGCCTCTCTGGCGGAGATCAGCACCGAAGACCATCGTGTGGCTGAGCGTTTCGAGGTGTATTACAAAGGTATCGAACTGGCGAATGGTTTCCGCGAGCTGACAGACAGCCGCGAGCAGCGCCAACGTTTCGAGCAGGACAACCGCAAACGTGCGGCACGCGGTCTGCAGCAACATCCGATCGACAATAATCTGCTGGCGGCGCTGGAACACGGAATGCCGGAATGTTCCGGTGTGGCGCTGGGCGTTGATCGCCTGATTATGATTGCGCTGAACGCAAACAGTCTGAGCGACGTACTGGCCTTCCCGGTCACGCGCGCCTGACATTCACAACGCTTTCCCTTTAGCCCCGATCGACGGTCGGGGCTTTTTCTGACTTTCCCTTTCTTTCCCTCTTTCTGCCCTTTTATTGTGCAAAAACACTAAAAAGGCGCACGCCATGAAACAAAAGTACCCAAATGACGCATCGCTGATTTTAAAGTTTCAGTGATCGCGATTTTCAGCAATCCGCTCAAATCAGGCACTGCGCGGTGTTTAAGGCAAATTATTTCGCCGCTGGCCTGCTTTATGCATAACAGGGTTATCACTCATTCTCCCGGAAACCCGTTATGTCAGAATCCAACGAAAAAGAACTGCTTTATGGACTGGAAGAGCGTATTGCGCCGGTACCGGCTTTCTTCACAGCGGTGCAGCACGTGCTGGCCAGCGTGGTCGGGATTATTACGCCGCCGCTTATCATCGGTTCTGTCCTCGGGCTTAACGCCTATCTGCCGTATCTCATCAGCATGTCACTCCTGGCTTCCGGCATCGGGACATTTATTCAGGCGCGCCGGTTTATGTCGGTGGGCGCGGGAATGATTTGCCTGCAGGGCACCAGCTTTGCATTTCTTGGCGTCATCCTCTCCGGAGGGATGTTGGTGAAAAGCCGTGGCGGTTCGCCCGAAGACATTATGGCGATGATTTTCGGCGTGAACTTTGTCGCCGCGTTTATCCCGCTGCTGGTCAGCCGCTTTATCGGGCAGATGCGCCGGGTATTCACGCCGCTGGTGAGTGGAACGGTGATTGCGCTGATCGGTATCAGCCTGATTAAAGTCAGCATCACCGACTGGGCGGGCGGACACGGCGCGGTGAATTTCGGTGCGCCGGCTAATCTCGGGCTGGGCGCGCTGACGCTGCTGGTGATCGTTGCCTGCAACCGGATCAACGTGCGCTGGGTGCGTCTGGCCTCCATAGTATTGGGGATTATTGTTGGTTGCATCGCCGCTGCATTGAGCGGCCATCTGCCGCTAAAACCCGTGCAGGGCGACTGGTTTGCGCTGCCGCAGTTGTTCCGCTTCGGCTTCAAATTTGACTGGATTATCTTTGTACCTATCGCGCTGGTTTCGTTCATCAGCATTCTGGAAGCCGTCGGTGATCTGACCGCGAACTGCATGCTTTCGCAGCAACCGATTGAAGGGGAGAGTTTCCGCAAACGGCTGAAGGGCGGAATTCTGGCCGACGGCATCAGCTGCATGGTTGCGGCTATGTTCTCCTCCTTCCCGAACACCACCTTCGCGCAGAACAACGGTGTGATTCAGATGACCGGCGTCGCCAGCCGTTTTGTCGGCATGTATATCGGCGGCGTGCTGGTGGTACTCGGGCTGTTCCCGTTTATCGGCGGCATATTGCAGCAAATTCCCGCGCCGGTGCTGGGCGGGGCGACGCTGGTGATGTTCGGCAGTGTGGTAGCAGCAGGTATCCGTATCATGACGCAGTCGCCGGTAGGTCGCCGCGAAATGCTGATCATCGCCATCTCCTTCGGTATTGGGCTGGGCATCGAAGCGGTGCCGGAAGCACTGGGGCAGTTCCCGCAAATCGTCGGGAATATCTTCGGACATGCTGTGACCAGCGGCGGTGTGGTCGCCATTTTGCTGAACCTGCTGATGCCCGCCGAGCGCGTCAGCGTAGTGGCAGAGGAGATTAAGGTTCACTGATTTTTCGCACATGCGCCCCTGGATCAGCAGACAGGGCATAACTGAGCTGACTCACTTTTTGAATTCTATTCCGACCAAAAAAGGATGTCAGTTATGTCAACACAACGTATGTGGATCCAGAATCCGCTGGCTGTTTTCACCGCAAATGAGCTGGATGCCCGCGGTGGCATCGTCATCGAAGGCGCCAAGATCGCCGAGGTGCTGGCCGTCGGCCAAAGCCCTTCACGACCGGTTGAACAAATTTTTGATGCCACAGACTGTGTGCTGATGCCCGGCCTCATTAACACCCATCATCATTTCTATCAGACGCTGACCCGGGCCTGGGCGCCCGTGGTCAATGTCCCCTTGTTCCCGTGGTTGAAAAAGTTGTATCCGGTCTGGGCGCGTTTGCAGCCGGAAGCGCTCGGGCTGGCCAGCCGCGTGGCGATGGCCGAACTGCTGCTTTCAGGTTGTACCACCACCACGGATCACCATTATCTGTTCCCGCAGGGGATGGAAGAGGCGATCGATGTGCAAGTCGAAGTGGTACTGGAATTGGGCATGCGCGCTTTACTGACACGCGGTTCAATGAGCCTTGGCGAGGAGCAGGGCGGTCTGCCGCCGAAACAGACGGTGCAGTCCGGTGAAACTATCCTGCGCGACAGCCAGCGGTTGATTGATCGCTATCATCAGCGCGGCGAAGGCGCGTGGATGCAGATAGCTCTGGCACCTTGTTCACCGTTCTCCGTTACCACCGAAATTATGCGTGAAAGCGCGATGCTGGCGCAGCGGGAAGATGTCCGGTTGCATACGCATTTAGCCGAAACGCTGGATGAAGAGGCGTTCTGCCTGAAAATGTTTGGCCTGCGTACGGTGGATTATCTCGACAGCGTCGGCTGGCTGAATGACCGCACATGGCTGGCGCACGGCATTCATTTCAACGCCGATGAAATTCAGCGCCTGGGCGCAGCGGGCACCGGCATTTGCCATTGTCCGGTATCGAATATGCGGCTGGCGTCCGGCATGTGTCCGACGCGCGATCTGGAAGCGGCGGGCGTACCCATTGGCTTAGGCGTGGACGGTTCCGCCTCCAACGATGCGTCGAATCTGATGTACGAAGCGCGGCAGGCGCTGTATTTACAGCGGTTGCGCTACGGTGCGGAATATGTGACGCCGGAACGGGTTTTAGGCTGGGCAACGCGCGGATCTGCAAAGCTGATTGGACGTGACGATATCGGGCAAATTGCGGTGGGTAAACAGGCCGATCTGGCGCTTTTCCGGCTGGATGAGCTGCGCTTTAGCGGCAGCCATGATCCGATTTCTGCGCTGCTGTTGTGCGGGGCGGAACGGGCGGACAGGGTAATGGTCGGCGGAAAGTGGCGGGTGATTGACGGACAGATTGTGGATATGGATATCAAATCGTTGATTTCTCAGCACCGTAAAGCGGCGGCGGCGCTCATCGCCGATCTGTAATGCTCAGGGGGCAGAGCAATCTGCCCCCTGGATCCCTCTTATAAATCGCCTGGCGAACGTGAGCTGTTACCGCTGCGACCACCGCCACTGCTGCTGGTAAAGGTCGCGTTATTGCCATTCTGGGCACGATGCAACGTTTCCATCCGCACCTGGAACGGCGGGAACGGCAGGGTGATGCCGTGCTCGCGGAATCCGGCCAGAATCAGCTGATGGATTTCGTGGCGCAGTGGCATACGGTGCGCCATTTCAGCGGCGTGCATACGCAGTTCGAAAATCTGAATACCCTGCTGCAAATCCACCAGATAAGCTTCCGGCGCTGGCGTGTCTAGCACCAGCGAACAGCGGTGAGCGGCGTTGAGCAGTATTTCGGTCACTTCTTCGCTGTTGGCTTCCGACGGTGCAGGCACCGTTAGCACCACACGGGTCACGGAATCGGACAGGGACCAGTTGATGAACTGCTCGGTGATAAAGGCCTTATTCGGCACGATGATCTCTTTGCGATCCCAGTCGGCGATCGTGGTCGCACGGGTGTTGATCTTGGTGATGCTGCCGGTCAGATTGCGGATCGTCACGGTATCGCCGATGCGGATCGGTTTCTCAAACAAAATGATCAGGCCGGAAATAAAGTTGGCGAAGATCTCCTGCAAACCAAATCCGAGCCCGACACCCAGCGCGGCGACCAGCCATTGCAGCTTCGCCCATTCGATCCCAATTAGTGAGAAGCCCACCAGGCCGCCAATCAGCAACAACACGTATTTGGTGATGGTCAGCACCGCGTAACCGGTGCCCGGCGTCAGATCCAGATGTTGCAGCAGCGCCAGCTCCAGCAGGGCCGGTAAATTGCGCACCAGCTGGGTGGTGATTATCAGTACCAGAATGGCGATCAGCACCGATCCCAGCGTGATCGGCTGCATACTTTCGACGCCCTGAACGGTGGAGGCCACCTGCCAGAGATGAATATTCTCCAGGAATGAGAATGCCGAATGGATCTCAGACCACAGGAAGATCACCGAAATCAGCGCGATCAGCGTCAGCAGCGATCGCACCAGCCGCAGTGATTGCGCGGAGATCGCATCCAGATCGACCACCGGTTCTTCGATTTCTACCGTGCCTTCGTTGCTGGTATTGGCATGATGTCCTTCGTCTTCGCCGCGTGCGCGCTGGTTGAGCATTTCAGCACGACGCTGTTTGGCGCGCTCGAACGCGATACGGCGTCGCTGGATAAGCATCCAGCGGCGGATAATGTGGTAAATCACCAGCAGCACAAACCAGATGGCAACCGAAGTCTCCAGACGTGCAAGCAGGGCCTGCGACGTGGCAAGGAAGCCCATCAGCGAAGCCAGCGCCGCGACAATCGGTGCGCCGAGCAGCATCCACCACAGCGCGTTATTGAGCATGTTCTCGCTGTTACCTTTCTTATCGAGGTACAGCGGAATGCCCGCACGTTTCAGGCTGTGGGTGACCAGCGCCACCACCAGACACAAAATCACAAAGCACAGGCGGCCGAGGGTATTGGAGAATTCACGGTCGTTCAGGTTATCGAAGGTAATCAGCGCCATAATCAGCGGCACAATCACCCAGATGGAGAGCGCGTAATAGCGCAACGCGCGGGACACGGCGCGCTGCGGCCAGCCGAAGTGAGTGACAAACAACCCTTGCGGATGCGCCAGCGCGGCGCTGACCATAAACGCCCACAGAATAGGCAACGTTGCAGTCACACCGTCGCCAATCGCCACGGCAATCGGATACGGCCACGCGCTTTGCAGGCCGAAGCCCAGTGCGGCCCACAGTACCGGCAGCGGCATCGCTACCAGAATCGACCAGAACACGGTGCGCATCGTCAGGGAGAAATGATCCTGCGTGACTTTGCCGACTTTGCTGCTGGAGCGCGCCAGAAAAGCGTAATAGTGCTTGCGGGAACTGATGCTGATAATCACCAGAATCAGTGCGCCAAACAGCGGCAGCAGCGTTTCTTTACTGGTGATCATCATCATTCCCGCGCCGCCCAGCTGGCTCAGGGAATCAAGAGATACCAGGCGTTTCAGGTCATGGGCCAGCATCATCGGATAAGAAAGGCTTACCGGGCTGACGTCGGCGACCCAGAACAGATAACGGTGCGCGGCTTCATGAACGT
Source organism: Rahnella inusitata (assembly GCF_965118895.1). Lineage (GTDB taxonomy): Bacteria > Pseudomonadota > Gammaproteobacteria > Enterobacterales > Enterobacteriaceae > Rahnella > Rahnella inusitata_A. Next base: position 22,473 of record NZ_CBCPJJ010000018.1, read on the forward strand.
CATTCAGCGCTTCCACCAGCTGGCTGTTGGCCACTTTCAGTTTGGTGAGTTCAAGAATTTGCGTGTCACAGCCGGAGAGCAGCGAATTGAGCAAATCACGCTGTGTGCGCAACTGTGCGTCGAGAATTTTTTGCTGCGCGGCGGTCAGCGGTTTGCCATCGTCCTGACGCCCTTGACGATAAACCGCCTGCTTATCGAGTAAATCTTCATAATGCAAACGCTGAACGCGCAGCTGCCCCATATCGCGGTCGAGTTGTTGCGGTTTCGGCATATCCGGCAGGCGTGAAACCTGCGCCCGCAGCGTTTCGCCCAGCAGATTGGACGCCCCGAGCCACTGTGCCTGTTCACGAATGGTATTGATTGCCTGACGGACCTGCTGCGTTTGCGCGGCTGCCTGACGTTGCTGAGAGGAGATCAGATCCATCCGCTGCGCCTGCTGATTCAGCGCCAGTGAAAGTTCGCGGTTGGACTGCAATTGCTGGCTGATGGAGTGGGGCAGTTCGCCACTCTGTTCTGCCAGTAACTCGGTTTTTTCCAGCGCCTGTTCGGCTTCGCGCTGGCGCTGATTGTTCAGCGTATTGCGCAAGGCCTGTAGTTGCTGATCCAGATAATCCGCGCGTTTCTTGTAAAGATCGGCGCGCATCCGCGACAGTTCCTGCCGGTTATTCGACGAGAGCTGAGCCAGTTCAAGCTCATCCACCTTTGCTTTACGCGCGGCGGATTCGGCCTGCAGGGCGCTGAGCTGCGCCTGCGCCAGAATAGAAGACGAAGCTGCTGCCGTGGCCGCCTGAATGCGCTGATCGATATCGCCAAGCGCATTGCGGGCTTCGGATTGCTGCTGCGGGATCTGACTGAGGGAATCACTGATATCGCGAGAACGATCTTGTTCCTGACGCAGCTGGCGGGTTTCCTCCAGCTGCTGACTGCTGATTTGCAAAATCTGCTGATCGAGTTCGGCGCTGGATAAATCGGTACTGACAGCAGGCGGCTTTTCGGGCTGATTTTGCAGTTCCTGACGCAGGGACTGCGTCAGTTTCGGGAAGTCATCAATGACCTTTTGGTATTCCGCCGTGCGCCCGGCAGAGACTTTGGCCTCGTTCAGCCAGTTGAGGGCACTTTGCAGCGCCTCAACCACCTGTGCCTGATTGGCCATTTCTTTATTGGCTTCCGCCTGTTTCAGCTCCTGTTTAAGCTGATCTTCAGTCGGAGCTGCGCCTGCCATGAGCGGCAAAGACAGCAGTAAACTCATCAGCAAGGCGGGGATCAGGCGCACTCGTCACTTCCTTTTTTCAATTCTTTTTGACTGTCAGTTCAGACGAAATCAGACGTCTTCAGGTGCTTGCGGTACAACTTGCGGCGCACGCAGGGCTTCGGCAAAAGGTTCGCCCATACGGGTGACCATGCCGTTGCTCAACTGCGGCATAAAGCGAACCTGACCTGCAGCAAACAGGTTAATCACCGTTGAACCGAGTTTGAAACGACCCATCTCCTGGCCTTTTTCCAGCGCGATAGCGCCTTCTTCACCGGCGGCAGGATAGGTCCAGCGCTTAATGATGCCTTCACGCGGTGGCGTAACGCAGCCAGCCCACACAGTTTCGATGCTGCCGACAATCGTCGCGCCGACCAGAATCTGCACCATCGGGCCAAATTCAGTATCAAACACGCTGATGACGCGCTCATTACGGGCGAAAAGGTTCGGCACGTTGGCAGCGGTCAGCGGGTTTACCGAGAACAAATCGCCCGGCACATAAATCATTTCACGCAGTACGCCGTCGCACGGCATATGCACGCGGTGATAGTCGCGCGGTGCCAGATAAATAGTGGCGAACTGGCCGTCTTTGAACTGCTCCGCCAGCTGATAGTTCCCTGCCAGCAGCGCTTCGAGGCTGTAGAAATGACCTTTTGCCTGGAACAGTTTGCCGTCGGTAATAGCCCCTAACTGGCTGACTGCGCCATCGGCGGGCAGGCAAAGCATGTCCAGACCGCTGACGACAGGACGTGCGCCATCGCGCAGCGGGCGAACGAAGAATTCATTGAATGTGGCGTAAGACTTGATATCCGGGTTTTGTGCTTCTTTCATATCCACGCTGTAAAAGCGTGCAAAGGCTTTGATCACCCAATGCGTCAGCGTGGCGGCACGTTTATCCGCGCCCCAGCCTGCCAGACGGGTCAGACCTTGTTTAGGAAGTAAGTATTGAAGTTTGATTTTGATACTGTCCAGCACGGGGAAAACCTCTTGGATGGTATGAATGACCGGCATGACCGGCCATTTCTGCAGGAGACCGTCAATCATCTGGACGGTCACACATCGTGTTATGGCGGAGGAGCGTTTTTAACTGGCGCTGATTGTAACGGTGAGAAATCAACGGTTCAACGCCCGTTCACCTCTCCCGTTTATCATTAACCTGTTAGCTCAATGAGTTAACATCAAAGTGCGTCGAAGTTTTTACGCGTTTTTACGTCTTCCATACTTTCGAGAATACGATGGTAGTTGTCGAAACGCTCTTCGGCGATGTCGCCACGGTCTACCGCATCACGGATAGCACAACCCGGATCGCTGCCATGTTTGCAGTCGCGGAATTTGCAGTACCCGAGGAAAGGACGGAATTCGACAAAGCCTTGAGTAATTTGTTCTGGTGCGAGATGCCACAGACCAAATTCACGGACGCCAGGGGAGTCGATGACGTCGCCGCCGCGCTGGAAGTGGTAAAGACGCGCTGCCGTGGTGGTGTGCTGGCCCAAACCCGAGTTGTCAGAGACTTCATTGACCACGATCTGTTTTTCTTCGGGCGGCAACAATGCGTTCAACAGGCTGGATTTGCCCACGCCTGACTGTCCGGCGAAAATACTGATGCGATCCGTCAATGCAGTTTCAAACGCGGGCATGCCTTCGCCGGTCTGGCTGGAGACTTCCAGCACGCGATAATTGATGCGGCGGTAGATAGACATCATACCGTCGACGAATTTGCGGCCTTCGTCGTCGAGCAGGTCAATCTTGTTGAGCACAATCAGTGGCTCAACTTCAACGGTTTCGCAGGCCACCAGATAGCGGTCGATAATGTTCAGCGACAGCTCTGGCAAGATTGCGGAGACAATGACGATCTGGTCAATGTTGGCGGCGATAGGTTTCACGCCGTCATAGAAATCAGGGCGCGTCAGGACGGAGGTGCGTTCGTGTACCGCTTCAACGATACCTTTTACGCTGGCGTTCTCGCCGGCGCGCCATACAACGCGGTCACCGGTGACCAGAGAACGGATGGTACGGCGGATATTGCAACGGTGCTGGCTGCCGTCGGCCGCTTCAACGTCCGCATGCATTCCGAAACGGCTGATGACGATGCCGTCCTGCGGTTCGCCATGCAGAGAATCGTCCAGCTCTTTCCGTTTGTCGGTCTGTGTCAGACGACGCTGGTGGTTGGTCTGAACGCGACGTTGTTGCCCTTTAGACAGTTTTGACTTAGTCACTGCGCCTCACTTGACTGGCTTTAATCGCTCGGTGCGACCAAAACGTCTATGATACCAGCTATATCTCTTTCTTTGTAATAGGACACATCATGGCTGCAAATGACTCGAATTTAATTTGGATCGACCTGGAAATGACGGGGCTTGATCCTGAACGTGACCGCATCATTGAGATCGCCACGCTGGTAACCGACGCGCACCTGAATATTCTGGCCGAAGGCCCGGTCATGGCGGTACATCAGTCTGACGCACAGCTGGCGCTGATGGATGACTGGAATGTGCGTACCCATACCGGCAGCGGGCTGGTTGAGCGCGTAAAAGCCAGCCCGTTCGACGATAATGCGGCGGAGCAAAAAACCATCGAGTTCCTGCGTGAGTGGGTGCCTGAAGGCAAATCGCCAATCTGCGGTAACAGCGTCGGGCAGGATCGCCGCTTCCTGTTTAAGTACATGCCGGAGCTGGAAACCTATTTCCACTATCGTTATCTGGACGTCAGTACCCTGAAAGAGCTGGCGCGTCGCTGGAAACCAGAAGTACTCAGCGGCTTTAAGAAACAGAATACCCATCAGGCGCTGGACGATATCCGTGAATCCGTGGCTGAACTGGCGTACTACCGCGAGCATTTCATCCAGTTGTAATATCTGCAATCCTTCAAGCCGCAAATGCGTTGGCTGCACTCTCTCACCCCGATCTCAACTCATCGGAATTAGTGAGTTTGCCGCCTTCCTGCAACCCGAATGATTTTGGATATTTATTTTAAAAATCCTTATGAAGCGTTCAGGATACAAAATCACCGTGTTTCGCCGCTTAAATCATCGCTTTGATGGTTTAATCGGCACTTGAACGAAAATATCATTTTTTTGCTTTCAGGGGGTTGCGGCTAAAAGGATTTCTCGTATAATGCGCACCCCGTACCGATGAAGAATTTCGTTGAGTGCGCAGAGCGGGAATAGCTCAGTTGGTAGAGCACGACCTTGCCAAGGTCGGGGTCGCGAGTTCGAGTCTCGTTTCCCGCTCCAAATTTTTAAATGTTTTAGATTCAACGTTTTATCTGTATTATTTGATACGTAAAACAAAAGCAGTGCCATGCGACGCGGGAATAGCTCAGTTGGTAGAGCACGACCTTGCCAAGGTCGGGGTCGCGAGTTCGAGTCTCGTTTCCCGCTCCAAAAATTTCAAATGCTGTAAGTTTACAGCAGATGCACCAAGCATCTCTAAGCGGGAATAGCTCAGTTGGTAGAGCACGACCTTGCCAAGGTCGGGGTCGCGAGTTCGAGTCTCGTTTCCCGCTCCAATTTTCTTCTTCAATACAAAACCATTTCTTATCGCCAAACTCATGCGTAATTTGTGCATGATTGATCCGATACTTACACGATTTGTAGTAATGTTTTAAACAGACTTATCCACAGGTTTAGCTGTTTTTTTAAACTGTCTGTTTTTTGCACTCCCCGTATTGCCAATTCATAATTACTTGTTTTAAAACACAATATATTTATAGCGAAACGTTATGGTGATCACTTGCTTCTTTTTTTGCACTTGATTGGCAAAGCATTTTTATTTTTATGCACAGAAAATCTGGCATTGCGAATTAATTGCTATGGGAATGGTTATGCATCTCGTGGTAAGCCTTTTTCCACTGCGCGGATCAGCCGTTTCTGCTGCGAAGTTTGCACTTCAACACGATGTTCACTTCTTCTTTCTACCTGTTGCCGGATTGCCCATTCGATATGTTCATCCAGTAGCGCATTTTCACCTGTCCGTGATTGCAACGCCGTCAAGACCTCTTCCGAGTAGGGCGCATTGCCCAATGCTACCGAAATATTGCGCAGCCAGCGTAAATGGCCGATGCGGCGGATAGGGGAACCTTCGGTAATGCGTAGAAACTTCTCTTCAGTCCAGCCAAACAAAGCAATCAGCTCCGGGGCATGCAGCGCGGCGCGTGGGCTGAAATCCTCTTCGTCCGTCAGTTGTGAATAACGGTTCCACGGGCAAATCAGCTGACAGTCGTCGCAGCCGTAAATCCGGTTCCCCATCATCGGGCGGAATTCTTCCGGGATCGGACCCTCCAGCTCAATGGTCAGATAGGAAATGCAGCGGCGGGCATCGACAGTGTAGGGGGCGACAATCGCCCCGGTCGGGCAGGTGGTAATACAGGCGACGCACTTCCCACACTTTTCTTCCTGTGGCGCATCGACCGGCAACGGTAAATCAATCAGCAGTTCGCCAAGAAAGAACCAGGAGCCAGATTCACGGTTAAGAATAAGTGAATGCTTACCAACCCAGCCGAGCCCGGCTTTGGCCGCCAGAGGACGTTCCATAATAGGGGCGGAATCGACAAACGGACGGAACGTCACCGCATGGTCAGATTGTTGTTCGGTGCAGTAAGCCTGAATCATGTCGCCGAGCTTTTTTAGCCGCTGGCGAAGCACTTTGTGATAGTCGCGCCCCAGCGCATAACGGCTGACATACCCGAGTTGCGGGTTGTTCAGTGTTTTGGCAAAGGCGGCTTTGGCGGGCAAATAGTTCATTCGCACGCTGATCACCCGCAGCGTACCGGGCAGCAACTCATGAGGACGCGCACGCAACATGCCGTGGCGCGCCATCCATTCCATCTCGCCATGATATTGTTTATCAAGCCAGTCCTGCAGTTTAGGTTCTTCTGCAGATAAGTCTGTATCGCAGATGCCAACCTGCTGGAAGCCTAGCGATTGGCCCCATTGCTTGATATGTTGAGCCAGTTGAACGAGATCGAGAGGGAGTGTCATGACGAACCAACGTGAAAAACGAAACGAGGCGAGTTTACCACATTCCGTATTTTCTGCTGAATGGCTGCGTAAGGTTGAAGGTCAGGCCGCGCAGGAAACGGGGATTTCTCTGTTCACGCTGATGCAGCGCGCGGCTGCGGCGGCTTTTTCACTGACGCAGCGCACCTATCCTGATGCCCGCCACTGGTTAATTTTGTGCGGCCACGGTAACAATGGCGGGGATGGCTATGAACTGGCGCGACTGGCAAAAAACGCCGGTCTTCGCGTGACTCTGCTGGCTGTCGTAAACGACAAAGTTCTTCCTGAAGAAGCGCAACAGGCGCGGCAGGGCTGGCTGGCGTGCGGCGGTATGGTCGGCCCTTCTGATGCGCAATGGCCGGAAGATGCTGACGTGATTATCGACGGACTGCTGGGTACCGGGTTATCGTCCGCCCCGCGCGCGCCGTACAATACTCTTATCGACGCCATTAACGCTGCTTCCGCGCCGGTCATTTCTCTGGATATTCCCTCCGGCCTGAACGCCCAAACCGGGCAGGCTGCCGGCAGGGCAGTTCACGCCAATCACACCATCAGCTTTATCGCACTCAAACCGGGTTTACTGACCGGGCAGGCGCGCGATTACGTCGGCAGCCTGCATTACGATGCGTTGGGGCTGGAAAGCTGGCTCAGAGGCCATTCGCCGTTGTTGCAACGTCTGGATGCCACGCAAATTGGCCAGTGGTTGCATCCGCGTCGGCCTTGTTCCAACAAAGGCGAGCATGGGCGGTTAGTGGTGATCGGCGGCGATATCGGCTTTGCAGGGGCTATCCGTATGGCGTCGGAAGCCGCATTGCGCACTGGTGCAGGATTAGTGCGAGTACTCACTCACAAAGAACACGCCGGGCCGTTACTCACCGCCAGACCCGAGTTGATGATGCAGGAACTGACGGCAGAATCTCTCCACGAGGCACTGGAATGGGCTGATGTGATTGTCATCGGCCCCGGCTTAGGCCAGAAAACCTGGGGCAAACAGGCGCTGGAACGGGTGGCGAAATGTGATAAACCGGCTTTATGGGACGCGGATGCGCTGAACCTGCTGGCAATCGCACCTGAGAAACGGCAAAATCGCGTACTGACGCCCCACCCCGGCGAGGCAGCCCGTTTACTCGGCTGTACCGTGAAGGACATTGAGAGTGACCGCTTACTTTCTGTCAGGAAACTCGCTGAGCAGTATGGCGGCGTGGTGGTACTCAAAGGCGCAGGCACGTTAATCGCCAGCGACCAGGGTGAGCTGGCTGTAGCGGACGTTGGAAATGCCGGTATGGCATCAGGCGGCATGGGTGACGTGCTTTCTGGTATTATTGGCGGCTTGCTCGCTCAAAAACTGAATATGTATGATGCGGCCTGCGCGGGAACAGTGATTCACGGCGCCGCCGCAGACGAAATCGCCCGGCGGCAGGGAACGCGCGGTATGCTGGCGACCGATCTTTTAGCGGTTATTGCTCCGTTAGTTAATCCAGACCTGAAGAAATAGATATCACTGAATGAATCAACTTACTCTCTCATTACCCGACGAAGCGGCAACGCTGCAACTAGGTGCTTCACTGGCGAAAGCCTGCGAAGGCTCAACGGTTATCCATCTGTATGGCGATCTGGGAGCCGGTAAAACAACCTTTAGCCGGGGATTTCTTCAGGCATTAGGGCACCAGGGCAATGTGAAAAGCCCGACGTACACGCTGGTAGAGCCTTATCAGCTGGAAAGCATTGCGGTATATCATTTTGATTTATACCGTCTGGCTGACCCGGAAGAGCTTGAATTTATGGGCATCCGCGATTATTTCGCACAGGACGCTATTTGTCTGGTCGAGTGGCCACAAAAAGGCGAGGGCGTTTTGCCTGAACCGGACATCGAGCTGACGCTGGATTATCAGCCTCAGGGACGAACGGTGACGCTTGTCGCGGTTTCTGAATCTGGCATGAATTTGCTGCATCGTGTTCAACAGCAAGGATGATTACGCGATGAATTCACGTATCACTTCTCTTTTTTCATCGGCGGCGATGTTCTTATCGACGCTGATGCTCTGTGCCGTGCTGGCACCTGCTTCCGCCTTTGCGGCTGGCATGAAAAATATCAATGTGTCCAACGGTGCATCGCAATCGACCGTTACTATTACCTTCGACGGTTCGCCAGATTATTCTTTTTTCCCGCTGCATAACCCTGAACGTGTGGTGATGGACATTCGTCAGGACGGCGTGATGAAAGGCCTGCCGCTGACCTTCAACGGGCAGAATCTTGTGACGCGCGTACGGGCGAGTACGCCGCCGAATGCGCAAAGCCAGCGTCTGGTTTTTGAACTTAATCAGAAGGTCAGGACCAACGCGACCAAACAGAAAGACGGCAGCCAGTACACCGTGGTGCTGACCATGAATGCTGCCGCCGCACCGCGCAATACTGCACCAGTTTCTACGGTGACGAATACGCCATCGCCGAATGCCAACAGAACGCCGGCTACATCGACGAAATCCAATCCGTTTACCAATGACAAGACCACCGTTGCCTCGACGGCCGTTGCGCCAGACAACTCGCGTTCTTCCACTATTACAACCAGCGACAGCAAAATCATCGTTGCCATTGATGCCGGACACGGCGGGCAGGATCCGGGTGCTATCGGCGCGGGTGGCCTCAAAGAGAAAAACGTCACTATCGCGATTGCCCGTAAATTGCAGACGATCCTCAATGCGGATCCGATGTTCCAGCCGGTACTCACCCGCGATGGCGATTACTTTATTTCGGTGATGGGGCGTTCCGACGTCGCACGTAAGAAAAACGCCAATGTTCTGGTGTCGATTCACGCCGATGCCGCGCCAAGCCGCAGCGCACGCGGCGCCTCGGTATGGGTATTGTCGAACCGTCGTGCGAACAGTGAAATGGGTAACTGGCTGGAGCAACACGAGAAACAGTCCGAATTGCTCGGCGGCGCAGGGGATGTGCTGGCCAATACCGCATCTGACCCTTATCTGAGTCAGGCGGTTTTAGACTTACAATTTGGCCATTCACAGCGTGTGGGATATGACGTGGCGACCCGCGTATTGCGCGAACTGCGCACCGTAGGCTCATTGCACAAAGCCAAACCCGAGCACGCCAGTCTGGGCGTATTGCGCTCACCAGATATTCCTTCCCTGCTGGTGGAAACCGGCTTTATCAGTAACGGAACCGAGGAGCGGCTGCTTGGCAGCAGTGCGTACCAGGATAAAATTGCGCGAGCCATTCATATTGGCCTGCGTAATTATTTCCAGTCGCATCCGATACAAAACGGCCCAAAGGTCGAAAACCGTCCGCTGCTGGCCTCATCAGCAGCAGCGGCGGGAGACAATAGCCCGGCAGGCAACACTGCTGTAAATCAACCTGGCCCGATTGAAGTGACCGCCGGTGCTGCAGGCGCCACGCAAATCCATAAAGTGACGCGTGGCGAAACGCTGACGGGGATTGCCAACAGCTATGGTACGACCAACGCGGCGTTGCGCGATCTCAATAAACTGAAAAAAGACGGCGTTTGGGTCGGGCAGAGATTGAAAGTGCCAGCGGGGACCCGCACATCAGCTGCAACGGGGGCGTCGGCTTCAACGGCAAAAGTCGCGAAAGTGGCAAAAAAACCGTCAAAGCATAAGGTTCAGCGCGGCGATACGCTGTCAGCGATTGCCAGCAAATATGGCGTCAGCATGACGGACATTAAAACCGCCAACCACATGAAGTCCGGCGAGGTGCAGCTCGGCCAAACCCTGACTATTCCACAGTCGTAAAGGCGGTCTGACTGACCGTCTTTCACAGGAGCCGCTATGCCGATCAAGGTACTGCCCCCGCAACTGGCTAACCAGATTGCCGCGGGTGAAGTTGTCGAAAGGCCGGCTTCCGTGGTGAAAGAGCTGGTAGAAAACAGTCTTGATGCCGGCGCAACCCGGATTGATATTGATATTGATCGCGGGGGCGCCAAGCTTATCCGTATACGTGATAACGGCTGCGGCATAGGTAAAGACGATCTGGCGCTGGCGCTGGCGCGTCACGCCACCAGCAAAATCACCTGTCTGGACGATCTGGAAGCGATTCTGAGCCTCGGATTTCGCGGCGAAGCGCTGGCGAGTATCAGTTCGGTGTCCCGCCTGATGCTGACTTCGCGCACGGCAGATCAAAGCGAAGCCTGGCAGGCCTACGCGGAAGGACGCGATATGGCGGTGACGGTGAAACCGGCCGCGCATCCGCAGGGTTCTACTGTCGAAGTGCTCGATCTGTTTTACAACACGCCAGCACGTCGCAAATTCATGCGTACTGAGAAAACTGAATTTACCCATATTGATGAAGTTGTACGCCGCATTGCGCTGGCGCGTTTCGACGTTTCCGTCAATCTAAGTCACAACGGCAAGCTGATACGCCAGTACCGCGCGGTGAAAGATCCCTCCCAGTCCTCCCGCCGTCTGGCAAGCATTTGCAGCCCGACCTTTGTCGAGCACGCGCTGGAGGTTGAGTGGACGCACGGTGATTTGGGGATCCGCGGCTGGGTCGCCGATCCTGCCGGATCGCGCAGCCTGACAGACATGCAATATTGCTATGTGAATAACCGCATGATGAAAGATCGCCTGATTAATCACGCGATCCGCCAGGCGTATCAGGATCAGCTCAAAGACGATCAGCAACCGGCATACGTGCTGTATCTGGATGTCGATCCGCATCAGGTGGATGTCAACGTACACCCGGCGAAACACGAAGTGCGGTTTCATCAGTCGCGGCTGGTACACGATTTTATCTATCAGGCCGTGATGTCGGTGTTGCAGCAGGCGGGAAATCCGGTTCTGGCAGAACCGCAGGCGGAAGAAGATACGCCGCGATGGCAACCGGAAAATCGTCCGGCAGCGGGCGGCAATCATTTTTCGCAACCGGCAGAAAAATCAGCGCATGCTCAGCGTGATAAACCGGCATCGCGTGAAAATGTATTCCCGGCGACGTCACGGGCCAGCCATCCGCGTGAGCCCGCGACGCATAGCAATGAACCCGCTTACAATCGCGCGGAAGGCAATGTTTATCAGCGTTTGTTACAGCCCTCTTCCGAAACATTTTCCCTTCAGGAGCCTGCGCCTGCTGTGGCACAGGCCGCTAAGCCTGTGGCATCCCCGGCCCGTACACTCAATGAACCCGCGCTGGAATCGCACAGCCAGAGTTTCGGACGCGTGCTGACGGTCTGCGCCGCTGAATATGCGCTGCTTGAGCGAGGCAAACAGCTGGTGATGCTTTCGCTGCCGGTCGCGGACCGCTGGCTTAAATGGGCGCAGCTGACACCGCCGGAAGAAGGATTGCGTCCACAGCCGTTACTGATCCCGTTGAAGCTGACAGTCAACAAAGGCGAGACAGCAGTGCTGGCGAAAAATCAGCAGTTATTACAGCATTTTGGTTTAGAAATGCTCAGCGAGTCACAGCGTGTGACGGTCCGCGCAGTACCTTTACCATTACGCCAACAAAATTTACAAAAGTTGATACCTGACCTGTTAGATTACCTTGCTGTTCAGCAGGAGGTGACTTCTGATGCGGTAGCCATGTGGTTTGCCCGCCACTGTGGCTGCGAGCACGAGGTCTGGACAATTTCCCAGGCTATACAATTACTCACGGATGTTGAGCGTCTATGCCCGCAGTTGGTGAAATCGCCACCGTCCGGACTTCTGCAACCTCTTGATTTACAGCCCGCGCTGGCGGCTTTTAAGCATGACTGATTCTGAAAAACATTCCGCTCCCCCGGCGATCTTTATTATGGGGCCGACCGCATCCGGTAAAACCGCGCTGGCGATGTCGCTGATGAAGCATCTTCCCGTTGAACTGATCAGTGTGGACTCCGCACTCATCTACCGCGGGATGGATATCGGCACTGCCAAGCCCACGGCGCAGGAGCTGGCGGAAGCCCCGCATCGTCTGATTGATATCCTTGACCCAACTCAGGCCTACTCGGCGGCCGATTTTCGGGCCGACGCCTTGCGCGAAATGGCAGAAATAACCTCACGCAATAAGATCCCGTTATTGGTGGGTGGGACTATGCTTTATTTCAAGGCGTTGCTGGAAGGATTGTCGCCTTTGCCTCAGGCCGATGCCACAGTACGTGAGCGCATTGAAAAACAGGCGGCAGCGCAGGGATGGAACGCGTTACACGATCAATTACGTGAGATTGATCCGGTCGCCGCTATGCGAATTCATCCGAATGATCCGCAGAGACTGTCCAGAGCACTGGAAGTTTTTTATATTTCAGGTAAAACTTTAACGGATCTGACAAAAGTTGCGGGTGAAACGCTGCCTTATCGCGTCCATCAATTCGCGATTGCCCCAATCCGCCGTGAAGTCATACATCAGCGGATTGAGGAACGTTTTAGTCAGATGTTGTCCAATGGTTTTGAAGACGAAGTCAGAACGCTGTTAGCTCGGGGCGATTTGCATACGGATTTGCCTTCCATTCGCTGTGTCGGCTACCGCCAGATGTGGTCATATTTATCTGGTGAATTCGATTACGATGAAATGGTTTATCGTGGTGTTTGCGCGACACGACAGCTGGCCAAACGCCAGATGACCTGGTTACGAGGTTGGGAAGAGGTTGAATGGCTGGATTCAGAGAAGCCGGACGACGCCTTAAGCCGTGTAATTCAGGTTGTTAGTGCATAGGTTGGGTGATTGTGTACAATTGATGAGTACTCAACGCGCGAATTTTTTATGTGATTTATTTTCGAGCCGATAGGCTCAAAGTGACAAACAACAAACTAATAAGGAAAAGATAGAATGGCTAAGGGGCAATCTTTGCAAGATCCGTTCCTGAACGCATTGCGTCGCGAACGTGTTCCGGTTTCTATTTACTTGGTGAATGGTATTAAGCTGCAAGGCCAAATTGAGTCTTTTGACCAGTTTGTCATTCTGTTAAAAAATACGGTTAGCCAGATGGTGTATAAACACGCTATCTCCACCGTAGTGCCGTCCCGCCCGGTATCTCATCATAGCAATAATCCAGGTACGGGCAGCACCAACAACTATCATCAAGGCAGTACTCCGTCTGCGCAGCAACAGCCGCAGCAGGAAAACGATGACGCTGAATAAAGCGCAACGTTGGTCAACCACGAAGGGGTTCATAAGTATTTCCACTCTGCTTATGCACCCCCGGCTGTCGAATTTTATCCAGATGAGAGGTCGCAAGCTTGTTTGACCGTTATGAAGGCGGCGAACAGGCCGTTCTGGTTCATATTTATTTCTCAAGAGACAAAGACACGGAAGACCTGAGCGAATTTGAATCGCTGGTTTCTTCTGCAGGTGTAGAGGCGCTGCAAGTCGTCACCGGGAGCCGTAAGGCACCGCACCCTAAATACTTTGTCGGCGAAGGGAAAGCCCAGGAAATTGCAGACGCAGTCAAAGCAACGGGCGCTTCTGTCATCCTATTTGATCACTCGCTTTCTCCTGCCCAGGAACGAAACCTGGAAGCATTATGCGAATGTCGCGTTGTCGATCGCACCGGATTAATACTAGATATCTTTGCCCAGCGGGCACGAACACACGAAGGTAAGCTACAAGTAGAATTGGCGCAATTACGCCACATCGCTACCCGACTGGTTCGCGGCTGGACACACCTTGAACGTCAGGGGGGCGGTATCGGTGCACGTGGGCCGGGTGAAACCCAGCTCGAAACTGACCGTCGTTTACTGCGCGATAGAATTACCCTGATCCTCAGCCGTCTTGAAAAAGTGGCTAAGCAGCGTGAAACAGGTCGTCGTTCGCGCGTCCGTGCGGATATTCCAACGGTGTCTTTGGTCGGTTATACCAATGCCGGGAAATCCACACTTTTTAACCGTATCACTCAGGCCGATGTTTACGTGGCCAATCAGTTGTTTGCTACGCTGGATCCTACGCTGCGACGCATTATGGTTGCGGATGTCGGGGAGACGGTTTTGGCGGACACCGTAGGGTTTATTCGTCACCTGCCCCATGATTTAGTTGCCGCTTTTAAAGCAACATTGCAGGAAACCCAACAGGCATCTCTGTTATTACATGTTATTGATGCAGCGGATATCCGGGTTGAAGAAAATATCGACGCGGTAAATACGGTGCTGGCAGAGATCGAAGCAGATGAAATACCTGCGCTGTTAGTGATGAACAAAATAGATATGCTGGATGATTTTGTTCCGCGTATCGATCGCAACGAGGAGAATTTACCGATCAGGGTCTGGCTTTCAGCCGTGACCGGTGAAGGTATTCCGTTGCTCTTTCAGGCATTAACGGAGCGACTCTCTGGCGAAATCGCGCAGCATGAATTGTGTTTGCCGCCGGAAGCAGGCCGCCTTCGTAGCCGTTTTTACCAGCTTCAGGCGATAGAAAAAGAATGGATTGAAGAGGATGGTAGTATTGGTCTGATGGTGCGAATGCCCATTATTGACTGGCACCGCCTCTGCAAACAAGAGCAGGAACTGGCCAGCTATGTCCGCAACCAGAGTCTGTCTCATTTGTCCTGAAGAACACCAATCATAGAATAATGGAGCTATAACATGGCGTGGAATCAGCCCGGTAATAACGGACAGGACCGCGACCCCTGGGGCAGCAGCAATAATAATAGCGGCAACTCTGGTGGAAATTCTGGTGGAAATAATGACAACAAAGGCGGCCGCAATCAGGGGCCACCTGACCTGGATGATATCTTCCGTAAACTCAGCAAAAAGCTGGGCGGTTTCGGTGGAAAAGGTTCAGGCAACAACAATAACAACAACGGTACGCCATCAGGTTCCGGTCACGGAATGAGTGGCAGCCGGATGGCTGGCATCGCGGTTGCCGCGGTGGTCGTTATCTGGGCTGCGACGGGCTTCTATACCATTAAAGAAGCCGAGCGTGGTGTGGTCACCCGTTTTGGTAAGTTCAGCCATCTGGTTGAGCCGGGCCTGAACTGGAAACCGACCTTCATCGATCAGGTACGCGCAGTGAACGTAGAATCTGTACGTGAACTGGCCGCATCGGGTGTGATGTTGACCTCTGATGAGAACGTGGTGCGTGTTGAGATGAACGTACAGTACCGCGTGACCGATCCTGAGGCCTATTTGTTCAGCGTCGCCAACCCTGACGACAGTCTGAGCCAGGCGACTGACAGCGCATTACGTGGCGTTATCGGCAAATACACGATGGATAAAATCCTGACTGAAGGCCGTACCACTGTGCGTAGCGATACCCAACGTGTACTGGAAGAAACGATTCGTCCATACAAAATGGGTATCACCATTCAGGACGTCAACTTCCAGACGGCACGTCCGCCTGAAGAAGTAAAAGCTTCCTTCGATAACGCGATCGCTGCCCGTGAACGGGAACAACAGTCGATTCGTGAAGCAGAAGCTTACGCTAACCAAATCCAGCCTCTGGCCAATGGTGAAGCGCAGCGCCTGCTTGAAGATGCTAAAGCTTACAAAGATCGTACCGTACTGGAAGCGCAGGGTGAAGTCGCCCGCTTCTCCAAACTGTTGCCTGAATATAAAGCCGCGCCGGAAATTACCCGCGAGCGTCTGTATATCGAGACAATGGAAAAAGTCCTCAGTCACACCCGTAAAGTTCTGGTGAGTGACAAAGGGAACAACCTGATGGTGTTACCTCTGGATCAAATGCTGCGTGGCAATAACGCTGCGGCCAGCGATACCAAAAGTGATGAAACAGGTTTGTTGCCTTCCGTTCCGGGTTTAACTGGCAATAATGGCAAAAGCAGTGCCGATAGCAGCAGTTCCCGTTCGTCTGGCAGTGTCATGGATCAGCGTCGTGTGAATGCACAACGTGACGATACACTTCGCGTAGGGAGAGAATAACAATGCGTAAGTCGATTTTACTTATCGTCGTTGTGGTGCTGGTGGCGCTTTATGCCTCACTGTTTGTCGTTCAGGAAGGTCAGCGCGGTATCGTGCTACGTTTCGGCAAAGTTCTGCGCGATAACGATAACAAACCTCTGGTGTACGCGCCGGGTCTGCATTTTAAAGTTCCTTTCGTGGAATCCATTAAAATGCTCGACGCACGTATTCAGACCATGGACAACCAGGCCGATCGTTTCGTGACCAGCGAGAAGAAAGACTTAATCGTCGATTCTTACCTGAAATGGCGTATCAGTGATTTTAGCCGTTACTATCTGGCAACGGGCGGCGGTGATGTCTCTCAGGCAGAGATTCTGCTCAAACGTAAATTCAGTGACCGTCTGCGTTCTGAAATTGGTCGTCTGGATGTGAAAGACATCGTAACCGATTCCCGTGGTCGTCTGACGATGGATGTGCGTGATGCGCTTAATACCGGTAGCGTAGGTGATGAGCCAGAAGCCACTACTGAAGCGGATGATGCGATTGCCTCTGCAGCCAAACGTGTTGAGCAGGAAACCAAAGGCAAACAGCCTGCGGTGAACCCGAATAGCATGGCAGCGCTCGGTATCGAAGTCGTCGATGTGCGTCTGAAACAAATCAACTTGCCGGAAGAAGTGTCCAGCGCCATTTACGATCGTATGCGCGCTGAGCGTAATGCGGTGGCATTGCGTCACATTTCTCAGGGTAAAGAAGAGGCGACCAAGATTCAGGCTGCAGCCGATTACGAAAGAACCCGTACCGTAGCTGAAGCAGAGCGTACTGCACGTATCACCCGTGGTGAAGGCGATGCTGAAGCGGCGAAACTGTTTGCTGATGCATTCAGCCAGGATCCTGACTTCTATGCATTCATTCGTAGTCTGCGTGCTTACGAGGCGAGCTTCAAGAGCGGTAACGACGTCATGGTGTTAAGCCCTGACAGCGATTTCTTCCGCTTCATGAAGTCACCTGAAAAAAATAAATAATTGCTTCTGCAATTTCCAAAAGGCCCTGAGGGGCCTTTTGTCTTTTCTAAAACCCTTCTGTTTTTTCTCAAGGGAAGCACAGAGAAACACTGACCATGAATTCGACAATTTTGCTGGCCTTGGCATTAGTTTTGGTTCTTGAGGGCCTGGGGCCGATGCTTTATCCAAAATCATGGAGAAAAATGATCATGGCTTTAGCAAATCTTCCGGACGCCGTTTTACGCCGTTTTGGCGGGGCACTTGTGGTTGCAGGCTTCGTAATTTACTACATGTTGCGTACGCGTCTCGGTGGTTGAGGTTTTGTTACATGCCAGGTGTCACGTCCGCCCGAGACCGGTAGCACGCAATTGAAATTTTTCCCGCAAACGTGTGCTAAAAGTACTGGAAAGCACAGAATGAGATGTTAGAATCCTTTTTTAAGCAACCTGGTGATTCTTGAGATGGGTAAGAACGTCGTCGTACTCGGCACTCAATGGGGTGATGAAGGGAAAGGCAAGGTCGTAGACCTGCTTACTGAACGGGCTAAATATGTTGTGCGCTATCAGGGCGGTCACAACGCCGGTCACACTCTGGTTATCAACGGTGAAAAAACCGTTCTTCATTTAATTCCTTCTGGCATTCTGCGTGAAAATGTCACCAGCATCATCGGTAACGGTGTTGTTCTGGCGCCTGACGCCTTAATGAAAGAAATGGGCGAACTTGAAGCTCGTGGCATCCCTGTACGCGAACGTCTGTTACTCTCTGAAGCCTGCCCGCTGATCCTGCCTTACCATGTCGCCTTAGACATGGCGCGTGAAAAAGCGCGTGGCGATAAAGCTATCGGCACCACCGGTCGTGGCATCGGCCCGGCTTATGAAGATAAAGTTGCCCGTCGCGGTCTGCGCGTTGGCGATCTCTTCAACAAAGAAACTTTCGCTATCAAGCTGAAAGAAATCATCGATTATCATAACTTCCAGCTGGTCAACTACTACAAAGTAGAAGCCGTTGATTTCCAGAAAACGTTGGATGATGTCATGGCTATCGCCGACATTCTGACTGCAATGGTTGTTGATGTGTCTGAGCTGCTGGATGGCGCGCGTAAGCGTGGCGATCTGATCATGTTCGAAGGCGCGCAAGGCACGCTTCTGGACATCGATCACGGTACTTATCCGTATGTGACATCTTCCAACACCACCGCAGGTGGCGTCGCTACCGGTTCTGGTATTGGTCCACGTTACGTCGATTATGTACTGGGCATCGTAAAAGCCTATTCCACCCGTGTGGGTGCAGGTCCTTTCCCAACAGAACTGTTCGACGAAACTGGCGAGTTCCTGCGTAAGCAAGGTAACGAGTTCGGCGCGACTACCGGTCGTAGCCGTCGTTGCGGCTGGCTGGACATCGTAGCTGTGCGTCGTTCTGTGCAGATCAACTCCCTGTCTGGTTTCTGTCTGACCAAACTGGACGTGCTGGACGGTCTGAAAGAAGTGAAGCTGTGTATTGGTTATCGCATGCCTGATGGCCGCGAAATGACCACGACACCGCTGGCTGCAGAAGGCTGGGAAGGTATCGAGCCAATCTACGAAATCATGCCAGGCTGGACCGAAACCACCTTTGGTGTGAAACAGGTCGATAAACTGCCACAGGCAGCACTGAACTACATCAAGCGCATCGAAGAGTTGACCGAAGTACCGGTTGATATCATCTCAACGGGCCCTGACCGTAGCGAAACCATGATTCTGCGTGACCCGTTTGACGCATAACAGTCTGAGCTGATTGCGTAAAAACGTCATAACCGGGCAAATATGCCCGGTTTATTTTTTTCTGCCTGTCTGCGCTTGTTTACTTCCCATAAAGCATCCACTATTTAAATGATTAGCCGCAAACTTGCCGGCTGGTTTATCATCATTGTGTTTTCTTAAAAAAATCAATTTTTCCCTTTGTCTTCATTGATGTGGAAAGAACGGGTAAAAACTACCCAGAGGTCTGTGTGCAGTTAACGAGTTTCACTGATTATGGTTTGAGAGCGTTGATTTATATGGCGTCTTTGCCTGACGATCAGATGACCAACATTTCGCAGGTCACCGAGGTTTACGGTGTGTCGCGTAACCACATGGTGAAAATCATAAATCAGTTAAGTCGTGCAGGTCTGGTGACCGCCGTTCGCGGAAAAAATGGTGGCATAAAGCTGGGTAAACCGGCACAGACAATCCGCATTGGCGACGTGGTTCGCGAACTCGAGCCGCTTTCACTGGTCAACTGTGACAGTGACTTTTGTCATATCACGCCCGCATGCCGGCTAAAACACGTCCTGCACACTGCTGTAGAACATTTTCTTGATGAGCTGAATCAGTACACTCTGGCCGATATGGTCAAAGATAACTCGCCGCTCTACAAATTATTGCTTGTTGAATGAAAGACTTTCAACAAACTGCTGATGGCAACGGAGGAACCGCTATGTCAAAAGATCCATTCCTGGAACGAGAAGCAGAAAAATACGAATCACCTATTCCCAGTCGTGAATTTATTCTCGAACACCTCGCGAAACGTGAAACACCTGCCAGCCGTGAAGAAATCGGTAACGAACTGAACCTGTCCGGCGAAGAAGCGCTGGAAGCCCTGCGCCGTCGTCTGCGTGCGATGGAACGTGATGGTCAACTGGTTTTCACCCGCCGTCAGTGCTACGCGCTGCCGGAACGCCTGGATTTACTCAAAGGGACGGTGATTGGTCATCGCGACGGTTACGGCTTCCTGCGCCTTGAAGGCGTGAAGAAAGACGACGTTTATCTCTCTGCTGAACAAATGAAAATGTGCATCCACGGCGACGTGGTATTAGCACAGCCGGTCGGCACCGATCGTAAAGGCCGCCGTGAAGCGCGCATCGTGCGTGTTCTGGTGCCGAAGATGAGCCAGATCGTAGGCCGGTACTTTACTGACGCCGGCGCCGGTTTTGTGGTACCCGATGACAGCCGCCTGAGCTTCGACATCCTGATCCCGGCCGATGCCATTAACGGCGCACGCATGGGTTATATGGTCGTGGTTGAGCTAACTCAGCGTCCGACCCGCCGTACCAAAGCGGTCGGTAAAATCGTCGAAGTGCTGGGCGATAAAATGGGTACCAGCATGGCGGTTGATATCGCACTGCGCACTCATGAAATTCCGCACGTCTGGCCACCGCAGGTGCTCAAGCAGGTTGAAGACCTGAGCGAACAGGTGCCGGAAGAAGCCAAAAAAGGCCGCGTGGATTTACGCAGTCTCCCGCTGGTCACCATTGATGGTGAAGACGCGCGTGACTTCGATGACGCCGTATACTGCGAGAAAAAACGCGGTGGCGGATGGCGCCTGTGGGTGGCTATCGCCGACGTCAGCTATTACGTGCGTCATGGCACCGCGCTGGATGACGAAGCACGCAGTCGCGCCACGTCAGTGTACTTCCCGTCGCAGGTTGTTCCGATGCTGCCTGAAGTGCTGTCCAACGGCCTGTGCTCCCTGAATCCGCAAGTAGACCGCCTGTGTATGGTCTGCGAGATGACTATTTCAGCGCAGGGCAAGCTGACCAGTTCCAAATTCTACGAAGCGGTGATGAGTTCTCACGCCCGTCTGACCTACAACAAAGTCTGGCGCATCATTGATGGCGACGAAGAGTTGCGTGAGCAATATTCGCCGCTGGTTAAGCATCTGCAAGAATTGCACACCATGTACAAAATGCTCGATCACGCACGTGCAGAGCGTGGCGGTATCGCCTTTGAAACGGAAGAAGCGAAGTTCATCTTCAACGCTGAACGCCGTATCGAACGTGTCGAACCGACCGTTCGTAACGACGCACACAAACTGATTGAAGAGTGCATGATCCTCGCGAACATTGCAGCGGCCCGTTTTGTTGAAAAACATAACGAACCTGCGCTGTTCCGCGTGCATGACCGTCCAAGCGATGACCATATCTCCGCGCTGCGAAGCGTACTGGGCGAGTTAGGTCTGGTGATGGGCGGTGGCCTGAAACCTGATCCGAAAGATTACGCTCAGATTATGGATGAACTGGCGGGGCGTCCTGACCGCGAAATGCTGCAAACCATGTTGCTGCGTTCGATGAAACAGGCGATTTATGACCCGGAAAACCGCGGTCACTTCGGTCTGGCGCTGCCGTCCTACGGGCACTTTACGTCACCGATTCGTCGTTACCCGGATCTGGCACTGCACCGCGCGATCAAGTATCTGCTGGCGAAAGAGCACGGTACGCTGAAAGATCGCTGGACGCCGACCGGCGGCTGGCACAGTGATTATGAAGACATGTTGCAACTGGGCGAGCATTGTTCGATGGCAGAACGCCGTGCGGATGAAGCTACCCGTAACGTGGCTGACTGGCTGAAATGCGACTTTATGCAGGATCACGTCGGTGAAGTCTTTACCGGTACTATCGCCAGCGTAACCGGATTCGGTTTCTTTGTGCGCCTGAACGATCTGTTCATCGACGGTCTGGTCCACGTTTCCTCGCTGGACAACGATTACTACCGTTATGACAACATCGGACAACGTCTGGTGGGTGAATCATCCGGTGCGGTTTACCGCCTGGGTGATACGGTGGAAATCAGCGTTGAAGCCGTTCACATGGACGAGCGTAAAATCGACTTCGCTCTGGTTTCCAGCACCCGTAAAGCACGCGGTGAAGGCAAAACAGCGCGCGATCGCGAGAAGAAAGGCGGTGAGCGCACTATGCGTTCCACCGCGCCTGCGAATGCAGGACGTCGCCGTACCGGCAAAAAAGGCGCTAACTTCGAACCGGACAGCGCATTCCGCAAAGACGACGCAAAGCCTGCCAGGCCGAAGAAAGAAAAAGCGGTGAGCGCAGTGGGTAAAGACGGTAAGCCGAAGAAAGCCAAAAAGCCTTCCGATAAAACGGCGAAAATTGCTGCGGCGACCCGATCCAAACGCGCTAAGAAAAAGTCAGTAGAAAGCTAAGCCTGACGGGCGATTCTTCTATGATAGAATCGCCCGCAATCCTTCGTTAAATTGCGGACAGCATGCTGTCCGCAAGTCTATTTTAAAGAGCATCATGAGCGAAATTATCTACGGTATTCATTCCGTTAAAGCCTTACTCGACAACGATCCGCAGCGCTTTCTGGAAGTCTTTATTCTGAAAGGCCGTGACGACAAACGTCTGAAGCCGTTGATCGACGAGCTGGAAGCCAGCGGCATTGTGATCCAGGTGGCCAACCGCCAGTGGCTGGATGAGAAATCCGAAGGTGCCGTGCATCAGGGCATCATTGCCCGTGTGCGCGAAGGCCGTCAGTATCAGGAGAACGATTTGCCTGCGCTGCTGGAAAGCCTCGAGTCCCCGTTCCTGCTGGTGCTTGACGGCGTGACTGACCCGCATAACCTGGGTGCCTGCCTGCGTACTGCCGATGCGGCCGGTGTGCATGCGGTGATTGTTCCGCGTGACCGCTCTGCCAAACTGAACGCGACCGCCAAAAAAGTCGCCAGCGGCGCAGCGGAAAACGTGCCGTTGATCAACGTCACCAATCTGGCGCGCACGTTACGTGTGTTGCAGGAGCACAATGTCTGGATCGTCGGGACGGCGGGCGAAGCCGATCACAATCTTTATCAGAGCAAAATGACCGGCCCGATGGCGTTGGTGATGGGCGCGGAAGGCGAAGGTATGCGCCGTCTGACCCGTGAGCATTGCGACGAACTGATCAGCATTCCGATGGCCGGCAGCGTGTCTTCACTGAACGTCTCCGTCGCGACCGGCGTTTGCCTTTTCGAAGCCGTACGCCAGCGCGGTCTGAAGAAGAGCTGATTTCAGTTTGCTTCACCATTGTCTAAAACGGGAGCCTCAGGGCTCCCGTTTGCATTCCTGTCTTTGTGATCTGTCCGCCTGTTAATTCCCCCATTTTTACCATACTGATGCCATGTCCTTTTCTAAGGGAGCTGGCGATGAACTGGGAAACACATCGGGTTTTCAATCAACCCAAACCGCTGAGTAACAGCAATTTATTCCTCTCTGATACCCCGCTGCGCGAGGCATTGTCGCGGCACCAGGCCGGATGGGACGCCGACGTGCTGGCCTCGCTGGGGCAGCAGTTAGGTTCCGCCGAGTCTCTTGAGCTTGGCCGACTGGCCAACGCGAATCCTCCAGACCTTCTGCGTTATGACAGTACGGGAGAGCGCCTCGACGACGTGCGTTTTCATCCTGCGTGGCATCTGCTGATGCAGGGACTGATCGCCAACCGTGTACATAATCTGCCGTGGCAGGAAGATGCCCGTATCGGATCGGCAGTCGCGCGCGCCGTGCGGTTTATTCTCCACGCGCAGGTAGAAGCCGGGACGCTATGTCCGGTGACCATGACCTTCGGTGCAATCCCGCTGCTGCAAAAATACCTTCCCGCAGAGTTCAGCGGCTGGCTGAAACCGCTGATGTCCGACCGCTATGACCCTCACCTACAGTCAGGCGATCAGAAAAAAGGCGTGCTGATTGGCATGGGGATGACCGAGAAGCAGGGCGGTTCGGATGTGCTGAGCAACACCACGCGGGCGACCGCGCTGGAAGGGCACGGCAGCGGCAAACCCTATCATCTGGTCGGCCATAAATGGTTTTTCTCGGTGCCACAAAGTGACGCACATCTGGTACTGGCGCAGGCTGAGGGCGGGCTGTCGTGCTTCTTTCTGCCGCGAGTATTGCCAGACGGCGAACGTAATGCCGTCCGCATCGAACGGCTTAAAGACAAGCTGGGAAACCGATCCAACGCCAGCAGCGAAGTGGAATTCCAGAACGCCACCGGGTGGTTGCTGGGTGAAGAAGGCGAGGGCATCCGCCATATCCTGAAGATGGGCGGACATACGCGTTTTGACTGTGCGCTGGGCAGCCACGCGATGATGCGCCGCGCGCTCTCGGTGGCGTTGTACCACGCGTTTCAGCGTCAGGTATTTGGCAAGCCGTTGATTGAACAACCACTGATGCGTCAGACGCTGAGCCGAATGGCACTGCATCTGGAAGGGCAGACGATGCTGTTGATGCATCTCGCGGCAGCATCGGGTGCGCAGGCTAACCCGACGGAGCAGCTGCTGTGCCGGTTGCTGACGCCTGCTGCCAAGTTTGAAGTGTGCCGTCAGGGTATGCCGTTTGTGGCGGAGGCGATGGAAGTGCTGGGCGGGGTTGGTTATTGCGAAGACAGCGAGCTGCCGCGTTTGTACCGTGAAATGCCCGTCAACAGTATCTGGGAGGGTTCAGGCAATATTATGTGTCTCGATGTGCTGCGAACGCTCAGGAAGCTGCCAGCCAGCGGAGAGCTCTTACAGCAGGCACTGCATCAGGCGCGCGGCCAGAACCGGGTGTTTGATCGCGCCGCCCGTCAGTTTCTGCAACGCCTGCGTACGCCGGAAGAAGCACAGGGGCGCTGGCTGACCGGGCAATTGTTTAATTTGCTGGCGGCGACGCAAATGCTGGAGTTCGCCTCGCCGCCGATGGCGGATGCATGGTGCCGGATGGTGCTCGACCCGCGGGGTGAAACGCAGCTGCCCGAACGGTTGTGTCAGCTGCTGATCAACCGCGCCATCGGCGCAGAGTAATGTTTAGCGGTACAGGGTCGCCTGTGAATACCATCGCCCTGGCACAATGGTTTCGCTGTTAAACATGATTACGTAATACCGCGCACCGGCCACATCGGCTTTGCGCTGGATTTCCGCTTCGACGTCCATCGGGCTGCCAATCACATCCGCAGTGATGCTGCCGATTTTGGTCAGCGTAGAGGTCTGAGCGCGGGTGATTTCCTGCGCTTTGGCCGTCGGCGCGGGCGGCGCAACGGGGGTGGTTTGCATCAGATTACTGCAACCGCTCAGTGCCGCCAGTAGCAGCAGCGCAACAGGGATTCGGAGGGATTTCATCGTGATATCCGGTAGAGAGCAATACACAGAGTGTAGCCCTTTCCCCGGCGTGCTGGCGAGTCTGCGCGGCATTTATTGCCGCGCGACTCACGTCTTAACGTTCGGAAATCTTAAACACGCTGACCAGTTGCGAAAGATGGCGCCCCTGTTCGCTCAGCGCGGCTGCCGTTTGCTGTGAGTTTTCCACCAGCGTGGCATTCTCCTGCGTCGCTTTACCGATCTGCATAATGGCGATGTTCACCTGCGAAATACCCGCTGACTGCTCATGCGAGGCGATATCAATATCGCTCATCAGCACTTTCACCTGACGGATCCCCTGGAGAATATTGGTCATGTTCGCCTGTGTTTTGGCGGCGCTTTTATGGCCGTCTTCCACTTTGCTCAGGGAATCTGCCACCAGGTTTTCGATCTCTTTCACGGCATTCGAACTGCGCTGCGCCAGTGCGCGAACTTCAGCGGCGACCACGGCGAAGCCACGGCCATGCTCACCGGCGCGGGCAGCCTCTACGGCAGCGTTGAGCGCCAGGATATTGGTCTGGAAGGCGATGCCCTCGATAACCGTCGTGATGTCCGCAATGCGCGTTGAGGCGTGTTTGATGGCTTCCATGCTTTCAACGGATTGATCGACCGCATCGGAGCCGATCGTTGCCGCCGTGTCCGTCTGCTGCACCAGCTGTGTGGCCTGCGTGGCGTTATCCGCCGTGTTCTGGACCGTGGCAGTGATCTGCTCCATGCTGGCCGACGTTTCTTCCAGACTGCTGGCCTGCGTGCCAATCTGCTGATTGATCCGATCGCTGTCTGAGGAGAGCGCCTGCGTGTTGTGCATGATTTCAGAAGAGACCAGCCGCACTTCGCCGACAATTTTCTCCAGCCCGTGACCGATACCGTCAATGGCGTGCATCAGTGCGCCAATCTCATCAACCCGCTGCGTTTCGGCACGTGCGCGCAAATCGCCGCTGGCATACTGCTGGGCGATATGAACTACGTCGCTGAGCGGGCGGCTGACCAATCTGCGCGTCAACCAGATAAACAGTGCCGCAAAGCACGCCAGCGCCAGCAGGCTTATTATCAGGAACTGATTGCGCGTGTGGGTCACCTGTTCCATCAGGCTGTTTTTGTCCGTGCTGCCCACCACCACCCAATGCCAGGCGGGCACATTGGCATACACAATAAATTGCTGATGCTGGCTGGTGGCATCGGTGTATTCACGTTCGCCGCGCGACTGCGACATCACCTGTTCCAGCACGCCTTCCGGCCATGCAGGCGTTTTACCTTCATCAGTGGCGTGAACCAGATATTTTCCCAGCTCCTTGCCCGGTGAGCTGTTGAGCACGAAGAAATATCCCTGCTCACCGATACGCTTCGAGAGGATTTTTGCCCGCATATCGGCGTATTCTGCAGTGATATCGACACCGACAAACAGAATGCCGATCACGCTGCCCTGCGCGTCGCGCACCGGCTGATATTTGGTAATGTATTTTTTGCCGAACAGCGTGGCCAGCCCACTGAAAGAGTCACCGGCCATGATTTTGGCATACGCCGGGCTGGTGTTGTCGAGCAACGTGCCGATGGCGCGGGTGCCATCCTGTTTCTTAAGTGAGGTGGTGACGCGGATGAAATCGTCGCCACGCCGGGCGAATACGGTGGAAATCGCGCCGGTCCGTGCCAGAAAATCATCGGGAATTTTGCTGTCAAGATTTAGCGGATTACCGCCGGCCTTGATGACCGGCGCAGATTGTTCGCCGACCATGACCGGACTGGCAGTATCGAGCTCAAAATTTTCTGGCAGGAAATGGCTGAACAACCGCGTGTAACTGTCGACTTCGGCATTCAGGCTGGCGTTGTACATTTCAATCATATCGACCACGCCGGTTACCTGTTCGGAAATGGCGTTGACGGCTAGTTCATTCACCTGCCTTCCGGCGGAATGGGTCAGTGACAACGTAAAAATAATAAATAAGGTACCGACCAACAGGGAGGCGATACTGGCGAGTTTTGCGCCTATGCTCCATCGGCGAAATGAGCGTTTTGATGCCGTTTTCATGGGTTTTTCCGTTAGCTTCTGATAGCGCACTAACGGCGTAAAATCGGAAAGGATTAATGATCAAATGTAACCATTCATTTCAATAAAAATTGATCTGAATCAATGAAATAATAATGAAACTATGAATTTGAATTAAGGTGGAAATCGTATGACTCAGCTTGTTGGTATAACGGGTTATAAATCATACGAAAAAGGTCTGGTCGCCCGATTTCCTGCCAGTAGAATGACAAACAGACTCAGGTGACTTTCTTTTCCAGCATGCGCAAAAGGGGTATCAGATGGTTGAGATGTACGAAGAAAATATTGAAGGGATCCAGGTCATCCATTCGGTGCCTGCCGGACAATATCAGCAGCAGCTCCCGACGATTTTTTTCTACCACGGCTTTTTATCCTCAAAAGAGATGTACTCCTATTTTGGCTATACGCTGGCGAAGGCCGGTTTTCGTGTGATCCTGCCGGATGCGCTCATGCACGGTGCCCGCGCTGAAAGTGACGAGGCAAAATGTGTCGCGCATTTCTGGGGCATTCTGCAAAACAACGTGGAAGAGCTTGCGGTACTTAAGGACGTGTTTGTCGGGCGCGGTCTGGCGGATCCGGAACGTCTGGGCGTCGGCGGCGTATCGATGGGGGGTATGACAACCATGGCTGCGCTGGTGAAATTCCCGTGGATAAAAATCGCGGCGAATCTGATGGGCTCGGGATACTTCTCGCGTTTATCACATCATCTTTTCCCGGCCTTCACCGCCGGTGACAGCGCACAGCGCGAGGTTTTTGAACGTGAATTCGCGTCTTTACTTAGTCTTGATGTCACCGGAAAAACCGCGTTAATCGCCGGCAAGCCGCTGTTTGTCTGGCACGGCGAGCAGGATGACGTGGTGCCGTTTGGCGAAAGCCTGCGGTTGCAACAGGAACTGGCGGGCAGTGGCACTGACAGCCATCTGACCTTTATTTCTGAGTCCGAAGCGAAGCATAAAGTGACGGTGCATGCGCTTACAGAAGCCACCGCCTTCTTCGCGCAAAAGCTGTAGAGAAATTAATCTGTCTTTCTTCTTGAGTTTCGCCGGGGCTGTACATATAATTCCCCGTCATTTTTTCGACCGCACACATAACACGTTCCTTGCTTCCATGGGCCGCGGTTGACCCTGACAGGAGGCTGAATAATCCGTAAGGAGCAATTCTATGCGTCATTACGAAATCGTATTTATGGTACACCCTGACCAAAGCGAACAGGTTCCGGGCATGATCGAGCGTTACAGTGCAGTAATCACTAACGCTGCTGGTCAGATTCACCGTCTGGAAGACTGGGGCCGCCGTCAACTGGCTTACCCGATCAACAAACTGCACAAAGCTCACTACGTTCTGCTGAACGTTGAAGCCCCGCAGGAAGCGATCGATGAGCTGGAAACAAACTTCCGCTTCAACGACGCCGTTATCCGTAGCATGGTTATGCGTACTAAACACGCGGTAACTGAAGCATCTCCAATGGTTAAAGCGAAAGACGAACGTCGTGATCGTCGTGAAGATTTCGCCGAAGCTAATGATGATGCTGAAGCTGGGGATTCTGAAGAGTAATTGCCGTGACGGCGAATCGTCTGGTGTTGTCCGGCACAGTGTGCAAGACCCCCATTCGTAAAGTCAGTCCTTCGGGCATTCCTCACTGTCAGTTCGTGCTAGAGCATCGCTCGCAGCAGCAGGAGGCCGGATTTAACCGACAAACATGGTGCAGAATGCCTGTGGTTGTCAGTGGACAAGCGTCACAAGCATTAACTCACAGTATAACGGTCGGCACGCAACTCACTGTTTCTGGTTTCATTAGTTGCCATCAAGGGCGCAATGGACTGAACAAAGTGGTGTTACATGCCGAGCAGATTGAATTGATAGATTCTGGAGACTAGCCTAATGGCACGTTATTTCCGTCGTCGCAAGTTCTGCCGTTTCACCGCGGAAGGCGTTGTAGAGATTGATTACAAAGATATCGCTACGCTGAAAAACTACGTTACCGAAAGCGGTAAAATTGTCCCGAGCCGTATTACCGGTACTCGTGCAAAATACCAGCGTCAGCTCGCTCGTTGTATCAAGCGCGCTCGCTACCTTTCTTTGTTGCCATATACTGATCGTCATCAGTAATAGGCCACTGTCCATAAACGACTTTGAGAGGTTAAGGTAATGCAAGTTATTCTGCTTGATAAAGTAGCAAACCTGGGCAGCCTGGGTGATCAAGTTAACGTTAAAGCGGGCTACGCTCGTAACTTCCTGGTACCACAGGGCAAAGCTGTTCCTGCTACCAAGAAAAACGTTGAGTTCTTCGAAGCACGTCGTGCAGAACTGGAAGCCAAACTGGCTGACGTTCTGAACGCTGCTGAAGCTCGTGCAACTAAAATCAACGAACTGGGTTCAGTCACCATCGCGTCTAAATCAGGCGACGAAGGCAAACTGTTCGGCTCTATCGGTACTCGCGATATTGCTGACGCAGTGACTGCAGCTGGCGTTGAAGTTGCTAAAAGCGAAGTTCGTTTGCCGAATGGCGTTCTGCGTACCACTGGTGAACACGAAGTTGAGTTCCAGGTACACAGCGACGTATTCGCTAAACTGAATGTCGTTGTGGTTCCAGAAGCGTAATAACGCTGAAGGTAACCCTGAAACGCCGGCCTTGTGCCGGCGTTTTGCATTTCTGCGTCAGGTAAAATGTTTTATTGAAGAGTGGGTTTTGTCAGGCGTCTCAGTTTTCGCGCTGGAAGCTACCGTCGGACTGACGGACAAACGTTACGGTAACGTTCTGTTCGGTCGTGACCTGTAACGCTTTCACCACACCTTGCGCATCGCGCTGAATCTTCACTTCCTGTCCGGTTTTCAACGTACTCAGCGGTTTCTCCGCGCCTTCTACCCGCGCCATCGAAAACACATCGTTAACGGCCATGTTGTTATCGCGGAAAAGCTGCGCCAGCGTCTGACCTGACTGCACCTGATAACTGCGCCATGTGGCGCTGTTGTCGTTCGTCTGTGGCTGAACAGGTTCAGGCTGTGCCATCTGTGTGGTACGGCCCTGATCGTTACGCAAATCGGCCTGCATCGGAATACTGGTCGGCTGTTGCGGTTGCGAAGGGGCGTAAGTATTTTCCGGCGTATACGGCCACAGCAGGGCAATAAGGATCACCAGCACGCTGAAGATAATGCCGCGACGATGGGCGTAAGGCAGGGGCGACATCCAGTGGAAGCCGTCGCTCAGGTGCCAGATTTTGCTGAACAGCGTTTTGCTTTTGGAGGCAGCAGAAGGATTTGTCTCGGGTTGCCCGATTGTTTCTTCGCTTTCGCTTTCACTCTGCGCTGTCGTGTCTCGCATTGGCCTTTTCATAATGGCAATCCAGGATCTCAACATGGGTTGATAAATACGGATGGCTTTCCTTCTCCTGGGCGGGATTCTGCCCATGACGACCTCTCTTGTTAACTGTCGCATTTTCGACTGTCTGTTGCTGCCTAGTATAGCCGTTTAACTGCTTGATGCGGAAAGGGACAAAGCATAAATATCATTCAAACGATGGCGTCAATGGCGACAAATGCGAAAAATTTATCGAAAAGTGGAATGAACTGCGTCCGCCGTCATGTTGCCTCAGAGAGGATTTTACCCAAAAGCTCTGCGCTGCTATGCTGCGCGTTCGACATTTTTAAGAGCTAAGGAAAATTCATGACTACCCCTTCATTTGACAGCGTAGAAGCGCAGGCAAGTTACGGTATCGGCCTGCAGGTCGGTCAACAGTTGCAGGAATCAGGTTTGCAGGGCTTAGAGCCTGACGCACTGCTGGCAGGCTTACGTGACGCGCTGGAAGGGAACACGCCAGCCGTTCCTGTAGACGTGGTTCACCGTGCTCTGCGCGAAGTCCACGAACGTGCTGACTCTGTCCGTCGTGAACGTCAGGAAGCACTGGCCGTTCAGGGGCAGGAATTCCTGGCTCAGAACGCACAGCGCGAAGGCGTGAGCAGCACCGAGTCCGGTCTGCAATTCTCTGTGATTACTCAGGGCGAAGGCACCATCCCAGGCCGTCAGGACCGCGTACGCGTTCATTACACCGGTAAACTGATCGACGGTACCGTGTTCGACAGCTCCGTGCAGCGCGGCGAACCGGCTGAATTCCCGGTCAACGGCGTGATCGCAGGCTGGATCGAAGCCCTGACCCTGATGCCGGTCGGTTCCAAGTGGGAGCTGTACATCCCTCATAACCTCGCTTATGGCGAGCGTGGCGCGGGTGCGTCCATTCCTCCTTACAGCGCGCTGATCTTCGAAGTTGAGCTGCTGGAAATTCTGTAATTCCCTACGGAACACAGAAATGAAAAGGGCGCTGATGCGCCCTTTTTTACGTCCGGAATTTATGGCAATGCCTGTTATTCGCCGCGCAAAGCTCGCGGGAATAGCAGGTTATTTTCAAGATGGATATGCTCCATCAGGTCGGTGATGAATTCGTTGATCCCGGCATACAACGCACGCCACGTCACACAGGCACCTTCCGGTGGTGTCACGTTATCGGTCAAACGCTTGATCTCTTCGAGGATCTCCCCCGCATCATCGTGCTCACGCTCCATGACAGATATCGGACCGGCCGCCTGACGTCCCATACCACCACGGATCATCGGGAAGAGGATCTGCTCTTCTTTCATCATATGGCTGGTCAGTTCGTCGAGGATCATTTGCAACTGGAGCGCCAGACCATGCGGACAGGGCGTTTTGTCGCCGTGAACGCGTTCGACTTTTTCTGCCATCAGAACCAGTTCAGGCAGATCCTGACGGTGCCTGTCGTGATAACGCGGGATGATGAAATCGATGATTTGAGCCAGCGGTGCCGCTTTCCAGTCGACTGAGGTATCTGGTTGCTGAGCGATTTCCGCCAGTTGTTGCTCGATAAGATCGATATCCAGATCCTTTTTGGTAACGGCGCGCAGCAAGGTTTGTTTGCCACCGCAGCAGAAATCCAGATCGTATTGACGGAATAAACGGGTGGCGCGGGGAATGGCAACAGCCAGAGCACCAAGGGGTTGGTCGCGATAGTCCATGATGAAGCCTCGTTAAATGAAGAAACCTTATAACATGCATTATAAATACATGTTTAAGGCGGCGCTATAGCTCAAAGGAAGTACAGGAGAAAAAAACGCCCCGGACGGGGCGTGGAGAAGGGGCTTATTTCTGCAAATCGACCTGATAAATTTCAAAGCCGATGGCATCCGTTCCTTTAGCCGTTAGCGGATACTGAGCGTGAGATTTAATAAAGGTCGCCGCTTTGTCACCCGGTGAAGTTTCGAAGCGAATATCCAGCGGTTGCGAAGCCTTAACAGGCGCAAGCTTCCAGTTATTATCGGCGGTTGGCGTCACTGCGCCGTGCTTTTTAGTTTCGGCGCTGATATACGCCGCGACCACGGAGCGGTTTTCATCCGGCGACGCAAACGCAATGTGCTTGTCGCCGGTACCAGCGAACTTCCCACCGTACGCGCGGTAGTTATTGGTTGCGACCAGGAAGGTGGCTTTCAGATCAATCGGCTTACCGTTGTAGGTCAGGTTTTTAATACGTTCGGCATCTTTGTTGATGAGCGTACATTCCCCGTCGTACTTCGCCGGCTGGCTGACATCAATCTGATAATTCACGCCGTCGATCACATCGAAGTTATAGGTGCGGAAACCATCCCAGTTGATCAGCGACTGTGGTTTGGTGCTGTTTACATCGATCTGATTGAACTGACCTGCAGAGCATTCCAGCCAGTCCTTCACTTCCTGACCGGTGACCTTCATTACCACCAGCGTGTTCGGATAAAGATATAAATCCGCCGCGTTACGGAACGTCAGATCGCCTTTTTCCACTTCGACAAAACTGGCCGGATCGTTTTTACGTCCGCCGACCTTAAAGGGTGCCGCGGCCGACAACACCGGCAGACCCGCGAGATCCGGATCGCCCTGTATGAAGTGTTCGGTATAGGCTTTCTGCGCATTGTTAACGATCTGCACCGTAGGATCGTCCTGCACCAGCGCCAGATAGCTGTACATGTTATCGGTCGATTTTCCGATCGGTTTACTGACGAATTCGCGCGTGGCGTCATGGGACGGCGCGAGTACTTTCACCAGATCCTGGTCTTCCGGTGCCAGCGATTTCTTCTGTTCTTTGTCGTAAATAGGCCGCGCTTCGGCTTTGGCCGTTTCAACTTTCCAACTGCCGTTGTCATTGTTCAGCACCATATCGACCTCGCCCAGATGATCGCCCCACATGCCCGGCATCACGGCAGGAATGCCGTTCAGCGTGCCCTGTTTGATGTCCGCACCTTTGATGCCGGCAAATTCTTCGCTCGGGAAGACCGCATGGGCATGGCCGAACATGATGGCGTCGATACCTTTGACTTCGCTCAGGTAATAGACTGAGTTTTCCGCCATGGTTTTATAGGGATCACCGGACAGGCCGGAGTGCGGAATGGCGACAATGATGTCTGCGCCCTGTTTGCGCATTTCCGGGATCCACTTTTTGGCGGTCTCGGTGATGTCCGCAACGGTCACTTTGCCTTGCAGATTGGCCTTGTCCCAGACCATGATTTGCGGCGGTACGAAGCCGATATAGCCGATGCGCAGATTATGGGTTTTACCCTCGCGGTCTTTTACGGCGTTATCGGTGATGAGGAACGGCGTGAACAACGGTTTACCGGTTTTATCGTCAATGACGTTGGCATTCACATAAGGGAATTTCGCCCCTGCCAGTGCTTTCTTCAGATAATCCAGCCCGTAGTTGAATTCGTGGTTGCCCAGGTTACCGACTGCATAATCGAGCGTATTCATCGCCAGATACACCGGATGTACGTCGCCCTTTTTCAGTCCTTTCGCCGCCATATAATCGCCAAGCGGACTGCCCTGAATGATATCGCCATTATCGACCAGCACGGAGTTAGTCACTTCGTTACGCGCCGCGTGGATCAGACTGGCAGTGCGCACCAGTCCAAACTTCTCGGTCGGTTTATCTTTGTAATAGTCGAAGTCCATCATGTTGCTGTGCAGATCCGTAGTTTCCATGATGCGCAGATCCACCTGTGACGCGTACGCCGGTAATGCGACCAGCGTTGCCAACAGGGATAACGTCAGATGACGCTTATTCATTGCCTTGCCTCCAGAGAAAGGGCGATGCCCGGAATAGAAAAACCGGATATGTATCTCAAAATTCGCTGAGAATGTAATCAGTTGTCATAAATAAATGTGAGATGTAACACCTTTATGGCGCCGTGACGCGGCGTAAGTGACAGGCTGATAACATTCCGGGATGGCTATTCCGGGCAAAAAAAACTAGGCTTGAGCAATGAGAGTGAATGCATCGAGGGTGAAAATGTTAGAGCAAATTTGTCAGCTGGCGCGTGATGCGGGCGATGCCATTATGGCGGTGTACGACGGCGAACAGCCGCTCGACGCCCGTCAGAAAAAAGATGATTCACCGGTGACCGCGGCAGATATTGCCGCGCATGACGTGATCAAAGCCGGTCTGCAAAAACTGGATCCACAGACACCGATGCTGTCGGAAGAAGATCCGCAAAGCTGGAGCGAGCGTCAGGGGTGGACGCGCTACTGGCTGGTCGATCCGCTGGATGGCACCAAAGAGTTCCTCAAGCGCAATGGCGAATTCACGGTGAATATTGCGCTGATCGAAGATGGCGTGCCGGTGCTGGGTGTGGTGTATGTGCCGGTGACCAAAGTGATGTACAGCGCGGCGGAAGGCAAAGCCTGGAAAGAAGAGCAGGGCGAGCGCAAACAGATTCAGGTCAGCGAAGCGCATCCGCCGCTGGTGGTGGTGAGCCGTTCGCATTACGACAACGATCAGGAACTGAAAGATTATCTGGCGCAGCTGGGCGAGCATCAGACGGTGTCCGTCGGCTCTTCGCTGAAATTCTGCCTGGTGGCGGAAGGGGCTGCGCAGCTGTATCCGCGCTTCGGGCCGACCAATATCTGGGATACCGGTGCCGGACATGCGGTAGCCATTGCTGCCGGTGCGAAAGTAAATGACTGGACAGGGCAAACGCTGCTGTATACGCCGCGTGAATCCTTCCTCAATCCGGGATTCCGGGTTTCGTTGTTCTGAATCCTGCCTGAGAAATGTCAATCCCGGCGTTGAAGCCGGGATTTTTATGCCACTACTCTTTGACCAGCTGATCCACCAGCGTAATCACCTGCTTTACTTCCTGCGGTGACAGCTGTCCGTCTTTGGCGAATTTAACCACGCCGTCTTTATCCAGCACCACAACCGCCGAGCTTTCCGGCTGCAGCTGCCACGCCTTTTTCACCACGCCGTTGCTGTCGACAATGATCTGTGACCATGGGAATTCCCGTTTGCCGCTTTCAATGCTTTTACGCACGAACAGGCTGGTGCCGATAATGGCATCGTCAATGTTGACGATGGTCGTCGTCTGATAAAGGTCATGCGGTAAATTCGCCGCCTTGATGGCGTCAATCAATGGTTCGTTCAGTGCTTTGGCACTGCTTCTTCCTGCCATATGCTGCACGATACGAACTTTTCCCGGCAGTCTGGCGCTGTTCCATTTGGTATAGCTGAACGTGTCGTTGACGTCGTTCAGTTCGCCTTTGTCATCGACGCCGACCGGCGCCACGCGCTGGCCAACGGTGAAGTTATGGGCCGATGCAAAAAGCGAAAATGTCATAAAACTGATCACACACAGACTTCTTAGAAGCATACATTCTCCGGGGCACAAAAGGGCAGACTCGCCAAGCATAGGATCGCTTAAGTGGTCTGTCCTGTTGGGGTGTTAAAATTGTGTTGCTGGTTACAAAATTGACACATAAAGCAGGGTTATACTGCCATCCAGTGTCAGGGATTAAGACAATACTGAAAAGCAATGTAAAAGCAGTTAAATACACTGGCAATACCTGAGTGCCCTGCTATGTTATATGTCTCATCACTGCAATTGTTCCTTTTTCTGTTCCGGTATCTGTCGCCTTGCGACGTGGCCGGCGCATGCAGTGATTTAACGGAGAAAAGTAGAAAAATGAGAATCTTCCAGCGTTACAATCCGATGAAAGTCGCGAAGTACGTCAAGACATTGTTCCGTGGACGTTTGTATATCAAAGACGTCGGCGCTTTTGAGTTTGACCAAGGCAAAATTCTGTTGCCCAAGGTTCGTGATAAGCGCCACTTTAGCGTGATGTCTGAAGTTAACCGTCAGGTTACGCATTTGCAGACAGAAATGGGTTAAACGCCCTGCGCGTAGTCGCTGTTGCCCATCTGGCGCAGCAGGCGCAAAAAAAACGGCCCCTCTGAAAGGGGCCGTTCTTGTTTCTGGCATTCGGAAAAGTGCGTGGTTACACCGTTATGACTGTGCCTGCGCTTTCTTCTCGTCTTTGATTTCCTGCGGCGTTTTCGGCAGCAGTGGCGCAACGGGCTGATCGACAATGCGCGTCACCAGCAACTGATCAATCTTGTAGCTGTCGATATCGACTACTTCAAATTTATAGCCGGAGAATTTCACAAAGTCCGTACGCTTAGGGATTTTACGCAGCATGAACATCATGAAACCGCCGATGGTTTCATAATTGCCCGCCTGCGGGAACGCTTCGATATGCAGCACGCGCATCACGTCTTCGATCGGCGTACCGCCTTCAATCAGCCAGGAGTGCTCGTCACGGGCCACAATCTGCTCTTCCATGCCCTGACCCACTAAATCGCCCATTAGCGTCGTCATCACATCGTTGAGCGTGATAATGCCGACCACCAGCGCGTATTCGTTGAGGATTACCGCGAAGTCTTCTCCGGCGGCTTTGAAGCTTTCCAGCGCTTCGGACAGCGTCAGGGTATCCGGCACGATCAGGGCGTTGCGGATCTGTACGCCGCTGCTCAGCATTAAACTCTGATTGCCCAGCACGCGGTTCAGTAAGTCTTTCGAATCCACGTAGCCCACGACCTGATCAATATGACCGTCGCAGACCAGGAATTTTGAGTGCGGATGCGTTGAAATTTTCTCTTTAATGCTCTCTTCGCTTTCGCGCAGATCGAAGAAAATGACACTTTCACGCGAGGTCATCGATGATGGCACGGTGCGTGATTCTAGCTCGAACACGTTTTCAATCAGCTCATGTTCCTGCTTACGCAGCACCCCGGCCAGCGCGCCCGCTTCCACTACGGCATAAATGTCGTCAGAGGTGATATCGTCGTTACGCACCATTGGCAATTTGAATAGGCGGAAAATCATGTTCGCCATTCCGTTGAAGAACCACACCATCGGGCGGCATACCAACAGGCAGAAACGCATCGGGTTGACTATACGGACCGCAACCGATTCAGGTGAAATCATACCGATGCGCTTCGGAGTGAGGTCAGCGAACAGAATAAACAGACTGGTGACCAGCACGAAGGAGCAGATAAAGCTGATTTGATCCGCCATTTCTGGCGACATGAAACGAATAAAGAAGGACTGGAACGCTGGGGAGAATGCGGCATCGCCGACTATACCACCGAGGATGGCGACGGCATTCAGGCCAATCTGTACCACGGTGAAGAACAGGCCAGGGGTTTCCTGCAGTTTCATTACGCGGGAGGCATTGACGTTTCCTTCGTCTGCCAACTGTTTAAGTTTTATCTTGCGGGAAGCGGCCAGCGAGATCTCTGAAAGCGAGAAAAAGGCACTGATCGCGATAAGTAAAAGAATCAGTAAGATACTGTTTAACATAATCTATCCGTTTAACACCGGTATGAACCGGCAGGGAAAGGCACTCATTATTTTTGCTGCTTATTGATGACTCAGCTCAACGTCATTTTAATCTGTGATTAAAAGTCGGTTCAGAAGAAAGAAGCATTAAGGATGAAAAAAACAAAGATAATTGCCAGAAATAATTTTAATGGGCCACATTTGTGACCCGCATAGTATAGCAGCAGCACTGAGACCGCCGCCAGCGCTTAAAAATCCCGCATTATTGCGGTGGCAGACAGACACCAATTCCGCCTAAACCACAGTAACCTTCCGGGTTTTTAAACAGATATTGCTGATGATCGTCTTCTGCATAATAGAACGGCAGGGCTTCGCTAATTTCAGTGGTAATGGTGCGCTTATCGTTCGCGTTGTCCATTGCCTGCTGGAAACTCGCCAGACTGGCCAGCGCCTGATCCTGCTGCTCTGCGCTTAGCACGTATAACGCCGAACGATACTGCGTGCCGATATCGCCGCCCTGACGCATCCCCTGCGCCGGATCGTGATTTTCCCAGAAAATCTGCAACAGCTTCGCGTAGCTGATAACGGACGGGTCGAAGACCACACGCACCACTTCGGCATGGCCGGTCTGGCCGGTGCAGACTTCACGGTAAGTCGGGTTCGGGGTAAAACCGCCGCTGTAACCGGCTGCCGTGCTGTGAACCCCTTCCAGTTGCCAGAACAAACGCTCTACGCCCCAGAAGCATCCCATCGCAAAAACCGCGACTTCCATATTGTCAGGAACATACGTCATCGAATGACCATTCACGGCGTGAGTCGTTGCCACTGGCATCGGTGTTGTACGGCCAGGTAACGCATCTTCTTGATTTACTGCATGCGTTTTGTCGGAAAGTTGCACCACGGGAGACTCCATTTGTTGCATTAGTGAACAAAATTAGTAACAGAGATTAACGACCAACGGGTCACTCTTAGTTGTATCTGATTGCGTCTTTGCACACAATACGGGGAACGTTGCGCCGTCGTTGAACATTTTCACAGGATTGGCACTAAA
Organism: Rahnella inusitata; assembly: GCF_965118895.1. Classification (GTDB taxonomy): domain Bacteria; phylum Pseudomonadota; class Gammaproteobacteria; order Enterobacterales; family Enterobacteriaceae; genus Rahnella; species Rahnella inusitata_A. The sequence continues at coordinate 61,140 of NZ_CBCPJJ010000018.1, forward strand.
CTGCCTTCATCAGACATTAAACGCTGAATCTGCCAAAGATGGGCGGATTTTCTCCGGCGGGCATCTGAAATTTTAACAGGACAGCAAAATTAGCAGGAGTGCGTGTGCCACGATATCGTGAACTGGGTTTGTTATGTGTACTGCTCGCCCCCTCACTTTCCATGGCAGCGAAAGTACGTTTGCAGCTGGAAGGCCTGGATGGCGATTTGGAAAAAAACGTTCGTGTGCGTTTGTCTTCTATCGAAAGCGATGAAGTCGGGGCGAACGGTCGGTTTCGTGCGCGCGTCAGCGCCGCCATTGAGCAAGGTTTGCGGCCGCTGGGCTATTATTCGCCGACGATCGATTTCGATTATCGCGAGACGCCCCCGCCGGGACGTCCGGTACTGATCGCGAAAGTGACGCCGGGTACGCCGGTCAAAATCGCCGGGACGACGGTGGTGATCACCGGGCAGGCGAATAAAGATAACGAATTCGAAAAACTGAAAGAAACACAGGTTCCCGCGGTAGGCACCATTCTCAACCACGGTACCTATGAGCACTTTAAAAGTTCCCTGACCGGTGTGGCACTGCGCAAAGGGTACTTTGACGCCAACATGCTGAAAAGCCAGCTGGGCGTCATCGAAGATGAACACAAAGCATTCTGGGATATCCAGTTCGACAGCGGCGAGCGTTACCGCTTTGGCGATGTGCATTATCAGGGTTCGCAGATCCGCGATGATTACCTGCAAAATCTGGTGCCATTCCACAAGGGGGATTACTACACTTCCGCGCAGCTGGCTGAGCTGAACCGCCGCCTGTCCGCGACCGGCTGGTTCAACTCCGTTGTGGTTTCACCTGATTTTACCGATGCCAAAGCCAGTAAAACCTTGCCGCTGAATGCGCTGGTTTCACCGCGTACCGAAAACACTATCGAAACCGGTGTCGGGTATTCCACAGACATTGGCCCGCGCGTCACGGCCAACTGGAAAAAACCTTGGGTCAACGATCGCGGCCATAGCTTTGAAACCTCGACCACGCTGTCCGGGCCGGAACAGTCTTTAGATCTGAGCTATAAAATTCCGCTGCTGAAATCTCCGCTCGAACAATATTATTTAGTTCAGGGCGGTTTCAAGCGCGAAGACCTCAACGATACCAATTCAGATTCCACCACCGTCAATCTGGCGCGCTACTGGGATCTCTCCAGCGGCTGGCAACACGCGGTGAATCTGCGCTGGAGCCTCGATCACTTTACGCAGGGCAGTGTTACCAACACCACGATGCTGCTTTATCCGGGCGTCAGCCTCAATCGTACGCGTCAGCGTGGCGGCCTGATGCCGACCTGGGGGGACTCCCAACGTTATTCTCTGGATGTCTCCGATACGACCTGGGGATCTGACGTCGATTTCGCCGTCGTTCAGGCGCAAAACGTCTGGATCCGCACGCTGGAAGACAAACACCGGTTTGTCCTGCGCGGCAACCTGGGCTGGATCGAAACTAACGATTTCGAACGTGTGCCGCCGTCCTTGCGCTTCTTCGCCGGTGGCGACCGCAGTATTCGCGGCTACAAATACAAATCCATTTCCCCGCGCGACGATGAAGGCAAACTCACTGGTGCATCCTATCTGGGCACCGGCTCGCTGGAATATCAGTACAACGTGACCGGAAAATGGTGGGGCGCAGTGTTCGTCGATTCCGGCGAAGCGGTCAATGACATCACACAAAACGATTTCAAAACCGGCGCGGGTGTAGGCGTGCGCTGGGCTTCACCGATCGGCCCGGTGAAACTGGATGTCGCGGCACCTGTCGGCGATAAAGATGAGCATGGATTGCAGTTTTACATCGGTTTGGGTCCGGAATTATGAGTTTATTTAAGAAAATCTGCCTGGGGTTCCTGATCTTCCTGGTGCTGTTAATGGGGCTGGTGGCCTTCCTGGTCGGTACGCAAACCGGCCTGCACCTGATGATCAACGGCGCTAATCGCTTCGTGCCGGGGCTGAATATCGCCAGTACCGAAGGCGGATGGCGCGATCTGACGCTTAAAGGCGTGCACTACGAAATGCCGGGTGTGGATGTAAAAGCCGGAGAGTTTCATCTCTCCCTCGATTTTTCCTGCCTGAAAAACAGCGCGCTGTGCGTGAATGCGCTGCGGGTCAAAGACGTCAATGTGGTGGTGAACACCAAAGAGATGACACCCGCGCAGCCGCAACCTGAACCCGAAAACAGTGAGCCGCTGACCAATCTCAGCACGCCGTATCCGATTACGCTGCGCGTGCTGACGCTTGAGAATATCAACGTCACGCTGGATGACCGCGCGATTTCACTGGCGTCGTTCCGCACCGGCGCACATTGGGAAGGCCGCGTGATTCAGCTGATGCCAACCCAGATCGGCGGATTACTGATCGCTCTGCCGAAAACACCGGTCAACCCGTTACCGGATGTGGTGCAGGCCGCGCAGGATAAAGCGGTGGAGAAAGCCACCGGCAAACCGGCCGAACCGGTTGCCGTAGTGCCAGAGAAGCCACTGGGTGAAACGTTGCAGGAGCTGTTCGCCAAACCGCTGCTGCCTGAGTTACCTGATTACCGTTTGCCGGTGGATCTGGATATTCAGCAAATTACCGCTGAAAACCTGCGCCTTACAGGCGATACCGACGTGCTGATCACCCGTTTCGAACTGAAAGCCAGTACGCAGGATCAGCTTGTTAAGCTCGATAAGCTGATGATCCGTTCGCCGCAGGGCTCTCTGGACGGGATCGGGCAGGCGACGCTGAATCAAAACTGGCCGGTGGAGATGACCATCAACACCGCCGTGAACGTTGATCCGGTCAAAGGTGAAAAGATCAAACTGAAGGTCGCGGGCGGTCTGCGCGACAAACTGGACGTCGCCCTGAATCTTTCCGGCCCGGTGCGTGCGCAACTGGCGCTGCAAACTCAGCTGGCGGAGGCCGGGTTACCTGTCGAACTCAAACTCACCAGCGATGCCCTACAGTGGCCGCTGGCCGGTACGCCGCAGTATCAGGTCAAAGGCTTTAAGCTGAACTTCAGCGGTAAAGCGACGGATTACGCACTGTCTTTGCGCTCCGATTTTAAAGGCGATCAGATCCCACCTGCCACGCTGACGCTGGACGGTAAGGGGAACGTAGAGCAGTTCAGGCTGACGTTACTGCGTCTGGCGGCGCTGGAGGGAAATACCGACCTGACAGGCGTGGTGGACTGGAGCAAAGCCATTAGCTGGAACAGTGAACTGAAGCTGACCGGTATTAATACCGCCAAACAATGGCCGGACTGGCCTGCGAAATTGCAGGGGAAAATCGCCACACGCGGCAGCCTCTACGGCGGTACCTGGCAGGTACAGGTTCCGGTACTGGAGCTCAGCGGCAACGTCAAACAAAACGCCGTCAAAGCGCAGGGCAATCTGCGCGGGAACAGTTACGGGCAGTGGGATATTCCGCAGCTGCACCTTGAACTGGGCCGCAATAATCTGGATGTGAAAGGCAAACTCAGCGAGACCTGGGATCTGGACGCCAAAGTCGATGCACCGCACCTCGACGGCGCACTGCCGGGGCTGGGCGGAGTGGCAAAAGGGATGCTGCAACTGCGCGGGGATCTCAAAGCGCCGAAGTTACTGGCTGACCTGACGGCGACCGGTCTGAAATGGCAGGCGCTGACCATCCGTCGTGTGGATGTAAAAGGTGACGTCAGTTCTACCGACCAGATTCAGGGCAATCTTGCGGTCCGCATTCAACAGCTTAAACAGGATGCGCTGGACATCACTGATATCAATCTGGACGCCAAAGGCAACGAGAAACAGCATCAACTGACGCTCAAAGTCGAAGGTAAACCGGTGTCTGGCCGTCTGGCGCTGAGCGGCAGTTTTGATCGCGCGACAGAGGAATGGAAAGGTAATGTCACCAATACATTGTTAGATACGCCGGTCGGCGAATGGCGTCTTAACCGTTCTATCGCGCTGGATTATTTCAACAAAGAACAACGGATCACCGTCGGCCCGCATTGCTGGCAAAACCCTAACGCCAGTCTGTGCGTCCCGAAAACCATTGATGCCGGTGCCAGCGGGCAGGCGAGCGTAGTGCTCAACCGCTTTGATCTGGCGATGATCAAACCCTTCCTGACCGATGACACGCAGCTCAGCGGTGTCTTCAGCGGGAAGGCCGACGTCAGCTGGAAAGCCGACGGCGGATTGCCTCAGGCCAGCGTTTCGCTTATCGGCAAAGGTGTGAAGGTCCAGCAACTGGTGCAGGGAAGTCCGCTGCCCGTTGCATTTGATACGCTGAATTTGAATGCCGGGCTGAACAATGGACGTGCGACGCTCGACTGGCTGATCCGTATCACCAACAACGGCCAACTGGATGGCAACATCCAGATTGCCGATCCGCAAGGCAAGCGCAATCTCACTGGCAACGTCAATATCACCCGCATCTCGATGGCGCTGTTGCAACCGGCGCTGATGGACGGTGAGAAAGCCTCCGGCATTCTGAACGCCAATCTGCGGCTGGGCGGCGACGCGCAGAAGCCGCAGGTCTTTGGCAAGCTTGCGCTGAGCGGAGTCGATTTCGACGGTCAGTTTATGCCGTTCGATATTACCGACGCCAATATCAATATTAATTTCAACGGTATGTCATCGCTGATGGAAGGGGTGATTAAAACTGCACACGGGCAGCTGGAACTTAATGGCAACGCCGACTGGAGCGAACTGAATGCCTGGCGTGCCCGTATTGCAGCGCGCGGCGATCGCGTGCGGGTTTCTGTACCGCCGATGGTACGCCTGGACGTTTCACCGGATCTGGTGTTCGACGCCACGCCACAGCTATTCTCGCTGAACGGCTCGGTGGATATTCCGTGGGCGCGCATTACGGTACAGGAACTGCCGGAAAGCGCGGTCGGTGTCTCGTCAGACGAAGTGATGCTCAACGATCAGCGTCAGCCGATCAAACCGGCAACGGCCTCAATTCCGATCAACAGCAATCTGATGGTGAATATCGGCAAAGATGTGCGTCTGGATGCGTTCGGCCTGAAAGCCCGTCTCGAAGGCGCGCTGAAAGTGGCTCAGGATAGCCGTGGTCTTGGCCTGAACGGCCAAATCAATATTCCTTCCGGCCGTTTCCACGCCTACGGACAGGATCTGATTGTGCGTAAAGGCCAGTTGTTATTCTCTGGCCCTGCGGACCAGCCACTGCTGAATCTGGAAGCGATTCGTAATCCGGAAGCGACCGAAAACGACGTTGTGGCGGGTTTAAGGGTCACCGGCGAGGCCGATGCACCAAAACTTGAAATATTCTCAGATCCGGCGATGTCTCAGCAGGAAGCCTTGTCCTACCTGCTTCGCGGGCAGGGTTTAGACAATTCTGGCGGCGATAGCGGGGCAATGACTTCAGCTCTTATCGGGTTGGGGGTTGCACAAAGTGGTAAACTTGTGGGTAAAATCGGCGAGGCGTTTGGTGTCAGCAATCTGGCACTGGATACTCAGGGCGTGGGAGACAGCTCCCAGGTGGTGGTCAGTGGGTATGTTTTACCGGGTTTACAGGTGAAATATGGCGTTGGGATTTTCGACTCACTGGCAACACTCACTTTACGCTATAGGTTGATGCCGAAGCTTTATCTGCAGGCGGTATCGGGCATCGATCAGGCATTGGATTTGCTCTATCAGTTTGAGTTCTAATTCATGTGACTTTTACTATACGAATATAAACATGCGAATAATTGTTTACGGTAGTCTGCGACGCAAGCAAGGCAACAGTCATTGGATGACGAACGCTCAATGGTTGGGTGACCATGAGCTGGAAGGATACGCGCTCTATAATCTGGGGCACTATCCTGCTGTCATTCCAGGGGAAGGGAAGGTCTACTGCGAAGTTTACCGCATCACCTCGTCTATTTTAGCCGAGCTGGATGAACTGAAAAGTAATACGAAAGATTATCGTCGCGAGCTGATTTCGACGCCGTACGGCAGCGCCTGGATTTACCTCTACATTCGCTCACTGGATGGTGTGCCGAGAATAGAAGGTGGTGACTGGGTGAAGCGTAACGACGCGGTGTAGTGAGTGATCTGAGCAAAGTCGTCGAAAAATAAACGTTGTGTATCAACGCGTAATACATAAAAAAACACCGCCATCTGGCGGTGTTTTTTTGTGCAGAGCAAGCAATGATTTATAGAGTCAATTACTTGTTTTTTGCACGTTCGAAAGAAGCCACGATCTCTTCTTTGGCAGCAGCAGCGTCAGCCCAGCCGTCAACTTTCACCCATTTGCCTTTTTCCAGCGCTTTGTATTGCTCGAAGAAGTGAGTGATCTGGCCGCGCAGCAGTTCTGGCAGGTCGTTCACATCTTTGATGTGATCGTATTCTTTGCTCAGTTTAGTGTGCGGAACGGCAACCAGTTTCGCATCTTCGCCCGCTTCGTCGGTCATTTTCAGCATACCAACCGGACGGCAACGGATCACAGAACCCGGTTGCAGTGGGTATGGTGTTGGCACCAGAACGTCAACCGGGTCGCCATCCAGAGACAGAGTGTGGTTGATGTAACCATAGTTGCACGGGTAGAACATTGCGGTAGACATGAAACGGTCTACGAACAGTGCGCCGGTGTCTTTATCTACTTCGTATTTGATCGGATCAGCGTTTGCCGGGATTTCGATAACAACGTAGATATCTTCTGGCATGTCTTTGCCAGCAGGTACATTCAGTAAGCTCATGGTTGGTTTCCTTCAATTGAACCAGGAATAGAGTGCCGCACATTATAGCCAAGTCTCCCGTGAATTCCCGTCCTTTTCTCCGAATGTCGCTTTCGTATATTCCGGCACGACCTGCTGTTGCGTAGCTGCAAAAACTGACCTTCTGGCAGTAAAATTCACGCCTGCGCCTTTTCACCGTGTAACTGCCTGTTTTTGCTTTTCTTATCAAGTATTTCAGTCAATTGCCGATAACTCTATTCAAATAAAAGTCAGGTTAAACCTGACCCCTACCACGATATGCATTTCTCCTTTTCACCTGAATCACTGGATAACACCGTATGTTGAATAAGCTGAGCGTAAAGGCCGGTCTGATCGGCCTGTTAGTGTTTATGACCCTGATTTTATTGCTGGTGAGCGTGCTGGGCGCCAATGCCATCAGGCAAAGTGCCACATCATTGCAAAAGATTAATCAGCTTCAGGGCGAGGAGTTAGGCTCGCTGGCTGACAGCTACAGTTACTCACTGCGTACCCGCGTCGCCAGCGGAGTGGCCGTTCGTCAGCTGGAAATCGGCATGATGGACGATGCAAAAGCGACGTCCGACCGCATCGCCGGTTACATTAAACAGGCGGATGCCGATCTGGCGAAATTCGTCAGCATTGAGGACGAAACCCAGCGCGGCAGGGATTTATCGGCCGCGGTGAAAAAAACCTACGAAGCTTATAAAGCCAATGGACTTCTTCCCGTTCTTCAGGCTCTCCAGTCGCAAAGCGCTGACAACTATTACGATGTGCTGGAAAACAAAATCACGCCGTATAGCAATGCTTACGACAAAGCGCTGACTGACTTTCGCGCCTATGCGGTGGATAACACCAATCAGCGTATTGAGCAGGCGCGCACGCAGGCACATATTCAGCTAACCATTATCGCTGTGGCTTTCATCGTCGCACTGACGATTGCGATACTGGCGTGGTTTGCGTTGCAGAAACTGATCATGCATCCGCTGACGTTTTCCATCGCTCAGTTGGAATACATTGCCAAAGGCGATCTGACCCACGAAATCGACGATTCCCATAACAACGAGATGGGCCGATTGCTGAAAGCGATGAAACAAATGCAGGATTCACTGGTGCTGTCGGTGGGTCGTGTTCGCGATGCAGGAAATCAGATTGATGTCGGCTCGCGCGAACTGGCGGCCGGGAACGTGCATCTGGCGCAGCGCACGGAAGAATCTGCCGCTTCGCTCGAGGAAACGGCAGCGAGCATGGAACAGCTGACGTCTACCGTGCGGATGAACGCTGCCAACTCCGAGCAGGCTAACCAGCTGGCGCAAAGTGTGTCATCCATTGCGGACAAAGGCAGCCAGGTGGTCAATCAGGTGATGGCCAAAATGCAGGGGATTACCGACAGTTCGAAGCGTATCGGCGACATTATTACGGTAATTGACGGCATTGCCTTCCAGACCAATATTCTGGCGCTGAACGCCGCAGTTGAAGCTGCGCGAGCAGGCGAGCAGGGGCGCGGTTTTGCCGTCGTCGCGGGTGAAGTCCGTAGTCTGGCACAGCGCAGCGCGCAATCGGCCAAAGAGATCAAAGAGCTGATTGGGGATTCAGAAAGCCGGGTAGCGGAAGGATCGAATATGGTGAAGTCTGCCGCCGCGACGATGCTGGAAATCTCCAGCGAAGTCACGCGCGTGACCAGCCTGATGCGTGAAATCTCGATTGCCACCACCGAGCAAACGCACGGCATTGAACAGGTGAACGTGGCGATCACCCAGATGGATCAGGTCGCACAGCAGAACGCTGCGTTAGTCGAACAGGCGACGGCGGCAACGCGTTCTCTGGAGGAACAGGCGCAACTGCTAGCGGAAAGCATGGCGGTGTTTAAGCTCAATTCCGCCGGGCAGTACTAAACGCGAGCTCTGAACCTGCGCGCAATAAAAAAGGTGGCTTAAAAGCCACCTTTTTACGTTGGTTCAACGCTAAGTTACAGAGGTATCACGTTCATTCTTTGATGTTTTTTGTAGGGCAGAATTTATTCATCAGGGAATTGTGCGATAAAGCGTTCTGCATCTTCAACCATTGAGCTGTTACCGACGAAGAACGGCGCGCGTTCATGCAGTTTCTGCGGAATGATATCCAGAATACGATTTTTGCCGTCGCTGGCTTTGCCACCCGCCTGTTCGGCCAGGAACGCCATCGGATTGCACTCGTACAATAAACGGAGTTTGCCGTTTGGATGGGTTGCTGTACTTGGGTAGATATAAATGCCGCCTTTCAGCAGGTTACGGTGGAAATCTGCTACCAGAGAACCAATGTAACGTGAGGTGTAAGGGCGCAGCGTAGCTTCGTCCTGCTCCTGACAATATTTGATGTATTTTTTTACGCCGAGCGGGAATTTGATGTAGTTACCTTCATTGATCGAGTACATGCTGCCGGTGGCCGGGTAGCGGACTTTTTCATGGGAGAGGCAGAAGACACCGAGTGAAGGATCGTAAGTAAAGGCATGAACGCCAACGCCGGTGGTGTAAACCAGCATGGTGGAAGAGCCGTAAACCACATAGCCAGCGGCGACCTGACGATTGCCCGGCTGCAGGAAATCGGCTTCAGTCACGGACTGGCCGAGTGGCGTAGTTCGACGGTAAATGGAGAAGATGGTACCGACGGAGACATTAACGTCGATATTTGAGGAGCCATCGAGCGGATCCATCAAGATGACGTATTTTGCATTTTCAGCGCGTTCGCCCTCGAAAATGACAATTTCATCTTCTTCTTCAGACGCGATGCCGGCAATTTCGCCGCGTGCTTTCATGGCTGCTTTTAACTTCTCATTCGCATACAGATCAAGTTTCATCTGTACTTCGCCCTGAACATTTTCTGCGCCGCTGGTACCAAGAATATCAACCAGACCCGCTTTGTTGATGTCACGGTGAATGATTTTAGCGCCGAGTTTTATTGCTGAGAGCAAGGCGGTGAGCTCACCGGTTGCATGAGGAAAGTCTTGCTGTTTTTCAACAATAAATTCGCCTAACGTTTTCATAACACGTTCCCTGAATCTAGGATGGATAACGGTTCGTTAATAAAACCTTTACAAGAGCGTGGGCAGTTTAGCCCAAATATATGGATGAATCATAGGCAAATCCATTTCTTCTGGAGGATTCTGAGCGGTAGAATGGCGGCTGACTTAAAGGCATTAATGGAAAATATATGCGCATTCATATTCTTGGGATTTGCGGCACGTTTATGGGCGGGCTGGCGATGCTGGCTCGTGCTCAGGGGCATCAGGTTACTGGTTCGGACGACAACGTTTATCCACCGATGAGTACGCTGCTGGAAAATCAGGGGATTGAGCTGATTAAGGGTTACGATCCTGCACAGTTAGACCCTCAGCCCGATCTGGTGATCATTGGTAACGCGATGACCCGCGGGAACCCGTGTGTCGAAGCCGTACTGGAGCAGGGCATCCCTTACGTGTCCGGCCCGCAATGGTTGCACGACCACGTTTTGCCAGAGCGCTGGGTCATTGCCGTTGCCGGTACGCATGGCAAAACGACCACCGCCGGCATGGTGACGTGGATCCTCGAAGCCTGCGGCTATGAGCCGGGCTATGTTATCGGTGGTGTACCAGGCAATTTTGAGGTTTCGGCGCGTCTGGGCAACAGTCCGTTTATGGTGATTGAAGCGGATGAGTACGACTGCGCCTTCTTTGATAAGCGCTCTAAATTCGTACATTACAGCCCGCGTACTCTGGTACTCAACAACCTTGAGTTCGATCACGCTGATATTTTTGACGACCTGAAAGCTATCCAGAAACAGTTCCATCATCTGGTGCGTCTGGTGCCGGGCAAAGGCAAAATTATCCTGCCGGAGCACGATACTCCGCTCAAGCAAGTCATGGCGATGGGCTGCTGGAGTGAGCAGGAGTTTGTGGGTGACACTGACGCCTGTGCGTGGGATGCGAAAAAACTTACACCGGATGCCAGCTCTTTCAACGTATACCTGAAAGGTGAAATTGTCGGGCAGGTGAACTGGAATCTGGTCGGTGAACACAACATGCATAACGGGCTGATGGCTATCGCCGCAGCGCGTCATGTGGGTGTGAAACCGGAAGATGCCTGTAAAGCATTGGGTGATTTCATCAATGCCCGTCGTCGTCTGGAACTGCGCGGCGTGGAAAACGGCGTCAGTGTATATGACGATTTCGCGCATCATCCGACTGCGATCCTGGCGACGCTCTCCGCTCTGCGCAGCAAAGTGGGCGGAACGGCGCGTATTCTGGCTGTCCTCGAACCGCGCTCCAATACCATGAAAATGGGCATGAGCAAAAATGAACTGGCACCGTCTCTTGGCCGTGCTGACGAGGTCTTCCTGCTACAGCCGCAGCATATTCCGTGGCAGGTCGCTGAAATGGCTGAACACTGTATTCAGCCTGCGCACTGGAGTGCCGATGTAGATACGCTGGTGGATATGGTGATCAAGGCATCATTGCCGGGCGATCACATTCTGGTGATGAGTAACGGCGGTTTTGGCGGTATCCATGGAAAACTGCTGTCTGCTCTGGCGGCGAAAGCCAGCGCGGCAGAACAGCAATAAACGTTGTCTTACCGAAAAAAAGCACAGCTTTGGCTGTGCTTTTTTTTGTCGTTTTTAGAGGATGGCCGACCAGCAGACAAAAAAAAGCTCCCAAAATTTTATGGGAGCCAAAGGGTGTCGTCGGACAGGACGACGAGGGTATCGTTAGTAAGAGAGCGCGGCAGTGGCAGTGTCAGCTCTCTTCCAGCCTCAACAGCGTCGTTTCGACGATCTGTGGCTGTTGAACCCGTAACGCTAATTCAAAAAATACTCAAACAGTGGCTTTTGTTCAGGGTAATACTGAGAAATCTTACTGGTAGATTTCTGCTGTCGCGTGATAAGCACCTTCGTTATGGGCTTCAATCACACGATAAGATTTTGCGCCTTTAGCATCAGCTTTATCAGACAGCTGCTGGCGGATATCGGTTGGCACACCGTCTACACCGCTGACGCTGATCACACCCATAGATTGCAGATTTTCAGCTTGCTGGTTAGTCACCAGTTGTGCGGCAGATGCACCGAAAGAAATAGCGGATAAAAGACTAAGCGCGGCGAGAGTAGTAATGATTTTCATGATAATTTCCTGATTTTACTGACGTTGATGCAATCTGAGAGAACAACGTCGCTTCAAATGTAGATCTATCAGGGCTGTTTTACTGTGGTTCGGGCGCGGTGAGCGTTCGGGAACGTAAAGCTGGCAGTGATAAATCCGTCTGATACACGGGCCTGATTCGTTCAGGCCCCTTCGCTGTGTCTACCGGGTGATTTACTGGTAGATTTCTGCGGTTGCGTGGTAGTTACCTTCCTGACGCACTTCAATAACACGGAAAGCTTTAGCACCTTTTGCATCGGCTTTGTCAGACAGGGCCTGACGGATATCAGAAGGTGCACCGGCTACGCCGCTGACGCTGATCATCCCTTTTGCCTGCAGATTTGCCGCTTGATCCTGAGTAACAGGTTGTGCTGCAAAAGCACCAAATGACAGGGCAGAGAGAATGCTTAAAGTTGCGATTGTAGTTTTAACGTTCATGATTGACCTCGTCGAATTTATTATGTGTTCCAACAACTGGTGTGTTACACCACGGAAATGAGTATACATCTAGTCACTTCAAATATTAATAGTTTGCTAATAGTTATTTGAGTTGTTATGTGTGCGCTATTGGTGTTTTTAATAACGGAAAGTTATAAAAAACGCCTATAAAACGTTCTTTTGGTGTTCTTTTTTCGCAAAATCAACGAATTGAGCCAATTTGATTATCCGTGCTTATTTTTGCGGTGAATCACATCATTGAAATATTTATGTGACGGAAATGGGCGTGTTGTGACGAGAGTTAACAGAATAGGGCTGATAAGGGATGTCGCGATTTGCCAGGAAAGGGAGGTTTTTGCAAGGATGTGAGATTTAACCAGTATAAAAGAAGGGTAAAGCGACTGGCCTGAGGTCAGAAATTCTGTTCTTCTGACCCCCGGCACAGAATGGGAGCGCGCGGCCTTGTACTATAACAGCGGCTTACAGCTCTTGTTCAAACAAACTCAGAATGGCGTCGTGGAGTTGTTTCACGCTAAATCCGCGTGCCGGGGTGGTGAAAATCGTGTCATCACCCGCGATAGTGCCGAGAATGCCTTCTGATTTACCCAGCGAATCAAGTAAACGCGCGATCAGCTGTGCAGCACCGGGACTGGTGCGGATAACCACTACGGCTTCATTATAGTCAATATCCAGCACCAGATTCTTCAGCGGGCTGGTGGTGGTGGGCACACCTATCTCGGCTGGCAGGCAGTACACCATTTCCATTTTTGCATTGCGTGTACGCACCGCGCCGAATTTGGTCAACATCCGTGAGACTTTGGACTGATTGATGTTTTCGAACCCCTCCTCCTGGAGTGCGACGACAATTTCGCCCTGAGAGCTGAATTTCTCTTCCTTCAACAATGCTTTGAAGGCTTTGATTAAATCTTCCTGTTTGGCAGGATTACGCATTTTGCACCCTGGTCTCTTGATCATCGTTAAGCTGATTATGCAGATAATTGCATTTTTATGCAACATGCCTTCCGGAGGTAAATCGCTGATTCACCACTGCGCAAGGAATGTGACGGATGTCGCATCAGAGGTTTTTTCATGAATATGCCAAAATTGTGCATTGCAGAAGTGCTTTTCGACTCAATGAGTGGGCATGATGACTTCGATTCAGCTCACACAATGAACCAAATTTAACCATTTATTAACCTGACAGGTTTTGGGGTGCTACTTTTAAGGGAAGCTTTCCGATAAAAAGTCACAAAAGACCGGATAAAGGCCGTTTGAAAGTATTTTTTTACTTTCTAAACGACCCATCTCAGATTCTCTGCAGGTGAGCGATTGTTTTTAACAGCGTAAGTGATTAAGGTCACAACCAAAATAATTCCACGACACTTATAAGTTAATGATAAAAAAGGAGTATAGGATGAAAGTTGCAGTTCTCGGTGCTGCGGGCGGTATCGGTCAGGCCCTCGCACTTCTGCTTAAGACCCAGCTACCTTCCGGTTCCGAACTCTCATTATATGATATCGCACCGGTGACGCCGGGCGTTGCTGTCGATCTCAGTCACATTCCAACCGCAGTAAAAATCAAAGGTTTCTGTGGCGAAGATGCCACGCCAGCGCTGGAAGGTGCGGATATTGTTCTGATTTCAGCAGGTGTGGCGCGAAAACCAGGTATGGATCGTTCCGATCTGTTCAATGTTAATGCCGGTATCGTTCGTAATCTTGTCCAACAGGTCGCGAAAACCTGCCCGAAAGCCTGTATCGGTATTATTACCAATCCGGTCAACACCACAGTCGCCATTGCGGCGGAAGTGCTGAAAAGTGCCGGTGTGTACGATAAAAATAAACTCTTTGGAATTACGACACTCGATGCTATCCGTTCCAACACGTTCGTTGCACAACTGAAAGGCAAACAGCCCGATGAGATTGAAGTGCCGGTGATCGGCGGACACTCCGGTGTGACGATCCTTCCACTGCTTTCTCAGGTTCCTGGTGTAACGTTCAGCGATGAAGAAATCATCTCTCTCACCAAGCGCATTCAGAATGCAGGTACCGAAGTTGTCGAAGCAAAAGCCGGAGGCGGATCTGCAACGCTGTCGATGGGGCAGGCCGCTGCGCGTTTCGGACTTTCATTGCTGCGTGCCATGCAGGGTGAAAGTAACGTAGTGGAATGTGCGTATGTCGAAGGGAAGGGTGAACATACCCGTTTCTTCGCGCAGCCTGTTTTGCTGGGCAAGAACGGGATTGCTGAGCTGCTGGATGTCGGCAAACTGAGCGCGTTTGAACAACAATCGCTTGAATCCATGCTGGATATCCTGCGAAAAGATATTGAGCTCGGTGAACAGTTTATCAATAACTGATGCTTCATCTTTAAAACCGCCGGTGTAACCCGGCGGTTTTTACATTATACCCGACGTGATTTAGTCACGAGAAGCATTAGGTGTACGACAACGACGTTCGATGATTTTAAAGGTCTTGGCGTCAAAATAGCGGCTTGGCCAGATAATTGAAGGATGGAGTCCAAGCGCACTTGCAATGAGTAGTTCCCCTTTTGGCCACGGCCGTGATAGCGCGTTTGATAAGGTTGAAGAACTTAAGCCTGCCGAGCGAGATACCGCCGCCAGCGTAGTTCCTTTCTTTCTTAGTGCGGCAATGATATCGGCCTGATGCCAGTCTTCGTTCCTTGTATTCATGATGGCTTCCTTATTTGTTCAAATATAGTTTTCGAATGTATTTTTTTTAAATATATATTCTACGGTTGTTTTTTCCAGATTCACCCATTTAAATCAATGTTTCCGAAAAACCCGCATTGCTTTCATTTAGAAAATACCTTCTTATTCTGATTAAAACAAACAAGTAAATTCGTATTGCTTTTTGTGATTGGTGTCTGTTTTTATGATGTATTACGTGCAAGTTTGAAATCACGTAAATTGGATAAGTTATTCTATTGTGCGTTTTTTGATCTTTATCATCCATTACCACAATGGATGGAGTTTATTAATAAATAATTTACTATGTTTTTATAAAGAAAATCTGTTTAATTTTAAATATTAATAATTTAACATGTTGTTGTTTAAGTATTTATTGTTTTGCATGCCCTTTTTCTTTTGACTTCATTTCGTTTGTTTCTAAAAAGAGAGTATTACGCTGTTCATTCAGTTTTTGATAAAGAAAATTCATGGAAACTTTTTGACTCAGCAGTAGACTCATTTCGAAAAATTGAATATCTTCTTTCCGTTAAGTAGAGGTTTTCCTTAAAACTCGGCGTTAAAGTCATCTTTAAAATAGACGCCGGAGGTTTCAGGAAAGTATCGGCATTATTCTCATGGATTTATAACAGAAACTTTCTTAGTGGTTTATATAAGAAAGACAAGGATCGTTATGAAAAAAGAGTGGTTTGCAGCAAAGGAATTAACCGGTAAAGAAGGGCTCCCAACTTCGACACAAGGCGTGCATGGAATGGCGCGCAGGTTATGCTGGATTAAAAGGAGAAGACGCGGTGTACAAGGGCGTGCGGTGGAATATCACATAGACAGTCTGCCCGGTAATACGGTCGCCAGTCTGGCGATGAACGAGCATTCTGCGGAGTATGTCTATACCTCGCATCAGGATCCTCTGGCAATCTGGATTGAAAGCTACAAACAATTGAGAGAACCAGAACGTGAAACAATGATCGCGTTTATTGTGAGAGAAGGCGTTTCGGAAGTGTTAAACAGGTTGCGCAAGCCTGACGAAAACTAGCGTTGAAAACTGTCGTACCTGCCTGACAAGTGCCAGGTACGACAGATAAACATCAGAAGTCGCGTTTCACTGAAAGATGCGCCAGGCCTTCAAGTGCCGAGCGATAGACAGACTCTGGCAACAATTGAAGGGCCTTTATGGCCTTGTCAGCTTCTTCTTCGGCCCGCTGACGGGTGTATTCCAGGGAGCCCCATTGGTGCATGGCTGCTAATACAGGTTCCAGTAAATGGCGCCCATTACCTTCTTCGATAGCATTACGGATCATGGCCGCCTGTTTTTCATCGCCATGCTGCATTGCATGCAAAAGCGGCAATGTCGGTTTACCTTCATCAAGGTCATCGCCGGTATTTTTGCCCAACGTTTCGCCGTCAGCATCATAATCGAGCAAGTCGTCAATCAGCTGGAATGCAGTGCCCAGGTAACGGCCGTAATCTTGCAAAGCAAGGATCTGTTCCTGAGTTCCGCCAGCCAGCATGGCAGAAGACTGAGAGGCAGCTTCGAACAGACGCGCTGTTTTGCTGTAGATAACCTGCATGTAGCTGTCTTCGGTGATGTCAGGATCGTTGCAGTTAATCAACTGCTGTACTTCGCCTTCTGCAATCACATTGACCGCTTTCGCCATCAGGGCCAGAACCGGCAACGACTCGAGATCTGTCATCATCTGGAATGCGCGGGTATAGATGAAATCCCCGACCAGGACGCTTGCGGCATTACCAAAAGCGGCGTTGGCGGTTGCTTTACCCCGGCGCATATCTGATTCATCGACAACGTCATCGTGCAATAACGTGGCGGTATGGATAAACTCAATCAGTGCAGCGACTTTGATGTGCTTGTCGCCTTCGTAAGAGAGCGCTCTGGCCGCCAGTACTGCAATCATTGGACGGATGCGTTTACCGCCACCGCTGATGATGTAATATCCCAGTTGATTGATGAGTGAAACTTCGGAGTTCAACTGTTCAAGGATGGATGCGTTGACCGCAGCCATGTCGTCCTGAGTAAGATCGATAATCTGTTCTAGGTTCATTGTGTTTTTTCGGCTGTTGTTCTCTTCACCGCAATGAGATCTGGCTCACATTGGCACATGGCGCTAACTGTAAAGGGGATTGTACTTGAAAAACAGTGTAGATAAATGATAACGAAAGAACTGCGCTTTTTTTCTTCTTTTGTGGTCATTGTGCTCTTGTCTTACTCTGATTTTTTGCGTAGAATTCGCGCCCTATTGTGAATATTTATAGCGCCCTCTGAACTATACAAAGTTGAGTGCGCGGAAAGCGGAGTTTTATATGTACGCGGTTTTCCAAAGTGGTGGTAAACAACACCGTGTCAGCGAAGGGCAGACTATCCGCCTTGAGAAGCTTGACATCGCAACTGGCGAAACGATCGAGTTTGATCAAGTTCTGATGATTGCAAACGGTGAAGAAATCAATATCGGCCTGCCGTTAGTTGCTGGCGGTATCGTTAAAGCTGAAATCGTTGCTCACGGTCGTGGCGTTAAAGTCAAAATCGTTAAGTTTCGTCGTCGTAAGCACTATCGTAAGCAGCAGGGCCACCGTCAGTGGTTCACTGACGTTAAAATCACCGGCATCAGCGCTTAAGACTAGGAGAGCGGAACAATGGCACACAAAAAGGCTGGCGGCTCCACACGCAACGGTCGCGATTCAGAAGCTAAACGTCTGGGCGTAAAACGCTTTGGCGGCGAAGCAGTACTGGCAGGCAGCATCATCGTTCGTCAGCGCGGCACCAAATTCCACGCTGGTATCAACGTGGGTTGCGGCAAGGACCATACTCTGTTTGCTTTGGCTGACGGTAAAGTCAAGTTCGAAGTTAAAGGCCCGAAAAACCGTAAGTACATCAGCATCGACGCTGAATAAGTTTTTCTCGTCTTAGTAAATAGATGTAAGCCCCGCAACTCGTTGCGGGGCTTTTTACATTCTGGTTAGCCCATTCTGGCGGAATATGGACAGTAAATCGCAGGCACCTGTTGGGATTATGTTAGCGCTGATCACTGCCATGAGTTGGGGCTCTTTGCCTATCGCCATGAAGCAGGTATTAGTGATAATGGATCCCTTTACGGTGGTCTGGTACCGGTTTTCGATGGCGGCAATTGTGCTGGGCTGCATTCTTGCTGCAAAGCGCCGTTTGCCACCCAGAGTGATATTCAGTCGGCCACGCTGGCTAGTTTTAGTATTGATCGCCACCTGCGGATTGATGGGGAACTTTGTTCTTTTTAGTTCTTCACTGCAATTTTTAAGCCCAACGGCTTCTCAGGTTATCGGTCAGCTTTCGCCAGTCGGTATGATGCTGGCCAGTGTGATTATCCTGAAAGAAAGGATGCGGATCACACAGGTCATTGGGGCCACTATGTTGGTTTTCGGGTTGATATTGTTTTTTAATACCAGTCTGATTGAGATATTCACCCGTCTGACCGATTACACACTTGGTGTGCTATTTGGCGTCGGGGCAGCAACGGTTTGGGTTATCTACGGCGTGGCGCAAAAGGTTCTCTTACGCCAACTCGCCTCACCTCAAATCCTGTTTTTGCTGTACACTTTATGTTCTATCGCATTGCTCCCGCTGGCCAGTCCGGCGATGCTTTCACAGCTCAGCGGCTGGCAGTTTGCCTGTTTGTTGTTTTGCGGCGCGAATACCTTAGTAGGATATGGCGCCTTAGCGGAAGCGATGGCGAGATGGCAGGCATCGCAGGTCAGTGCATTAGTGACGCTGACCCCATTGTTTACCCTGCTATTTTCAGATCTGTTAGCACTTGCCTGGCCAGGCTATTTTGCCGCACCAGTGCTCAATTTTGTAGGTTATCTTGGGGCATTTGTGGTGGTGGCGGGTGCAATGTTTTCCGCAGCGGGCCATCGTTGGTGGCCTCGTCGGACAGAGCAAAACCTGGTAGCTAAACTCTAGCTGCCCGGCGAATGATTTACGGAGACGGTACAAATGAAGTTTGTTGATGAAGCCACAATTTTAGTCGTGGCAGGTGACGGTGGTAACGGTTGTGTAAGCTTCCGCCGTGAGAAATACATTCCACGTGGCGGCCCGGATGGCGGCGACGGTGGCGACGGCGGTGACGTTTTCCTGCTGGCTGATGAAAACCTGAATACCCTGATCGATTTCCGTTTTGTGAAATCATACCGTGCTGAGCGCGGTACTAACGGTCAGAGCAGCGACTGTACGGGTAAACGCGGTAAAGATATCACCATTAAAGTACCAGTCGGTACCCGCGTCCTGGATCAGGCTACCGGCGAAGTGCTGGCTGATATGACCAAACATGGCCAGATCAATATGGTCGCCAAAGGTGGGTTCCACGGTCTGGGCAACACCCGTTTTAAATCTTCGGTTAACCGTTCGCCACGCCAGAAAACCATGGGTACTAAAGGCGAGGAGCGTGATATCGCCCTTGAACTGATGCTGCTGGCTGATGTGGGTATGCTGGGGCTGCCAAATGCGGGTAAATCTACTTTCATCCGTGCAGTTTCTGCCGCTAAACCCAAAGTCGCTGACTATCCGTTTACGACCCTGGTGCCAAGTCTGGGCGTTGTGCGCATGGATAGCGAGCAGAGCTTCGTCATCGCCGATATTCCTGGTCTGATTGAAGGCGCTTCCGAAGGGGCTGGTTTAGGGATTCGTTTCCTGAAACACCTCGAACGTTGCCGCGTATTATTGCACCTGATCGATATTGCCCCGATCGATGAATCTGATCCGATCGAAAATGCCAAAGTCATCATCAACGAGTTGCAGCAATACAACGCCAAACTGGCTGAGAAGCCTCGCTGGCTGGTATTCAACAAAGTTGATTTGATCGAAAAAGAAGAAGCTGAAACGCGTGCGAAAGCCATCGCTGAGGCGCTGGGTTGGGAAGGTAATTACTACCTGATTTCTGCAGCAAACCGTGAAGGCGTGAATGCTTTGTGCTGGGATGTGATGAAGTTCATCAACGAAAACCCTAAACACATGGCAATCGAAGAAGCTGCGCCAGAGAAAGTTGAATTCATGTGGGATGATTATCATCGTGAACAACTGGCTGAAGTGGAAGCTGAAGCTGACGACGATTGGGATGATGACTGGGATGAAGACGACGACGAAGGCGTTGAAATCATCTACGAACGTTAATCCGACGCGAGTATGAATTGATATCATCTGAAAGGCTGCCAGTGGCAGCCTTTTTTAATACATGTTTTTCGTGGTGCTGGCTGACAACGATAGCGCATTTTCCAGAATCACATCAGGCAGCCAGCATTGTGCACTTAACCCGTTGCCGGAAGACCGGTTGCGCAGCGTCAGGGTCCCGCAGTGCAACTGAGCAATCCGAATGACAATGTTTAAACCCAGCCCGCTACCGCCATAGCGTTGATCCATGCGTTTAAATGCCTGAGTCAGTTCACAGGCCTTCTTCTCATCAATCCCCGGGCCTTCATCGTCTATTTGTATCAGGAAGCCGTTATTCTGCTGCTCAACCGTAAGGGTGATTTCACTGTCCGGCGGGCCGTAGCGGTAAGCATTTTCTACTAAGTTTCTGACCATCAAGCGGAGCAGCACGGCGTCGCCCTGCAATGTGGCGCGTTCAGGAAGCCTTAAAACCAGCGTCTGCTGGCGATCTTCCAGCATTTCACACAATTCTTCCCGCAAGGGCCCGAGGACGTTCGAAACCAGGTCTACTTGCTGATATTCACCTTTGGCAAAGTTCTGCCCGGCGCGCGACAGCATCAGCAGTTGCTCAATGGTATGCATCAGCTGATCGATGCGCCCTATCAGGATATCACTGCCAGAGACCCCGTTTTTGTGCATGATTTCAAGATGCAGACGCACCCCCGCAAGCGGAGTACGCAGTTCATGCGCAGCATCGGCGGTGAATAATCGCTCCTGGTGAATCGTATTAGACAGGCGTGAAAACAGTTGGTTGAGCGCGTTGGTCACCGCCACCACTTCGCGAATTTCGCTGTTCAGCGGTAAAGGGGAAAGGTTATCTGCCGAGCGCGTTTCGAGACGTTTTTGCAACTGGTTGAGCGGACGGATAATCCAGCTGATCGCCCAGAATGACAGTGCCAATGTAATGGCCATCATCAGCAAGGAAGGGGCAATCAGCGAGGCGATCGCTTCGGCAATTTCTTTCTCGACATGCGCATTACGCACCTTGGCCGAAAGCGTGTCATTCACCAGTAAATTAATTTGTTCCTGACTTTCGTGCCAAAGCCAGAACACGCTGGTGAGCTGGGTGACGAAAAGGATCAAAGCCAGCATAACCATCAGACGGCGGCGCATACTGGTCACGGCATCATCTCCAGCCGGTAACCAATGCCACGAACCGTACGAATCAACTCTTTACCCAGCTTGCGACGCAAGTTATGGACGTGAACTTCCAGCGTATTAGACCCTAAATCATCCTGCCAGGTGTAGAGATCTTGCTGAAGCAATTCGCGGTTAACCGTTTGTCCTGCGCGCATCATCAGACGGGTCAAAATCGCGAACTCCTTCGGTGTGACCTCCACCTGTGCGTCACCCAGATAGGTTTGCTGCGATGAGAGATTGATTCGCAGATTGCCGACAGAAATTTCATTATCACTCTGCCCCTGATATCGGCGGATGAGCGCGCGCACGCGGGCTTGTAACTCGGCTAATGCGAAAGGTTTAATCAGGTAATCATCAGCGCCGGCATCAAGACCGTCCACACGATCTTCTAGTGCATCACGGGCGGTCAGAATCAGGACAGGAAGGGAGACCCTCTGGCGTCGCCATTGGCGCAGAAGCGTCGCGCCATCTTTGTCTGGTAACCCCAAATCGAGGATGACCAGACTATACTGGCTGGTTTGTATGAGGCTTTGCGCTTCAGCTGCAGTAGATGCGCAGTCGCAAACGTAATTATCGCTGGTTAAGGCCAGCGATAATCCATGCCGTATAAGTTCATCATCTTCAACTATCAGCAGCTTCATCGTCTGGCACTTCTCCAGGGTTAATTATTTTGGTAGATATCCTTGTAAAGCCTGCTTTCAAAACGTACAAGCGGTGCGCGGCGTGTTCGCTGGTCTTCAGGCGGTACTGCATAACCTGAGAGGAACTGAACAAATGCCATACGTTGCCCGCTGGCCGTCGTGATAAAGCCTGCCAGGTTATAGACGCCAGACAATGAACCGGTTTTCGCTGACACTTTGCCATCGACACCAGCTTCATGCAGGCCACCGCGATATTGCAGCGTGCCGTCATGGCCTGCCAGCGGCAGCATTGAGATAAAATCTAAGTCTTTATCGTTCTGAGCGATATATTGCAGCACCTGCATCATCGTCGCTGGTGACAGCAAATCGTGGCGGGACAAACCTGAGCCATCCACCTGAATTGAGTTGCCTAAATCCACCCCCGCCTTCTGCCGCAGAATCTGACGCACAGCGTCTGAACCTGCACGCCATGTTCCCGGTACACCGAAACGCTGATGGCCAATGGTACGGAAAACGGTGTCGGCTATCATGTTGTCGGATTTCTTCAGCATGATCCGCAGCAAATCATGCAACGGCGCTGACTGCGTTTGTGCCAGAACGGTTCCTGCCGGAGTCTGCTGAGTCTGACGCTTCAAAGTGCCATCAATCTGAATATCGGCCTGTAAAAGCTCATCTTTAAGAATCGCACCGGCATAGCTGGCACCGTCCTGAACAGCAAAGGCCAGTGGCAGAGGTTCGCTGCGTTGGGTCAGGCAACCAGTCAATGTATAACGATTGAATTCACCCGGTACGACATCCAACTCGCAATATTGTGCATCAGGAGACCCTTTCGCCAGCGTACGCACTTCACTGAACATATGAACCGGATAATAGGAGGCCACGCGGATAAAGGCGTTCTCATCGGGTTTAGGAGCGCTGTAAAGGGAGACAGAGAAACAGTTACGATCGACAATGGCAGCGGCAGGGGGAGCACTGAAGCATTGAGTGATGTCGTTCCACGGCCAGCCGGGCGCTTTATCATGACTGGCGAACACGGACGTATTCACAACCACGTTGCCGCTGATCTCTTTGATACCCTGTTTTTTCAGTACCGCGACCATATTGCGAATATTCTGGCGTTTTAACGTCGGATCGCCGGAAAAACGAGCAACCAGATCCCCCTTGAGGACGCCGCCTGACACAGAACCCTGGGTTTCCAGCGTGGTGGTAAATCTGAAATCGGGGCCTAATTGAAGTAAAGCCGCCAGCGCGGTCAGAATCTTCATGGTACTGGCTGGCAGCGCCATCTGGGAACCGTGATAGTCGATGGCGGGCGCAGGCGCGCCAATTTTCTGTACCAGCACAGCCAGATTCGTGCCGTCCGGCAGATATTCTGTGTAATTCTCGATCTGGGCCGCATTTGTATTGAGAACAAACGCGCATGCTAATGCACTGACAATTCGTATAAAACGCATTATTTTGAGTAAGGCTCTGGGTAACAACAGGATAATGTGGTGCCATACTACGATGCTACGAACCAAGGCGCAACGTGGCTGAAAGTAAACGATGATCCTCAGTGAACTCTACGTTAAAATACGAATCATAATGCAAAATGAATCCTGGCCTGGTGGCGACTCCGGGTGAGGTTTTTTTTGTTTTTCGCCAGAGCGAGTGGGTCAAAAGAGCTGGCTTAATTTCTTACCTGATTCAATCAGGACGGTGTTTACCGAAAGGACCAAGTTAGAGGTAATGAATATATGAAACCGATTCCGATGACGTTGCGTGGCGCAGAAAGATTACGTGAAGAGCTGGATCATCTGAAGGGCGTGCGTCGTCCCAAAATTATTGCCGACATTGCGACTGCGCGTGAGCACGGCGATTTGAAAGAGAATGCTGAATACCACGCAGCCCGCGAACAGCAAGGCTTTTGCGAAGGGCGTATTCAGGAGATCGAAGCCAAGCTTTCTAATGCCCAGGTGATCGATGTGACAAAAATGCCGGCCACGGGTCGTGTCATTTTTGGCGCCACTGTCAAACTGATGAATCTGGATACTGAAGAAGAGCAGACTTACCGCATCGTTGGTGACGACGAAGCCGATTTTAAGCAAAATCTGATTTCTGTAAACTCACCGATTGCACGTGGATTGATCGGCAAAGAGCAGGATGATGTGGTGGTGATCAACACCCCAGGCGGCGATGTTGAGTTTGAAGTGCTGAAGGTCGAGTACCTCTAAAAATCCGCATTAAAAAGGGCGAAACGTGACGTTTCGCCCTATAAATCACCCATTCATGAAGTGGATTGCTACACATTAAATTGAAAACTAACGTAAAAAGGCCAGCTATAGCCTTTTCCTGAACGTGATTTCGTGGCACCTTTCCGAAAATCTAAAGCGTTTTTCGTTAAACTCTGACGAATTAACGCGGTAAGATAATTTTGCGGTCTTCGGTAGAAGGGCGATAAAGTACCAGCATATTGCCGATAACTTGCACATTACACGCCTTGGTTTCACGCACGATAGCGTCTACGATCAAAGCCTTCGTTTCGCGTTCTTCTGCCGCGACCTTAATCTTGATCAGTTCGTGATGCGCCAGCGCCTGTTCGATTTCGGCGAGCACGCCTTCTGTCAGGCCGTTGTTACCCAGCATGACAACCGGTTTCAGTGGATGTGCCAGGCCTTTCAGGTACTGTTTTTGTTTATTGTTAAGATTCATCGTCTTTTTTGCTTAAGTTGGGATTGAAAACGGGTCATTCTACCGCCATCTCATGTATATCACCAACCCGGACTGCTTCGGGTGGTGATTTATACTGACTTAGCCATAGACGTCATGACGCTAACAGCTTGTTCCAAAAGCTCTAACACAGGGTAGTTGGAAAACTATATGGTTACTAAATAATGTCTATTAAAAAGCGTTCTGCAAGTTCCACTCGCTGGTTGCAGGAACACTTTAGCGATAAATATGTGATTCAGGCACAGAAAAAAGGGCTGCGTTCTCGCGCCTGGTTTAAGCTTGATGAAATACAGCAAGGCGATAAGCTGTTCAAACCCGGGATGACCGTGGTGGATTTGGGAGCAGCACCCGGTGGATGGTCGCAGTTTGCCGCAACGCAGATTGGTAGCAAAGGGCGCATCATTGCGCTTGACCTTTTGCCTATGGATCCTATTGTTGGAGTCGACTTCCTTCAGGGGGATTTTCGTGATGAATTAGTTCTCAAAGCGCTGCTCGATCGCGTGGGAGAAAACAAGGTTCAGGTGGTCATGTCCGATATGGCCCCGAATATGAGCGGTACACCGGCAGTCGATATTCCAAAATCGATGTATTTAGTTGAGTTAGCACTGGATATGTGTCGGGATGTATTAGCACCAGGCGGAAGTTTCCTGGTGAAGGTGTTCCAGGGAGATGGCTTTGATGAATACCTGCGGGAAATTCGCTCCCTGTTTACGAAGGTGAAGATTCGTAAGCCAGACGCTTCCCGAGCACGTTCGCGAGAAGTGTACATCGTAGCGACAGGGCGGAAAGTGTAGTTCCCTAACGCTGTTTGTTAACACAGTTGTAATATGAGGTTGATCCCTTGAGTGACATGGCGAAGAACCTGATTCTCTGGTTAGTCATCGCAGTAGTATTGATGTCTGTATTTCAGAGCTTTGGGCCCAGCGAGTCTAATGGCCGTAGGGTAGATTATTCTACCTTCATGTCCGAATTGACCCAAGACCAGATTCGCGAAGCGCGTATCAATGGACGTGAGATTAACGTTGTTAAAAAAGACAGCAACAAGTACACGACCTACATTCCAGTTGAAGACCCTAAGTTGCTGGATACGCTGCTGAGCAAAAATGTAACCGTAGTGGGTGAGCCACCAGAGCAACCAAGCTTACTGGCCTCTATCTTTATTTCCTGGTTCCCAATGTTGCTGCTGATTGGGGTCTGGATCTTCTTTATGCGACAAATGCAGGGCGGCGGCGGCAAAGGGGCGATGTCCTTTGGCAAGAGCAAAGCGCGCATGTTGACGGAAGATCAAATTAAAACAACGTTTGCGGACGTTGCAGGTTGTGATGAAGCGAAGGAAGAGGTGAGCGAGCTGGTTGACTACCTGCGCGAACCGAGCCGTTTCCAGAAGCTGGGCGGTAAAATTCCTAAAGGCGTCCTGATGGTCGGTCCTCCGGGTACCGGTAAAACCTTGCTGGCGAAAGCCATTGCAGGGGAAGCCAAGGTGCCGTTCTTTACTATTTCCGGTTCTGACTTCGTAGAAATGTTCGTCGGTGTGGGTGCATCCCGCGTGCGCGACATGTTTGAACAAGCGAAGAAAGCCGCGCCGTGTATCATCTTCATTGATGAAATAGACGCCGTAGGCCGTCAGCGTGGTGCGGGTTTAGGTGGTGGTCACGACGAACGTGAGCAAACACTGAACCAGATGCTGGTAGAGATGGATGGCTTTGAAGGTAACGAAGGTATCATCGTTATTGCTGCGACTAACCGTCCAGACGTACTTGACCCGGCTCTGCTGCGTCCGGGCCGTTTCGACCGTCAGGTAGTTGTCGGCTTGCCAGATGTACGCGGCCGTGAGCAGATCCTTAAAGTTCATATGCGTCGTGTTCCGCTGGCAACAGATGTTGATGCATCTGTGATTGCACGTGGTACACCAGGCTTCTCGGGTGCTGATCTGGCGAACCTGGTCAACGAAGCCGCTCTGTTCTCTGCACGTGGTAACAAACGTGTGGTGTCGATGGTTGAGTTCGAAAAGGCCAAAGATAAAATCATGATGGGTGCTGAACGTCGCTCCATGGTGATGACAGAAGCGCAGAAAGAATCGACTGCATATCACGAAGCGGGCCATGCCATCATCGGCCGTCTGGTTCCTGAACACGATCCAGTGCATAAGGTAACGATTATTCCTCGTGGCCGCGCATTAGGTGTGACGTTCTTCCTGCCAGTCGGCGATGCAATCAGTGCCAGCCGTCAGAAACTCGAAAGTCAGATTTCCACGCTTTACGGTGGCCGTCTTGCTGAAGAGATCATCTACGGCGTAGAGAAAGTGTCTACCGGTGCATCAAACGATATCAAAGTGGCGACGTCCATTGCCCGTAACATGGTTACGCAGTGGGGCTTCTCAGACAAATTAGGTCCGTTATTGTATGCGGAGGAAGAAGGTGAAGTCTTCCTCGGTCGCTCAGTAGCAAAAGCTAAACATATGTCTGATGAAACCGCGCGCATCATCGATCAGGAAGTGAAGTCTCTGGTAGAGCGCAACTATGCACGTGCACGCACGTTGCTGATGGAAAATATGGATATCCTTCATTCAATGAAAGATGCCCTGATGAAATACGAAACCATCGATGCGCCACAAATTGACGACCTGATGAACCGTACCGAAGTTCGCCCGCCAGCCGGCTGGGATGACGTCGGCGGTAAAAATGGTAACGGCAACTCTAACGACGGTGGCACGCCAAAAGCGCCAACGCCAGTTGATGAACCTCGTACGCCTAATCCTGGCAACACGATGTTTGAACAATTCAGCGGCAAATAACGCGCTGGTTGGAAAATAACGCTGCTTACACAGAACCCCGGGCTTGCCCGGGGTTTTTTATGCGTGCATTCTTTGCCTCGGGATTTTGACATCGCGATCACAGAACGACCAAAAGGGACATGACCTATGCGCCTCACAGCCAGAGACTCGATACTCGACCTCACTTATCCTCAGGTGATGGGGATTTTGAACGTTACGCCAGATTCATTCTCCGACGGCGGACGCCATAACACTCTGGACCTCGCGCTTAGACATGCTGAGGCGATGATCAATGCCGGGGCGACTATTCTCGATATCGGCGGAGAGTCCACGCGTCCTGGCGCTGCTGAGGTGAGTGACGAAGAAGAACTGGCGCGTGTTGTCCCCGTCGTTGAGGCAATAGCACGACGTTTCGATACCTGGATTTCTGTCGATACCTCAAAGGCCATCGTCATCAGTGAAGCCGCCCGTGCGGGAATGCATCTAATCAACGATATTCGTTCATTACAAGAACCGGGCGCATTGCAGGCGGCGGCAGAAACCGGGTTACCCGTTTGTCTGATGCACATGCAGGGGCAACCGAAAACGATGCAGCATTCTCCGCAATATGCAGATGTAGTGGCGGAAGTCGGGCAATATTTTGATGAGCAAATTGCGAGATGTGTGAATGCCGGCATTCCGAAAAGTAAATTGATACTCGACCCGGGCTTTGGTTTCGGTAAAAATCTGACCCACAACTATGCGCTGCTGGGCAGACTGGCGGAGTTTCATCATTTTGGACTCCCGCTTCTGGTCGGTATGTCGAGAAAATCCATGATCGGGCAATTGCTCCATGTCTCACCGGAACAGCGTGTAACGGGTAGCGTTGCCTGCGCTGTTATCGCGGCCATGCAGGGCGCTCAGATCGTCCGCGTACATGATGTAAAAGAAACCGTCGAAGCGATGCGTGTCGTCGAAGCAACACTTTCTGCAAGGGATAAAAATTAATTATGAGCAACCGTAAATACTTTGGTACTGATGGCATTCGCGGAAAAGTAGGCGATACACCAATTACACCTGATTTTGTGCTGAAACTGGGCTGGGCCGCGGGCAAAGTGCTAGCCCGTCATGGTTCGCGCAAAGTGATTATTGGCAAAGACACACGTATCTCTGGGTATATGCTCGAATCAGCCCTGGAAGCGGGGCTGGCGGCGGCTGGCTTATCTGCGTCCTTCACCGGGCCGATGCCGACGCCTGCTGTGGCGTATCTGACGCGCACTTTCCGCGCTGAAGCCGGGATTGTTATCTCTGCGTCTCACAATCCTTATTACGATAACGGCATCAAATTCTTCACCATTGATGGCACAAAACTGCCAGATGACGTAGAAGAAGCGATTGAAGCCGAGTTGGAAAAACCGCTGACCTGCGTGGAATCCGCAGAGTTGGGCAAGGCCAGCCGTATCGTCGATGCTGCCGGTCGTTATATCGAATTCTGTAAAGGGACTTTCCCGAGTGAACTAAGCCTGAACGGGCTTAAAATCGTGGTGGATTGTGCCAATGGTGCAACTTATCACATCGCGCCAAGCGTGCTGCGCGAGCTGGGTGCGAAAGTGATTGCCATCGGTTGTGAACCGGATGGTATGAATATCAACGAAGAATGCGGCGCAACGGATGTCCGTCAGCTGCAACAGCGCGTGCTGGCTGAAAAAGCAGACGTCGGTCTGGCCTTTGACGGCGACGGCGATCGCCTAATCATGGTTGATAACGAAGGTAACAAAGTCGATGGCGATCAGATTTTGTATATTATCGCGCGCGAAGGTCTGCGTCAGGGGCAGCTGAAGGGCGGTGCCGTAGGCACGCTGATGAGCAATATGGGTCTTGAGCTGGCGTTGAAACAGCTGGGCATTCCATTTACCCGTGCGAAAGTGGGTGACCGCTACGTACTGGAAAAAATGCAGGAAAAAGGCTGGCGTATCGGTGCTGAGAACTCGGGCCATATCATCCTGCTGGACAAAACCACCACGGGTGACGGCATTGTGGCAGGTTTGCAAGTGCTTACCGCAATGGTGCGTAACCACATGAGCCTGCATGATTTGTGCAGCGGCATGAAATTGCTTCCGCAAATCCTGATCAATGTCCGCTTCGCCGGTGAACATGATCCTCTGGAGTCTGAAGAAGTTAAGCTGGTGACCGCCGAGGTTGAAAAGCAACTGGCAGGGCGTGGCCGCGTATTACTGCGTAAATCTGGTACTGAGCCTTTGCTACGCGTCATGGTAGAGGGCGAAGATGCCGAGTTGGTCGAAAAACTGGCCAATCGGATTGCCGATGCAGTTAAAGCGGTTAAACCCTAAGCTGATAAAAAAGCGGTGAATTTCTCAGCGATGCGCCTTTATCTTCTTGTGGGAAAAGGGCGCAAAGTAAAAGCATAAATGTGTTTTAGGCCATTTTTGCCGTTTTTTTCCGCAAACAAACATTTCAGTGCAAATTGCCCTTGCGTGCCAATACGGCTTTGGTTAGTATTCACACCCGCTTCAGTGGGTCCTTAGATGGCCTGCTAAATTGGTGAGAAGCAATTGGCATGCGGTGAACCCGCGAGGATACAGGTACTACTATGTACGACGCTCTTCTGGTGATTTTCCTTATCGTAGCAATCGGCCTTGTGGCTTTGGTTATGCTGCAACAAGGTAAAGGCGCTGATATGGGAGCCTCTTTCGGAGCAGGTGCTTCTGGCACATTGTTCGGTTCGAGTGGTTCCGGTAACTTCATGACCCGTATGACCGGCGTTTTGGCCGCTTTGTTCTTTATCATTAGTTTGATTCTTGGGAACATGAGCACCAATAAAAGCCAAAAAGGTAGTGAGTGGGAAAACTTAAGTCAGCCAGCGCAAACTGAGCAGACTACTGCACCGGCCGCTCCAGCAGCGCCTAACAGTGATGTTCCTCACTAAGCAGTAACCTTCTTACCTAAAGAAGTGAAAGTTTTAAACAGTGGCTTGAACTTGGACAGTACAAGCGATTGTGAAAAAAAAGAGTGCCGAGGTGGTGGAATTGGTAGACACGCTACCTTGAGGTGGTAGTGCCCGAATGGGCTTACGGGTTCAAGTCCCGTCCTCGGTACCAATCTTTATGATAATTTGCTTTTTAGCGATTATCGGCGTAGTATTTGCCACGTTTTCGGACGCGGGGTGGAGCAGCCTGGTAGCTCGTCGGGCTCATAACCCGAAGGTCGTCGGTTCAAATCCGGCCCCCGCAACCACTTTCCCTAAGTGTTTATTTCAAATAGACTTTCAGTATCTCCCTGTGATGTTCTGCAGTTCCAATTTGAAAGTGACTATTTGAAAATAACACTTCGAAAGTTGTACCGAAGCCGCTATGCGGCAAATAGGGTCCAGTTGCATAAAGCCCCGATTTATCGGGGTTTTTTGTTATTTGGCAACAGAATCACTGGGCTATTTAGCCCTTTTTTTATGTCTTGGGGGTGGGCTTGTCCACATTAGAACAAAAATTAACAGAGCTGATTACAGCACCAGTCGAGGCACTTGGCTTTGAGCTGGTGGGCATCGAGTTCGTTCGGGCTCGCCAATCGACGTTGCGCATCTATATTGATAGTGACGCCGGGATCAATGTTGATGATTGTGCTGATGTCAGCCACCAGGTGAGCGCTGTGCTGGACGTAGAAGATCCGGTCACCGTCGCCTATAACCTGGAAGTTTCCTCTCCAGGCCTTGATCGTCCTATGTTCACCGCTGAGCATTATCAACGTTTTATCGGTGACGAAGTCAGCATG
This sequence comes from Rahnella inusitata, assembly GCF_965118895.1. Lineage (GTDB taxonomy): Bacteria > Pseudomonadota > Gammaproteobacteria > Enterobacterales > Enterobacteriaceae > Rahnella > Rahnella inusitata_A. Next base: position 92,319 of record NZ_CBCPJJ010000018.1, read on the forward strand.
GTACTGCGTATGGCGGTCCAGAATCGTCGTAAATGGCAGGGCATCATCAAAGCTGTCGAAGGCGAAATGATCACGGTGACTGTGGAAGGGAAAGATGAAGTGTTCGCACTGAGCAACATCCAGAAAGCGAACCTGGTACCCCACTTTTAAAAAAGTTTGGAAGAGGCAACTAGGATGAACAAAGAGATTCTGGCTGTTGTAGAAGCAGTTTCTAATGAAAAATCCCTCCCGCGCGAGAAGATTTTTGAAGCGCTGGAAATTGCATTATCAACAGCGACCAAGAAAAAATACGAGCAGGAAATTGAAGTCCGCGTCAGCATTGACCGTAAAACCGGTGACTTTGATACTTTCCGTCGTTGGGTTGCAGTCGACGAAGTGACTCAGCCAACACGTGAAATCACCCTCGAAGCAGCACAGTATGAAGAACCGTCTATCGAACTCGGCGGTTACATCGAAGATCAAATCGAGTCAGTCACATTCGACCGCATTACCACCCAAACAGCAAAACAAGTTATCGTACAGAAAGTACGCGAAGCTGAGCGCGCGATGGTGGTTGAGCAGTTCCGTGAACAGCAAGGCGAAATCGTCACTGGCGTCGTCAAGAAAGTTAACCGTGACAGTATCGCCCTGGACTTAGGTAGCAATGCTGAAGCCGTTATCCTGCGTGAAGATATGCTTCCACGTGAAAACTTCCGTTCCGGTGACCGCATTCGTGGCGTTCTGTACGATGTCCGTCCGGAAGCGCGCGGCGCGCAACTGTTCGTCAGCCGTTCACGTAATGAAATGCTGATCGAACTGTTCCGCATTGAAGTGCCTGAAATCGGTGAAGAGCTGATCGAGATTAAAGCGGCAGCCCGTGATCCTGGCTCCCGTGCAAAAATCGCAGTGAAAACTAACGACAAGCGCATCGACCCGGTCGGTGCTTGTGTCGGTATGCGCGGTGCACGCGTTCAGGCCGTTTCCAGTGAACTGGGCGGAGAACGTATTGATATCATCCTTTGGGATGATAATCCTGCGCAATTCGTTATCAATGCGATGGCACCAGCAGATGTTGCCTCCATCGTGGTTGATGAAGATAGATGCACCATGGATATCGCCGTTGAAGCCAGCAATCTGGCACAGGCGATTGGCCGTAATGGTCAGAACGTACGTTTGGCTTCCCAACTGTTAAAACAACATCGTGGTGATGACCGCTGGGAACTGAACGTGATGACAGCAGACGACCTGCAGGCCAAACATCAGGCTGAGGCTCACGCTGCGATCGAAACCTTCACTAAATACCTGGCAATCGATGAAGATTTCGCCACGGTTCTGGTTGAAGAAGGTTTCTCTACCCTCGAAGAGCTGGCTTACGTGCCGGTGAACGAACTGCTAGAAATCGACGGCCTGGATGAAGACACCGTGAATGCGCTGCGCGAACGTGCGAAAGAAGCGCTGACCACGTTGGCTTTAGCCCAGGAAGAAAGTCTCGGTGACAATAAGCCTGCTGACGATCTGCTGAATTTGGCGGGTCTGGAACGTAGCATGGCGTTTAAACTGGCTGCACAAGGCGTTTGTACGCTGGAAGATCTTGCCGAGCAGGGTGTCGACGATCTGGCTGATATTGAAGGTCTTACTGACGAGCAGGCTGGTGAACTTATCATGGCCGCGCGCAATATCTGCTGGTTTGGCGACAACGCGTAATAACTGTAGCAGGAAGGAACAGCATGACAGATGTAACTGTAAAATCGCTGGCGGCAGAGATTCAGACCCCGGTAGATCGCCTGGTACAGCAATTTGCTGATGCAGGGATCTCGAAGTCCGAATCTGACTCTGTGACCCAGCAGGAAAAAGAAACATTGCTGGCGCATCTCAATGGCGGAAACGCTGGTGCGACAAACAAACTGACGTTACAACGCAAAACGCGTAGTACACTGAATATTCCGAGCACCGGCGGGACGAGTAAATCGGTGCAAATCGAAGTCCGCAAGAAACGCACTTATGTTAAACGTGATATGACCGAAGCAGAACTTGCCCAGGCAGAAGCGGAAGAGCAGGCGAAGCGTGACGCGGAAGAACAGGCACAGCGTGCAGCAGCAGAGCAAGCCCAGCGCGAAGCTCAGGAAAAAGCCAAACGCGCCGCCGAAGAGCAAGCTAAACGTGAGGCCGCTGATAAAGCTAAGCGTGATGCAGCGGAAAAAGATAAAGTGACGAATCAACATACCGACGAAGTAACTAAACCAGCTCAGGCAGATAAAGCACGCCGTGAAGCTGAAGCCGCAGAGCTGAAACGCAAAACGGAAGAAGAAGCCCAGCGTAAGGTTGAAGAAAACGCCAAGCGCATTGCAGAAGAAGCCCGCAAAATGGCTGACTCTGGTGTCTGGACTGAAACTGTCGCGCCAAGCGAATCAGAATCTGCTGACTATCATGTCACCACTTCTACCCATGCCCGTGCTGCTGAAGACGAGAACGACGCCAAAGTTGAAGGCGAACGTCGTAGCCGTACCCGCGGTGGCAAAGCGACCAAGCAGAAGAAAGGCAATAAACTGTCTGAATCTAAAGCTGACCGCGAAGAAGCACGTGCCGTTGGCCGTAATGGTAAAGGTAAGCGTAAGCCAAGCACGCTGCAACAGAGCTTCAACAAGCCTGTTGCTGCAGTGAACCGTGACGTTGTAGTGGGTGAAACCATTACCGTTGCAGAGCTTGCGAACAAAATGGCAGTTAAAGGCTCTCAGGTCATCAAAACTATGATGAAACTGGGCGCGATGGCCACCATCAACCAGGTTATTGATCAGGAAACTGCTCAGCTGGTTGCTGAAGAGATGGGTCACAAAGTTATCCTGCGTCGTGAAAACGAACTGGAAGAAGCGCTGATGAGCGACCGTGATACGGGCGCATCCGCTGGTGCTGAGCCACGTGCTCCGGTTGTGACCATCATGGGTCACGTTGACCACGGTAAAACCTCTCTGCTTGACTACATTCGCTCAACGAAAGTTGCTGCGGGCGAAGCGGGTGGTATTACCCAGCACATCGGTGCTTATCACGTTGAAACTGAAAACGGCATGATCACGTTCCTTGATACTCCTGGACACGCCGCATTTACTTCAATGCGTGCCCGTGGTGCTAAGGCAACTGACATCGTCGTTCTGGTTGTTTCTGCCGATGATGGCGTGATGCCACAAACCATCGAAGCCGTACAGCATGCGAAAGCTGCTGGCGTGCCAATCGTGGTCGCAGTAAACAAAATTGATAAACCAGACGCTGATCCCGATCGCGTTCGTACCGAGCTTTCTCAGTACGGCGTTATGCCGGAAGAGTGGGGCGGTGAGTCTCAGTTCATCCACGTTTCTGCGAAAGCAGGGACAGGCATCGATGATCTGCTGCAAGCTATCTTGCTGCAGGCCGAAGTTCTGGAGCTGAAAGCTGTCCGTACCGGTATGGCAAGCGGCGTTGTGATCGAGTCCTTCCTGGATAAAGGTCGTGGCCCGGTTGCAACTGTTCTGGTTCAGGAAGGTACGCTGAACAAGGGCGACATCATTCTGTGTGGCTTCGAATACGGTCGCGTTCGTGCAATGCGTGATGAAATGGGTCGCGACATTACGTCTGCGGGTCCATCTATCCCGGTGGAAGTGTTGGGTCTGTCCAGCGTTCCGGCTGCGGGTGATGAAGTTACCGTTGTACGTGATGAGAAAAAAGCCCGTGAAGTTGCGCTTTACCGTCAGGGTAAATTCCGCGAAGTGAAACTGGCCCGTCAGCAGAAATCTAAACTGGAAAACATGTTTGCGAACATGACTGAAGGTGAAGTGTCTGAACTGAATATCGTTCTGAAATCTGACGTACAGGGTTCTTGCGAAGCGATTTCTGATGCACTGCAGAGCTTGTCTACTGACGAAGTGAAAGTCAAAATCGTGGGTATGGGTGTCGGTGGTATTACCGAGACTGATGCTACGCTGGCAGCCGCTTCCCGTGCGATCATCCTGGGCTTCAACGTACGTGCCGATGCTTCTGCTCGCCGCGTCGTAGAAAGCGAAAGCCTGGATCTGCGTTACTATTCCGTAATCTATAACCTGATTGACGAAGTTAAACAGGCGATGAGCGGTATGTTGGCGCCAGAGTACAAACAGCAAATCATCGGCCTGGCTGAAGTTCGTGACGTGTTCAAGTCACCGAAATTTGGTGCAATTGCTGGTTGTATGGTTACTGAAGGTATGATCAAGCGTAACAACCCAATCCGTGTACTGCGTGACAACGTGGTCATCTACGAAGGCGAGCTGGAATCCCTGCGCCGCTTCAAAGATGATGTTGCTGAAGTTCGCAACGGCATGGAATGTGGTATCGGCGTTAAGAACTACAACGATGTGCGTACTGGCGATGTGATCGAAGTCTTCGAAATCATCGAGATTAAACGTACTATCGCTTAACGTTTGCGAAGTAGCTGATATCCAGATGGGGGGCCTTGCGCCCCCTTATTTGTTTGGAGCAAGTGGAGAAAGAATAATCATGGCAAAAGAATTTAGCCGTACACAGCGCGTCTCTCAGGAGATGCAAAAAGAAATCGCGATAATTTTACAGCGCGAAGTCAAAGATCCACGTGTTGGCATGGCCACCGTGTCGGGAGTCGAAGTTTCACGTGATCTGGCATATGCCAAAGTGTTCGTGACCTTCCTTGACGTTCTGACGACCGATAATCACGATCCCGATCGTGTGAAAAACGGTATCAAAGCCTTACAGGACGCATCAGGTTTCATTCGTACCCTGATCGGCAAAGCGATGCGCCTGCGCGTTGTTCCTGAACTGACTTTTGCTTACGACAACTCACTGGTTGAAGGCATGCGTATGTCTAACCTGGTGACCAATGTCGTGAAGAACGATGCTGAACGTCGTTCAGCTGCAGGCGACGACGAGGAAGCATAATGAGCCGCCCACGTCGCCGCGGCCGTGATATTCACGGCGTTCTGCTACTGGACAAATCTTACGGCTTGTCTTCCAACGACGCGCTGCAAAAGGTCAAACGCCTTTATAACGCCAACCGTGCAGGACATACCGGTGCGCTTGATCCTCTGGCGACCGGCATGTTGCCGTTATGCTTAGGCGAAGCAACCAAATTTTCCCGTTTTTTGCTTGACTCCGACAAGCGTTATCGCGTCATTGCCCGCATGGGGCAACGTACCGATACCTCCGATGCGGAAGGTGAAATCATTTCCGAACGTGAAATGACCTTTACCCAGCAGCAGCTTGACGATGCTCTCGACAGCTTTCGTGGGGAAACCCAGCAAATTCCTTCCATGTATTCTGCACTGAAATACGAAGGGAAAAAGCTATACGAATATGCACGTCAGGGTATCGAAGTTCCACGCGAATCCCGCAGTATCACGGTGTATGAACTGAAGTTCATTCGCTGGGAAGGCTTCGAGCTTGAGCTGGAAATTCACTGCTCGAAAGGCACTTACATCCGCACAATTGTGGATGATTTGGGTGAAAAATTGGGATGTGGTGCACACGTCACTTATCTGCGCCGTTTGCAGGTAGCAACGTATCCTTTTGAGCGTATGGTCACCATGGATAAACTCCATGAGCTGATGGCTCAGGCAGAAGAGCAGGGCATTGAACCGCGCTTACTGTTGGATCCTTTGTTGCTGCCTATGGACAGCGCCTGTGAAGACTTCCCTGAAGTGAACTTACTGCCAGTAGTGGCTGGATATTTGAAACAGGGTCAACCTGTTCAGGCATCTGGCGCACCGACAAGCGGGATGGTTCGCATCACCGAAGGTGAAGAACGTAAGTTTATCGGCATTGGCGAAATAGATGATGATGGACGCATTGCGCCGCGTCGTTTGGTCGTCGAATATACCGAATAAGCGCTTTTTGCCCACCTTGCGATCATATATAGCAAAGGGTAGAATAGCGCAGCTTATGCATTGGGTAGCTGAATTAGAGATCGGCACCCGTTTAAACTATCTATAATATTTTGGAGTATAATTATGTCTCTAAGCGTTGAAGCTAAAGCTCAAATCGTTTCCGACTTTGGTCGTGGCACAAACGACAGTGGTTCTTCCGAAGTTCAGGTTGCTCTGCTGACTGCTCAAATTAACCATCTGCAAGGTCACTTTGCAGAGCACAAAAAAGATCACCACAGCCGTCGTGGTCTGCTGCGCATGGTTTCTCAGCGTCGTAAACTGCTGGACTACCTGAAGGGTAAAGATGTAGCACGTTACACCAGCCTGATCGAACGTCTGGGTCTGCGTCGCTAATCAAGCGAGTTTCAGTGTAAAGGGGCCAATAGGCCCCTTTATTCTAGGAAGCGACACCAAATCAGGTTACTGTATGGTTGTTGTTTCTGCTGTTAATCTAAGAACATGAACTTCCGTTACAGATGTTTTCGCGCGGCTAATGAGAGACTTTATTGCCACATTGCCAGGCCAATAAGGATTGTCATTAGTCGCGAGAATGTAGTGAGAAGCTCGGATATCTATCGGTGTGAACTGCTGTCATAACAGCTGCGCGCCCCAATTAAGGACATTACATTGCTTAATCCGACTATTCGTAAATTCCAATACGGCCAGCACACCGTTACGCTGGAAACCGGCATGATGGCGCGTCAGGCGACTGCAGCCGTGATGGTTAGCATGGACGACACAGCGGTATTCGTTACCGTTGTTGGCCAGAAAAAAGCTAAACCAGGTCAGAGCTTCTTCCCCCTGACCGTTAACTACCAGGAGCGTACTTACGCTGCTGGTCGTATCCCGGGCAGCTTCTTCCGTCGTGAAGGCCGTCCAAGCGAAGGCGAAACACTGACTTCCCGTCTGATCGACCGTCCAATTCGTCCACTGTTCCCGGAAGGCTTCCTGAATGAAGTTCAGGTTATCGCAACCGTGGTTTCCCTGAACCCACAAGTTAACCCTGACATCGTTGCGATGATCGGTGCGTCTGCTGCCCTGAGCCTGTCTGGTATTCCATTCAGCGGCCCAATCGGTTCTGCGCGCGTAGGTTACATCAACAACCAGTACGTTCTGAACCCAACCGCAGATGAGCTGAAAACCAGCAGTCTGGATCTGGTGGTTGCCGGTACTAAAGGCGCGGTCCTGATGGTTGAGTCTGAAGCGGATGTTCTGAGCGAAGACCAGATGCTGGGTGCTGTGGTGTTCGGCCACGAACAACAACAAATCGTTATTGATAACATCAACTCTCTGGTTGCTGAAGTCGGTAAAGCGAAATGGGATTGGCAGCCAGAAGTGGTTAACGCTGAGCTGCACGCTCGCGTCGCTGCGCTGGCAGAATCTCGTTTAGGTGATGCTTATCTGATCACTGACAAACAAGACCGTTACGCTCAGATCAACGTGATCAAATCTGAAGTTGTGCAAACACTGCAAGCTGAAGATGAAGCGCTGGACGCTGGCGAAATCTCTGACCTGCTGGGCAGCATTGAGAAGAACGTGGTGCGTAGCCGTGTTCTGCGTGGCGAGCCACGTATCGATGGTCGTGAAAAAGACATGATCCGCGGTCTGGACGTTCGTACTGGCGTTCTGCCACGTACCCACGGTTCTGCACTGTTCACCCGTGGTGAAACTCAGGCGCTGGTCACAGCGACGCTGGGTACTGCACGTGACGCGCAAAACCTGGACGAGTTGATGGGTGAGAAGTCGGACAGCTTCCTGTTCCACTACAACTTCCCTCCATACTCCGTTGGTGAGACTGGCATGGTGGGATCACCTAAACGTCGTGAGATTGGTCACGGTCGTTTGGCTAAGCGCGGCGTGTTGGCGATGATGCCAAAACCAGAAGACTTCCCGTATACCGTACGTGTGGTTTCTGAAATCACTGAATCTAACGGTTCATCTTCTATGGCTTCCGTTTGTGGCGCGTCTCTGGCCCTGATGGATGCAGGCGTGCCGATCAAAGCCGCCGTTGCGGGTATCGCAATGGGTCTGGTTAAAGAAGGCGAAAGCTTTGTTGTTCTGTCCGACATTCTGGGTGACGAAGATCACCTGGGCGACATGGACTTTAAAGTGGCCGGTAGCCGCGACGGTATCACCGCGCTGCAGATGGACATCAAAATCGAAGGTATCACCCGCGAAATCATGCAGGTGGCTCTGAACCAGGCTAAGGGTGCGCGTCTGCACATTCTGGGCGTTATGGAACAGGCTATCAGCACCCCGCGTGGCGACATCTCTCAGTTCGCTCCACGTATCCACACCATTAAGATCAGCCCGGACAAAATCAAGGACGTGATCGGTAAAGGTGGTTCTGTGATCCGTGCTCTGACTGAAGAAACTGGCACGACTATCGAAATCGAAGATGACGGTACTGTGAAAATCGCAGCAACCGACGGCGAGAAAGCGAAATATGCTATCCGTCGTATCGAAGAGATCACTGCAGAAATCGAAGTTGGCCGTATCTACCAGGGTAAAGTGACCCGTATCGTAGACTTTGGTGCGTTTGTTGCCATCGGCGGCGGTAAAGAAGGCCTGGTCCATATTTCTCAGATCGCTGATAAGCGCGTTGAGAAAGTGACTGATTACCTGCAGATGGGTCAGGAAGTACCGGTTAAGGTACTGGAAGTTGACCGTCAGGGCCGTGTGCGTTTGAGCATCAAAGAAGCAACTGCACCGACTCAGGACGATACAACTGAGCAACCTGCCGCAGAATAATCTGTAACAGAAGTTTTACAGCTCCTTTCCATCTGGAGGGGAGCTGTTCGTATCACGAACGTAGGACGCGTTTGTGTTAAGCAAGCGGATGACAGGATGTCTATCCAATGTTTGTCTTCGGGAGTAGAAATGAAGCCTTTCTTGCGCTGGTGTTATGTTGCGACAGCACTTATGTTGGCAGGATGCAGCAACCATGATTGGCGTAAAAATGAAGTTCTGGCGATTCCGTTGCAGCCTACGTTGCAGCAGGAAGTCATCCTGGCACGCATGGAACAAATTCTTGCCAGCCGGTCATTAACCGATGATGAGAGAGCACAGCTATTATATGAGCGCGGTGTGCTGTATGATAGTCTCGGGCTAAGAGCACTGGCGCGAAATGATTTTTCACAAGCGCTGTCTATTCGTCCTGATATGCCAGAAGTTTTTAACTACCTGGGGATTTACCTAACGCAGGCAGGCAATTTCGATGCTGCCTATGAAGCGTTTGATTCTGTACTAGAGCTTGATCCAACTTACAACTACGCGCGTTTGAACCGAGGTATCGCACTGTATTACGGTGGCCGATTCTCGTTAGCGCAGGATGATCTGCAGGCGTTTTATCGAGACGATCCAAATGATCCCTTCCGTTCGTTATGGCTTTATCTTGCGGAGCGAGAAATCAATCCGAAGGATGCCGACGTAGCGCTTCAACAGCGTTATGACAAAGCGGACAGAGGGCAATGGGGATGGAATATCGTCGAATTCTACCTGGGCAAAATCAGCGAAACTACGCTGATGGAACGCCTCAAGGCAGAAGCAACGGATAACACTTCGCTCGCTGAGCATCTCAGTGAAACTGACTTCTATTTAGGTAAGCATTACCTAAGTCTGGGGGACAAGAACAGCGCCGCGGCACTGTTCAAACTGACGGTAGCTAACAACGTTCACAACTTTGTTGAGCACCGCTATGCATTGTTGGAATTGGCGCTTTTGGGCCAAGAGCAAGACGACCTATCAGAATCGGACCAGCAATAGCTGACGACACCAATCAGCCTGATTAATCATGGTTTTTACCATTTTTAAGCGCCTTAACGGGCGAGGGTTGCTTTGTTCGTTTTATAATCTAATTTGAGCCGGTTCACACTTTTCAATGAAAATGACTGAAAATTTTCTCGACGAGTTATGTAGACTGGCTGCCATTATTAATGAGGCACGTGTACATGACTACTGAGCTTGAAATCTCTTTTGCTGACCTGGGGCTGTCTGCTCCGATCATTTCTGCCCTTACCGATTTGGGCTACGAAAAACCTTCACCAATCCAGGCTGAGTGTATTCCTCACCTGCTGAGCGGCCGCGATGTTCTGGGTATGGCGCAGACCGGTTCCGGTAAAACTGCCGCATTCTCTTTACCTTTGCTGCACAACATTGATGCTTCACTGAAAGCACCACAAATTCTTGTTCTGGCACCAACCCGCGAACTGGCGGTTCAGGTTGCTGAAGCAATGACTGACTTCTCTAAACATATGCATGGCGTGAATGTGGTTGCCCTTTATGGCGGCCAGCGCTATGACGTTCAGCTGCGCGCACTGCGTCAAGGTCCACAAGTCGTTGTGGGTACCCCGGGCCGCCTGCTGGACCACCTGAAACGTGGCACCCTGAACCTCTCTAACCTGAGCGGTCTGGTACTGGACGAAGCCGATGAAATGCTGCGTATGGGCTTCATCGAAGACGTCGAAACTATCATGGCGCAGATCCCGGCTCAACATCAGACCGCGTTGTTCTCTGCCACTATGCCAGAAGCGATCCGTCGTATTACACGTCGCTTTATGAAAGATCCACAGGAAGTGCGCATTCAGTCAAGCATTACTACCCGTCCGGACATCAGCCAGAGCTACTGGACTGTACACGGCCTGCGTAAGAATGAAGCTCTGGTGCGTTTCCTGGAAGCTGAAGACTTTGATGCAGCTATCATCTTCGTGCGTACTAAAAGCGCGACGCTGGAAGTGGCTGAAGCCCTGGAACGTAGCGGCTACAGCAGCGCTGCACTGAACGGCGACATGAACCAGGCCCTGCGTGAGCAGACTCTGGAACGTCTGAAAGATGGCCGTCTGGACATTCTGATCGCAACCGACGTGGCAGCACGTGGTCTCGACGTAGAACGTATCAGCCTGGTTGTTAACTACGACATCCCGATGGACTCCGAGTCTTACGTTCACCGTATCGGCCGTACCGGTCGTGCGGGTCGTGCAGGTCGCGCATTGCTGTTCGTTGAGAACCGTGAACGCCGCCTGTTGCGCAACATTGAACGCACCATGAAGCTGACTATTCCAGAAGTTGAAATTCCTACTGCTGATGTGCTGGGCGAGCGTCGTCTTGCTAAGTTCGCAGCAAAAGTTCAGCAACAACTGGAAAGCAGCGATCTGGATCAGTACCGCGCGCTGTTGGCTAAACTGCAACCTGCAGAAGAGCTGGACATCGAAACGCTGGCTGCTGCACTGCTGAAAATGGCACAGGGCGAACGTCCTCTGATCGTTGCCGCTGACCCAATCTTCAAAAGCCGTCCACCGCGTCGTGAATTTGAAGAACGTGGCGACCGCGGTGACCGTGGCGATCGTCGTGATCGTCCGGCTCGCAGCAATGACCGTCCTGCGCGTGATGGCGACAGCCCACGTCGTGAACGTCGTGAAGCTGGCGATATGGAACTGTACCGTATCGAAGTGGGTCGTGATGATGGTGTTGAAGTTCGTCACATCGTTGGTGCGATTGCTAACGAAGGCGACATCAGCAGCCGTTACATCGGTAACATCAAGCTGTTCGGTACGCATTCCACTATCGAACTGCCAAAAGGTATGCCTGGCGAGATTCTGTCTCATTTCACCCGTACCCGCATCCTGAACAAACCGATGAACATGCAGTTGCTGGGTGATGCTCAGCCACAGCCTGCACGTCGCGAACGTCCGGCCGGTGCTGGTGGTGAGCGTCGTGGTAACGGTGCTCCGCGTCCTTTCAACGGTGATCGTCCTGCCGGTGCTGGTGGTGAACGTCGTGGTAACGGCGCTCCACGTTCTTTCAGCGGCGACCGTCGTGAAGGTTCTTCAGCAGCTGGCGAACGTCGTCCGCCAAGCCGCGCACCACGTCGTACTACTGACGCATAATTTATCGCGCTTCGGTTTACTGAAGCTTAGATAATAAAAAACCAGCCTTTACCGGCTGGTTTTTTTTCGTCTGTGATTTGTCGAAGTGCTTAGCTGATACGGTGCTCTTTTACTAAATCGCCCTGCAACTCCGAGACAATTTCAAACGAGCGCAAACGCGCCTGCTGATCAAAAATCTGTCCGTTGATCATCAGCTCATCGGCTTCAGTTTCACGCAAAATCGACTGCAAACCCTGACGCAGAGTGTCTTTATTACCGACCACCGACATACGCAGTGCGTTATCCACACCAAAGCGTTCTGATGCAGACCACAGGCTTTCGATGTTATCCACCGGCGCAGGCAGTTTGCCCGGCATACCACGGCGCAGATTAATGAACTGCTGCTGATTGGAGGTAAACATCCGGCGCGCTTCTTCATCAGTATCTGCGCCAATCGCGTTGAGACACACCATTGCATAGGGTTTTTCAAGCTGCCCGGAAGGCTGGAACTTGCTGCGGTAAATAGCTAATGCCTGATACAGCATATCCGGTGCGAAATGCGATGCGAAGGCAAAGGGTAACCCGAGAGCCGCAGCCAGCTGAGCGCTGTACAGACTTGAACCCAATAGCCAAATCGGCACATGCAATCCCTGACCCGGTACGGCCTGAACTGCCTGGTTCGGCTGAACTTCACCGAAATACAGCTGCAATTCCTGCACATCTTTCGGGAAGTTATCGACCTCGCCGGAAAGATGGCGGCGCAGAGCAATCATGGTGCGCTGATCGGTACCCGGCGCGCGGCCAAGACCCAGGTCGACACGGTTCGGATACAGCGTGGCCAGCGTGCCGAACTGTTCGGCGATCACCAGCGGGGAATGGTTGGGCAGCATGACACCGCCGGAACCCACGCGAATGGTTTTCGTGCCACCGGCTATGTAGCCCAGCAGCACCGACGTCGCGGCGCTGGCGATGCCGGTCATATTGTGGTGTTCAGCCATCCAGTATCGTTGATAGCCCCATTTCTCGGCGTGTTGTGCCAGTTCCAGGGAAGATTTAAAAGCCTGCGCGGGATCAGTACCTTGTGGAACAGGTGCCAGATCGAGAACGGAAAGGGGAACGATGTGTTTATCAGACATAGTCACGGCTCACTCGTTGAGGGGCGAAACGAAAGCGGCTCGCCCGCTAAAAATGCTCATAATTAGAACGAGTATTACCCATTCATTACGGATTGAATACTGCATTTGTGCCTTTCCTGACCCTCTAATTTATATGTGACAGCTATGAATCATGTTTAATTTATCGTTTCGGCCAATATGTTGTTTTGTGTTAAAACGTCTCTGTCTGCGCCGCTATGATTGAACGTCACCTATGATGAAACTGTTACTCCGAGAACGGAGCGCGGCAAAAACGGACTATAAAGGAATGGAAACCCCATGCCGTTGAACAAAACTGGCGAAAAAAAGGATCAGGCAACACATGAGTAAACGTATTTTATTGACCCTTCTGCTGGTCGCCGTGGCGGTGTCATTAGCGGTCTTATTCCGCGCGCATAATCAGGATTTATTGTTGCAGGGCGAAGTGGATGCGCCTGAGGTTATTGTCGCCTCGAAAGCCAAAGGCCGCGTGATCGAACGTCATGTCGAGCGGGGTGATGACGTCAAAGCCGGTCAGTTACTGATAACCCTCGACAGCCCGGAAATGATGGCGCAGTTGCGTGCGCTTGAAGCGGCACGCGATCAGGCAAAGGCTCAGCTCGATCTCTCCGTAAACGGCACTCGTGAAGAAAGTATTCGCAATCTGAAAGCCACGCTGGCGCAGTCTCAGGCCGAATACATCAATGCCCGCGATCTCTATAATCGCAACGCCAAAGTCGCGGCGAAAGGATTTATTTCTGCGTCTGATTTAGAAGATTCCCGCCGTGCCCGCGACAGCGCGTATCAGCAGGTTTTGGTCGCCAAAGCCAATCTTGATGAAGGCACCAATGGCGACCGCGTTGAACAACGCGAAAGCTATGCCGCACAATTGCGTCAGGCAGAAGAGGATTTACTTGAGCTGAAAGCGCAAACCGACGACTTACAGGTCAAAGCGCCGGTCGCGGGTGAGGTGGGGCCGATCCCGGTGGAAGTTGGCGAGCTGGAAAGTGCCAACAGTCCGTTGTTGACGTTAGTGCGTTTGCCGGACGCCTATTTCGTCTTTAACCTGCGTGAAGATATTTTGGCCGGCGTGCGCAAAGGTGACAAAGTGCAGATGCGCGTGCCTGCACTAAATAACCAGATGATTGAAGCCGAAGTGCGCTACATCGCGCCGCTTGGTGATTACGCCACCAAGCGCGCCACCCGTGCTACAGGCGACTTCGATCTCAAGACCTTTGAAGTACGTCTCTACCCGGCGAAACCGGTGCCCGGCCTGCGTCAGGGCATGAGCGCGCTGTGGCAGTGGAAGGCGAAGTGAAGCGGGTCAAAGCGCCGCGCAGTGAAAGGATAAAGGCCGGGTGGCGCTGCTTTAGCCGTGCTTTTAACCGGGAGGTCAGTTTTGCTTTCCGCAAGCCGGTGATCCACTGGCTGTGCTGGATTTTCCCCTTGCTGCTGTTCGGGCTTATCAGCAGCAATTTCTCGGAAGGCACCTTGCTGGATTTACCGGTATCGGTAGTCGATAACGATCACAGCAGCCTGTCAAAAACGCTAATCCGTAAACTGGATGCCGGGTCCCACGCTCACGTTCAGGCGTTTAACGGTGGATTGCAGGAGGCCGAATACCGGTTACGCACTGCACAAGATTATGCGCTGCTGTATATTCCCACCGATTTCGAAGCCGACGTACTGGCCGGAAAACAGCCGAGCGTCGTGCTGTACTATAACGCTTTGTTCTATGGTGCCGGTTTGTACTCCACGCAGGATTTCAGCGGGCTTATCACCGAACTTAACACCAGTTACCGTTCGATTATCGCTACGGAAATCGGCAAAACGCTGCCATCGCTGGCCAGCGTCGATCTCTCCTACGGTAGCCTGTTCAACGCCAGCGGCAGCTATATTTACTACCAGCAGTTCGCCGCGACCATTCACCTGCTGCAACTTTTCACAGTGACCTGCATGATCTACGTGATGGCACGCAGTCAGGCGTTGCTCAGCGCACCGTCGTTTACCCTGGCGCTGCTCGGAAAACTTGCCCCTTACACGCTGTGTTTCACAACCTTGCTGATGGTGGAAATCGCCATGCTGGTGGGGTTCTTCGATGCGCGGGTTAGCGGCAATCCGCTCTATATGTTGCTTGTCGGCTTCTTCTATGTGGTTGCCGCCCAGAGCCTCGGGTTACTGCTGTTCACCTTCACCAAAACCACCATTACTGCCTACACCATGATGGGGATTTTCGTCAGTATCGCGCTGACCTTCTCCGGCATGGCGGTGCCGGTGCTCTCGATGCCGCTGCCCGCAAGGATAATCTCCGCTATCGAACCGCTGAGTTACGCGCTGGCGGCAATGTTTGACGTTTTCCTGCGTGAAGTCTCGGTGCGCGGTATTTTAATGGTCTGCTGCATCCTGCTGATTTACCCGCTGGTCACCGGCTTCCTGGTACGTAAACGGTTATACATGCGAATGAAACAACAGGAGCCAGGAAAATGACCCGTCGTGAATGGTTCAAAACCTGGTGGGGTACGTTTAGCAAAGTGCTGACCGGCCTGCTTGATAAACCGATGTGGATGATGTTGCTGATTTCGCTGTGCGTGATGAGCCTGGTCTACGCCAACCGTACGGTGTGGGATTTGCCGGTGGCGGTGGTTGATCAAGACCACAGCTCCGCCAGCCGGATGCTGACCCGACAGCTGGACGCCACGTCGAAAGTCAAAACCGTGCAGTACGAAAATCTGGCGGATGCGGAACACGATCTGGCGCTGCGCCAGCTGTTTGCGGTAATTATCATGCCGGTGGATCTTGAAAAGAAGATCCTCGCTGGTCAGAACATTGTGATCCCGGTGTACGGCGATGCCACCAACCGGCTGGCGAACGGCCAGATCCAGCAGGATGTGCTGGCTGCGTACCAGTCGATCCTTACGCAGTACAATAGTGATCTCCTGCTGCGTAACGGATTCAGCGAACGACAGGCCAGCGTCGTATTGTCGCCAATGGTCGGCCAGACGCTTGACCTGTTTAACCCCGGCATCAGTTTCGCGGCGATCATTTTCCCCGGCCTGCTGGTGATGTTATTACAGCATTCCCTATTGATCGCCAGCGTGCGCGTCAGCATCGTGCTTAACAGCGGCCCCTCAGGAAAACCGGCGATCCCGGCATTTCTTGGCGGGATTTCGGCGCTGATCCCGGTGTGGCTATTTTTATCGATTGTCCTCTTCGTGCTGTGGCCATGGATCCTGGGCTACCGGCAAACGGCGAGTATTCCTGAGATCCTCTTGCTGACGTTTCCGTTCCTGCTGGCAGTGTTAGGGCTGGGTAAACTGGTGACGGAATGCCTGCGCAGCGTTGAACTTATCTACCTGACGTTAGCTTTTCTGACCACGCCGGTGTTCTACATTTCCGGCACTATCTGGCCGCTTCAGGCAATGCCCGCGTGGGTGAGGGGGATTTCGTCCATGCTACCGTCAACGTGGGCAACTAAAGCGATTGCCGGGGTGAATCAGATGGGATTGCCGTTCAGAGACGTCGGCGGCGATATTCTGATGTTGCTGCTTCTCTGCGTTTTTTACACCTTTATCGGAATCGCGGTGGGCATGCTGCGCGATGGCGTCCGGCTGCGGGCGATGTTCCGACGCAAACATAAAAGCGTATGATCAAAAAAGGGATATGACCGCAACGTCATATCCCTTTTGCGTTAGTGCGTCAGACGATTACTGGCGCAGTTCCAGCCCGGCGACGCGCTGCCAGTAGCCGTTACAGTCGGCTTTATCGGTCAGATGAAGTGGCGCTAATCCGCGCTCGTTATTGCGGAAGGCTTCCAGCGTGGCGAGCGAGTCCATGCTTTCCGGCGAAAGCCGCACGATATCCACCAGCCCCTGCATCGACATCAGTTCATTACCCAGATTGTAGCAATAGCCGCTCTGCGTCTGGATGCCGTTGAGCACGAACACTTGCTGATTTTCCTGCGACAGGACTTTGCGCCCCTGCGGATAATCGATGCAACAGGTTTCACATTCGTCTTTAGCTTTGTTTTCCGAACGTGCGGTGAAACAGCGGGCCGAGTATGCCAGTGGCAGATGTCCGTAGGAGAGTACTTCCACTTCAAACTTATCGCGGATGCCCAGATCCTGGCACTGGTTAAGCAGATTGACCAGCCAGTCGCGGGAAAGCTCTACCGGCATACACCAGCGCATCATCCCCTGTTTTTGCAAAATTTTGAGTGTGACCGCGTTGTAGCAATTCAGCGCATGGCCGACCACAAACGGCAGGTTACGCTCCGCCGCCATATTCACTGCGCCGAAATCATTGGCCTCCAGCAAGAATTCGCCGTTTTCGACGTAGCGCTTGAGTTCGTTGAGTTCGGAGGGCGCCTGCAATAAAGCCAGCGTGGAGATCACCACCTGTTTGCCGGTTGCTGCCAGCTGGCGTGCAATCTCCATCCAGTCGTTCACTTTCATCTCACGGCGTTTGGTACAGACATTTTCTCCGAGATAAATGACGTCGGCGCTGCTTTCTGCAGCGGCCTGATAAAATGCCTCAACCTGCGCTTTCGGCCAGTAATACAGGATCGCCCCTAAAGAATATTTCATCATCGTCTCTTCACTTACTGCCATTTGCGATGATACGCACCGAGCGTGGTTTGCGTACCTTCAGACATTGCACCCAGCGTGCTCATCCACGTGGCATCGGTTTTGAAATTCTGCGGATCGGCCATGCAGCGGTCGATCGCCGCCCGCCAGACCTTTGCCACCTGGCTGACATACGCCGGGCTGCGCTGGCGTCCTTCAATTTTCACCGACGCTATATTGGCGGCGAATAATTCCGGCAAAAGCTCCAGCGTATTCAGGCTGGTCGGCTCTTCCAGCGCGTGATACTTCGCGCCATCCACCAGATAACGGCCTTTGCACAGCGTCGGATAACCGGCATTTTCGCCTTCGTCATAACGGTCGATCAGCACATCGTTCAGGCGGGATTCCATGCCCTGTGCCGTTTGCTGCCAGCGGACAAAGCGCGCCGGCGAACACGCGCCAACGGTGTTTGGGGATTCCCCGGTCAGATAGGAGGACAGATAGCAGCGGCCTTCGGCCATGATGCACAGACTGCCGAACGCGAACACTTCCAGCGGCACCACCGTCGTGCGTGACAGCTGGCGCACCTGATGCATCGAAAGCACGCGCGGCAGCACCACGCGGGCGACGTCAAAATTACGTTTATAGAAACGAATGGCTTCATCGTTGGTGGCAGATGCCTGCACCGAGACGTGGCGTTCAACCTGAGGATATTTATTGGCGGCGTAATCAAGCATCGCGATATCAGCGAGGATCAGCGCATCGGCACCGAGCTGCGCGGCCATGTCCACGGCGCGTTCCCAGCGCTGATAACCGTCCGGATGTGCAAATGTGTTGATGGCAATATGCAGTTTACGACGGTGACGGTGAACATAGTTGGCCGCCTCCTGGAGCTTTTTCTCGGTGAAATTCAGGCCGGCAAAATGACGCGCATTTGTATCATCTTTCAGACCGATATAAACCGCATCGGCGCCATTATCGACTGCCGCTTTCAGCGCAGGTAAATTCCCTGCCGGGCAAAGTAGCTCCATGATCATTCCTTGCTGCAACCGGACAGCGTAGCTGAAGGGTTGATAGTGATGAAAAGCCATGTGCCGACGTAATTCATTCATCAGCGAAGGCTTTGATTGGCGAACCATTTTAGAGAAGCTATAGATGCAATATTTTGATTTGAGGCAGTTTATGGGGTGTTGAGAGGGGGAGTTAGGGCCGGGGAGGTTGTACGTGACGTTTTTCTGTTGCAGTATTTATTGACGCAGGCCGCTGAATGAGTCTGGTGATGTGGCAAAATAGTGCCGAGAGTTGCCTAAAAAGTTACCGAAAGGAGTAGTGCCAGTGTTGCAAAAACTACGTGCACGTATGGTTCGCCAGGGGCCATCCCTGTTAAGTGTGCCTTTAAAATTCACCCCTTTCGCGCTTCGGCGTCAGGTTTTGCAGCAGGTGTTGAGCTGGCAGCTACGTCAGGCGCTGGCCGACGGTGAACTGGATTTTTTGGACAACCGCTGGTTAAAAATTGATGTCTCCGACCTCAGCCTGAGCTGGCAGATGTCGGTGGAAGCCGGAAAACTGGTGATCCGCGAAGAAGGCGTGGCCGATGTCAGTTTCAGCGGTTACGCCAACGATCTGATCCTGATCGCTGCCCGTAAAGAAGATCCGGACACGCTGTTCTTCCAGCGCCGTCTGCGCATTGAGGGCGACACCGAACTCGGTCTGTATGTGAAGAATCTGATGGATTCTATCGATCTTGATACCATGCCTGTGCTGCTAAAGAACGGCTTGTTACGTCTGGCCGATTTTGTCGAAGCGGGTATGCAGGAGGACCGTGAGCCGCAAGCTCCGGTAGCTGAACCATGTTAATCCGAACTGAAATTCCTGTTGATGCAGCAGGCATTGACCGTCTTCTGCGTTCCGCTTTCCCGACGGGCGCGGAAGCCGATCTGGTGCAGGAACTGCGCGAAGACGGCCTACTGACGCTGGGCGTTGTAGCAACCGATGACGAAGGCGGCGTGGTCGGTTACGTCGCGTTTTGCCCGGTCGATATTCAGGGCGAAGATCGCAACTGGGTCGGGCTGGCACCGCTGGCGGTGGAAGACTCTCTGCGCCGTCAGGGGCTTGGCGAAAAGCTCATTTACGAAGGGTTAGATTCTCTGAATGAATTCGGTTACGCCGCGGTGGTGGTGCAGGGCGACCCTGCCTATTACGGTCGTTTCGGTTTTAAACCGGCCGCGGCGCATGATCTGCATTGCCGCTGGTCGGGCGCTGAAGGCACTTTCCAGCTGTTCACGCTGACCGATGACGCGCTGACTAATGCCAGCGGAGAAGTGGTTTTCCCTCCTGCGTTCAACCGGTTATGATTTCCCCACGGGCCTGTTTTCAGGCCCGTTAGCTTTCTTCCAGACTCCCGCTTTCCGGCCATCCCAGATAACATTCCAGCGATTGCGGCGCGGCTTTCACCAGCAACTCCTTCTGCGCTTTACTCAGCTTTTTCACTTTCAGCTCCAGCTTTGACGCCAGCGAGCGGTCACCCGCCGCACAGTGAAACGCCAGCTGTAACTCGCCTTTTCCACGCAGCGCTTTCGCCCCTTTTCCGCACTGATGTTCTCCCATACGCCGGGCCACGTCGGTGGTGATGCCGGTGTATAGCGCGCCGGTCGGGGTTCTTAACATGTATAAATACCAGTTCGGTGCGACAGACATATGCTCGTTGCGTTTGGCAAAATTTGCGTAAGTTTACCCGAAGAGCACAAAGGAGTGACGTAAAAACGCAAACTGGCGCGTTACACTGTGCGCAAAGAATGGCAAGGGCACCGTTAATGAATAACCCCGACGATCTGAAACACATCCTGAAGTTTCTCAATAAAAATCACGTACTGGCGCTGTGTGCCGTCGCCGATGGCGAAATGTGGAGCGCCAACTGCTTTTACGTCACTGATGCAGAAAACCTGTCGCTGTATTTCATGACCGAGCTGAAAACTCTGCACGGCACGCTGATGGCGAAATCCCCGCAGGTGGTCGGCACCATTGCCCCGCATCCGAAAACAATCGCGTTAATTAAAGGCATTCAGTATCGCGGAGAAGCCACGGTGCTGACCGGCGAGGAAGAGCATCTCGCGCGCGCGCTTTACTGCACGCATTTCCCCATCGCCGTCGCGATGAAAGCGCCAGTTTGGCGGCTGAAACTCAATCACATCAAAATGACCGATAACGCACTCGGCTTCGGGAAAAAGCTGCTGTGGGATCGGGTGGTGTCTGACAAACATCCGTAACAAGATATGTCTTATGGCGCTACTTTAACAATCAGGTAACACTCAAATATCTCAATATGAAACGCCGTTTTTTAAAAGGAAGTGATATGGCAAAAGTTCTTCTTCTTGGTGGAAGTGGTCTGGTCGGGCGCGAACTGTTACGCCTGCTACAGCTCGATCCGCGCGTCAGTCGCATCGTTGCGCCAAGCCGACGTCCGTTGCCGCCGGGCAGCAAAGTGGTCAATCCGCTGGGAGCGAACCTGACTTCTTTAGTTGTCGCGCTGGATGAACCGATCGATTTGCTGTTTTGCTGCCTCGGCACCACACGAAAGCAGGCGGGAAGCGCGGCGGCGTTTCGGGCCGTGGATTACGATCTGGTGGTCGACAGTGCCAAAGCTGCCCGGGAACTCGGTGCCCGCCATTGTCTGGCGGTCAGCGCTCACGGGGCCGATGCCACTTCGCGTTTTCTCTACAACCGTACCAAAGGGGAAATGGAACAGGCGCTGATGCAGCAGGGCTGGCCGCTGCTGACGCTGGTCCGGCCATCACTGCTGGTGGGCAAACGCCATCCGCCGCGTTTGCTCGAACAACTTAGCGCGCCGCTGTTTAAACTTCTGCCGGGTAAACTGAAAGCGATTGATTCCGATATTGTGGCGAAAGCGTTGCAGGAACAGGCGTTTAACGCCGGGTTGGGCGGCATCACGGTGCTGGAGTCCGATCAGATCGCTGCCAGTATTGAAGAGCGTTAACCCTGAATAAGATGTTGAATCGGATCGCATTTCCCCTATGCCGGTGCAACGTCGTTGATCCGCAGTCAGGATCTCTGTGATAGGGTAGGGACAAAAAAGCAAAATTTGCCCCTTCCTTTTCAGCTCTCCTGCATTTCCCCGTGCGTTTTCTTCTGTCTACTCAGTAACTCCCGTAAGGCTCTCAGCGTGTCCTGTAATTCGCCGTCGTTGTTCAGCCGCTGACACCCTGACGGCAGTGCGTTGTCATACTCTCTCGCACGACGCAGACGACAGGCGATCTGCATGACGTCTTCGCGTCCGCGCCGGGTCAGACGCTCCGCCAGCACCGCCTCGGACACCTGCAAACAGACCGGCAGCAAGAGCGTGCCGTAACGCTGGCGGGCGCTTTCCAGATGCGCCCGTGAACCGTTCACCACCACCTGACAACCGAGCTGCATCCAGCTGTCGATTTCAATTCCGACGCCGTAGCGGCACTCATGCGCCTGCCATTGCAGCGCGAACAAGCCCTGCTGCTGGCGTTGGATAAATTCGGCTTCGCTCAGCGCGATATGATTCTCGCAACCGGCGTCAGCGGCGCGCGTAATATAACGATGCGCCACCGCCACGCCCGCCGGTAACTCCCGACGCAGGGCCTCCAGCAGACTGTCTTTCCCTGACCCGGATGCGCCCATCAGATAAAGTAAACGACTCATCACGCCTCCGTTTAAAACACCTGAATGCCCTGACGCCAGACGTTTTGCACATAGTGATGATCGCCATGCGCCCGTGCCAGCACCAGATCTGCGCGTTTGCCTTCGGCGATTTCGCCGCGATCCTGCAAACCCAGCGCGTTGGCCGGATTGCGCGTGACCAGCTTTACCGCCTGCGGCAGGCTGAACGCATTGCTTTCATCACCGGCGATGCGGAACACGGCGTCGAGCAGGCTGGCGGGATAATAGTCGGAAGACAAAATATCCAGCAGCCCGAGCGACGCCAGCTGATGCGCCGCGACGTTGCCGGAATGCGAGCCGCCGCGCACGATATTCGGTGCGCCCATCAGCACCTGCAAACCGTTGGCGTGTGAGGCGCGTGCCGCTTCCTCGGTCGTCGGGAACTCAGCGATCACGCTGCCGAGCGCCAGCGATTCCTCGACGTGTGCGGTAGTCGCATCATCATGGCTGGCCAGTGAAATATTGCGCGCGCGGCAATGGGCGGCAATCGCTTCACGATTGGGCTGCGCCCAGCGGCGTGACAGCGCGATCTGCTCCTCCTGGAATTCATCCATTTGCGCGTCATTCATGTGGTATTTGCCCTGATAATACTCGCGGTATTTCTGCGGCGTGGAGAACTGGCGCTGGCCCGGCGAATGATCCATCAGGGAAACCAGCGACAGCACAGGGGTGTCCATTAACTGTTCGAACAGTGGCAGCGTGGTGTTGTGCGGCAGCTCGCAGCGCAAATGTAAACGATGCTCGGCGCGGTTCAGCCCGGCATTCTGACTGTTGACGATGGCGTTGATCATCTTTTGCAAATTATCCAGACGGTGCCCGCCGTCGCGCACGTCTCCGACCGCCACCGCGTCCAGTACCGTGGTAATACCGCTGGCGATCATCAGCGCATCGTGACTGCTCATGGCCGAGTGGGCAGGCCAGTCGACTTTCGGGCGCGGCGTGAAAAACTTATCCAGATTGTCGGTGTGCAGCTCGATAAAACCTGGCATCAGCCAGCCGCCCTGAGCATCCAGCGCCTGCGGTAGTTGACTCCTGGTGTCGGCAAAGGCGCTGATCACGCCGTTTTGCATCTCCAGCGATCCTTCGACGATTTGACTGTCGAGCACCAGTTTGACGTTATTGATGATCATGCGGACATCTCCGGGGCGGTTTCGGGGTTCATTTCATACAGGCGATCGGCAACGCGTTCGCGCACATCGGCATCATGGAAAATGCCGACCACTGCCGCACCGCGCTGTTTCGCCTGTTCGATCAGCGTTACCACGGCGGCGCGGTTGGTGGCATCGAGTGAGGCAGTCGGTTCATCGAGCAACAGCACCGGATAATCGACCACAAAACCGCGGGCGATATTTACGCGCTGCTGCTCGCCGCCTGAAAACGTCGAGGGCGCGAGATGCCACAAACGTTCCGGCACGTTGAGATGTGTCAGCAGGGCGCTGGCGCGGGCTTGGCTTTGGGCTTTCTCCACGCCAAGCTCCAACAGCGGCTGCATCACCAGATTCAGTGCGCTGATGCGCGGGATCACTCGCAGAAACTGACTGACCCAGCCTACGGTGTGGCGACGCACCGCCAGGATCTCACGCGCTTCGGCGCTGACCATATCGATTTTCTGGCCCTGATGTTCGACCCAAATCTGCCCGCTGTCCGGCAGATAATTGCCGTAGAGCGAGCGTAATAACGTGGATTTCCCGCTGCCAGAATGGCCGTGCAGCACCACGCATTCCCCGGCATCTACCGTCAGGCTGGCATTACTGAAAACAGGTAATCTGGCGCTGTTCTGGTTATGCAGAACAAAGGTTTTACTGAGATTTTCGACCCTGAGCTTCGTCGTCATTTTGGTCACTCTTTCTCTGGAATGAAGTTTAGGAAAGCACGGAAGACACTAAAAGCTGAGTGTAAGGATGATGCGGATCGTCGAGCACGCGGTCGGTTAATCCACTTTCCACCACCTGACCCTGTTTCATCACTAACAAACGGTGCGCCAGTAAGCGTGCGACGCCCAAATCGTGGGTGACAATCACCACCGCCAGCTGCATTTCCACCACCAGTGTGCGCAATAAGTCCAGCAACCGTGCCTGAACGGACACATCCAGCCCGCCGGTCGGCTCATCCATAAACACCAGACGCGGATGCGTCACCAGATTGCGGGCGATTTGCAGACGCTGCTGCATGCCGCCGGAAAACGTGGTCGGCAGGTCATCAATGCGCGACACCGGGATCTCGACATCTTCCAGCCACTGGCTGGCCTTCTGGCGGATATCGCCGTAATGCCGCTCACCGACCGCCATCAGGCGTTCGCCGATATTGCCGCCCGCCGACACCTGACGGCGCAGGCCGTCCATCGGATGCTGATGCACCACGCCCCAGTCGGTGCGCAGCAAACGGCGGCGATCGCTTTCGGCCATGTCATACAGCGACTGCGCCGGTGTCTGACCGTTGTTATAAATGACGCTTCCCTGCTGCGGTGCGAGCCTCGCTGAAATCGACTGCAATAGCGTGGTTTTGCCCGAACCGGATTCGCCGACAATGCCCAGCACTTCGCCCGGATACAAATTGAATGACACATCGCAAAAGCCTTTGCCCGGCGCATACAGGTGAGTCAGGTTATTCACCGACAGCAGCGGCTCAGCGGTGAGATGTAATGGCGTAGTCATTGGCGGTTAACCTCGTTGGAAGCCTGTTGCTCAACTTGCTGAGCGCAGAAATCAGTGTCTGAGCAGACGAACATGCGGTTGCCCTGATCGTCGAGCACCACTTCGTCGAGATAGCTGTGGCGCGAACCGCAGATGGCGCAAGGTTCGTCCCATTGCTGGACGGTGAACGGGTGATCGTCGAAGTCCAGACTTTCGACTTTAGTGAACGGCGGCAGGGCATAAATGCGTTTTTCGCGCCCGGCACCGAACAGCTGCAACGCAGGCATCATGTGCATTTTCGGATTATCAAATTTCGGGATCGGCGAGGGATCCATCACATAGCGGTCGTTCACTTTCACCGGATAGGCGTAGGTGGTGGCGATGTGCCCGAAACGCGCGATGTCCTCGTACAATTTCACCTGCATCACGCCGTACTCCTCGAGCGCATGCATTTTGCGGGTCTCAGTTTCACGCGGTTCGATAAAGCGCAGCGGCTCGGGGATCGGCACCTGATAAATCAGGATCTGATCTTCCTGAAGCGGCGTTTCCGGAATGCGGTGGCGGGTCTGAATCAGGCTGGCATCGACGGTTTTCTCCGTGGTTTTCACGCCCGCGACGCTCTGGAAGAATTTGCGGATCGACACGGCGTTCGTGGTGTCATCTGCGCCCTGGTCGATCACTTTCAGCACGTCTTTTTCGCCGATCACGCTGGCGGTGAGCTGAATCCCGCCTGTGCCCCAACCGTAAGGCATTGGCATTTCACGCCCGGCGAAGGGTACCTGATAGCCGGGGATCGCCACGGCTTTGAGGATCCCACGGCGGATCATGCGTTTGGTCTGCTCGTCGAGATACCCGTGGTTATAGCCGGTGATCGTTTGCGCTGAATTATTGTTCATTGGCGTAGTCCTGTTTTCTTGCGGCGCGCAGGCGTTTCAGCAGTTCCAGCTCTGCCTGAAAATCGACATAGTGCGGCAGCTTGAGGTGCGAAACGAAACCGGCAGCTTCGACGTTATCGGCGTGTGAGAGCACGAATTCTTCATCCTGCGCGGGGCTTGTGATCAGTTCGTTGTGCTCGCGGGTTTGCAAAGCGCGGTCGATCAGCGACATCGACATCGCCTTGCGTTCGGCGCGGCCAAACACCAGGCCGTAGCCGCGCGTAAAGTGCGGCGGCTTATCCTCTGGTGCGACAAACCCGTTCACCATCTCGCATTCGGTCAGCAGGATTTCGCCGATATCAATCACGAAGCCCAGCTCTTCGGGCACGATTTCCACCGTCAGCCAGCCGGTACGGATTTCCCCGGCGAACGGATGCGTGCGGCCATAGCCGCGCTGCGTGGAATAACTCAGCGCCAGCAGAAAGCCTTCGTCTCCTCGCACCAGCTGTTGCAGACGCGCCGCGCGGGAGGCCGGAAACACCGGCGGCGTGCGGGTAATGTCTTCCGGCTCTGCGCCGTTGTCTTGTTCCTCAATCGCCAGCTGTTGCTGCGTCAGCAAATCAAACACGTGGCCGCAGTTTTCCGGCTGAGCTTCGTCGGCAATCGGCGTAAACGGTGCTTCGCCCTCGGCCAGCAATGCAAAATCCAGCAGCCGGTGGGTGTAATCGTAGGTCGGCCCGAGCAACTGGCCGCCTGGCAAATCTTTGTAGACGGCTGAGATACGGCGCTCGAGGCGCATCGCGGCGGTATCGAGCGGCTCGCTGGTTGCCAGACGCGGCAGGGTGGTGCGATAAGCGCGCAGCAGGAAAATGGCTTCGACCAGATCGCCGCCGGACTGCTTAATCGCCAGCGCCGCCAGTTCGCGGTCGTAAATTCCGCCTTCGCTCATCACGCGATCGACTGCCAGACCCAGCTGTTGTTCGATCTGTTCACAGCCCAGTTCATCCACTTGCGGATTGCCACGGCGTTCGCACGCCAGCAACTGATGGGCGGCGGCTATCGCCTTTTCGCCCCCTTTCACAGCGACGTACATCAGCACACCTCCACGCGCGTGGTGCGCGGTATGGCAATCATTTCTTCGCCGCAGGTGAACATAAAGTCCAGTCCCAGCGGGAAGCGGTGAGGGCGGCGGGTCAGATAATCACGCACGGCGTCCGGCAACTGTGGGGAAATAGTCCGGCTACTTTCGATACCGGGGCCGGAAAGACGCAAGGAAGTGCCGCCGGTCAGGCCAGCGAGCTGAACGATCACGCTGGTCGCCAGCTCCGGCGACATCTCATCCCCGCAGGGAAAGGCCAGCAAGGTGGCGCTGTCTAGCGCCGGATCGGCGAGAGCAAAACTGACGGCGGCAGGATTGTCGGTCAGCACTGCGCCGGTGTGAAAGCGCAGGTTTTTACGCAGGATTTCATCGTCGAGCGAGGCACTGAGCCACAGCGGCGTATCCTGATCGATAAGCGTTAACAATATGCAGGCGCTGGCGGAACCGAGCGCGCCAAATCCCTGCATAGCCGGCAACTGAATGCAGACGCCAGGTTCGCTCAACGCTTTGAGAATACGACGGAAACTGTATTGCGCATCGGCAACAGGATTTTGAAAACTGGCAACAAGTGACATGAATTATTCTCCGCGAACCAGGGTAAAGAAATCGACGCGACTGGCAGCCACTTCACGGGCGCGCAGCTCGCGGCGCTCCTGCTGTATGGCCGCCAGCGGGGCAATGATCCGTTTATGCAGCAGCTCGTCCATGCCTTGTATTTGCAGCAGGGCGTCGATCACCGCGCACAGTTCGGCGTGGGGCTTATTACGACCGGCGATGTAGCTGTAACCATAAACGCCGCCTTCCATCTGGATCACCGCGCGGGTGACGGTCATATCGCCCATCACGAAACGTTTCCCGGTGCCGCCCATGCGGCCCTGAAGCTGTGTCAGACCGGTTTCAGCAGCGCGTATGCGTTCAAACTGCGGGGATAAATTCAACGGCTGCCAGTGCGCGAGCAGTTCGTCGGGGCGGCTGTGAGCCAGCACCGACATCCAGCGCTGGCGGGTTTGCAGGTGATCCATTCAGTGCTCCATGGTCAGTTCGATCATGTCGGCGCGGGTCAGGCTGACGGAGTATTCCGCCACCGTGTCGCTGCCTTCACGAATGTTAAGAGTACGCACACACAGCAGCGGTGCCTGCGGCACGATTTCGAGTAATTTGCTCTCTTTCGCCAGCGCACGACGGGCGTTAATGCGGGTGGTGCGGCGGCTGAGTTTTTGCTTAATTTCTTCGCGGATAAAATCGTGCAGCGAGCCGCTGTGGAAGTTTTGCAGCGCAGGCCACCAGTCGAGATCTGGCAGGTAGTGGTCAATCACGCAGACCGGTACGCCATTAACGCGGCGTAAGGTGCGCAGGTGGATAACCGTGTCGCCTTCCTGCCGTGACAGCGCTGTCGCCACGTGATCGGTACAAGGTCGCAGCACTGCCAGCAAACGTTCGCTGGTCGGGTGACTCCCCTGATCGAGCAGGTTTTGGCTGAACCTTGCCTGCGAATGCAGTGGGTAATCGTAAGGGCGCATCAGCACCAGCGTGCCAATTCCCTGACGGCGCTGTAGCCAGCCGCGATCGACCAGCTCATCTACCGCGCGACGCAGCGTATGGCGGTTCACCTGAAAACGTTCGGCAAGCTGTTGTTCCGGTGGCAGATAGTCGCCGCAGCGGTAACCGTTACGCAGCTCCTGTTCCAGCTCGGCAGCAATTTGCTGATACACAGTGGTGTGACTGGTCGGATGTCTAGATAAGTTCATCACAATGAATACCTCGCACGGAATAAACGGGCAGTGGCAGTGAATTTTGTTGAAGGGGAGCAGGACATGATGCAAACCTCAGCAGGGCGTTGGCATCATGTTGGCGCAGCTTAATGACAGTTGGGTGAAGGTCAGATTGCAGGGAGGTGAAGAGTTGGAAGATGTCTCGCAGAGATGTGATGTGGGGATTTACGGAATAACGGGTAAGGAATAAACTGACTTCAAGTAGTTTGTTTTTTATACGAAATCACGTAAAAGGAATCATTATGTCTGGAGAAAAGAAGATGGATTTTAAAATGTCAGGAGAACAGCCTGATCAGGAAACAGCGATTGAAAAATGGCGTAGGGAGAATCGTGCTGGGCTTGAGGCGATTAAAAAATATGTGGAAAAACATGGAACTCTGACGCATCCGCCGCGGAAGTTATGAATGGAGCACTACGGTATTTATGAAAACAGGGGGAGAAGGAAAAGCGCCTATCCTTTGTTGCTGAATGTTCTTCATCCTGCTGCGAGTGGATACGGTAACGCGATAATGGTGCCCCTTGTTCCACTCGCTAAAATGAGCATGCAACCGCCCAAAAAGCTTTGTCCATTGCTCAAAATTCAGCACAAACATTATGTATTGATGACGCATATTCCTGGCGGAATTCCGCCGCAAGAAATTGGTAAATGCATCAAACAGCTGGAGGGTGAAATCTATGAAGTGAAAAATGCCTTCGATTTTTTACTGAATGGAATTTAAAAGCATCGAGGGGAAGCGCTTCCCCTCTGATTGACACAAACTTTTTATCTCAGGTAATGAATCACCTGATTGTCGCTGCCGCGCCAGATGAGCGACGGGTCTTTCAACTCCTGCACAAATTTGCCGTCGACCAGCACGTTGATGAGCGCGATCGCTTCCTGTTGATCAGCGGTCAGTTCGCCAAGAGTGTAACCGGTCCACATCCACACGTCTTTGCCCGGACACTCGGCCTGCACCCGTAACAGCAGCTGGCGGATCGCCGACAGGTTTTGCGGATGCAGCGGATCGCCGCCGGAGAGCGTTAGACCCTGACGCGGGATCACCGTGTTTTGCAGATCGGCGATGATCCGGTCTTCATCTGCCTGCGTAAAAGGCTTGCCTGAGTCCAGCCGCCAGGTGCTTTTGTTGTAGCACCCGCGGCATTCGTGGACGCAGCCGGAAACGAACAGCACGCAGCGCGTTCCTGGCCCGTTAACGACATCGATCGGGTAATATTGATGGAAATTCAACGTCTCAGCCCAGTTGACCATTGCCTAAATGTTTCACGCGGCGCTTCACTTCTTCCTGCTTACCGGCGTTGAACGGACGTGCGTCCGGGCTGCCGAGATAACCGCACACGCGGCGGGTGACGGACACACGTGAAGGCTCGTGGTTGCCGCATTTCGGGCAGGTAAAGCCTTTGCTGGTGCACTCGAATTCGCCGGTGTAGCCGCAGTCGTAGCATTCATCGATTGGCGTGTTGGTGCCGTAATACGGCACGCGGGTGTAACTGTAATCCCACACATCTTCCAGCGCTTTCAGGTTGTGTTGCAGGTTCGGATACTCGCCGTAACAGATAAAACCACCGTTGCTTAGCGGGGGATACGGCGCTTCGAAGTCGAGTTTTTCGTACGGATTCACTTTCTTCTCGACGTCCAGATGGAAGCTGTTGGTGTAGTAACCTTTGTCAGTCACGCCCGCCACCAGCCCGAATTCGGCTTTATCCAGGCGGCAGAAACGGTCGCACAGATTTTCGCTCGGTGTGCTGTAGAGGCTAAATCCGTAGCCGGTTTCGTCTTTCCAGCTTTCGGTCGCGTCTTTCAGGCGGCCGACAATCGCTTCGGCTTTTTCGCGCAGCTGGCTGGCGTCGAAGACATGCGTCTGATTGCCAAACAGCGCATTGATAGTTTCATGCACGCCAATGTAGCCCAGGGAAATCGACGCGCGGCCATTTTTGAAGATGCCGGAAATATCGTCGTCGGCTTTCAAACGCACGCCGCACGCGCCTTCCATATACAGAATCGGTGCAACGCGGGCTTTGATACCTTCCAGGCGCGCAATGCGGGTCATCAGGGCTTTTTTCGCCAGCAGCAAACGCTCGTCGAGCAATTTCCAGAACGCGGCTTCATCCTGTTTTGCTTCCAGCGCGATGCGCGGCAGGTTCAGGCTGATCACACCGATATTGTTGCGGCCTTCGTGGATCATCTCACCGTTTTCTTCGTACACGCCGAGGAAGCTGCGGCAGCCCATGGGTGTTTTGAAGGAGCCGGTGACTTTCACCACCTGATCGTAATTCAGAATGTCCGGATACATGCGCTTGCTGGCGCATTCCAGTGCCAGCTGTTTGATGTCGTAGTTGGCGTCACCGGCTTTGTGATTCAACCCGTCACGAATGGCGAATACCAGTTTCGGGAACACGGCGGTTTTACGATTTTTACCCAGCCCGGCAATGCGGTTGCGCAGAATGGATTGCTGGATCAGGCGCGATTCCCACGAGGTGCCGAGACCGAAGCCGAAGGTGACGAAAGGCGTCTGGCCATTGGCGGTATGCAGCGTGTTGACTTCATATTCCAGCGACTGGAAGGCGTCATAACACTCTTTTTCGGTGCGGCTGTGGGCGAAAGCCTCGACGTCGGCGACCTGCCATTCCTGCGCGATTGCCCGGTGTTTTTCGTAGCTGGACGTAACAAACGGGGCCAGCACTTCGTCGATACGGTTGATGGTGGTGCCGCCATAAATGTGGCTGGCAACCTGCGCGATGATTTGCGCGGTCACGGCGGTGGCGGTGGAAATTGACTTCGGCGTGTCAATTTCGGCATTTCCCATTTTGAAACCGTGATTGAGCATGCCTTTAAGGTCGATCAGCATACAGTTGAACATCGGGAAGAATGGCGAATAGTCGAGATCATGATAGTGGATTTCACCGCGCTCATGCGCCAGCACCACTTCACGCGGCAAAATATGCTGTTTGGCATAATGCTTGGCAACGATACCGGCCAGCAAATCACGCTGCGTCGGGATCACTTTACTGTCTTTGTTGGCATTTTCATTGAGCAGCGCCATGTTGCTTTGCTCAACCAGACCACGAATTTCCTGATTCAGGCGTCCGCGCATTTCACGTTTGACGTCGCGATCGTGGCGATATTCGATATAGGCGCGCGCCAGTTTTTTATACGGGCCAGCCATCAGCTGGTTTTCTACCGCATCCTGAATTTCGTGGATATCGACGCGCTTCTGGTCTTGCAGATTTTCAGCCACAATGCGCGCAACCTGCCCGCAATACTCCGCGCTGTCGATGCCAGCGGCAATGGCGGCGCGCTGAACCGCTTGTTTGATCAGAACTTCATCGAAAGGGACCTGACAACCATCCCGCTTGATGACGATGGGCTGCATTTTAGTGGAACTGGCGGGAATGGATCCGAGTCTGTCTGCCTTCACAATGACACTCCTTTTGAGCGCACTCCGCGCCCCGCAAGGCCTGCGGGCCTGTTGTGCGGGTTTTGCGTGAAATCGCTATATATTGGGTTGGGTGTGTACTATACACACTACATATAGGAATGGCGCGAGCGTTAATTCTCGTTTTATTGACCGGGAACAAAGAATTTTTTCGTCGGAAGAAACCGTGACCAAATGTAAATTCTGGCCTGAATTTTGCCTGTTGTTTTTAAAGGATATGCATAAAAAAGACCGGGCAGGGTGCCCGGTTTTGAGAGTTTTTTCAGACTATTCAGCCAGTATCCAGGCACATTCGTAAGGACGAAGGCGGCCGGAAAGCGGGGCTGCGGCGTAATTACTCAGCAGCGTCTTACCCGTAAATTCCGGCAGGCTGAGCGTCTGTTCCTGCGCGCTCAGATTGGCAACAACGCGCAGCGTCTGGCCGTTCGCCGTGCGTGAATAGCACCATAACTGCGGATGTTCCGCCAGCAAGTCCTGATAATCGCCGTCGGTCAGCACCGGCATGGTTTTGCGTAGCTTGATCAGTTGCTGGTAGAGATAAAACACAGAATCTCTGTCCGCCAGCGCCTGTTCCGTATTGATCTCTTCTGCATTGTGGCTGACTGAAATCCACGGCGTGCCGGAAGTAAACCCTGCCTGCGGCCCGGCGTTCCATTGCATCGGGGTGCGGCTGTTATCACGGGATTTGCGCGCTAAGATGCGCAACAGTTCCTCGTTGCTGCGCCCGTCACTTTTCAGCTCGGCGAACATATTCAGGCTTTCCACATCGCGGTACTGCTCGAGATGTTTAAAACCCGGATTGGTCATGCCGATTTCTTCGCCCTGATAAATATACGGCGTGCCCTGCAACCCGTGCAGCACCATTGCCAGCATCTTGGCGGAGGTGGTGCGCAGTGCGCCTTCATCACCGAAACGCGACACAATGCGCGGCTGATCGTGATTACACCAGAACAGCGCGTTCCATGCGTGGCCATGCATTCCCTGCTGCCATTCGCGGAAAATCTGCTTGAGCTGAACGTAATCCGGCGGCGCGTCTGTCCATTTTTCACCGTTCGGGTAATCGACTTTCAGGTGATGGAAATTAAACGTCATCGACAGTTCGCTGCCGTCGTTGGCGGCGTAGCGGCGGCAGTGTTCCAGTTGAGTGGAAGACATTTCACCGACCGTCATCAGTCCCAATGGCTTGAATACGTCGCGGCTGAATTCCTGCAAAAATTCGTGAATACGCGGGCCGTCGGTGTAAAAACGGCGGCCATCGCCGGTCTCATCAGCGGGGAAATCTTGCTGTTTCGAGACCAGATTGATGACGTCCAGTCTCAGCCCGTCGACGCCTTTATCTGCCCAGAACTGACAGACCTGTTTCAGTGCCTCGCGCACCGGCGGGTATTCCCAGTTGAGATCCGCCTGTTCAGTGGCGAACAGATGCAGATAATATTGCCCGCTCTCTTCGTGCCACTGCCACGCGCCGCCGCCGAATTTTGAGCGCCAGTTATTCGGCGGACCCCCTTCGGTTGCACCATCCCGCCAGATATAAAACGGGCGGAACGCACTGCCCGGATCCTGTGACTGGCGAAACCATTCATGGTGAGTGGAGGTGTGATTGAACACCATATCCATGACGATGCGTATTCCGCGCTGGTGCGCTTCGGCGGTCAGGCGCTCGAAGTCTTCCAGCGTGCCGTAAGCCGGGTCGATCGCGCAGTAATCGGCGACGTCGTAGCCGTTATCAATTTGCGGCGACAGGTACATCGGCGTCAGCCACAGGGCATCGACGCCCAGCGTTTTCAGATAATCCAACCGCTGCGTGATGCCGTTGATATCGCCGGTGCCGCTGCCGGTGGTGTCCTGAAAACTCTTCGGGTAAATCTGGTAAATCACGCCGTTTTTCCACCACGGTAATGCGTTGTTCATTCCATTTTCCTTTTTGGATGTCTTACACCACTGCCAGTTCACCGCGACGCGCTTTGCGCTTGTAAACCAACACGGTCAGTACAATCGGCACGACAATGGCCACCAGCATTGCCACCGCATAAATACTCCAGAACTGCGGTTTGATGGACAAAATGCCCGGCAGACCGCCGACGCCGATGCCGTTAGCGATCACGCCGCTCAGCCCGCAAATCAGTCCGGCGATCGCCGAGCCGATCATTGCGCACAGCATCGGGAAGCGGTATTTCAGGTTGATCCCGTACATCGCCGGTTCAGTCACGCCGAGGAACGCGGAAATGGCCGCAGGCACGGAAATCTCGCGTTCATTGTGTTTTCTGCTGACGATAATCACGCCAACCACGGCAGCGGCCTGCGCAATGTTGGAAAGGGCAATCAGCGGCCAGACCGGCGTACCGCCAGTGCTTTGTACCATCTGCATGTCGATGGCCAGCGTGGTCTGATGAACACCGGTGATAACCAGCGGCGCGTAGAGGAAACCAAACAGCGCGGCACCGACCGGCGCGAGGCTGCCGGTCATCACGAATTTCACCGCGAACGCCACACCGTCGCCGATCATGCGGCCAAATGGCCCGATCAGCGTATGCGCGAGGAAGACGGCAATCAGCAGTGACGTCACCGGCACAATCACCAGATACAGGTAATTCGGCACGATGCGTTTGATGCCATTTTCGATCATTGCCAGCGCCATACCCGCCAGCACGGAAGGAATCACCTGCGCCTGATAACCGACTTTTTCGATGGTGAACCAGCCGAAATTCCACACTTCAGGAATTTGCTGGCCGAGGTTGTAGGAGTTCATCAGCTGCGGGGAGACCAGCGTAATGCCGAGGACGATACCGAGGATTTCAGTGCCGCCCATTTTGCGCACCGTAGACCAGCACACCGCCACCGGTAGGAACATGAAGATCGCTTCGCCGAGCAGCCACAGGAAGTCGTAAATGGACTGCCACATCGGATGCATCTGCGCCAGTGTCTGACCGCCGCTCATCGGGATATCGCCGATAACGTTGCGGAAGCCGAGGATCAAACCGCCGCTGATAAGCGCCGGCAACAGCGGGAAGAAGATTTCAGCGAAGTGCGAAATCCCGCGCTCGAACCAGCTCATGTTCTGGCGCGCGGCGACTTTGGCCTGCTCTTTACCGGCTTCGCTTTTGCCGGTGCTGGCGATCAGCACTTTATAGTAATCGTCCACTTCCGGGCCAATGACCACCTGAAACTGACCGGCATTGGTGAAGCACCCTTTGACCATCGGCAACGTTTCCAGCCCTTTCGGATCGGCTTTCGATGGATCATTGAGGACAAAACGAAGACGCGTAATGCAGTGAGTCACCATCGCGATATTGTCGCTGCCGCCGACGAGGGCGATCAGGCGATCAATATCCTGTTGCTTTACTTTGCTCATGAAAAAACCTTCTTGTTTTTAAATGCCGGTGTAGGGAACGGCTAAAGCATAGCGAAGGCGATGGGAACTTGTCTGGGAACGTTCCCGGTTTTGCCGGGACGATCACAAAGTTTCTGTTTTTCAATACTCAGGGAAGGGGGTCAGACCGCCAGTTTTCCAGGAATAGTCAGCTGTTTTAAGGTCGCTGAGCCGTCGAGTTGCGCCAGTAATTGTTTTGCCGCCGCCTCGCCGCCCGCGCCGTAGCCGAGCTCGACGGAACAAGATTCGGGAAAAAGGAAATGCAGAAGCGGGTTGTTGCCGATGCCGCACACCTGCACGCCGGTGATCTGCTGTTGTTGCAGATATTTTTGTGCGCCGATGGCGATGGTATCAGAGGCGCAGATCACCGCTTCAATGCGGGTTTCCAGCAACTGCGGCAGCAAGTCGAAACCGCTCTGATAGGTCAGCTCACCGAGCACCAGATGCGGCGTCAGGCCGTGTTCGTCGCAGAATGCCTGATAGGCCTGGCTGCGCTTCTGGCCGGTGGTGGTGTCATGGGGTGACACGCCGATAAAGCCGATGGAGCGGATATTTTGTGCCAGCAGCTTTTGCATCAGCAACTGCACCGCGCCCGCATCGTCGTAGCATACCGAAGATAAGCCCGGCATCTCACGCGCCAGCATCACCAGTTTATCTTTCCACGGCGTCAGCATCTGCGCGGATAAACCGGTAAAACCAAACAGCACCACGCCGTCGATATTACGCTGCTTCAGTACCTGCAAATGCTCTTTCACCCGCTCGGCGCTGAACTGGCTTTCCAGTACGATCGGGTCATAACCTTGCTGATAAAAAAGTGGCAGCATGGCGCGTACCGCCTGATTTTCTGAGGGAGAATCAAGGCGCGAGACGATGATCGCCACGATTTTATCGCTGAACCCGCGCATCGCCCGCGCTGATTTCGACGGGCTGAAATGCTCCTGCTCAATCACCTGCAACACCCGCTCACGGGTCTGCGGGCTGACGTTGCCTTCGTTATTTAACACGCGGGAAACCGTGGATTTCCCCACGCCGCTCAGGCGGGCAATATCATTGATGGTCAGGCGATTTTGCATGGTTTGTATAATTATTTTGTATGGTTAAGTTGATCAGGTTTAAAAATGGTTGCAGTTCACAGGCGTATACTCCGCTCAAATATCGAAGTTGCGCAATAGCGAACCGATACCCTAACGGATTTTCCTGCCCGATGCGTATGAATTTCCAAACCGTTCCTTACCGGAGGTGAAAACCCATGGAACCCGACCCCAATTCAGTAGGTCCGTTGTGATCCGGTAAGCACCCGCATTTTTGCTACTGCTTACCGTGACGTTAAAAGTTATCAGGTAAGCGGTGGCGCACGTCTTTCGTTCGCTCCGTTTTTGTAAACCCTTTTGCCATGTCCGGGCAGCTTTGCCGTGGACGCAACAAAGGTGCGAATCATGTTCAAAAATTTCACTTCCCGGCTGCTCAGCGCGCTCAGCCGTAATTTACCGCGCCGCTTAGTCCGCCGCGATCCGATGCTCGAAAACGTGTCAGTCCGCGCCGCACAGGCCGTGCCTGCTGCGATGGCCGCGCATTGTCAGGCCTGCGCCCGCGCCACCGAAGACCAACTGTACCTGCAATTTGGCAGTCATCCCGAAGGGTTGACCGGACCGGAGGCAGACGCCATTCGTGAAGTTTCCGGCCTGAATCAGACCGGCGATCAACAGCCAGCGCCGTGGTGGCTGCATCTGTGGCACTGCTACCGCAATCCGTTCAACCTGCTGCTGACCGTGCTCGGTCTGGTGTCTTATGCCACCGACGATCTGACAGCGGCGCTGGTGATTGGCGCGATGGTGTTTATTTCCACCTTCATGCACTTCATCCAGGAAGCACGCTCCAACAAAGCCGCCGATGCGCTGAAAGCGATGGTCAGCAACACCGCCACCGTACTGCGCAGCGACGCGCAAACCGGGCGCAGCGAAACGGTGGAAATCGCCATCAGCCAGCTGGTGCCGGGCGACCTGATCAAACTCTCGGCGGGGGATATGATCCCGGCGGATCTGCGCATTCTTTCCGCCAAGGATCTGTTTATCAGCCAGGCGGCGCTGACCGGCGAATCCCTGCCGGTGGAAAAACACGCCTGCGAAAAGAAACCCATCGCTAACGACCCGCTGGAACTCAACACGCTGTGCTTTATGGGCACCAACGTGGTCAGCGGTACGGCGATCGCGATGGTGATCGCCACCGGCAGCAAAACCTGGTTCGGCCAGCTCGCCGAGCGCGTAGTGCAGGAAGATACCCAGCCGAACGCATTTCAGGCCGGGATCAGCAAAGTCAGCTGGCTGCTGATCCGCTTTATGATGGTGATGACGCCGGTGGTGCTGGTCATCAACGGCTACACCAAAGGCGACTGGTGGGAGGCGGCGCTGTTTGCGCTCTCCGTGGCGGTCGGGCTGACGCCGGAAATGCTGCCGATGATTGTCACCTCCACGCTGGCGAAAGGCGCGGTGAAACTGTCCCGTCAGAAAGTGATCGTCAAGCGTCTGGACGCGATTCAGAACTTTGGCGCGATGGATATTCTCTGCACCGATAAAACCGGTACGCTGACGCAGGACAAAATTGTGCTGGAACGCCACACCGACGTACTCGGCGTGACCAGTGACGACGTGCTGCATCTGGCGTGGCTGAACAGCCATTATCAGACCGGCCTGAAAAACCTGCTCGATGTGGCGGTGCTGGATGCGGGGGATATCGCGACCGCGCATAACTCGCTGAAAGTGGATGAGATCCCGTTCGATTTCGACCGCCGCCGCATGTCCGTGGTGGTCGCCGAGAACGATCAGAACCATCGGCTGATCTGCAAAGGCGCGCTGGAAGAGATGCTGTCGATTTGTACGCTGGTGCAGCTTAACGGCGAGATTGTGCCGCTGACCGATGCGCTGCTGACGCGGATCCGCCGCATCACTGACGATCTCAATCAGCAGGGGCTGCGCGTGGTGGCCGTCGCGCACAAAGTGATGCCTGCGCGCACGGTGGGTTATGGCGTACCCGATGAATCCAGTTTGATTCTGGCCGGATATATCGCGTTCCTCGATCCGCCAAAAGAGAGCACCGCTCCGGCGCTGGCAGCGTTACAGCGTAAAGGCGTGACCGTCAAAATTCTGACCGGCGATAACCCGCTGGTCGCGCGTAAAGTCTGCAAAGACGTCGGCCTCAAAGTCGATACGGTGCTGATCGGCAGTGATATCGATGAACTGGATGACGTGCAGCTGCTGCGCGTCGCCCGTGAAACCACGGTATTCGCCAAACTGACCCCGATGCACAAAGAACGCATTGTGCGGGTGCTGCGCGGTGAAGGGCACGTGGTCGGATTCATGGGTGACGGTATCAACGATGCGCCTGCACTGCGGGCGGCGGATATCGGGATCTCGGTAGATTCAGCGGTGGACATCGCTAAAGAAGCGGCGGACATTATTCTGCTGGAAAAAAGCCTGATGGTGCTGGAGCAGGGTGTGACGGAAGGGCGCAGAACCTTCGCTAATATGCTGAAATATATAAAAATGACCGCCAGCTCCAACTTTGGTAACGTGTTCAGCGTGCTGGTCGCCAGCGCCTTCCTGCCATTCCTGCCGATGTTGCCGCTGCATCTGTTAATTCAGAACCTGATTTACGATGTGTCTCAGGTAGCGATCCCGTTTGATAACGTCGACGAAGAGCAGCTGGCGAAACCGCAGCGCTGGAACGCCGGTGATATTGGTCGCTTTATGGTGTTCTTCGGGCCGATAAGCTCCGTGTTCGACATTCTGACCTTCAGCCTGATGTGGTGGGTGTTTAAAGCCAATACTGTTGAAGCGCAGACATTGTTTCAGTCCGGCTGGTTTATCGAAGGGCTGCTGTCGCAGACGCTGATCGTCCACATGATCCGCACCCGCAAAGTGCCGTTCATCCAGAGCCGCGCTTCATGGCCGCTGTGCATCATGACGCTGATGGTGGTGGTCACCGGCATCGCGCTGATTTACTCGCCGGTCGCCGGATTCCTGCAATTGCAGGCGCTGCCGCTGAGCTACTTCCCGTGGTTGATCGCGATTCTGGCGGGCTACATGGTGCTGACCCAGTGCGTTAAAGGCTGGTTCGTGCGCCGCTACGGCTGGCAGTAATTTTTTTGCATTAAGCATGAATGATAAAGGCGGTGATTGTTAAGTCAGTCACCGCCTTTTTTCACC
The DNA here is from genome assembly GCF_965118895.1 of Rahnella inusitata. Taxonomy (GTDB): domain Bacteria; phylum Pseudomonadota; class Gammaproteobacteria; order Enterobacterales; family Enterobacteriaceae; genus Rahnella; species Rahnella inusitata_A. The sequence continues at coordinate 131,843 of NZ_CBCPJJ010000018.1, forward strand.
AGAGACTATGGTTATTCCTTTGTATTTCATTCATCTGAGATGCTGGTTTATCAACGGAATTTCACCGATATTATTGCCTTTCCGCCGTATCCTTCTTGCTTCGTCGCTTTTTCTCACCGCTTCCGCTCTGGCCACACCGATCAGCAAACTGGTGCATCATGGATGCGCTGAAGATTCAGGTTATGCTGGCTTCTGACAGGCCGCCGCCGTGAACAGTACGTCGGTAGAGGAGTTCAGCGCCGTTTCTGCCGAATCCTGTAAAATCCCGATAATAAAGCCGACGGCGACCACCTGCATGGCGATGTCATTCGGAATACCAAACAGGCTGCACGCCATCGGGATCAGCAACAGCGAACCGCCCGCCACGCCGGATGCGCCACAGGCACACACCGCCGCCATCACGCTCAACAGCAGCGCGGTCAGAATATCCACTTCAATACCGAGTGTGGTCACCGCTGCCAGCGTCAGCACGGTGATAGTGATCGCCGCACCGGCCATGTTGATGGTTGCACCCAGCGGAATCGACACGGAATAGGTATCTTCATCCAGCCCCAGCTTGCGGCACAAATTCATGTTCACAGGAATGTTGGCTGCTGAACTGCGGGTGAAGAATGCCGTGACGCCGCTTTCACGCAGGCAGGCAAACACCAGCGGATAAGGGTTACGACGCGTTTTCACCAGTACGATCAGCGGATTAAACACCAGCGCAACCAGCAGCATACAGCCAATCAGCACCACCAGCAGATGGGCATAATCGTACAGAGCACCAAATCCGCTGGTGGCCAGTGTTTCAGCCACCAGACCGAAAATCCCTAATGGCGCAAAGCGGATCACCACACGAACGATTTTAGTGACCGCCAGTGACACATCGGTGACCAGCGTTTTGGTCGTGTCTGCCGCATGACGCAGCGCCAGTCCCAGACCAATCGCCCAGGCCAGAATGCCGATGTAATTGGCGTCGATCAGTGCCCGGAACGGGTTAGAGACAATGCTCATGATCAACCCTTTAAGCACCTCGGCAATGCCGCCCGGCGGGGTGATTTCGACATTCGCTACTTTCAGATCCAACGTAGACGGGAACATAAAGCTGACCACTACGGCTATCAGCGCCGCAGAGAACGTGCCGAACAGATACAGGAACAGGATCGGTCCGAGTTGGGTTTTTTTGCCTTTGGGGTGATTAGTAATGGAGGCGGTCACCAGTACCAGCACCAGCAGCGGTGCAAAGGCTTTCAATGCACCAACGAACAGGCTGCCGAGCAGACCCGCGGTTTTTGCTGCTTCGGGAGCCAACGCGGCGAGTGCAATACCGGCGATCAGACCGACGAGGATTTGCATGACCAGACTGCTGTCGATAAATCGTTTCAGAAATGACGGAGAGGATTGTGTATGCATACTATTTTTCCTTTTTATGAGTATTCACCGTTCTTGTCCTGAACGATGAAGCAGGAGACTAGCAGAATTTAGTCTAAAAAATAACGGACGCCATGAGGCGTCCGTTGCAAAGAATCATTCTGCGAGCGATGCCCGCTTATTTTTGAGATTTTGCGTGGTCTGTCCGGTAGTTCACCCACGTATTGATCAGCAAAGTAATAACCAGAATCGAGGCGATCACCCCGAGCGATACGGCCACCGGAATGTGGAACACGTCGAGCAACAGCATCTTGATACCGATGAAAATAAGTATCACCGCCAGACCGTATTTCAGCATCGAGAAACGTTCCGCCACGCCAGCCAGCAGGAAGTACATCGCTCGCAGGCCGAGGATCGCAAACAGGTTAGACGTCAGCACGATGAACGGATCGGTGGTCACGGCAAAGATTGCCGGGATGCTGTCGACGGCGAAAATGACGTCACTCAGTTCGACCATGATAAGCACCAGCAGCAACGGCGTTGCGAACAGAATACCGTTGCGGCGCACGAAGAATTTCTCTCCATGCAATTCATCGGTCATCCGCATTTTACTGCGCAGCCAGCGGATCATCGGTTTCTCACCGACTTCGCCGTCGTCTTCTTTGGTCAGCGCCATCTTGATGCCGGTAAACAGCAGGAACGCGCCGAATACGTACAGGATCCAGCTGAACTGACCCACCAGCCAGCTGCCGGCGAAAATCATACCGGTACGCAGAACGATCGCACCCAGTACGCCGTAGATCAGTACGCGACGTTGCAGATTTGCCGGGATAGAGAAATAACTGAACAGGATCAGCCAGACGAAGACGTTATCCACCGCCAGCGCTTTTTCCAGCAGATAACCGGTCAGGAACATCGTCGCCTGCGCATCCGCCACTTCACGACCCATTTCGCCGTTGAGATACCACCAGAAACCAAAGTTAAACAGCAGCGACAGGCCAATCCACACCAGGGACCAGATGGCTGCGCTTTTCATGGTCATGACCTGCGCACCTTTGCGCCCCTGCAACAGCAGGTCGAAGGCGAGCATAATCACCACCACCACAGCAAACGCGCCCCACAACATCGGGTTGCCCACTGAATTCATCATTACGTTATCCTCCGAAAAAACATCAAAAAAAACGGCCAGCGTCGGAAGACGTTAGCCGCTCTCTCTGAGCTATAAGCAAACCTCGCCTTCCGGCAAGGTCTCACTTACAACTCTGAAGCATTCATTAGATGAATCAGTGTTGCCCCGGTAACCGGGTGGCTGAGACGGCGTTTTAACGCTTGTCCAGGCACCGTAATGACGATTATCCGACGAAGAAGTTACTCCCCTTTGCAGTTTGAAAATTAATTCAAAGTGTTACTGGTGTCAACATTTTGACATATCTTTGCACATTAACCCGCCAGCGCCTGACGCTTACCCAGCGCCCCGACGAAGGCCAGCAGCAATCCCTGACTGAGCGGCGTTTCGCTAAGTTGATGAGCCTGATGGGCAAAGTCCACGCTGTCATCTTCGGCGATCGAGCCTAGCCACGACAGATAAGTTTTCATCACCGCCAGACTGAATTCAGGATGGAACTGTGTGCTGATGGCGTTCGGGCCGTAGCGCAGGATCTGATGTGGATCGTGCAGCGTTTTCGCCAGTACCGTCGCGGTCGCCGGAGGCGTCACCACGGTTTGCAGATGGATAAGATTCGCGGCGAACTGCGCTGGCAGTTGCGATACCAGCGGATCGAGATGTCCGGCGGGCGTCAGCGTGATGTCGTGAGTGCCGACTTCAATGCCCTGCGGATGGTAATCCACTTCGCCGCCCAGCGCGTAGGCCATCAGCTGATGCCCGTAGCACGCGCCAAACATCGGCAATTCCTGCAACATGCCCAGACGTACCCAGTCTGCGGCTTCCTCGCTCCACGCGAGGTGTTCGGTCACCATGCTGCGTGAACCGGTAATAATGGCTCCGCAATACTGATCCGGCGGCAGCGGGCGCTCACCGGCCTGTAAATCGACAATCACCACCTGCTGCGGATCGATATCGCCCTGACGGATAAACATCTGCGGGAAATTATCGTGCGCACGACGGATGGGCTCTGGTGCGTGACCGGTCTGCAAAATCAACAACGGCTTCAGGCTGGGTGCAGTCATCTGTGACTCCCGAACTGGCGATAAAAGTTAAGGCTGATGGTCAGCAGGGAACACCACGCCGGTCTGACGGCGGATTTCTGTCAGCACTTTGGCGGTGATGCGCGACACTTCCAGCCCCGGATGCGCGACAAACTGGTTATCCACCAGAATCGCAAAAGTTTCCGCTTCATACAGCATGGTATTGATGTGCTGCGGTTGCGTCAGATCCAGCTTCTGGCTGCCGCGTGGCGTCAGGCTTAGCGTCTGGCATTCAGAGAGTTTTTCCATCTGCAAGGTGCCTTCTTCGCCCTGAATTTCGCTTGGCAGATGGGAATCGCTGATTTTGGAGTGGTTGATAACGACTTCGAAGTCGTCGGCATAGGTCAGGATCACCGTGCCCTGACCGTCCACACCGCTTTCCAGCAGAGTCGCCGTGGCAGTGACCGACTCAGGTTCGCCAAACAGCGCGATGGTACTGGCCAGACAGTAATAGCCGATATCCATGATTGACCCGTTTGAAAACACCGGATTAAAGGTATTCGGGTTTTCACCGGCCAGATAACGCGGATAACGCGACGAATACTGGCAGTAGTTGAAAATGGCTTTGCGCAGTTTACCAATACGGTTTAATGCGCCCTTCATGTGCAGGAAGTTCGGCAGATAAGCCGTTTTAAACGCTTCGAACAGTACGACGTTATTCTCTTTCGCACAGGCGATGAGGCTTTCAGCTTCGGCCAGATTGGACGCCAGCGGCTTTTCGCAAATCACGTGCTTTTTATGGCTGAGGAACAAAAGCGATTGCGGACAATGTAAAGAGTTCGGGCTGGCGATATAGACGGCGTCGATCAAATCTGAGGCAGCCATTGCTTCAAGTGAATCAAAGTAATGCTCGACCGGATAATCCTCGCCCAGCTTTTTGGCACCTTCCAGCGTACGTGAATAAATCGCCGTCAGCTTCATCTTGCCGCTCTCGTGCGCAGCATCAATAAAGCGTTGGGTGATCCAGTTGGTGCCGACAACAGCAAAGCGAATCATAAATACCTCATTATTATTGTTAAGTTATTGATACAACTTACCGAATATTTCCAGATGCGTCAGGTACATGCGCGTATCGAATTCTAACTGATGATAGTCGGGCGTCATATGACAGCACAGGCTGTAGAATGCTTTGTTGTGATCTTTCTCTTTCAGATGCGCCAGTTCGTGCACCACGATCATCTTCAGAAAGGGTTCCGGCGCGCTTTTAAAGACAGTCGCGACGCGGATTTCCGCCTTGGCTTTCAGCTTACCGCCCTGAATGCGCGATATAGCGGTATGCAGCCCCAGCGCGTGCTTCATCACGTGGATTTTGTTGTCGTAGGCCACTTTACTTAACGGCGATGAACTGCGCAGAAACTGGTTTTTCAGGTCCAGCGTATACTGATAGAGCGATTTGTCGGTGGTCAGCTCGTGCGGTTGCGGATATCGCGTCAGCAATACTTTACCCAAACGTTCCTGGTCGATTAACTGACGCACCTGAGCCTGAAGATGCTCGGGATAGCCTTGCAGATAGGTCAATTCAGGCATAACTGGTTGCTTTGTCTCTTATTGACGGGAAAAAGGTGCCGCAGCGGAAAGCGTGGATTTTGGCGCGATCGCAGGGATCCGGCAGATAAACCCCTTTTTAACTGAAAAAACATTTTACTGATAGCCCAATTTAGGGGATAAACAGCGCAAATTGAATATTGAGGAGGGCCAATGAGCCAATTCGAAACCGAAGTAGGTGGTCAGTTGCTGCAACTGAGTCTGGAACGTTATCCGCAGGACGAAGCGGCAACGCAGTTGCAGGCCTGGGAAGCGGCCGATGAATATCTGCTGCAAACCCTGAACACCGCTGAGCTCAATGGCCGTCCGCTGCTGATTTTCAACGATGCGTTTGGTGCGCTGGCCTGTGCGTTACAGGAATTTAATCCAACCAGCATTAATGACTCTTTCATGAGCCAGCTGGCGACCCGCCATAACCTGCGTCTGAACGGGTTTGATGAAGACGCGGTGGCCGCGCAAAGCAGCCTGGTACCGTTGCCGATCAATCCTGGTCTGGTCATCATCAAAGTACCAAAAACGCTGGCGCTGCTCGAACAGCAACTGCTGGCCCTGCGCGAAGTCGTCACGCCGGACACGCAGATTATCGCCGGTGCGAAAGCCCGAGATATCCATACCTCGACGCTGCAACTTTTCGAAAAAATCCTAGGCCCGACCAAAACCAGTCTGGCATGGAAAAAAGCGCGTCTAATCCATTGTGAAGCCACGTTACCTGCACAGGCCGCCGAGCCGGTGATCGCCGAATGGGCGCTGGATGACAGTGAGTTCCGCATTTCCAATCACGCGAACGTGTTCTCACGCGGCGGTCTGGATATCGGCGCGCGTTTCTTCATGCAACATCTGCCGGAAGGCATCGAAGGGCGCATGGTGGATTTAGGCTGCGGTAACGGTGTGATCGGCATGACCGCGCTGGCACTGAACCCGGACGCCGAAATGCTGTTTGTGGATGAATCCTACATGGCAGTGGAATCGAGCCGCATCAACGTTGAAAACAATTTGCCGCAGGATGTCAGCCGCTGTCATTTCGAAGTGAACAATATGCTGGCCGGTGTCGAGCGCGAAACGCTGGACGCGGTGCTGTGTAACCCGCCGTTCCATCAGGGCACCGTGGTCAGTGATGACACTGCATGGCGTATGTTCTGTGATGCCAAACGTTGCCTGCAAACCGGCGGCGAACTGCGTATCGTCGGTAACCGCCATCTGGATTACTACCAGAAACTGCGCCGTTTGTTCGGTAACTGCACCACTATCGCCACCAATCAGAAGTTCGTGATTTTGCGCGCGGTGAAGACGGCGTCACAGCATTGATTTGAATGATGTCTTCAGCAAAAAAGCCGCTCACGCGGCTTTTTTTTCATCTGTACTTTCTCAGATTGCCAGCGCCAGCCGGGTGCCTTGTTCTATGGCGCGGCGGGCATCGAGTTCGAGCGCAACGTCCGCGCCGCCAATCAGGTGCACGGTTTTTCCGGCTTCCTGCAGAGGCTGATACAAGGCGCGCTGTGGTTCCTGTCCGGCGCAGATAATGATGTTATCCACCACCAGACATACCGGTTCACCGTTCATAATCAGATGCAATCCTGCGTCGTCGATGCGTTCGTAGCTGACGCCATTTTGCATTTTCACGCCGCGCTGCAACAGACTGGCGCGGTGGATCCAACCGGTAGTTTTACCGAGTCCTGCGCCGACTTTAGTGGTTTTGCGTTGCAGCAAAACGATATCCCGCGCTGCCGGTTCCGGCTGCGGGCCTTGTGGCGCAAGGCCGCCGCGCTGGGTGAGCGTCTGATCGATCCCCCATTCATGACTGAACGCGCGGCTGCTAAGGCTCGACGATGTGCCGTTGTGGATCAGGTATTCGGCGGTATCAAACCCAATTCCGCCTGCACCGATAATCGCCACGCGGTTGCCGACCGGTTTTTTATCGCGCAGCACGTCGAGATAGGTCAGCACGCTCGGGTGACTGATACCCGGAATGTCCGGCAAACGCGGCGAGATGCCGCAGGCGAGGATCACCTCGTCATAGCCGGTCAACTGGCTGGCGCTAACTGTTTCGCCAAGGCGCACCGTCACACCGAGTAACGCCAGCTGGCGCGAGTAGTAGCGCAGGGTCTGATAAAACTCCTCTTTGCCAGGAATTTGTTTAGCAATATTAAACTGCCCACCAATTTCATGGTGGGCCTCAAACAGCGTGACCTGATGTCCGCGGCTGGCGGCCGTCGTTGCGAAAGCCAGACCCGCAGGGCCGGAGCCGACCACGGCGAGGCGTTTAGGCGCTGGCGCGGGGGTCACTGGCATCTGCGTTTCATGGCAGGCGCGTGGGTTTACCAGACAGGACGTCACTTCGCCGACGAAAATCTGATCCAGACACGCCTGATTGCAGCCGATGCAGGTATTAATTTCATCCGCCCGGCCCTGCGCCGCTTTCTCGACAAACGCCGGATCGGCGAGGAACGGGCGCGCCATCGAAACCATATCGGCACAGCCTTCGGCGAGAATTTTCTCCGCGACGTCCGGATCGTTGATGCGGTTGGTGGTGATGAGTGGAATGCCGACTTTGCCCATCAGCCTTTGGGTTACCCAGCTGAATGCCGCGCGGGGCACCCTAGTAGCGATGGTGGGAATACGCGCTTCGTGCCAGCCGATACCGGTATTAATAATGCTCGCCCCTGCCTGCTCGATGCGTTGCGCCAGTATTTCGACCTCCTGCCAGTCCGACCCTTCCTCCACCAGATCCAGCATCGACAGGCGGTAAATGATGATAAATTCCAGTCCGCACGTTTCGCGCACGCGGCGCACCGCTTCGGTCGCGAAGCGCATGCGATTTTCCACGCTGCCGCCCCAGCGGTCGGTGCGCTGGTTGGTTCTGGCGGCCAGAAACTGATTAATCAGATAGCCTTCCGAACCCATGATTTCCACGCCGTCGTAGCCAGACTCTTTGGCAAGCAGAGCACAGCGGGCGAAATCTTCCAGCGTTGTTTCGATCTGTTCTTCGCTCAGCGCATGAGGCGTGAAGCGGTTAATCGGTGCCTGAAGGGCAGAGGGCGCGACCGGATGAGGCTGGTAGCTGTAGCGACCGGCATGCAGAATTTGCAGTGCGATTTTGCCTCCGGCGGCATGTACGGCACGGGTCACCACGCGGTGATGTGTGATGTGTTCCTGTTCTGCCAGAATCGAACCGCCCTGATACACAACGCCCTGCGCATTGGGTGAAATGCCGCCGGTGACGATTAGCCCGACGCCCGCCGCCGCGCGCTCGGCATAAAACGCTGCCAGCCGCTCCGGCCCGTCCTCCAGCTCTTCAAGTCCGGTGTGCATGGATCCCATCAGCACGCGGTTTTTCAGCTGCGTAAAACCTAAATCCAGCGGCGCCAGCAGGTGCGGATAAAACGGCGAATCGCGTTCAGTCATGGAATTCTCTTAAGTGGTCGGAGGAGATGAATTCAATTTAGCGGGTGGCGGAAGAATTGGAAAGCGGGCACGCAATGATTGTGAGCTGTATCACTTTGGCTAAAACGGGGAAAATTATTAACGCTTCAAAATATTATTAATCAGGCTTATTTAATTAAAATATTAATTAGTGAGGAGGCGAATGATTGCGAATTAGCAGACAAATTCATTCTTTCACTGTTTTTACACAAGATTGATGAGATGCAGGTTGTTTATTTTTAACATTTTTTTCCTAAGTCATGCGGATTAAGAATATTCTTATAAAAACACCTGGAATCGATTCAGTTCGGGTTAGAGCTGGACTAGGCTGGAGCTGCTTCACCCTAAAATTCAATTCTAACCTGGATATATACTATGAATCTTATTGACCATACAGCCTGCCGTCCGTTTACCGAAGCCGGGCACTTGTCGCAAATTGCTGCCTATTATGAAGAAGGCCGTAATGTCATGTGGATGATGCTCAGGTCTTATCCACGTCCTTGTTTTAATCAGGAGCTTATCGAAGACATCATGACGCTGACCTACGCTGCGAAAGCGTCCGGGCTGCGTTTCGATTTTTGGGTGACCGGTTCGCTGGTGCCCAATATGTACAACGTGGGAGGTGATCTCAGTTTCTTTGTGGATTCTATCGTTAATAACAAGCGCGAAGCGTTGCGTGCCTACGCCAGAGCCTGTGTGGACTGCGTACACGCCGCCGCGCGGGGATTTGATGTCGGTGCCATCAGTTTGTCGATGATCGAAGGAACCGCGCTGGGCGGCGGGTTTGAAGCGGCACTGGCGCACCATTACGTGCTGGCGCAAAACACGGCCCGTATGGGATTTCCTGAAATCGCGTTTAACCTGTTCCCTGGCATGGGCGGTTATTCACTGGTCTCACGAAAAGCCGGTATGCGGCTGGCGGAGGAGCTGATTACCACCGGTGAATCGCATACGGCGGAATGGTTTGAAAGCCGCGGGTTAGTGGATGTTCTGTTCCAGCCTGGTGAGGCATTCAATGCCACGCGTACCTTTATGGATACGCTGCGGCCAAAGCTCAACGGGATCCGGGCGATGATCCGGGCACGTCAGCGCGTATTGCAGCTGTCGCGTTCGGAGCTGATGGATATCACTGAAGACTGGGTGGATGCCGCTTTTACTCTGGAGGAGAAGGATCTGAGTTATATGGAGCGGCTGGTCATGCTGCAAAACCGGCATACGGCGTCCTTGCGTAAAACCGGCTAGCAGCAGACAGAAAAAGCCCGTCACTGGCGCTATTTCTGTTTTGCTTTATGTTTAAACACATTGGGTGAAGCAACGTTTTTATCATCAAGCCAGTGCTCCAGCTCAATCGCGGGCATTGGCTTGGCGTAAAGAAAGCCCTGTTTACTGTCCACGCCGATTTCATCGATAAGCTTCTCTTCTTCCACCGTTTCCACGCCTTCCGCCACGACCGTCAGTTGCAACGTTTTAGCCACCGCCACAATCGCCCGGACCAGCGCCTGCGAAACCGGATCGTTATTGATCCCACGAACAAAACTCTGATCAAGCTTGATGCAGTCCAGCGGTATACGCGCCAGCTGTGACAGCGAAGAATACCCAGTGCCGAAATCATCCAGATGCACCTGCGCGCCCAGTTTATGAAGCTGATTGATCATCGCCACGGCGGCACTTTCATCTTCCACCAGACAGCTTTCGGTCAACTCAAAATCCAGCAGGCAGCCCTTCATGCCGGAGGTCTTCATCGCTTCGGCGAGCGTGGTGATAAAGGAGCCGTTATTAAGCTGACGGCCGGAAAGATTCACCGCCACCCGCAGATTGAGGCCTTTTTTCTGCCATTCCGTTGCCTGACGTGTCGCGGTTTCGATCACCCATTTGCCCAGCGGCGTAATCAGCCCGGATTCTTCGGCGTAAGGGATAAAGCTTTGCGGCTGAATCAGTCCGCGTTCCGGCGACTGCCAGCGCAGCAGAGCTTCAACGCTGTTGACCGCCCCGTAAAGCGAGACTTTCGGCTGGTAATACAGCACCAGCTGATCTTTCTCGGCCAGCGCCTTTCGCAAATGTGTGTCCAGCCACATATATTCGGCGGCTTTCTGATTCATTTCCGGCGAGAAAACGCAGTATGAGTTTTTGCCTTTTTCCTTGGCCACGTACATTGCGGTATCGGCGTTTTGCAGCAGAGTATCACCGTCGATGCCGTGTTCCGGGCAGATAGCAATCCCACCGGAACAGCCGGTATACACTTCGATAAGTCCGATACGAAACGGCATGCTCAGACGTTGTAAAACCCGCTGGCTCAGTGCTTCCAGCGTTTTGATTTCAGCCTGGGTGCTGAGAATAATAAATTCATCGCCGCCGAGTCGGGCAAGCTTATCGTTGGTTGACAGGCAATCCTGAATGGCATCGGATACCGCGCGCAGCAGGTGGTCACCAAACATGTGCCCGTAAGCATCGTTCACTTTTTTGAAATTATCGAGATCAAGATAAATCAGCCCGACTTTATTCTCACCCCGGTCTTTTAGCGCGGTGGCCAGGGATTCCTGCAACGCATTACGGTTGGCAAAGCCGGTAACCAGATCGGTGTTGGCGAGAACGCGTAACCGTTCCTGCGCTTTGCGTTCGTCGGTGATATCAGACCCCGAGCAGATCAGATATTTTTGCTGTTTTCCGCTGCCGCTGTGGACGAATTTATTACGGAACAGGAACAGACGCTGGCCTTTAACGGTGTTGATCCAGCGTTCGACCTCATAAGATTGCTGATGCTGAAAGAAGCTGGTGATGTTCTGGCGTGAGGCCAGGCCTTCTTCCATCGACATGAATAAATCGTAGGCGCTGCGTCCAATTACATCGACTTCGCGCAGGCCGGTATACTCTTCGCTCAGCCGGTTGAAACGGTGGATTTTGCCTTCCTGATCGATAATCACAATCACCGAATTTGCCTCAGAAACCACCTGTTCGGCAAATGTCAGCCCGACTTCTAAATCATGTGCGACGGATTCAGTGTCCTGATACGCCGATGCGGTGCCCGCCCAGACCTGACTGTCAATTTTGCGGCCCACCAGATACAGGCGAACGGAGGATCCGAACAGAGTAATGTCCAGCGTGAAACTTGAGGTGATCCCGGTCAGTTGTCGGATCTTTCCTGCCTGCCATTGTGTCAGGGAGATGGCGACGTTGACGATGCCTTTCTCAGCAGATAACTCCAGTGCATTGCTGTCTGAACCCAGTCGCCAGTATGGGCGGGGCGTACCGAAATGCAGGTACAGGATGGAGGCATCTTGTGAGTCGACCATGAATGTTTCTCCGCAAAGAACGCAAAACGCCGGCTTTGTGCGAACCTGGCGACAGTCAGCACAGACGGAGCTTACTCTGTTCGGCCCACTCGCAACGCTCCGCATCCGGCGGATAAAGGCAAAAGGGCATAACACATTGAAATTAAGGTTAGCAACTGTCCGTTATATATCCAGTCTGCGGACAGAAATTGCCGTTGAGCACCGGGGCGCGGGTTGCCTTGCATCGTCAGTGCTCAACGGGCTTTTGACCGATTTCCGGGCCTGTGTTCTGACCCGGAAATCACTTTCGAAAAATTACTTCAGCAGGAAACTGGTTTGCTTAACGTTCTGCGAATCCAGACCGATGAACACGTTGAATTTGCCAGGATCAGACGCCCATTTCAGCTGCTCGTTGTAGTAACGCAAATCCGGTTCATTGACAGTAAACGTCACGACTTTTTCCTCACCCGGTTGCAGTTCAACCTTTTCAAAGTTCTTCAGCTGTTTCACCGGACGGCTGATGGACGCGGTGACATCCTGCAAATACAGCTGCACGATGGTCGCTCCGCTGCGTTTACCGGTGTTTTTCACCGTCACGCTGGCGGTCAGCGGATGTTTGGCATCCATGGTGGTGGCCGACAGACTTACGTCAGAGACGCTGAAGTCGGTGTAACTCAGGCCATAACCAAACGGGAACAGCGGACCATTGGTGATATCGAAATAACGGGTAGTGTATTTATCCGGATGCTGTGGATTAAACGGACGGCCGGTATTAAGGAAGCTGTAGTACAGCGGGATCTGGCCGACTTCGCGCGGGAAGGTCATGGGCAGTTTGCCTGACGGGTTGTAATCGCCAAACAATACGTCGGCAATCGCATGGCCGCCTTCTGTACCGCTGAACCAGGTTTCCAGCATCGCGTCAGAAATTTCGTTTTCCCACGTCAGGGTCAGCGGACGGCCATTCATCAGAACGATTACCAGCGGTTTGCCGGTCGCTTTCAGCGCTTTCAGCAGGTCACGCTGACTTTGCGGAATGTTCAGTTCAGAACGGCTGGACGCTTCGTGCGCCATGCCTTGCGCTTCACCAACGACGGCGACGACAACGTCTGATTTCTCGGCCGTTTTCACCGCTTCGTCAATCATATCCTGCGGTTTACGCGTGTCGTTGATGACCTGTTTGTCGTAAGAGTTGAGGAAATCTACCATCGCCTGATCGTCAGTGACGTTCGCGCCGCGTGCATACAGCACGTTGCCTTTGTCACCGAGCACATCTTTCATGCCTTGCAGGACGGTCACGGCCTGCGCGGCTTTACCCGCCGCCGACCAGCTACCCATTACATCACGTTTGCTGTCAGCCAGCGGGCCGATCACCGCGATGGTGCCTGATTTCTGCAACGGCAGGGTCTGATTGCTGTTTTTCAGCAGTACCAGCGAGGTCCGTGCCACTTCACGTGCTTCTGTGCGATGCAGACGGCTTTCGGCATTGGTATCCGCCGGATCGCTGGAGGCCGGGCCTAAATGACGGTACTCATCGACAAACAGGCCCATGTCCCATTTGGCAGCGAGCACGTCACGCACGGCACGGTCGATGTCATTCTGGCTGACCAGCCCGTCGGCGAGTAATCCTTTCAGATACTTACCGTACATATTGTCGGCCATATCCATATCGACACCGGCTTTCAGCGCCATCGCTGCTGCCTGACGATCGTCTTCTGCCACGCCGTGTTTGACCAGGCCGCCAATCGCGCCGTGATCGCTGACGGTCAGCCCTTTGAATTGCCAGTCGTCGCGCAGAATGTCTTTGAGCAGCCAGGTATTGGAAGTTGCCGGCACGCCGTTGACGCTGTTAAGCGCAATCATCACGCCGCCCGCGCCCGCATCCACTGCGGCTTTGTACGGTGGCATATAGTCGTTGAACATGCGGGTCAGGCTCATGTCCACGGTGTTGTATTCGCGGCCGCCTTCGACAGCGCCATACAGCGCGTAGTGTTTGACGTTGGCCATCACGGCGTCTGGCCCTGACGGGTCTGTACCCTGATAGCCGGTGACCATCTCATGTGCCAGGCGCGACGTCAGATAGGTGTCTTCACCGAAGCCTTCGGAAACACGACCCCAGCGCGGGTCACGGGTGACATCCACCATCGGCGAGAAGGTCATATTCAGACCATCGGCGGCGGTCTCTTTGGCAGAAATTCGGGCGCTGGTGGCGACGGCGCTCATATCCCAGCTGGCGGCAAGGCCGAGGCTAATCGGAAAAATCGTGCGCTGGCCGTGAACGACATCATAGGCATAAAAAGGGGGGATCTTCAGGCGGCTGTTTTTCACTTCATCCTGAAGTCGACGGATATCGGGTTTGGTGACGGTGTTAAACACGCCACCGACTTTGCCCGCGCGGATATCTGCCATGATGGCTTCTTTCGGATAATCCGTTCCGACGGTCACCAGATTCAACTGCCCAATTTTTTCATCGAGGGTCATTTTTTTCATCAGATCGGCAATGAACGCATTGCGTTCTTTGACCTGATTTTGGGGGATACCCGCCGTTTCAACCGCCAGTGTAGAAGCAGAGCTTACCAGTAACACAAACGCGCCAAGCATGTGATGCGTATTCATCGGAATTCCTTCAGCCATAAACAGGGATGCCAAAACATTGAAAATTCAGCAGCCTGAAGCAAACAAATCAATGATCATTCTAAGAAAAGTATAGTGTGAGAATCTAATACGACCGTTCAACTATTAGCAATGAATAGTTTTATCAGTCTGCACATTATCTTTAACCCGTGGAGACAGATCGCAATTTACAGGTAATCGGGCAGATGGCTACAAAAAGAGGTTCGATATACCGCGCAATTTGAAACAATTAGGATTAGGTGACGGATTGTCATCAGATTGAGCAACTAAATAGCGTGTGAGGAATATTTTTTGCAGGATAAACCGGGCAGAAAGCGATGTTCTGCCCGGCAAGAAAGCGGGTAAAAACGGGATTAATCGAAAATGGGATTAATAGTAGAAAGGCATATCCGTCGGTGTTTTGCTCATCACGTCGAAGAACACATCTTTGGTCATTGACCAGAATTGCGCGATGGCGGCGGCGTTGTAGGTCATGCCCATCAGGCTCATGACAAAGAAACAGGTCACGGTCAGGCCGAGACCACTACAAACGAAAGCCATCGTATTGCGGCTCGACTGGCGGCAAACGATATTGAGCTGGCTGGTGCAGAACATCAGAAAAGCGCTCAGTAATTCCCAGCGCATCATGACGATGCCAGCGGTTAATGTACCCATAGATAAAATCCTTACTCACTACAGCCGGTTGCGCGACGCCAACATCAGCCGTAACGGCTGCAAAAACAGGAGGGCAATGGGCTTATTGAGGTATTAATTAAGTTGAATAGTGTGACTTGGGTCACATTATATCATCGGATTTTATTTATGAGCAGAGGGAATGAGCAGAAATTGTTCGCTAATACGTTTTATGTATAACGCACCGCCAATTCATGGCCATGCGTTATCAAAAAACTGCATTTACGAAAGGATTACGCGCCGTAGCCCATGACCTGCAACAGATGCTGGGCCTGCTGGACCGCTTCCTGCCGGTGCGCAACGCCAAGTTTTTGATACAAATTACGGATATGCGTTTTGATGGTGGTTGAGGCGACGTCCAGCTCACCGGCTATCTGATCGTTGCTATAGCCGGAATAAATCAGGCCGAGCACCTGCCACTCGCGCTGGGTCAGCGGGCTGGTGCGGATAAGTTCCGGCACCTGCGGATGCGTCAGCAGTTTATTCACAAAACCTTCGTCGAAATGCGCAAACTTGTGGCGGTGATGCTGGTTAATTTCGCGCAAAATCTGCTGCGCGCGACGCTGTTCCAATTCTGGCAACAGATTGAGCTGAATCAGCTGACGCAGCTGTTGCGCCATCATTTCACCCTCGATGACGAAATGGCTGACAAAGCCGGTGCGGTTCGCCAGCCCCAGTGCTTCAATCAGCACGCGTTGCGCATCGTTCTTACGGCCTGTGTGCCAGTAAAGCAGATTGCTCAGCAGCAGATTGCGGTTCAGATCGCTGGTCAGGCGCAGCTGGCGTGCGTTCTGATTGAGCTCGTCGAGCACCACTTCGGCTTCGTCAAATTTCTCCAGCAGAATCTGCATGCGGGCAATATTGCGCCACTGTCCTTGCTGGAAATGGTTGTCCGCCATGTCCGGTTTTCGCGCCTGTTGCAGCCACTGGCGGGCGGCGGCTTTATCACCAATCATCTGCCAGTAAATCACGCGAGGTTTGTCGGTATTAGTCAGCCAGTCGATATGATACTGGCCAGTTTTCAGCAGGGTTTCACAGCGCTGTAAATGGTGATGGGCATTATCGAGCTGACCGCGCGCCAGCGAGCATTTCGCCAGCATCGCCAGGCACTGCAATTGCTGCTGCGGCTGGAAATTGGTCAGCACGTCGAGGCCTTTCCGCGCGGCGTCTTCGGCATCGTCAAGGCGTGACCACGACCACAGCAGCTGTGAGCGCAGACGCAGCAGGAATTCATGCATCGGTAACTGTTCAAGATGCTGCTCGCGCACCAGTTCGAACGCGCGATCCTGCATCTCGTAGGCGGCCTGCAAAAAACCTTGTGCAATCAGGATTTCGCTCTGTTGCAGCAACGCCCATAAGGCATAGTGATAGGCTTCGTAGCGCCGTGCGATCTGTTCCGTTTGCTGCATCAGCGGCAGCGCACGGGTTAAATCGCCTTTGCAGTGCTGAATTTCGCCGGTCACCGAGGTGGCGACGATGCGGCTGTAATAGCTTTCATACGGCAGGAAACGCAGGGCGTCAGCGGCCAGTTTTTCCGCTTCATCCTGACGACCATCATTGATCGCTACCTGCGCACGCAGGGCATCAAATTCGGCGGTCATATCCTGTTCCATCACGATATTGCGCTGCTGCATCTCGCTTTCAGCGCGCACCAGCAGGGCTTCGACTTCGGCATAGCGATGCTGACTCTGTGCCAGCCATGCCTGCAACAGTACCAGTTTAGGATTCTGTATCAGGCGTTCGTACGGCAGCGCGTTCAGACACTCTTCCAGCAACGCCAGCTCGCTTTGATTAAACAGCGCCCAG
This sequence comes from Rahnella inusitata, assembly GCF_965118895.1. Classification (GTDB taxonomy): domain Bacteria; phylum Pseudomonadota; class Gammaproteobacteria; order Enterobacterales; family Enterobacteriaceae; genus Rahnella; species Rahnella inusitata_A. The sequence goes on from NZ_CBCPJJ010000018.1 coordinate 148,744, forward strand.
GCGTGCTGCAACAGAATATCGCGCAATAAATCAATATCTTCTGCGCCCAGTGCGTGATGAATCGCCTCCGCCGGGAAGCCCAGTGCCAGCCAGCCTTCAGCGGCGGCGCGGTGAATTTCCGGCAGTTGTGCTGCCAGTTCCCACTGGCAACGCTGGCGCAGGAAAGTCGCGAATAACGGGTGGAAGTTAAACCACTCGCCGGTGTCATCCATTCTGTGGATGAACAATCCCTGACGCTCTAATTCTTCAAGACGTTGCTGACCGTTTTCGCCGCCAGTCAGGCGCACGATCAGCGCATCATTCATCGAACGCAGTAATGAACAGCGCAGCAGAAAATCACGGGTCGGGGCATCCACGCGATCCAGTACTTCATCCACCAGATATTCCGACAGATGGCTGGCATTGAGCCCGGCGAGTTTACGCGCCGATTGCTGAGTAGATTGCTGTGTCGAGGTGGCGGACTGGCGCGCTGAGAGCGCGATCAGCTGCAGTGCGGTGGCCCATCCGGCGACGTCGTCACACAAACGGCTGCTGTCGGCATGATCGATCGGGTCTTTCAGACGGTTGTCGAAAAACTGCTGCGTTTCTGGGTGGGTAAAGGCCAGGTGCGAGGCATTGAGCTCGAGCAACTGATCGCGCACGCGGAGATTGGCGATGCCCAGCGGCGGCAGGGTGCGTGAGAGCACCACCAGCGAAATATTTTCCGGCTGATGACGCAGGAAAAAACGCATGCCTTCATGGATGGCATCGTTAGAAATCAGATGGTAGTCGTCAATCACCAGCAACAGCGGGCGGTGCCAGTCGGAAAGCTCAACAAACAGTTGCCCGAACAGCGCGGACAAACTGGCGTACTGATGCTTCTGGCTCAGCCCCTCACTTTTTACGCAGTGGCCGCCGCAGGCCTGCTGTACGGCAGCAATCAGATAGCTGGCAAAACGCTCCGGCTGGTTGTCGCTTTCATCAAGAGAATACCAGCCCAGATCGCTTTTCCCCGCCGCCCAGTGCGCCACCAGCGTCGTCTTGCCGTAGCCCGCCGGACTGGCGACCAGCGTAAGACGGTAATTAGGCGCAGTCGCGAGCTTCGTCAGCAAACGATCGCGAACTACTGTGTTTTGCTGCCGCACCGGGCGGCTGAGTTTTGACGGGATCAGCATTTTATTCGATTCTTTTGACGGTAAGCAGAGGGCGGTTTAATTATTTCACAGCGCGTAATTAATCACTTTTTCTAAAGTCCTCCTTTGAAACATTGATTGCAAGAATGTTACGTTTTTACATGCCGTTAAGTTGCTCTGTATCACAAATTTCAATCAGAGTTTTCGTACGTCTACCCTGAGAGCCCGTCTCCTCCGGCTACGCCCCGTTTCTCCTCCCTGTCTAATCTTTGGCGGGATGATGCTGCTCACAGACACAAGCGTCAGCATAGTGATTATCAATATTGTACTTCCCTACAAATTCCCGAATATAAAGAGGCATGTGATGCAGGTGACTTTGAATAAGACACAATTTTTGGCCGCACTAAAACGCCAGTGGCAGGGATTTGGTTTGCAGCAGGCACAGGACATGACGCCACATCAGTGGTGGCAGGCGACCAGTGCCGCACTCTCAGAACAGCTGAGCGCGCAGCCTGCGCCGGTGGCGGAGAAAGCGCCACAGCGCCACGTTAACTATATTTCGATGGAGTTTCTGATTGGCCGGCTGACCGCCAATAACCTGATCAATCTCGGCTGGTATGACACCGTGCAGCAGGCGCTTAAAGAGCAGGGCGTAGCGCTGGCGGATGTGCTGGAGCAGGAAACCGACCCGGCACTGGGCAACGGCGGTCTTGGGCGCCTGGCAGCCTGTTTCCTTGATTCGATGGCGACCGTCGGACAACCGGCGACCGGTTATGGTCTGAATTATCAGTACGGCCTGTTCCGTCAGTCGTTCAGCGAAGGCAAGCAGCAGGAAGCGCCGGACAACTGGCATCGCGAAAGCTATCCGTGGTTCAGCCACAACAGCTCGCTGTCGGTCGACGTGGCGTTTGGCGGCAAGCTGACGAAGAACGATGCGGGCGCGGAACACTGGCAGCCAGCGTTCACCCTGCGTGGCGAAGCCTGGGATCTGCCGGTGGTCGGTTATAAAAATGGCGTCACTCAGCCGCTGCGTTTATGGCAGGCGACCGACGTGCATCCGTTTGATCTGACGTTATTTAACGACGGTGAATTCCTCAAGGCCGAGCAGAAAGGCATTGATGCCGCGAAGCTCACGAAAGTGCTCTATCCGAACGACAATCATGAGGCCGGAAAACGCCTGCGCCTGATGCAGCAGTATTTCCAGTGCGCCTGTTCGGTCGCGGATATTCTGCGCCGCCACCATTTCCTTGGCCGCAAAATTCAGGATCTGCCGAAGTTCGAAGTGATCCAGCTCAACGATACCCATCCGACCATCGCCATCCCGGAGCTGCTGCGCATTCTGATCGACGAGCATCAGCTCGACTGGGACGCCGCGTGGGCGATCACCAGCCAGACTTTCGCTTACACCAACCACACGCTGATGCCGGAAGCGCTGGAGTGCTGGGATGAAAAGCTGGTTCGCAGCCTGTTGCCGCGCCACTTCTCACTGATCAAAGCGATCAACGCCCGCTTCAAAAAAGTGGTCGAAAAACAGTGGCCGGGCGACAAAGCGGTGTGGGAAAAACTTTCCGTCCATCAGAACAAACAGGTGCGTATGGCGAACCTGTGCGTGGTCAGCGGCTTTGCGGTGAACGGCGTCGCGGCGCTGCACTCCGAGCTGGTGGTCAAAGATCTGTTCCCGGAATATCACCTGCTGTGGCCAAACAAATTCCATAACGTCACCAACGGCATCACGCCGCGCCGCTGGCTGAAACAGTGCAATCCGGCGTTGTCATCGCTTATCGACGAGACGCTGAAAACTGAATGGGTGAACGATCTTGATGCGCTGAAAGGGCTGGAAAGCTACGCCGACGATAAGAAATTCTGTCAGCGTTATCAGGCGATTAAGCGCGAGAACAAAATCAAACTGGCGGACTATGTTCAGCACACAATGGGCCTGACGCTGAATCCGGATGCGATTTTCGATGTGCAGATCAAACGCCTGCACGAATACAAACGTCAGCATCTGAATCTGCTGCATATTCTGTCGCTTTACAGTCAGTTGCGCGATAACCCGGAAATGGACATGGTGCCGCGTGTGTTCCTGTTCGGCGCGAAAGCGGCACCCGGCTATTATCTGGCGAAAAATATTATCTATGCCATCAATCAGGTCGCTGAAAAAGTAAATAACGATCCGCTGGTGCGCGATCGCCTGAAAGTGGTGTTTATTCCGGATTACCGCGTGTCAGTGGCTGAACTGATGATCCCGGCAGCGGATGTTTCCGAGCAAATTTCCACCGCCGGTAAAGAGGCGTCCGGCACCGGCAACATGAAGCTGGCGCTTAACGGCGCGCTGACCGTCGGCACGCTCGACGGCGCGAACGTCGAGATCGCCGAACAGGTCGGCGAGGACAATATCTTTATCTTTGGCAATACCGTCGATCAGGTCAAAGCGTTGCTGGCTAAAGGCTACGATCCGCTCAAACTGCGTAAGAAAGACAAGCATCTGGATAAGATCCTCAAAGAGCTGGAAAGCGGCTTCTTCAGTCATGGCGACAAGCAGGCATTCAGCCTGATGTTGGACAGTTTGCTGGATGGCGGCGATCCTTATCTGGTGCTGGCGGACTTCGCGGATTACTGCGCCGCACAGCAGAAAATCGATGCCCTGTATCGCGATCAGCAGGAGTGGACGCGTAAAACCATTCTCAACACTGCCCGCGTCGGGATGTTCAGTTCCGACCGTTCGATCCGTGATTATCAGCAGCGGATCTGGCAGGCGAAACGTTAAGGAGCCCCCATGGAAAATAAAGCACTGGAGCAGGCCGCCAGGGAGGCGGGGATTTCCTCTGGTTTTATTAATGCGCACGGCAAACAGCAGGCCATCGCGGCGGAAACTAAACGTGAGCTGTTATCGGCGATGGGCTGGGTGGCGCAATCGCGCCCGGTCAACACGCCGGTACCGGCTGTTAAAGTGTTCGTTACCGGCAGCCGTCTGGCACTGCCGGTCGGCGGTGACGGCGAATATGGCTGGACGCTGCGGCTGGAAAATGGCGGAACCACACAGGGGCGCGTCAGCGGTAAAATGACGCTAGCGCTGCCGGGGAAAATTCCCACCGGTTATCACCAGCTGACGCTGACGCAGGACGCGCAGCAGTGGGATTGCCGGGTAATTGTCGCGCCGAAACGCTGCTACGAGCCGGACGCGCTGCTGGCCGGTAAAAAACTCTGGGGCGCCTGCGTGCAGCTCTATACGCTGCGCTCGGAGAATAACTGGGGCATCGGCGATTTCAGCGATCTCAACGTTTTACTGAAAAATGTCGCCGAACGCGGCGGGGCGTTTGTCGGCCTCAATCCTATCCACGCGCTCTATCCGGCCAATCCGGTGGCAGCCAGTCCTTACAGCCCGTCTTCACGCCGCTGGCTAAACGTCATTTATATCGACGTTGCTGCGGTGGATGATTTTAAGCGAAGTGAAGAAGCACAGATTTGGTGGCACCGGCCGGTGACGCAGCAGCGTTTGCAGGCGGCACGCGCCAGTGACTGGGTGGATTACGCCGAAGTGATGCCGCTCAAACTGGAAGGTTTACGCCTCGCCTACGCCCATTTCCTGGGCCGTAAGCCGCAGGATGCGCAGGTCAAATCCCTGGCGAATTTTGTGAAGCAGGGCGGCGAAAGCCTGTATTTACAGGCGGCGTTCGATGCACTGTATGAACATCTGGCGAAAGAAACCGATGTGGCGCTCGGCTGGAACCGCTGGCCGGAAAAATATCACGATGCGCGAGGCCCGGCGGTTCGGGCATTCTGCGAGCAACATGCGCAAGACGTCGAATTTTATCTGTGGCTGCAATGGCTGGCAGAAACGCAGTTTTCGCGTTGCTATCACACCAGCCAGCAGCAGGACATGCCGATGGGGCTGTACCGCGATCTGGCGGTCGGCGTGGTCGGGGGCGGTTCTGAAACCTGGGGTGACGGCGAGCTGTATTGCCTGAAAGCCTCGGTCGGTGCGCCGCCGGATATCCTCGGTCCGCTTGGTCAGAACTGGGATCTGCGCCCGATGGATCCTCATGTGATGATCAGACGCGGTTATCAGCCGTTTATCGATCTTCTGCGTTCCAACATGACCAGCTGCGGCGCGCTGCGTATCGATCACGTGATGGCGCTGTTGCGTCTGTGGTGGATCCCTGCGGGAGAAACGGCGGATAAAGGCGCTTACGTGCAATATCCGGTGGACGACCTGCTGGCGATCCTGGCGCTGGAAAGTCAGCGTCATCGCTGCATGGTGATCGGCGAAGATCTGGGTACCGTGCCAGTGGAAATCGTCAGCAAGCTGCGCGAGGGCGGCGTCTATTCTTACAAAGTGCTGTATTTCGAGCGCGATGAGGAAAATAACTTCCGCGCGCCGCAGTCGTATCCGGTTCAGGCGATGGCGACCATCACCACACACGATCTCCCCACGTTGCGCGGCTACTGGCAAAGCGACGATCTGGCGCTCGGCAAAACCCTTGGCCTGTACCGTGACGAAGAGGTTTTACAGGAGCTGTACGCCGACCGTGCGCGGGCGCGACAAGGTCTGCTCGACGGTTTGCATCACTACGACTGCATTCCGAAGAAAACCGGACGCAAGGCGGCGCTGATGGAAATGACGCCGGTGCTCAACCGTGGCCTGCAACGTTACGTCGCCGACAGCGCCTGTGCGTTGCTCGGCCTGCAACCGGAAGACTGGCTCGACATGGACGCGCCGGTCAACGTTCCCGGCACCAGTGACGAATTCCCAAACTGGCGACGTAAGCTTTCTCACACGCTGGAAGAAATGTTCGCCGACGAGCAGGTGAATAAGCTGATTAAAGACCTCGATAAACGCCGCAGGAAAGTGTCAGTGAGCTGAGGTTGATAAAGTCAGTGAGAGAAGGGGCTCTGTCAGAAGACAGAGCCCCTTTTTTATGCGCGAAAGGTTGGGATATGTTGCTTTGTAGAGGAAGCATAAAGGATGCCGTAAGGTTTATGGATAAAGGGATACCCCACCCGGTGTACGCCGTGCTGTTGAATGACTCCAGTGCTCCGTGATGGCAGTTGCCAACGCCTCCCTCACTGAAAATTTCAGAATGCATGGCTCACCGGATAAAAAAAAGGCGGCTTATTAAGCCGCCCAAGACACAGGGAATCAAACAAGTAGAACACCCATTGCTGGGATTAAGCGCATTAGCTTTTACATCAGTTACCCTTTCACTCCCCCCGCCGTCAGGCCGCCGACCAGCCAGCGTTGAGCAATCAGGAAGACCGCCGTAATCGGTATGGCGGACAGAATCGCTGCCGCCGCGAAATCGCCCCACAGGTAGTTCTGCGGGTTGAGGTATTGCTGCATGCCGACCGCCAGGGTGTAGCTGTTCACATCACGCAGCAGCAGTGAGGCGACCGGGACTTCCGTTATTGCAGCGATAAACGACAGAATGAAGACGACCGCCAGAATCGGCACCGACAGCGGCAGGAGCACCAGCCGGAAAGCCTGCCACGGGCTGGCGCCGTCCAGCGCAGCGGCTTCTTCCAGCGAACTGTCGATGGTTTCGAAGTAGCCTTTGATCGTCCACACATGCAGCGCGATGCCGCCCATATAGGCGAAAATCACACCGCCGTGGGTGTTCAGCCCGAGGAACGGCACGTACACGCCAAGGCGGTCGAAGAGGGCGTATAACGCCACCAGCGACAGCACCGCCGGGAACATCTGGAAGATCAGCATCCCCTTAAGCAGTGAGCTTTTGCCACGGAACTTCATGCGGGCAAAGGCGTAGGCGCAGGTGGTGGAAAGGGCGACGATCCCGACGGCGGTGATCGCGGCGATTTTGATCGAGTTCCACAACCACAGCATCACCGGGAATGGCGGCGGCGTGATGCTGCCGTCGCTGTTGGTGACGGCGATCCCCAGCGCCAGTTTCCAGTGATCCCACGACACTTGATCCGGGATCAGGCTGCCGGTGGCGAAGTTACCGGGGCGCAGTGAGATGGCAAACACCATCAGCAGCGGGAACAGGATCAGCGCCAGAAAGCACAGCAGTAACAGGTGCGTCACCAGCAATCTGACTTTTTGCGACTTAGGTTTAACCATTGGCATTGTGTGTTGCTCCTCAGTCGAATTTCATACGTGAAGCTTTCAGATTCACGATAGCCAGCGCGCCAACTAACAGGAAGATGAGCGTGGCAATCGCTGCCGCCAGCCCGAAGTCCTGCCCGCCGCCGCCTTCAAAGGCGATGCGATAGGTGTAACTGACCAGCAAATCGGTATGTCCGGCCGGTGTGGTGGTGCCGAGCATGTCCGGGCCGCCGTTGGTCAGCAGCTGGATGAGCACGAAGTTATTAAAGTTGAAGGCGAAGCTGGCGATCATCAGCGGCGTCAGCGGTTTGATGAGCAAAGGCAGCGTGATGCGGAAGAAGTTCTGCATCGGCGTCGCGCCGTCCATTGCTGAGGCTTCGTACAGATCGTCCGGAATGGCCTTCAGCAGCCCCATGCACAGGATCATCATGTACGGATAACCCAGCCAGGTGTTGACGATGATGATCATACTTTTGGCGGTCCACGGATCGCTGAACCATGCGGGTTTGATGCCAAACAGCGCGCTGAGCATCAGGTTGATTTCACCGAAGCTCTGGTTGAACAGGCCCTTGAAAATCAGAATCGAAATAAAGGCCGGTACCGCATAGGGCAGGATCAGCAGAATGCGGTATGCCGCTTTGCCTTTCAGCTCCTCCCACTGCACTACGCACGCCAGCACCATGCCGACGGCAACGGTCAGCACCACGGTCAGCAGGGCGAAAACAATCGTCCAGACAAAGATCGACAGGAAGGGTTTCTGAATACCTTCATCATGGAAGACGCGCAGGAAATTTTGCCAGCCGATGCCAACGGTAAATCCGGGGCTGAGTTTTTCAGCCTGCCATTCACCTTGTGTGTTCACCGCCTGATAGAAGCCGGTATCCATGTTCGGACGATAAAGCGTGCCGGTTTGTACGTTGGTCAGCTGTTTACCATCGTCAGCCCGTTTATACAGCGGCTGGGTGCCGGAGAACTGACGCAGGGAACTCATGCGCAGGGTTTCGCCGTCGGGCAGTTTGGCGGCGAGCTGGCCGAGCGCCAGACGGTTTTGCGTCACCACGCGCAGCCCGGCTTTATCCCCGGCGGGAACGGGCTGCGGCGTCATTTCCAGCGTTTGTGGCGCGGAGGCGTCGAAGGCAAACGGCGGAGATACCAACGTTTCGCTGCTGTCTGCGGACGTCAGTGCCAGCTGCCATTTTTCACCCACAGGGAAGAGTGCAAAATTCAGTGCTTTTCCGCCCTGAAATTCGCGGCCCATCAATACCGACTGCGCACGTTCGAAAGTCAGCTGGTTGGTGCTGCTGTAGTTAGTAAAGGCAATCGCGATGGTACACACCAGCGGGAACAGCACAAATAAAGACATGCCCGCCAGGCCGGGATAGACGTAGCGCCAGGAGTAGGCACGGCGGTTGCCATAAATAAAGAGGCCGAGGCTGGAGAGGATCAGCGCCAGAACGGCAAAGAGGTATTCACCCTGCGCATACATCAGCACGATCAGGTAACCGGATAAGCAGGCGAGCAGGCCGATGGCCAGCCATTTTAACGCGTTGCCGAGCGGTCGTTTTTTGGCTACTGGCATAGGGAAATCCTTTTAGTAACGGTGCGGACTTCATCAGGCCGCACCGTTTATTTCATTACCTTAACTTCATTAACGACATCACAATCATTACTTGGTAATGCGTGTTTCTACATCTTTCAGCGCTTGCGGAACGGTCTGACGGCCATTCACTGCGTTGATGATTGCGCTACGTTCGGCGTACCAGAAGGCACTCATCTGCGGGATGTTAGGCATGATTTCGCCGTTCTTGGAGTTCGCCATGGTGGCGGCGATGCGTGGGTCTTTTTCCAGTTGCTCCTGGTAGGACTTCAGCGCCACTGCACCCAGTGGTTTGTCTTTATTCACCACCGCCAGACCGTCGTTGGTGATCAGGTAGTTTTCGAGGAACTCTTTCGCCAGTTCTTTGTTCGGGCTGGCGGCGTTAATCCCGGCAGTCAGCACGCCGACGAATGGTTTAGACGGTTTGCCATGGAAGGTCGGCAGCAGCGTCACGCCGTAGTTGATTTTGCTCTTGTCGAGGTTTGACCACGCCCACGGGCCGTCGATGGTCATTGCGGTCTGGCCTTTGTTGAAAGCGGCTTCGGCGATGGAGTAGTCGGTATCGGCGTTGATGTGCTTGTTCTTCACCAAATCGATGATGAATTGCAGGCCTGCCTGCGAACCTGCGTTGTTCACGCCGGTG
>NZ_CBCPJJ010000019.1:0-124126 GCF_965118895.1 Rahnella inusitata
CCACATGATGGCGCTTTTGCCTTTAGCACGAAGCTCCTTGTCCAGCGCCGGGATTTCTTCCCAGGTTTTTGGTGCTTCTTTAATGATGTCTTTGTTGTAAATCAGCGACAGCGCTTCGACAGCGACCGGGTAACCGATAAGCTTGCCGTTAAAGGTCACGGCGTCCCAGGTGAACGGGAACAGTTTGTCTTTGAAGGTCTGATCCGGGCTGATTTCAGCCAGCAGACCGGACTGTGCGTAGCCGCCAAAACGGTCGTGTGCCCAGAAGATGATGTCAGGGCCGCCGCCGGTGGCTGCAACCTGCGGGTATTTCTCTTCCAGCTTGTCCGGATGTTCTACCGTGACTTTAATGCCGGTGTCTTTTTCGAATTTCTTACCGACTTCCGCCAGGCCGTTATAGCCTTTGTCACCGTTGATCCAAATGACCAGCTTTCCTTCTTCTATTTTGGCAAAAGCGGAAGATGACAGCACCAGCGTAGCCAGCGCTGAAAGTGCCAGTGTGTGTTTCACGACTTTTTTGATGAAAGGAGCCTTAATGCTGAGGGTCATAATCCAATCCTTTTTATTCCTGTAGGGAGTCGGTTTTCAAACGTCATAGACGGAAAAGACAGGGTACGACGCCAGTGTGGATTCAACCCGCCGGGGCTTCATCATCCCCCCCTCTACGCCCCCGCCTCTCAGAGTGTGATCCCACCGACACTCTCAGGCGTTATGTGGTTCATCACTCAAAAATATGGTTCGATTTTTGCCATTCAGATCACGAATTTGATTTTTGATGTGAACTTTCATCCGGTTGCGCGAACCGGTCATCCTCCTTGCTCCTCCCCCATGAAAAACTTTGTTACGGATGATTACGCTTTATCGCTAATCCTTCACTCTTCGTTGCATTGAGTTTCATCGCTGGCAGCAAGTACAGGAGTTCAGGATGGCGAGCGTTTCCCTTAACAGCGTGTACAAAGCCTTTGGCGACACCGTGATTTCCAGTGACATCAACCTGGACATCGACGAAGGCGAATTCGTGGTGTTTGTCGGCCCGTCGGGCTGCGGTAAATCGACGCTGCTGCGCATGATTGCCGGCCTGGAAGACATCACTTCCGGCGAGCTGAAGATTGGCGATAAACGTATGAATGAAGTGCCGCCCGCGGAACGCGGTATTGGCATGGTGTTCCAGTCTTATGCGCTGTACCCCCACCTTTCCGTGGCAGAAAACATGTCGTTCGGCCTGAAGCTGGCCGGCGCGAAGAAAGCCGAAATCAATCAGCGCGTGAATCAGGTTTCTGAAGTGTTGCAGCTGGCGCATCTGCTGGACCGACGTCCGAAAGCGCTTTCTGGCGGACAGCGTCAGCGCGTGGCGATTGGCCGTACGCTGGTTGCCGAACCGACGGTCTTCCTGCTCGATGAACCGCTGTCAAACTTAGATGCCGCGCTGCGTGTACAGATGCGTATCGAAATCTCACGTCTGCATAAGCGCCTGAAACGCACCATGATTTACGTGACCCACGATCAGGTCGAAGCGATGACGCTGGCCGATAAAATCGTGGTGCTCGACGCCGGACATATCGCGCAGGTCGGTAAGCCGCTCGAGTTGTATCACTATCCCGCCAACCGCTTTGTCGCCGGTTTTATCGGCTCACCCAAAATGAATTTCCTGCCGGTGAAAGTCACCGGTGCCGAAGCTTCACGCGTGCAGGTCGAATTGCCGAATCGCCAGCAGGTCTGGCTGCCGGTGGAAGGCGGCAACGTGAAAGTCGGCAGCAATCTGTCACTGGGGATCCGCCCGGAACACCTTCTGCCAAGCGACGTCGCCGAAGTGACGCTCTCCGGCGAGGTACAGGTTGTTGAGCAGTTGGGCAACGAAACACAGATTCACATCCAAATTCCGGCAATTCGTCAAAACCTGGTGTACCGCCAGAACGACGTGGTGCTGGTAGAAGAAGGTGCAACATTCGCCATCGGTTTGCCGCCACACCGCTGCCACCTGTTCCACGAGGATGGAACAGCCTGTCGCCGGTTACACCCCGAACCTGGTGTTTGAAAGCACGCGATCCCCTACAGGAGAAAATGATGATCACAATGCGTAGTTCTTCCCTGGCGCTGGCAGTGGCTGCTGGCATCCTTTCTACACAAGCAATGGCAGTGGATTTCACCGGTTATGCCCGTTCGGGCATTGGCTGGACTGGCAGCGGCGGCGAGCAGCAATGTTTCAAAGCCACCGGCGCTGACAGCAAATACCGTCTGGGTAACGAGTGCGAAACCTATGCCGAGTTAAAACTGGGCCAGGAAGTGTGGAAGGAAGGGGATAAGAGCTTCTACTTTGATACCAACGTCGCGTATTCCGTTTCACAGCAGAACGACTGGGAGTCAACCGATCCGGCTTTCCGCGAAGCAAACGTGAAAGGTAAGAACCTGATCGAATGGCTGCCAGGCTCCACCATCTGGGCCGGTAAGCGTTTCTACCAACGTCATGACGTTCACATGATCGACTTCTATTACTGGGATATTTCAGGCCCGGGTGCCGGTCTGGAAGATGTGGATCTGGGCTTCGGTAAGCTGTCTCTGGCGGCGACCCGTAACACTGAAAGTGGCGGTTCCTACGGGTATATCGCCGATCAGCGTAACGAAGTCCCGACCTCAAACGACGTGTTTGACGTGCGTCTGGCCGGTCTGAACCTGAACCCGGGCGGCGTGCTGGAACTGGGTGTCGATTACGGTCGTGCCAATGCGCGTGACGGTTATTCACTGGATAAAAACTCCGCCAAAGATGGCGTGTTGCTGACTGCAGAACATACGCAAAGTATCTACAACGGCTACAACAAATTCGTCCTGCAGTACGCAACGGATTCCATGACGGATCCGAATACCGGCGCAGCGACGGGTCACTCCAACGGCGGGAACATCAACAGCAACGGCCACATGGTTCGCGTTCTGGATCACGGTGCGATTGACTTCAATGATACCTGGGGCCTGATGTATGTGGCGATGTATCAGGACGTTGACCGTGATAACAACAACGGTGCGACCTGGTACACCGTGGGTGTGCGTCCGATGTACAAATGGACGCCAATCATGAGCACCTTGCTGGAAGTCGGCTACGACAACGTGAAATCTCAGCGCACCAGCGAGACCAACGGTCAGTACAAAGTGACTCTGGCACAACAGTGGCAGGCAGGCGACAGCATCTGGTCACGTCCGGCTATCCGTGTGTTCGCCACCTATGCAAACTGGGATGAGAAATGGGGCTATGACACCGACAGCGGCGCAAGTAATGGTTTAGCGATGAATGACACCAGCACCCGTACTTTCAGCCGTGGTAATGACGATGAAGTGACATTCGGTGCCCAGATGGAAATCTGGTGGTAAATTTTTCCGTCCTCCTTCGCGCTGCTGGTGCGTTGGCTGCCCGGTCTCGCCCCGGTCACGTACTGATGTACGCTCCCGGGGACTTGGCCGGTTGCCGCCTTCCAGCAACACGAATGAGTTAGGAAAAAAGTGGAAACCTCTACAAATAATTCGCAGTAAGAAGATGTGCTGGCTGGCGGAATATCCAACGATAGCCGCCAGCCTTCATGGTGATTCAAAAGGAAATAACAATGAGAAAAAATCTGCTGTCACTGTGTCTGTCGCTAAGCCTGATGGGGGCTGTTCCTGTGGTGTCATACGCCGCGCAAAGTGATGCGAATACGGCACCGGCGATTTCCAGCCAGACCTTACGCAACCTTTCATGGACGCCGCTGGTTCCGCCAGTGACGCAGGATGTGACGCTCGGAACCACCAGTGTACAAATTAATCAGGGTGAGATTCAGGGGGCTGTCGGGGCATATTCTTTGCCTGCCGATCGCGGATCCCTTGAGATCACGTTGACCAGTATTGCCACCGGCAAAACCATTTATGCGCCGAACGTCTTAGTGCTCGATGAGCAAATGCGTCCGGCGGCGTTTTATCCTTCCAGTTACTTCCCGTATCAGAAACCCGGGATCGTCTCCAGCGATCGTCTGGAAGGGACCATGAAGCTGACGCCAGCGCTGGGTCAGAAACAAATTTATCTGCTGGTGTACACCACGCGTCAGGATCTGGCGGGCACCACCCAGATGACCAACCCGGCCAAAGCCTTTGCGGCTGGCGTGGGTAACGCAGTGCCGGATATCCCGGATCCGATCGCCCGTCATACCCCAACCGGTACCCTGAGCCTGAAAGTCAGCGCCGAACAAAGAACCGGTAACGTGATGATAGGACAGCTATTCCCGTCTTCAACAACGCCGGCGGCCACGCCAGTGGTCGTCGGTAATACCCAGCCTGCCGCTGCCGCACCGGCTGCTGCACCGGTGAAGCCGAGCGAGCCAATGCTCAGCGATTCAGAAAGCTACTTCAATGACGCTATCAAGAAAGCCGTGAAAGCAGGCGATGTGGATAAGGCCCTGAAATTGCTGGATGAAGCCGAACGTCTGGGTTCTAAAACAGCCCGTAAAACCTTTATCGAAAGCGTCAAGCGTTAGCATCCTCTCCTGCGAAAGGGAGGGTTGGGGGGGGTAATCCTCCTCCCAGCTTCCCCATTCGCAGGGGGCACGCCCTGTTTTATTCATCTCTCCCGTTTGTTACTCTGTTGTTAATTCAATCAGCGGGGGATTTATGGCATCTGCAAACTGGGTCAATTTCTCCAAAGATACGGACAGCGGGATCGAGACGATCCACGCACATTTCGAAGGCCACGCCTACGATCCTCACTGGCACGACACTTATCTGGTCGGCGTCACGCAGCAGGGATTGCAGCAGTTCAGCTGTCGCCGCCAGAAACATCAGAGCCTGCCGGGCAAAGTCTTTATGCTCGAACCGGGTGAAATCCACGACGGTGACGCCATTTCGCCCGGCGGTTTCACCTATCACATGCTGTATCTCGATCCGCAGTGGCTCAGCCGCGAGCTGGCTGCCCGGCGCGACTCTCTTTCTTCCGCTGGCGACCCGAGTTTCGAAAATACTTTAGCGCAGGATCCGCAACTGGCGCTGGCTAACTCGCGGGCGTTTCAGGCTCTGCACGGCAAAGAGCTGCGCATTGTGCGCCAGACCGCGCTTGACGGATTACTCGGCGCACTGGGCGGACACCTGACGTGGCAGCCGTCGCCGTCACAGCCTTCTGCACCCTGGTCGCGGGTGGCGCATCAGGCGCGGGAATATCTGCATGCGCATTTGCATGAAGATATCGGCCTCGACCAGCTGGCCGCCGCCACCGGCGAAAGTCATTTTGTGGTCAGCCGCGCTTTTAAAGCTGAGTTCGGTCTGCCGCCGCACGCCTATCTCATCCAGCTAAAACTGACCCGCGCCCGCGACGGACTGGCCGCAGGAGGCACGCCCGCCGCGGTGGCGGCAGATTTAGGTTTCGCCGACCAAAGTCATCTCGGGCGCTGGTTTCGCCGCGCTTATCAGCTCACGCCCGCACATTACCGGCGTCTGTGCACAAATCTTCCAGATTGAGAAAACGCCACAGGCTAAGCTCGGGTTTCAACTCAACCGGAGCCCATAATAATGAATACGCCTGCAACCCTGCTTTTATCGCCCCCTGAACGCTGCGTGATTGTCATCAACCAGCAACTCTCCACCGGACATGCCGCCAATGCCGCTGCCGTACTGGCGCTGACGCTCGGACAACGCCATCCGGTGCTGGTCGGTGCACCGTTGATTGACGCCGATAAACGCCAGCATCCGGGGCTTATCCCAATTGGTATCAGCGTGCTGGTCGCCAACAGTGAACAACTGACGCATCTTCATCAGCATTTATTAAATGACGACGAGATGGACGGCATCATTTTTCCGGTCGAAGGGCAACAGACCACCGATTACGCTGCGTTTCGCGAGGCGGTTTCTGTGGTGGCGACGGGAGATTTGCAACTGCTGGGGATCGCGCTGGCCGGCAATAAGAAAGTCGTCAGAAAGCTGACTGGTAAACTCGGTCTGCTCGGCGCATAGCTGTCATTGAACCGTCACATTTCCTGTCTACTCTCCTGATATTCAAACTCATATCAGGAATTTCACCGTGCATAAGTCCGTCATCGCTTTGCTGCTTTTCACTCTGACGTCATCCTTTGCCGTTCAGGCTGCGCAAGAAACCAAACCCTTTATCACCAGCCAGGAGCTTGATCTGACTAAATATCTGCCGGCACCTCCGGCAGATGATTCTGCGCAGACAAAAGCTGAGCTGAAAGAGTTGCTGGAGATCCAGGCCACCCGCACGCCTGAGCAGGAAAAGGCCGCCGTTGCCGACGCCGAAGAGAACGTCTGGCGCTTTGCCGATGTGATGGGGCCAGACTTTACCGCGGCAAAATTGCCGAAAACCGCCGCGCTGTTTGACCGTATTATTGCGACCGAAGACGTGGTGGACGATCACGCCAAAAAAGCCTTCAACCGCCCGCGTCCGTACATGCTCGATGAGCAGATCCATCCGCTGCTGAAAAAATCCAAATCCGGTTCCTGGCCTTCCGGGCATTCCACCGTCGGTTATCTGATGGCGACCGTGCTCGGCGATCTGGTGCCGGAAAAACGTAATGCGCTGTTCGCCCGTGCGTCTGTGTATGCCGAAAACCGCCTGGTGGCGGGTTTCCATTACCGTTCAGATACCGTGATGAGCCGTACAGGCGCAGCGCTGATCGCCCAAAAAATGGCAGAGCAGCCGGATTTCCAGACTGAATTCGACGCAGCAAAAAACGAACTGCGCGCGCAGCTCGGCCTGAAGTAACCTCTTCTTAAAATCTACCCCTGAAGCGTTACATTTCGGCATGTAACGCTTTCATTTCTTTGAAATTATCTGGAAGGCATTGCGCAATTTTCTGTTTTGCTGCTTGGTTCACTTCCGGCATTTCCGGTAAAGTGATGTTCGCTATTTACGCCGAGGGCAGAACAGATGGAATACAGATTCAAGCGAATTGATTCACCGGTAGGGTTACTGACGCTGGCCGCCAAAGGTGACAATCTGACGGCTATCTTATGGGAATGTGAAATTGACGGCAGAGTGAAGCTGGGCGAGATGCTCGAAGATCCGACGTTTCCGATCCTGCTGAAAACCGAACAACAGCTGAATGAATATTTCGCTGGCAAGCGTACGCGCTTTGAGCTGGATCTTGACTTCAACGGCACTGATTTCCAGAAAGAAGTCTGGGCTGCCTTGCTCGAAATCCCGTTTAGTGAAACGCGCAGTTATAGCGATATTGCCCGCCGCATCGGACGCCCGAAAGCCGTTCGCGCCGTCGGTGCCGCTAACGGCCGCAATCCGATTTCTATTGTTGCGCCGTGCCATCGGGTGATCGGTACTTCCGGTAAGCTCACCGGCTTTGCGGGCGGGCTGGCGAATAAAGAGTTATTGCTTCGCCTGGAGGGGCGTAAATTTTAATCCATGGTGCAGGTTCCGGGAGCGAAAAATTCCTTGATGTTGGTTTGTAAGTCGATGCATAGTCAAAAAATAAGCAGTAAATAATGAAGTCGTAAAAAGCAAAAACAACATCACTTAGAAACGGAGTTTTTAGTCAATGGATCAGATTCAATCCCTCGAACAGTTCTTATCCTCAGTCCAGCAGCGCGACCCGCATCAGGTCGAATTCTCTCAGGCGGTACGTGAAGTCATGACGACTCTCTGGCCGTTCCTCGAACAAAATCCGCAGTACCGTCGTTCGGCTTTACTTGAGCGTCTGGTCGAGCCGGAGCGCGTTATTCAGTTCCGTATTGCGTGGGTGGATGATAAAAACCAGGTGCAGGTGAACCGTGGCTGGCGCGTGCAGTTCAGCGCGGCTATCGGCCCTTACAAAGGCGGTATGCGTTTTCACCCGTCGGTAAACCTGTCGATCCTTAAATTCCTTGGTTTCGAACAGACCTTCAAGAATGCGCTGACCACGCTGCCGATGGGCGGCGGGAAAGGCGGCAGTGACTTCAATCCGAAAGGAAAAAGTGAAGGTGAGATCATGCGCTTCTGTCAGGCGCTGATGCTCGAACTGTATCGTCACCTCGGCCCGGACACTGACGTGCCTGCGGGCGATATCGGTGTCGGCGGGCGCGAAGTCGGCTATATGGCGGGCATGATGAAAAAGCTCTCCAACAACACTGCCAGCGTGTTCACCGGCAAAGGATTGTCGTTTGGCGGCAGCCTGATCCGCCCCGAAGCTACCGGTTATGGTCTGATCTATTTCACCGAATCGATGCTAAAACGTCATGGTCTGGATTTCGAAGGCATGCGCGTGGCGGTTTCCGGCTCGGGTAATGTGGCGCAGTACGCGATCGAAAAAGCCATGTCACTCGGTGCACGTGTGATCACCGCCTCTGACTCCAACGGCACTGTCGTCGACGAAGCCGGTTTTACCCCTGAAAAATTGGCGTTGCTGATGGAAATCAAAGCCAGCCGCGATGGCCGCGTGGCGGATTATGCGCAAAAACTGGGGCTTCAGTATCTTGAAGGCCAACAGCCGTGGAGTGTACCTGCAGATATCGCGCTGCCTTGTGCCACGCAAAACGAGCTGGATGCAGAGGCTGCGCGCACGCTCATCGCCAACGGTGTGAAAGCCGTGGCCGAGGGCGCGAATATGCCGACGACCATCGAAGCTACGGATCTGTTTATCGAGGCAGGCGTGCTGTTTGCACCGGGTAAGGCCGCCAATGCCGGTGGCGTAGCAACGTCTGGTCTGGAGATGGCGCAGAACGCCGCGCGCCTGAGCTGGAAAGCCGAAGAAGTCGATGCACGATTACGCCACATCATGTCAGACATCCATCAGTCGTGCGTAGAATACGGCGGAGAAAGTCAGCAGACGCAATATGTGCGTGGGGCGAACATCGCAGGCTTCGTGAAAGTCGCCGATGCGATGCTGGCACAGGGCGTGTTGTAAATCCGGAGCGACAATTTAGCGCCACTTTGGTTATCCAACAAAAAAGCCACTTCGCGAGAAGTGGCTTAATTATTTGAATCTAAAGCTAAAATTTGGTGGCCCTTGCTGGACTTGAACCAGCGACCAAGCGATTATGAGTCATAAAATTGGCATGTTTTTAATTGTTCGCCATCGTCTCTGTTTGTATTTTTAATTGTCTATAATCAATCAGTTATGAAGTTATTTTTGTTTCTGATTGGTTCTCTCATTTCCCCATTGTACTATCCTTACCTGACCCGTTACCTGACCCGAAATGGGCATCGGGTCAGGTAACGCTTATCCCAAGAAAGGTAAACTCATGGCCGCTAATCTTACCGAGACTGCTATACGTGGATTGAAGACAAAAAGCACGGCGTACTACGTGTGGAGCAACAGCGCTCAACGTGGTACTGGCAGGCTTGGCGTTAAGATTCAGCCTTCAGGCAGCAAAGTTTTTTATTTCCGTTACTACGTTGAGAAAGGGAAGAAAGAGAAGTTCATCCAGTTGGGCATCTGGCCTGAGATGAAACTGGTGACGGCCAATGAACTGGCGAAAAAGTATGGTGCCTGGCTTGTTGAAGGAAAAGAGCCCCAGCAAGAACTTGAGCAACAACGTCTGGTCGAGCAGCACATTATGCAGATCCATCGCTCACAAGGATCGTTTGAGGAGCTGGTACATGGCTACGTTAACAAGATGAAGCTCGACAACAAGCGGACTTGGGCTGATGTATTGAAGCGCATGGAGCGAGAGTGCTACACCGTTATTCCCCGTGATACTAAAGCTAAGGACGTGACGCCTCTGCAGATCAAAACCATCCTCTCAGGCATTATCCAGCGTGATGCTGTGGTCCATGCAAACCGGGTTCGTTCTTACCTGATGGCGGCATTCAACTACGGTTTGAAAGCTGATAACGATCCGATGAATACCAGCGTGGGTATTACGTTCGGCCTTGAAGTTAACCCGGTATCGGCCATACCGAAGCAGTCTTCGGCGGAAAAAGTTGGCGATACATGGTTAGTGCTGGAAGAGCTTCGTTTTGTCATGGAACATTTCTCCGAGGCGACAGGTGTGGGTCCCTTGATGCAACACTTAATTCGTTTCTGTACTTACGTTGGCGGGCAGCGACCGTTTGAAATGATTGCCAGCCAGTGGAGTGCTATTGATTGGCAACAAAAGACGTTGCTGGTAATAGCTGATGTATCGAAAAACAAGCGTGAGCACCTGATCCCGCTGACTGAATCGGCGTTACAGGAATTAGCCTCAGTGAAAGAGCTGACTAAGGAAAGTAACAGCCCCTATATTTTCCCACTATCAACCAACGGTGAGCGCCCTGTACGTACCGACAGCCTGGCACGTTCCATCATGTATTTCCGGGCCTTTAATCCTGAGTTTAAAGTTTTCACAGCGCGAGATTTACGTCGGACCTGTAAAACGCTGATGGGGGAGGCGGGGATCAGCAAAGAGATCCGGGACCGTATTCAGAATCACGCTTTGAACGACGTCAGCTCGAAACACTATGATCGTTATGATTACCTGACTGAAAAGCGCAGGGCGCTTGAGATCTGGGAAGATCGGGTTAACAGCTATCAGCGACAGCAGGAAAACAACGTTGTGAACCTATTTGGGCGGAAGTAGCATTTAGCTGCTAGGTAAGAAAGCAGTGTGGCTGGCGTTCCCGGCGGCATCAAAAAATAGACGATACCGCCTGAGATGTCACGTCTGATAAATGGCAGAAAACTGAATGGGGCACCGGTACTTACTTTTCGCGCAGGTACCCCGATTAATATCACGACAGGTAATACTATTTTTCTGGCAGCACGAACCGAACCTCAATGCGCCGCTGACGTGCATCTTCTGGCGCAACACCAGGAATAGGCTGTGAATCACCATATCCGGCAACAATTACCCGACGTGCAAAAGCCGGAGCAAGATCGCCGACGATAAATTTACGCGCCTCTCTTGCACGCGCTGCCGATAAGGTAAAATTATCGTCATAGACGGTGCAGAAAACTTCAAAGTTTGTCACCGGACGGTTAACAGGAAGATTATCCGTATACCCCTCGATATAAACTTGTCCGCTTGTAAATTCGGTCAAAAATCTGACAACCTGCGTTTCAATCGTCGCTAATGCCTGACTTGCCTGAGATGCAACACATGCACTGCCACGGTTGAAAACCCCATCGCGCAACGTAATTTTTTGCGAGTTGACATCCAGCGCAACTAAGCCTTCATTCGCCGTTCCATCAAGCGTGGTCTTAATACTTCCCAGCATCTCACCCACTCTGGCTCGCTGGGCATTGGTTCCCTGCTCCATTTCCTGCTTATGCTTAATATCTGACCATGTTTTCTGTAGTACAGACATCACCAATAGCAACATAACGACAGCCATCACTCCTGACATCAGATCGGAGATCGAGACCCATTCATTAGGTTTATCTTTCATAAGTGAGAGCCTCAGGCTGCATCATTAACAATGTTCATTGCCGATAGCGTTTGATCAATATGTTGCAATGTCACTGTAAGTGGCGTCAGGCTTTTTTCAATTTGCTGAACGAACAGGTTCCGTTCCGGTGATGACAGCGTTGTACGAATTTCCTCCAGCTCTGTCAGAGAACGGAACAATCTGTCATCGAGCGAAGAAAGTGTGGTAGGTAACTCATTAGCATTACTCAGCATTTCATCATGTAATGATTCAATACTGCGCACCAGTTTACCGACGTCCGCAGTGATAATGTCCATGCCTGGTTGAAGAGGACTCTCCTTCTGCATAAGCTGAAGTTGATTCACTAGCGCTTCAATAGCATCTGCATTTCTTTCGCCAGATGTCGTCATTTCTGTATAACGGTTATTCAAACTGGCAACCTGTCGGTTGCTGCTGGACACCGCTGTCAGTCCGTTAACGATCTGCTCGCGCAGATCATCAACCAGTCTCGTCATAGCGATCACTTTTTCGTTCAAGGTTTCACTGGTGATCATAAATTCACGCTGTGCCTCACGCTGAGTTTTCATCGATTGATCGATAGAAATTCGTACTTCACTCATTGTCGAGCCAACATTTTGAGATAGGTCGGTAACTGCAGTGGAAATGCCGTCCGTTGCGTTTGCCATACTTGCGGAGATCGATTCCATATTCTCGCTAAAACTTTCGCCCATTTGGGCGATGGTGGAACCAAGATCGGTTTTAACCGTACCTAACATATCGGTAATGCCGGTACGGAAATCTCCGATAACTTGTTGCAAATCACCGGCGGAATCACCCATTTCTTGTGCTGCCGATGACATTTTTTCGGCTGAATATTGAATGGCGGACAGGTTGCTACTGTTGGTATCAATAAAGTGCTGTAATGATTTACGTGTCGTTGCCAATTCAGTCACTTGTTGTTGCCCCTGAGCCAGCAGGGCTTTGCCGTCAGTAACCCTGTCTTTTTGAATGCCCTGCAGCAATTTATGCGTTTCCATCAACTGTGCATTTTGGGTCGCACGCTGTTGCTCACCATTATCCCCTTGCTTCGAAATCTTCGTACATGCCGCAATGACATCTGTAAAGAGCGAATGGTTCTCCCGCCTGGAGATTTCACTCTCATGGCAAATACGGCTACTTGCGTCTTGCAAACCTTTCATGAGTTGCTGCTGATTATTGCGAGATACATCAGCCAATTGCACTAGATTTGTTTCCAGTAACTTGCTCTGCTGAGCAGCGGTTTTACCTTGGTCAATCAGGGTTTGTAAAAACGATTCCATGCTTGAAGAGAGCTTGCTAAGCGACTGCCGTGTGGCTTCGCTTTCCACCTGCATTCTGTCGTTCAAACCTTGTAATGCTGCCAGATACTGCAACTGGGTCTCTTCATGTTCAGCACGCTTTTGCTCTCGTGACTGGTCGAACACTTGTTTCATCTGCTGTGCGCACCAGCGCAAACGCTTCTCGTCATATCCTAGTCCAGCAGCACAGGCTTTAAGGATCAGATACGCCATGATCCCCCATGTTGACGTTTTAAATTTCGTCCCCAGCCCTTCCATCATCCCCATCAGATTCGACATGGCGTTATCCATGCCTGCGGAGTTAGCATCAATCAAAATATCCGATGCTTTATTAAGCGCAATTCCCAGACCGAGAAAGGTGCCCAGCAACCCCAAAATTAACAAAATGCCCGGCATAATATCGGCCATTTTTTCTGCGGGACTGGCAACAGCTGCACTGATTTCGTTGACTGAACCATGCTCAACATCGAGATGGTCAGCCCCATTATTCAGCGCATCACCCTGCCATTTTCTGTCCCAAAATCTCTGATTTGCCTGCCAGAGCAATAAACCAATCGTCAGTAAAACCAGAAAAAGCATTGTGCCGCCAAACAGCATCTGAATGACGTCAAATTCCGGCAAGATAAAGGCAAAAAACTCATGAAACGTCATGCTGCCACCTCGACAAGCTGGCTTGCGCGCGCGCGGCTGGCTTTTTCAAAGATATTGGCAAAATCGATAATTAAACTTTGTTGCTCGGTATTAAGTTCTTCCCAACGTTTACCAAACTGAGCACACTCAATAATAATCATCCCAACCGTGCTGCTGTCTTCCATCAAATATTCTTGGTCAGCAAATTCTTCAGGCTCTTTTTCGAGCATTTGCAGAAATCCTTCTGCTGCAAAAACATAATTACGCATTTCATTGGTTCGTTTGCGTTTTGCTTCCATCTCAGCCTGTTGCACTGTTAAACGAGCTTCTAGCTCGTTGAGCATTGGTACTTCATCTTCCTGAAGATCACCAAGGCGCTGGCCAATCTGTAGACGTCGCAGAAGTACTTGTTCTTTGGACAGACCGTCATTCAGCGATTTCCATTCATTTTCCATATCCTGCAGGTTATACCCCCAGGCCATTATCATTTCTTCGAACACGAAGGGGATGAGTTTCTTACCAAAACGCGCCATCACAACGCGATCCAGACGTTGCGTTGCGTCATCGCTCAGCTGAGGGTTGGGTTTTAGCAATTCGTTTCCGGTTTCAATAAGAAACAGGTCGTCATTGGTTATCGTATCAATGTCCTGCGCACGCGTAAGATGTTGCTCAGTATCTTTCAGTAACTTCTGCGAAGCGCGTAACCGTAGATAATGTTCGAAATCGTTGATCTGAATGTTATCCAGGACGTCCTTAATACGCGTTGAGAGTTGGGCATATAAGGTAATCAAGCTCGCCAGATCAACAGCACTTGCTGCTTCCCCGCGCATCTGATTACGCGCTTCGCGTAGTGCTTGCTCATGCTCACTGGCCTCATCCATTTCTTCTGGTGTAAGAAACAAATCTTTAAGTTGTTTGGCTTTATTAATTGCCCACTCAATGGCCTTACCAATACGTTTCGCCAGAACACTCTTATCCCATTCGACCAGCAGCCCCAACGCCTTATCCAGCGCTTTCAAAGCGCCACCCACCCACGGGAATTGTGGCAACATCTTTTCAGCTAATTTTGCTGCGTTTTGCACGATAGGGCGAATCACATTACTGATAAATGGCTTCACCTTTTCCCAGACGCTCTTTACGCTTCCCACAAAGGTCTCAGCTTTCTCTGCCATCCAAGAAACGGTTTTAGCTGCGGTTTCTTTAATACCATTCCATACCCGGCTAGCAGTGCTTGTCACAGCACTTGCTACGCTGCTGCAAAAACTGCCGACACTTGACCAGAAACCCATAATCTTCTCCTGTTGTTTTTATTGGATACCTAATAATTTTTTTGCTGTGTTGACTTCACTGGCTGTACGTCCCGAATGATTGGCTATCGCCTGGTGGGAGGCCAAAACCTGTTCTATCGCACTCCGTAAATGAGCGATGTTAAGATGTGCAGCCTTTCCGGTGCGTTCTGCTTCCAGCAGCACTTTTGGCAGTGCCAGACGCATACAGGTACGGATCTCTCGTCCTGCCAGGCCTTCGGATAGTTCGCTTGCGGCGGTGAGAAGACTTTCTCTTTCTTCTGCGAGTGGAATTTCAGCAACCAGGAATTTGTTCCAGAGATGGTAGCGGGCTGTAAGATCAGGAAGCGTAAATTCAACGTGATAGCCAATACGGCTGCGGAACGCCTCATCATAGTTACGTGCGAAATTAGTCGCGAAAACTACAATGCCGTCAAAACGCTCCAGCTCGATCAATAACGTAGAGCGCATCGCATTAACTTCATTATCAACGCCTTGTGTGACAGAGGAGAGTCGTTTCCCCAGTAACGTGTCAGCTTCATCGAAAAAGAGCAGTGCTCCGGTTTCCTTAGCCTGCGCGAAAGCAGCCTGGATATTTTTAGCCGTTTCTCCCATAAACTTGCTTTCCAGTTCTGCAATACCAAGAGCAATAAAGGGCATCCTTAACTGTCCAGCCAGTGCCTCGGCGCAAAGCGTTTTCCCTGTGCCGGGAGGGCCATAGAAATTTAGTATCGCCGTCGACCCCATAGGATCAACGACTGAAAAATTCCATTCCTGGTAGATCGTTGTATGAAAACGCAGACGAGCCATGCATTCATCAAGAGAGGAGCGGGTGGCCTGGGATAAGATGACATCTTTATCGAGAGTAAATCTCGGGTCTGTCGGTATATTTTTCTTACCATTTTCGTCGTCATCTTGTGGAGATAACGGCTGTCTAAATGGTGCTGAATTGTTACTGTGCGTTGACATAAGATCGTCATTCATAGATAGATGTTTAAGATCCGTTAAACTAGGGCTGTGTTGTCCCTGAAAGATTATCATATTGATAATCATGTGAAATATAACTTTAGGTGTTATCGGCCTGTGGCTTGGTCACTTGAGTAAAAAATTTAGGGAAATGTAATACGTGCAGCATTTAAGCCCGTACGGCCTGCTAAGTTACGCTGGGAACGATAAGTTGGACGTCAAGTCAGACCCAGTAGCGCTGGTTTTTGAGCACATAAGTGCACGGCATCGCCAATGGCTGGGGAATGTGTATAACTGTGCAGGGAGGCTACTTAACGCTAACCTGACTAAGGACGGCTTTCAGTTTGCCGCTGCCGACAGGATTCCACTTCTTCTCGATGGTTTCGAGAAGCAGTTTCTCGCTCGGCCTGGTGAACTGAAATCCTTGGCTCGTCTGGAGCTGGTAAGTTATCTGGCCGAATGCCACGTGGAGTTTATTTTGATCCACCCCTTCAGAGAAGGTAACGGGCGCTTTTCGAGACTACTTTGCGATGTATTATCGGTTCTGGCGGGAAAGGGTTGAATGGATTACAGCCTATGGGATGAGCACAAGGCGTTTTACTTTAAGGCAATGCAGGCAGGCGTATCAGGGAACTACAGCCCCATGATGCAATTGGTGAGTGATATCTTGTCAGATTAACGGGCGAGGCCCACGGCTTTCGCCTGTGCTTGATTTTGTTTGAGTTGCTGCTCAATTTTCTGCACAGAAACACCAGTCTCGATTGCAGTTGAGCTGGCAACGGCGCGATAGATTTGGGCTTTTGTTATAGGCGTTTTCTTAATGATGCTGTGTTCTCTTAAGTTAATCCGGAAATTTTAGAGGGTAACGAGACTGCTTGCTAGGCATGGACTGAATTCCACTTTTCAGTTATATAAATCATTATATAAAGCACGTATAGCGCAATCAGCGAAGCGTCACACAGGACGACAAGTCGAATGACATCAAAGCAGCCCGATTTTTACCCTTTGTCAATGGCATCTGAAAAGTACCATATCATATCTGACAATGTACTGAATGATTGGCTTGATCATAAGGTTCCACTCTACATTCGGTTGGAGGCTTTGCCATGCCGGATCGTCAGGTACCTTGGTGGAGGCCAATTTCTTCTGAAAGACTGGCAGAGGAAAATTAAATTAGGAATGGATTATTATCAACATGAAAAAATGCCAAATTTTAAAATAAGGCAGTTTTACCCAGAGAAAGATGCAGAAATAGAAGCTCGACTTCTGGAAGGCGACTTGGGGTTGTGTCGTTATACCTACAATGGGCATGCACATGGTTATTGGCGAGTAAAAGCAACGCCAGTGACTCGTTTTGCTGAAGGTCATTACGTGCTGGCGGATATGGATACTGTCAGAGAAAATAATAATATTGCAGGTGCGATTGCGGTATATGGTAAAGACGACTGGGATTATTTGATATTTCCGAAAGAGATTTTTCGAGATAAATCAGAACTGTTTTTTGATGCAAATGAGTTGTTACTACAAAGTGGAGAAAGCATGCCCGGTGAGAAAAAAGAAAAACAAACCCGCATTTCCAGGCCAGAAAGAATAGCACTGTATGTCATGCTGAAAGAGCATTACCTTGATGGCAATGGTGAGGTTAATTTTTCAAAAATGGCGGAAATGCTTACTGTGGCATCCAAAAAATATGGATTCATTGATTCATTCAATGATGACACTATCGCTAAGTGGATAAAACGTATTGAGAATGAAAATCAATAGACAATCTCCCGCTTGTAGTAAATCGCCATAATGGCGCTTCGTCCACTTTAAAGATGGAAAATTATCAATATGTGGCCGCGCCAGTTGAATAGTGAACCACAGCAACCGCATTAAGCTCCGCAATAAGTGTTGACACCTTAATAAGGTGTCCGCTGCTTTCATTCAGCTACCCACTTGCGACATGCTGCCTCCACTGAAACAAAGGAGGCTGTATGAGTACAAAATTTATTACACCTACTCCGGAAGCACGCCTGAAAATCCTGCGCAATTATGGGGAGCAAGGCGATCGCCTAGTGCGTGAACGGGAGCGTCAGCACATAACGTCCATTTCCCGCTCTACCGCGTGGAAACTGGAACAGATTGGTAAGTTTCCACAACGTAAGTCTATCGGCCTGAAGTCCTGCGGATGGCTTTTAAGTGATCTGCTTTGTTGGATCAATGAGCGTTAGTATCAGGCTTTTTTTGCATTTATTTTTTGTTTTTTTCCTGAAAGCCCCGTGTTCATCCTGCTATTTCTGCCATTAATAGCGGAATAGCGATGTGAGGGGAATCGTTTTAAACGTTAACTGAACAAGAGGTATCTATGCTGTGTGGTCGTCCTTTCCCTGTGCATGTGTTTCCGCAGATCATCAGAAATGCGGTTTATGAAGTGGAACAGCAAACGCAGGCTCCCCAGGCTTTGATTGCCGCATCGGTACTGGGGGTTATTTCTCTTGCCTGCCAGAACCGGATTGATGTGTGCAGACTGAATAATCTGCGCAGCCCGGTATCGCTTTTTTTACTGACACTGGCGGAATCTGGCGAACGCAAAAGCACGGTGGACAAACTGCTGATGAAACCATTGTATCAACTTGAAGAAGAATGGTTTGAAAAATATACCCAGGATCTGATTATCTGGCGGAATAAGGAGACGGTTTTTAACGTTGAAAAGAAAGCCCTGATGTCAAAACTGAAATCAGATATTCGCCGTAACAAAGATCACTCCACAACGAATGAACGGCTGAAAGCGCTGCTGGCGGCGTACCCGAAAGTGCCGGTCAGGTTCAGGCAGATATTCAACGATGCCACACCAGCTGCGATAAAAGACTATCTCAGCGGGCGCTGGCGGTCCATAGGGCTTATGTCTGATGAAGCTGGCACCATTTTTAACGGCTACGCGCTGAATGAACTGCCTTTCATTAATAAAATGTGGGATGGCGCAGTCTTTCCCGTGGAAAGAAAAAGTGAGCCAGATAAATTAATCAAAGATGCCAGAATGACGCTGGCACTGATGGTTCAGCCTGATGTGTTTAAAAAAGGGTATCTGGAACGAAAAGGCGATATAGCGAAAGGGATAGGATTCTTCGCACGGTGTTTGATATGTCAGCCTAGTTCAACACAGGGTTACAGGCAAATTACCAGCCCGGTTGTCTCGAGCGAGCATCTGCCGGTATTTCATCAACGACTGATGGAGATCGTTAACGAGAGCATTACCAGAAATGATGAAAATGAGCGTCAGTGCCTGCGTTTCTCTCCCGAAGCTGAAAAACGCTGGCTCGAATTTTATAACAAAGTTGAGTCAGAAATGGGGTTGATTGGCTTCCTGTCTGGCTTTAAGGATTATGCCTCTAAAATGGCGGAAAATATGGCAAGGATTGCTGCGCTGCTGCATAAGGTTAATGGTGATGAAGGGGATATATCCCTTACTGCCGTAGAAGCCGCAGTAGAGATAAGCGCCTGGTATGTGGATGAGTATGTGAGAATTTTCTCTAAACCCCAGACGTTGCTGTTGGTCAGTTCAGAAGCAGATGAACTTTATTCGTGGATAAAAGATTATTGCTACCGGTGTGTGGTGCCGTATATCAGGAAGACGACCATCTTGCAATATGGTCCAAACCGGTTCAGGAACCGGAGCAAAGTGAATGAACTGCTCAGTACACTTTATTCGCAAAACAAAATACGGGCGGAAAAGAGAGGGAAAAGCATTTTCATACAACCTGTCGATATTCTTATATAACGAACAGACCAAAGATAGGACGTAATAATTGTTTTATTAACCGATCTTCATTGCAACTAATTAAAGAGTAACTTTTAATCAGTCATCGTAGGCTGTGGCTACTATTTGTCTGAAATTCAGTGTCGGATAGTTATTATATATTGTGATTAACGATGCCTGTAAATATATCACACTAATAGGCCATAGCCAGTAATGTGATGACTGTTATCCATCGAGGGGTAAATTATTATGAATATCTACGATAGCGGGTATGGCAGTCATGTTAAAACATACAAAGAAAGGATTATCGATGTTATTAAAAAATCTGTTAAAGAACATAGTCGTACACTGGCAATACGAGTTGATCTCCATGATCCGATTATTCTGGACAATGGTGATACCATTTCCTGTAACGCTAATACTGATTCAAAATCCATATCAAGATTTACTAATTCCCTGAAAGCCAAACTGGTAGCAGATGAACAGCGTAGGCGCAAGGAGAGTAAACGGGTACATCCTAATACGCTCCGATATGCGTGGGTACGGGAATTTACCCAGAATGGTAAACGCCACTTTCACCTCTTTCTGTTTCTTAATAAGGATGCTTACTATCACTTGGGGGATTTCAATTTGGATGAAGATACGTTAAGAACTATGATCACCTCGGCATGGTGCAGCGCATTAAAACTAGCACCTGAAGAGGGGCAGCATCTAGCGCACTATCCCTCTAATGGTAAATATATCTTGAACCGTGAGGATATTCTCAGTGGCATTTATCCCAGTGATTTACTGAACAGAATTGATTATCTAACAAAAGTGAAAAGTAAGATCTTTGATGATGGTTGTAGAACGTTTGGGAGTAG
Source organism: Rahnella inusitata (assembly GCF_965118895.1). Taxonomy (GTDB): domain Bacteria; phylum Pseudomonadota; class Gammaproteobacteria; order Enterobacterales; family Enterobacteriaceae; genus Rahnella; species Rahnella inusitata_A. The sequence continues at coordinate 20,118 of NZ_CBCPJJ010000019.1, forward strand.
TAATAATTAACCGGAATTAACTGGTGCCCTTATCAGGAAGATAAGGGCTGAAGAGTATCAATAGAAGCAATGATGGTTATAGTACCACCACCAACTACCTTATTCCTCGTTCAAAGTATCAATGACTTGGTCTAACCATAGCCGATCATCTTGACACCTTGTGAGATCATCTACTGGAATTACTGTTAGTAAATGGTTAAACTCATGAGAAATACGTAATTTGTTACGCAACCGCCGTTTCTGTTCTTCAACAGTTCCATCCACACGCCTGGAAATAAGAATTAATTTCCGTCCTTTATTCTCAACCAGTTCACGGAAAAGTCCGTTGATATGGCTATCATCCTTATTAAATCCAAAACCTACAACAACAATAGCATCAGATTCAGCATAAGCATCAAAAAGATTAACGTATCGTCTTGACATAGTTACTGATGTCAAAGGCTTTAGACCACTTTGCGTTAGCATGAATGGAACATGGATCTGACTTTGATCTACGTCATCTGGATTTTCACAAGTGACGACCGCATTTTTATAGGGATTATAATAATCATGCACGCTGCCATTAAGATGGATTATTTGTGGCAATTCTATATTCATACCACGGAAAACTTCTGCCAAAAGGCTGTTGTAATTAGCTGTACCAATAGCTGAAATTCTTAGATCACCAGTGAATCTAGCTAAATCATGATAATAGCCATGATCGGGAAGATCTTCGACAGATGGTGCTTGGGCGCTGATGTAATCACGGGCTATCTTAAGGAAAATAACCATACGAGTGAATTTAGCCCATTCGGTGGATGGCGAGAAGAGATAGCGAAAATGGTCATCTATTAATTTCTGGTAGTCGAGTACTGTCGTAAACAGATTCTCTAAAACTTTTTGGGCTAACGCGCAGAAAAGTGTCAGGGCTGTTGCGTTTTCATCAATATCGAAGTTTCTATTCTCTTCCAGCAATAGTTCCAAGGCTGTTGAACCTATGCGGTTAAACTCCAGACGGAACATGCCTGTGATATCATCGAAGATGGGCAAATCATCCGGTGCTGCCTCAAACAATTCTTGGTTCAGGCGTTGCACAAGAGCTTGACCGTGTGCACCGACTAATAATTGCAAAAAAGACGTGACGTACCTTTTTAGATCATCGTTGTTGTCTGATACTCGTACCATATCCAACATGGCCGAGTAATATTCGGACTCAAATAATCTGACGTCTCTGGCCAATAACTCATTAAGGCGAATATCGTGTGTGTACAAACGCTCACCAATAACATTTCCTGTCAACTCTGAAAACACATTTTCTAATGTGGCTTTATCGATGCCTAGGGCCAATATGGCATCATCACATTCTTGATCAAAACGGTTTAGACGCCGAATTATTTCTTCGCGTTTATATTCGATAGATGATTCGATAATACTAGTAAATTCGTTACGTCCAAAAGCATAAATACTCTTATCAGCATATCCCTGAGGCAGCCAATCATTGGCATAAGGTGAGCGCGAATCCACTAATCTCAGTTGCTGGCGGAGCTCAGTTTTATACTGACTTGGATCTTGCCGAAAAAGATCAATGGCAAACTTCCCACCACTTGGCAAGCCATAACCAATTTCTGCTCCAGCGCCAAAAAAAAATCCTAAATTCATAGTCATCACCTGCTTATTTCATTTAACCAGTGGGATTGCTAATCAGTATATAAATAGAATTTTATAATACTGGCCTTTCTATTTATAAAAAGGCCATTTCGTCTCGCGATTACCAATAGATTACTGATAATAATTAGCAAGATTGCTGCTGAATAAAGCTTGTGCATTTATGGCCACAGCAACTGCCTCTTGCACATCCTGTCGTTTTAAATCCAAAACCCGCAATTTACCCTTCACTTCGGCGACCGATTCGATTCGCCCATAAGCATCGGAATGATGTTTGGCATATAACGCCAACCCTTTCAGTTTGGGCAAAGCATCAGCCAGATGCAGTCCATGTGGATCTACTAGATCCACAACCACTTTGCCATCATGTTCGGCAAAGAACAGGAAATCGGGACGAACAATTTTGTATTGCTCGGCTTCAACGTAGGCGATGCCTAGTGAAGATTGCCCTGTATACTGTGGGTTACGATACCAGAAAGAAAATCCTTCACGTTTGGTTTCGATCTCGAAAACCGTGGTTTCCCAATGGTTCAACTGTGCAGGATAGTTCTCGCTTTCATCACACAATAAATGGTGTTTCAAGGTCGGAAGGTCAGTTTCCTTTTCGCCTTCACGCGCCTTGGTCATTTCAAACTTGTTCTCCGGCCTGACCAGATCTATGTCCTGCGGTTCGGTACTCATTTCAACGATCTGCCGATAAGCTTCTTTACGCTCATGTTTCAGTGTCTTGATCTGCAGCGTGTACTTGGCCAGCCATGCCTTCGCCAGTTTATCTGCCTCGGCGTCGAAGTTATCCTGTACTTCCATCACCAGCCCCAGGCCAGCGACGGTTACACGGGCTTCCATGATGGCATCCAGATATTCCTCTGCATCCTCTTCCCGATCCGCTACCTTATCGGCCAGATATTCGACGTAGGTACGTGCAACATCCGGGCTGAAGATTCGGGCTGCGCGCCGATAAGCTTCATCGATCACCGCTACATCCGCTTCTTCCCAGAATTCGTTGAAGGTCATTACTTTGTTCTTCAGGCTGGCAACTACAGTCTTGCCATCCACGATAAGCACTGAATCTCGCTTGTTTTTGATTTTTTCAGCATTATCGATCTGAAATTTGTTTAGGGCTTCGTGCAAAGCGGCATGAGCCTTACTGACTGCCCTTTCAAGGATGCTGTCATCAACCAGTTCCTGTGCCAACGCGGTAAGGCGTCTGGCTGGTCTGGCTCCTTTCTGTGGTCGTGTCTGCGAAGGTAGCGCTTCAAAAGCTTCCCATAGGGCAGCCGACACAGCCGGGTTGGGTTTCATTTCCACAGGGTTAACTAGGATGCGTCCGCCAGGGGGAGATGTATCATCGCCCTTAAACAAGGTATTGACGACATCTCTCACGGTATTCGTATTAAATCTGGGCAACAGGCATTCCACTGAATTTAAGCGCTCATTACCCGGGATACGTCTTGCCAGTGGAGTACGCACCATGCGCCCCAGCAATTGCGTAATATGCGTCCTGTCGTTGGCAGCGCGGAAGGAGACCATCACTTCGGCACGTGGGCAATCCCAGCCAGTGCTGATGGCATCTTTAGCGATCAGCACACGCACCCAAGTTGATTCCTGCACCCGCTGTGGTTCAATGTAAGGCACCTGGTGTTGGCCGAAACGCTGTGTGGTGTGTTCACCTAAGACATGTGCAACACTGCTAATAGGCAATTCGGGGTAACGAGAAAATAGCGTATCTAGCCAACGCCCGACTTCGTTCGGATCAGGCGTATTGGGAACTTGGAATACCATCAACGGCACAACTCCGCGCACGGTTTCCTGCTGTCTGGCGTACTCAGCCCAGTCATTTGTCGATTCCTTAAGCCTGTCGGCAGCACGGCGTACCCACACGGTATCGAAGTCACCGATTTCATCCGGCACACCAAGAATAATGTCATCCTTGATAAGGCCAGATTCCTGTACTTTTGCCGGGTCAACCACCACGTTAGGCAGTTTGAGATGATGACCAGCATTCGCAATAGCGTTGTCGAAACGTTCAACTGTGGCCGAGATACCCCATACCACCGGAATACCCTTAACCCCAACCGAGCCATTAATGAGTCGTTGTACAATGGTTTTTTTAGTTGCTTCACTGGAAGCCGTTGACGAACCCATTCCTCTGTGCGCTTCATCTAGCACCAAGTAAAGGGTCAGGTCCGGGTCTTCGATGGTGTTCTGGATGGTATCCCACAGCGTGTAAGCTTGTGCATCAGGGGCAGTCTCGAAAAGTCCGCCTTTATCGTCGAATCCGCGCACCAACAGGCTTTTCTTGCCAAATTTTTGCGTATTAAGGAAATAAATTTTCCCTGCCTGAAATTTGCGCCGACTGAAAGGATGCTCAACTACCACCATATCGCTGTAGTTGATACGATCACTAGCTTCCAGTAAGCGAAAGCGGGTCTGCTCGTTAAGTGAAGGATCGTCACTGAACCAGATCACTACCGCTCCAGGATCCGCATCGAAATCAAATTCGTCGTCGCCATGAAACAATGCCTCGAATGCAGCAGCGGCCATAACGGTCTTACCTGCACCGGTCGCCGCCGTTAAAGAGAAGGCGCTCTTGTCGCTCTCATTATGCCAGTAACGGCGAGCCTTTCTGAGATTTGCCAGCGCATCACGTACCGCATCGCGCTGGTAATCCTTGAGAGTGAACTTCATTCTGTCAATTCCCCATTGTTGAAGCTGAAATTGGTCAGGTACGATTCGTACAAACGCACCGGCTCAACGCCTTTTGGCAGACGTCTGGTGACAGCCTGGAAGTGACGATCATCGTCGGTAACGATGAATGCCACTCGCAAGTCACTGGCTTGGCTAATGGCTTCAATGAAAGGTGTGGCCTGATCCACTGCCGACAACAGGCCATAGGCATTAGCTACCGCCCATCCTTCAGCAGGCAGTTTGTCAATACGTTTGCCGCGTGCACCCGCACGTAGCCACAGCAATGGCGCAATGTTGGCATAGGCCAGGTTATGGCTAACTGACTTCTCAGCTTCGTAAGTCAGGGTGAAAAACTCGGCGTTTTCCTCGAAACCTTCAGATATCGGGAAATCGTCGGTAAATCTATAATTGCCTTTGATCGGCTCTCCGTCCGGCGTTCTTCCCGTGATAGCGGCCTGCACGCGCGGCTTGGTGATAAAGTCACAGATACCCCACTTCTCCCAATCATAATCACCGGGGCGCAAGCTCTGTTCACGTAATTTTTTCTGTTCGTCGGCAGCGACTTCATTGTTAGTGACTGATATGCACTGACGGCGGCCGCCATCCTGCTTGTTCAGGCGCATAACTGCATGGGCAGTTGTTCCAGAGCCGCTGAAGAAATCTAGTACAACAGCCTCTGGTTTATGTGCAACCACAAATCGCAAGGCATCTTCAACAGCATACAACGATTTTGGAAATGGAAATCTACGACCAGGAATCAATGCTGAAATCATATTTGTACCACCCGTTTCAGCATTATGAGACTTCATGTTCCAAACTCTCTTCGGTGATGTCCCTGTATGCACACCTACCGAAACGTGTCCAATCACTGAGCCATCATCTGTTCTGCCGGTAACGGTTATGTCTCCAGACTTGATCTTTGCGATCACACCAGTTTGAAGGTATTTCACCGAGCCAGTTTTTTTTGCTGGCTTCCAGTTATCTACTCGAACATAACCAGCCGCCAAATTTCGCCTTAAGACATCCGGCGTCAACCCCCAGAGCATCTCGGTACCATCAGGCTTCAATGGCCACATTGCTACTGTACCATCAGGGCTGGGCACCGAATAGCGGTCAACATCAGTAGTAATTGCGTCACCCACAGAATGGATATGTCCATTGATAAGATTAACAAATATTGGATAGAACTGGTTGGGACGAGCGGCACGAACGCTAGTCGGTTCGCGTCGCCGCAACAACAACCACTCAATAGGAGCAAGCTCTTGAGCCGCCTCACGAGTGTCCTCATTGCTACCACTAGGTAACATGTTGCTACTCCACCACTCGACTGTAGCTGTCCCAAAGAAAACGAAGTAAATATGCTCCTCAACGCGCGAGAATCGTCCTGGCCTAACTGCGCCTTTTGCACTAATAACGCTGGTGACCATAGAGACATTTCCCTCTGGGAATATTTGTTCAAGCAACAATCCCAGTCGTAGAAATTCCTTCTCGTCAATGGCGACGATCAGCACCGAATTCGCCGGATTCAACAACTCCTTCGCTACCAGCAAGCGACGTTCTATCATCGCCAGCCATTTGCTGTGTCGATAGATATCGTCACCTTCGACGTAATCGTTATTGTATTTCCAGTCCTTCGCCCCTGTGTTATAAGGCGGGTCAATATAAATGGCATCCACCTTGCCTCTATGCGTGTAGGTTAACGCTTTCAACACATGATAGTTTTCGCCATTGATGACCGAGTGGAAAGGCTTATCACCACCACGCTGTACTTTTCCCGTACTGACCAGTCCCGGCCAGATTGTGTCACGAAATTCGGCTATAACCACCAGGTCACTCAGCGCCACAGTCTGAGTCTCGATGTCAGCCGCACCCAGCAATTCCAGATCGGCGGCCTTCTTCGCCTTGTGGATTGCTTTCACCTGCCACAGCCGCTGATCGCCTTTCTTAGTGGAGCCACGCTCCGGCAAAATGCGAACTTTGTCCCCCTTGCGTACTGGTCGCAAGGGTAACTCTACGACTTCAGGGCTATGCCGCTCGAAATTCAACCCAAAGGGAAGGCGTGACGATAGGATCTTGATTTCTCGATCCAGATCGGCACCCAGTTGCGGGTCTTTAGCCTTCGCTTTGGCAATTAAATCAGTCAGCCTGGACATATATTCCTTTTTTCTTATCAATTCTGAGCATTGAAAGTTCTGAACGTTCGGTTCACATGAACACCGAATATGTTGATTCTTTTACGGAATCAGAACGCTGAAAAATTGGCTTTAATGTTAACACTAATCAACGACTTCAGCGATCCTAAAACCGATGTCTACAGGGTATTTCTAGTATGTCTGTAGACCAAATACCGCTATCAAGAGATCAGGCAATCCTAAATAATTTCAGATATATATCATCCTCCTGAACACAGCCATCCATACGGCGATCCTACAGGTTCGCAGTTGTTGTTTTTATTTTCTGTTTAGGAAAAAATCATGAGTAAACAAGAGGGTATCGACGCCATCAGCAGAGCGATGGCCGCGCTGCCCACACTACTGTCTGATACGATCCTGAAGCGAATACACTCGCTTACTGAGTATGAGCCGGTGATCGGCATTATGGGGAAGACTGGGGCAGGGAAATCCAGCCTCTGCAATGCCCTATTCGCGGGTAACGTATCGCCAGTCAGCGATGTGACTGCATGCACCCGCGAACCGCTGCGCTTTCGTCTGAAGATATGTGATCATTTTATGACGATCGTTGATCTGCCTGGTGTCGGAGAAAGTGGTGCACGTGATACCGAATATGCTTCACTTTACCGTGAACAGGTTCCCCGCCTCGATCTCGTTCTGTGGCTGATTAAGGCCGATGACCGGGCGCTGGCAGTGGATGAACACTTTTATTATCAGGTGATTGGTAAGGCATATCGGCATAAGGTGCTGTTTGTTATCAGCCAGGCAGATAAGATTGAGCCTGCTGGTGGAACTGAGTATTTGTCCACAGAGCAGAAACGTAACATCAGCCGTAAAATATGCAATCTTCATGGACTGTTTCAGCCGGTAAATCCGGTTTGTGCTGTGTCCGTCAGAATGAAGTGGGGGCTCGGGGTAATGGCTGAAAGTATGATCCGTAGCCTTCCCCGCCAGGCCAGCAGCCCCGTTGTGACTCAACTCCAGCATTCCTTTCGTACCGATACGGTCAACCAAAAAGCCCGTGATGATTTTGGTGAAACCGTAGGTACCTTGTTGGATACGGTGTACAACCTGCCGTTTATCCCAACCCCCGTTCGTACCCTTATTCAGACTGTCCGCGATACGGTAGTGTCGGTTGCACGCGTCGTCTGGAGTTTCTTCTTCTGAATTTTCTTCAACCCTCTGCTGTTCCCTGAGCCCTATCGCCTGTGCGACAGGGCTTTTCTTTATGTAATTCCGCAAGGAGTCTGCTTATGACCCGTCTGGCTTCGCGCTTTGGCGCAGCAAATGTTATCCGTCGTGACCGCCCGTTAACTCATGAAGAGCTGTTCCGCACGGTGCCAAGTGTCTTCAGCGAAGACAAGCATGCTTCACGCAGTGAGCGATACACCTACATTCCGACTATTACTCTCCTCGATAGCCTGCAACGCGAAGGCTTCCAGCCTTTCTTTGCCTGTCAGACCCGGGTTCGTGACCCTGAGCGCCGTGAACATACCAAGCATATGCTGCGTCTGCGCCGTGAGGGACAAATTACCGGCGAGCAGGTGGCGGAAATTATTCTGCTGAACTCACATGATGGCACCAGTTCATACCAGATGCTGCCGGGTTTATTTCGCCAGGTTTGCCAGAATGGGCTGATTTGCGGTGAGACTTTTGGCGAGGTGCGCGTTCCGCATAAGGGAGACGTGGTGAGTAAGGTGATTGAGGGGGCATATGAGGTACTGGGGATTTTTGACCGGGTGGAAGAAAAGCGCGATGCCATGCAGTCGCTGAAGCTGTCATCACCAGCCCGATACGCGCTGGCGAAAGCAGCCATTACTTACCGGTTTGGTGAAGACCACCAGCCGGTGACCCCGGTACAGGTCCTTACGCCAAGGCGTTATGAGGATTACAGCGATGATTTGTGGACCACTTATCAGCGTATTCAGGAGAACCTGATTAAAGGTGGTTTACAGGGTGCATCTGCAAAAGGGAAGCGCCTACATACCCGGGCAGTACGGGGCATAGATGGCGATGTGAAGCTTAATCGTGCCCTGTGGGTGCTGGCAGAAACCCTGCTTGAGAAGCTGTAACAGAGCGAATTGAACTCTCCATAACACCGGTATTGTTATCGCTGCGTTAATAATGGACACCACCTGTCCGTTCCCCCTCACTGAGATTGTTTATAAAATAATCTGATATTGCTGCAGGCCGCGTCCGTTCTCGCATAATGCAGATGCGAAAAATAGTTCCCGCAGTGTCCATTCCCTGTCCAACCCCCTCTGTAAAGTAATCACATTAATTTCAGTCAGTTAATCTTTCACGGAGAATGTTCCATGACACAGACAGAACGCCGCCATGACCGGCTGGCGGTCAGACTGTCACTAATCATTGGTCGCCTGCTGGCGGGAGAAACCCTGAACGTGACAAAACTTGCCATCGAGTTCGGGGTGTCGGTTCGCACTCTGCGGCGGGATTTTCGTGAGCGACTGATGTATTTGGACCTGGAGTACCGTCAGGGCCTCTGTCGCCTGCGTACCGGTGCTAATGGTACACAGGGTGAGCTGGAGGTGCTGACCTTCGCTCACCGCACAGGGCTGGCTGATGCCTTCCCGGGTTTTGACCGGAGGCTGGTCAGTGCCCTGCTGGCGTCTGATGATGCGCCTTGTCTTGTGTGGCAGTTACCACACGGGATGAGTCCTTCCGGCTCACTGGTGTTTTACCGGCTGGTCAGTGCCATTACCTCACGGCAGCGGGTGACGCTGCTGGCCGAGGGACAAAGATGCGGCAGCCTGGCCCCGTACCGACTGATTTCACTAGCTGGATCCTGGTATCTGGCCGGCGAGGTACGGGGGCACATCAAGGTCCACCCGCTGACAGACATTCACGCCGTCACGGTGTTGAACACCACCTTTACGCCCAGAAAAACCATCAGTCAGCTGACCAGTCAGCCTGATTTTATCCGCGCACTTCCTCACTTCAGTGTCATTCGCGAAGCCCTGCTACTGACATCTCCTAACGGAGGATCAACTGATAGTGCTGCCTAATTACCCCCGGGCTTAAACCCGTGGCTTCTCTTTCAAGGAAATCATTATGAAACAAATGTTCAGAAATCTGCTGCTAACCAGCAGTTTGCTGACCTGCGCCGTGGCGCAGGCTGCGCCCTATAACCGGGTATTACCCGCCGTGGTCAATGACAACAACGGCAATATATTCTGGTGTGATGCACACCGTCAGGTCACGGGAAAATGTGAAGCTATGTCCGCCGACCGAATGGGCGCAATGGTGACGATACGTTCAGCACCGCTTAAAGACTGCGAGGGTGGCCTGTGGGGCTGGATAAGCATCAGGCGTGATGAAGCGTCAAAAGGGTTCACTATCACCCCGGACCAGAAATTCGGTGTGACCGTGAAAGACTTGTGCCGTCCTGGGACGATTGTCACCTTTATGCCTAACCACAAAAAACCGGATTATGACGACTTGGTAGTGCTTTACCAGGGGAAAGAACTGTTTCGTTATAAACGTTTTTAATCATGCCATGAATGGCACAAATAAGATCTGCGCAGTCGTACGCACTGATAATTTAGGGAGCAAACCATGTTCAGAATGATTTCCGCAATCTCCGCCATTGTGTTGTCCCTAACTACTTTCACCGCCAGTGGAGCACAGTTACCCGAACATCTGATGGATAAAGACAACCCAGGTGAGTCCTACTGGTGTCAGGGGAATGATATTAACAGCTCCGTCTGCTCGCTGACCGGCGTCAGTGATGACCATAAATTTGCCCTGATTCGTGACTGGCCGGGCTTTGCCTGCGCTGATTATAGTTTTGGTGTTATCGACCTAGTACATCAGACAGGTATTAATGTGCCCTACGATGGCGGTGACTGTCAGGGGGATGTGAAGGCGGGGTTCGTGCGTGGCACGAAGGATAACGGCCTGTATGTGAAGGTTGTCCGGGGCAGCAAAACGTTGCTGATGTATAAAGTTAAAACCGGATACTGACACCGCTATCGACACAAAAAAACCAGCCCCTGTTGCTCACGCAGCAGGGGCTTTTTGCATTTAAGCCGTGCGTGATACCTGAGCCGGTTTCGTGGCCTTCCTCACCCGCACTCGATCTATAACTCACTTCAAGCCAGCCCTGACTGGTTGGCTTTTTTAATACGGAGCAAAACCATGACCACACGAACTAATACAACCAGTAAACCGGATGCTGAATTACAAATGACTAACGCCATTACTGCCAGCCTGGTACCCGATGAAGAACGTGCTGACTTCTGGCCTCAGTACTTTGGACGGATCCCACAGTGGATGCTTATCGAGCACCGTATTTTTGGTTGGATGGACCGCTTCTCTGACGAGTACAACGGTGGTATCTGGTCCTTTTATACGCTCAGGAATGGCGGGGCTTTTATGGCCCCCGATGCTGAGCATGACGATAAATGGACGTTGTTCAATAACATGAACGGCAATAGTGCGGAAATGAGCAGTGAAGCGGCAGGGATTGCGGTCTGTCTCGTTGAATACAGCCATCACGCCTGCCGCACGGAGTGTGATGTCATGACAGAGCATTATTACCGTCTGCGGGACTACGCCCTTAGTCATCCCGAATCCCAAACCATTCTCGCCATCATCGATTAAGGAGTTTTGCTATGGAGAAACAACTGACCTTGTTTATGTCGGAACTACCGTTACCTGCACAACGTACCATTAAACGAGCCCTGAGTCTGCTTGACCACCATCTGCGTGAGCCGGGGGTAGCGTTTACCTCCACACACGCGGCTCGCGACTGGCTCATGCTGAAGATGGGAACCCTCGAGCGTGAAGAATTTATTGTGATGTATCTGAATAACCAGAACCAGTTGCTTGCCCACGAAACGCTGTTTAGCGGCACTATCAGTCACACAGAAGTCCATCCCCGCGAAGTGGTGAAACGCGCCCTGTACTTTAACGCGGCGGCAGTGATATTTGCCCATAACCATCCATCCGGAGAAATGACGCCAAGCCAGGCTGACAAGGCTATCACTCAACGACTGGTGCAGGCGCTGACGCTGGTGGAGGTTCGAGTATCCGACCATCTGATTGTCGGTCGCAGGCAAATATTCTCATTCGCCGAACATGGTCTTCTTTAATAGGAATAAAATGATGAATAAAGACGTACGCAAACTTGGGGTTTTAAACGAGATATCACACCGTGTTTCGGAGCGAGGCTGGTGCAAGAAGGTAATCGTCTGCATTTTCTGGCGGACCGGGCAGGATTCAACGGTTCGTTCAGCGAGATGCAGGCCCGAGATCTGGATGAAGCCTTCCCGCACTTTGTCGCGCATATGGAATTGATGCTGCTTTCCGATGAGTTGAATCCCCGGTGCGGGCACTGCGTCACGCTGTATCGTAACGGGTTGACCTGTGAAGCCGATACGCTGGGCAGTCATGGGTACGTGTATATCGCAATTTATCCATCAAATCAGGTTAAAGACTGATCCTCTGCATCATCTTAGCTTTGTAAGCAATCAAATCTTACGTTCCTTTCTTTAAGAGACTCAACTCATGCAAATCTCAACTGTACCGGCCACGTTGCCGGTTTCGTCACGACTGTCACCTGTGCAGGTCTGGCAGCAACTATTAACGTATCTACTGGAACACCATTACGGCCTCACACTCAACGACACACCATTCCACGATGATTCAGCTATTCATGAGCACATCGAAGCGGGAATAACGCTTGCTGATGCGGTGAATTTCCTTGTGGAACGCTATGAACTGATACGCACTGACCGCAAAGGGTTTACATGGCAGGAGCAGACACCGTTCCTGACCGCTACCGATATTCTCAGAGCAAAGCGAGCTACCGGATTAATGAATACGTAAATTCTTCGAGCCTCATTCCTGATTTTTACCTCTGTACTTTCCTCCTTTTTTATTCCTCACATAATGCGCCTGCCAATTCCGGCAGGCGTATTTGCTTTTATGGAAGATTGACGATGCAAACAGAACCCGATGTATTAACAGAACACAATGAACTCATCCTTTCGACCAGTATCGAATGTGTGGTCACTGGCCGTGATGCCGCACTTAAACAGATAGAACAACTCATTCAGCACCTCGATACCATTTCACGGCTAACCTCAGAAATTGGCGGTGGTACAGCGCAAGATTGGGCAATGAAAGTCGGGCACCGTTACGACAGTTGGATGACTGAAAATACTGATAAAGCGCTGCCTGCTATCACCCGTAATATCGACCGCAGTATCTGGCGGGACTTGATGCTGAAGTCTGGCATGATGGCATTGATGGACGCTCAGGCCCGTGACCAGTGGCATAAGAACCTTGAGGAGGGGGATCTACCTGCCATCAGCGAGGCGAATATCCTCAGTACTTTTGAGCAGCTACATCTGAACAAAATGGATGTCTTTGAGCGTGGCATTATCAATGTCTTCAAAGGGCTGTCATGGGACTACAAAACCAATAGTCCTTGTAGCTTCAGTAAGAAAATCATCGTCAACACTCTGGTGAGTCACAATCGCTGGGGATTTAGTTTGAACTGGGGTTGGCGACGGGATCAACTAGCGGACCTGGAGAGAATGTTGTTTCTGCTCGATGGTAAACCAATACCCGACAACCGTGGCGATGTCACTATACGTTTGATGGATCATATTCGGGACAACCCGTCGAAGGATATTTACGAAGATGATTTCTTCAGTATCCGTTACTTCCAGAAGGGAACAGCGCACATCACTTTTAAGCGGTGTGATCTGACAGAAAAGATGAATGATATCGTGGCAAAGCACTATCCGGAGATGCTGGCAGCGAGATGAAGGGGGCTGGGAGGCAATTCCTTACCTGACCCATTACCTGACCCGATTCCCATAAAATGAAAAAGGAGTCAGATGATTTTTCATCTAACTCCTTGTTTTATTTGGTGGCCCCTACTGGACTTGAACCAGTGACCAAGCGATTATGAGTCGCGTGCTCTAACCAACTGAGCTAAAGGGCCTAGGTGCGGGATTATACGGTAAACTCTGCTTACAGGTCTATATGTCTTCAGCTTGTATGCGCGTTTTATGCGCAGTTGCAGGGTATTGTGATCGCTGCACTTTTTATTGATAACTTCCGTAAATACGTCACAGGGCAAGATTATGATCACCGATATCATTGATGAGGATCTGACCGTGGTGTTCTGCGGTATTAACCCCGGTTTATCGACGGCGCATCATGGCTATCATTTTGCCAATGCCAACAACCGTTTCTGGAAAGTGATCCATCAGGCGGGTTTTACCGAACGTCTCCTGAAACCTGAGGAAGAGCAGCATTTGCTGGATACCGGCTGTGGCATCACCATGCTGGTGGAGCGTCCGACGGTGGAAGCGACAGAACTGGTGCGCGAGGAACTGCGCGAAGGCGGGGCGATGCTGACGGAGAAGATCGAGCGGTATCAGCCGAAGGCGTTGGCCGTACTGGGTAAGCAGGCATTCAGCAAAGCGTTTGGCATAAGCAAAGTGAACTGGGGACGTCAGGCACTGAAAATCGGCAGGACCGAGGTCTGGGTATTACCCAATCCAAGCGGATTGAACAGGGCGAAGCTGGAAGAGCTGGTCGCGTCTTATCGCGAGTTGTATGACGCGCTTAATGCCTGAAAATACACATTAGTAGAAAAAAAAAGCCCCGCCATTTCCAGAGAAAGGCGGGGCTTTTAATCGCCGGGAGCTTCAGGACGACTAGTCGTCGAGGAAGCTGCGCAGCACTTCGGAGCGGCTTGGGTGGCGCAGTTTACGCAACGCTTTGGCTTCGATCTGACGGATACGTTCACGGGTAACATCGAACTGTTTGCCCACTTCTTCCAACGTGTGGTCAGTGTTCATATCGATACCGAAACGCATACGCAGAACTTTCGCTTCACGTGCGGTCAGGCCAGCCAGAACATCGTGCGTTGCAGAACGCAGGCTTTCCGAGGTCGCAGAGTCCAGTGGCAGTTCGAGGGTTGTATCCTCGATGAAATCACCCAGATGCGAATCTTCATCGTCGCCGATTGGCGTTTCCATGGAGATTGGCTCTTTAGCGATTTTCAGCACTTTACGAATTTTATCTTCCGGCATCAGCATGCGTTCAGCCAGCTCTTCCGGCGTTGGCTCACGGCCCATCTCTTGCAGCATCTGGCGTGAAATACGGTTGAGTTTGTTAATGGTCTCAATCATATGCACCGGAATACGGATGGTACGTGCCTGGTCGGCGATGGAGCGGGTGATAGCCTGACGGATCCACCAGGTCGCATAAGTAGAGAACTTATAACCACGGCGATATTCAAACTTATCAACGGCTTTCATCAGGCCGATGTTACCTTCCTGAATCAGATCAAGGAACTGCAAGCCACGGTTGGTGTATTTCTTCGCGATAGAGATAACCAGACGTAAGTTCGCTTCAACCATCTCTTTCTTCGCACGGCGGGCTTTCGCTTCGCCGATCGACATGCGACGGTTAATGTCTTTTACCTGTTCGATAGTCAGGCCAGTTTCTTCTTCGATCTGGCGCAGTTTCATCAGGCCGCGCTGCACGTCTTCGGTGACTTCTTTCAGCTTCTCAGACCATGGTTTACCCATTGCCAGAGCGGCATCAAACCAGGTACTGCTGGTTTCGTTACCGGCGAACAGATTGACGAAGTTTTTCTTCGGCATTTTGCACTGTTCAACGCACACTTTCATGATCAGACGTTCCTGAGTACGGACGCGATCCATCATGGAGCGCATGCTGTTAACCAGGAAATCGAACTGTTTTGGTACCAGACGGAACTGTTTAAACACATCGGACAGCTTCAGAATTTCTTCTGCGGCGCTTTTGTGGCTACGGCCATTTTTCTTGATAACGGCACGTGTCGCTTCATGTTGCTCACGCAGATCGGTGAACTTCTGACGCGCCAGTTCCGGGTCGATGCTGTTGTCGTCTTCAGCATCGTCGTCGTCTTCTTCATCGTCATCGGTATCGTTCTGCTCTTCAGTGGTCAGTTCAGAACCCACGTGAGTCGCAGTCGGCGCGATTTCTTCTTCGGCGTTCGGATCAACAAAACCGGTGATCAAATCTGACAGACGTGCTTCGCCTGCTTCAACACGGTCATATTGCTCTAACAAATAGGTGATAGCTTCAGGATATTCAGCAACGGAGCACTGGACCTGATTGATACCGTCTTCGATACGTTTGGCGATGTCGATTTCGCCTTCACGGGTCAGGAGCTCAACGGTACCCATTTCGCGCATATACATACGCACAGGGTCGGTGGTACGGCCAATTTCAGATTCAACGCTGGAAAGCACCTGAGCCGCTGCTTCTGCAGCATCTTCATCGGTATCAGGACGGTTTTCGGCCAGCATCAAATCATCGGCGTCCGGCGCTTCTTCAAGAACCTGGATGCCCATGTCGTTAATCATCTGGATGATGTCTTCGATCTGGTCGGAGTCGACGATATCTTCCGGCAGATGGTCATTGACCTCAGCAAAGGTCAGATAGCCTTGCTCCTTACCACGGGTGACAAGTAGCTTAAGCTGTGACTGCGGGTTTTGCTCCATAAGACGGTATCCACACTTCAGAGTATTTGGGTTCGTGTCGGTCGGGTGATATCGCCAACAATAACGTTAGGGGCGTTTATTGTGCCGCGGCCCACCAGGGCGGCTCTGCGCAGGGCCATGCCCCGCTATATATCGGCACTTAAGCCGTGTTTTCTGCGATAACGCTTCACGCGCTATCTCTATGTTCTTATTTTTTAGTTCTTTCTCGCTAACACCTGATTCAGGGAACTGACTTCTGTGCGTTCCTCCGGGCTCAGGCCGTGCGTCCTGGCTTTTGCAATTAAGGTTTCAAGCCGTTGCTCTAAGATTGAGTCATACAGGCTGGCGAGCGTGGCACGAAATTCCTCTTCGACCATGTCCTCTACGATCATGTGGTTCCATGTCGCCAGAGTTTCAAGCTGTTGGTAGAACTTATTGTCGCGATAAAGTTCAAGTAACTGGCCTGTGGTCAGCCCCGGCTGGGCTAAGCAAGTGGTCACCAACTCACTGAATAAATCCAGTCCAGGTTGCTTCGCTTGCTCCAAACCTTGCAGCGAGGGTATAAGTGTAGCCAGTTGTGGGTTTTGTACCAGTAACCCTATAAGTATACGCATGGTTGTGCGTTTTAGCTGGGGCGCCTGATAGGTATTGCCATTCTCAGCCTGTTTGGGCATCAGCTTTTCGAGCTGGCTGTCATCCAAAATACCGAGCTTGTTCCCTAACTGCTGACGCAAATACATCCGCAACGTCTCACCGGGTACCTGACGAATCAGCGGCAATGCCAGCATGCTGAGTTTGGTGCGCCCGTCTGGGCTGCTCAAATCCACCTGCGGCATCAGCGAATCAAACAGGAACGTGGAAAGCGGCATCGCCTGCTCCATTCTCTGTTCGAAAGCTTCTTTGCCTTCCTGACGCACCAGCGTGTCCGGATCTTCGCCGTCCGGTAAAAACATAAACCGCAACTGGCGGCCATCATTGAGATACGGCAGCGCCGTTTCCAGCGCACGCCATGCCGCTTCACGCCCCGCGCGGTCGCCGTCATAACAACAGACGACGTTATCCGTACTGCGGAACATCAGCTGAATATGGTCGGCTGTGGTGGAGGTTCCCAGTGACGCCACGGCATAATCAATACCGAACTGCGCCAGTGCCACGACATCCATATACCCTTCAACCACCAAGAGACGCATTGGGGTCGGGTGTTTCAACTGCGCTTCATACAGGCCATACAACTGGCGGCCTTTATGGAAAATTTCAGTTTCCGGTGAGTTGAGGTATTTCGGGGTACCGTCGCCCAAAACCCTGCCACCAAATGCGATCACGCGGCCACGCTTATCACGTATCGGGAACATAACCCGTTCGCGGAAGCGATCATAACTGCGTCCGTTGTCATTGGTGACCAACATACCGGCGTCAATCAGTGATGCTTTGTCATCGGCATTTTTACCAAAACGCTTTAGGGCGTTGTCCCAACCCGGCGGGGCGAAACCAATGGCAAAATGTTGGATGACGTCTGCACTTAAACCACGCTGGGCAAGATAATCCCGTGCGGGGGCACCTGCGGGTTGTTTAAGTGACTGTTGATAGAACTCGCTGAGCGGGGCCATCAACTGGTAGAGGCTTTGACGCTGATGACGCTCCATCTGGGTCGGGCCGGTGCCTGCTTCGTACGGCACTTCCAAACCCTGCATTGTCGCCAGTTCCTCAATGCTTTCGACAAACTCAAGCCTGTCATAGTTCATCAGGAAATCGACGGCATTGCCGTGGGCACCACAGCCGAAACAGTGATAAAACTGCTTATCGCCATTTACGGTAAATGAGGGTGTTTTCTCATGGTGGAAAGGGCAGCACGCGTGATAATTTTTACCTTGTTTCTTGAGCTTTACCCGGGCGTCGATCAAATCGACGATATCGATACGAGCCAGCAAGTCATTGATAAATACGCGCGGAATTCTCCCAGCCATAAGCCCCTTACTCACTAGCCTATAAACGAGAACAAGCCGCGCATCCCTTTCGGAAAGCACGGCCTTCGTATGCTACTACGCAGTCTGCGCGTTCTTAATATTGCAAATCACGCGATTTGGGGTTGCCCCCGAAGATTAATACAGACGAGTGCGACGTGCGTTTTCGCGAGCCAGTTTCTTGGCGTGGCGTTTTACTGCAGATGCTTTAGCGCGTTTACGTTCTGTAGTCGGTTTTTCATAGAACTCACGACGACGAACTTCGGCTAATACACCTGCTTTTTCGCAGGAACGTTTGAAGCGACGCAGAGCTACGTCGAACGGCTCGTTTTCACGTACTTTAATTACAGGCATGTGCCTCTCACCTCGATAAAATCGGTTTGTTTGCTGATGTTGTACCAGCACATTTCAAAATGGTGCGGAATTTTACTCCAATTCGCGTCGCCTTGTAAAGCATAACGGCAAATTGAAACGGGTGCTCTTTGCAACCCTTCTGCAACATTGTGCGCTCGCTTTTGCGTCGGGCGGCGATTATATACCAATCAACCCAAATTGCTCGACATTAATTGGTCGTAACGATGATTAGTAAAGTGGCAGGAATTCCAACGCCGTTGCAGCGCCTGCGGGCGCTTGTGTGCTAAACTGCGCGCCGCGAGTGAGCGCCAAACAATGATGGAAAGAGTGATGCGAGTACTGGGTATTGAAACGTCCTGCGATGAAACCGGAATTGCAGTTTATGACAGCGAAGCCGGTTTGTTGGCTAACCAACTGTATAGTCAGGTAAAACTACATGCAGATTACGGCGGAGTGGTGCCAGAACTGGCTTCACGTGACCACGTTCGTAAAACAATACCCCTGATTCAGGCCGCGCTTAAAGAAGCCGGGCTGAGCGCACAGGATATCGACGGCGTGGCTTATACCGCAGGTCCTGGCCTGGTCGGCGCGTTGCTGGTCGGGGCCACGATAGGCCGCTCTCTGGCGTTTGCCTGGGATGTTCCTGCGGTACCTGTTCACCACATGGAAGGGCATCTGCTGGCACCTATGCTGGAAGATAACCCTCCTGATTTTCCGTTCGTCGCGTTGTTGGTTTCCGGCGGTCACACGCAATTAATCAGTGTCACCGGCATCGGTGAATACACTCTGCTTGGCGAATCCATTGATGATGCCGCCGGTGAAGCCTTCGATAAAACGGCCAAATTATTAGGGCTGGATTATCCGGGCGGCCCGTTGCTGTCGAAAATGGCCTCACAGGGCGTGGCAGGGCGGTTTACGTTCCCGCGTCCGATGACCGATCGTCCGGGGCTGGATTTCAGTTTCTCGGGCCTGAAAACGTTTGCGGCGAACACCATTCGTGGCAATGACAGTGACGCACAAACGCATGCGGACATTGCGCGCGCATTCGAAGATGCGGTTGTGGATACGCTGGCGATCAAGTGCAAACGCGCACTGGATCAGACCGGTTTTAAACGGCTGGTGATGGCCGGTGGCGTTAGCGCCAACCGCACGTTGCGGGCAAAATTAGCCGAAATGATGACCAAGCGTGGCGGCGAAGTTTTCTACGCCCGTCCTGAGTTCTGCACCGATAATGGCGCGATGATCGCTTATGCGGGCATGGTGCGGCTGAAAACCGGTGCGACTGCCGATTTAGGTGTCACCGTCCGTCCCCGCTGGCCGCTGGCTGAGTTGCCGCCCGTCTGAGCCGGATGGATACAAACAAAAAACGACCTTCAATGAGGTCGTTTTTTTTGTCTGAAATCTGGCGTTACTCGTCTTTATCTTCTTTTTCAGCTTTACGTTTCTTCTTCAGCTTATCCCAGATTTTCCCTTCCTGACCCCGCCACAACCGCTGGATATTGTCATGGTGACGCAACAAGATAAGGCAGGAAAGCATAGCTACCGGGAAGGTGAATTCGGGTTTGAACCACCAGACGTAAAACGGGGCGATCAGCGCGCTGACGATCGCACCCAGCGACGAGTAGCCGCTTAGCAGTACTGTCAGCAGCCATGTGCCGGTCATCAGGCCAGTTAAGTCCCAGCCGATAGGCGCGATAGCACCGAATGCTGTCGCCACGCCCTTGCCGCCTTTAAAGCGGAAGAAGACCGGGTAGATATGGCCGAGGCAGGCCGCGATAGCGGTAAGGCCAAGGTACATCGGCGGAATGTTGAGAAGATAAGCCAGCCAGACCGGCAGCATCCCTTTGAGTACATCAAAGATCAGGACTGCCGCCGCGGCAAGACGTCCACCCAGGCGCAACACGTTAGTCGCGCCTGGATTGCATGAACCCGCCGTACGCGGATCAGGCAAACGGGCTACCCGGCAGACCAGAATCGCACTGGAAATCGAGCCGCAAAGGTAGGCGAAAATAATCATTCCAAGCGCGGTAGCACTCATAAAGCCGTTCCGTCTAATAAGGGTCGTTTTAATCGCAACATACATGGATAATACGCATTTTCTGCTGGAAGTGGTATCCGGCTTGGCCAAAAACAGAGAATCGCGTGATGGATATCGTATTTATTGAGCAACTAAATGTAATCACTACTATTGGTGCCTACGATTGGGAACAGACCATTAAACAGAAACTGGTGTTCGATATCGAACTGGCGTGGGATAACCGCAAGTCGGCTTCCAGCGATGATGTGAATGACTGTTTAAGTTATGCGGATGTCAGTGATGCCGTCATTGAGCACGTCTCCACGCAGAATTTTGCGCTGGTTGAGCGGGTGGCGGAAGAAGTGGCAACGCTGCTTCTGGCGCGTTTTAATTCGCCATGGGTGCGGATCAAGCTCAGCAAGCCCGGCGCCGTGGCGCAGGCTGCCAACGTTGGAGTGATCATTGAGCGCGGCCAACGTTTTTAATTTCTATAATGGATAGAATTCAGAATCAGCTTGTCTATTGATTGTCATAAAGAAGCATTACAAGTAGAAGCCGGCTCGCCGGTTACGCTTGATTGAAGCGACTCAGCATGATGTCGCTTTTTTATTGTCTGTTTTGCAGCATATTTTGCCCGCATGCGGGCCACTATGAGGGTTGGGTAAACTAATGATCGCTGAAAATCATTCTTTGCTGGTTGCCGTAATTATGGGAGTGGTGGAAGGGCTGACCGAGTTTTTACCGGTTTCCTCCACCGGGCATATGATCATCGTGGGTAACCTTTTAGGGTTCACCGGAGATAAAGCCAAATCGTTCGAAGTGATCATCCAGTTGGGCTCTATTCTGGCGGTCGTGGTGATGTTCTGGCGTCGTTTATTCGGCATGCTTGGCCTGCATTTTGGCAAACCACCGGTTCATGAAGGCACGGGAACCCGCCGTCTGAACTTACTGCACATTATTCTGGGCATGATCCCTGCGACGGTGTTGGGTTTGCTGCTACATTCGCAGATAAAATCGCTTTTCGAGCCGAAAAACGTAATGTATGCGCTGGTAGTCGGGGGCTTTTTACTGATCGCCGCCGAGTTGCTAAAACCGAAAAAACCACGCGCAGAAGGTCTGGATGACATGACCTATACGCAGGCCTTCCTGATTGGGATGTTCCAGTGTCTGGCGTTATGGCCGGGATTCTCGCGTTCCGGAGCGACGATCGGTGGTGGGATGTTGCTGGGCGTCAGCCGTTTTGCTGCGTCTGAATTCTCTTTCCTGTTAGCCGTGCCGATGATGCTGGGTGCCACAGCGCTGGATCTTTATAAAAGCTACAGCTTTTTAAGTATGGCCGATCTGCCGATGTTCGCGACCGGTTTCATCACCGCGTTCATCGTCGCGTTGTTTGCTATCAAAACCTTCCTGGCCGTGATTAAGCGTATCTCGTTTATTCCGTTCGCGATTTATCGTTTCTTCGTCGCGCTGGCAGTCTACTTCGTCTTTATTGCCTGATTTTCAGCATTTCAAGACCAAAAAAAGCCCCGACGGGAAACCGTGCGGGGCTTTTTTAGCACTCGTCCTGATCAGAGAACGGGATCCTGCATTGTCTTCCATTCGGCCAAAGCCTGCGTCCGACGTTTTTTCAGCTCATCACGGATTTCGATCCCCTGAAAACCGTCATCCAGCACTTCTTTGTTGGAAATACTGCTGGCGATAGTAAAGGCTTCACGCAGGAAATCGCCCTGCGGGTACGGATTATCTTCAAACGTTGTGCGTCCACGCGCATCGGCTTCGCTGGTCATGATCATTTGCTCAAGGCGCTGCGGTTTGCGCCACACATCAATGGTATCAAACAGTTTGAGCAGGGTTTCCGGGCGCAATTTATTCACGGTGTGGATAAGGTCATGGAATTCTGCCACCAGTTTCGCCAGGTCACGAATATGCGTCGGGACTTTCAGTCGCTGGCAGATATTTTCTACCAGCTTAACGCCGGCCGGGCCGTGACCGTGATGGTGTGGCCAATATTGCGGCGGCGTCAGGCCTTTGCCCAAATCGTGGCACAGTGCTGAGAAACGCACGTCAACGTCAGGAGAGAGCTGGCTGGCGATTTTCAGCGTCATCAGCGTGTGAATGCCCGTATCGATTTCCGGATGCCATTTCTCTGGCGCAGGTACGCCAAACAGCGCATTAACTTCCGGGAACAGCACTTTCAGCGCGCCACAGTCGCGTAGTACCTGGAAGTACACCTGCGGATCCTGAGTCTGCAACGCCTTTTCAGTTTCTTTCCACACGCGTTCTGGCGTCAGTGCTTCCAGTTCGCCGCTTTCCGCCATCTGCTGCATGAGCGTCTGCGTTTCTGCTGCAACGGTGAAACCCAGATGCGCAAAGCGTGCGGCGAAACGCGCAACGCGCAGAACGCGCAGCGGATCTTCACCAAAGGCATCAGAAACATGGCGTAACTGGCGTTTTTCGATATCGCGCTGACCGTGATAAGGATCGATTAACTGGCCATCCGCACTTTTGGCAATGGCGTTGATGGTGAGATCACGACGCATCAGATCTTGCTCTAACGTGACGTCCGGCGCGGCGTAACAGGTAAAACCGTTATAGCCGGAACCTGATTTGCGTTCCGTTCTGGCCAGCGCATATTCATCGCGGCTGACCGGATGCACGAACACCGGGAAATCTTTACCGACCTGTTGATAGCCGTTTTCCAGCATATATTCAGGTGTCGCGCCCACGACCACCCAATCGTATTCAGACACAGGCAGGTTTAATAAACTGTCTCGGACTGCGCCGCCGACCAGGTAAATCTCCACGCGATAACTCCTGAAATATGGCTCATGAAGCGCACCGTGGCGCCAAAGCAGGGATGGGTTCTGTCTTCATCATAGCAAAGTTGCGCTACGGATTTCCCGATTGATGCAAACACGAAAAGGCACCGAAGTGCCTTAAGGTTAAAATCCAAACAGGAAAGGTGTGACGGAATTAACCGGTCAGCTCATCCAGCGGTCTTTTTTCTTACGACGTGGGATGAGGTGTGGGAGCAGCAGGCCGAGAACCAGACCCACACCCGCGACACCGCCACCGTACATAAACCACTGTAAAATAATGGTGCGCTGTTTGTCGTCGAGCTGGACGTTTACCGCGTTAACTTTCTTCTCCGCGATGATCTTCTGGTTTTTCAACTCCTGATTTTCTTTCTTCAGGGCGTTGATGATGCTGTCGCTGGAGGCGACTTTACTCTGCATTTCCGCTGTGCGCTGGTTCCAGCTGGAATCAATGTTCGTCAGCTTGTCGGTCAGCGTTTTGACTTGCTTCTCGAGATCGGGAACGCGGGTACGGATACTCGGTAAATTGCTCAGCTGGTCGAGAGGGATCCAGGCGGTTTTCCCTTTCGAGTCAATGATTTCACCGTATTTAGTGCTGTCGTTGACACTGCGCAGGGTGACTTCATCACCGGCATTCAGGGTGCCAACAATGCGATACTGATTACCCGGACCGCTATGGATATAGGTGATCAAATCGTCGGAAATGTAGCGCTTCTCATCGGCATGAGCGCCCCAAGTGATGCTTAAGCCAAGCAAAGCGAAACCAATCAGGCGTAATTTATGCATTATTTCATCGTTTCTTTGTGAATTTAGGGAACGTGAAGTGTGGATCCGTTTTATCAGGATACGTCTTCCAGCGACCGCGGTTTTGGGCGTTCGCGTTAATTTGGTGACCGATAGTAAGGGCAACAGTGTGACGACGCAATGCATAAACCGGAATGAGAACTATCTTACAATCCCGCAACATGCGGCTTGCGCGCTGTCCTTATGGTAGAATTCAGGCGACGCGTTTATCCCTTTTGGCAGCAAAGAATCGGTGTGAAAACCCTTATGACCGTAGAAATAGAATTAAAATTTATCGCCACCCCGGCCGCAATTGCCGAGTTACCGGCACAGCTCGCTCGATTTACCAGCGAGCACACCGCGCCTTCGAAACTGACCAACATCTATTTTGAGACTGCGGAAAACTATTTACGTTCGCATGACATCGGTCTGCGTATCCGTGGTTTTGACGATCAGTACGAAATGACCATTAAAACCGGCGGGAAAGTGGTAGGTGGTTTGCACCAGCGTCCGGAATATAACGTTGAGCTGAAAAAGCCAGTGCTTAAGCTCAGCGCTTTCCCGAAAGATATCTGGCCGGAAGGTTGCAAAGTGGCGGCGCTGCAAAAAGCCTTAGCGCCGTTATTCCGCACCGATTTCACCCGTGAGAAGTGGGTGATCACTTACGGGGAAAGCGAGATTGAACTGGGTCTGGATCAGGGCGAAGTGGTTGCCGGTGAGTTGTCCGAACCGCTGGCTGAAATCGAACTTGAGCTGAAAAAAGGCAACACCGTGGATTTGCTGGCGCTGGCCGCTGAAATCGGCGAGCACGGTGGTTTACGCCAGGGCGGATTCAGCAAAGCCGCACGCGGTTATCATCTGGCGAAAGGCAATCCGCTGCGTGAAATCAAACCATTACCCATCTACAAAGCGCAACCAAAAGCCACCGTTGAGCAGGCGATGGCCGGGATGTTCGAGCTGGCGCTCGATCACTGGCAGTACCATGAAGAGTTGTGGGTGCGCGGCGACAAACTGGCGCGCCCGGTGGTCTTACAGGCGGTTGAAACCGTGCGTCAGATTTTGGTGCTGTTTGGCGGGCTGGTGCCACGTAAAGCCTCCTCTGAGTTGCGCACGTTGCTGACCGATCTGGTGCCGGTACTGGAACAGAAATCTGCCGATGGGCAAGACGTCTCCTTCAGCGCGACCTATCTGAAAAGTAAGTTAGTGCTCACATCATGGCTGACCACGTCAGGCTGGACGCCGTTCATCGATGATAAATCGGCGAAGAAACTGGAAGGCTCCTTCAAGCGCTTCTCTGACATCATGCTTGGCCGTACCGCTGCCGATCTGAAAGAGGCCTTTGCACAGCCGCTGACCGAAGAAGGTTATCGCGACCAGCTGGCGCGTCTGAAGCGTCAGATCATCACCTTCCATTTGCTGTCGGGTGCCTATCCTGAACGCGACGTCGCTGACTATCTGGCGGGCTGGACGGAGCTGCAACAGGCGATTATCCAGAAGCAACTGGCGCTGGAGGATTCCGCCCGTTCCCATGCGGTGATGATGGATGCGTTCTGGTTAAACGGCCAGCCACGTTAATTGACTGATAAGCCTGGGCTCATTGCCCGGGCTTTTTTTTGCAAGGAATCTGATTTCATGTTGCCACTTTCTCCTGTTTTGCAAAGCCACGCCGAGAGTTTGCTTGAGCAATGGCGTGAACATCCTGAACCACTGCCGCTTCCCGACCAGGATCAGCTGGCGGTGCTGGCGAGCAGTCAGTTTGTGACCGACAGCCTGCTGGCATTTCCGCAGTGGTGGCATGAAATCGTAGAAAATCCGCCACAGGCGCAGGAATGGCAATTTTACCGCCAGTGGCTGGAGGCTGCGCTGGAAAGTGTGACCGATGAGAACGGGCTCATGAAGGCGCTGCGGCTGTTCCGACGCCGGACGCTGACCCGCATTGCGTGGTCACAGTCGGCGCAAACCAGCGAAGCACAGGATACGTTACAGCAGCTGAGTGAACTGGCGGAATTGCTGATCGTCAGCGCCCGTGACTGGCTGTATGAGGCCTGCTGCCGCGAGTTCGGTACGCCCGTCAACGAAACCGGTGAACCGCAACGTATGCTGATCCTCGGAATGGGCAAACTCGGCGGCGGCGAACTGAATTTCTCGTCTGATATCGACCTGATTTTTGCGTATCCGGAAAACGGCCAGACCCGTGGTGGCCGCCGTGAACTGGAGAATTCACAGTTTTTCCTGCGTCTCGGTCAGCGGTTGATCAAAGCGCTGGATCAGCCGACGCTGGACGGCTTTGTCTACCGCGTCGATATGCGACTGCGGCCGTTCGGCGACAGCGGCCCGCTGGTGATGAGCTTCCCGGCGCTGGAAGATTATTATCAGGAACAGGGGCGCGACTGGGAACGCTACGCGATGGTCAAAGCGCGGCTGATGGGCGGCGCGGAAGACATCAGCAGTCAGGAACTGCGCAAGATGCTGAAGCCTTTTGTATTCCGCCGTTACATCGATTTCAGCGTGATCCAGTCCCTGCGCAATATGAAAGGGATGATCGCCCGCGAAGTCCGCCGCCGGGGTTTGAGAGACAACATCAAGCTGGGCGCGGGGGGGATCCGCGAAATTGAATTTATCGTGCAGGTTTTCCAATTGATCCGCGGCGGGCGAGAGCCTGCGCTGCAACAACGCGCTTTGCTGCCGACCTTGCAGGCGCTGGAAAAACTCGGGCTGCTGCCTGTCGAACAAGTGATGCAACTGCGCGCCAGCTATCTGTTCCTGCGTCGTCTTGAAAATCTGCTGCAGGCTATCGGCGACGAGCAAACGCAAACGCTGCCTGCAGACGAGTTGAATCAGGCGCGTCTGGCGTGGGGCATGAATTTCAATGACTGGCCGCAGCTGCTTGACGCAGTGAATGCTCACATGCAAGCCGTGCGTGCCGTGTTTAACGATCTGATTGGTGATGACACGCCGGATACCGAGGACGATCAGCAGCAGTCATCCTTCAGCAGTTTATGGAGTGATTCACTGGAGCCGTCCGAGCTGGCACCCTGGGTGCCGCAGCTGGACGAGGGTGCGCAGCGGCATATTTTGCAACAAATCGGCGAATTTCGCCGGGACGTTGATAAACGCACCATCGGGCCGCGCGGTCGCGATCAGCTGGATTTGCTGATGCCCCGCCTGCTGGCGCAGGTTTGCACCTATAAAAATGCTGATGTGACTTTGCAGCGCCTGATGCAGCTGTTGCTGAACATCGTCACGCGCACGACCTACATTGAGCTGCTGGTGGAATATCCGGGTGCGCTTAAACAGCTTATCCGCCTGTGTGCCGCCTCGCCGATGGTCGCTTCACAGCTGGCGCGTCATCCGTTATTGCTTGATGAACTCCTCGATTCACGCACGCTTTATCATCCGATTGAGCCGGGCGCTTACCGCGACGAACTGCGCCAGTACCTGATGCGCGTGCCGACGGAAGATGAAGAACAGCAGCTTGAAGCCGTCCGCCAGTTCAAACAGGCGCAACATCTGCGTATCGCCGCTGGGGATATTTCCGGGGCGCTGCCGGTGATGAAAGTCAGCGATCACTTAACCTATCTGGCCGAAGCAATACTGGACGTGGTTGTTCAGCAGGCCTGGGATCAGATGGTTGTGCGTTACGGTCAGCCGACGCATCTTGCGCAGCGTGAAGGGCGCGGGTTTGCGGTGGTTGGATATGGAAAACTGGGCGGTTGGGAACTGGGATACAGCTCCGATCTGGATCTGGTATTCCTGCTCGACTGTGCACCGGAGGTGATGACCGACGGCGAGCGCAGTATCGACGGGCGACAATTTTATCTACGACTGGCGCAGCGCATCATGCATTTATTCAGCACGCGTACGGCTTCCGGCATTCTGTACGAGGTTGATCCGCGCCTGCGCCCTTCCGGCGCGTCCGGTATGCTGGTCAGCACTATTGAAGCCTTCGCTGACTATCAGGCGAATGAGGCCTGGACCTGGGAACATCAGGCGCTGGTGCGCGCGCGCGTCGTGTACGGCGATCCGCAGCTGGCACAGCAGTTTAACGCCACGCGCCACGATATTCTCTGCCGCGAGCGCGAGGGCGACGAGTTGCGCAAAGAAGTCCGCGAGATGCGCGAAAAAATGTACGCGCATCTCGGCAGCAAAAAATCTGCCGAGTTTGATTTGAAAGCCGATCCGGGTGGCATCACTGATATTGAATTCATTGCACAATATCTGGTCCTGCGGTTTGCGCATGAAAAGCCGAAACTAACGCGCTGGTCGGATAACGTGCGAATTTTCGAACTGATGGCGCAAAACGACATCATGCCGGAGGAAGAAGCGCGGGATCTGACCCACGCTTATGTCACGTTGCGCGATGAAATCCATCACCTTGCATTGCAGGAACACAGCGGCAAAGTGGCAGCAGGCAGCTTTGCAACGGAACGTGAGCAAATCCGCGCCAGCTGGGCGAAATGGCTCGGCTGAGGGTTTTTATTCGGGGTGTGATATTATCCGCCGCACTCTTTTTATGTCTGGTTTTACCTGTTTTGGAGTCTTGGGATGAAAGTGACTTTGCCTGATTTTCACCGTGCCGGCGTGCTGGTGGTCGGTGACGTAATGTTAGACCGCTACTGGTATGGCCCGACCAACCGTATTTCACCGGAAGCACCCGTGCCGGTGGTCAAGGTGAATACCATCGAAGAACGGCCAGGCGGCGCGGCTAACGTGGCGATGAATATTTCGTCCCTCGGTGCTTCTTCCCGTCTGATCGGTCTGACCGGCGTGGACGATGCGGCTCGCGCACTGAGCGAACGTCTGGCGGAAGTGAAGGTTCACTGCGATTTCGTGGCATTGCCGACGCATCCGACCATCACCAAGCTGCGTATTTTGTCGCGTAACCAGCAACTGATCCGCCTCGACTTCGAAGAAGGTTTCGAAGGCGTCGATCTGCAACCGATGCTGACTAAAATCGAGCAGGCTCTGCCGGAAAGCGGGGCGCTGGTGCTGTCAGATTATGCCAAGGGCGCGCTGACTGAAGTGCAGAAGATGATCCAGCTGGCGCGCAAAGCGGGCGTTCCTGTTTTGGTTGATCCAAAAGGATCTGACTTTGAACGCTATCGCGGTGCGACGTTGCTGACACCTAACTTGTCAGAATTCGAAGCCGTGGTCGGCCGCTGTAAGAATGAAGACGAACTGGTCGCGCGTGGTATGCAGCTGATTGCTGATTTTGAGCTGTCTGCGCTGCTGGTGACCCGTTCCGAACACGGTATGACGCTGTTGCAGCCGGGCAAAGAGCCGCTGCATCTGCCGACCCAGGCGCAGGAAGTGTATGACGTAACCGGTGCCGGTGACACGGTGATCGGCACGCTGGCGGCTGCGCTGGCGGCAGGGAATACGCTGGAAGAATCCTGCTTCCTGGCCAACGCCGCCGCAGGTGTGGTGGTCGGTAAGCTCGGCACATCCACCGTGTCTCCGGTCGAACTGGAAAACGCCATCGGTGGCCGTTCGGACGTCGGTTTCGGCGTAATGACGGAAGAACAGTTAAAAGCGGCTGTGGCGATGGCGCGTCAGCGCGGCGAGAAAGTGGTGATGACCAACGGCATCTTCGACATTCTGCACGCCGGGCACGTTTCCTATCTGGCGAACGCCCGTAAACTCGGCGATCGTCTGATCGTCGCAGTGAACAGCGACGCGTCCACCAAACGTCTGAAAGGCGAAACCCGTCCGGTTAATGCGCTGCAAAACCGTATGATCGTGCTGGGTGCACTAGGCGCCGTGGACTGGGTGGTCTCATTTGAAGAAGATACCCCGCAGCGCCTGATCGCCGGGATCTTGCCGGATCTGCTGGTCAAAGGCGGAGACTACAAACCGGAGCAAATCGCCGGTTGTGATGAAGTCTGGGCCAACGGCGGCGAAGTCCGCGTGCTGAACTTTGAAGACGGGTTGTCTACGACCAAGATCATCAATCAGATCAAAGCGCAGGACTGATTCTGTCCTCCGCGGACTGACCGAAGGGCTTATCTGATAAGCCCTTTTTCTTTATCGAAATTTCAATTCAGAACCCAAAACGGAAGTGACTCTGTTGTGAGCGGATTAAAACAGGAACTCAGTCTGGCGCAGGGCGTCGGTTTGCTTTCCACCTCATTGCTCGGCACCGGTGTATTCGCGGTGCCCGCGCTGGCGGCGCAGCTGGCGCAAAACGACAGCCTGTGGGCGTGGCCGGTGCTTATTCTGCTGGTGTTTCCGATAGCCATCGGCTTCGCTGCACTCGGGAGACATTTTCCCAGCGCGGGCGGGGCGGCCCATTTTGTGGGTAAAGCCTTCGGGCCGCACATGGCACGCGTGACCGGCTGGTTGTTTTTATCGGTGATCCCGGTTGGTTTACCTGCTGCGTTGCACATCGCCGCCGGCTTCTGGCAGGCAGCATTTGGCTGGAGCAGCGAAAATCTGCTGCTGGTTCAGCTTGGTACGCTTTTGGTGATCTGGTTCCTTGGCACGCGCAGCGCGGGTTCGAGCGCCAATATTCAGACGCTGATTGCGGCTCTGGTGATTGCTCTGGTCATCGCCATCTGGTGGAAAGGCGATATTACGCTGCCGGAAATTCCGTTGCCGGCCATTCGGGATATTTCGCCATCAAACCTGTTTGATGCGCTGGCTGTGATGTTTTGGTGCTTCGTCGGGCTGGAAGCGTTCGCCCATCTGGCGACAGAATTTCGTAACCCGGAACGGGATTTTCCGCGTGCTTTACTCATCGGTATGCTGGTTGCCGGAGCCGTCTACTGGGGCTGTACCGTGGCGGTGCTGAAATTCCATGCGTGGGGAGAAGGGCGGGAAGCGGGCGCATCACTGCCGGGTATTGTGGTGCAGCTGTTCGGGCAAAAAGCGTTGTGGGTGGCCTGCATCATTGGCTATCTGGCCTGCTTCGCCAGCGTAAATATTTATACTCAAAGCTTCGCGCGGCTGGTGTGGTCGCAGGCGCAGCTCAAGCCGCAAAGCAGGCTGGCGCAGCTGTCCTCAGAGCGGGTGCCGGTTGCCGCACTGAATCTGGTCGTCGGTTGCTGCGTGCTGTTCACGCTGCTGATTTACTGGCTCCATCTGCCACTTGGTGCGCTGATCACTTACGCCAATGGGATCTTCATCCTGATCTATCTGCTGTGCATGCTTGCCGGGGCGCGGATCCTCAAAGGCCGTTCGAGGTGGATGGCGATGCTCGGCGCGGTATTGTGCTGCGTATTGCTGGCAATGGTGGGCTGGAAAGCCGCGTACGCGCTGATGGTGTTTGCCGCGCTCTGGCTACTTTTACCGCGTGCTAAAACGGTGCTTCACACACGGTAACTGTCTGAGAGCGAGACATAAAAAAGGCCTGCTGAGCAGGCCTTTATCGTTTCTGACGAGCGGAAAATCAGACCGGGTCTTGCGATTTTTCGGCGTCGGTCAGTTTACTTTCCAGTGCGGCCAGACGTTGTTCCAGCGCGGTCAGTTTTTCGCGGGTGCGCAGTAAAACCTGAGTCTGCACGTCAAACTCTTCGCGATTGACTAAATCCATACGGCTGAACTGTGCCTGCAATACCTGACGGATTTTCTTCTCGGCATCTTCACCAAATTCGCGGATCCCTTTCGGCATAGACTCGTGAACCTGGCGGGCAATTTGTTCAATTTTTTTCGGGTCAATCATGTTATTTCCTTTTCTCGAAGGAGGTGCTTTTGCTTAGTGTAATCGCAGATGACGTTTCTATAAACCTTCCGGGGCACTAATTGGCCAATCCGCAGGATTGCTCTGGTCATTTATTGGCGTTATAGTTGATTTGCTTATTCTCAGGGCGGGGTGAAAGTCCCCACCGGCGGTAAACCACAGAATATCGGAAGGATCTTAATCCCTTCCACGTGGAAGCCCGCGAGCGCTCAATCCTTCGGGATTAGAGGTCAGCAGATCCGGTGTAATTCCGGGGCCGACGGTTAAAGTCCGGATGGGAGAGAGTAACGATTCAAGCCGGACAAAATTTGTCCGCTGCGTTATTTTTTATAACTGTAGCACGCCATCAGGCCGCTGCAGCTAGCCTCCTCAAGACGCCCTGATTCTGGTAATCCACATACAGAACATGAGGTTATTTTTACCATGAATCAGACCCTACTTTCCGAATTCGGTACACCTGCTGAACGTGTTGAGCGTGCTATTGACGCCATTCGTAACGGCGTTGGTGTGATGGTGCTGGATGACGAAGATCGTGAAAACGAAGGCGATTTAATCTTTGCCGCCGAAAACATGACCGTTGCACAAATGGCGCTGACTATTCGCCACGGCAGCGGCATCGTGTGTCTCACCATGAACGAAGACAGCCGTAAAAAGCTCGACCTGCCGATGATGGTGGAGAACAACTCCAGTCAGTTCCAGACGCCTTTCACCGTGACCATTGAAGCGGCTGAAGGCGTAACCACCGGCGTTTCTGCCGCTGACCGTATCACCACCATCCGCACCGCGATTAAAGACGGCGTGAAACCTTCTGACCTGAGCCGTCCGGGGCACATCTTCCCGCTGCGCGCACAGGCGGGCGGCGTGCTTACCCGTGGTGGTCACACTGAAGCATCCATCGATCTGGTGACGCTGGCCGGCCTCAAACCTTTCGGCGTGCTGTGCGAGCTGACCAACGACGACGGCAGCATGGCACACGCGCCAGAAGCCATTGTTTTTGCGAAACAACACAATATGCCGGTAGTGACCATTGCCGATCTGGTGGAATATCGCCAGGCGCAGACCCGTCAGGCCAGTTAACTGTTGGCGGTATTGTGTAGAAAAGGTCGCTTATGCGGCCTTTTTGCTTTTTATTGCTGATTTTTGTCTGAACGAATGCTGTTAATAAAATCCAGCCAGACTGCCTTTGATTTTTCCCTTCAAATTTATTGAACATCTCCTTCATGGTTATGCGGCTGTAACCCGTACTGAAAAAGAGTACCGTATTTTCATTACGCGGCAGTCCGCTGGTGAGCGCCGCTCTCTTTTATTTTGCGGTAAGGAATTTATGATGACGACTCAACGTATGCCCGCACTTTTCTTAGGCCACGGCAGCCCGATGAACGTGCTGGAAGACAATATCTACACCCGTGCCTGGCATACGCTGGGCGAAACATTACCCCGGCCAAAAGCGATTCTGGCGGTGTCAGCCCACTGGTTTACCCGTGGGACGGCGGTGACGGCGATGGAAAATCCGCGCACTATTCATGACTTCGGCGGTTTCCCGCAGGCGTTGTTCGACAAGCGCTATCCGGCACCGGGTTCGCCCGCGCTGGCAAAACGCGTGCAGGAGTTGCTCAGCCCGGTGAGTGTGCTGGCGGATACCAGTGAATGGGGCTTTGACCACGGCACCTGGGGCGTACTGATTAAGATGTATCCTGACGCCGATATCCCGGTAGTTCAGCTGAGTATTGACGGCACACAGCCGCCGGAATATCACTTCGAGCTTGGCAGAAAACTGGCCGCGCTGCGTGATGAGGGTGTGATGATTGTCGCCAGCGGCAACGTGGTGCATAACCTGCGGATGGTGAAATGGGACGGTAACGGCGAGCCTTATCCGTGGGCGATCACGTTCGATCAATATGTGAAAGATAATCTGAGCTGGAAGGGCGACACGAAGGATCATCCGCTGGTGAACTTTATGGATCACGAAGGCGGTGCGCTTTCTAATCCGTCACCGGATCATTATCTTCCGCTGTTGTATGTGCTGGGGGCGTGGGACGGCGTTGAGCCGGTGACTCAGCCGACCGAGGGGCTGGTGATGGGATCGCTCTCAATGCTTTCAGTGCAGGTGGGCTGAATCGGAAAATAAAAAGGATAATGATTTTTTCATTATCCTTTCTTACGCTTTTTAGCCGACGATGGTGTGCGGATAGAAACGTGACAGATCCTGAGTGATCAGCGCCTTGTCTTCGCGGATGCCGATCCCGCAAGGCTGATCGTTCACCAGCCAGCTGCCGATCAACACATAGCTGCCGTCAAAAACCGGAAGCGGGTGGAACTGCTGCACAATCATGCCTTCCGCGCCGTACGGGCCTTCCACGCTCGCGACTTCCTGACCTTTCTCGATCACCTTAATATTTGCGCCTTCGCGGGAAAACAGCGGTTTCACCACATAATGATCCAGTTCCGGATGCGCATCATCTGCGAAGTATGCCGGTAACAGATTCGGGTGATCCGGGAACATATCCCACAGCAACGGCAGTAAGGCTTTATTCGAGAGAATGGCTTTCCAGGCCGGTTCCAGCCAGCGCACACCGGCATCTTCCAGCTTGGTGGCGAAGATTTCGCGGAACATAAACTCCCACGGATACAGCTTAAACAGGTTGGAAATCACCTGATCCTGAGGATCGGTAAACTGGCCGCGTTCGCCCAGACCGATCTCTTCGATATACAGAAACTCGCTGGCCAGTTCCGCTTCCAGCGCACAGTCTTGCAAATATTGCACGGTGCCGCGATCTTCTTCGGTGTCCTGACAGCAGGCGATGTGCAGCAGTGAAAAACCGTGTTGATTTTTCAGCCCGGCAAAACGCTCAATCAGCTTTTCCTGCAAACTGTTGTACTGATCGGCATCCTGCGGCAGGTTACCGGCCGCGATTTGGTCTTCAAGCCACAGCCATTGGAAGAACGCCGCTTCGTACAATGAGGTCGGCGTATCGGCGTTGTTTTCCAGAAGCTTTGGCGGATTGACACCGTCGTAAGCGAGATCCAACCGAGAATACAGCGAAGGTTGCTGGGTACGCCACGAACTGCGGACAAATTCCCAGACATGTTTTGGGATCTGGAATTTGGCCATCAGCGCATCGTCACCCACCACGCGTTCGACCACTTTTAAACACATCTGGTGGATGTCGGCGGTAGCGTCCTCGATCTCTTCGATCTGCGCCAGCGTGAACTGATAATAAGCATCTTCACACCAGTAGGGTTCGCCATACATGGTGTGAAAATTGAAGCCAAATTCCGTGGCTTTTTCGCGCCAGTCCGGGCGCTCGGTGATCGGTAAACGTTTCATGTGCGTCTTAGCCACCCATGCTGCGGCCAGCACTGCGCGGAGCGGCAGTTGAGTTGCGTTGCATTGACGTTTGTTTCGCTACGCTTTCGCCAAAGCCGCCACGGGTGATGGTTTTAGTGACAGCAGGTTTCGGTGCCATCGCGGTTTTCGGCACGTTCATGGTACGGCCGCCCGCAGTTGCCGGGCCGTAGTTTTTACCTGTCGCATCGACGAATTTGCCGTTCGCCGGGCTGGCCGGGTTTTTAGAGCTGAAAAGTGGCTGCTGCGCGTAAGCGCCGCCGCTCATCATGCGGCCCATCATGTAACCCGCCATCAGCGGCATCCACATGCTGCCGCTGCTCTGGCCTTCGGCAGAAGCCACACCGGACTGCGCTGGCGTCTGCGTACACTGGCCTTCGCCGAATTCGGCAATACAGTCTTCACGTGAGGCGTATTTCGGTGCGGTTTTTTCGGCGTCTTTCTTCGCTGCATCATAGGCTGCGACGCATTGCGCGCTGCCAGACGGATTCGCTTTAGAGCAGTCGTCTGCGTTCTGATACAAAGACACCGTTTCATCGGTTTTCTCACAGCCTGACAGCATGAATACAGCGCCGACAGCCAGTGCGACAGGAGTGATTCGAGCGCTACGCCATGATTTACGGAAGGTAGCGAGGTTGACGTGTTGTGTCCGTTTCATCGTTCTTATCCCATATACAGGGCTTTTTGCCCTTTCCCAGTAGGGCTTAAGGATAGGGGAAACAGGGTGATTGTTAAAGCAGCGCAGGTCAATTGTTACCAGACTTTACAGAGGGACGTGACCAAGGCAAAAAAAAGCAGCCTTTTCAGGCTGCTTTAGGGATTTACGCTCAACAAAAATGGCGACTTTTCAGGATCAGTTCTGGAAAGGATTGCCGCTTTTTTTGGTGGTATTGGTGGTGGTTGTTGCGCTGGCTCTTTCAGTGCGTGGCGCCGCTGCCTGCGTGCCGTCACTGTTATAACCGTCCGCCGCAGCATCCTGGTTTGGCGTTTCAGGCGCTACCTGATCCGGTGCCGTCGGAACCGGTTTACCCAGCGCACCATTGAGTGCCAGAAGATCACTTTCGTTCAGTGTTCCCAGCGCTGATTTGATGTTCAGCTGGTTAATCAGATAGGTATAGCGCGCACTGGAAAGCTGTTGCTTGGCGTTGTACAGCGTGGTGGTCGCGTCCAGCACATCAACGATAGTACGGGTACCGACCTGGTAACCGGCTTCCATCGCATCCAAAGAACTTTGCGCAGAGACAACGGCTTGTTTGTAAGCGTTGATACTGCTGATGGACGCAGAGATATTGTTGAACGAAGAACGTACGGTCTGCACTACGCTGCGGTGCGCGCTTTCAAGCTGCTCGCTGGCGCCTACAAAGTTGTACTGAGCCTGTTTCACCTGAGAGGTGACAGAACCGCCGCTGTACAGTGGCAGGGAGAAGCTCAGGCCAATTTTGTTCTGGCCTGCATCGGCATCCTGATAGCTGGATGCGCCACCGGTTTTGTCGCCGTTGTACTTGGTGTTGCTGATGCCGGTAGAGGCAGTCAGATCCACGGTCGGCATGTGGCCGGTTTCAGCATAACGGATTTGTTCACGAGCTAAATCTTGTGACAGACGCGCAGACAGCAAGCTCAGGTTGCGGCTTTCTGCTTCTTTCAACAGTGTGGCGACCGGCTGCGGACGCGTGGTGTTGAAGTTGTCGACGTTCAGGGAAGACAGCTGCGGATAATAAGTGCCGGTCACCTGACGCAGGGATTCCAGTGCGTTATCCAGGTTATTGCGCGCAGTGACTTCATTAGCCAGCACAGTATCGTATTGTGAACGGGCGTTCTGCACGTCAGTGATAGCCACCAGACCCACGTTAAAACGCTGAGTGGTTTGATCTAACTGGCGATAAATAGCCTGTTTCTGCGCTTCGGTATAGGAGAGTGAATCGATTGCACTCAATACGTTAAAATAAGCTGTTGCAGAATTGAGGATCAAAGACTGTTGATCAGTCTGATAAGACACGTCCTGAATACCTGCGGTTTTTTCCTGCAGGGTCAGCGCGCGCCATTTTGACATATCAAAAAGGGTCTGCGTTAATTGCAGGCTGGCACTGCCAACATTGCTGTTTACGCCATTTGCATCGCGGTAGCCATTGGTATAACCATAATCCGCACCCAATCCAAGTTGCGGTAATAAAGGACTGCGGCTTTCGTTAATTTTTTCGAATGCGGCATCCCGGTCAGCAGCTGATTTACGCAGGTCCGGGTTACTCGTCCTGGCTTGCTGATAGACCTGCATCAGGTTTTCGGCCTGGCTCATCGCACTAAAGCCGCCCAGGCTGAGTCCGATGAGAAGGGGGAGCAGTTTCTTCATTTGCATTCCTTGTTGTGCAGCAATGTTGTTATGTATGGTGAGGCAGTCAAATACTCGAATAGACGCGGATTCTAGCAGAGTCAGGCTAAAGGGGCGGTTGGCTTAACGTGCCTTCCCAACTGAATGAGCCTAAATCTATCACAAACAACCTTGATTATTATTAACGCATTTTCATCAAATTGACCTCAAAAGGCGATAATTTACCTTTGTGAGGTATTAAAGGATAACGCTCCATGTCTTCATTCAACAATTCACCGGTAAGTTTCGGCAAAGATGATGTAGAAATTATTGCACGTGAGACACGATATAAAGGTTTTTTTTCTATTATTGCATATCGGTTTCGCCATCGTTTGTTTAATGGAGAAATGAGCGGCGAGGTGGTACGTGAAGTTTTTGAACGCGGGCATGCGGCCGTGTTATTACCTTATGATCCTAAGCGGGATGAGGTGGTGTTGATCGAACAGATCCGCATCCCATGTATTGATTCCAGTGATACCCCATGGCTTCTGGAGATGGTCGCCGGTATCATTGAAGAGGGCGAAACGGTAGAAGAAGTCGCCCGCCGCGAAGCGCTGGAAGAAGCGAACATTGTGGTGAAACGTTGCAAACCGGTGCTGAATTATCTTGCGAGCCCCGGTGGTACCAGCGAACGTCTCTCCATTATGGTCGGTGAAGTCGACGCCACCACGGCAGAAGGAATTCACGGTCTGGAAGCAGAGAATGAAGACATCCGGGTACACGTTGTGAGCCGCGAAAAGGCTTACCGCTGGGTGGAAGAAGGAGCGATAGACAATGCGGCGTCAGTGATTGCTCTGCAATGGCTGCAACTGCACTATGAATCCCTGAGAAAAGAGTGGGCCAACGAATGATTAAGCGCTATACCCCTGATTTCCCTGAAATGATGAGATTGTGTGAAACTAATTTCGCACAGTTGCGCCGTTTAATGCCGCGCACAGATGAGCCTGGCGAAACAGTGACATATCAGGTGAGTAGCGCCACGTATCGCCTGACGATCCTTGAATCGACGCGCTATACGTCACTGGTAGAAATCAAGCAAACCGCACCTGCGGTCAGTTACTGGAGTTTACCGTCGCTGACGGTTCGCCTTTATCACGATGCGATGGTGGCGGAAGTGTGTGCAAGTCAGCAGATCTTTCGCTTCAAAGCACGCTATGATTATCCTAATAAAAAGTTGCATCAGCGTGATGAAAAGCATCAAATTAACCAGTTCCTTGCGGACTGGCTGCGTTATTGCCTTGCGCACGGAGCGATGGCAATTCCGGTTTGTTAGACAGACTTCAATAACAAAGGAAACGATTTGGAAAGCCTGTTTAAACTGCCTTTGGTAAATGGGGCCAAAGTCAGAGTTCTACAGATTACCGATACCCATCTTTTTGCCGGTGAAGATGAAACGTTGTTGGGCGTGAATACGTTTAACAGCTATCGCGCTGTGCTGGACGCTATCAAGGCGCAGCAGCGCGAAGTCGATATCATCGCGGCGACGGGGGATTTGGCTCAGGATCAGTCGGTGGCGGCATACCATCAGTTTTGCCGTGGCATCAGTGAACTGCCTGCGCCTTGTGTCTGGCTTCCCGGAAACCATGATTTCCAGCCTGCCATGTTTGACACCTTGCGTGACGCCGGGATCAACCCGTCGAAGCATGTACTGCTCGGCGATCGCTGGCAAATCATTCTGCTCGATACGCAGGTGTTTGGCGTGCCGCACGGTGAGCTGAGTGAATATCAGCTGGAGTGGATGGAGCGCTGTCTGAAGGCTTATCCGGATCGCTTTACCCTGCTGATGCTGCATCACCATCCGTTACCGTCGGGTTGTACCTGGCTCGATCAGCACAGTCTGCGCAACGCGCACATGCTGGCGAATACGCTGTTGAAATATCCGAAAGTGAATACGCTGCTGTGTGGCCATATTCATCAGGAACTGGATCTCGACTGGTATGGCCGTCGCCTCTACGCCACCCCATCGACCTGCGTTCAGTTCAAACCGCACTGCACCAATTTCACCATTGATACCGTTGCGCCGGGCTGGCGTTATCTGGATTTATATCCGGATGGCCGCGTAGAAACGCAGGTATTCCGTCTCGAATCCACCGAGTTTCACCCGGATACGGAATCGGACGGCTACGAATGAACACCCTATTGTACCTGCATGGATTTAACAGCTCTCCCGACTCGGCCAAAGCGACATTGCTGAAAAACTGGCTGGCGGAACATCATCCGCATATCGACATGGTGGTGCCGCAGTTGCCGCCGTATCCGTCCGAGGCCGCCGAGTTGCTGGAAAGTCTGGTGATCCAAAAAGCCGGTAAAAAGTTGGGCATTGTAGGGTCGTCGCTGGGCGGATATTACGCCACGTGGTTATCGCAGTGTTTTGCCGTACCGGCGGTAGTGGTGAACCCGGCAGTCAAGCCGTATGAGCTGCTGATCGACTTTCTCGGGCAAAACGAGAACCCCTACACCGGCCAGCAATATGTGTTAGAGTCACGCCACGTTTACGATCTGAAAGTGATGCAGATCGAACCGCTGGAGTCGCCGGATTTACTCTGGTTATTACAGCAAACGGGCGATGAAATTCTCGATTACCGTCAGGCTGTGGCATATTACACCACCTGTCGTCAGACGGTTGAACCCGAGGGAAATCATGCATTTGTCGGCTTTGAGCGCTATTTTTCGCCGATTGTCGATTTCCTCGAACTGGCCGCAGACTAACATCGCAGGGTGACGTTTCTCCCCGGATGTAGAGCGTCTGCTTGCTGCCAGTGATTTTCCTCCCGCCCACATACTGTATCGTTAGCCCACAAACCTATGAGCCACGAATAATCAACGATGAGCCAATCTACTTATAACGCGGATTCCATAGAGGTCCTCAGCGGACTCGAACCGGTGCGCCGCCGTCCGGGCATGTACACCGATACCACCCGGCCAAACCACCTCGGCCAGGAAGTGATTGATAACAGCGTGGATGAGGCATTAGCCGGCCACGCTAAACGTATCGAAGTCATTCTGCACGAAGACCAGTCTCTTGAAGTCATCGATGATGGCCGTGGAATGCCGGTGGATATCCACGCGGAAGAAGGCGTGCCTGCCGTCGAACTGATTTTCTGCCGTCTGCACGCGGGCGGTAAATTCTCTAACAAAAACTACCAGTTCTCCGGCGGCCTGCATGGCGTCGGGAT
Source organism: Rahnella inusitata (assembly GCF_965118895.1). Taxonomy (GTDB): domain Bacteria; phylum Pseudomonadota; class Gammaproteobacteria; order Enterobacterales; family Enterobacteriaceae; genus Rahnella; species Rahnella inusitata_A. Next base: position 60,632 of record NZ_CBCPJJ010000019.1, read on the forward strand.
TTCGGTAGTCAATGCCTTATCCAGACGCGTCGAAGTGGCGGTAAAACGCGGCGGCGAAGTGTATGAGATGGCGTTTGAAAACGGCGATAAAGTCGAAGATCTGCACGTCACCGGCACCTGTGGAAAACGCAATACCGGCACCAGCGTTCACTTCTGGCCAGACGTCAGCTTCTTCGACAGCCCGCGTTTTTCGGTCAGCCGCCTCAGCCATTTGCTGAAAGCCAAAGCCGTACTGTGCCCCGGTGCTGAGATCATCTTCAAAGATAAGGTGAATAACACCGAACAACGCTGGTGTTATGAAGACGGGCTGACCGACTACCTGATGGAAGCGGTCAACGGCCTCATCACCTTGCCGGAAAAAGCCTTTGTCGGTGCATTTGCCGGTGATATCGAAGCGGTAGACTGGGCGCTGCTGTGGCTGCCGGAAGGCGGCGAACTGCTGACCGAAAGCTACGTCAACCTGATCCCAACCATGCAGGGCGGTACACACGTCAACGGCCTGCGTCAGGGGTTGCTCGATGCGATGCGCGAGTTCTGTGAATTCCGCAACATTTTGCCGCGTGGCGTAAAGCTTTCTGCGGAAGATATCTGGGAACGCTGCGCTTATGTGCTCTCAGTGAAAATGCAGGATCCGCAATTCGCCGGTCAGACCAAAGAGCGTCTCTCTTCACGTCAGTGCGCCGCGTTCGTCTCCGGCGTGGTGAAAGATGCCTTCAGCCTGTGGCTGAACCAGAACGTCCATGCGGCAGAACAGCTGGCGGAACTGTGTATTTCCAGCGCTCAGCGCCGTTTGCGCGCAGCGAAGAAAGTGGTACGTAAGAAGCTGACCAGCGGCCCTGCGCTGCCGGGGAAACTGGCGGACTGTACGTCGCAGGATCTGAACATGACCGAACTGTTCCTGGTGGAAGGGGATTCCGCAGGCGGCTCGGCCAAACAGGCGCGCGACCGTGAATATCAGGCGATCATGCCGCTCAAGGGTAAGATCCTCAATACGTGGGAAGTCTCTTCCGATGAAGTCCTTGCGTCGCAGGAAGTACACGATATTTCCGTGGCAATTGGTATCGATCCGGACAGCGAAGACCTGACGCAGCTGCGTTACGGCAAAGTCTGTATTCTTGCGGATGCGGATTCCGACGGCTTACACATCGCCACGCTGCTGTGCGCACTGTTTGTCCGTCACTTCCGATCTCTGGTGCGCGGCGGCCACGTGTATGTCGCTATGCCACCTCTTTACCGTATCGATCTGGGCAAAGAAGTGTTCTATGCGCTGGATGAGCAGGAAAAAGAAGGCGTACTGGATCAGCTCAAACGCAAGAAGGGTAAGCCGAACGTCCAGCGCTTTAAAGGGCTGGGTGAGATGAACCCATTGCAGCTGCGCGAAACCACGCTTGATCCGAATACCCGTCGTCTGGTTCAGCTGACCATCGATGAGAATGATATCGACCAGACGCTGCGCATGATGGATATGCTGCTGGCGAAGAAACGGTCTGAAGATCGCCGTAACTGGTTACAGGAAAAAGGCGATACTGCCGAACTGGACGTCTGATCCCCTCAGATTGCGCCATAAAAAAATGCCGGACGCTTTGCAGCGCCGGCATTTTTGTTTTAAACGAAGTCAGATTTAGGATCAGGCTTTTTCGATAATATGGATCACCACATCCAGCACGTCGGCTTTGATGTTTTCACGGTGCTTGTCCATGTGCGGTGCCTGCTGATGCGCTTCGAGATGCGCCAGGCTTTCCCAGTCTTCCAGCATGAAAATGGAATCAGGAACGGTTTTACGCCACGGGATCTGGCCGTTGAAATCAATGTAAGGCTCATAGCGGTGGCAGCCTTTCTCTTCGAGAACGCTTGGCAGCAGCGCGGTAATTTTTTCCATGACCGCATCGCGGCGGCCCGGTCTTACTTTGATTTCGGCGATAACAGTTATCATAACTACCTCATTACACGAATGACTTTTTACCTTAGGCCTGACCGAACACATTTTCAAGGTGCGCGCGGTAACGGGCGAAATCACCTTCGATATCAGGCTGCTTAATCACGTCGTTACACATGAAGGTCGGCAGTGTGTCCAGACCGATGAACTGGTTGGCTTTATGCTGTGCCAGATAGACACCGTCAACGCCCACGCCGTGGAAGAACTGCTCTTTATCCTCGAACGCCTCCAGTGGCGCATTCCAGGTCACGGAAAGCATGTAACATTTGCCCTGCAACAGGCCGCCGGAACCGTATTTTTTTGCACCGTCTGAACGGGTACGGCCATCGCTGGCGTAGAGTTTACCGTGGCCTTCGGTGAAGATTTCATCGATGTACTTTTTCAGCGTCCACGGCATGCCCATCCACCAGCCCGGTTGCTGATAAATGATGGCATCGGCCCACAGGTAGCTGTCGATTTCGGTCTGAACGTCGTAACCCTCTTCAAGTACGGTCACGCGTACGTCATGCCCGGCATCGCGCAGGAAGCTGGACGCGACGTCGGTCAGGCTATTGTTCAGTGCGCCTTTTGAGTGGGCAAAGGTTTTGCCGGCGTTAATAATCAGGATGTTGCTCATGGGGTTTCCTTAAAATGAATTCTGGCTGTCAGGCTGTTGTCACATAGTGTACTGAACTCTGCATCGCGAAAAAATGTGATATTGCGCACAAGACTATTGACCCAGATGCAATAATCGCCCGATTTGCCCGACAAATTCGCCAGTTCGGCCGGCTAAAACTGGTTAAAAACAACGCATAAACACAGCAACTGTGACAGGAATACGGCAGATGATGTACTATCGCGGACATCATTGCCTCGCGGCGGGTGCCTTTGCGCGCCTGCGGGGGCAAGCTTCCTTAATTTCCAAAACGATAACGCCACGGGTCTGAGGATTAAACATCAATGAGCGAAATGACTCATGACGGAACAGAGCGTTTAGCACTGCACACGTTTACTGAGAACGCCTATCTCAACTATTCCATGTACGTCATCATGGACCGCGCGCTGCCGTTTATCGGTGACGGCCTGAAGCCGGTACAACGCCGTATTATTTATGCGATGTCCGAACTCGGCCTGAGTAATAACGCTAAATTCAAGAAATCCGCACGTACCGTCGGTGACGTGCTGGGTAAATACCATCCGCACGGCGATAGCGCCTGCTACGAAGCCATGGTGCTGATGGCGCAGCCCTTCTCTTACCGTTATCCGCTGGTTGACGGGCAGGGGAACTGGGGTGCACCGGATGACCCGAAATCCTTCGCCGCGATGCGTTACACCGAATCGCGCCTGTCGAAATATGCCGAAGTGCTGCTGCGCGAGCTCGGTCAGGGTACGGTGGATTATGTCCCGAACTTTGACGGCACCATGCAGGAGCCGAAAATGCTGCCTGCGCGCCTGCCCAACATTCTGCTAAACGGCACTACCGGCATCGCCGTGGGTATGGCGACGGATATTCCGCCGCATAACATCCGTGAAGTTGCCGCGGCTGCCGTTGCGCTGTTGGAAAAACCGGGCAGTTCGCTCGATGATCTGTTGGAATTCGTGCAGGGGCCAGACTTCCCGACCGAAGCCGAAATCATCACGCCGCGCAGCGAAATCCGCAAAATGTACGAATCGGGCAAAGGCTCGGTGCGCATGCGTGCGGTCTGGCACAAAGAAGATGGCAGTGCGGTGATCACCGCGTTGCCGCATCAGGTCTCCGGTGCGAAAGTGCTGGAGCAAATCGCCAGCCAGATGCGTGCCAAAAAGCTGCCGATGGTCGAAGATCTTCGTGACGAATCCGATCACGAAAATCCGACCCGCCTGGTGGTGGTGCCGCGATCCAATCGTATCGATCTCGATCAGGTCATGAATCACCTGTTCGTAACCACCGATCTGGAACGCAGCTACCGTATCAACATGAACATGATCGGGCTGGATCACCGTCCGCAGGTCAAAGGGCTGGTGGAGATCCTCACCGAGTGGCTGGCCTACCGCCGCGATACCGTGCGCCGCCGCCTGAATTTCCGCCTCGATAAAGTTCTGAAACGTCTGCATATTCTCGAAGGTTTGCTGATAGCCTTCCTGAACATTGATGAAGTTATTCACATCATCCGTACTGAAGATGAACCAAAGCCTGTGCTGATGCAGCGTTTTGAGCTGTCTGATACGCAGGCCGAAGCGATCCTTGAGTTGAAATTACGCCATTTGGCTAAACTCGAAGAAACCAAAATTCGCGGTGAGCAGGATGAGCTGGCGAAAGAGCGCGATCAGTTACAGGCATTGCTGGGCTCAGAACGTAAACTCAGCACGCTTATCCGTAAAGAAATTCAGGCCGATGCTGAATCCTTTGGCGATGACCGTCGCTCGCCAATCATTGAGCGTGAAGAAGCTAAAGCGATGAGCGAGCACGACTTCGTGCCATCCGAACCGGTGACTATCGTACTGTCTGAATCTGGCTGGGTGCGCAGCGCCAAAGGCCACGATATTGATGCCTCCGGTTTAAGCTATAAAGCCGGTGACAGCTTCCGTGCCGCCGCCAAAGGTAAAAGCAATCAGCCGGTGGTGTTTATCGACTCCACCGGGCGCAGTTACGCGCTGGATCCGATGACGTTGCCTTCCGCGCGCGGGCAGGGCGAGCCGCTGACGGGTAAGCTTACGCCACCGCCGGGTGCGACCATTGAACATGTGATCATGGCACAGGACGAGCAGAAACTGCTGATGGCTTCCGATGCCGGTTACGGTTTCGTGTGTACCTTCAACGATTTAGTGGCGCGTAACCGTGCCGGTAAAGCGATGATTACCTTGCCGGAAAATGCCAAAGCCTTTGCACCCATTGAGCTTAATGGTGCGGATGATATGCTGCTTTCCGTGACCGCCGCTGGCCGTATGCTGTTGTTCCCGGTGGCGGATTTGCCGCAACTGTCGAAAGGCAAGGGTAACAAAATTGTTTCAATCCCTTCGGCGCAGGCCGCTTCCGGTGAAGATAAACTCGCCTGGTTGCTGGTTCTGCCGCCGCAGACGTCGATCACCCTGCACGTTGGTAAGCGCAAACTGCTGTTGCGTCCTGAAGATTTGCAGAAGTTTCGTGCGGAACGCGGGCGCAAGGGAACTCTTCTGCCACGCGGCCTGCAACGGATCGATCGCGTCGAAGTGGATGCGCCTGCCCGCAGTAAAGGCGGCGACAGCGAAGAATAACGCGCTGACTCAACGGCACGGACAGGGCACATTTGTGCCCTGTCTACGTTCTGGCGTTCACCTGTTGTTTGAGACTGTTGTGCAGTGCAAAGATTTTACATTTGTATAAACAAAACCGTTGTATAGCGTCGAATCAGGCTTGAGAATAGTTCGGCGCACAGGGATCACAACTGCACAGGTTTCTTACCGGCTTCGGCTGTAGTTTTAAGAGGATGTTATGTTATTTATTTTACGACTGATAATCGTGGTGATTTACTCGATTCTGGTAAGTTTTTTTGGCTGTATCTATTGTCTGTTCAGCCCGCGTAATCCGAAACATGTGGCGACTTTCGGAAAGTTATTTGGAAATCTGGCCCCGGTGTTTGGCCTGACCGTTGAAAAGCGTATTCCCGCTGAGGCGCCGAACAACGGTAAATGCATTTACATCGCCAACCATCAAAACAATTACGATATGGTGACCGCCTCGTCGGTTGTCATGCCCGGTACCGTCACCGTCGGTAAAAAAAGCCTGGTCTGGATCCCGTTTTTTGGTCAGCTTTACTGGCTTACCGGCAACTTGCTGATTGACCGTAACAACCGCGCGAAAGCCCACGGGACGATTTCGCAGGTTGTGAGCCAGATTAAGAAAAAGAACCTGTCGATCTGGATGTTCCCTGAAGGAACGCGCAGCCGCGGTCGTGGCCTGATGCCGTTTAAAACGGGCGCTTTCCACGCAGCGATTTCAGCCGGGGTGCCTATCGTGCCAATTTGCGTCTCAAACACCAATGGCAAAGTGAAACTCAACCGCTGGTCCAACGGCCACGTGATTGTTGAGATGCTGCCGCCTGTTGATACAACCGGCTACACGAAAGATCGTTTGCGCGAATTATCTGAACACTGTCACAAGCTGATGGCGGATAAAATTGCCGAGCTGGATGCCGAAGTGGCGCTGCGCGAAGCTGCAGAAAAAAAATAAAAATCATTACATACCCCATTAAAACCCGCTGCCATTGATGGCGACGGGGCCTACTTTTGTTTTCATGGAGAAGATATGTCACTCAGTCGTCGCTCGTTCCTGCAAGCCTCCGGCGTAGCTCTTGCCGCAGGTGCTCTGCCATTGAAAGCAGAAGCGAGTGGTTCGCAACCGGCCTTGCCTGTTCCGCCGCTGCTAGAATCGCGTCGCGGGCAACCCCTGTTCCTCACGTTGCAATCCGCCCACTGGTCGTTCCTCGGCGGTGCCAAAGCGCCTGTCTGGGGCATCAACGGCATGTATCTCGGACCGACGGTGAAAGTGCACAGTGGGGATGACGTGAAGCTGATTTACAGCAACCGTCTGACAGAACCGGTGTCGATGACCATCAGCGGTTTGCTGGAACCGGGCACACTGACCGGCGGTGGCGCACGCATGATGTCACCTGGCGTTGACTGGTCGCCGGTATTGCCTATCCGCCAGCCAGCGGCGACGTGCTGGTATCACGCCAATACGCCAAACCGCATGGGACCTCACGTCTATAACGGGCTGGCAGGAATGTGGATTGTCGAGGATGAAATCAGCAAAAATCTGCCGTTGCCGAATCATTACGGCGTCGATGATTTCCCGCTGATCATTCAGGACAAACGTCTGGACGGTTTTGGTGTGCCGCAATACGACACACCCGCGTCGGGCGGCTTCTTCGGCGATACCATGCTGGTGAATGGGGTGCAAAGCCCGTTCGTCGAAGTCTCACGCGGCTGGGTACGTTTGCGTTTACTGAATGCGTCCAATGCGCGTCGTTACGAGCTGAGCATGAGCGACGGTCGCCCGTTCCACGTAGTGGCTTCCGATCTCGGCTTCCTGCCTGCGCCGATGACCGTGCAGCGCTTATCCCTTGCCCCCGGCGAGCGCCGCGAAGTGCTGGTGGATATGTCCCAGGGTGAAGAAGTATCGATTACCGCCGGTGAAGCGGCGGGCGTGATGGAGCGCCTGCGCGGGCTGTTTGAGCCATCGAGCATTCTGGTATCCACGCTGGTGCTGACGCTCAAACCGACGGGGCTGCTGCCGCTGGTAACGGACAATCTGCCGATGCGTTTACTGGCTGATCAAATTCTTTCCGGCAACGTGATCCGCACCCGTGACCTGCGCCTCGGTGACAGTCAGCCGGGCGTGAACGGTGCGATGTGGGACATCAACCGTATTGACCTCACGGCTCAGCAGGGGACGTGGGAGCGCTGGACAATACACGCGGACATGCCACAGTCGTTCCATGCGGAGGGCGTGTCTTTCCTGGTGAAAAGTGTCAACGGTGCCGCGCCGCTGGTGGAAGACGCCGGATTCAAAGATACGGTCTGGGTCGATGGCGAAGTGGAGCTACTGGTGTATTTCAACCAGCCGTCGTACGAGCATTTCCCGTTTGTGTATCGCAGCGGCGCGCTGGAACTGGCGGATCGCGGTTCAGCGGGCAATATGCTGGTTCAGCCGTCGATGTAACGATTGTGATAGCCAAAAAACAAAACCCGCCGAGGCGGGTTTTTTAGTTTTCAGAACACAGCAGGATTACAGCCCTTTTTCAGGATCTGGCCCCAGACGGTGCTCTTTATCCAGTTTGGTCACTTCCGCCAGCTCTTCCTTTTCCAGTTTAAAATCAAACACGTCGAAGTTTTCGCGGATGCGTTTTGGTGTGACAGATTTCGGGATAACGATCAGCCCGTTATCCAGATGCCAGCGGATCACGATCTGCGCCGGCGTTTTATCGTATTTATCCGCCAGTTTCTGAATCAGCGGCTGATCGAAAACGCCTTCGCCACCTTGTGCGAGAGGGCTCCAGGATTCGGTGGCGATATTGTGCGTGGCATTCCAGGAATGCAGCTGACGCTGTTGCATCAGCGGGTGCAGCTCAATCTGGTTCACCACCGGGAAAATCCCGGTTTCATCTTTCAGTTTCTGTAAATGGGCGAGCGGGAAGTTACACACGCCGACGCTTTTCGCCAGACCCTCTTCTTTCAGCTTCAGCAGGGCTTTCCATGCTTCAACATAATTGCCCTGTTGCGGTTGCGGCCAGTGGATCAGGTACAGATCGACATAATCGGTTTGCAGTTTTTTAAGGCTGGTTTCCAGCGCTTGCGGTGCATTCAGCTGATCGTCATTCCACAGTTTGGTGGTGATGAACAACTCTTCACGAGGAACGAGGTTAGCGGCAATCGCTTCGCCAACGCCTTCCTCATTCTTGTAAATGGCGGCGGTATCGATATGACGATAACCGGTTTCGATGGCGGTTTTTACCGCCGCGGTAGCATCCTGATTACTGGCTTTCCATACGCCAAGTCCTAACTGAGGCATCAGGTTGCCATCGTGAAGTTTTATGATGGGTTGAGTTGCCATGAGTTTCTCCTAATGGGCGGACCTTAATTGACATCGTGCCCGCTGAAATACGCAGGCACAGACAGAAATGGGGCTTTAGCCTGAGACTAAGTCTAGTTAACGAAACGGCATCTTGCTGAGCAAGCTACTGATTTTATTTTCAACTAGCCGATCAAATGACGGTTTTTACTGTACGTCCAAACTGCCGCCCGGGAGATGCTCAATCCTGCTTAAGGTTTGCCTGTTTCTGCTTGTCTCTGTAGAAAAGATGGCGGATATGGCACTATTAATGCCGGTTTATCGGAAACGGGATGAAGATAATATGGAAAACGTGGACAGCTTATGTGCCCGTATGTCGGCACGCGTCGCGCAGCTGAGCGGTGACAAAATACTCAGTAAATCGGCGGTGCCTCAAGTCACGCTGATGTACACCACGCAGTACCATGCGCGCCAGCCGGTGCTCTATAACCCCGGCGTGGTGATCCTGTTTCAGGGAAGCAAAGTCGGCTATCTCGGCAAAAAAACCTTCTCCTACGATCCACATAATTACCTGATGCTGACGGTGCCGCTGCCTTTCGAATGCGAAACCTTCGGCAGTCCGGAACAGCCGATGGCCGGTATTCAGATCAGTATTGATAACCTGATGTTGCAGGATTTACTGATGGATATAGGCGATGAGGCGATGGCGCATCAGCGCGAGTCTTCCACAGGGATTAATTCCGGTGTTTTAGATGATGACATCCTGTGTGCGACCGAACGTCTGCTGGATGTGATGGATAAACCGCTGCACGCCCGTGTACTTGGGCCGAAAATCATCCGCGAGATTTTGTTCTTCATTCTGACCAGCGAAAATGGCGGGGCATTGCAGGCTCTGGTGAACCGCCATACGCACTTCAGCCAGATCACCAAATCCTTGCGCCGCATTGAAGCTCAGTATGCCGATAATCTCAGCGTCGAAATTCTGGCGAGTGAAGTGAATATGAGCGTTTCGGCGTTTCATCACAATTTCAAAGCCGTGACCAGCACGTCTCCGTTGCAATACCTGAAAACCTATCGTCTGCATAAAGCGCGCATGATGATGATTTATGACGGAATAAAAGCCAGTTCGGCGGCATTACAGGTGGGTTACGAAAGCGCGTCGCAGTTCAGCCGCGAGTTTAAGCGTTACTTTGGTGTAACCCCGAGCGACGAAATTGCGCGCCTGAGGGAAGGCCATTTCGGTGCAGTGGCCGTCGCCGACGCGTCATTTAAAGCAGTATTCTAGCCGGTGATAATAGAGAACTGAGTTGCCTCAGGCGTGGGCTTTGCGGTTTTTCCACAGCACCACGAGACCGCCTGCGAGGCCAATCACCAATAGCAGCACCGGTAAAATCATCAGCCCGGCCATGACCTGATCTTCATGACGTTTCACCAGAGGAATGTGGCTCATGGCAAAGCCCAGCGTAATCACCACACCTACCCACAGGATGGCGCTCAGCCAGTTAAAGAACTGGAAACGCGCGTTATTCAGACCGGAGATCCCGGCCATGGTCGGCAGCAGCGTGCGTACAAACGCCAAAAAACGGCCCGCCAACAGCGCCATCAAACCGTGCTCAGTGAACATCCGGTGGGCTCGCTGATGATAATGCGCCGGTAGCTGCAACAGCCAGCCTTTCACCACGCGTGTATGACCAAGCCATCGCCCCTGAATATAGCTCAGCCAGCAGCCTAGGCTGGCTGCGATCACCAGAATAATCAGCGTCGGGAAAAAGCTCATTACACCTTTGGCGATGAGCGCACCGGTCAGCAGCAGCAGGCTGTCGCCGGGCAAGAAAGAGGCTGGAAGCAATCCGTTTTCAAGGAACAGCGTAGTGAACAGGACAGCGTAAATAACCCAAAGCAAATTGGGGTCGGCGAGCATAGTAAAATCATGCCGCCAGAGTGCATGAAAAATGTCGCAAATCACTGCCATATTCTGTCCTGTTGCTGTTCGTGTACCGTACGTAAAGATCGTTATCGCTTACAGTGTACCGTGGATCCCGTTCTGAGACGTTGATCTGAGGCTACTTCAAAAAATCTCATGCCCTGAGATTGATTCATCAGGGCTATGAGTAGAGCTTACAGATTATTCTCATTATACGAATGAAAATCCGACAGATACCTTAACGATCTGCGCAGTCTGTCGCAATCCCTGTGTCTCAGACGGTGGCAATCCGTTCAAATGCCGCAGTCAGATCGGCGATCAAATCATCACAGTGCTCAAGACCGATATGCAGGCGCACCAGCGTACCGATGAAATCGACGGTTTCTGCCGGGCGGATGGCCTGAATTTCTTCCGGCTGATTGGCCAGAACCAGCGATTCAAACCCGCCCCAGGAATACGCCATGCTGAAATGTTCGAAGTGATCGAGATAGTCTGAAAGCTGTTGTTTGCTCAGGCGCTGTTTCAGTACGAACGAGAACAGGCCGCAGCTGCCGGTAAAATCACGTTTCCAGAACTCATGGCCTTTGCTGCCCGCCAATGCCGGATGATTCACCACGGCGACTTCCGGACGCGTCGCCAGCCACTGCGCGATATGCAGACTGCTTTCTGCATGCTGCTTCAGGCGAATGCCCATGGTGCGTAAACCGCGACTGGCGACGTAAGCCGTATCGGCGTCGACCATTTGCCCCATCAGATAGGAATGCTCGCGCAGCTGCTCCCAGCAACGTGCGTTGGAAACCGCGGTGCCGATCATTGCATCGGAATGCCCGACGATATATTTGGTGCCTGCCTGAATCGAAATATCGATATCAAACTCCAGCGCCTTAAACAGAATGCCCGCCGCCCAGGTATTGTCGATCATGACGACGACGTCCGGGGACACCGCACGCACCGCTTTGACCATCGCCGGAATATCCGGCACTTCCATAGTGATCGAGCCCGGTGATTCGAGGAACACGACTTTAGTGTTGGGTTGCATCAGCGCTCCCAACCCGGCGCCGATGTCTGATGGGAAGTAGGTGGTTGAAACACCCAGTTTTTTCAGCACTTTTTCACAAAAATCCTGCGTTGGCTCGTAAGAAGAACCGGCCACCAGAATGTGGTCACCGGCGCTGACAAACGACAGCACCGCATTGCTGACCGCCGCCGCACCACACGGATAGAGCGCGCAGCCCGCGCCACCTTCCAGCTCGACCATCGCTTCCTGTAATGAGAAATGCGTCAGGGTGCCGCGGCGGCCGTAAAACAGCTCGCCGTTGGCGCGATTGGCGGTGGCGTATTTTTTCTCAGCCACCGTTTCAAATACCAGCGATGACGCGCGCTGGATCACCGCATTCACTGAACCCTGCGTGAATTTCTTGTCCCGCCCGGCGCTGACCAGCGCGGTTTCAATTTTCTTAGACGACATAATCCGTATTTCACCCTGATTGATTTTGGAGAGCGGCGCGCTGACGCGTCGGCTGATATGTCTTTAACTTAACATGAGGAATTTCAGGGATCTGTCTTTTGCCCGGTGAATGAAAAAATTTCAGACAAAAAAAAGCCCGTTCGCAGAACGGGCAGAGGAGAAACAAGGCACAAAGGAAAAGTTAACCCGTATAAACACCAAACAATTTGGGCAGGAATAGCGAAATCTCAGGAACATAGGTCACCAGCATCAGCACTACAAACAGCACGCAGTAGAACGGCAACATGGCTTTGACGACTTTCTCGATGCTCTGCTTACTGACTGCGCTGGCAACAAACAGCACCGAACCGACCGGCGGCGTAATCAGCCCGATCCCCAGGTTGACCAGCATGATCATCCCAAAATGTACCGGATCGATGCCGAGCGATAACACCACCGGCAGCAGCACTGGTGTCAGGATCAGGATGATCGGCGCCATGTCCATCAGTGTGCCGATCAGCAACAGCATGACGTTGATACACATGAGGATCACGTACTTATTATCAGAGATCGAGGTGAAGAACTCGGTGATCCGCATAGGCAACTGCATATAGGTCATCACCGCGCCGAAGCTGGCGGCAAAGCCAATCAGGATCATGACGATGCTGACCGTTTTGACCGTGCGGTACATCAATTTTGGCAGCTCGTTCCACTTGTAATCGCGGTAGATAAACATGGTGACGAAGAATGACCACAGGCAGGCGATAGCGGCGGATTCGGTCGCGGTGAAAATCCCGCTAAGAATACCGCCCATGATGATGACCACTGTCATCAGCCCCCACAGCGTGTCGATGAAAATCTTCAGCGCCTGGCGGAACGGCACGCGCTCGCCTTTCGGATAACCGCGCTGATGGGCAAACACTACGCACATCACCATCAGCGTCAGGCTGAGCAGCAAACCGGGCAGAATACCGGCGATGAACAACGCGGCTATTGAGACCGTACCTCCGGTCGCCAGCGAGTAAATCACTGAGTTATGGCTCGGCGGCGTCAGGATCGCCTGCACCGAACCGCTGGCGGTGACCGCAGCGGCGAAATCGCGCGGGTACCCTTTTTTCTCCATTTCCGGGATCATCACCGAACCGATCGACGCGGTATCTGCCACTGACGAGCCGGAGATCGCACCGAAAAACGTCGAAGCAACAATGTTGACCAGCGACAGTCCGCCGCGAATAAACCCGACAAAGATGTAGGCAAAACTCACCAGCCTGCGGGCGATGCCACCTTCGGCCATGATTGCGCCCGCCAGAATAAAGAACGGGATCGCCAAAAGTGAAAACTTGTTTACGCCGTTGGTCAGCTGGATCATCAGCGCCTCAAACGGCAGGTCGATCCACCAGGCACCGGCCAGCGCGCTGAGGCCGACGGCGTACGCTACCGGCACGCCGATAGCCAGCATCACCCCCAGCGTTAATAATAAAATGAGTGCGTCCATAAACGTCTCCGGGTCAGGCGTCGGAATTGCCCAGTATCACTACCGGGCGCTGATGCTGCGGTCCGGCGATGATCTGCTCAATGATAAATAAAATTGTCAGGGCGGATCCTATCGGCAGCGGCAGATAGGTTTCACCGGCGGTCAGCAGTGGGAACTCCGCTACCGGTTGTGTCCAGAGCTCGCTGCACAGATGCATGCTGTACCAGAAGATGAAAATACTGATGGCCAGCATCATCAGGTCAGACAGCAGCGCTGAGAACTTTTTCAGGGCAGGGGGCAGACGGTCGGTGACCATCGCCACCACGATGTGAGAGCCAGCGCGGTAGCTGACAGCAGCGCCGATAAAGGTGAACGTCACCATGCACATGATGGCGACCGGTTCAGGCCACGACAGTGCGCTGTTCATAACGTAACGTGCGAAGATCCCGATGGGGATCACTGCCACCATCAGCAATAGCGCAATCCCGGCGAGCCACATTGCAGCGCGGTAAAGGATGTCCATCAGGGTGTGATATCCGGAAATCATTAGGCTTCCCCCGGTGAGTGTCGGAAAAGGGCAGCGGTCGCTGCCCGAGCAGAGACAGTGTTTACTGAACGTCAGCGATTTGCTGCATCAGCTCTTTATGGTCTTTGCCGAACTCATCGCGCACGGACTGTGTGGCTTGCACATAAGTCGCCGGATCGATTTCGTAGAATTTCACGCCACCCGCTTTCATCGTGGCGAGGGCTTTCTCGTTATAGGCTTTCCACAGCTCGCGCTGCTCATCCTGCGCTTCTTTCGACAGTTTGAGGATCAACTGCTGGTCTTCAGGTTTCAGCTTGTCCCACTTCACTTTCGAGTACAGGAACAGCTCAGGGATAATGAAGTGGCGGCTGTAAGTATAATTCTTCACTACTGGCAGATAGTTGTGCGCGACGAACGTCGGCGGATTATTTTCGGTACCGTCGATCACGCCGGTTTGCATTCCGCTGAACACCTCACTGACGCCCATCGCCACCGGATTCGCCCCCATAGCTTTCAACGTGGCCAGTGCAATCGGGCTGCCCTGAACGCGGATCTTCATTCCTTTAAGATCTTCTGGTTTTACTACCGGCTCTTTGGTGATCAGATTACGCGTACCGCCGTCCATCCAGCCGAGGAACACCAGACGCGAATTCGGGTTGTTAGTGATTTTGTCTCCGATCTCTTTGCCAATCTGACCATCAAGCACTTTGTGCATGTGGTCTTCATCACGGAAAATATAGGGCAGGGTGAACACGTTAATTTCCGGCAGTATCGAGGCAACCGGCGTCATTGACACACGAATGATATCCAGCGCGCCGAGCTGGGCCTGCTCGATTTCCTGCTTTTCATCGCCCAGCACGCCGCCGGGGAAGGTTTTGATTTCAAGACGTCCGTCGGTTTGCTCTTTCAGCTTCTCGCCCATGTGCTGGACAGCAACCACGTTTGGGTAGCCCTGCGGATGCACATCGGCGGCTTTCAGCGTTTGTGCCGACAGGCCGGAGGTAAATAACAGGGTGGCGGAACTCAGGCAAAGGCTGAGAAGTGCTTTTTGCATTTTCATCAGTTTGTCTCCAGGGGTAGTCGATAATGAAATGAAAAGGTAGGGCGAAATTGAACCGGTCTTGCACAAAGAAATTAGCCGGTTCTACATGAGAATCTTTTAAAACATCTTGTAAATGAGTGAGATACTGGACATGCCGGTGTAAGGTCTTTGCCCGTGATAATCACCTTACCTTATTTATAACTGTTGGGTATTTGAGCGTTATCACAAACTCGCAACAAATGTAAAATACCGTTACTTAATATTTAAAACGTTGTTTTGTCTTTGGTAATTACAGGCAGATGATTGATTTAGTGCGGGATTATTTGCAAAAGTGTGACGCAGATTAAACTGCTTATCTATTGACCAAAGGGTCAAAACCTTGTCATCCGTCAAGGACACTGGCGGCGTCAGACGCGACAATGTAAATAATAATGAGAACGACTATCAATTAGGCCTTTTTATTTGATATAATTCGGCGTTATTTAACCCATATACACTGATTCTGGCTGGAGGCGACGCGTGAAAACGGCTCGCAATAAAATGAAAAAAACGACCTCTGTATTGATGTCGTTAATGTTGGTCGCTGGTTTAAGCGGCAACGCAACGGCAGCGCCTGCGACGCCGGCGGCGAACGCCGTCACTTCTGAGAACACGCAACCTGCGCCTGCTGCGGCTGACACAACGCCAGCACCTGTCATGCAACCTGCGTCGACCGAAGCTCCCGTCATTCCAACCGATTTGTCTGTATTAGGTATGTACCATCACGCTGATGTGGTGGTGAAAACCGTCATGATTGGCCTGCTGCTGGCGTCCGTGGTCACCTGGGCTTTGCTGTTCAGCAAAGGTTCGGAAGTGTTCAGCGCCAAACGTCGTATGCGCCGTGAGTTTGACGCACTGTCTTCCGTGCGTACGCTGGACGAAGCCGCTGAGCAGGCTGAAAGCTTCGCCGCCAGCAGCATCAGCGCGCAGATGATCCGCGATGCGCAGAACGAACTCGAGCTGTCTGCCGGTTCTACCGACAATAACGGCATCAAAGAACGTACCGGCTTCCGCCTTGAGCGCCGCGTCGGCGCTGCCGGTCGTCACATGGGCCGTGGCAACGGGATCCTCGCCACCATCGGCGCGATTTCTCCGTTCGTTGGCCTGTTCGGCACTGTCTGGGGCATCATGAACAGCTTCATCGGTATCGCACAAACCCAAACCACTAACCTGGCCGTTGTTGCGCCGGGTATCGCAGAAGCACTGCTGGCGACAGCTGTGGGCCTGGTGGCCGCAATTCCTGCTGTGGTTATCTACAATATTTTCGCCCGTACCATTACGTCTTACCGCCATCAGGTAGGTGACGTGGCGGCGCAGATTATCCTGTTACAGGGCCGCGATTTGGATCTGGCTGCCAGCGAAGGCGATGCGCCGCGCGGTCAGACAGGTCAGTTACGCGTAGGATAAGAACAGATTATGGCTATTCGGTTAAACGACGATATCGACGAAAGCGGTGAAATGCATGACATCAACGTCACGCCTTTTATTGACGTCATGCTGGTGCTGCTGATCATCTTCATGGTTGCCGCGCCGCTGGCCACCGTAGATGTACGGGTAGATTTACCGGCTTCTACGGCTAAAGCACAGCCGCGTCCGGAAAAACCAATCTTCCTGACGGTGAAATCCGACAAGCAGCTGTACCTCGGCGACAGCCCGGTCAACAGCGACAACCTGACGGCCATGCTTGATCAGCGTACTCAGGGCAACAAACAAAGTACGATTTTCTTCCGTGCAGATAAGACTGTGGATTACGAAACGCTGATGAACGTAATGGATAACCTGCGTAAAGCCGGTTACCTGAAAGTTGGGCTGGTCGGTGCAGAACAGACCGGCGCAGCCGCCGCGAAGTAAGCGTTTATCTGCGGTGAAGTCCTAAAGAAAAGGCCAGCGTTTGCTGGCCTTTTTGCATGTTGGGTATGTGAATCAGGTCACCGGTGCCGGGTTAAACACTGCCAGTGCATTGTGAATGCCCCAGGTGTCTGACCAGGTTTTCTTGCGGCCGCTGGCGATATCTAAAATGAAGTGGAACAGCTCCCAGCCGACGTCTTCGATAGTCGCATCGCCCGTGGCGATGGTACCGGCGTTGATGTCCATCAGGTCATGCCAGCGATTGGCCAGCGTAGTGCGGGTTGCCATTTTGATTACCGGCACGGCCAGCAGGCCATAAGGCGTACCGCGCCCGGTGGTAAAGACCTGAACGGTAATACCTGAAGCCAGTTGCTGCGTGCCGCAGACAAAATCACTGGCGGGCGTCGCGGCGAAGATCAGCCCCTTTTTGGTCGGACGCTGTCCCGGTGACAACACTTCTGAAATCGCACTGGTGCCAGATTTCGCAATCGAGCCAAGCGCTTTTTCTACTACGTTCGCCAGTCCACCTTTCTTGTTGCCCGGCGACGGGTTGGCGCTGCGATCGGTTTGCCCGAGCGACAGATAATTATCGTACCAGGCCATCTCTTCCAGCAGCCGTTTACCGACGCTAACATCCGCTGCACGCGGAGTGAGCAGGTGGATCGCGTCGCGTACTTCGGTCACTTCGGAGAACATTACCGTGCCACCGCAGCGGACCAGCAGATCCGAGGCGAAGCCGACCGCCGGGTTGGCGGTCACGCCGGAGAAAGCATCGCTGCCGCCACACTGCATACCGACCACCAGATCTGACGCCGGACAGGTTTCACGCTGACGGCGGTTCAGGCGTTCGAGATGGAACTGTGCGACGGTGAGAATATCGTCAACCATCGACTGAAAACCGACGTGCTGTTCATCCTGTAAACGGACGATGTGAGTATCGTCGAGCGAGATGGCCTGCACGTCTGGTGTGCCTTCCAACAGACGTTCCGGCTGTAGTTTCTCGCAGCCCAAACCGACCACCATCACCTCACCGCCAAAGTTCGGGTTGAGCGCCAGATTGTGGATGGTGCGGATTGGCACGACCGCTGCCGGTGCGTTGATAGCCACGCCGCAGCCGTACAAATGGTTCAGCGCGACCACGCCATCAACGTTGGGGAATTTCGGCAGTAAATCACGTTCGATGATTTTCACCACGTAATCAACCACGCCCGCTACGCAATGCACGCTGGTGGTAATACCGAGCAGGTTTTTGGTGCCCACACTGCCATCTTCGTTGCGATAGCCTTCAAACGTGTAGCCTTCAAGCGGCGGTAAGGCCGGGGGAACGCGTGTCGCCAGCGGCAGGCTGGCGAGCTCCGGTGCAACGGGCAGTTCGACCAGCGATTCGTCAATCCAGCTGCCTTGCGAAATTTCCCGCACGGCATAACCGATCACTTCACCATAACGAATAATATCGCCGCCTTTGGCAATCGGTTCTAAAGCCACTTTATGGCCTTGCGGAATATGCTCAATTAATTCCAGACCATTTGAAAATCGGGTGCCGGCTTTTAAGCCGTTATCGTTCACAATAATGGCAACGTTATCGCTTTCATGAACTTTAATGAAAAGTGCGTCGGTTGCATGCTCTTTATCTTTATTACGTGACATAACTGTCTCCGCGTTTATTAAACATCCCGAAAAAAGATCCTTCGGTTAATTCTCTGAAGTTGTCGCGTACAAATGTTAACGTTTTGTCTTTCCGGCATTACAGGGTATGCCCCCATTATAAAGCAGCTGTCCGGGAACCTCATTGTGCAACTGACCAGCTTTTCGCTCGCGGAACGTCATTCTGTGTGGCAGGTGACAGAATAGATGTGACGGATATCACCCTTTGTTTTGCAGGCTTTCAGAACCCGTGTGAACTGTGATTATCCTCCCATCACGATGTGTGGATGCAAAAGAATAATCGTTATCTTACGGTGTATTCTTGGGCGAATGCACAGTGTTATTTCCGCCCTCGTTTTTTATACTGTGTTTGCCCTCTGAAGGTCGCGTTGAAAGCAATACAGGTAAATTTCAGGCATGGATAAATTACGATGAAATGCCTGTCTCATATAAAGGAAGCCAGCAGGTGATGCGAAAAAAAGTTATTTCGATAACTGTAATTTCCCTGCGATTTTTTCCGTACTAGTAAAATGAGGGTCACCATGAGCGTTCATTCCCAGTCCCGAGTACTGGCGCAAAGTAAGACGCGAACACATATTCGCTATTATATTTTGCTGATTATTTTTCTTATCACGGCGGTGAATTATGCCGATCGTGCAACGCTTTCCATTGCCGGTACTGAGGTCGCGCGTGAGCTGGGCCTGGATGCCGCTGATATGGGGCAAATCTTCGCCGCGTTCGGCTGGGCTTATCTCATCATGCAACTGCCCGGCGGCTGGCTGCTGGACCGTTTCGGTTCCAAAAAAGTTTACTCCTACAGCCTGTTTTTCTGGTCACTGTTCACGTTGTTGCAGGGCTTTGTTGGCTGGTTCCCGCTGGCATACGGCGCGCTGACGCTGTTTATGCTGCGTTTTATGCTCGGTTTTTCTGAAGCCCCTTCTTTCCCGGCGAACGCCCGCATCGTGGCTGCCTGGTTCCCGACCAAAGAGCGCGGTACCGCCTCGGCGATTTTTAACTCCGCACAATATTTCTCGCTCGCGCTGTTCTCCCCGCTGCTCGGCTGGCTGACCTACGCCTGGGGCTGGGAACATGTCTTCATCGTGATGGGAGTGCTCGGTTTTGTGCTAACGCTGGTGTGGATCAAGTTCATCCATAACCCGCCGGAACATCCGGGAATTTCTAAAAGCGAGCTGGAATTTCTGAAAGACGGTGGTGCCGTGGTGGATATCGACCACAAGAAAACCGACGGCACGCAAGGTGGCCCGAAATGGAGTTACGTGCGCCAGATGCTGAGTAACCGCATGATGTTAGGGATCTTCTTCGGTCAGTACTTCATTAACAGTATTACGTGGTTCTTCCTGACCTGGTTCCCCATTTATCTGGTCCAGGAAAAAGGGATGTCTATTCTTAAAGTCGGGATGATTGCAGCAATCCCCGCGCTGTGCGGCTTTGCCGGTGGCGTGCTGGGCGGCGTGTTCTCCGACTATCTGCTTAAACGCGGTTTCTCACTGACCGTGGCGCGTAAAATTCCGATTGTCCTGGGCATGCTCTTAGCCACCAGCATCATTTTATGTAATTACACGGATAACAACGCACTGGTTGTGACCCTGATGGCACTGGCGTTCTTCGGCAAAGGTTTCGGTGCGCTGGGCTGGCCGGTCATTGCCGACACCGCGCCGAAAGAAGTCATCGGACTGTGCGGCGGTATCTTCAACGTCTTTGGCAACGTGGCTTCTATCGTAACGCCGCTGGTTATCGGTTATATCGTCAAAGGTCTGCATTCTTTCAACATGGCACTGATTTTCGTCGGCTGCTCTGCGCTGATGGCGATGCTGTGTTACCTGCTGGTTGTCGGTGAGATCAAACGTCTCGAACTTAAGAAAAGCTAATTTGCGATGGCGGGTTGAAGAAAACTCCACGTCCGCCCTATAACGAGGTCATCTATGAGTAATCAAATGATTCCAAACCGGTTTCGTCAGGATTTATTGCAAGGCAAAACGCTGATCGGCTGTTGGGCCGCCTTGTGCAACCCGATTGCCACGGAAGTACTGGGGGTCGCAGGTTTTGACTGGCTGCTGCTTGACGGCGAACACGCACCGAATGACATCAGCACCTTTGTGCCGCAGCTAATGGCGCTCAAAGGCAGCAAAAGCGCGCCGGTTGTACGCCCGCCGTTCAATGAACCGGTGGTGATTAAACGTCTGCTGGATATTGGTTTTTACAACTTCCTCATTCCCTTCGTCGAAACGCAGGAGCAGGCCGAGCGCGCCGTAGCCTCCACGCGTTATCCGCCGGCAGGGATCCGCGGCGTGTCCGTGTCGCACCGCAGCAATATGTTTGGCACCGTGCCGGATTACTTCACCAGCATCAACGACAACATCACGGTGATGGTGCAAATCGAGAGCCAGCAGGGCGTCGATAACCTTGATGCGATTGCCGCCACCGAGGGTATCGACGGTATTTTTGTCGGCCCAAGCGATCTGGCCGCAGGCATGGGACATCTTGGCAACGCCGGACACCCGCAAGTTCAGGCGGCTATCCGCCACATCTTTGACCGTGCAAAAGCACACGGAAAATCCAGCGGCATTCTGGCACCGGTTGAAGCCGATGCACGCCGCTATATGGAATGGGGCGCGACCTTTGTGGCGGTCGGCAGTGATTTAGGCATTTATCGCGCAGGTACGCAGGCGCTGTGTGATCGCTTCACTAAGTGATCTCATCACATCAATACTCTGAGGATATCCGAATGAAAATTGGCTTTATTGGTTTAGGCATCATGGGCAAGCCTATGAGCAAAAACCTGCTCAAAGCAGGCTATGAGCTGGTGGTTATGGACCGCAATCCCGATACCGTGGGCGAAATTGTCGCACTGGGCGCAACCGCCGCCGACACGCCGAAAGCGGTCGCTGAGCAGTCTGATGTGATTATTACCATGCTGCCTAACTCACCGCAGGTCAAAGAAGTGGCGCTGGGCGAAAATGGCCTGATTGAAGGTGCGCGTCCGGGCACAATTTTTATCGACATGAGTTCTATCGCCCCGCTGGCCAGCCGTGAAATCAGTGAAGCGCTGGCAGCCAAAGAGATTGCCATGCTCGACGCACCCGTCTCCGGCGGCGAACCGAAAGCCATTGACGGCACGATGTCAGTAATGGTCGGCGGCGACAAAGCCGTGTTCGATAAATGTTATGAAATCATGAAATCGATGGCCGGCTCCGTAGTGCATACCGGTGATATCGGTGCGGGGAATGTTACCAAGTTGGCGAATCAGGTCATTGTGGCGCTGAACATTGCGGCAATGTCCGAAGCGCTGGTGCTGGCAACCAAAGCGGGTGTAGATCCTAACCTTGTTTTCCAGGCCATCCGTGGCGGGCTGGCAGGTAGTACCGTGCTTGAAGCCAAAGCGCCGATGGTGATGGATCGCAACTTCAAACCGGGATTCCGTATTGATTTGCACATTAAAGATTTAGCCAATGCACTCGACACTTCTCACGGCGTGGGTGCGCAACTGCCTCTGACCTCGCTGGTCATGGAAATGATGCAGGCATTGAAAGCGGATGGTCACGGGCAATCTGACCACAGCGCCATTGCACGCTATTATGAAAACTTAGCGAAGGTTGAAGTTACCCGTTAGTCAAAGGGGGTGGCGCGGCCCGATGCGTAGTAAATCGCGCCGCGTAGCCTTTTGGCAGAATGCAAAACTGACAGGACGCTTTTCCACAACGGCGCGTGCAGTTTATGAAGGTAATGACTTTATGAAAATAGTGATCGCACCGGATTCATACAAAGAAAGTTTGTCTGCATTGGATGTGGCGAAGGCCATCGAAAGTGGATTTCGTGAGATTTTCCCTGACGCGGAGTATATCAAACTGCCAGTCGCCGACGGCGGCGAAGGCACGGTGGAAGCGATGGTGGCAGCCACCGGCGGACGCGTGGTGAAAGTGAATGTGACCGGGCCTTTAGGCACACCACTTGAAGCCTTCTTCGGGCTTTCCGGCGACGAGAAAATCGCGTTCATCGAAATGGCCGCCGCCAGCGGGCTGGAAAGTGTACCGGCAGCGCAGCGTAATCCGCTGAAAACCACCTCTTACGGCACGGGCGAGCTGATCCGCTCCGCGCTCGACCACGGCGTAAAACACTGCATCATCGGCATCGGCGGCAGTGCGACCAATGACGGCGGGGCCGGCATGATGCAGGCGCTGGGCGCGAAGTTGCTGACCAAAGAGGGCCAGTCCATTGGTCAGGGCGGCGGGGAGCTGGAAAAGCTGCATCACATCGATATCAGCGGGCTGGATCCTCGAGTCAAAACATGCCGCTTCGAAGTGGCCTGTGACGTGACCAATCCGCTGACCGGAAAAGACGGCGCTTCCGCCATCTTTGGCCCGCAAAAAGGTGCAACGCCCGAGATGATTGAGCAGCTCGACGGCTATCTGCATCATTACGCAAAAGTGATCAAACAGGATCTGGGCATTGACGTTGAGCATGTGCCCGGCGCAGGTGCAGCGGGTGGCATGGGCGCGGCGTTATACGGATTCTGCGGCGCGGAACTGCGTCAGGGCATTGAGATCGTCACCGATGCGCTGGGGCTGGATGCGCTGGTCAAAGACGCGACGCTGGTGATCACTGGCGAAGGGCGTATCGACAGCCAGAGCATCAACGGCAAGGTGCCGATTGGCGTGGCGCGGGTCGCCAAGCGTTACAACAAACCGGTGATTGGCATTGCGGGCAGTCTGACTAAAGACGTGGATGTGGTTTACGCTCACGGGCTGGATGCGGTTTTCAGCGTGCTCTACAGTGTGTGTACGCTGGACGACGCCCTTAAAAATGCCGCAGATAATTTGCGTAAGTCAGCACGGAATATTGCCGCGACCATTAAGTTATCGCAAAAGCTCTGAGAAAGTATTCACGGCAAGAATCAGCAACAATACGTCATTAAAAAACCGGTGTTCAGGCCCAGCCTGCACCGGTTTTTGTATTTTATTCCCGACGATTTTACGTTAGTTTTTAGAATCAAATCGCAACGGGAACCTCGCCATGTCAGAGATTGATTTTTCGCAGCAGCCGGTCAATACACAAACCAAAGGATTAGGTGCCATCAGTGCAGATTCACGCATGGGGGATATCCGCCAGCAGGGCTGGAATATTCTGCGCGAGGACGTCAGCCTGCCGGTAGCGGTACTGCTTGAAGAGCGAATCGAACACAATCTTGCGTGGATGCGTGAATTTATTCAGCGCTATCGGCTGAAACTCGCGCCGCATGGCAAAACCACCATGAGCCCTGAGTTGTACCAGATGCAGCTGGAGTTCGGCGCGTGGGGTATCACGCTGGCGACCGCGCCACAGGTTAATGTGGCGTTCCAGCATGGTGTGCGCAAAGTGATTATGGCGAACCAGCTGATCGGCAAAGGCAGCATGGCGATCATCGCCGGATTATTGCGTGAGGATCCTGAATTTGAATTTTCCTGCATCATCGATTCTGCCGATAACGTGGATGCCCTCGGCCACTATTTTGCCAGCCAGCAACTGACACTGCGCGTCATGTTCGAATACGGCATTCAGGGCGGTCGCACCGGTATCCGCACCGGCGAGCAGGAGGCGGAAGTGCTGGCGGCCGTGAAGCGCTGGCCGCAGTCGCTGGCGCTGGTGGGCGTTGAGCTTTATGAGGGTGTCAGTAATGACGAAGCAGCGATCCGCGCCTTCCTGCGTCACGTTGTCGCGCGTACCGAAGCGCTGGCGCAGGCAGGTGAATTCGCTGAACCGCAGGTGATGTTGACCGGCGCAGGATCTGCGTGGTTTGACGTGGTGGCGGAAGAGCTGACACGTGAAGATCCTCATCTGGACAGTGATAAACGCTACCGGCTTGACGTTATCCTGCGCTCCGGCTGCTATGTCACGCACGATGTTGGTGCGTATCAGGTCGCGCTGGAGCGGATGCAAACCAGCAATCCGGTGGCGCGTGAAATGAACAGCAGCTTACAACCCGCGCTGCAGGTCTGGGCGGCGGTGCAGTCTTTGCCGGAGCCGGGCAGGGCGATCATCGCCTTCGGCAAGCGTGATGCCGGTTACGATGCCGGATACCCGAAAGCCGCCGGTCATTTCCGCCCGCGCAGCGCCACGCAGGCAGGTTACACCACCGTTGTGCCCGCGCCCGATGACTGGAAGGTTTACGCGATGATGGATCAGCATGCGTTTATGTCGATCCCGGAAAATGCAGATCTGAAAGTTGGCGATATGCTGGTGTTCGATATCTGCCATCCGTGCCTGACCTTTGATAAATGGCGCCAGCTGCTGCTGGTGAACGAACAATGGGATGTGACCGGGGCTGTGACAACCTGGTTTTAACCGGCATTTTTAACGCGTAAAAACGCCCGGTTAAAGCCGGGCGTTATGTTGTTTACCTGAAACTTCTCACTCCGGCCCTTTTTACCTTGGCAAGTAGGCCACCGCCGCCTGCTTCACATTCTCGATTTCATCAAGCAGTTCAAACCATTCTGGCTCCAGCGTTTCCACACTCACGCCCTGACGCAGCTGTTGTTCGATGTAATAACAGAGCTGTTTCAGACGCGGGACGCCGCTGTAGCTGCAACTGCCGTGCAGTTTGTGGATAAGCGCCAGAATGTCGTTATCGGTTTCACCGCGCGCAACGGCATCGACGCGTTCGGCGACCTGCGGCAGAAATTCCACCAACATTTGCAACAGATCCTGAGCCAGCGCGACTTTATTGGCGGACTGGCTCAGTGCCAGCTGCCAGTCGAGCGTGCTGTTTGGCGCCAGGTCTTCCTGCGTTTGCAGAGGTGAATCTAACTGATTCTGATGCGAGTAATGGCGCGACAGCACATTTTTCAGCATGCCTTCGTCGATCGGTTTCGCCAGATAATCGTCCATGCCGAGTTTCAGCAACTGTTCGCGTTCGCCGCTCAGCGAGTGGGCGGTTACTGCCACCACCGGTGTACTGGTGTGGCGCGCCATCTGATGAATGATTTCGCTGGCGCGGATGCCGTCGATATCGGGCATCTGAATATCCATCAAAATGATGTCCAGATCGGTGTGGCGGGCGACTTCAATCGCTTCTTCACCGCTGTGGCAAAGCACGGTTGTTTCGACCAGTTCTTCGAGCAACGCACCAATCAGTTTGAGGTTCGCCGGATTATCATCCACAGCCATCGCTGTCAGCGGCAGGCGCGAGATTTTAGTTTCCTCCGAACCGAGGATCTGAACCACCGGTTGTTGCTCTTTTAACAGCAATGGCAGCAGACGGATGCTGGACATAGGTTTGATGAGACAAGCCTGCACGCCACGCCGTTTTAGCTCTTCGGCATCAACCTGGAACTGGCTTGGCAGCGCCAGCAGCAGGTGGCGCGTCATGCCCAGCACCCGTTTTAGTCTGTCGTCATAATCGGCCAGCGTCTGATCCTGTTTGACCGGAATACTGCACAACATCATGTCGTAATAGTTTTCTGGCAATGCCGCCAGCGACGTGCGATGGGTTACTTCCAGCGGTGTTGCCTGCAAAATCTCCATAGTGGCTTTCGCCGCCGCCGGGTTGGCTTCGATGTAAGCCAGACGTTTACCTTCAAGCGAGCTCATGGAAACCGGCGTCACGTGGCGGTTTTCATTGAGCTCCAGCGTAACGTGGAACCAGAAAGTCGAACCGCGATTGATTTGGCTGTAGAAGCTGATATCGCCGCCCATCTCTTTCACCAGCCGCTGAGTGATTACCAGCCCCAGACCGGTTCCGCCGTGACGGCGAGAAATACTGGCATCGGCCTGACGGAAAGCCTGGAACAGCTGCGACTGCTGCCGCTCGGAAATACCGATGCCGGTGTCGTGGATCTGTACTTCCAGTTCGACCTGCAAATTGTTCTGCGAGCGCAGTTCCACATTGATATCAATATTGCCATTTTCGGTGAATTTAATCGCATTTCCCAGCAGGTTGGTGACCACTTGCTGCATACGCATCGGGTCGCCGAGCACGTTTTCCGGCACGTTATTGTGAACGTTGAGCGTCAGCTCAAGCCCTTTGTCGTGCGCGGTGTGTGCCAGCAGGATCACCACTTCATCGAGCATTTCATGTAGCGAGAAAGGAATGTGTTCAAGCACCAGTTTGCCCGCTTCCAGCTTCGAGAAGTCCAGTACGTCATTAATGATGGTCAGCAGATTATTGGCTGAGCGTTCAATAGTTTGCAGGTAATCTGCCTGCGTCGGGGACAGCGGCGTTTTGAGTGTCTGGCGCGTAAAACCAATGACGCCGTTAAGCGGTGTGCGCAGCTCGTGCGACATATTGGCGAGGAATTCCGATTTAATACGCGCTGCCTCCTGCGCACGCTTTTTCGCCAAATCCAGCTCGACGTTCTGGATTTCCATCTGTTCGAGCGTCTCGCGCAGGTCTGACGTGGCCTGATCGATATTCTGTTGCACTTCTTCGTGGTACGCCGTCAGGGACATTGCCATCGAGTTGATGCCGTTTTTCAGCATGCTCAGCTCACCGGGCATCGTGCCTTCGACGCGGCTGTCGAGCTGGCCGCGACGGATCCGGTCCACTGTGTTTACCATGTTGCGGATTGGCCCGGTAACGTCGCGCATCAGGCGATAGGCAAAGAGGGTGGCGATACCCAGACACAACAGTAACAACATGGTGGAAACGAACGCTTCCTGATACTGCGCCAGCCGCACCGAACTGATATCGAGCTCAATAGCGATATATCCCAGATTATGTTCGGGAGACGTTATGAAAGAGGCGTCATCGGCCTCAGTATGGTTTTCGGCCTGAACCGGTGTGCGCAAAATCAGGGAGTCGCCGATGCGCATCTGCGTCAGTTCGCGGGGAATATCTTTAACACTTTTAACCTGCAACGGTGTGTTTTCGCGCAGTGAGTTCGAGCTGGCAAACAGTTTGTTGTCGCCATCAAACACGCTGATGCTGCGGACAATGTCGGAATGATTGCGATGCAGGCGGCTGATGAGACGTATCACCGGCTCGCGTTCGCGGAACGTCATGCCGTATTCGCTCGCGACCGCCAGTGGCTCGATAATGCTGGCTCCGGCGTCGATCAGCTGATTCTGCAACTCGTTATATCGGTGCACCACAAAGAAGGTGCTGAGCAGCAAACCGATCATTAATGTCGGTGCCAGAATCAGGATCATCATCCGTACGCGAAGGCTATATTTGGTCATGAGGTTCCAATGTGGGAGAATTACCTAAAGTAAGCTTAATAAACCAGCGTGCAATCGACAATAATGGCTCAATTCTACTCTCCGAACCGCCGTGTGACGACCCGGCAAACGATAACTGTGACCGCCACCGACCTGGATGCTTTCGGGCAGGGTGTTGCACGTCATAACGGCAAAGCCGTGTTTGTCAGTGGCTTATTGCCGGGCGAGCAGGCGGAAGTGATCTTAACAGAAGATAAAAGTAAGTACGCCAAAGGGCGGCTGAAACATCTGCTGACCACCAGCGCTGACCGCGTCAAACCGGCGTGCCCGCACTATTCCACCTGCGGCGGTTGCCAGCAGCAGCACGCCAGCGAGGCGTTGCAGCAGCGCAGTAAATCGGCGTCTCTGCTGCGGCTGATTTCCCGCGAAACAGGGATTCAGGCCGATGAACAGCCGGTGATTGCCGGTCCGCAATACGGTTATCGCCGCCGTGCGCGTCTCGGATTGCAAATTGCCGGCGCTAAGCCGGGGCGTAAATCCGGCAACGGGCCGCTGGTGATGGGATTCCGTCAGGAAGGTTCGAATGATCTGGTGGCTGTCACCCGCTGCCCGGTATTGCGTCCTGAGCTCGAGCAACTGCTGGTACCGGTGCAGGAATGTCTGGCCTCGCTGACGGCGGCTAAACGCCTCGGACATCTGGAAATGGTGCTGGCGGACAGCGGTGCGCTGCTGGTATTGCGCCATCTGGATCCGCTCAGCGAAGCTGACCGCACCCGCCTGACAACGTTTGCGCAGAAATATCAGTTAACGATTTTTCTGGCACCGGACAGCGACACGCTGGAGCGCTTGTGCGGCGATGTCCCTTCGTATCAGATTGATGGCCTGACGCTGAATTTCGGTCCGCGTGATTTTATTCAGGTTAACGATGACGTAAACCAGCAAATGGTGGCACAGGCGCTGGAATGGCTGGCGCTGACGCCCGAAGACCGGGTGCTGGATTTATTCTGCGGAATGGGAAATTTCACGCTTCCACTGGCAAAAAGAGCTAAGCGGGTTGTCGGAGTCGAAGGTGTTGCTACACTGGTGGCGAATGGGCAAGATAATGCCCGGATTAACGGAGTAGAAAATGCGTCATTCTTCCATGAAAATCTGGAGGACGACGTCAGTCAGCAACCCTGGGCAGCGCAAGGCTTCAATAAAGTTTTGCTCGATCCTGCGCGGGGCGGTGCGGCCGGCGTGATGGCGCATATTGTTAAGCTTGCCCCGCAGCGCGTGGTGTATGTGTCCTGCAATCCCACGACATTGGCTCGGGACAGTAAAATTTTGTTGGAGGCGGGTTATCGGTTGGCTCAGGTTCGTATGCTGGATATGTTTCCGCACACCGGGCACCTTGAATCGATGGCTCTGTTTATCAACCCATCTGACACCGGGGTTGTGTCAGACACGTAGGGAGAGGGTATGGTTGCGGTAAGAAGTGCACATCTGAACACGGCTGGCGAGTTTGCGCTCGACGACTGGATTAACAGTTTAGGGCTGTCCAGCCAACAGTCATGTGACCGTTTAGCCGAAACCTGGCGCTACTGCGAGCAACAAACGCAGGGCCATCCGCACGCGTCGCTCTTGCTGTGGCGCGGTCTTGAGATGGTTGAAATCCTCTCGACCCTCAGTATGGATAACGACAGTATGCGCGCCGCGCTGCTGTTTCCGCTGGTCGATGACGGCATCATCGATGAAGACACGCTGACTGAGCAGTTTGGTAAAGGCATTACCGATCTGGTGCATGGCGTGCGTGATATGGATGCCATCCGCCAACTGAAAGCCACGCACAATGACTCTATGGCCCCGGAGCAGGTGGACAACGTCCGCCGGATGCTGCTGGCAATGGTGGAAGATTTCCGCTGCGTGGTGCTCAAGCTCGCCGAACGTATCGCGCATCTGCGTGAAGTGAAGGACGCGCCGGAAGAAGAGCGTGTTCTGGCGGCGAAAGAATGTACCAATATTTATGCCCCGCTGGCGAACCGCCTCGGTATCGGCCAGCTCAAATGGGAGCTGGAAGATTTCTGCTTCCGTTATCTGCATCCTGATGAATACAAACGCATCGCCAAACTGTTGCATGAGCGTCGTATCGACCGTGAACAGTACATCGATGATTTTGTTTCTACCGTCAAAAATGCGATGGGCGAAGAGGGCATTAAAGTCGATGTCTATGGCCGCCCGAAACACATCTACAGCATCTGGCGCAAGATGCAGAAAAAATCCCTCTCCTTCGACGAACTGTTCGACGTGCGCGCCGTGCGTATCGTGGTGGAGCGTTTGCAGGATTGTTACGCGGCGTTAGGGATTGTGCATACCCATTTCCGCCATCTGCCGGATGAGTTCGACGATTACGTCGCCAACCCGAAACCGAACGGCTATCAGTCGATCCACACCGTGGTGCTCGGGCCGCGTGGTAAAACGCTGGAAGTCCAGATCCGCACCCGCCAGATGCACGAAGACGCAGAACTGGGCGTCGCGGCGCACTGGAAATACAAAGAAGGCACCGCCGTGGTCGGTGGCCGCAGCGGTGGCTACGAGGGTCGCATCGCGTGGCTGCGTAAACTTATCGCGTGGCAGGAAGAAATGGCCGATTCGGGCGAAATGCTCGACGAAGTGCGCAGTCAGGTCTTCGACGACCGCGTCTACGTGTTTACGCCAAAAGGCGATGTTATCGATTTGCCGACCGGCTCGACGCCGCTCGACTTCGCTTACCACATCCACAGCGATGTCGGTCACCGCTGTATCGGGGCGAAAATCGGCGGGCGCATTGTGCCGTTTACCTATCAGCTGCAAATGGGCGATCAGATTGAAATCATCACCCAGAAGCACGCGAACCCAAGCCGTGACTGGCTGAACCCGAGTCTCGGGTATGTCACCACCAGCCGCGGGCGCTCGAAGATCCAGAACTGGTTCCGTAAACAGGATCGCGACAAAAATATCATCGCCGGTAAGCAGATCCTCGACGACGAACTCGATCGAATGGATATCAGCATCAAGGATGCCGAAAAACTGCTGCTGCCGCGCTACAACGTCAATTCGCTCGACGAAGTGTTGGCCGCAATTGGCAACGGCGACATCCGCATCAACCAGATGGTCAACTTCCTGCAATCGCAGCTTAAAAAGCCGAGTGCGGAAGAGCTGGATAAAGAGGCGATGCGTCAGCTGACGCAGAAAACTACGCCGGCACCGCAACGCAATGGCAGTAAAGACAATGGCCGCGTGGTGGTTGAAGGCGTAGGCAATCTGATGCACCACATCGCGCGCTGCTGCCAGCCGATACCGGGTGATGAAATCGTCGGTTACATCACCCAGGGCCGGGGGATTTCTATTCACCGGGCCGATTGCGACCAGTTAGAAGATTTACGCCTGAATGCGCCAGAGCGTGTGGTAGACGCCGTCTGGGGCGAAAGCTACTCCAGCGGGTATTCGCTGGTGGTACGCGTGGTGGCGAACGATCGCAGCGGCCTGCTGCGCGATATCACCACCATTCTGGCCAACGAGAAGGTCAACGTACTGGGCGTGGCCAGCCGCAGCGATACCAAGCAACAACTGGCGACTATCGATATGGATATCGAAATCTACAATCCACAGGTGCTGGGGCGGGTGATCGCCAAGCTGAACCAGCTGCCGGACGTCATTGACGCCAAACGCCTGCACGGCAACTGATCGAAATCCTTTAAAGGCCCGCCTGTCGGGCCTTTCTTATTTTTGCTTTGGCATACACATTTTTAAAACGGACAGCCCTCATGACCGAATCACCTCTTCAACGTTTGCTCACCATCATGAAAACTCTGCGCGATCCCGCGGCCGGTTGCCCGTGGGATAAAGAACAAACCTTCGAGACCATCGCGCCGTACACGCTGGAAGAAACCTATGAAGTACTGGATGCCATTGCGCGTAAAGATTACGACGACGTGCGTGATGAACTGGGCGATCTGCTGTTTCAGGTGGTGTTTTACGCGCAGATGGGCAGCGAGCAGGGGTTGTTTGCTTTCGACGATATCTGTAATGCGATTTCCGATAAGCTTGAACGTCGTCATCCACAAATTTTCGGTGATGAAGCGGCGTGGTCAAAAGACGCCAGCAGCAAAGATGTGCTGGTGAAATGGGAAGCGCGCAAGGCGCTGGAACGGGCTGACAAATCGCTGCACTCGGCGCTCGACGACATTCCCTCCGCACTGCCTGCACTAATGAAAGCGCACAAAATTCAGAAGCGTTGCTCAAACGTGGGTTTCGACTGGACCACGCTCGGCCCGGTGCTCGATAAAGTCTACGAAGAGATCGATGAAGTAATGTTTGAAGCGCGTCAGGCAGTGATTGACGAAGAAAAGCTCGGCGAGGAAATTGGCGATCTGCTGTTCGCGACGGTGAATCTTTCCCGCCATCTGGGGCACAAAGCGGAAGATGCACTGCAGGCTGCGAACCGTAAATTCGAGCGCCGTTTTCGTCATGTGGAAAGCATTATCCGTGAGCAGGGGCTGAACATGGAAGATGCCACCCTGGATCAGATGGAAGCCGCGTGGCAGCAGGTAAAGAAGAGCGAGAAGCCGTAAAACCGGTGCCCGGACTTTGATCGGCGACAAGATCTGCATTTGCTGAAACGGTTAAGCTCAGTATCAGTCAGCCGCTAAAAGCCTGATCTGAGAGCGTTAAAGTCCAACAAATTGATATCTAAGATGTTTTAGTGAGTCATGCGAACAGTTACGCCATTTTTATTCGCTAACTGATTGTTTTTGAAAGAATGAGAGAGAATGTTGGGAAAGGTTAACTTTTCTGAACTGACGCTGAGGAAAACGATGATGGGCAGCAAAACGTTTATTTGTGGCGCACACAAGGTTCCGGTATACTGTTTTCCCGTCTTGGTTACTCCATCATCTTTAAACCTAACCTCTCAGGTTCAGCATGACAACTAATTATATTTTTGTGACCGGCGGGGTCGTATCCTCTCTGGGTAAAGGCATTGCCGCAGCCTCTCTGGCGGCTATTCTCGAAGCCCGTGGCCTTAACGTGACCATGATGAAACTGGACCCGTATATCAACGTGGATCCCGGCACCATGAGTCCGACTCAACACGGTGAAGTCTTCGTAACCGAAGATGGCGCTGAAACGGATCTGGACCTCGGTCACTACGAGCGTTTCATTCGCACCAAAATGACCCGTCGTAACAACTTCACCACTGGCCGTATTTACTCCGACGTGCTGCGCAAAGAGCGCCGCGGCGACTATCTCGGCGCGACCATTCAGGTTATCCCGCACATCACCAACAATATCAAAGAACGCATCATCGAAGGCGGCGAAGGCCACGACGTTGTGCTGGTTGAAATTGGCGGTACTGTGGGTGATATCGAATCCCTGCCGTTCCTGGAAGCGATTCGCCAGATGGCCGTAGACGTGGGCCGTGAGCACACGCTGTACATGCACCTGACGCTGGTGCCTTACATGGCGGCTGCCGGTGAAGTGAAAACTAAACCGACTCAGCACTCCGTAAAAGAGCTGCTATCTATCGGGATACAGCCAGACGTGCTGATCTGCCGTTCCGATCGCGCAGTTCCTGCCAACGAACGTGCCAAAATTGCCCTGTTCTGTAATGTGCCAGAAAAAGCGGTGATTTCTCTTAAAGATGTTGATTCCATTTATAAAATCCCGGCCCTCTTGAAATCTCAGGGTCTGGACGACTATATTTGTAAGCGCTTTAACCTCAATGCTCCGGAAGCCAATCTTTCCGAGTGGGAACAGGTTGTCTACGAAGAAGCCAATCCGGGCGGTGAAGTCACGATTGGTATGGTCGGTAAGTACATTGAGCTTCCAGATGCGTATAAATCTGTGATTGAAGCGCTCAAGCACGGCGGCCTGAAAAATCGTCTGACCGTGAACATTAAACTTATCGACTCTCAGGATGTCGAAACCCGTGGTGTTGAAGTGCTCAAAGGTCTGGACGCTATCCTGATCCCAGGTGGCTTCGGTTACCGTGGTGTGGAAGGCAAAGTCGCGACCGCCCGTTATGCACGTGAAAACAACATTCCTTATCTGGGCATTTGTCTGGGTATGCAGGTGGCACTGATGGAGTTCGCCCGCAATGTGGTAGGTATGGAAAATGCCAACTCCACTGAATTTGTGCCAGACTGTAAATTCCCTGTGGTGGCGCTGATCACCGAATGGCGAGATGAAGACGGTAACGTTGAAGTACGTACCGAAGACAGTGATTTAGGCGGTACCATGCGCGTCGGTGGGCAGCAATGTCACCTGAGCGACGGTAGCCTGGTTCGTGAGATGTACGGCGAACCGACAATAGTTGAACGCCATCGTCACCGTTACGAAGTAAACAATATGCTGCTGAAACAAATCGAAGCCGCAGGTTTACGCGTAGCCGGTCGCTCTGGCGATAAGCAACTGGTGGAAATCATCGAGCTGCCAAATCATCCGTGGTTTGTGGCTTGTCAGTTCCATCCAGAATTTACGTCTACGCCGCGTGATGGTCACCCGTTGTTTGCAGGCTTCGTGAAGGCTGCCGGTGAGTATCAGAAGCGTCAGGTAAAATAAAATACCGGGGAAGTGGTTCGGGACAGACTGTCTGGAATCGCTTTTCCGAAGCTTTAGTTAACTTGTACTGAGGAAATCTTAATGTCTAAAATCGTTAAAGTTATCGGCCGTGAAATCATTGACTCCCGTGGTAACCCGACTGTAGAAGCTGAAGTTCATCTGGAAGGCGGTTTCGTTGGTTTGGCAGCTGCACCATCAGGTGCTTCTACTGGTTCCCGCGAAGCGCTGGAACTGCGTGACGGTGACAAATCCCGTTTCCTGGGCAAAGGCGTACTGAAAGCTGTTGCTGCTGTTAACGGTCCTATCGCTCAGGCTGTAACCGGTAAAGACGCGAAAGACCAGGCTAACATCGACAAGATCATGATCGATCTTGATGGTACCGAAAACAAATCTAACTTCGGCGCTAACGCGATTCTGGCTGTTTCCCTGGCTGCTGCTAAAGCGGCTGCTGCTTCTAAAGGTCTGCCACTGTACGCTCACATCGCAGAACTGAACGGCACCCCAGGCAAATATTCTATGCCACTGCCTATGATGAACATCATCAACGGCGGCGAACACGCTGATAACAACGTTGATATTCAAGAGTTCATGATTCAGCCTGTTGGCGCTAAAACTCTGAAAGAAGCCATCCGTATGGGTTCTGAAGTGTTCCACACCCTGGCTAAAGTGCTGAAATCTAAAGGCATGGGTACTGCTGTTGGTGACGAAGGTGGCTACGCGCCAAACCTGGGTTCTAACGCAGAAGCTCTGTCTGTTATCGCTGAAGCGGTAAAAGCAGCAGGTTACGAGCTGGGTAAAGACATTACTCTGGCGATGGACTGTGCAGCATCAGAATTCTACAAAGACGGTAAATACGTTCTGGCCGGCGAAGGCAATAAAGCTTTCACTTCTGAAGAGTTCACTCACTTCCTGGAAGACCTGACCAAACAATACCCAATCGTTTCTATCGAAGACGGTCTGGACGAATCTGACTGGGATGGTTTCGCATACCAGACTAAAGTGCTGGGCGACAAAATCCAGCTGGTTGGCGACGATCTGTTCGTAACCAACACCAAAATCCTGAAAGAAGGTATCGATAAAGGCATCGTTAACTCCATCCTGATCAAATTCAACCAGATCGGTTCACTGACCGAAACTCTGGCTGCGATCAAAATGGCGAAAGACGCTGGCTACACTGCCGTTATCTCTCACCGTTCAGGCGAAACTGAAGATGCTACCATTGCCGATCTGGCAGTAGGTACCGCTGCAGGCCAGATCAAAACCGGTTCTATGAGCCGTTCTGACCGTGTTGCTAAATACAACCAGCTGATTCGTATTGAAGAAGCGCTGGCTGCACAAGGCACACCTGCACCGTTCAACGGTCTGAAAGAAGTTAAAGGTCAGTAATTACTGCCCCGTAACACTTTCCTGAAAAACCCGCTCCGGCGGGTTTTTTTATGTCCGTAATTCCGGGAAAGCTGCGGGAAAGTTTCGGGTTACAGCAACAAAGAAAGCGTGGCACTTGCACTGTGTTCGCTGGCCTGCAGATAATCAGGGGAGAGCGTTAACAGCTGATTGATCAGTAATTCTACCAGTAACATCCCACCGACTTTTGACGTCAGTAATCCCGCTGTCAGCGGGCCTTCCGGTTTGGCGGCGACCAGTAAAATATCCGCCAGTGAGGAAAGCGGGCTGCGCAGCGTATTGCTGATGCCGATTATCGTAGTGCCCTGACGCTTCGCCAGTTCTGCCGCGTGCAGCACATCTTTGGTGGATCCTGAGCTTGAAATCACCACCACAATATCCCGTTTGTCCAGACTCACTGCGTTCATCGCCCCACGATGCATATCGGCAAAACATTGCGACGCTTTACCCAGGCGCAGCAGCTTATAGCCCAGATAATCGGCCACAATGGCGCTGGCGGCGACGCCATAGACCTGCACGGAACGCGCGTTATGAATGTGCAATGCCGCGTCCGCCAGCACCTGACGATCGAGCAGTTTACCGGTATCGCGCAGGGCGGCGATGCTGTCTTCGATCAGCGTCTGAACATCGTCATTCCCTTCGGCGGCCTGATTTGCCGGGTTTTGACGCGTCTCAAGCGCGAGCCCCATTTTGAACTCGGTAAACCCCTTGCACCCCAGCTGACGGCAAAGTCGCGTGACGCTGGCCTCGCTGGTGTCACTTTCACGCGCCAGTTCAGTGATGGTCAGGTAAAGCACGCGCTGCGGCTGTTCCAGCACAAAACTGCCCAGCTTGTGCAGCGTCGGGCTGTAATTCTCCAGCCCCTGACGCATTCGCAGTAATAGCGTGCCTGTTTCCTTGGTCTGACTCACTCGGCTCTCCTCAGAATAATTGACCTCCCTAGTTTGGCTGATGTGACGCAGTTAACGCCAGAAGAATTCCGTATGGATAATGCTGCGTATTTGATGGTAATTATTATTTTATTTATATAATGTGGTGAAAATAATTATCATAACAACGCAACGCGGAGTCATCTCATGTCAATATTCAATGGTTCAGGGGGCGGGGCCTGGTTCGAAAGAGCCCAAAAATTCGGCAAGTCTTTCATGTTGCCTATCGCGATTTTGCCCGCAGCCGGCTTGCTGTTGGGGATCGGCGGGGCGCTCTCTAACCCAAATACGTTAGCGGCGTATCCGTTTCTGAATATCCCGGCCTTGCAGGCGATTTTCACCGTCATGGCCAGCGCCGGCTCGATCGTCTTTGCCAATCTGGCGGTGCTGTTTGCCGTCGGGGTTGCGGTCGGACTGGCGCGCAGTGATAAAGGCACGGCAGGATTATCCGCGCTGCTGGGATATCTGGTGATGAACGCGACCATCAACGCCATCCTGATCCTCAAAGGTCAGCTCGTCACGACCAATCTCAGCGCCGTCGGGCAGGGCATGGCGCTCGGTATCCAGACGCTGGAAACCGGCGTTTTTGGCGGTGTGGTGATTGGTCTCGTGACGTGGTGGCTGCATAACCGATTTAACAAAATCGAGTTGCCGCAGTTTCTTGGGTTTTTCGGTGGTTCGCGTTTTGTACCGATCATCTCTTCTGTCGCGGCGATTGTCGTCGGGGCGGTGATGTTCTTCATCTGGCCACATTTTCAGAAAGTGATTTTTGGGATGGGCGGGCTGGTGGATGCCACAGGATACTTCGGCACTTTCATTTACGGTTTTGTGCTGCGCATGCTCGGCCCGTTCGGCCTGCATCATATTTTCTATCTGCCTTTCTGGACTACCGCACTCGGCGGCAGTGAAGTGGTGAATGGGCATCTGGTGGAAGGCACACAGCGGATCTTCTTCGCACAACTGGCCGACCCGAATACGCAGCAGTTTTATATCGGCACCTCACGGTTTATGTCCGGGCGCTTTATTACCATGATGTTTGGTCTGGTTGGGGCATGTCTGGCGATGTATCACACGGCACGGCCTGAGAATAAAAAGCGGGTCGCAGGGCTGCTGCTCTCGGCGGCACTGACCTCCTTCCTGACCGGGATTACTGAACCGATTGAGTTCTCGTTCCTGTTTGTCGCGCCGATGCTGTATGTCCTGCACGCCGTTTTTGACGGTCTGGCTTTCATGATCGCGCATATTTTGCAGATCACCATCGGGCAGACTTTCTCCGGCGGTTTTATCGATTTCATCCTGTTTGGCGTTTTACAGGGAGAAAGTAAAACTCACTGGATGTACGTCCCGCTGGTCGGTGTGCCGTGGTTCGCGCTCTATTACTTCTCTTTCCGCTATCTGATCAGGCGCTTCAACCTGAAAACGCCGGGGCGTGATGAGGCTGAAATTCAGCAGGATAACGTGGTAACCGACCGCGCTGGAATGATTATTGAAGCTCTGGGCGGCGCGGCCAATATCGCCGAGCTGGACTGTTGTGCAACGCGTTTGCGGATCAGCGTCCTTCAGGCAGCAGACGTGGATGAAAGCAAGCTGAAGTCCAGCGGAGCAAGGGCCGTCCTTATCCGTGGGAACGGAATTCAGGTCATTTACGGGCCACACGTCACGATTATTAAAAATGAAATCGAGGAGATGTTGGGAGTATGAATCAGTCAATGTTAACGACCATCAAGGGAAAGCTGGTGGTGTCCTGTCAGGCGCTGGACAACGAACCGCTGCACAGTGATTTTATTATGAGCCGCATGGCGCTGGCCGCGATGCAGGGCGGCGCGGCGGGGATCCGCGCCAACAGCGTCGCGGATGTGAAAGCCATTCGTGCCACCGTGCCATTACCGATCATCGGGATCATTAAGC
Source organism: Rahnella inusitata (assembly GCF_965118895.1). Lineage (GTDB taxonomy): Bacteria > Pseudomonadota > Gammaproteobacteria > Enterobacterales > Enterobacteriaceae > Rahnella > Rahnella inusitata_A. Next base: position 98,987 of record NZ_CBCPJJ010000019.1, read on the forward strand.
GTGATTATCCCGCCAGCGACGTGTACATCACGGCAACTCTGAAAGAAGTGCGCGAACTGATGGCTGTTGCGCCAGATATGATTGCGCTCGATGCCACTGCCCATCAACGCCCAGGCGAATTACAGCTCGCCGAGCTGGTGCAACGCATTCGTGAAGAGTTTCCGGCTTTGTTGCTGATGGCAGACATCGCGACCTTAGAAGAAGCGCAGAACGCGCAGACGTTAGGGTTTGATTGTATCGGCACGACATTGCACGGCTATACTCAGGAGACACAGGGCAGCAAACTCTGGCATGACGATTTTGCCTTCCTGCGGCAAGTACTGGCGCATTGCGATACGCCGGTCATTGCCGAGGGAAATGTCGATACACCTGAAATGGCGGCGCGATGCTTAACGCTTGGGGCGCATTCTGTCGTGGTCGGTGGTGCAATCACCCGCCCGCAGCAGATCACGCAACGTTTTACCGACGCCATTCACTCTGCAGGCTGACAGACATTTTTGCAGACATTTCCGCTGCGCCCCGTGTTTGGCGCAGCGCCTGCGATCTGCGATAATGCGCGCTGACTTTTTAGAGATGACTGAGAAAACGATGCAGTACCCGATTAATGAGATGTTCGAAACCCTGCAAGGGGAAGGTTATTTTACCGGCGTGCCGGCGATTTTTGTACGCCTGCAAGGCTGTCCGGTAGGGTGCAGCTGGTGCGACACCAAACACACCTGGGATAAAATTGCCGATCGGGAAGTCGATATGCAGCGCATTCTGGTCAAAACCGAAGAAAGTGATGCCTGGGGCAACGCGACCTCCGAGCAGTTGCTGGACGTCATCGTGCAGCAGGGTTATACCGCGCGCCACATTGTGATCACCGGCGGTGAGCCGTGTATTTACGATTTGATGCCGCTGACCATGCTGCTGGAAAAGAACGGCTTCAGCTGCCAGATTGAGACCAGCGGGACGCACGAAGTCCGTTGTTCAGTGAATACCTGGGTGACCGTGTCGCCAAAGGTGAATATGCGTGGTGGCTACGACATTCTGCCGCAGGCGCTCAAACGTGCTGATGAAGTGAAACATCCGGTGGCGCGTCAGCGTGATATCGACGCGCTGGATGCTTTGCTGGAAACCCTGACCGACAGCAAAGCGCGTATTATCGCCCTGCAACCGATCAGTCAAAAAGAAGAAGCCACCAAACTTTGCATTGCGACCTGCATTGCAAGGAACTGGCGGCTTTCGATGCAGACACACAAGTATCTGAACATTGCCTGACGGGCAATATTGTGACCCGCGGTAAATATAGTGACCCGCGGGAAATATAGTGACCCGCGGTAAATATTGTTAGCCGCGGTAGATGCATCCCGCAGTGCAGGTTTCTTTCACACGCACGGCGGAAAGCAAAGGTAACTTCGGCTTCATCTCATTCCAGATCCATTCGGCCAGCACTTCGCTGGTCGGGTTTTCTAATCCGGGAATATCGTTCAGATTATAGTGATCGAGACGATCCAATGTCGGATTGAACGCAGCTTTCAGATCGGCGAAATCCATCACCCAGCCGGTATGCGGATCCACTTCACCGGTGATTTCTAAACGCACGGTGAATGAGTGGCCGTGTAACCGTCCGCATTTATGACCAGCGGGCACATGCGGTAAATGGTGGGCGGCTTCGAACTGAAAATCTTTAAATAATGTGGTGGTCATGAGGCGCTCTCGTTGCTCGAAAAAACGCGGCATAGTACCGGAATACCGGCCTGCGTGCCATGACTTCACTGCGCTTTTCTTCACCAAATCCTGACTTCAACTGCCTTTACACTGCCTGCATTGCTGGCATACAGTGAGCCGGTAGAAACTAACCTGTTGAGATAGTGAATGATTACTGTGCTGCGTTGCGCCGTTCTGGCGCTGATTTTCTCCGCTGGCGCGTATGCTGAGACCGCACCGACGGCTCAGGCACCCGCGCCCGCCGTAGCGAAAACGGTTCATCCTGAGACAAAATCGCCGGTGGCCGCGAAAGTGTCCGTCACCTTCCCGCCGGGTGCCGGTGTGATACATATTCCTATCGCGCAGGGCAAAAAGACGCTGGAAGTCTTCACCTATCAGCCAGCCGATGCTGATGAAACGACGCCGGTGGTCATGGTGATGACCGGCGTTGACCGTAATGCGTCTACGTACCGAAACGACTGGATAACCGTCGCCGAACAGTATCATTTACGCGTTCTGGTGCCGCATTTCAGCGAGCAAGATTTTCCCGGCGCAGCGGGTTATAACCTCGGCAATCTGGTGGACGCCAAAACTCACCATCGCCAGCCTAAATCCCAGTGGGCATTCACGATTGTCGATAATATTTTCACCACGCTGCAAAAACAGGGCGTGACCCGTCAGAAACAATATTATCTGTTTGGGAACAGTGCGGGCTGCCAGTTCGTCCACCGTATGCTGACACTGCTGCCGCAACCGAATGTCAAAGCGGCAGTGTGCGCAGCAGCAGGATGGTGGACGTTGCCGGACACCGATCAGCGCTGGCCTTACGGTCTTCGCGAAGCGCCGGTTGCCGTCAGTCAGCAGCAACTGAATGATTACTTTGCCAAGCCGGTGCTGATTGCCGTCGGTGCTGAAGATGATGACCCGGAAAACCATTTACTGCGCAAATCCAAGCAGGCGATGGCACAGGGGACTAACCGTCTGGATCGCGCCGAGAGTTATTTCGCCACGTCGCAGCAACGCGCCGAGCAGAACAACACGCCGTTTAACTGGCATTTTATAGATCTTTCGGACGTCGGCCACAGCGGCAGTAAAATGTCGGTGTTTGCCGCCGGACAGTTTGCCTGGTTTGAGCAACACAACGCGTTCCATCTCTGAAGGACGTGAGTGAGAAAATTTCACTACCCCGCTGCGGCGGGGTTTTTCTTTATCTATCCGGCACTTTGCGTTCAGTCCTGGAAGTGCAGGGAAATTTTTATAGCGATTTCAGTGCGATAAAAATCCTTCCTTACCCGTTTTTCCGGTTAATCTTACCTCTAAATCCTCTTAGTTCTTTTGGTTATTTATTATTTCCATCACTTCTTTAATTGTTATCATCGGCCTCGTTAACCTTACAAACAATAAAGGTCTTTCCTGCGCGCTCATTTAACCGCAAAGGGCGCAAAAATGCGTAAAAGGCCGGATTGATGACTGGCTTCTGCATAAGGGAATTCGTACCGCGATGACGACTCAGGCTCCTCCAATTTCACTGCTCCCGCTGACCCCCGAGCAAATGGCCCGCCTTCAATCGGCGATTGGTGATTACTCACCGACTCAGATGGCCTGGCTCTCCGGATATTTTTGGGGAATGGTTAATCAGCAACCGGGCGCTGTTGCCGCCCCGGTAGCCGCACCGGCTGCTGCGGCCATTACGCTGATTTCCGCCTCGCAAACCGGCAACGCCCGCCGCGTAGCTGAACAACTGCGTGACGATCTCATCGCCGCGAAACTGAACGTCAATCTGGTCAACGCAGGCGACTACAAATTCAAGCAAATTGGTCAGGAAAAGCTGCTGCTGATCGTGGCCTCGACGCAGGGTGAAGGCGAGCAGGCGGAAGAAGCCGTCGCGCTGCACAAATTCCTGCAATCCAAAAAAGCACCGCAGATGAAAGACACCGCGTTTGCCGTATTTGCGCTCGGTGATACGTCATACGAATTCTTCTGTCAGGCCGGTAAAGATTTCGATAACCGCCTGGGCGAACTGGGTGCGGAGCGCCTGTTAGACCGCGTGGATGCGGATGTCGAATACAAAGACGTGGCGCAGGAATGGCGCAAGCGCATTGTCGAAGTGCTGCAACAGCGCGTGCCTGCCGATACCTCCGGGCAAGCCGCGCCAACGCTGGCAGGCAGTGTCAATCAGGTAGACAGCAGTCCGTACACCAAAGCGTTGCCGCTGACCGCTACGCTTGCGGTAAATCAGAAAATTACCGGTCGCGATTCCGACAAAGACGTGCGTCATCTTGAAATTGATCTTGGCGATTCCGGCCTGCGTTATCAGCCGGGCGATGCGCTGGGTATCTGGTTTGAAAACGATCCGCAACTGGTGCAGGAAGTGGTTGAACTGCTGTGGCTGAAAGGCGATGAAACCGTTGAGGTGAATGGCAAATCGCTGCCGCTTGCCGAGGCGTTGCAACATCACATCGAACTGACACAAAACACCACGCCGATTATCGAGAAATATGCCGGGCTGTGCCGCGACGAGCACCTGACCGGTTTGCTGGCCGATAAAACGGCGCTCCAGCAATATGCGCAGACCGTGCCGTTTGTGGATATGGTGCGCCGCGCACCGACCGAACTGGACGCGCAACAGCTGGTGGATTTGCTGCGTCCACTGACGCCGCGCCTGTACTCAATCGCCTCTTCGCAGGCCGAGACCGAAACTGAAGTTCACATCACCGTTGGTGTGGTGCGTTATGACATCGACGGCCGCCCGCGCTCTGGTGGAGCATCTGGCTATCTGGCAGATCGTCTGGAAGAAGACGGCGAAGTGAAAGTCTTCATTGAGCATAACGATAACTTCCGCCTCCCGGCCAACCCGGAAACGCCGGTCATTATGATTGGCCCCGGCACCGGTATCGCGCCGTTCCGCGCTTTTATTCAGCAGCGTGATAACGACGGCGCAAGCGGCAAAAACTGGCTGTTCTTTGGTAATCCGCACTTTACCGATGACTTCCTCTATCAGGTGGAATGGCAGCGCTACGTCAAAGACGGCCTGCTGACCCATATCGATCTGGCGTGGTCACGCGATCAGGCTGAAAAAGTCTACGTGCAGGACAAACTGCGTGAGAAAGGCGCGGAAGTCTGGCAATGGTTGCAGGAAGGTGCGCACGTGTATGTTTGCGGCGATGCCAACCGTATGGCGAAAGACGTAGAGCAGGCGTTACTGGAAATTATTGCCGAAAACGGCGTGATGGATCTGGAAACGGCCGACGAATATTTAAGTGAATTACGTCTGGATCGTCGTTACCAGCGTGACGTCTACTAACGAATTTGAGCAATGAGCGAAAACCTTATGAGCAATAAATTGTGGAGCGAACAAAATCCCGGTCCCGGCCCTTTGATCGTCGATGCCCCGCTGGCCGACGCTGAGCGTCTGAAAAAGGAGAGTAATTTCCTGCGCGGGACCATTACCGAAGATTTAAAAGATGGCCTGACCGGCGGGTTCAACGGTGACAACTTCCTGTTAATCCGTTTCCACGGTATGTATCAGCAGGATGACCGTGATATCCGCGCCGAACGCGCTGAGCAAAAACTCGAACCTCGTCACGCCATGATGCTGCGCTGCCGTTTGCCGGGTGGGGTAATGACGCCTGCGCAGTGGCTGGGTATCGACAAATTTGCCGATGACAGCACGATCTACGGCAGCATCCGTATTACTAACCGTCAGACATTCCAGTTCCACGGCATTCTGAAACCGAACGTTAAGCCGGTGCATCAGTTGCTCAATAAACTGGGGCTGGACGCGCTGGCGACCGCCAATGACGTGAACCGTAACGTCTTGTGTACGTCGAACCCGGTAGAGTCTGAGCTGCATCGCGAAGCCTACGAGTGGGCGAAGAAACTCTCCGAGCATCTGCTGCCGCGCACCCGTGCCTACGCCGAGGTGTGGCTGGATCAGGAAAAAGTCGAAACCACCGACGAAGAGCCCATTCTGGGCGCGACCTATCTGCCGCGTAAATTCAAAACTACCGTGGTGATCCCGCCGCAAAACGACGTGGATCTTCACGCCAACGATTTGAACTTTGTGGCGATCGCCGACAACGGCAAGCTGATCGGCTTCAACGTGCTGGTCGGTGGCGGACTTTCCATCGCGCATGGTGATAAAGCCACTTACGCCCGTACTGCCAGCGAACTGGGCTTTATTCCGCTCGAGAACACGCTGGCCGTGGCTGAAGCGGTGGTGACCACTCAGCGCGACTGGGGCAACCGTACCAATCGTAAAAATGCCAAAACCAAATACACGCTGGAACGCGTCGGTGTGCCGGTCTTTAAAGCCGAAGTCGAAAAGCGCGCAGGCATCCAGTTTGCTGATGTTCGCCCTTATGAATTCACCGGCCGCGGTGATCGTATCGGTTGGGTAAAAGGTATCGACAACCAGTGGCACCTGACACTGTTTATCGAAAATGGCCGTATTTTGGATTATCCGGGCAAGCCGCTGAAAACCGGTCTGGCAGAAATTGCTAAGATCCATAAAGGGGATTTCAGGCTTACTGCTAATCAGAATCTGATCGTCGCCGGCGTCGCGGAAAAAGACAAAGACGCAATCGAAACGCTGGCACGCAACCACGGTTTAATCGACGACGGGATCACCGAGCAACGTAAAAATTCGATGGCCTGTGTGTCCTATCCGACTTGCCCGCTGGCGATGGCTGAAGCTGAACGCTTCCTGCCGGAGTTTGTAACCAAGGTCGAAGGCATCATGCACGGGCATGGCGTGGGTGATGAGCATATCGTTCTGCGCGTGACCGGTTGCCCGAACGGCTGCGGACGTGCGCTGCTGGCGGAAATCGGTTTAGTCGGCAAAGCGATGAACCGCTATAACCTGCATCTTGGCGGCAACCGCGCCGGTACGCGCATTCCCCGCATGTACCGCGAGAATATTTCAGATACAGAGATCCTCGGCATTATCGACGAACTGGTCGGCCGCTGGGCAAAAGAGCGCGAAACGAATGAAGGTTTCGGCGACTTCGTGATCCGCGCAGGTATCATCAGGCCGGTGCTTGATCCGGCACGTGATTTTTACGATTAAGAGCGACGAGTTATCGGAGACGCTATGAGTTTACTCAGTCTGGCTGAATTGAATGCATTACCGAAATCCGGACAGTCTATGGCGCTGGCGGAAATTAACGTCAGCCTCGAAAAGCTGTCGGCACAGGAGCGGGTGCAGTGGGCGCTGGAAAATATGCCTGGCGAATTCGCGCTGTCCTCCAGTTTCGGCATTCAGGCGGCGGTCTGTCTGCATCTGGTCACTCAGCAGAAATCCGATATTCCGGTGATCCTCACCGATACCGGTTATCTCTTTGCGGAAACCTATCAGTTTATTGATACGTTAACCGAACAGCTGAATCTCAACCTGCAGGTGTTTCGCGCCGGGCAGTCGCCCGCATGGCAGGAAGCGCGTTACGGCAAACTGTGGGAGCAGGGCGTCGATGGGATCGAAAAATACAATCAGATCAACAAAGTTGAGCCAATGAACCGTGCGATTGCACAGCTCGGCGTCCAAACCTGGTTCGCCGGTCTGCGCCGTGAGCAATCCGGCAGCCGTGCGCATTTACCTGTTCTGGCGGTACAGCGCGGCGTGTTTAAGATCCTGCCGATCATCGACTGGGATAACCGTCAGATCTTCCAGTATCTGAAAGACAACGGTCTGAGCTACCACCCGCTGTGGGATCAGGGCTATCTGTCTGTCGGCGATACGCACACCACTAAAAAGTGGGAAGAAGGGATGAAGGAAGAGGACACGCGCTTCTTTGGACTGAAGCGTGAATGCGGCTTACATGAGTGATGATTTGCATAATCTTCGATAAAAAAACGGACGCGTAAAGCGTCCGTTGTCTTTTGTGCTTTCTCAGGTCAGGCGTGTTTGGCAGGTTTCGCCAGCCCTTTTAGCAGCGGGAACAGCACCTTCACACTGTCTCTGGCGCGTTTATCAATCCGCCCCGGCAGTACGCTTTCAAGATATTGCAGATTGTCGAACTGGCTCTGATAACGGGCGGAGCCCAGCGGGAAGTGGCTGCTGATCGCCCGTTGTTGTACGCCGTCTTTCTTGCCCAGCGCATAATTGGTGGCCGTAACGTTGAGCAAAGGCAGATGCGCATCGTCCAGCGCCTGTAAACCGTCGCAGCAGTGCGCGCCTGCATGGCTTTCTGCCGGAATACCCAGACTGTGCGCAATATTAATGGCACGCACGCGGGTTAGTTTGGCGACCGCTACTGAGGTATTCACGCCGCTGTTGAAATACAGTTTATCGCCGGTGATGAGGGAATCGAGATTGATCACCAGCAGGGTATTTTTCTTCTCTTCGGCGCTCATCCGTTTAATAAAATCCTCGGCCCCTTTCGCGCCGGTTTCTTCCGCACTCAGCGCGACAAAACGCAGGCTGTAATGCGTCGGAACAGCCTGCATCCGCTCTGCCAGCTCCATCATCACGCCAATACCAGAGGCGTTATCGTCCACGCCCTGCAACGTCAGGCCACCCAGATTGTGGTTGGTATCAGCATCGCTTTGCGGAACGTACGTATCAAAATGCGCCATCACAATGATTTGTTGCGGCACTTCGCCGGCGCGCGCGGCGATGACTGAGGTGGCGTGGATATTATGCCAGTCCTGTTTGCCATCATTGCTGGTGTACAGATAGCGGGTATCGAAACCGCGCAGATTGCTCTGATACCCGAATTTATTAAATTGCTGATTCAGGTACTCGGCGGCGATCAGTTCCGCCGGACTGCCTGCCATCCGCCCCGGAAAATAGGTGGCGATATGGCGAATTTGTTGACTGGCGATTTCGCCCATCGGAGGAAGCGGCGAAGTGGCCGCCAGCGCATGAGTTATCCCGGCGCAGCCCAGGCTAAAAGCCAGCAGCGTCCGCTTCATGCGTAAAAAAGAAAACATAGCCAAAAATCCTTGTCAGTAGGTCAGGGTGACCGGAAGGCAATCAAAGCAGCAGGCCGCGCAGGCGGTCTTACAGGGCTGATAGTATGCGATTGTGTGAGCCAATAGACAATTTCCCAAATCTGAAATCGCTCTTTTTGTCGCGGGATGATAAACGCGGCCAGGTCATGAAAAATATTCAGGCAGATGAAATTCCCGCGAGGCTGAGTCCCGTCTGGCGCTCTATATTCCATTTAGTAACTAATCATTCCTTTTCGTCATTTCAGATCAATTATTGCCTGCACGTATAGTCGGGATATTCATTCTGGTTATCAGTTAAGGTTTTTGTGGACTATCTACCAATATTTGCCGACCTCAAACAACGCCCGGTGCTGGTTGTCGGTGGTGGCGAAGTCGCTGCTCGCAAAATAGATCTTCTCCTGCGAGCGGGCGCACAAGTTCGGATAGTCGCGCAGGCACTTTCCCCCGAGCTGGAACAACGCAAACAGGCCGCAGAAGTCAGCTGGGTCGCGCAGGCTTTTCTGCCGGAGCAGCTCGATAACGTGTTCCTGGTGATTGCGGCAACCGATGATGCGGCGCTCAATGCGGAAGTCTTCGAGCAAGCCAATCAGCGCTTCGTCATGGCTAACGTGGTCGACGATCAGCCGAAATGCTCCTTTATTTTTCCTTCAATTGTCGATCGTTCGCCGATTGTGGTGGCGATCTCCTCCAGCGGTAAAGCTCCGGTGCTGGCGCGTATGTTGCGCGAGAAGCTGGAAACCTTGCTGCCCACCAGCCTCGGGCAGATGGCTGATATCGCCGGACGCTGGCGTGAGAGCGTTAAAACGCAATTCACCTCGATGCGCGCCCGCCGCCGGTTCTGGGAAATGGCCTTTGCCGGTCGCTTTGCCAGCCTCGCTTCTGCGGGAAAGCTCGCAGAAGCAGAACAAGCACTGCAACAGCAGTTAGAAAACGCGGAAGACATCTCGCTTAACGGCAATGTCACGCTGGTCGGCGCAGGGCCGGGTGATGCAGGATTACTCACCTTACGTGGACTTCAGGTGATGCAGCAGGCCGATGTGGTGCTTTACGACTATCTGGTCAGCGATGAAGTTTTAGATCTGGTGCGCCGCGACGCCGACAAGATTTGTGTCGGCAAACGTGCGGGCAGTCATTCCGTCGCCCAGGAAGAAACCAACCGCCTGCTGGTCGAACTGGCCCTGCAGGGGAAAAAGGTCGTGCGTCTTAAAGGCGGCGATCCCTTTATTTTCGGTCGCGGCGGCGAAGAGTTACAGGCCGTCCAGGCGGCGGGCATTCCTTTTCAGGTTGTCCCCGGCGTCACCGCAGCGGCAGGTGCCACGGCGTATGCCGGTATACCGCTGACTCACCGCGATCATGCGCAGAGTGTGGTATTCGTGACCGGCCATTGTAAGCCGGAAGATAACGGCATTCAGTGGGAGACGCTGGCGAAAGGCAAGCAGACATTAGCGATTTACATGGGCACGCTCAAGGCGGCCGAAATCAGCCAGCAACTGATTGCTCATGGTCGCGCAGCGCACACTCCGGTTGCCGTAATTGGCCGGGGAACGCGTGCGGATCAGCAGGTGCTGACCGGCACGCTTGATAATCTTGAACATCTGGCTCAACAGGCGCCGACGCCGGCGTTGCTGGTGATTGGTGAGGTGGTAGCACTTCATCAGCAACTGGCGTGGTTTGGGCATCATCCTGAGACTGACGGCACTCAACGCCCGTCGGTTGTGAATTTGGCTTAAAGGATCTGTTATGGACGAAAAACGACTGACTCATTTGCGGCAACTGGAAGCGGAGAGTATCCATATCATCCGTGAAGTGGCTGCTGAATTCGCCAACCCGGTGATGATGTACTCCATCGGGAAAGATTCTTCGGTCATGCTGCATCTGGCGCGCAAAGCTTTCTTCCCCGGTACGCTGCCGTTTCCGCTGCTGCACGTGGACACCGGCTGGAAATTCCGCGAGATGTACGAGTTCCGCGACCGAACGGCGAAGAACTATGGTTTCGAGCTGATTGTGCATAAGAACCCGGAAGGCGTGGCGATGGGCATTAACCCGTTCGTCCACGGCAGCGCCAAACACACCGACATCATGAAAACCGAGGGTCTGAAGCAGGCGCTGAGCAAACACGGTTTTGATGCGGCCTTCGGTGGCGCACGCCGTGACGAAGAGAAATCCCGCGCAAAAGAACGTATCTATTCGTTCCGCGACCGCTTCCACCGCTGGGATCCGAAAAATCAGCGTCCTGAACTGTGGCATAACTACAACGGCCAGATTAACAAAGGCGAAAGTATTCGCGTATTCCCGCTTTCCAACTGGACTGAGCTGGATATCTGGCAGTACATCTATCTGGAAAATATCGAAATCGTTCCGCTATATCTGGCCGCGCCGCGTCCGGTGCTGGAGCGCGACGGCATGCTGCTGATGGTTGATGACGACCGCATTGATTTGCAGCCGGGTGAAGTTATCGAAAAGAAAATGGTGCGCTTCCGTACGTTAGGCTGTTGGCCGCTGACCGGTGCCGTTGAATCCGAAGCGCAGTCGCTGCCGGAGATCATCGAAGAGATGCTGGTCTCCACCACCAGTGAACGACAGGGCCGCGCGATCGACCGCGATCAGGCCGGTTCTATGGAAATGAAAAAGCGTCAAGGGTACTTCTGAGGAGCCGCAGCTAATGAATAACGCAATTGCACAACAAATCGCGGAGCAGGGCGGCGTTGAAGCTTACCTGCACGCCCAGCAACACAAAAGCCTGCTGCGCTTCCTGACCTGCGGCAGCGTTGATGATGGCAAAAGTACGTTGATAGGCCGCCTGCTGCACGACACGCGTCAGATCTATGAAGATCAGCTGTCTTCACTGCACAACGACAGCAAACGTCACGGTACGCAGGGCGAAAAAATCGATCTGGCATTGCTGGTGGATGGCTTACAGGCCGAGCGCGAACAGGGCATTACGATTGATGTGGCTTACCGCTACTTCTCTACCGAGAAGCGTAAATTTATCATCGCAGATACGCCGGGGCACGAGCAGTACACCCGCAACATGGCGACCGGAGCTTCGACCTGCGATCTGGCGATCCTGCTGATCGACGCCCGTAAAGGCGTGCTGGATCAGACCCGTCGTCACAGCTTTATCGCCACACTGCTCGGGATCCGCCATCTGGTGGTTGCCGTGAATAAAATGGATCTGGTGGAATACAGCGAAACCGTATTCGAGCAGTTTAAACAAGATTATCTGGATTTCGCGCAGCAGCTGCCGACCGATCTGGACATCAAGTTTGTGCCGCTTTCCGCACTGGAAGGTGACAACGTTGCCACACCAAGCGAGAAAATGAGCTGGTATATCGGCCCGACGCTGCTCGACGTGCTGGAAACCGTCAACATCATCAATATCCGCGAACAGCAGCCAATGCGTTTCCCGGTGCAGTACGTGAACCGTCCTAACCTCGATTTCCGCGGTTATGCCGGTACGCTGGCGTCCGGTTCGATTCGCGTCGGGCAGAAAGTCAAAGTGCTGCCGTCTGGCGTGGAGTCTACCGTCGCACGCATTGTGACCTTCGACGGAGATTTGCAGGAAGCCTGGGCCGGCGAGGCCATTACGCTGGTGCTGGCGGATGAGCGCGATATCAGCCGTGGCGATACGCTTGTAGATGCGAATGAAACCGTGAAACCGGTGCAGAATGCCAAAGTCGACGTGGTGTGGATGGCGGAGCAACCGCTGAGCGTCGGCCAGAGCTACGACATTAAAGTTGGCGGCAAGAAAGCCCGTGCGCGCGTGGAGAACATTGAATATCAGGTTGAGATTAACTCACTGACGCAGCGCGTGGTGGAAAACCTGCCGCTTAACGGTATCGGTCTGGTCGAACTGGCCTTCGATGAACCGCTGGTGCTGGATAACTACCAGAGCAATGCGGTCACCGGTGGCATGATCTTTATCGACCGTCTGACGAATGTCACCGTGGGTGCCGGTCTGGTACGCGAAGCACTGGAACAGGTGTATGAAGAGTCTGACAAATACAGCGCCTTTGAGCTGGAGCTAAACAGTCTGGTTCGCCGCCACTTCCCACATTGGGGCGCACGCGACCTGCTCGGTGGCAAATAAGATGGCGTCTCAGGATCCGCAATTACTGAAAGATGGTGCTTTATTAAAAGATGAGAACGTCGTCTGGCATCCTCACGCCATCACCCGTGCGGATCGCGAAAAGCAGCATGGTCACCGCGGGGCGGTACTTTGGTTCACCGGGCTTTCGGGCTCGGGGAAATCCACTGTCGCCGGTGCGCTGGAGCAGGCGCTGCACGCGCTGGGCGTCAGCACCTATCTGCTTGATGGCGACAATGTCCGCCACGGACTGTGCCGCGATCTGGGTTTTACCGTTGACGATCGCCGTGAAAACATCCGCCGCGTCGGCGAAGTCGCCAAACTGATGGTGGATGCCGGACAGGTTGTGCTGACTGCCTTTATCTCACCGCATCGCGCCGAGCGCGATATAGTGCGTGAGTTGCTGGAGGACGGACAGTTTATCGAAGTGTTTGTGGATACGCCTCTGGCAGTCTGCGAAGCGCGCGATCCGAAAGGTTTGTACAAAAAAGCGCGTGCCGGTGAACTGAAAAACTTCACCGGTATCGACTCTGAATATCAGCCGCCAGAAGCGCCGGATGTGCATCTTGAAGGTGAACAATTGGTAACACATTTGGTTCCCCAATTGTTAGATGTGATGCGCCGGCGCGGTATTATCAATCCCTGAATGTTGCCGGCCAAACGCCACAGAGCGTGCCGGTTTACACTGAACACAGGGATCACCTATGCAGGCTTTACTCAGCAGACTGGTCAGTCGTATCCGCCTCGATCGTATCAGGGCGGAACACCCGCCCTTGCTGCGGTTAGCGCAGACCACAGACAGTGCAGAAAACGACGATCCGTCCTACTCCGTGCAGGGGGGATCTATTGGTTTCGCTTGTTACTGGCTGGCGCTGGCGATCCCTTTTTGGGTGTACGGCTCGAATACTCTGTTTTTTCTCCTCTATACCTGGCCCTTCTTCCTGGCGCTGATGCCGGTGTCGGTGCTTATCGGTATTGCTTTCAGCATGCTTTTTCGCGGTGGCTGGTTCAAAACTCCCGTCGCCACCGGCGTTTGCGTCATCGGCCTGTTCTGGACCGTATTCTCATTTCTCTCCGGCTGGTGAGGAAAAAAAACTCTGTATCGGATCCTGCAAGGATCCTTTTTTATCTCTTTTGACTGGCGATTTTTCCGGCAATTCTTTTCCACGATGTAACCCATTGTGTCATTCTCACCCATAATTGCGTGCGTAAGTCTGAATCTCAACGGCAATTATCCTGCCACAGTGGAGTCAGAAGGAAAGTTGTGGGATGATTGCCCGGCTTTTTTAGGGGGCGGGGATGGGCAAACTAACACTGCTGTTACTGATTTTACTTGGCTGGTTACAGTATTCGCTGTGGCTGGGCAAGAATGGTATTCATGATTACGTGCGTGTGAACGATGACGTTGAAGTGCAGCAGGTCAACAACGGCAAACTGAAATCACGTAACGACCAATTATTCGCTGAAATCGACGATTTAAACGGCGGTCAGGAAGCGATCGAAGAACGTGCACGCAACGAACTGGGTATGATCAAACCCGGTGAGACTTTCTATCGTCTGGTGCCAGACAATAAACGCGCTCCGGGCAGCAATCTTTCGCAAAATAATCCGAACCCATAGCCATGAGCCACACCGCAGTTTCCCTTCCAAAGGTCATTGCCGTTTTACCCGCTGCCGGAATTGGCAGCCGTATGCAGGCAGAATGTCCTAAGCAGTATCTTTCTATCGGCGGTAAAACGCTGATAGAACATTCGATCCGCGCTTTGTTGCACAACGACCAGGTCACAAAGGTGATCGTGGCCCTGAGCCCGCATGACACGCAGTTTGCGTCGCTGCCAATAGCTCAGGATCCCCGCATTCAGGTAGTGACCGGTGGCGGCGAGCGCGCAGAGTCCGTAATGGCGGGTCTTGACGCGGCCGGAGAACGCGGCTGGGTGCTGGTGCATGATGCCGCGCGCCCTTGTCTGCATCCTGATGATCTGAATAATTTGCTGGCGATTTCAACGAGCAGTAAGACCGGCGGGATCCTCGCCGCCCCGGTTCGCGACACCATGAAACGCGGTGAAACTGGTTTGCAGGCTATCGCACACACGGTCGACCGGCAGGATCTCTGGCATGCGCTGACGCCCCAATTTTTCCCTCTCGAATTACTGAAAATCTGCCTGCGCCGTGCGCTTAATGAAGGCGCTGTGGTCACTGATGAAGCTTCTGCAATGGAATATTGTGGCTATCATCCGGTGCTGGTCCCAGCGCGGGCCGATAATATTAAAGTCACCAGGCCGGAAGATCTGGCACTGGCTGAGTTCTATTTAACCCGCATATCCCACGAGGAGAACGCATAATGCGTATCGGTCACGGTTTTGATGTACATAAGTTTGGCGGCGAAGGCCCGCTGGTGATCGGCGGTGTGCGTATTCCTTATCCGCAAGGTTTGCTGGCCCACTCCGACGGTGATGTCGCGCTGCATGCGGCAACGGATGCCCTGCTTGGCGCTGCGGCGCTGGGTGATATTGGTAAATTGTTCCCGGACACCGACCCGGCTTACAAAGGTGCTGACAGTCGTGAGCTGCTGCGCGAAGCGTACCGCCGCATCCGTGCGAAAGGCTACAAGCTGGGCAATCTGGATATCACTATCATCGCGCAGGCTCCTAAGATGGCGCCGCACATTCCGCAGATGCGCGTATTTCTGGCCGAAGATTTGCAGTGTCATATGGACGACGTTAACGTGAAAGCTACCACCACTGAACAGCTGGGTTTCACCGGCCGTGGCGAAGGTATTGCCTGCGAAGCCGTCGCCCTGCTGATTAAGGAATGATGTTGTGGAAGATTACCGCATGATAGATATGTCACGTCTCACCTGGTTGCTGGGCGAACCCGTGGCAACCGGCCAGTTAAAAGCCAATCCGGAAGACTTTATCGTCGAAGAAGATTTGGGCTTTGAGCCGGACGGCGAGGGTGAACATCTGTTAGTGCGGATCCGCAAAAACGGCTGCAACACACAGTTTGTCGCCGAGCAACTGGCGCGTTTCGCCAAAGTGCATCCGCGCGATGTCAGCTACGCCGGTCTGAAAGACAGGCATGCGGTCACCGAACAATGGTTTTGCCTGCATTTGCCGGGCAAAGTCGATCCGGACCTCAGTCAGTTTGATCTCGAAGGTTGCGAGGTAATCCGCGCCTCACGCCATCGTAAAAAAATGCGCATCGGCACACTGAAAGGCAATGCGTTTACGCTGGTGCTGCGCCAGATAAGCGATATTGAGAATGTGGAAACCCGTCTGGCAATGGTCGCAGAGCAAGGCGTACCGAACTATTTCGGGACACAGCGCTTTGGTCGTGGCGGCAATAATCTGGTGCAGGCGAAACGCTGGGCAACCAACGAAGCCCGTCCGAAAGAGCGAGCAAAGCGCAGTTTCTATTTGTCAGCCAGCCGTAGCGCGATGTTCAACATCGTCGCCAGCCAGCGTCTGGCGGATAATACGGTGCGTCAGGCAATGCTTGGCGATGCCTTGCAGCTCAGCGGACGCGGCAGCTGGTTTGTCGCGAAAGCAGAAGAGTTTGACTCCCTGCTGCCGCGTGTAGAAAGCGGCGAGTTGCTGGTGACAGCGCCCTTGCCTGGTGATGGCCCGTTAGGGACGCTGGAAGATGCCGAAGCATTCGAGCTGGCTTGCCTGAGCTCTCAGGCTGATCTACTTTCTTTACTGAAACGCGAAAGAGTCGAACCTGCGCGTCGTGCCATCATGTTGCAGCCTTTACAAATGCACTGGCAGCGCTGGGATGACGTCACTCTGGAACTCAAATTCTGGCTACCGGCAGGCAGCTACGCCACGAGCGTTGTGCGCGAGCTGATGCATCTGGATGAAATCAATGCGGATATTACTGAGTAACGACGATGGCGTACTGGCTCCCGGCATTCAGGCGCTGTCGTCCGCGCTGCGTGAATTCGCCGAGGTGACGCTGGTCGCCCCGGACCGCAACCGCAGCGGCGCATCCAATGCGCTGACGCTGGACGGCCCGTTACGTATTCAGTCCTATCCCAATGGCGATACCGCAGTCATTAACGGCACGCCCACCGATTGTGTCTATCTTGGCGTCAATAGCCTGATGCATCCGCGTCCGGACATCGTGGTGTCCGGCATCAACGCCGGGCCTAATCTCGGCGATGATGTGATTTACTCGGGTACGGTGGCCGCCGCTATGGAAGGTCGCCATCTCGGCTTTCCTGCACTGGCGGTATCTCTCGACGGACACCAGCATTACGACACCGCCGCCATCATCACCTGTCGCCTTCTCAGGGCACTGGCGCGCGAGCCTTTGCGTACTGGCAAAATTCTGAATGTTAATGTGCCGGACCTGCCTTTGTCGGAGATTAAAGGCATTCGCGTCACGCGTTGTGGTAGCCGCCATCCGGCTGAACAGGTATTTTGTCAGCAGGATCCTCGCGGGCAAGATTTATACTGGATCGGTCCGCCGGGCGATAAGTTTGATGTCGCGCCAGATACGGACTTTGCCGCCGTCGCGCAAGGTTATGTGTCAGTGACGCCTCTTCAGGTGGATTTAACCGCCTATGCGGCTCAGGATGTCGTGGTCTCATGGTTAGAAAAAGCCGGGGTGAGCGCGAATGGTGAATAAACCGATGTATAACCTGCTGGAACAGCTGCGTCAGCAGGGTATCCACGATGAAAAATTGCTGCATGCCATTGAGGCCGTGCCGCGCGAGCGTTTCGTCGACGAGGCGTTTCAACATAAAGCCTACGAAAATACTGCGCTGCCGATTGGCTCCGGGCAGACCATCTCCCAGCCTTATACAGTGGCGAGAATGACCGAGTTGCTGCGCCTTAAGCCTTCATCACGCGTGCTGGAGATTGGCACCGGTTCCGGCTATCAGACGGCAATTCTGGCGCATCTGGTGGAGCATGTATTTTCGGTTGAACGGATAAAAGGGTTGCAGTGGCAGGCGAAGAGACGTCTCAAGCAACTTGATTTGCACAATGTCTCTACGCGTCATGGCGACGGCTGGCAGGGCTGGCCTTCGCGCGGACCTTTCGATGCCATCATTGTCACTGCTGCACCCCCTGAAATTCCCCAAGATTTGCTGCAACAACTCGATGACGGTGGAGTCATGATCCTGCCCGTCGGCGAAGAGAATCAAATCCTGCAACGCATCACCCGACGCGGGGATGAGTTCGCTGCCGAAACAATTGAAGCAGTCCGCTTTGTCCCTCTGGTGAAAGGCGAGCTGGCCTGATTGCGATACTCTGCAGGACTAACCCCTTAAAATTTAAATACAACTGTTATATGGTGCTGTACTGGCTATGTTGATAGCATCCACTACAGTTTTTTATGGCACCGCGCATTCGGGGATTGGCCTGAATGAGCGTGTTGCCTGCCCGCACGGTATGAAATGATACGAAAAGCGCCAGCTGGCGCGGTGTGCGTGGTAAAAGCGTTATTCTGAGATTGCCGTAACGGGGGAAATATGAGCACGGGAAGCCCAATAAAAACACTAAGCCGCATTGCGGTCTGTACGTTTATCAGTGCATGGATGGCGGGATGTACGAACAATTCAACCACATCAGCACCCATCAGCAGCGTAAATGGCGGCGGTGGCGGTAGTCAGACAGGTCAGAATACTCCGAATTCCTCGCAGCTAAACGCGCCTGCGATCGGCTCCGGTGGACACATTGTGTACAACCGCAGCTACAACTCTATCCCTAAGGGCAGCTATAGCGGCAGCACCTATCAGGTGAAGCGCGGGGACACCCTGTTTTATATCGCCTGGATCACAGGAAACGACTTCCGAGACCTTGCTGCGCGTAACAATATCGCCGCGCCGTACAATCTGGAAGTCGGTCAAAATATCCAGATTAACAACGTCTCTTCGGCGGCCAGCACAGGTGGATCTTTAGCCGTTACGGACGCGACGAATGGCGGTGTTCCGAAAGTTCCGACGGGGGGAATGCTCACAGGTTCTGTGGTTGCATCTCAACCAACTACCACGTATTCTGATTCTTCTGGTAAACAGAATGTAGGTAAGATGTTGCCTTCATCAGGTGTAGTTACCACGACCACACCTGTTGCCGTAGCCAGTACTCCCGTTGCCACTCCGACAAATAATGGCGGTCCGGTTTCCACATGGAAATGGCCGACTGACGGGAAAATTATCGATAATTTCTCAGCTTCTGAAGGGGGAAATAAGGGGATCGATATTGCTGGTTCGCGCGGACAGTCTGTCGTCGCCACCGCCTCAGGGCGTGTAGTGTACGCAGGCAATGCTCTTCGCGGTTACGGTAATCTAATCATCATCAAACATAATGATGATTACCTGAGCGCCTATGCACATAACGATACAATGCTGGTCCGGGAACAACAAGAAGTGCAGGCGGGACAAAAAATAGCGACTATGGGTAGCACCGGAACCAGTTCAGTAAGATTGCATTTTGAAATTCGTTACAAGGGGAAATCCGTAAATCCGCTGCGTTATCTTCCGCAGCGATAACACGGGCAGAGTCTTGAATTCTGCCCTCGGGACCACGGGTAGGAGCAGCTTATGAGTCAGAATACGCTGAAAGTTAACGAGTTACATGATGATGTAGATTTCGATGAGAACAGCGCTGAAGCCTTTGACGAGAAAGCCACAGTCGAAGAGACTGCCGATAACGACGCTGAAGAAGAGTTGTTGTCGCAGACTGTAAGCCAACGAGTGCTGGACGCAACTCAACTGTACCTCGGTGAGATCGGTTATTCCCCTCTGCTTACAGCAGAAGAGGAAGTTTATTTTGCAAGACGTGCGCTGCGTGGAGATGTCCCTTCGCGTCGCCGTATGATTGAAAGTAACCTGCGTTTGGTGGTTAAAATTGCCCGCCGCTACAGTAATCGCGGACTGGCACTGCTGGATTTGATCGAGGAAGGTAACCTGGGTCTCATCCGCGCGGTTGAAAAATTTGACCCTGAGCGTGGATTCCGTTTTTCTACCTATGCGACATGGTGGATACGTCAGACCATTGAACGGGCGATCATGAATCAAACCCGTACCATTCGTCTGCCGATTCACATCGTGAAAGAGCTTAACGTTTACCTGCGTACTGCACGTGAACTTGCGCATAAACTGGACCATGAGCCGAGCGCAGAAGAGATTGCTGAGCAACTCGACAAGCCGGTCCATGATGTCAGCCGTATGTTGCGCCTGAATGAGCGTATTACCTCTGTAGACACCCCGTTGGGCGGTGACTCTGAGAAAGCGCTGTTAGACATTCTCGCGGATGAAAAAGACAACGGCCCTGAAGACACCACGCAAGACGACGATATGAAACAGAGTATCGTGAAGTGGTTATTCGAGTTGAATGCAAAACAGCGTGAAGTGCTGGCGCGCCGTTTCGGCCTGTTGGGCTATGAAGCAGCGACGCTGGAAGACGTGGGCCGTGAGATTGGCCTGACACGTGAACGTGTTCGTCAGATTCAGGTAGAAGGTTTGCGTCGCCTGCGTGAGATTTTGCAGGGACAGGGACTGAGCATCGAAGCTCTGTTCCGTGAGTAATGTGCTCTGCGAGTCATTCGCTTTTAGGCAATAAATACAGCATCTAATTTGGCATCAAAAAGAACGGTGGGCTAATCCCCACCGTTTTTTATTTCTGTTATTTTGATGTCAGCTATTTCAATAAACAACATCCACTATTTCAATAAACAACATCCACGTTTTGCGGCTTTTACACCAACTCTTTCAAACGATAAATCCATTCCAGCGCCTGTCGGGGCGATAGCGAATCCACATCCAGTGCTTCCAGTGCTTCGACAGCCGGTGAGACATCTTCTGTCAGCAGCGCCAGCTGCGGGCCATCAACCTTGCTGGCTGCGGCGTTGTTCGACAACGTTTCCAGTTCCTTAAGTTTCTGACGCGCCCGTTTAATCACATCACGTGGTACACCGGCAAGTGCGGCCACGGCCAGACCGTAACTCTTGCTGGCAGCGCCGTCCTGAACGCTATGCATAAAAGCAATAGTGTCACCGTGCTCGATCGCATCCAGATGCACATTCACCGTGCCCTCCATTTTCTCCGGCAGTGTGGTCAGCTCGAAGTAATGGGTGGCGAACAGGGTCATGGCTTTGATACGGCTGGCCAGATTTTCGGCGCAGGCCCATGCCAGCGACAAGCCGTCATAGGTCGAGGTGCCGCGACCGATTTCATCCATCAGCACCAGGCTGTTTTCGGTGGCATTATGCAGGATGTTAGCCGTTTCTGTCATTTCGACCATGAAGGTCGAGCGGCCGGAAGCCAGATCGTCAGCCGCACCGACACGGGTAAAGATACGATCGACGGGACCTATGGTTGCCGCTTCCGCAGGCACATAGCTGCCAATGTGCGCCATCAGAACGATCAGCGCCGCCTGACGCATATAAGTACTCTTACCCCCCATATTCGGGCCGGTAATGATCAGCATCCGTCTTGCCGGAGACATGTTCAGGGGGTTGGAGATAAACGGCTCACTGAGTACCTGTTCGACCACCGGATGGCGTCCGCCGGTAATGTTTATTCCCGGTTTTTCGCTCATGGTCGGGCAGGCATAGTTGAGCGTATAAGCACGTTCTGCAAGATTGCTCAGTACGTCGAGCTCAGCCAGCGCGCTGGCGCTTTGTTGCAATGCGGAAAGATGCGGCATCAGCAGATCAAAGAGTTCTTCATACAATGCTTTTTCCAGCGACAGCGCTTTCCCCTTAGAGGTGAGGACTTTGTCTTCATACTCTTTAAGTTCGGGAATGATGTAGCGCTCGGCGTTTTTCAACGTCTGGCGGCGAACGTAATGAATTGGCACCAGATGGCTCTGACCCCGGCTGACCTGAATGTAGTAACCGTGAACACCGTTAAATCCGACCTTGAGCGTATCGAGCCCCAGCTTTTCACGCTCACGGATTTCCAGACGATCCAGATAATCTGTCGCGCCATCGGCCAGCGCGCGCCATTCGTCGAGCTCAGCATTATACCCCGGCGCAATCACGCCGCCGTCGCGAACCAGCACTGGCGGGCTCTCGATCACAGCGCGTTCCAGTAATTCCACCAGCTCTGTGAAGTCGCCAGTCTGTTCAACAAGTATCTGAACATGCTCAGCGGCGGTATCGTTTAAAATCTCACGGATTTCCGGCAACTGCTGGAGCGCATGGCGCATACGGGCCAGATCTCGCGGACGTGCGCTGCGAAGTGCCAGGCGCGCCAGAATACGTTCGAGGTCGCCCACCTGACGCAACACTGGCTGTAAATCCGCGGTAATATCCTGCAATGCACCAATTGTGCGCTGGCGGTTTGCCAGCATTTTGATGTCGCGGCTCGGCATATGGATCCAGCGTTTGAGCATACGGCTACCCATCGGCGTCACCGCCTGATCCAGCACTGCTGCCAGCGTATTTTCGACGCCACCGGCCAGATTTTGCGTGAGCTCCAGATTTCGGCGCGTGGCCGCATCCATAATAATGCCGTCTTGCTGGCGTTCCATGGTGACACCACGGATATGGGGCAGGGCGGTGCGCTGGGTGTCTTTCACGTATTGCAGCAGACATCCGGCCGCACGCAGTGCCTGAGCGGCCTGTTCAACACCAAAACCGCTTAAATCGCGGGTACCGAATTGCAGATTCAGTTGTTGTTTCGCTGTTTCCAGCTCAAATTCCCACATCGGACGACGCCGCAGACCACGGCGTGAAGCAATCAGCGGCATCGCCTCAAAGCTTTCCGGGTACAGCAACTCTGCCGGATTGGTGCGCTGCAACTCTGCGGCCATCGTTTCGAGATCGTCAGGCTGGGCGACACGAAAACGGCCGGAGCTGATGTCCAGCGTTGCATAACCGAAACCGCGTCCGTCCTGCCAGATGGCAGCCAGCAGATTATCATGACGTTCGCTTAGCAGGGCTTCGTCACTCACCGTACCTGGGGTGACGATACGCACCACCTTACGATCCACCGGCCCTTTGCTCAGAGCCGGATCACCAATCTGTTCTGCGATTGCGACGGATTCCCCCATCTGTACCAGCTTCGCAAGATAACCTTCTACAGCGTGATAAGGCACGCCCGCCATCGGGATCGGCTCACCGGCAGAGGAACCGCGTTTGGTCAGCGAGATATCCATCAGTTGCGACGCGCGTTTCGCATCGTCATAAAACAGTTCGTAGAAGTCGCCCATACGGTAAAACAACAGAACTTCCGGATTCTCTGCTTTAAGACGCAGATACTGCTGCATCATTGGTGTGTGGGCTTCCAGTCCGCTCATATTGTTTTTCTTTTGATTGATTTCATTCAATTTTTATTCATCCTGTTGGCTCATAGCGCCTGATGCAACGACTTTACAACGGATCCTAACGTGAGTAGAGGTAAAAAACCACGTTGCTTGCAGAAGATGCGTAACGTCACGCAAACCGCTGCAAACAGGCATCGTCAGCCTCCTTGTAAAGACGACGATTTTCAGTTTTTTCGGCTCTGATAATGCACTAACATACCGTCACCTCTTTTATTGCATGGTTACGGATATCCGATGCGCCTCCTGGCTGTCATTCTTCCCCTGGTTTTAACACTTTCTGCTTGTAGCAGTAATAAGCCTCCGGCTCAGCCTGATGGTCCACGCAACCCTTTCTCTGATGGAAGAAATGCCAGCACTAATGCAGCACCCAGCGGCGGTTTTTTGTTGCAGGCCGAACATTCCGGTGCAGTTCAGAACGGTGACTTTGCTTACGATCCGGCGATGAATCAGTTTGTCGATAAAATGGTCCGCGAACATGGATTCGACCGCCAGCAGTTGCACGATGTGCTGGCGCAGACTAAACGCTTAGGTTTTGTGCTCAGATTGATGGATCAACAGGCGCCGTCTGGTGGCCCGTCGACTGTGCCGAACGGCGCATGGAACCGTTATCGCAGTAAATTCATTACCCCGGACAACGTGCAGAATGGTGTGGTGTTCTGGAATCAGTATCAGGATGCGCTGCAGCGCGCCGAGCAGGTTTACGGTGTGCCGCCAGAAATCATTGTCGGTATTATCGGCGTGGAGACCCGCTGGGGCCGCGTGATGGGTAAAACCCGCATTATTGACGCGCTGGCGACCTTATCCTTTGCGTATCCGCGTCGGGCTGAATACTTCTCCGGTGAGCTGGAAACCTTCCTGCTGATGTCGCGTCGTGAAGGTGACGATCCGCTGAGTCTGCGCGGTTCCTTCGCCGGTGCGATGGGTTATGGCCAGTTCATGCCGTCGTCTTATCGTGATTATGCGGTGGACTTTAACGGTGACGGACACGCCAATCTGTGGGATCCGATTGATGCCATCGGCAGCGTGGCCAATTACTTCAAAGCACATGGCTGGACCAAAGGCGCGCCAATAGCCGTGCCGGCAGCCGGTCAGGCGCCGTTGCTTGAGAATGGCTTCAAGACCAGGTATCCGCTCTTTACGCTGAAAGCTGCAGGGCTAAGTCCGCTGGGTTCACTGGGAAATTATCAGGAAGCCAGCCTGCTGCGCCTTGATATGGGCACGAATTACCAGTATTGGTACGGACTGCCGAACTTCTACACCATCACCCGTTACAACCATAGCGTGCATTATGCAATGGCGGTATGGCAACTGGGGCAGGCAGTGAAAGCGGCACGATGAACCGGCCGTGATTTCTTCTGAGGGTCGCCTGGTGCGGCCCTTATTTTTGCTTTTTATCTTAATTCTGAAGGCATCGCGCAAATAACTGCGTTGGGACTCACAGATTGAAAGAGAAATGCTAACATCGGGAGAGTTTCAACTGAACCGTCAGGAGGGAAGATGACCGAACAACGTTTACATGAACTGAGTGTGGAAATCGGTTCAGAGCTAAAGGCGCAAGGGCTGTGGATCACCTGTGCGGAATCCTGTACCGGGGGATTAATTGCCAAAGCCATCACGGATATTGCCGGAAGTTCAGCGTGGTTTGACCGCGGATTTGTCACGTACAGTAATGCCGCCAAACATGAGATGCTCGGGGTTTCCGAGGCGACGCTTGAGCAGTACGGCGCGGTGAGCGAACAGGTGGTTCGCGAAATGGCGCAGGGCGTTCTGCACGCGGCTGGAGCGGACATCGGCTTGTCGGTCAGCGGTATTGCCGGGCCTGACGGCGGTTCGACAGAAAAACCGGTCGGCACCGTATGGTTTGGTTTCGCCGGAGGAGACGGGCGTATCGTAACTGCGAAACAACAGTTTTCCGGCGATCGCGAAGCGGTGCGTTTGCAAGCTGCTGTTTTTGCGCTACAAACCGCATTGTTTGAGTTTCTGCAAAATTAGGCTTGATACTGTATGAGCATACAGTATAATTACTGCCAATTACCTGTACATAAATTATATTCAGTGATGCAGGCGGGATGTTCCCCTGTATCAGACGAGGAGTAAAAATGGCTATTGATGAGAACAAGCAAAAAGCGTTAGCTG
>NZ_CBCPJJ010000020.1:0-41528 GCF_965118895.1 Rahnella inusitata
GCGTCTGGATATTCGCCGCATCGGCGCTATCAAAGAAGGCGACGTGGTGATCGGTAGTGAAACGCGCGTGAAAGTTGTGAAGAACAAAATCGCCGCACCTTTCAAACAGGCTGAATTCCAGATCTTATACGGTGAAGGCATCAACATTAACGGTGAGCTGATCGATTTGGGCGTTAAGCACAAACTGGTCGAGAAAGCCGGCGCATGGTACAGCTACAACGGTGAGAAGATTGGTCAGGGTAAATCTAACTCCTGCAATTATCTGAAAGAAAACCCGAAAATTGCTGCTGAGCTGGATAAGAAACTGCGTGATATGTTGTTGAGTGGTACTGGTGAACTGGCCGCTGCCACCACCGCAGAACTTGCAGACGACGATATGGAAACCAGCGAAGAGTTTTAATTTCGCCGGTATCTGAAAGCAGGGCTCTTGCTCTTCACTTTCAAAATAAAATGTTGTCGAAAAAATGCCAGCCTGGTTTCCAGGCTGGCATTTTTCGCATCAGGGGAGTCACTCATGTCCGATGAAAAAGCACCCAATGGAAATACCATTGATCTGCAAAAGCTGCTCGAACAGGTAGAACAGGAAAGCGCCGCATCCTCGCTATTTTCCCCTCAGGAGAAAGATGCGGACGCGGCGAAGATCAATTCGCTGATGAACCGTGCGATGCGTCTGCTTTCACAGCGCGACCACGGCGAGATGGAGCTGCGTAAGAAGTTGCGTACACCACCGGTGCCTTTCGTTAAACCGGCGAACAAGAAAAGTAGCTGGTCATCTCGCAAGCGACCGGCGCAGAATGAGTTCGCGGAGGAAGATATTCTCAGAGCTAAGCCCGAACCGCGTCCGGTGCCGGAAGAGATCCCTGAAGAACATGTGCAGGCAGTGATCGACTATTGCTATCAGCATCATTGGCTGGATGACGCCAAATTTGCTGACCGCTATATTTCCGGGCGCAGTAACAAAGGCTATGGCGCTCAGCGTATCCGTTCGGAATTAATGCAAAAAGGTGTCGATAAAGAAATCATTACGACGGCACTGGAAAACACCGAGGTAGACTGGTGTATTCTGGCGCGCGAACTGGCAGTCAGAAAATTTGGTGAGGATTTGCCTACTGACTGGAAAGAAAAATCAAAAGTTCTGCGTTATTTGCTCTATCGCGGCTTCTTTCAGGAAGAAATACAGTCTATTTATCGCGATTTTGACGATTGACCGCATACGGTATTTTACTTCCCCGCGCAGAAATTTTATCTTATCCGCACTTTTTCGTTCGTGAGCTGTACAGATCGCTGCTCTATGCAGCGTTATCCGGCTCAAGAGCCGTTCTTCCAGCATGATTCCGGGATATTTATGAGCAAGAGCACCGCTGAGATCCGTCAAGCGTTTCTCGATTTCTTCCAGAGCAAGGGACACAACGTTGTTTCAAGCAGTTCGCTTGTTCCGACAAACGATCCGACACTGTTGTTTACCAATGCCGGGATGAACCAATTCAAAGACGTTTTCCTCGGTCTGGATAAACGCGATTACAGCCGTGCCACTACGTCTCAGCGTTGCGTACGCGCGGGCGGTAAGCACAACGATCTCGAAAACGTCGGTTATACCGCACGTCACCACACCTTTTTCGAAATGCTGGGCAACTTCAGCTTCGGCGATTACTTCAAGCATGATGCAATCAACTACGCCTGGGAATTACTGACCGGCGAAAACTGGTTCAATCTGCCGAAAGAAAAGCTGTGGGTCACTGTCTATGAGACTGATGACGAAGCATTTGAAATCTGGGAAAAAGAAGTCGGTGTTCCAAAAGAACGCATTATTCGCATCGGCGATAATAAAGGCGGTGCGTTCGCTTCTGATAACTTCTGGCAGATGGGTGACACCGGTCCTTGCGGCCCTTGCACCGAAATCTTCTTTGATCATGGCGACCACATCTGGGGCGGCCCTCCGGGTTCTGCAGAAGAAGATGGCGACCGCTACATCGAAATCTGGAATATCGTGTTCATGCAGTTTAACCGTCAGTCTGACGGCACCATGCTGCCACTGCCGAAACCGTCCGTAGATACCGGAATGGGGCTTGAGCGTATCACCGCTGTTATGCAACATGTGAACTCAAACTACGACATCGACCTGTTCCAGAAACTGATCGCCGCTGTGGCTGAAGTCACTGGCGCGACCGATTTGACCAGCAAATCTCTGCGCGTTATTGCCGACCATATCCGTTCTTGCGCATTCCTGATCGCTGACGGCGTGATCCCTTCAAATGAAAACCGTGGCTATGTGCTGCGTCGTATCATTCGCCGCGCGATCCGTCACGGCAACATGCTGGGCGCGAAAGACACCTTCTTCTATAAACTGGTTGCTCCGTTGATTGAGGTGATGGGCCCGGCGGCAGAAGAACTGAAACAGCAGCAGGCGATGGTTGAGCAACTGCTGAAAACCGAAGAAGAGCAGTTTGCCCGTACTCTGGAGCGTGGTCTGGCCTTGCTTGACGACGAGTTGTCCTCACTGACCGGCGACACCCTGGATGGCGAAATTGCTTTCCGTCTGTATGACACCTTCGGTTTCCCGCTGGATTTAACCGCTGACGTGTGCCGTGAGCGCAATCTGAAAGTGGACGAAGTCGGTTTCGAAAAGGCGATGGAAGTTCAGCGTCGTCGTGCTCGTGAGTCCAGCGGCTTCAGCGCAGACTACAACAGCATGGTTCGTGTGGACGGCGTCACTCAGTTCTCTGGCTACGAACATATGCAGCGCCATTCCAAAGTGGTCGCGTTGTTCATCGACGGTCAGTCAGTCAATGAAATTCAGGCAGGCGATAACGCTATTGTAGTGCTGGATGATACGCCATTCTATGGCGAATCCGGTGGACAGGTGGGTGATAAAGGCATCCTGAAAACTGCATCTGGCGTCTTCAATGTCTCCGATACCCAGAAGTACGGTAAAGCTATCGGACATCAGGGCTCGCTGAACGTGGGTAAACTGAGCGTCGGTGATAGCGTTGAAGCACAAGTGGATGCAGCACGCCGGGACCGTATTCGTCTCAACCACTCTGCGACTCACTTACTCCACGCGGCATTACGTCAGGTGCTGGGCAAGCACGTCGCGCAGAAAGGTTCTTTGGTTAACGACAATTATCTGCGTTTCGACTTCTCACATTTTGAAGCGATGAAACCCGAAGAGATTCGTCAGGTCGAAGATCTGGTGAACGCACAAATTCGTCGTAACCTGCCTATTCAGACCACCATCATGGATCTGGATGAAGCGAAGGAAAAAGGTGCGATGGCGCTGTTCGGTGAAAAATACGAAGACAGCGTCCGTGTGCTGAGCATGGGTGATTTCTCTACCGAACTGTGTGGCGGTACGCACGCCAGCCGTACCGGCGATATCGGCCTGTTCCGTATTCAAAGCGAATCCGGCACCGCTGCGGGTATCCGTCGTATCGAAGGGATTACCGGTGAAAACGCCATCAATGCACTGCATCAGCAAAGCGATTTGCTGCAAGATGTCGCGCATCTGGTGAAAGGTGATGTGAACAGTATCACCGATAAAATCCGCTCCCTGATAGAACGTTCACGCGTGCTGGAAAAAGAACTTCAGCAAGTGAAAGGCCAGCAAGCTGCGCAGGAAAGTGCGTCCTTGTCGGGTCAGACCAAAGAAGTGAAAGGCGTTAAGTTGTTAGTTCGTCAGCTGGATAACGTAGAGCCTAAAATTCTGCGTACGATGGTTGATGATCTAAAAAACCAGTTAGGGTCAGTGATCATTGTACTGGCGACCATCGCTGACGATAAAGTCAGCCTGATTGCCGGTGTGACCAAAGATCTGACTGATCGTGTCAAAGCAGGGGATCTGATTGCTTCTGTTGCCCAGCAGGTGGGCGGCAAAGGCGGTGGTCGTCCTGACATGGCACAGGCAGGGGGAAGCGATGTTCAGGCTTTACCGGCGGCTCTGGCTACCGTAGAGGCCTGGGTTGAATCCAAGCTGTAAGAAGAAATAAATCGCAAACCTGGAAGGCGCCATAATGTATTGTGCAATATGGCGTTTTCAGTCTTAATGGTGGGGTAGGCTTCGCGACAGGGTCGCGACAACGATGATTTCAGCTAAACTAAAAGTACTCATGGCTGAAGTTGCAGGCCGCTTACATTTAATGTAGGGGTCATGGCTTACGTTTTACCCGCTTATGATCGATAATGGCCGGGAAACTGAGAGACCCGACTCTTTTAATTATTCAAGGAGCAAAGAATGCTGATTCTAACTCGCCGAGTTGGTGAAACCCTCATGATTGGCGATGAGGTTACTGTTACCGTTTTAGGTGTTAAAGGTAATCAGGTACGTATTGGTGTGAACGCGCCAAAAGAGGTTTCCGTCCACCGTGAAGAGATCTATCAGCGTATCCAGGCTGAAAAATCTCAACAGACGAGTTACTGATTTACGAGGCGTCTCGCTGAAGGCGAGGCGCTAAACCTCTTTTCTACATATTACCGATTTCCCTCCCAGTATTTCTCTGTGTTTTTTCTGCTTTCTTTTCTTTTGAGCCCGGCGCGGTCATCCCCTTTGCACAAAAAATAACGTGAGTTTTCTGCGTTTTTCCCGCTTTATTGCCTTCAAACTGTGCAGGTTGCGCGTGAAATGTCCAATCGAGTGATTGTTAGGAAAAAAGGGTTTGACTTATAAGGGCCAGAAAGTAATATGTGCGCCACGCAGTGCCGATGAGCTTGAACGAAGTTAATCAGCACACTCGCAAGAGGCGTATGGTGAGGTGGCCGAGAGGCTGAAGGCGCTCCCCTGCTAAGGGAGTATGCGGTCAAAAGCTGCATCCGGGGTTCGAATCCCCGCCTCACCGCCATTTAAAATGCACCCATAGCTCAGCTGGATAGAGTACTCGGCTACGAACCGAGCGGTCGGAAGTTCGAATCTTCCTGGGTGCACCATACTTTCCAAAGCGTATGTTGATTTGCAATCAAATGAGCGTAATGGGCAAAGGCTAACGCCGATGTAGTAAGGAAAAATGGTCAGGTAAATCTGCAGTAAGAATCAAAATGCACCCATAGCTCAGCTGGATAGAGTACTCGGCTACGAACCGAGCGGTCGGAAGTTCGAATCTTCCTGGGTGCACCATATTTTGTGTGTGTTGAAGCGATGATAGGATTTTATATTGCACTCAGCATGCAGATAGCACGAAGGAAGATAACGTTGCTTTAGCAACGGCCCGTAGGGCGAGGCATTGCCGAGTAATCTTCCTGGGTGCACCGTTCTTCCTCTTAGTATTTTCCGAAATAAAATCAGCACTACCCCAATGCACCCATAGCTCAGCTGGATAGAGTACTCGGCTACGAACCGAGCGGTCGGAAGTTCGAATCTTCCTGGGTGCACCATATTTTGTGTATGTTGAAGCGATGAAAAAATTTTATATTGCACTCAACATGCAGATAGCACGAAGGAAGATAACGTTGCTTTAGCAACGGCGCCGCAGGGCGAGGCATTAGCCGAGTAATCTTCCCGAGTGAACCCTATTAGAGAAACCCGCTTCGGCGGGTTTTTTGCTTTCTGCATTTCATCTTCGCGCTTCTCTCCTCATTTCTCTGATTTTCCGACGTGTTCGGATGTGCTCTGCGAACGGACAAAATGCGACTTTCACCAGACTTTGCGATAAAGTAGTTTTCCAGTTTTTTCGTGAGCATGGAGCATTCGATGTACGATCAATACGAAGGGCTAATATTTGATATGGATGGCACCATATTGGATACCGAGCCAACTCATCGTAAGGCATGGCATCAGGTATTAACCAAATACAGCATGCAGTTTGATGTCGAATCCATGGTTGCCCTGAACGGTTCTCCGACCTGGCGCATCGCCAAGTTTGTGATCGACAGTAATCATGTCGAGATGGATCCGCATCTTCTGGCCGCTGAGAAAACCGCTGCGGTGCAGGAAATGTTGCTGGACACGGTACGTCCGTTGCCGTTGATTGATGTCGTCAAGGCATATCACGGTCGCCGTCCGATGGCGGTAGGCACGGGCAGTGAACACTGGATGGCGGATGCTCTGTTGCGTCACTTAGGCTTACGTGATTGCTTTGATGCGATCGTAGGCGCTAATGATGTGCAGAACCATAAACCCGCACCAGATACCTTTTTGCGTTGCGCTGAGCTCATCGGCGTGCCTCCTGAAAAATGCGTCGTCTTTGAAGATGCAGATTTTGGTATTGAGGCGGCAAAACGCGCCAACATGGCTTTTGTGGACGTGCGTACGCTGTGAGTAGCGCCGTGGCGCTGGCTTCCTTATTTGGCAGCAGCTTTTTAAGTGCCACGTTGTTACCCGGCAACTCAGAAGTCTTATTAGTCGCTTTATTGTCAGCTGGCAGTGCAATGCCAGCGGCACTGGTTTTGTCCGCTTCTGTTGGCAATACCTTAGGTGGCATAACTAACGTCATCATCGGACGCTTTCTGCCGCAGCTAAAGCCTCAGCGTGGGTTACACGTTGCAGAAGGCTGGCTGAAGCGCTTCGGACCGGCCGCTTTATTGCTGAGCTGGCTACCGGTGATTGGCGATGTGTTATGCGTTTTAGCAGGTTGGCTGCGAATGCCGTGGGGTCCGGTGGTCTTTTTCATGTTTATTGGAAAAGCGGTGCGTTACGTTCTTATTACTGTGGTAACGCTACAGGGACTTTCATGGTTCGGTTAGATTGGCATCAGTCATCAATTATGGTCACATCTATGCAGACTCACTATGCTTGCAAATCAATGATTTCACAGAGCGGGAGGTCAATTTGATCCCGGATGTATCACAGGCGCTTTCCTGGCTGGAAGCGCATCCTCAGGCACTTAAAGGTATTCGTCGCGGTATTGAGCGTGAAACGCTGCGTGTTAATCCCGATGGTTCATTAGCGACAACCGGACATCCGGAATCCTTAGGTGCGGCGTTGACGCATCGCTGGATCACCACCGATTTTGCTGAAGCCTTATTAGAATTTATTACGCCCGTCGATGACAATATCGAGCATCTGATGGCGTTTCTGCGTGACATTCATCGTCACGTTGCGCGTGAGCTTGGTGATGAGCGCATGTGGCCATTCAGCATGCCGTGCTTTATCGAATCCGGACAGGACATCGAACTCGCGCAGTACGGTTCGTCTAACGTCGGGCGCATGAAAACGCTGTATCGCGAAGGCCTGAAGAACCGTTACGGCGCGCTGATGCAGGTCATTTCCGGCATCCATTACAACTTCTCACTGCCATTGTCATTCTGGCAAGAGCGTCTGGGCGTGACGGATGCGAAAAGCGGCAAAGAAGCGATTTCAGCGGGTTACTTTAAGCTGATCCGCAACTATTACCGCTTCGGCTGGGTGATCCCGTACCTGTTTGGCGCGTCGCCTGCGATCTGTTCATCTTTCCTCAAAGGTCGTAAGACAGACCTGCCTTTCGAATATACCGAAGGCGGGATGTGTTATCTCCCATATGCGACGTCACTGCGTCTGAGTGATTTGGGCTACACCAACAAATCGCAGAGCAATCTGGATATCACCTTTAACGATCTTGAAACTTATGTGAAAGGCGTTAAAAGGGCGATCCGCACGCCATCGGCAGAATATGCCCAAATGGGAGTGAAGAAAGACGGAAAATATCTGCAACTGAACACCAATGTGTTACAGATTGAGAACGAGCTTTATGCGCCAATCCGTCCTAAGCGCGTGACTAAATCAGGTGAAACACCTTCTGAGGCGTTGCTGCGTGGTGGGATCGAATACATTGAGGTGCGATCGCTGGACGTCAATCCATTCTCCCCTGTAGGGATTGATGCGACGCAGGCGCGTTTCCTCGATCTGTTTTTGGTATGGTGTGCCTTAGCTGACGCGCCTGAGATGAACAGCGATGAGCTGCGTTGTACCCGCCAGAACTGGAACCGCGTGATCCTCGAAGGGCGTAAGCCGGGTCAGACGATCGGCATCGGTTGTTATGACGAACGCAAACCGCTGGATCAGGTTGGCAAAGATTTGTTCGCTGATTTGAACCGCGTGGCACAGGTGATGGACAGTCAGAATGGCGATCATCTGTATCAGGACGTTTGTAAGGAACTGGTTGCGGCGTTTGATGATCCGGAGCTGACTTACTCCGCGCGTATTCTGAAAGCACTGAAACAGCAGGGCGTGGGTAATTTAGGACTGGAACTGGCCGAGAAATATCGTCAGATGCTGGTCAGCGAACCGCTGGAAGTATTGGATGAAAGCGCATTGCTGGCAGAGCAGGATGGTTCATGGCAGCGTCAGCGCGACATGGAAGCCAGTGACACGCTAAGCTTAGAAGACTATCTGGCTGCTCACGCAGGTGGTACCGAAGAGTAAAAAAGAAAAAGGCCACAATTAATGTGGCCAAATAAACATCTCTGTTTACAGGGATGATGATAACAAATGCGCGTCTTTCACTAATTAAGACCCGCATGCTGGGAAAAGGTTTCCTGAGTTCGTAAAAAAATTTAATTTATTTAGGAGAGGTGACGATATGCCACTGTTGGATAGCTTTACCGTAGACCATACCCGTATGGCAGCACCTGCTGTTCGCGTCGCAAAAACCATGAAAACCCCGCACGGGGACACCATCACTGTGTTCGATCTGCGCTTCTGCCGCCCGAATATTGAAGTGATGCCTGAGCGTGGTATTCATACGCTGGAGCACCTGTTCGCAGGCTTTATGCGTAATCACCTGAACGGAAACGGCGTTGAGATCATCGATATTTCTCCGATGGGTTGCCGTACCGGGTTCTATATGAGCCTGATCGGTGTGCCGGAAGAGCAGTTGGTCGCTGATTCCTGGAAAGCGGCGATGGCAGATGTTCTGAAGGTGAAAGAACAACGTCAGATCCCTGAGCTGAATGAGTATCAGTGCGGTACCTTCGAGATGCATTCTCTGAAAGAAGCGCAGGAAATCGCGCAGCACATTCTCGATCACGACGTTGTCGTGAACCGTAACGACGATCTGGCTCTGCCAAAAGAAAAACTGTCTGAATTGCACATCTAGTTCATTGGGCAGAAGCAAAAAAAGACGCGAATTTCGCGTCTTTTTTATGTCTGCAACTCTTGCTGCTAGCGCTGATTTACGGTGCTTTGTAAGGGTTGGAGAGGGCGTACCTGAACCTGTTTGATCATGTTCTCCTGCACATCCAGAATTTCGACTTCATAATTCTTAATCCGCAAGTTTGTGCCGATGACTGGGATCTCTTCCAGCACTTCCAGTAGCATGCCATTCATGGTTCGTGGCCCGTCAGCAGGCAGATTCCAGTTAAAGGCTTTGTTCAGTTCACGGACGTTCGCACTGCCTTCAATCACAACGGAACCATCGCTTTGAGGCGTCACCTCTTCGGCCAGTGTCGGTGACATCGACGTGGTAAAATCACCGACGATTTCCTCGAGGATATCCTCTACTGTCACCAACCCCTGTATATCGCCGTACTCATCGACCACAATTCCGGCTTTTTTCTTATTGCGCTGGAACTTGACCAACTGAATATTCAGCGGTGTGCCTTCCGGGATGTAGTAAATCTCATCGGCGGCGCGCAGCAGGTTTTCTTTGGTGAACTCTTTCTTCTCGGTCATCAGACGATACGCTTCGCGCAGGCGCAGCATGCCGATGGCGTCATCGAGTGAGTCACGGTAAAGCACAATACGACCATGCGGTGAATGCGTCAGCTGGCGGATGATGGATTTCCAGTCATCGTTGATATCGATACCGACGATTTCATTGCGCGGCACCATGATGTCATCGACCGTCACCTTCTCAAGGTCGAGCACGGAAAGCAGCATGTCCTGATTTCGACGGGAGATTTGCGAGCGCGATTCATTCACGATAGTCCGCAGCTCTTCTTTGCTCATCGCATCGCTGAGGCTGGTAGTGGTTTTGATACCGCACATGGTCATCAGCAGACGCGAGAGACTGTTAAGGATCCACACTAAAGGCATCATGATGGTTTGCAGCGGGCGCAACAAAATACTGCTTGGGAAAGCGATGCGTTCCGGGTTCAGTGCCGCGAAGGTTTTCGGCAACACTTCGGCAAACAGCAGTACCACGAAAGTCAGCACGCCGGTGGCAATCGCAACGCCAGCATCGCCGTAGAGGCGGATACCCACAATTGTTGCCAGAGCGGAAGCAAGGATGTTGACCAGATTGTTGCCGATGAGCACCAGACTAATCAATTGATCCGGGCGTTTTAACAGCTTTTCGACGCGACGTGCACCGCGGTTACCCTGCTTGGCCAGGTGACGTAACCGGTAACGGTTGAGTGTCATCATACCGGTTTCGGAGGCTGAAAAATAAGCCGAAACCACCACCATGATGATCAATATGATGATCAGGGTTGTTGTCGAGACGTGCTCCAACGGGAATTCCTTATTATTGATGAACCATGATTTGCTGGATCAGGCGACTGCCAAAATAGGCGAGAGTCAGAAGAATGGCGCCAGCCATGCTGAACCATACCACGCGGCGGCCACGCCAGCCTTCGTGATAATGTCCCCACAGCAGGACGATATAAACGAACCATGCCAGTATCGATAAGACGGCCTTGTCGATATTCTCCGGGCTGAACAGATTGTTCAGATACAGCAAACCGGTGCACAGCGTCAGCGTCAGTAAAATGACACCGATCTGGGTGATGTGAAAAAGTTTACGCTCGATGCTCATCAGTGGCGGCATATCGGCAGTAAAGGTGAGACGTTTGTTCTTGAGCTGGTAATCGAGCCACGCCAGCTGCAGTGCGTAGAGTGCGGCAATCATCAGCGTCGCATAAGAGAACAACGCCAGGCCGATGTGGACCAGCAGCCCTTTGCTTTCCTCCAGATGCGTAATGAACTCGCCCGGCAGAAATGTCACAAAGGCCAGGTTGATCAGAGAAAAACTGTAGACGATCGGCAGAACGAACCAGCCACGATTGCGCGAAGCGACAATCGTCATCACCGTGCCAATGATTAAACTCACCACCGAGCCTATATTGACCAGACTCAGGTTCTGGCCGGTGCTGACGTCAAAGATGCGCTGCTGCAACGCAACGGCGTGACACACCAGCGCCACCACCACGGAAATCAGTGCCAGACGCCGATATGCGCTGTTCTTCCGAATGATGCTCGGAATGATCAGTGCAAGGCTGAACAGATAGGCCAACATGGCGACGAGAGCAAAAACTGACATAGCGTTTCAGTAGCATCGAAAAGTGAATGAGAACCGCAGTATAACGTTACCCGCGTCACGCTCCAACCTATCTGAGACGCCAAAGCAGAGATCGTCAACGCTTCGTGTTATAATCCCGCAATTACGTCGCAAAAGCGGCCTGTCATTACGTTGAGCAAGAGACGATGTTTGAGAATTTAAGCGATCGATTGTCGCGCACACTGCGCAATATCAGCGGCCGCGGGCGGCTGACCGAAGAAAATATCAAAGAGACGTTGCGTGAAGTCCGCATGGCGTTACTGGAAGCGGACGTTGCGCTGCCGGTCGTTCGTGACTTCATCAACCGGGTGAAAGAGAGCGCCGTTGGCGTTGAGGTCAATAAGAGCCTTACACCGGGTCAGGAATTCGTCAAAATTGTCCAGAAAGAACTGGAAAACGCGATGGGCGAGGCGAACACCGAGCTCAATTTAGCGGCACAGCCACCGGCCGTCGTGCTGATGGCGGGTTTACAAGGTGCGGGTAAAACCACCAGCGTCGGTAAACTGGCGAAATTCCTGAAAGAAAAGAAAAAGAAAAAAGTGCTGGTGGTGTCTGCCGACGTCTATCGCCCTGCGGCGATCAAACAGCTGGAAACGCTGGCACAGCAAGTTGAAGTGGATTTTTTCCCGTCGGATGCACAGGAAAAGCCGGTTGATATCGTTCGCCGCGCCCTTCAGCAAGCCAAACTGAAATTTTATGACGTTCTGATCGTCGATACCGCCGGCCGTTTACACGTCGACGAAGCGATGATGGACGAGATCAAACAGGTTCACGCCGCGATTAATCCGGTTGAAACGCTGTTTGTTGTCGATGCCATGACCGGCCAGGATGCTGCAAACACGGCGAAAGCGTTTAACGAAGCGCTGCCGCTGACGGGTGTGATCCTGACGAAAGTTGATGGTGACGCGCGTGGTGGTGCTGCACTCTCAATTCGCCATATCACGGGCAAACCGATTAAATTCCTCGGGATGGGTGAAAAAAACGATGCGCTGGAGCCTTTCCATCCGGATCGTATCGCTTCACGTATTTTGGGCATGGGTGACGTTCTTTCACTTATCGAAGATATTGAGAGTAAAGTCGACCGCGCGCAGGCTGAGAAACTGGCCAGCAAGCTCAAAAAAGGCGACGGTTTCGACCTGACCGACTTCCTCGATCAGCTTAAGCAAATGCGCAACATGGGCGGTATGGCGAACATGATGAGTAAATTGCCGGGCGTCGGGCAATTGCCGGACAACGTGAAATCTCAGATGGACGATAAAGTGCTGGTGCGTATGGAAGCGATCATCAATTCGATGACGATGAAAGAGCGTGCTAAGCCAGAAATTATTAAAGGTTCCCGTAAGCGACGTATTGCGATGGGTTCGGGCATGCAGGTGCAGGACGTTAACCGCTTACTCAAGCAGTTTGACGACATGCAGCGCATGATGAAGAAAATGAAGAATGGCGGTATGGCGAAAATGATGCGTGGCATGAAAGGTATGATGCCACCGGGTTTCCCAGGCCGCTAATCGACAAGACTGGCTATTTATCAGCCACATAAACGGCCCCAAACGTACTCAGGCAAATAGCGAAGGAGGCAATCTACGCTTTCGATTGCTTTTTGCGCCAAAATGAGTAAAATTTTGGGGCTTTTTATATTGCAACCAGACCCCGTTCCCCGATGGGGTCTGGTTGTTTTATTAACTAAAGAGGATGTTATGGTAACAATTCGTTTAGCACGTGGCGGCGCAAAAAAGCGTCCGTTTTATCAAGTAGTAGTGACCGACAGCCGCAACGCTCGTGACGGTCGTTTCATCGAACGCGTAGGTTTCTTCAACCCATTGGCTTCTGGCCAGGCTGAAGCACTGCGTCTGGACCTGGATCGTATTACCCATTGGGTAGATCTGGGTGCAACCGTTTCTGATCGCGTTTCTTCGCTGATCAAAGACGCTAAGAAAGCAGCTTAATCTGTCGCGGTGGTGGCAATGAGCAAGCAATCCAATCCAGTGGTACCCGCTGAGCCGTTAGTACTCGGCAAAATGGGTTCAACATACGGCATTCGTGGTTGGCTCAGAGTGTTTTCATCCACCGAAGACGCTGAAAGCATCTTCGAATACCAGCCCTGGTTTATCCAGCGTGCCGGTAAGTGGCAGGTTATCGAGCTGGAAGGCTGGAAACGCCACACTCAGGACCTGATTATCAAAGTCAAAGGCGTTGATGATCGGGATGCAGCGAATCTGCTGACCAATTGCGAAATTGTCGTCGATTCAAAGCAGCTACCCACACTGGAAGACGGTGACTATTACTGGAAAGACCTTTTTGGTTGCCAGGTAGTGACAACTTCCGGTTACGAACTGGGCAAAATCATCGATATGATGGAAACCGGTTCTAACGACGTGATGGTAGTCAAAGCCAACCTGAAAGATGCCTTCGGACTCAAGGAGCGGTTGATTCCGTTCCTCGATGGGCAGGTTATCAAGAAAGTCGATCTCGCTACTCGCATCGTCGAAGTAGATTGGGATCCTGGTTTTTGACCTCCGTAACGTTTACTGATGTAAACAACGGCGGGTTGAGCGGCAAAGCATTTGTAAGGGGTAGGCTATGTGGATCGGTATAATTAGCCTGTTTCCTGAGATGTTCCGCGCAATCACCGATTACGGGGTAACTGGCCGGGCAGTTAAGAATGGCCTGTTGAGCGTAAATTGCTGGAGTCCTCGTGACTTCGCATACGATCGACATCGTACCGTGGATGAGCGCCCTTATGGCGGTGGTCCCGGCATGCTGATGATGGTGCAACCTTTACGGGAAGCGATTCATGCAGCAAAAGCAGCGGCAGGCGAGGGTGTGAAAGTGATTTATCTTTCACCTCAGGGTCGCAAACTGGATCAAACCGGTGTTTGCGAACTGGCGGCCCATCAGAAAATTATTCTGGTGTGTGGCCGTTATGAAGGGATTGATGAGCGCGTAATCAAAACCGAAATTGATGAAGAATGGTCAATTGGTGATTATGTTCTCAGCGGTGGTGAGTTGCCGGCAATGACTCTGATTGATTCAGTTTCCCGCTTTATACCGGGCGTTCTGGGTCGTCAGGCTTCAGCAGAAGAAGATTCTTTCGCTGACGGATTGCTCGACTGCCCCCACTATACCCGCCCTGAAGTGTTGGAAGGCATGGAGGTACCGTCAGTTTTACTGTCGGGAAACCACGCTGATATACGTCGCTGGCGCCTGAAACAGTCGCTGGGTCGAACCTGGCTTAGAAGACCTGAACTTCTGGAAAACCTAGCTCTGACTGACGAGCAAGAGGTGTTACTGAGAGAGTTCCAAAAGGAACATCGACTCAGTTAACAAAACTATGAGGGACCGCTTGAGCACTTTGCCAGGCCTTCCCGATATATCAGTTTACCTAGGGTAAGAGACATATTATGAGCAATATCATTAAACAGATCGAACAAGAGCAGATGAAGCAAGACGTACCTGCATTCCGTCCGGGTGATTCCGTGGAAGTTAAGGTATGGGTCGTTGAAGGTTCTAAAAAGCGTCTGCAGGCATTCGAGGGCGTGGTTATCGCTATTCGTAACCGCGGTCTGCACTCTGCATTCACTGTTCGCAAAATTTCTAACGGCGAAGGTGTTGAGCGTGTATTCCAGACTCACTCCCCAGTAATCGACAGCATTGCTGTTAAACGTCGTGGTGCCGTTCGTAAAGCTAAACTGTACTACCTGCGTGAGCGTACTGGTAAGTCTGCTCGTATCAAAGAGCGTCTTAACTAAGGTATCGCTAACGCGACATCGACTAGTTAATAGAGAACAAGGGGTTGGCCAATGGCTAACCCCTTTTTTATATCTGAATGACCACAATTTGACTACGCCGCTGATTTTTCGCTCCCGGGTTTTGAAATGACGCGGGCGACGGATTCGTGTGTGGCGAAGGTGCAGCTGCACTCGATGTTCTGGCACTGATGATACCGTTCCTTCGTAGACTCACTCAGATAACGGCTTGAACGTGTGTGGGCGACTTTTCCACAAAGCGGGCAATGCATCATAAAAACCTCCGGCATGACAGGTAAGCGATGAGGTCATTATGAAACCTTAAACTTGCAAAAGCAAGTTTAAGGTTGTGATATTGATGACTGGTACGTGATATCCGCCACATAAATCTTCAAATTCAACTTTGTTGTAAATCCCTTTTCATTGAGGCTATGTTCAACTGAGTCGATAATCCAGCTCTGGTCGTCGACTACATTTTTGAAGCCCTGAACATTCAGCGGTGTCTGAGCGCTGAGATCGGCACGGCCCATCGCCAGCCTGATGCTAAAGGATGCTGAATCCGCCTGGATCTGATTAAAGACAGAATCCGCCGCGCGCATTGCGGACTCTTCATCGGGATAAATTTTAGGGAGTTTGAGAACGTTTTCCCCGGATCCCGCGGTATAACTTTTTAGTGGTGGCGTTTTCTCAGACTCAGCGCCCGCCGTTTTGATGGCTAATGGATGTTGCTTTTGCGAGGCAGGGTTTGCTGACGGTATTCTTTTCAGGGCTACGCTGCTGGTGGCCGCCGTTTTCACATCATAAGACTGGGCAATCACGCCGCTGTAGGCCTTCTGATCAATCACTTTGAAAATATGCTCATCGCCGTCGCTGCGTACCAGCGTTTTCCACGGCAGCGTTTGCCCGGAGGCGCTCCTTGCTGAATAAGGTTTGAAAAAGATAATAGCGCCATTTTTCACCGTGGCTTGCGCGCCGTAGTTTTGAGCCAGCCGGGTGAGGAAATATCCGTCATTTTCATCGGTCTGATCGATGTGGGGGATCTTAATGCTATCGAGCTCCGGCGCAATAAACGGCAAAGAGAGATTATTGCGCGCTGAGAGGATCCTTACGATCGCTCCCAGCGTGTAGTCATCATAAGACTGACTGCGTTTCGTTTCGAACGTTCCCCGAAAATCGGCGCTGCGGGCGGTAACGATCACAATATCTGGTGACCCCTGGTGGGTTACGGTATCCACAATGAAGTACCCGCAGTCGTATAAAGCCTGTTTCGACCACCCGATATGCAAATGCAAAAGAGTGCCTCTGGCGGGCATTTGCAGTTGTCCGTCGGCATCGTCGAATTTGAGTGTCAGATCATCTGCGGCGAATCCGCTCTTGTCATTGACGGTGAGACTGATGATGCGGTCGGTGACACTTTGTTCCAGCACCTTATTCTTTATTTTCAGGGTAAAAGCCGGCGCGATCCGTGCGCCAGCGGGTAACTGAACATCGGTAAGCATCGTTATCCTCCCGTAATAAAATTGCCGATTGCCGAACTGGCCTTGTTATACAAACCTTCAGCCTGCGCCATCAGGTCGCCAAACATGGCGGCCTGAGATTCATCCACCCTTTTTAGAATGACGCTGAAAGTAATGCTCCGCGCCTGCCCGTTTGAATTGAATTCGCCGTTGTCATTGGTCAGGCTCTCAATGACAAACATGCCATAGATAGTGCCGTTCCCTTCAATCAGCGGCCATGCCCGGCCTGAATCCGCCATGCTTTGCAGGGTTTGCAGATAGCGCATGCCACCGGTCAGTTCTGGCAGGAGTTGCCCCTTCAGTTTCAACGTTTCCTTACCCAATCCCAGAAATTGCGAAACCGCCCGCTGTCCGAAACGGGCGTTTTCCGCCCAGGTGTAATTCACCTGATGACTGGTGGTCTGATAGGGGAGGGTGCTCAGTTTGAATACAAATAAACCCAGCGACATCATCATGAGTAGAAGCCTCCGTTACTGAACTGGCTGTGCAGCGCGTTCTCATAATTCCTGTCGCGCTCATTCATTGCCTGGGTAATAAAGCCCTGAATTTTTGGATAGTCTGTTTCAGGGGTGGCGGTAAAACTGAAATTCATGGTCGTTGCCCGGTTATCGGTCAGATTATTGGCAAAGTTGTTTTTGGCAGGCTGGTACAGGCTGAGCGTTCCACCTGTCGGCGAAAGATTCGGCGCAAGGGCCGCTGGCGCACTTAGGCTCTCAGCAGGTTCATCAGAGTCACTACTGAAAATATTCAGAACGGAATCGACGCCCTTACGCGCCCAGTTAAAGACTTCCCCGATTTGAGAGACGGCTTTCGAGAGTGTCACGAAGATTTCTCCGATGGCTTCCCCAACCAGTTTGCCAACGTTGCTAAATCCCGCCAGCTGATCCTGCGTAAATTTAATCGGCGTAAACAAATCAGTTATCCACCCGAGCGCAGCTTTGAAAGGTGCGAATGTCAGAGTGATCGGCCCTATGGCAGAACTGAAACCCGCGACTAACCCGCTGACAAAAGCACTGATTGGCTCCCAGAGTTTTACGATGGCGACGCCAATACCGGCAATCAGGGCGATGACCGGCAACAGCGGCAACCCGATGGCTGTAAAAGCGGCTGCAATCATGCCGCCGGTACTGGTCAAGAGAGGGCCGAGTACGCCGGTTCCGGCCATCAGCATATTGACGCCGCTCAGTACCGGCGCGATGGCGGCACTCAGCGAACTCAGCCCGCCGACAATACCGGTAACCCCTAAAGCAAGGCCGAGCAGGGAATTCACCAGCTGTGGATTATCGGTTATCCAGGTATTGAGCGTTGTCAGCCAGCCGGTGGCGGTTTGCGTTAGTTCGCGCAGCGCTGAGCTTTGTCCTTCAAACAGATTGATGCGCAAGGTTTCCCAGGTCGCAAACAGTTTGGTGATATCGCCGTCAAGGTTGTCACTTTTCACCGTTACGGCCATTTGTGCCTCCGGCGTATCGCCGTTGAGCTGAGCCGGTGTTTGCGCCAGAACCTGACTGGCATCTAGCCCGTCCCCGGCGAGTTTCTTCTGCGTGGCCACCACCTCTGAGGGGGCATGGCCAGACGCCGCCATCGACAGGCTTTGCTGACGTAACGCCGCGAGGCGCGGATCGTCATTTTTCAGGCCAAGCACCGACTGAACGTCCGAAAGCGCGGCCTGCAGTTCGGCGCCAGGTTTCAGAAACTCTTTTGCCAGTTCCAGCTGAGGATGAGCAAAGTTAATCGCTGCGATACCCGTGTTTTTGTTTGCCTCAGCGCTTTCCGGCCTGGGTATTGTTTGCCCGCTAATGTCACTGGTTTGTTGTTCGACAAGGAGGGTACGTAACTCAGTCTTCGCGCCCTGACCGTGAAGGTCATGGCTCTGTTGATCAATAAAATTCTGGCGGAGGAATACCCCCGGCACTTCAGGGAATAGCTTATATTGCTCACCGGAGACGTTTTCCATTACTCGTGTTTGTTTCTCCAGCGCCTGGAAGTCCAAGACGATATCGCTGATATCATCTGAAATGACGCTGTATAACGTCTTTTTCGGCAGCGTCGTAAAATTCCGCCAGACATTTTCCGTCGCGGCTTTCAGAGATTTTAGCTGCTTATTGATGTTCCCCAGCGTAGTGGGGAGTTGCCCGACATTACTCATCTGTTTTGACTCCGCTGCGTTGCAGTGCTTTATATCGCCAGCTCAACAGATCGGTGAGCGACATGCCGTCCATCTCGGACGGCGGCCAGTGGAAGATCACCGCGATGTCTGCCATCAGATCATCAACGGTGAGGCGGGGCGCGATGTTTACGCCGCCGGTTTCGGTGATAAAAAACCAATCACCTTGCCTGCCAGTGCAATCAGGTCAGGCAGCTCGAGGCGTGAGCACTCTTCTTTGGTGAGATTGGGATAAGTGATGCGGGGCAAAATGGTAATCAGCGCATCCACATCGGCGTTCGCCAGCGCCGCCAGCCCGATACCGCGCAGGCTACCCGCCGTCGGTTTGGTCACCTGAATTTCTGTGATTTCCATATCGCCGCGTTTCAGCGGAACATCAAGAATCACGGTGTTGTCGTTGCTTTCAATCTGGCTCATAGGGTTTCCTGTTTAAGCGAAAGTGAAGCCGGCAACTTTTGCCGGCTCAGGGAAGGGAATTACAGGCCGAGCGCGGTGCGGTGTTCAGCCAGGCGGTCAACGCCGTTGACGATTTCCACCATATTGACGGTGTCGATCTCAATCAGTTCTTTGCCGTCGATAGTCAGTTTGAAGTAGGTGCACTGGGTGGTGACTTTGGTTTCAGTGTCTTCACCTTGCTTGTACTCACCAAAATCAAACTCTTTGTGACGGCCACGCATCATCACTTCAACCGCGGATACATCGCCGGTATCGTCGCGTTGCAGGGAACCGGCAAAACGCAGCGGAATATCGGAGATGCTGCC
Organism: Rahnella inusitata; assembly: GCF_965118895.1. Taxonomy (GTDB): domain Bacteria; phylum Pseudomonadota; class Gammaproteobacteria; order Enterobacterales; family Enterobacteriaceae; genus Rahnella; species Rahnella inusitata_A. The sequence continues at coordinate 19,369 of NZ_CBCPJJ010000020.1, forward strand.
CCACTGTTGCAAAACCAGTTCGTCCAGACCGCCGATTGACCATTCCAGCGTCAGCGCATCGTCGTCGAGACCGAAATCCACCGCGACCGAACCGCTCATGCCGCCGCCGCGATAGTTTTCCAGCTTGCGGGTCAGTTTCGGCAGGGTCAGGGAAGAGACCAGGCCAAGGTAGCTGTTACCGTCGTTAAACAGGTTCAGGTATTTCAATTTTTTAGGAAGTGCCATGAGTCATTCTCTCCTTAGCTGTTAATGGACGCGGCAAAGTTCACCAGATAAGAGTCGGTGATACGCTGGCGCAGGGTCAGATCTTCCAGAGGAGGAACCGGCGTGTAGTCGTAATCGATATACAGCTTACCGGCCTTCAGGGTTTCTGCGGTGTTGGCGGTTTCGTCGTACCAGCAATCGCCATCAATGATGTAACCTGCTGATTTCATTTCGCGCATTTTGGCTTTGATGCCGTCGATCATGTCGCGCACCAGCGTCGGGGTCATCGGCTTATCGACAGCCCACATGTGTGCTTCAGCCATGGTATCGGCCAGTACCTGGGCGGTGCGGGTGTAGTTTTCGAAGATAAACAACGAATCGTCGCTGCAGGTGCGGTTGCCCCAGAAGCGGAACCCGTCTTTGCGTACCAGCGTCGTCACGCCCGCTTCGTTCAGCAAATCGGCATCGGTGCTGCTCGCCTGTAAATCCCAGAATACGCTGGCTGAAAGGCCGGTCACGCCGTTGACGCCGACGTTTGACAGGGTTTTATGCCAACCGGTTTCCTGGTCGATTTTGGCGCGCAGACCCAGAGCGCGGGCGGTCGCATAAGCGATATCAGACTGGCTGGTCGCCGTATTCCAGTTTACAAAATCCGGCCAGATCAGCATCAGCTCGCGCTGGCTGAAGTTGTCACGGTATTTGATCGCGTCGGAAAGCGTTTTCGCGCCGTAAGCGCTGGTATATCCGAAAGCACGCAGCTGCTGACAGACGCCCGCCAGTGCGGTGGCAACCGCCTGATTATCCAGACCCGGAACCCCGAGAATGCGAGGCTTAACGCCTAATTCTGCCTGCGCAGAAAGCAGGGCTTTCATGCCGGTATAACGACCATTGGCATCCGAACCGCCAATAATATTGCTGGTGGTGGCGTCTTCATCCGCGCCGGTCGCAACACGCACGACCACGGTGACCGGTTTGCACTGATCCGCGATAGCCAGCAGCGCAGCACGCAGCGTACCGGTTTTACCCGCCTTGCCGCTGGCGGCCAGAACATCGGTGATCAGAACCGGTGTGTTAAGCGGAAACGTGGTGGCATCCGCATCTTCGGCGGTACAAACCATGCCGATAATTGCTGTTGAAACAGTTGAAATAACGCGGGTGCCGTCATTGATTTCGACGACGCGTACGCCGTGGTGATAATCAGCCATCAGGGTGACTCTCTCTGTTGTGGGGGTGAAGCAAGGATGCCGGTTCATAAAAGAAAGCGCATTCAATGGCAGGCGTGGGAGGAGTGGCACAACAGGTGCCTATTCTGAAGCAATAAAAAAGCTCCCAAAGGAGCTTTAGATTAAGCCGGAATATCAGGCCAGATAATATCAGGCGCTATTTTAGAATCTATCCGGCTAAGAGAAACCCTGTAAAGCATCCATTTATTTAATTCAGCAAGCTCATTGTCTGTCGCAATACCTAACTCTTTTGCATCTTGTAGGGGGCTAATTATTACTGAGGCTTCAGTAAGTAAAGTATTTTTCCTATAAGAGGCCTGTTCAGCAAGTTCATCAGCTGAGTAAACTCTGAGAGTTATTTTTTCACCGTCGAATATCCATTTCCCTCCAGTTGGTGTCTTTTCAAAATTTTCCGGAAGGAAATCTACTTCAACTAAATTAAAAAATTGTGGCCATAGTGTTGATGCATCATAACTGGCAGAGTTAACCACCCCCTTTTCATCAAATACTACTTTTAGCCTATCTGGAGATAATTTTTTTTGTAATTGATACCAGTCATTGCCTTTTGAATCGGAAAGGAATGTTATGCCATGTGAATCTGCAAGCAGAGTTTCTTTTTCATTCAGATTTTTACGCAATGCAAATGGACCATAAATTTTTGTTTTCATGCATAACCTACCGTATACCAGTTGCCATTAATAAATTTCTGTAAGGGTCGAAGGCGGATCCAATAATTTGAACTTCCTGCATCTTTGAAGGAAGTCATAACGCCGCCACTCATACGTTCAATGTTCCCTCGCTCCTGAAATTCTGAGGAGGTGCCAAGACGAATATCACTAACAAAGTTTGCAGTAGTCCATGTGTTCGTGGCAAGCGTCACAACGGCATTGCTTGTTGAGTGACGCATATAGGGCACAGTTGCATTACCTGAAGCAAAACCGGCTACGTTACATGTATCACGTTGGATTGAGTTAACAGCTTCAGGACTTGGTTTATTATTTGGGCTATATACTCTTTGCCCCGCCTCGGTTATTGTCCCCGAAGTGCTGAGATCTCCAGTTCCACTGAAGATAACTTGCCCTGTTTGAACGGTGTTCTCTATATTGATTGTTCTAAAAACAAACCCACCCGGACCATTCCCTTTGTTATTAATGAAATTAGATTCACCTTTGCCTCCGCTTTCATTCCAACCAATATATGTCCCTTGGGAACGGTCTAAATATGCAACTTTGTTTGCAAAGAAATATCCAGCAGAAAATTTTGAGCCATAAATATCAGCACCATTAATGTCTCCAGGGCAAGCTAACCCATTTGTATTAGGGTCAAATATCCATACAGCGGTTTTTCCATTATCTCCGATGACATGAATACATGCTCTGGCATAATCAGGGTTGCCGCTGGTGAGCGCTCCAAAACTTACGGCTGCCCCATAACCATGCGTTTGTGTATGAGTTAGTCCCTTAATAATAGGCAAGTAGTTGCTAACACCTGCCGGCGCTGCCAATCCAAAAGGAATTAAGAAAGGTGATTTGGGATTCGTATATTGAGCTGCTAAAGCGCCGAATCCCTCCCATACTCCCGGTTTAATGCTGTAACGTGCTGAGTTAGCCAGATAGCCTACATCGCCCCCGGCTGTTGGCACTGCACCGACATTTCCTGCTCCCAGATTAATATCTGCCGTTCCATCAAACGCGACACCGGCAATTTTCCTTGCCGTTGCCAGTTTTGTTGCCGCAACGGCTGTGCCACCTGATGGTAAACGCCCGTTTGCATTGTCATTCGCCGCTTTCACCGCTTTCGGTGTCGCCGCCAGCACTTCGCTGGCATTGTCCACTGCGCTACTCAGTTGCACAAAACCTTTAGCGGTCAGGGTGCCATCAGGATGGTTGCGCGATTTCTCGTGGGTGGCGAGCAGGTCATTTACATACTCTTCGGTTGCAACGATCAACGAGTCATCTATGGTCAAACTGACCGCATCGGTACTGGTGACGGTAATGACCATGCGCAGCGTTTGCGTGCGGCCGGAGCCTTCTTCCAGCGCAGGTTTATAGGTCTCGGCCATATTGCAGACTGCAATCAGGGTACCGTCATCGGCATAAAGCCCCATTTCCCGCATCCAGAAGCCCCCGGCGCTGGCGGGAATAATCGCTTCGGCGATGATCCAGTTGGCATGTTTGCTGTCCGTTTTCAGCGAGTTCAGCTTGATGCGGTAGGTCTCTTTGACCAGTTTGGTTTGCGTGGAAACCGGTTCGGTGGCTCTGCCGCCGCCGTCGCCCACAGCCATTTGGGTGATGTTGATGTCCTGACCGCTATCAATAGCAGCGGCAATGCGCGCCTGTCCGAGGTCAGTGACGACAGATTTAAATGTGCTCATAGTGTTCCTTATCAGCCTGGGTAAACAGTGAGAGTGTCAGCGTCATAAGCCGCGGCACCGAGAAAGATTTTTCCGGCAATATCCTGAGTAATTGTCAGTGCCGTCAGATGCCTGCTGGCCGGTTTAGCGTCAGTGATTAAACGCTCCATTTCGTTGTACATCGCTTCGTCAATCCCGGTTTCAAGCACGCCGATGTCTAGCCGGAACGTGCCGGGCGTATCGCCGGTTTCCCACCATTCATTGACGTTAATGACGTAACCGAGCGGCTCAACGACGCGGCGAATCGCACTGATGGTTCCTTTGTGTTGATGGATGAACCAGGCGGTTTCAATCACACTTCTTTTGGTGACTACCGGCCATTCGCTGTCCCAGCTATCGACGGAAAACGCCCAGGCCAGATAGGGCAGGAAAATGGCCGGGCAGGTTTTCGGGTTCCACAAAGTGCGAAGCGGAATTGGGACGCGCTCCAGTAATGCGCAGGCTTCGGCGGCGGCGACTTCCAGCGCCGACGAGCCAGAGGGCAGCAGCCGGTTACTCATCTGAACCTCCGACCGCTATGGCATAACGCGTGCAGAGGGAGGCCTGTGTTTTATCAAGCACCAGGTCCGCCAGCGGTTTCGCCAGTTCGACGCGCTGAACGCCTTCAACGTGTAATGCGGCATATATGGCGGAGAGACGGATATCGCGACCCAGACGATGCTGATCGGAGATGTACTTCTCAAGCTGCGCCTGCGCGGCCTGTTGGATTGGTTCGGACTCCGGGCCCGGATAGAGGAACAGCGACGCTGAAATTTCGTATTCAACAATGCTGGCGGACTGCACCGCCACGCGGTCAGCCACCGGGCGGACGTCTTCATCGTTCAGGGCTATCTGTACTTTTGATATCAGGTCAGCGCTGGCAATACCGCCGTTATCATGAGAAAGCAGTGTCACCAGTACATTCGCAGGGGAAGGGCTGATGACTGACACATCCGCCACCCGTCCGTCTGCCGAACGTGCATGATACTCATAGGCACCGGTCGGACCCGCGACGCTCAGGCCTTCGAAGGCCTGCGGAATGCGCATACGCAAATCGGTATCGGCTTCCATCACGGCGGCTGTCGGGGGAATGGTGGTGTTGTCAGCAGCCCGGAGTACCAGACGCCCGACGTTGAAGTTCGCGGCCAGCTGGTCCAGATCGTTCCCGGTCGCATAGGCCACCATGACTGCGCGGGCAGCTTCGTTGACCCGCTGACGCAGGATCAGCTCGCGGTACGCATTCTCCTGCAGCAGTTTGACCAGCGGTTCGGATTCCAGCGTCAGCGTACGGCTGATGGCCTCCTGCTGGTCGGCGGGATAGAGCGAAATTAGCGTACTTTTACGCTCCTCAAACAGGCTTTCATAGTCCAGTTCCTCGACCACATCGGGGGCCGGTAACTGGCTCAAATCGATCGTTGCCATAGTGTCAGCTCACAGGAATATTGAGAGAAAAATCCGTCGCCGTATCGCTACGGCTTCCGGTCAGTTCTACCACCATCTTGCCGGTGTAATCGGTGTCGAAAGTGATAGCATTCAGTGAAATACGCGGTTCCCACTGCAGCAGCGCGGTGTAGCAAATTGCCATCATCTGCAGATGCAGCGCACCGTTTTGTGGCTGGTCGAGAAGTTCCGAAAGCAACGAACCGTAGTTGCGGCGCATCACACGGGAACCCACCGGCGTGTTCAAAATATCGCTGACCGACTGCCTGATATGGTCCAGGTCTTCAATCGCCTTGCCGCTGTCTCTGGCCATGCCTGTGTATTTCGGATTACTCATTGCGGAACTCCGGTTTGGCCGTTGCCGGTCTGCACGCCGCTGTGGCGATGGGTGTGCATAACAATGCCGTTAGATGTCAGACTGCCGCCACTGTGGGTAAGATTTCCGGTCAGCGTGCCGCCCTGTTTCACTTCCAGCGTGCCGGTCGTCAGTTTGCTGGTGCAGACCACTTCCGGGGTATCGAGGGTGATGCGCGTGCTGGCGGTGCAACGGATTTCCGGTGCGGTGACGTCCACTTTTTCTGTGGCGTTGATCACGGCGGTTTTGATGCCAGTGACTTTCAGCGCACTGCCGGACGGCTCGTATTCAAATACCGCGCCGTCCGGGAAGGCCAGATGAATAGCGTCTGCCGACACTGACGGCGCAGGCATGGCATCGGAAAACACCGCCGGTAAGACGAACGCGGTATTCAGCTCACCGCCGAGCGACAGCAGCAGAACCTGTTCGCCGGGCGAAGGTGCCCACCAGCTGCGCGTGCGGCCTGCACGGTGCGTCATCCACGGCAGCCATGCCGTGATGTTACTGCCGGTAGCAACGCGACAGCGGGCGTTCGGCAGATCCAGTTCGGATACCGTTCCGATGCGTACCAGATTGCCAATCAGCCGCATGATTTCGTTGAGTTGCAGATTTGTATTCATGGGATAAAGGATGCCGTTTCAGAGGGTTGAGCGACAATCGATGACCGCCCGCTAACGGATGGCACAACGAATGTCAGCGGGTTACACGGTCCAGCTGCTGATCAGTTCTCCATTGAGGTAAACCTGACGCGGCAGTGCGACGTTCTCCGGCAGCGGCGGCTCGGGTAAATGTGTAATCGTGCGCACGTCATCCTGATCGGCGACCTGTACCCGTTCGGTCAGTTGCAGCATCAGGGTCAGGCTGTGGCCCTGCTGAGTGAAGGTAAAATCGCTCAGCCGGTGGCTGGCGTTACCGAGGATCTCGGGCTGATTGACCCGCAGCCAGTCGAGGATCGTCACCACCACCTGATCGACCAGTTGTTCACTGAGCGGTGCGTCGTCGTCCGTGATGGTCAGGGTCAGCGGGTAGCGATATTCAAAGGACAAAGAAGCCGCCGCGGTGGCTACCACGTAGCCCTGACCCGTGATGAGTGCCAGTTTTTCAGGGGCGAATTGAAACAGTGGGATCTGCTCAATCAGCCGTTGTTGCAGTTGATTTGGTTTTTGCATGCTGTGCCTCCTGACACGTTTTGATGGCTTCCACCTGCAGGCCGCAGTTGAGCAGCGCAGATTCGAGTTGGAGAATATCGGCGCTCAGATCCCCGTTAGTCGCTGGTTGCGCGGGCGGTACCGGGCACGGACTGACTGCCGGACAGCCAACGTAAATAATCGCCGGCGGTGTTGAAGGCGGGGCGGTGGTGCAACCGGCTGACGTCAGCAGGCAGAACAGTGTCAGCCCACTGACGGGATTGCGGATCGTCATGAAGTTCTCCTTGTCGTTGATGTTCGCGGGTTTGCATCGCCCGTTGAGCGGTGCTCAGATTTTCGCGTAACGCCAGTTCCGCCCGTTCCCGCTGGCGCATCTGCTGATTAAGTGAAGCGATCAGCGTTTCACGCTGTTGCAGCTGCACGTTCAGTGCATCCCGCTGCTGGCCGGAGAGGGTTAAATCGTGTTGCAGCGAGCGATTGGAAAGCAGCAGAACGCCGGTCAGCAGCGTCAATACCGCGAGAAGTGCCAGAATCCAGCGCATCTACACCCCCTTCAGACACAGATTCAGTTCGGCGTTACGCCTGCGCTCAAGCCCGTTGCTGCGTTCGCCATTGACGAAAACCCAGCGCGGTAACTGCCCGCAGGCTTCCCGCCATTGCTGTTTATTGATGAAGTACGCCAGCGTGGATTTGCAGGCGACGGTCGTGCCGACGTTGAAGCTGAAAGAAACCACCGCGTCATAGACCGGCTGCGGCATGGCCACGGGCATACATTTTTTGATACCCCGTTCAGTTTTCTGGATATCATCCAGCAGATTTTTCGCCGCCTGCTGCTCGGTTATTGCGCCCGCTGGTTTGACACCCGCTGTATGGCCGATACCGCTGGTCCACACGCCCGCACTGCACTGATAGGGTTGCAACTGACAGCCTTCGAAATCGGTAATAAGGCGAAGTCCGTCCTCTGAAACCTGCAATGACAAATATCCCGGCAGCGCGGTCATCAGCCCTAACACTACGGCGGCGCTGCATCGCTTAAGAGTTGAGGTCTTCATAGATGTCTTTGCTCAGGCCTTTGCGCGCCAGCAGCTGGTAGCTTTTACGCCGGTAGTACCAGTTAATTAAAAAAGTACCGATGCCGACGGCCGAGCCGATCAGAAAGGCAATGTCCTGCGATGTCATACTCGCCAGCCAGGTGAGCGAAGTGGCGATGAAGTATGCGCAGGCGGAGCTGATGCGTTCTGTATTCAGTCCCATAATTTGAGGATTTCCTGAACTGGTTGTTCGGCAATATCGGGCATTTCAATCGCTGTCCCGTGTGGAAGCAGCGGTCCTAAATCTGCAACGCCTTTATTGGCCGCAAAGACTTTTTCGACCACGACTGCGGTTCGGCCGTAATAGCGCCAGCACAGGGAATCGAGGGTGTCGCCTTGTTGTGCATAAAATTTCATTGGGGATCTCCGCAAATGAATGAAATCGTCAGGAGGTGATTTCAGTCTGCGCAAGAGGGAGAAAAGCGGCAATCAGGGAGGGTTGTGAAACTATTGGCACAACAGGAAAGGGGAAAACAGGGAAAATGGCGGGGCGCTTAGTCCGGCCTGAGCTGGGAAAGGTAAGCGCCGGGTATGTTGACTAACACCGCCGGTCATATCTGGCGATCAGTGGGCGTCGTCAGTGCTGCCGTTGAAATAGAGCGCATCGTGATGCTCCCCGGTCAGCGCCTGGCTTGCCAGCTCTGAAATCAGGGACATTACGACCAGAAATTCTTGTGGATTACATTGTGCCGTCTGCGAAATGTCCGCGATCAGCTGTATCCTGGACAACGTTAGCTCTTGTTTAGTCAGGTTTTCCATTTTCTCCCCTCGCCAGATACTGTGTTTATATACAGTATTCTTTAAATGATCTAATACGTCAACACTTCGGGCGTTTTAAAATTTATAATGCATTGAATTATTGGGGTAATTTTTATTGGTCCGGTTTTTGAATGATTTCCATGTCCTGATGACGGATTGCAGATCCACAGTTATTGCCAGAACTCCAAGCTGGGTAAAAGGCAGGGATTTTCAGCGATTTTTCCTGAGGCGGGAGCCGGTGACGGACGATGCGCCAGCTTTCGGTATGCGTCAGAAATATCCGCGATGCACCGAGATGCGGAGCATATATCCCGACGACTTTTTGCCGGGGTTCATCGTAGGCGTTGAGCTCTTTACTCAACTCCCGTGCGACCCGAACCGTTTGCTCTTTGCGCCCGATATGAATCCCACCCTGCGCCTGAATATATCCGGCGTAATCGCCGTTATCAGCCGCGAAGCGTACGGCTTCGACCCGTGCACCAAACTGACCAGCGAGGCAAACATTGCGGATTCGACGGCATTCGCGGTAAGCGCCGACGGAGGGAATACCGATGGCGTGAAACTGTGGGATCCGCCATGTGGATGCCCAGGCCGTGACCGCGGTGGCGACATCAGTCAGCGGACGACCGGAATCAAAATCGGTTTCTCCTTCCAGCGCATAACCATCGATATTTTTCGCCACATATTTGGCGATGTATCCGGCTGCACCTCCGCGGTTGAGTGGCTTGTAATTGAAGCGTGACTCCGCGGCGCCGGGTTCATCCGCATCTTCTTCCAGCGCGTATTTGCGCATAATGTCGATGACTTTCTGTTGTTGCTCCGGCGGCGTAAACAGCATCATGTGCCAGTGCGGCGTGCCGTCGTGATGCGGCTCAACCACCCGTACACCGTATACTTTGAGGTGACGATCTTTTAACGTGGTGCGGATTTTCGCCCAGACGGCGACCAGATAGCGTTGGGCATCTTTTGGGGTAAACGCGTGAGTATTCCATTTCTGATTAAACAGCGGGGCTGAATGCGCGCCGGTCGTTTTCAGCGGATGATATTTTGACGGCGTGGTCAGGGTGATGAACAGCCCGCGATCCTGTTGCAGGTCAGCCACATCCTCAACCCCGGCAATGAGCGTCATTAACTCCATACGGCGAAGTTTAGGATTCGACACGCTGGCCAAAACGGTGCTCAGCAGGCTCAGCCTTTCACCGGAACCGACGTTCTCTATATCGCATTGCTTGAGATAATTTAGTGCGGATAAACGGCGGGAGACCACGTCACGGATGGCGTTTTTACTGGCATAGGGTGACGTTGCCCGGCTTACGTAACCGCAGGCGATCATCAGTGCCTCCCGCCAAAGACGCTGCTGCGAACGTAGTTGCTTTTCCCACCACTCCTCCCTGACCAGCCGGGAAATACTGGCAACGGCGGCGTGTGCGGTCATCCGTCCTTTTTGAAATGCGCGCCAGTAAAGCGGGGTTACGCGACAGGCACGGGCCATCGCCGCCAGATGGTTGTAGATCTCGCTCTGGATGTGATCACTGAGCAGGATGTCCGGGTTTGCTGGCGAGTTTTTCAGCCATTCATTGCAGTGATGTTCATACGCTTCCTGAAAATTCGTCGCCAGCTGGTTCGCCAGACGTTTGAGCTTTTGGTCATCCAGATCGGGCAGGTGGTTAAACGTTTCCTCCTCGCCAAGTAGCTTTTGCGAAGTTTGCCTGCAATAGTGATGGCGCGAATTTACCCGCTGAATGCGCGGCCATAGGCGTTGCATGAACACCGTCATTAGGAAATGAAAGGCGGCACGCACGCCTTTGGTTTCCAGTAAAAACTGATAACGCTGCTGGAGCGGCGCGCGAAGGCAACGCGGAAGCCGATGGATTAAGGAAAGCGCAGTCTGCTGGCGCTGGCAGAAATCGCGGGTCAGTGGTTTTTCGAGGGAGTTTTCCATTGCAATTAGCGGAGCATTCCACCACCAGGCGCCTGTAAAAGGTTTGCCCGCAGCCCGTTGAAAAGCTGGCGGTGGGGAAGGGGCGATCCTTCCTCGGATATTATCTGGCATAAGTGTGATCCCACAATTTAGCTAATAGAATTCCATTCCCAAAATTAATGAATTCAGGAGGTGTCGCGAATAAAATAAGTGGATGAATTAAATGGATCGATAGTTTCTGCGTTTTATTTCATTTATTTCCTGACATTCAATACAACGCTGAACGCCGGGTATAATTTTTCGTCTGGGCTCAGGGATCGCCATTTCACAGTCTTCACAAAAGTGTGCTGAAGCGCTGCGCGGAGCGGTGATCGCCTGAGCTATCTGCTCTTGCAGCATCCTCAACTGGTGTTCTTGTGATTCATCAATCCAGTCTGCCATTGGTAAATTCTCCTCGTAGTGATGATGAAAAATGGCGTAGCGATAATAACGCCTGAATAATTTTTAACTGTTCATCAGACGTCAGTTCAGAATAAGTCAGATAAATATGATGGCGTTTCAAACCGGCGTGAAAACATAATGTGGTTTTCCATTTATCCGGAGCATGATCATAAATGTCCTCAACCTTATTTCTCTTTTCAGAGAAGTAGATTTCTTTTAAATGTGCGATATGGCGTAAACCCGCCTGACGCTGCTGCTCTGATCCTAAAAACATTGCCTCTCCTCATTTCCTGACTTCAGGTTATTCGTGAGATTTCTTACTGATCCTCCCCCTGCGCCGTAAATTTGGTATCATGACGGGGTTCGGTACATTACATAAACAATCTAAACTTGCATTTGCGAGTTGTCAAGTTGGTATTTACAAGCTCAGGGGTTTTCGCCAGATGCAATTAGATGAACTCGAAGGTGGGAAAGCCGTTCTGTCGCGTATGCTTCAGGCGTACGGCTTTAGCATGCAGAAAGAGCTGGGTGATCTGTATGGTTTATCTTCTGGAACGATAAGTACCTGGGTGAGAAGGAATTATTTCCCCGGTGATGTGGTCGTGGCCTGTGCGCTGGATACCGGTGTTTCACTGCGCTGGCTGGCAACCGGCAAAGGGACAATGCAGGATACGGTCTCTGCCGTTGCTCCGGTAGCTGAAGGAGTTCATCAGCTTAAAAAGTTGAGATTACGCGGCGGAGCGCTGGAAGAAGAAGGCTTCTGGGCGGTGGATCCTTCTCTGCTGGACGGATCGCTGGCTGAACCGGCCTACGTGGTGAAAGGTAATCATTCGTGGATTATCGATTTGGGCAGCACCCATCCGGGTAATGGCCGCTGGTTGCTGGACATTGACGGTGATGTCGACGTTTATGATGTGGCCCGCATTCCCGGTAATCGTCTGAAAGTGACGCGTCAGGACAGCTATTTCGAATGCAGTGTCGATGACGTTTCTGCGCTCGGCCAGGTCTTTATGACATTGGATCGCAACCTGTAATTTTTTTCCCTCAGCATCGTTACGTCGCTGAGGGATGTCTCCTATTCGCTTTTAATTCTCTTTTCATTTCTTTCTCTCTCTACTCTTATTTTTATCTCTCCCTCGAAGAAATCTTCCCTGTAACTCTGGCGGTACACCGTGTTCATCTCCATAGAACTTAATGTAAACTTAAATTTCCACTTAACCTTAAGTTACCGTGATTTGGTAATGTTAAGTTTACAACTAAGGCTTGATAACTTTACGGGCTGTGGTAATGTTGTCCGCAGATGCCCACGTGGCTGCCCATTTTCCTGAATAGCGAATCACGATCATGCAAAAAGACGCCCTCAATAATGTACATATCAGTGCCGAACAAATTCTTATCACGCCGGAAGAATTGAAAAACCGTTTTCCGCTGAGCGTGAGTGATGAAACCAGCATTGCCGAAGCACGTAAAACCATCGCCGATATCGTGCATGGCCGTGATCCGCGTCTGCTGGTGGTGTGCGGTCCTTGTTCAATCCACGATCTGGATGCTGCGCTGGAATATGCGCGTCATCTGAAAACGCTGGCTGCTGAGCTGAGCGATCGTCTATACATCGTGATGCGCGTTTACTTCGAAAAACCGCGTACCACCGTGGGCTGGAAAGGGCTGATTAACGATCCACACATGGACGGCACATTTGATGTGGAAGCCGGTTTGCACATTGCGCGTAACCTGTTGCTGCAACTGGTCGGCATGGGTCTGCCGCTGGCTACGGAAGCGCTGGATCCGAACAGTCCGCAATACTTAGGCGATCTGTTCAGCTGGTCAGCCATTGGTGCGCGTACCACCGAGTCGCAGACTCACCGCGAAATGGCGTCTGGATTATCCATGCCGGTTGGTTTCAAAAACGGCACTGACGGCAGTCTGGGCACGGCGATCAACGCCATGCGTGCTGCGGAAATGGCGCACCGTTTCGTGGGGATCAATCAGGCTGGCCAGGTGTGTCTGTTGCAGACCCAGGGTAACCCGGATGGTCATGTGATTCTTCGCGGCGGCAAAACGCCAAACTACAGCGCACAAGACGTTCAGCTGTGCGAAAAACAGATGAGCGATGCGGGACTCCATCCTTCCTTGATGATAGATTGCAGTCACGGCAACTCAAACAAAGACTACCGTCGCCAGACCATTGTGGCTCAGTCAGTGATTGATCAGATTAAGGCCGGGAACCGCTCAATCACCGGCCTGATGCTGGAAAGTCATCTGAACGAAGGCAGCCAGTCCTCTGAGCAACCGCGTTCAGAAATGAAATACGGTGTGTCGGTAACCGACGCCTGCATTAACTGGGAAACCACAGAAACCTTGCTGCGTACTATGCATCAGGAGCTGGGCGACGCGCTGGCGGCACGAATCGCAGGAGAGTAAGTTTTTATGGTGGCAGAACTTAACGCGTTGCGCGATCAGATCGACGACGTAGATAAAGCGTTGTTAGATCTCTTATCACGGCGTCTGGCGCTGGTGGCAGAAGTCGGGGAAGTCAAAAGCCGTTATGGTTTGCCGATTTATGTGCCTGAACGTGAAGCCGCGATGCTGGCTTCACGTCGTCAGGAAGCGCAGAACCTTGGTGTTCCGCCGGATTTGATCGAAGACGTATTGCGCCGCGTGATGCGTGAGTCCTATTCAAGCGAAAACGACAAAGGCTTTAAAACGCTTCATCCTGCGCTGCGTCCGGTGGTGATTATTGGTGGTCGCGGTCAGATGGGACGTTTGTTTACCCGTTTGCTGGAACTGTCTGGCTATCAGGTTAACGTCCTCGAACAGGAAGACTGGCCGCAGGCTGAAACCTTACTGGCCAACGCCGGTATGGTGATTGTCAGCGTGCCTATCCACCTGACCGAGGAAGTCATTGCGCGCCTGCCGAAATTACCGGATGACTGTATTCTGGTTGATCTGGCGTCAGTGAAAAATCGTCCGCTTCAGGCGATGCTGGCGGTGCATGAAGGGCCGGTTCTTGGCCTGCATCCGATGTTTGGCCCGGATGTCAGCAGCCTGGCAAAGCAGGTCGTGGTGTATTGCGACGGTCGTGAACCGCAGGCGTACCAGTGGTTGCTCGAACAGTTACAAGTCTGGGGCGCGCGCTTACACAAAATCAGCGCCGTCGAGCACGATCAAAATATGGCATTCATTCAGGCACTGCGTCACTTTGCGACCTTTGCTTACGGTCTGCATCTGTGCGAAGAGAATGTGCAGATCGAGCAGTTGCTGGCGCTGTCATCGCCGATTTATCGTCTTGAACTGGCGATGGTCGGGCGGTTATTCGCTCAGGATCCGCAGCTTTATGCAGACATTATTATGTCTTCAGAAAGTAATCTGGCGTTGATCAAACGCTATTATCAGCGTTTTGGTGATGCGCTGGCACTGTTGGAGAAGGGTGACAAACAGGCATTTATCGATAAATTCAGAAAGGTTGAGAGCTGGTTTGGCGATTATGCGCCTCGATTCCTGAAGGAAAGTGGTGCGTTACTCAGACAGGCGAACGACAATCGTAAGTGAGTTGTGCTGAAGGGTTCTACGAGAAGGGCGTTGCATCGTGCAGCGCCCTTTTTATTTGGAAAACTACAAATCGACGGAAACGACGTTTTCGCTTGGATAACAGCCCAGAACTTTCAGAGAGCGGGTGATCGGCGCCAGATCCTTCAGCGCTTTTTTCATCTCTTCCGAACGCAGATTGGCCTGCACATCGATATAAAACATTTCTTCCCACGGATTGCCGTTGATCGGACGGGATTCCAGCTTAGTCATGATGATGCCCTGTTCGCGCAACACCAGCAGCGCATTCACCAGCGCACCGGCCTGTTGCCCGGTCGCCATGATCAATGTGGTTTTAGCCGGTACCTGATCGGTGACTTCAATCGCTTTACGCGCCAGCACGATGAAGCGGGTGATATTTTCCTGCTGATTAGCCAGATTATGTTCCAGCACCTGCAAGTGATAAAGCGCACCGCCAGCCTCGCTGCCAAGGGCGGCAACGTGCGGGGAGTTGGCGGCTGCCACTTTTTCCATCGCGGCGGCAGTGCTTTCGCAGTATTCAATTTTCCAGTGCGGGAAACGATTAATGAACTGACTGCATTGCTGGAATGGTTGCGGATGGCTGTACACTGTCTGGATCTGCGAGAGGTCAGTATCAGTTCCCACCAGCACGCAGTGATTGATCGGATTCGTCAGCTCGCCGACGATAGAAAGGCTGGTGTGTTGCAGCAAATCGTACACGTCATTGATCGAACCTGAACTGGTATTTTCAATCGGCAGAACGGCGTAATCGGCTTGTCCGGTTTCCACCTGAGAGAAAATATCCTGAAATTTCTGGCAACCGCATTCGATGAATTGTTCGAAATGGCGGGCGGCAAACTGTCGGGCGGCAAGGTGGGAGTAAGAGCCTTTAGGACCGAGAAAAGCAATGCGGGCAGAGTCAGAATTGGTTTTGTTGAGATGTTGCTGAAGCAGTGCCTGCTGGGTTAAGACGGAGTCTTCGATGATCAGCTGATAAACGCGGGTGATGTAATGTCCGTCCAGCCCCTGCTTTTTCCCTTCCACTATCAGCGAGTTAATCAGTTCTTTTTCACGTTCTTTATCGCGGATGGGCCGGTGAGTGTGCATTTTGGATTGCGCAACTTCTGTTGCCAGTGTGCGACGTTCTGCCAGTAACGCCAGCAGTTTCAGATCCAGCGCGCTGATGCGTTCGCGCAGTGCCAGCAATGAGTTCTCGGTCATGTTTGTACCCTTTTGATGTTCTTTCTTTCAGTAAATTCGTGTGAAACGCAGGCATAAAAAAAGCCCCCTTTTCAGGAGGCTTTGTTGTTCGTCTTCGCATTCATTCTTTCGCGACGAAACGCCTCCCAATCAGGGGAAGGTAAAAAAGAATGCGAAGAAAAACAGACGGGTATTCATGTAGTCGTAATGTCCTTAAACGTGAGCGGAGTCTTAAAGTAACCGCAGGCTTTTCCCTGTGTCAATAAGATTTCCTTTGGGCACAAAAAACGCGCTCACTGGAGCGCGTTAATAACGGTCATTTCGACAACCTGGTTATTCCTCTTCTTCCTCCACCGGTTCCAGGTTCAGTTCTTTAACGCCGGACTCTGCACGGCGAGCTTCACCTTTGTGTTGCGCTTTATTGAGCTGACGTTCAAGTTTCGCGGTCATCTCGTTAATAGCAGCATACATATCATCATGGGTGGCACTGGCAATCAGCTGCCCGTTTGGCGTGCTGATCGTCGCATCGGCGACAAATCCCTGTGGTTCTTTCGACAGAACAATGTGCGGGTTAATTAACTGAGTTTGCCATTTTTCCAGTTTTTTCAGACGGCCTTCGATGTGGTCACGAATAGCGGCAGTGATGTCCATTTGCTTGCTGGTAATGTTGACTGTCATATAATTTACCTCTCTTCTTTCCGTCTCCGATGAATCCAACATACCAGCCTTTTTTATGAATTGCGTCCCCTGTATCGCGGTTTTTTGTCACTTTTTGTCAACTCAGACGATTCTGTGACTCAGAATAATTTATGGCGGTAAATGCCTTGAGACTTACAGCGGGATGAAGCATGATTGATAAGATCGGTGCCGTACTTCCTCTTTGGTATCAATCACTTTTTGCTCGTTTTTTAATCCCTTCTGTTTCTCTTGCTTAACTCATCTCATCAATGCCAAAAAAAGAACAAAAAAAACGGCAGCCTGAGCTACCGTTTTTGTGTTCGGACATTTGAAATTATGCAGCGTTATTGGCGGCAATAATTTTCGCAACTTTATCAGCCTGGTTATTCAGCTGCAGTTCGCGATAGGCACTTTCCATCAACGGCAGCGCTTCGTGCGTTGCATGCGCATCCGGATAATCTTTCAGCATTTGCTCTACACGGTTAACGACAGCGACGTAAGCACCACGTTTAGTGTAGTATTGCACCACTGACAGCTCGTATTTCGCCAGACGCTCTTTCAGGAATACCAAACGCTTAGTCGCATCAGTCGCGTACTGGCTGTTTGGATATGCGTGGATCAGCTGGCTGAAATCACGGAAGGCCGCACGTGCATGCTGCGGATCGCGGTCAGAACGATCAACACCGAAGAATCCTTGCAATGCACTGTCATCCAACGCCATATCCGTTAAACCACGCATATACATGACGTAGTCGATATTTGGATGGGTAGGATTTAGACGCATAAAGCGATCAATTGAGGCCTGAGCCATTGGCAAGTCAGCAGACTTGTAATAGGCATAAATCAGATCTAACTGAACTTGCTGCGAGTAAGGCCCAAATGGATAGCGGTTATCCAACGCTTCTAATTGCGCAATCGCGCCTTTAAAGTTACCGTCCTGCAGCTTTTGCTGGGCAGTGGCATAAAGGACGTTAGGCGGGTTATCGGGAACCGTTTCTTTGGAACTGGAGCAACCGACCAGCGCCAGGCTCAACGTGGCTGCTGCCACCAGATATTTCACACGCGTCATGACGTTTTGATTATCCTCAGGTGTTATTCTGGGAGACTGTCCGTTAAGCTCCCGACAAAGACCAGCTACAATAGCACATTATTTTAAACGGCATCGCCGTGAAAACCCAACGTTAACCAAGAAGCTGCATATGGCACAACAAGTACAACTCACCGCAACGGTGGCCGAATCTCAACTCGGTCAACGGTTAGATCAGGCTTTGGCCGAATTGTTCCCTGATTATTCCAGATCTCGCATAAAAGATTGGATCCTGGACGA
This sequence comes from Rahnella inusitata, assembly GCF_965118895.1. Taxonomy (GTDB): domain Bacteria; phylum Pseudomonadota; class Gammaproteobacteria; order Enterobacterales; family Enterobacteriaceae; genus Rahnella; species Rahnella inusitata_A. The sequence goes on from NZ_CBCPJJ010000020.1 coordinate 37,094, forward strand.
CCGGGTCACGGTCAACGGCAAAAAAGTGACCAAACCTAAAGAAAAAGTGTTGGGTGGCGAGGCTATCGCAATCGATGCGCAAATTGAAGAAGAAGCGCGCTGGCTGCCACAAGATATCCCTTTAGATATCGTCTATGAAGATAGCGATATTTTAGTCATCAATAAACCCCGCGATCTGGTTGTTCACCCAGGCGCAGGAAATCCTGACGGTACGGTACTGAATGCGTTACTGCATTATTACCCTGAAATCATGGACGTTCCGCGCTGCGGCATCGTTCACCGTCTCGATAAAGATACCACCGGTCTGATGGTTGTCGCTAAATCGGTTCCTGCGCAAACGCATCTGGTAATGGCTCTTCAGGCTCGCGAAATTACCCGCGAATACGAAGCTGTGGCCATTGGTACAATGACGGCAGGCGGCACGGTGAATGAGCCGATTGCGCGTCATTCCACCAAACGTACGCACATGGCCGTTCATCCGATGGGTAAACCAGCGACGACGCATTACCGCATCATGGAGCATTTCCGTGCCCATACGCGTCTGCGTCTGCGTCTCGAATCGGGTCGTACCCACCAGATTCGTGTGCACATGGCTCACGTTAACCATCCGTTGTTAGGCGACCAGCTTTATGGCGGCCGTCCGCGTTTGCCGAAAGGGGCTTCCGAAGCGTTCATCAATACGCTGCGCGGATTCGATCGTCAGGCGCTACACGCGACCATGCTTCGTCTTTATCATCCAGTCACCGGTATTCAGATGGAATGGCATGCCCCGCTTCCTCAGGATATGGTTGACCTGATAACTGCGCTGAAAGCAGATACCGAAGAGTTCAAGGACCAGATGAACTGGTAATGAGCGCGCTTATCAGGCCTCAGTGGCCACAACCGGCTTCGGTTCGGTCATGCGCAACAACCCGTAAAGGAGGCATCAGTTTGCCTCCTTTCGGTTTCCTTAATGTTGGCAACCATGTCGGGGATAATCCGCAACACGTAGCAGCCAACCGCCAGCGACTGATTGCGCTGGGTGGTTTGCCCGCAGCGCCGCATTGGCTCCAACAGGTTCACGGCACCGATGTTGCCCGACTCACTTCACTGACTCCCGTTACACCCACCCTGATTGCTGATGCTGCCTATACCTGTGAGCCTGGGGTAGTTTGTGCTGCGATGACGGCAGACTGCCTGCCGGTGCTGTTTTGTAGTCGTGCAGGGGATGAAGTGGCGGCCGCGCATGCGGGCTGGCGTGGATTGTGTGCGGGTGTACTGGAAAATACCCTGGCGTGCTTCAGGGCAAATCCGGGTGATGTCATTGCATGGCTCGGTCCGGCAATTGGTCCGTCCCATTTTGAAGTGGGCGCCGAGGTTCGTGAAGCCTTTATTGCCGTGGATCCTGAATCCTCTTGCGCTTTTGTTCCGGCCGGAACGAAATTCATGGCCGATATCTTTCAGCTTGCCCGTTTGCGCTTGCAATCTTCGGGTGTAAGCGCCATCTACGGCGGTGAATATTGCACCGTATCTGACAACAGCAAATTTTACTCTTACCGACGCGACGGAATCACCGGACGGCTGGCAAGTTTAATTTGGCTGAGATAACCTGTCTAATCAAGACGATCCATCGCGCATCACTGTTGCCCTTCTAATATACTGACAAGATAACCTTGAAAACGTGAGGGTTGACCTCATCTAATCTCCAGTAGCAATTTTGTTCAGTATTGGAGGTGTTATGCGTCCGGATCGTCTTACCAGTAAATTCCAGCTTGCCCTCGCGGATGCTCAGTCTCTCGCGCTTGGGCGCGACAATCAATTTATCGAACCTGTCCACCTGATGAGCGCATTACTCACTCAGGAAGGCGGAACCGTGCGCCCTTTATTAACAGCAGCCGGGGTTGATACCCAGAAACTGCGCACGGATGTTGATCAGGCTTTGGGGCGTTTGCCGCAAGTTGAAGGAACCGGCGGAGATGTTCAACCATCCCATGAGCTGGTTCGTGTTTTAAATCTTTGTGACAAACTGGCACAGCAACGTGCCGATACCTTTATTTCGTCAGAACTCTTCGTTCTGGCAGTGATGAAAGACCGCGGCTCATTAACAGATGTGTTAAAAGCCAGCGGCGCAACGGCCGAGAAGATTACTGCGGCTATCGATCAAATGCGTGGAGGTGAGAAAGTGGATGACCAGAATGCCGAAGACCAACGTCAGGCATTGAAAAAATTCACTATCGATCTGACCGAACGCGCCGAGCAGGGCAAACTGGATCCGGTCATCGGTCGTGATGAAGAAATTCGACGGACAATTCAGGTGCTGCAACGCCGTACCAAAAATAACCCGGTACTGATTGGTGAACCGGGTGTCGGTAAAACGGCAATCGCAGAGGGTTTGGCGCAGCGCATTATCAATGGTGAAGTGCCTGAAGGGCTAAAAAACAAACGCGTATTGTCATTAGACATGGGCGCGCTGGTGGCCGGGGCGAAATATCGTGGCGAATTCGAAGAACGCTTGAAAGGCCTGTTAAACGATCTGGCGAAACAGGAAGGTAACGTCATTCTGTTCATCGACGAATTGCACACGATGGTGGGCGCAGGTAAAGCCGACGGTGCGATGGATGCCGGGAACATGCTGAAGCCAGCGCTGGCACGTGGTGAACTTCACTGCGTTGGTGCGACGACCTTAAACGAATATCGTCAGTATATAGAGAAGGACGCCGCGTTAGAGCGTCGTTTTCAGAAAGTGTTTGTCGCCGAGCCTTCTGTTGAAGACACCATTGCCATTTTGCGTGGGCTGAAAGAGCGTTACGAACTGCATCATCATGTACAGATTACTGATCCGGCAATCGTAGCGGCCGCGACCTTATCGCACCGTTATATTTCCGATCGTCAGTTACCGGATAAAGCAATCGACCTTATCGATGAAGCGGCGTCCAGTATCCGTATGCAGATGGACTCGAAACCGGAATCTCTCGATCGCCTTGAGCGCCGTATCATTCAGCTCAAGCTGGAACAACAGGCGCTGAAGAAAGAGTCTGATGATGCCAGCGTGAAACGTCTCGAGATGCTGGAAACAGAGCTCGACCAGAAAGAGCGTGAATACTCTGAACTGGAAGAAGAGTGGAAAGCCGAGAAAGCGTCACTGACCGGTACGCAGAATATTAAAGCGGAACTGGAGCAGGCGAAAATCACGCTTGAGCAGGCGCGTCGCGTTGGCGACCTGGGGCGTATGTCAGAATTGCAGTATGGGAAAATTCCTGAGCTGGAAAAACAACTGGCCGCAGCGACGCAGGCTGAAGGCAAAACCATGAAACTGCTGCGTAACCGCGTAACAGATGTGGAAATTGCCGATGTGCTGGCGCGTTGGACGGGCATACCAGTGGCCCGCATGCTGGAAAGCGAGCGAGAGAAACTGCTGCGTATGGAAGAGGAACTGCATAGCCGGGTTATCGGTCAGAACGAAGCGGTGGAAGCGGTATCAAATGCGATCCGCCGCAGCCGTGCAGGGTTGTCGGATCCGAATCGCCCGATTGGCTCGTTCCTTTTCCTCGGCCCGACCGGTGTGGGTAAAACCGAGTTGTGCAAAGCGCTGGCGACATTCCTGTTCAACAGCGATGACGCGATGGTGCGTATCGATATGTCAGAGTTTATGGAGAAACATTCAGTTTCTCGTCTGGTCGGTGCGCCTCCGGGTTATGTGGGTTATGAAGAAGGCGGGTATCTGACTGAAGCTGTGCGTCGCCGTCCTTATTCCGTCATCTTATTAGATGAAGTGGAAAAGGCGCATCCGGATGTCTTCAACATCTTATTGCAGGTATTGGATGACGGACGCTTAACCGACGGACAGGGCAGAACAGTCGACTTCCGTAATACAGTGGTGATCATGACCTCTAACCTGGGCTCTGACATTATTCAGCAACACTTTGGTGAAGCGACCTATGCGCAGATGAAAGAGTCAGTAATGGAAGTAGTGACACACAGCTTCCGACCGGAATTCATCAACCGTATAGATGAGGTTGTGGTATTCCATCCGCTGGCTCATGCGCATATCAAGCATATCGCGCAGATCCAGTTACAGCGTTTATACAAACGTTTGGAAGAGCACGGCTATACAGCAACGCTGACCGATGCGGCGCTGGAGCTGCTTGGCAATACAGGATTCGATCCTGTTTATGGTGCGCGTCCGTTGAAACGTGCCATCCAGCAGCAAATTGAGAACCCGCTGGCCCAGCAAATTTTGTCGGGTAAGCTGATTCCAGGTAAGCCAATTACGGTTGATGTGGAAGATGATCACATTGTCGCAAGACAATAACGGTAAGGCGTAAAGTACAAAACGGGCTCCAAAGCAGTTTGGAGCCCGTTTTTTATGCGCTTTTTGAACGCAAATAAAGCGTTTGATGTATTTATGAACGGTCGGTAAATAATTTGCAATAAACCCTTGCGGCCTGCTCAGAAC
>NZ_CBCPJJ010000021.1:0-243928 GCF_965118895.1 Rahnella inusitata
TGGGAATAGGTGGTTCCGTTTACATATCAGAACGTTTTCTGCTCAGATCCACTGTTTATGAACCACTGCTTTATCGCTTGATTCCCCTAATATATGTCTCTATATATCTAAAACGTCTAAATAAATAACTGAAGCTGAAACATTTTCACTTACTGCTTGCAGGCTCGACATTGCTCCTAAAATTCGCTATCTTCGGCTATCTAGAAGTCTAAACGTATAAATGGATGCAGTGAGGAAGTTGCTATGCCGATCCGGGTTCCAGATGATTTACCAGCCGTGAATTTCCTGCGCAATGAGAACGTCTTTGTGATGACATCGTCGCGCGCAAAAACTCAGGAAATCAGACCTTTGAAAGTGCTGGTACTTAACCTGATGCCAAAGAAAATTGAGACCGAAAATCAGTTTTTACGGCTGCTTTCCAACTCTCCTTTGCAAATTGATGTTCAGCTTCTGCGCATCGATAACCGCGAGTCAAAAAATACGCCAGCTGAGCATCTTGATAACTTCTACTGTGATTTCGAAGATATCCAGCATGACAACTATGACGGTCTGATTGTCACCGGAGCACCTCTCGGACTCGTCGATTTCTGCGATGTCGCCTACTGGCCTGAGATAGAGCGCGTTATCCACTGGGCAAAGGAGCACGTTACTTCGACGCTGTTTGTATGTTGGGCGGTTCAGGCGGCTTTAAATGTGTTATACGACATTCCCAAAATGACGCGCGAAACTAAGCTGTCAGGTGTTTATCCGCATCAGACACTGCAATCCGTTGCATTGCTAACTCGCGGATTTGATGAAACTTTCCTGGCACCACACTCCCGCTATGCAGATTTCCCGGCGGAGGTCCTGCGTCAGTACACGGATCTGGATATTTTTGCTGAATCTGAAGAAGCGGGAGCTTATTTGTTTGCGACTAAAGATAAGCGAATGGCCTTCGTCACCGGGCATCCTGAATATGATGCAGGTACTCTGGCCGGTGAATATCTCCGAGATGTCGCAGCAGGGCTATCTCCAGACATGCCTTGCAACTATTTTCCGCAAGATAATGCCGAGTTATCGCCAAAGGCGACCTGGCGTAGTCACGGCCATTTGCTCTTTACGAACTGGCTTAACTACTACGTCTATCAGATCACACCGTTTGATCTTCGCCAGATGAATCCAACCCTGGAATAACAGACTTAAAGATCCGGAAAACGATCACGCCTGATCGTCTGCCGGATTTACTTCTTCCCCGCGATCACCCTACTTTTCGGTACATCCCCTAACAGTTTTTTCTAGATTTCGAAATTCATTATCATTTCTGAATAATTATATTTCTCAGTATCTATTTGATTAAAATGAATATATTTCAAAGCTAAAAATAAAATGGAAATCGTTTTTGATTTTATGTAATTCCTGATTACGCTTAAGTCTATCGGGTGATAAATAACCAGAAAGAAATCGTCATAGAGATTGGCTGACGAGACTGGTTTATTTCCTACCGTAATAGCATCTGTCCAGTGAGGCGGTCTGGCAGATTACGCAGATAAATCAGGAGAATAGCGATGTCAGAGCAAATTACCTGCAGTCAGCTTGGCTTTACACGCCAATTTGGTGAGCATGAACCCCTTATCCTGACGGAAGAAGCCGTCAATTTTTTGTCAGAACTGGTGGTGCATTTCACCCCATCGCGTAACCGACTGTTGGCAGACCGCATCGCTGTACAGCAGAAAATTGATCAAGGAGAATTTCCTGATTTTATTTCGGAAACAGATTCCATAAAAAAATTAGACTGGAAAATTCGTAATATTCCAACTGATTTGTTGGACCGTCGCGTTGAAATTACCGGACCGGTTGAGCGCAAAATGGTGATTAACGCGCTTAATGCCAATGTGAAAGTTTTTATGGCTGACTTTGAAGATTCGCTGGCTCCTGACTGGCAGAAGGTCATTGAAGGGCAAATCAATTTGCGGGATGCGGTAAATGGGACCATCAGCCACACCAATGAATCCGGTAAAATTTATCAGCTCAAGCCTGATCCTGCGGTGCTGATTTGCCGCGTTCGCGGTCTGCATCTCCCAGAGAAGCATGTGACATGGCAGGGCGAAGCGATCCCTGGTTCATTGTTCGATTTCGCTTTGTACTTTTTCCACAACTATCGCGCCTTGCTCGCCAAAGACAGCGGTCCCTATTTTTATCTGCCCAAAATGCAGTCTTATCATGAAGCTGACTGGTGGAGTCAGGTCTTCAGCTTTGCCGAGGACTACGCAGATTTACCGCGCGGCACAATCAAAGCCACCGTATTAATTGAGACGTTGCCCGCCGTTTTCCAGATGGACGAAATCCTGTACCACCTGCGAGATCACATTGTCGGACTTAACTGCGGTCGATGGGATTACATCTTCAGTTATATCAAAACGCTGAAAAATCATAGTGATCGCGTTTTACCCGATCGCCAGTCGGTCACCATGACCCAGCCTTTCCTTAGCGCCTACTCGCGGTTGCTGATCAAGACCTGCCACCGTCGCGGTGCCTTTGCTATGGGCGGCATGGCGGCATTTATCCCCAGCAAAGATGTCCAGCGTAATGAACTGGTGCTCAATAAAGTCAGAACCGATAAAGAGCTTGAGGCGAACAACGGACATGACGGCACGTGGATCGCGCATCCAGGGCTGGCCGACACGGTGTTGGAAGTCTTCGATAAAGCACTCGGATCGCGTACTAATCAGCTTGATGTCATGCGCGAAGAAGATGGGGGAATTACCGCTCAGCAGTTGCTTGAACCCTGCTCAGGCGAGCGTACCGAAGAGGGCATGCGCGCCAATATCCGTGTGGCGATTCAGTACATCGAAGCCTGGATTTCCGGCAACGGTTGCGTACCGATTTACGGGCTGATGGAAGACGCAGCAACTGCAGAAATCTCCCGTACCTCCATCTGGCAGTGGATCCGTCATGGCAAAACGCTCAGCGACGGCCAACTGGTGACCAAGCCCCTGTTCCGCCGCATGCTGAATGAAGAAATGCTGGTGATCCAGCAAGAGCTGGGAGAACAACGTTTCAGCGCTGGCCGCTTCACGCAGGCTGCCGCTTTGATGGAAAAAATCACTACACAGGATGAACTTATCGACTTCCTGACACTGCCGGGCTATCAGCTGCTGGCCTGATCCTTCTTACCCTACCTATAAAAAAGACCGGAGCATTTGCCATGAAAATAACACGTACTCAGCAAATTCAGCAGCTTGAAGAAACCTGGAGCCAGCCACGCTGGAAAGGCATTACCCGTCCGTATACCGCCGCTGAAGTGATCAGTCTGCGCGGCTCCGTTAACCCTGAGTGCACGCTGGCACAGCATGGCGCATCCCGTTTGTGGCGGTTATTGCACGGTTCATCACGTAAAGGGTATGTGAACTGTCTCGGCGCGCTGACCGGCGGTCAGGCATTGCAGCAGGCGAAAGCCGGTATCGAAGCCATTTATCTCTCCGGCTGGCAGGTCGCTGCGGATGCCAATACTGCATCCAGCATGTATCCCGACCAGTCATTGTATCCGGTGAATTCCGTTCCGGAAGTCGTGGCACGCATTAATAATACCTTCCGCCGCGCCGATCAAATTCAGTGGTCGAATAATATTGAACCGGGGCAGTCGGGTTACACAGATTACTTTCTGCCGATTGTTGCTGATGCTGAAGCCGGGTTTGGCGGTGTATTGAATGCATTTGAGCTGATGAAATCCATGATCGAAGCGGGCGCAGCGGCTGTGCATTTCGAAGATCAACTTGCAGCGGTGAAAAAATGCGGGCACATGGGCGGCAAGGTGCTAGTACCGACTCAGGAGGCGGTGCAAAAGCTGGTTTCCGCACGTCTTGCGGCAGATGTGCTCGGCGTTCCGACGTTACTGGTCGCAAGAACAGATGCCGATGCGGCGGATTTACTGACATCCGATTGTGACCCCTATGACAGCCAGTTTATTACTGGCGAAAGGACGCACGAAGGTTTTTACCGCACTAACGCCGGAATCGAACAGGCCATCAGCCGCGGGCTGGCTTATGCCCCTTATGCTGATATCGTCTGGTGCGAAACCTCGACGCCGGATCTGGCGCTTGCCCGGCGATTTGCGGACGCCATCCACGCAAAATTCCCAGGCAAACTGCTGGCGTACAACTGCTCACCCTCGTTTAACTGGAAGAAAAATCTCGACGATAAGACCATCGCCAGCTTCCAGGATCAGCTTGCCGCGATGGGCTACCAGTATCAGTTCATCACGCTGGCAGGTATCCACAGTATGTGGTTCAACATGTTCGATCTGGCCCATGCTTACGCGCAGGGCGAAGGCATGAAACATTACGTTGAAAAAGTGCAGGAACCGGAGTTTGCAGCCATCAGTCGCGGCTATACCTTTGCTTCTCATCAGCAGGAAGTGGGCACCGGCTATTTCGATAAGGTCACTAACATCATTCAGGGTGGGCACTCCTCGGTGACTGCTTTAACGGGTTCAACGGAAGAGCAGCAATTCTCGCCGACACATCACTGATTTTTATTCTGCCCGGCGAAAGTCGGGCATTTCTTCTTCAGGAGCCAGACGATGCGCATAGAGCTGTTGATTGCCCAGACGATTTTACAAGGGTTCGATGCGCAGTATGGTCGTTTTCTGGAAGTGACCGCCGGTGCTCAGCAGAGATTCGAGCAGGCAGACTGGCCCGCGATACAGGCGGCGATGAAGCAACGGATCCATCTTTACGATCATCACGTCGGGCTGGTGGTCGCCCAGCTTAAATGCATCACTGGCCCTCATTTTTATGATGCGGCTTTTCTGGTTCGGGTCAAAAATTGTTACTCAGAACTGCTGCCAGACTATCCACGGGCAGAAATTGCTGAAAGCTTCTTTAATTCAGTCTATTGCCGGATTTTCAAACACCGCGATCTGACCGCAGATAAACTCTATATTTTCAGTGGGCAGCCCGCTCATCCGCAGCGACACTGCCCGCGGCCGTTAGCGCGTAAATACCTGGTTCAGGGAAATCTGACGACCACGCTTGAAAAGGTGCTTGGCGATCTCCCAATGCGCTTACCCTGGGAAAACGCCCCGCGTGATGTCGAATATATCGCCACAGCGTTGCAACAACGTTTTTCTGCGGTACAACTCTCTGACGCTGTGATTGAGATAGCGATGGAGATTTTTTACCGCAATAAAGCCGCATGGGTCATTGGTAAAATCAGAGTCGGGCAGCAGGTTTTTCCGTTGTTGCTGCCTGTGCATCGGGGGCATAAGAGCATGTTGTTCGTCGATGCCTGTCTCACCGACAGCAACGACGCCAGTATTGTCTTCGGCTTTGCCCGATCGTATTTCATGGTGTATGCCCCTCAGCCCGGTGCGCTGGTGGAATGGTTGCGTGAGATTTTACCGGCCAAAACCACCGCCGAACTCTACAGCGCCATCGGCTGCCAGAAGCACGCAAAAACGGAGTGTTATCGTGAGCATTTACGTTTTATGGCGCAGACCGATGAATCTTTCATTGTAGCACCGGGTGTCAAAGGCATGGTGATGCTGGTGTTTACCCTGCCAGGCAGCGACCGTGTTTTTAAAGTGATAAAAGATCGTTTCGCGCCGCAAAAAGAGGTCACCGAAGCGCAGGTCATGGCGTGCTATCAGCTGGTCAAAGAACATGACCGTGTTGGACGTATGGCGGATACCCAGGAGTTTGAGCACTTTATTCTGCCGAAGAAAAATATCAGCCCGGAACTGATGGCGGAGTTACAGCGGGAGGTACCGGCAAAGATGGAGGATTTGGGAAACAGTATTGTTCTGCGGCATTTGTACATCGAACGACGTATGACCCCGCTGAATATCTATCTGGAGCAGGCCAGCGATCAGCAGCTGTATGACGTGATCGAAGAATACGGGAACGCAATAAAACAGCTGGCAGCCGCCAATATTTTTCCCGGCGATATGTTGTTCAAAAACTTTGGCGTGACCCGCCACGGCCGCGTAGTGTTTTATGATTACGATGAAATCTGTTATATGACTGAAGTGAATTTCCGTAATATTCCCTCACCGCGTTTTCCAGAAGACGAACTGGCCAGCGAACCCTGGTACAGCATCGCGCAGAACGATGTTTTCCCCGAAGAATTTCGACATTTTTTATGCAGCGATAAACGTATCAGGCAGATCTTTGAAGCTGTCCACGATGACCTGTTTCAGGCGGATTACTGGCGCGGTTTACAACAGCGTATTCGTGAAGGGCATGTGGAAGATGTGTTTGCCTACCGGCGTTGCCAGCGCTTTAAACCTAGCCCGGCTGGTGAATACGGATATCCCTGAACTTTGCATTTCAGGGATGTCTCATAAGTTATATTGTTATTAACTCGAAAAATCCGAGAGATGGCGTGAAATCACTGAACCTGACGGATTAACAACACTTAAATCATTAAAGATACATTCCTGGTAAAGATGTCCCGGAAGTAAGCGTTTAATATTCGCAGATAAATTGGTACTGCGTAATTGAGACGGTGGACGATAATGACCACTGTTATTTGTCCACATCGTTAATCTTCCATTATTAAATGTCATATCACCCGCAAAAAGGACGGGTTTCCACATAGTGATGGAAGTGTGACCTTCTATTTCAACCCGCTTATCTGATAAAAACCCATAGAACGGATGGGAAATATGACCGTTTGTTCCTAGCCCCGGATCGCTGCCGCGACGCTCACTTTTATAGGGATGTATAGAGGCATTGCTGACGTGTCTTTCAACTTTGTGTTGATTACCTTCCATCATTCTATTGAGAATATCGTACGGCTGTACGCAATAAATTGTTTCCGGTTCGCTTGCCAGTATAGCAAATAAGAAACGGCCATGAAGTCGTGGTCTGAATTTGGGAATATCATTAACTGGTTTGAAAAAATAATCAGTAGGTGAATTACACCCTAAAATGAAACGTTGATTTTTTGTGGCAGGTGCTTGTAAAGACGTAGAATCAACCGGTATCGGGGTGACGGATGATGAAGAGATAAAAGGAGACCCTGAATGACCACGATTTTTCGAGCCGAATACACTTGGCATAAATATCCTTATAAATTACTACCTGGAAAAATTAAAGGTCTTGACTGACTATCAATGAGTTAAGCATAAGAGCATGACTTAACCCAAATCATTTCATGGTCACTTCATCTGAAAATCAGTGTCCACCACCATAAGCCTGCGTAATTTCTTTTGCTGCGTGGATCACCAGTGCACCCAGTTCGGTGACTCGGTCATCGGTGATGCGTGAGACCGGGCCTGAAATCGATATCGCTGCATAGGCATCGTTATGCTCATCGTAAATGCAGGTCGCTACACAGCGCAGTCCCAGTGCGTGTTCCTCGTCATCAAAGGCATACCCGCGCTTGCGCGTTTCCGTCAGTTCCTGCTTCAGATTTACCGGCGAGGTTTTAGTCAGCGGCGTATAGCTATGCAACCCGATTTTATGCAGCAGTTTCACCAGCCGCTCTTCCGGCAATGTGGATAGAAACGCTTTCCCCGCGCCCGAGGCGTGCATCGGCAGTTTTCCTCCGATCGGCGCTGACATTCGCATTAGCGCATTACATTGCACCTGATCGATGATGATCGCCTGATAGTCACTGTGATCCAGCACCGCCAGATTCACGGTCTCGCCGGATTCTTCCATCAGGCGGCGGAGCATCGGATGCACCATCGCCAGCAAGTTACGGCTTTGCAGAAAGCTGCTGCCCACCACAAATGCATGCGAGCCAATTGTCCACAGACCTAAATCCCCGACCTGACGCACAAATCCCTGCTGCTGCATGGTGGTCAGCAAACGGTGTGTGGTGGAATTCGGTAAACCGGCCTGCTGAGCCAGATCGGTTAGCGCTACGCTGCCCTGTGCCTGGGCAATATATTCCAGCAATTTGAGGCCACGGGTCAGGGACTGGACCTGTCCGGTGGCGGCGCTGCCTGTTGCGGTTGCGGCTTTGGTTTTTTTAGCGCGTTTGGCCGGGGTCGATGCGGACGTTGCCATAAGCCTGTTCCTTGTAAGATGCGCCAAAGGTTGGCGAAGAAAAATCATTTTTGGAAGTAGTTTTCGTTTTTACAGTATGGATCGCAACCTGCCTTTGCGCTCATCCGATGTGTTGCATTGCATTTGCGGGATGTCTTCCCGAATTGAAAAAGTCTCACGTCGGCGCGGCCTTTTGGTTCGGGAAGGTATGCTAGGATGTTGACCATAATTTCCGGTGCATGAGTGAACAATTTGCCCGGTGTGCGTGATGGGTGATGAGGTGAAAGTGACTAATCGAGTAGAAGCGCTACATAAGCAGCTGGCACAGCGCATAATGGTTCTGGACGGCGGCATGGGCACCATGATCCAAAGCTATCGTCTGGAAGAAGAGGATTACCGCGGCGAGCGTTTTGCCGACTGGGAAAGCGATCTTAAAGGCAATAACGATCTTCTGGTGTTAAGCAAACCGGAAGTGATCGTCGAAATCCATAACGGCTACCTGGCTGCTGGCGCAGATATCCTTGAAACCAACACTTTCAACTCCACCACTATCGCGATGGCTGACTACCACATGGAGTCGTTGTCGTCTGAAATTAACTATGAAGCCGCCCGTCTGGCGCGTATCTGCGCAGACGAATGGACCGCCCGCACACCAGAGAAACCGCGTTACGTTGCGGGTGTTTTAGGGCCGACCAACCGCACCGCCTCGATCTCTCCGGATGTGAACGATCCGGCATTCCGTAACGTCTCTTTCGATCAACTGGTGGAAGCCTACCGCGAATCCACCCGTGCGCTGATCAAAGGTGGCGCTGATCTGATCATGATCGAAACCGTGTTTGACACGCTCAATGCCAAAGCCGCCACATTTGCAGTAGAAACAGAATTTGAAGCATTGGGTATTGTGCTGCCGGTCATGGTCTCCGGCACAATCACCGATGCCTCCGGCCGTACCTTGTCAGGCCAGACGACTGAAGCCTTTTACAACTCCCTGCGTCACGTCAAACCGCTGACCTTCGGCCTGAACTGCGCACTGGGCCCGGATGAATTACGTGAATACGTCGCCGAATTATCCCGTATCGCGGAATGCTACGTTACGGCCCACCCGAACGCCGGGCTGCCGAATGCCTTCGGTGAGTACGATCTTGAAGCCAAAGAAATGGCCGAGCATATTGGCGAATGGGCGCGCTCAGGCTTCCTGAACATTGTCGGTGGTTGCTGTGGTACAACGCCCGCGCACATCGCGGCGATGGTCAAAGCCGTCGAAGGCGTGCCACCGCGCGTCATACCGGACATTCCTGTCGCCTGTCGTCTGGCCGGGCTTGAACCGCTGACCATCGATCCGAAAACACTGTTCGTTAATGTGGGTGAGCGTACCAACGTCACTGGCTCAGCGCGCTTTAAACGTCTGATCAAAGAAGAGAAATATGCCGAAGCGCTGGCGGTTGCCCGCCAGCAGGTAGAAAGCGGTGCGCAAATCATCGATATCAACATGGATGAAGGGATGCTGGACGCCGAAGCGGCGATGGTGCGTTTCCTTAACCTGATTGCCGGTGAACCGGATATCGCCCGTGTACCAATCATGATCGATTCCTCCAAGTGGAACGTTATCGAGCAAGGGCTAAAGTGCATTCAGGGCAAAGGCATTGTTAACTCGATATCGATGAAAGAAGGTGAGGAGGCCTTCTTACATCATGCGCGTATTGTTCGTCGCTACGGTGCCGCCGTGGTGGTCATGGCGTTTGATGAAACCGGGCAGGCGGATACCCGCTCGCGCAAAATTGAAATTTGTCGCCGCGCCTATAAATTACTGACCGAAAAAGTGGGTTTCCCGCCGGAAGACATCATTTTCGATCCGAATATTTTTGCCGTCGCAACAGGTATCGAAGAACACAACAACTACGCGGTGGATTTCATCGAAGCCTGCGCTGACATCAAAGCGCAGCTGCCGCACGCCTTAATTTCCGGTGGTGTTTCCAATGTTTCGTTCTCGTTTCGCGGCAATGATCACGTCCGCGAAGCTATTCACGCCGTATTCCTCTATCACGCCATCCAAAACGGTATGGACATGGGGATCGTCAACGCCGGTCAGTTAGCGATTTATGATGATTTACCAGCCGAACTGCGCGATGCCGTGGAAGATGTGATTTTGAACCGTCGCGATGACGGTACGGAGCGGTTGCTCGATCTGGCGGAAAAATATCGCGGTAACAAAGATGACGGCGAAGCCAATAAACAACAGGCCGAATGGCGTGGCTGGGACGTCAAAAAACGTCTCGAATATTCCATGATTAAAGGCATTACTGAGTTTATCGAACTGGATACCGAAGAGTGTCGTCAGCAGGCTGCCCGCCCGATTGAAGTGATCGAGGGACCATTGATGGACGGCATGAACGTGGTCGGGGACTTGTTTGGTGCCGGTAAGATGTTCCTGCCGCAGGTGGTAAAATCTGCGCGCGTGATGAAACAGGCGGTGGCTTACCTCGAGCCATACATCGAAGCCAGCAAAGAGAAAGGCAAAACCAACGGCAAAATCTTGCTGGCCACGGTGAAAGGCGATGTGCATGACATTGGGAAAAACATCGTTGGCGTGGTGCTGCAGTGTAATAACTACGAGATTATTGATCTCGGCGTAATGGTTGCTACTGACAAAATTCTGAAAACCGCCATTGAGGAAAAGGTTGATATCATTGGTCTTTCCGGGCTGATTACGCCTTCGCTGGATGAAATGGTGAACGTGGCAAAAGAGATGGAGCGCCGTGGTTTTACCATGCCGCTGCTGATTGGTGGGGCGACGACTTCCAAAGCGCACACCGCCGTGAAAATCGAGCAAAATTACAGCGGGCCAACAGTGTATGTGCAAAATGCCTCACGTTCGGTTGGCGTGGTGTCTGCGTTGTTGTCGGATGAACAGCGCGGTCCTTTTGTTGAGCGCACGCGCAAAGAGTACGACACCGTGCGTATTCAGCATGGCCGTAAAAAGCCGCGCACACCGCCGGTCAGTCTGGAAGTCGCACGTGATAACGCCACAACGATTGACTGGGAAAGCTATACGCCGCCGGTTGCGCACCGTCTGGGTGTGCAGAAAGTGGAAGCCAGTATTGAAACGCTGCGTAATTATATCGATTGGACGCCGTTCTTCATGACCTGGTCGCTGGCGGGTAAATATCCCCGCATTCTGGAAGATGAAGTGGTCGGCGAAGAAGCCAGGCGCCTGTTCAAAGATGCCAACGATCTGCTGGATAAACTCTCGCTGGAGAAACTGCTCAATCCGCGTGGGGTCGTTGGTTTATTTCCGGCAAACCGCAAAGGCGATGATATTGAGATTTACAGCGATGAACGCCGTCAGGACGTGCTGGTAGTCAGCCATCATCTGCGTCAGCAGACGGAGAAAAATGATTTCGCCAACTACTGTCTGGCTGACTTTGTCGCCCCGAAATCCACTGGCAAAAAAGATTATATGGGCGCGTTTGCGGTCACCGGCGGGCTTGAGGAAGACGCGCTGGCCGAGGCGTACGACAAACAGCATGACGACTACAACAAAATCATGATCAAGGCGCTGGCAGACCGTCTGGCCGAAGCCTTTGCGGAATATCTGCACGAGAAAGTACGGAAAGTGTACTGGGGCTTCGCGGCCAATGAGAATCTCAGTAACGAAGAATTGATCCGCGAAAATTATCAGGGCATCCGCCCTGCGCCAGGCTATCCGGCTTGTCCTGAACATACAGAAAAGGGCCAGATCTGGAAATTATTGGATGTGGAAACCAACACCGGTATGCAACTGACGGAATCTTTCGCCATGTGGCCGGGTGCGGCGGTATCGGGCTGGTACTTCAGTCACCCTGACAGCAAATACTTCGCCGTGGCGCAGATCCAGCGCGATCAGGTGGAGGATTATGCGGCGCGTAAAAATATGCCGATCGCTGAAGTTGAGCGCTGGCTGGCACCGAATCTGGGCTACGACGCCGACTGATCGTAAAAATGCCCGTTAATTAACGGGCATTTTTTTATCTGTTTTCCCCACTCAGTTCACTTCCACATCAATGTGCAACGCGTCATAACGCCAGTATTCAAGATCGCAGTCGATAACCCGGTCATGCTGATCGCGGTTGGTGCGCGTAATAAATAACGCCGGGCTACCGGAGGCGACCCTCAGCGCGCGTGAAGCTTCTTCGGTCAGCAGCGTCGGCACCATATCGAAACGAACCCGACCATAGTGAATGTCATAACGCGAGGCATACAGGTCGGTCAGCGAGGACGTCAGGTCCGCGTCGAGAATGCCCTGAAAATACAGCGCATTGAGATAATGCTCGACGTATAAGACAGGGCGACCGTCGATGTAACGAAGCCGCCGGATACATATCACTTCACTGTCAGGCGGCAGCTGCAATTTTTGACCTACGGCTTCGCTTGCGGCGCACTGTCTGGCATCGATCACTTCAGTTTGCGCACTGCGGCCCTGGTCTCTCGCCATGGCATGAAAATGGCTGCGTTGCAGCGGGTTGTAGATAATCCGTGGCGGTGAGACAAACCAGCCGCGGCGGACTTCCCGGTAAATCAGCCCCTGAGCTTCCAGCTGACTTAATGCTTCCCGCAGCGTGATACGGGTGGTTGAAAAACGTTCGCTCAGCGCACGCTCAGAGGGCAGCCTTCCCTCGGCCGAAAATTCCCCCGTCGCGATACTTTGACTTAATGCCTTACAGATCACGGCCAACGTCGTCTGCGGATCTCTCATCGGTCAGCAAGCCTCATTTCAGTGCGGTTATGCACCAATCCGACCCTTTTTTGTGTAAATAATGTGCGCCCGATAACAGCTGGAAGCTTAAAACTGCTGCTTTTTCAGGCTGACATATAATTATCACAATTGATCGTTAGATTGGCTTGGTTATTGCTGGACTAGACCAGCACCTCACACCCTACCATCTGGAGCTTCCGTTATGAAACAGTTGTTCGCTTCTGTGTTAACCAGCGCGCTCGTATTGTCCACCTCAACGGCTTTTGCCGCTGAGCCTCCTGCTGAACTTCTTAAAGCAGCGCAAGCTGAAGGAACGGTAAACAGTGTCGGTATGCCTGATGACTGGGCCAACTGGAAAGGGACCTGGAGTGATCTGAGCACCAAATACGGTCTCAAACACAGCGATACTGACATGAGTTCGGCGCAGGAAATTGCCAAATTCCTCGCTGAAAAAGATAACGCCAGTGCCGACATTGGTGATGTAGGCGCCGCGTTCGGACCGGTCGCCGTGCAAAAGGGCGTCACCCAGCCTTATAAGCCAACCACCTGGGATCAGGTGCCAGAGTGGGCGAAGGACAAAGAGGGTATGTGGGCACTCGCTTACACCGGAACCATTGCGTTCATTATCGATAAGTCTCAGGTGAAGGATGAACCACACAGTTGGGCTGAACTACTGAAGGGCAAATATAAAGTCACTATCGGAGATGTCAGCACCGCTGCGCAGGCTGCCAACGGCGTGCTTGCCGCCACATACGCCATGGGCGGTAATGAAACTAATCTGAAACCGGGTCTGGAATATTTCGGCAAACTGGCGAAAGCAGGGCGTCTGAGCCTCACTAATCCGGTGATCGCTTCTCTGGAAAAAGGCGAAGTGCAGGTCGGCGTGGTGTGGGACTTCAACGGCCTAAGCTATCGCGACAAAATCGACAAAACACGCTTCGACGTTGTTATCCCGTCCGATGGCTCTATCACCTCCGGTTACACCACGATCATCAACAAATTCGCTAAACACCCGAACGCCGCCAAACTGGCGCGCGAATATATCTTCTCCGATGCCGGTCAGATCAATCTGGCGCAGGGTTATGCCCGCCCAATCCGTGCCGACCACATCACCTTGCCTGACGACGTGAAAGCTAAACTGCTGCCGTCCAGCGAGTACAAAAATGCCCATCCGATTGCTGACCCTGCCGCCTGGGACAAGAGCGCCAAAACGCTGCCTCGTCTGTGGCAGGAAAACGTCATGATCAATATGCAGCAGTAATTACCTGAAAAAAAATAATAAAAGTATCCCCAAACTCATTAGGGTTGCCCGAACGACGGCGGGGATTTCAGCACCTGCAAGAAAGGCAAAAGTTTCATGAAAAGCATTCTGGTAGTACTGGACGGCCTGAATTATCAGGTCGCCCGCGACGCAATGGGGTATTTACAGGCGCAGTGTGCTGAAGGACGAGGCCGCTTGTATCAGCTGGAATGTGCCTTGCCTTCGCTGTCCCGGCCGCTATATGAGTGCATCCTCACCGGAATTACGCCGGTCGTGAGCGGCATTGTGAATAATCAGGTCGATCGCTTATCCACACAACGCAGTATTTTTCATTATGCCCGTGATGCCGGTCTGACGACGGCGGCCGCGGCCTATCACTGGGTCAGCGAGTTGTATAACCGTACGCCGTTTGATCCACCGCGTGACCGCCATACCAGCGATGAAACGCTGGCAATTCAGCACGGTCATTTCTATTACGATGACGCTTATCCGGATTCGCATTTGTTTGACGATGCCGAAAGCCTGCGTCGCCGTCATGACCCCGATTTTCTGCTGATCCACCCGATGAACATTGACGATGCGGGCCACAAATTTGGCCTCTCAACGCCGCAATACCGCAACAAAGCGCGGACGGCGGACGGAATTTTATCCCGCTTTTTAGGTGACTGGCTGGAGGCGGGTTATCAGGTGATTGTCACCGCCGATCACGGCATGAACGACGATCGCAGCCACGGCGGCATTTTGCCGGAAGAGCGTCAGGTACCGTTATTTGTTTTCGGCAGTGCGTTCACGTTAGGAGACGCTGCGCCACTGCAAACCGAGCTGTGCGGCACCGTCTGTCAGATCCTCAATATCACCCACGATAAGCCACATTGTGCGGCATTACTGGCCTGAATCCCGTCACTTTTAGAGGATACCCGATGAAAGCTAAGTGGATTGCGGCGCTGTTTATGCTGCCATTTCTGGTGTTTTTCATTGCCTTCCAGCTCGCGCCGCTGGCATGGATTGCGGTCAGCAGCTTCTACAGCGAAACCTATGAAGCCTGGGGGCTGGGAAATTACACCGATATCCTCACGTCGCCGTTCTATTTGCAGGCAATGCGCTTCTCGCTGGATATTTCAATCTGGTCAAGTTTCTATGGTTTGCTGATTGCGTTAGTGGGCAGTTACTCACTCCGTCAGCTAGGCCCGACAAAGCTTCATGACTTCGTGATGTCGTTTACCAACATGACCAGTAACTTTGCAGGCGTGCCGCTGGCCTTCGCGTTCGTCATTCTGCTCGGTCTCAACGGCTGTCTGACCTTACTGCTGCAAAAATACGGGCTGATGGAAAACTTCAATCTGTACTCGAAAAGCGGGCTGATTGTGCTTTACACCTACTTCCAGATCCCGCTCGGCGTCTTGCTGATGTATCCGGCATTTGACGCGCTGCGCGAAGACTGGCGTGAATCCGCCGCGTTGCTCGGCGCTGGTCGCTGGAGTTACTGGCGCTTCATCGGGATGCCGGTGCTGTTCCCGGCGCTGATGGGGACGTTCGTGATTTTACTCGCCAACGCGCTGGGGGCCTATGCCACGGTGTATGCCCTGACCACTGGCAACTTCAACGTGGTGCCGGTGCGGATCGCCGCGCTGGTTTCGGGTGATATTTCCCTCGACCCGAATATGGGCAGCGCGCTGGCGATGTTGCTGGTGGTGCTGATGGCGTTTATCACGCTAATCCATCAGTGGCTGCTGCGTAAAAGCTATCTCAGCCAACGGCAGTAATTGCTGCAAAAGAGGAGTGTGAAATGTCGCGATCTGAAGCGATTTACCACCGTGTGGTGATCTGGGTTTTACTGATTGTGTTGATGTTGCCCCTGCTGGCGACGCTGGTTTACGCGCTGGTATTGGAATGGGGCGCGACGATTTTACCGAGCGGCTTTACGCTCAAATGGCTGGTGGCGCTGTGGAGCGATCCACGATTTCTTATCGCGTTGTGGCATTCGCTGCTGGTGTGTTTCGGGACGCTTTTTCTCTCGCTGGCGCTGATTCTGCCACTGATGTTTGTGATTGCTTACTATTTTCCTAAGCTCGACGCGCTAATGAATATCCTCATTCTGCTGCCGTTTGCGGTGCCACCGGTGGTGTCATCGGTCGGCCTGATGCAGCTTTATTCTGGCGAGCCGTTATCGCTGACCGGCACGCCGTGGATCCTGATCGGTTGTTACTTCACCATCGCGCTGCCGTTTATCTACCGCGCCATTTCCAACAACATGCAGGCCATTAACCTGCGCGATTTGATGGACGCCGCACATCTGCTGGGAGCCAGCACCTGGAAAGCTGCGCTGCTGGTCGTGCTGCCGAACCTGCGCAAAGGCGCAACCATCGCCGTGCTGCTCTCTTTCTCCTTCCTGATCGGGGAATTTGTCTTCGCCAATCTGCTGGTGGGCAGCCGCTATGAAACGGTTCAGGTTTATCTCTATAACATGCGCAACGGCAGCGGCCATTTCACCAGCGCGCTGGTCATCTCCTATTTTATGGTCGTCCTGATTTTCACCTGGGTGGCGAACATGCTGAACAAAGGAAAGAGCTGATATGTCTTATTTGCAGGTCACTCAACTCAACAAGTCTTATGGCCCTACGCAGATTTTCAACAATATTGATTTCTCCGCCAGAGAGGGTGAATTCGTCACGCTGCTGGGGCCGAGCGGCTGCGGCAAGTCCACGCTGCTGCGCTGTCTTGCCGGTCTGACGTCCGTCGACAGTGGAAAAATTGTGCTTCAGGGGCAGGATATCGTTCCGTTGCCACCGCAGCAGCGCGGCATCGGTATGGTCTTTCAGAGCTATGCGTTGTTTCCCAATATGACGGTGGAAGCTAACGTGGCGTTTGGGCTGAAGATGCAAAAATTGCCTGCCGGAGAAGTGCATCGCCGCGTCGGTGAAGTGTTGGAACTGGTGGAAATGAATGATTACGCCAGACGTTATCCTCACCAACTTTCTGGCGGCCAGTGCCAACGCGTGGCGCTCGCCCGCTCGCTGGTGACGCAGCCGCGGCTGCTGTTGCTGGATGAACCGCTGTCCGCGCTGGATGCCCGCATCCGTAAACATCTGCGCGAACAAATCCGTCGTATCCAGCGTGAAATGAACCTGACCGCCATTTTTGTCACACACGATCAGGAAGAAGCGTTGACGATGTCAGATCGCATTGTGCTCATGAACAAGGGGCAAATCGTCCAAAATGCCGATGCCGAAACCTTGTATACTGAACCCGTGGATGCTTTCGCCGCCGGATTTATCGGCAGTTATAACCTGCTAAGTGCCGAACAGGCGATGGCGCTGACCGGCATCACCTACACGGGGCGCGTCGCTATCCGCCCGGAGTCAGTCACTGTGTGTGAAGTGATTGAAGGTATTCCGGCCAAAATTCTCAGCCACAGTCTGCTTGGCAACGTGGTGCGTTATCGCGTGTTAGCGCACGGCGTAGAGCTTTCTGTGGACGTCTTAAACCGGTCTGTGGCTTCACTTCGCGCCGATGGCAGCGATATTGGTCTACAGTTAGATCTTGTTACGTTACGGGAAGTTGCATGAAACTGGCGCTGTTTGATCTCGATGAAACCCTGATTAGCGGCGACTGTTCCAGTTTGTGGTCTGCCTATATGGTGGCACAAGGCTGGGTGGCCGATGAACAGGCTTTTCTGCAACAGGATGCTGCGCTGATGCAGCAATATGCCGTCGGTCAGATGGATATGCGCGAGTACATGCGATGTACGCTGGCGCCGCTGACCGGCCGTACTCAAGGCGACGTCGCGGCGATGGTCGCGCGTTACATCGAAGATGTTATTGCACCGCGTATTTATGCGCAGGCGCGTGAGTGTCTGGCCACTCACCGCGCACAGGGCGACCGGACGGTGATTATTTCCGCCTCCGGTGAGCATCTGGTGCAGCCGATTGCCCGTTTCCTTGGTGTCGATGAAACGCTGGCGATCGGTGTAGAAATTCAGAATGGCCGCTTTACCGGGGCCACGCAGGGAACGATGACCTATCGCGAAGGCAAAGTCTCGCGGTTGCTGGATCTCATCAATCAGGATGAAACCCTGCTGCAACAAGCCAGTTTTTATTCGGATTCCCACAACGATCTGCCGTTGTTGACCAAAGTGGGTCAGCCTTACGCAGTGAATCCGGACGCCATCCTGCTCCAGCACGCCCGGCAGGCAGGATGGCCGGTCTATGCCTGGCGTTAATGGAGCTGTTTTTTCGTGTTAACCCTTCTTCATCTGTTATCTGCTGTTTCCCTGCTGGTGTGGGGAACGCACATCGTCCGTACCGGCATCATGCGCGTTTTTGGTGCGAATTTGCGCCGCGTGCTGAGCAGTAGTGTAGAAAAAAAACCGCTGGCCTTCGTGGCCGGTATCGGTGTGACCGCGCTGGTGCAAAGCAGTAACGCCACTGCGCTGCTGGTGACGTCGTTCGTTTCTCAGGGGTTGGTGGCGCTGGCGCCCGCGCTGGTGATCATTCTCGGTGCCGACGTCGGTACTGCTGTCATGGCGCGTATCCTGACGTTCGATTTGTCGTGGCTTTCCCCGCTGTTTATCTTCGTCGGTGTGGCGTTCTTCCTCAGTCGCAAGCAAACCCGCGCGGGCCAGATGGGACGCGTAGGGATCGGCCTTGGCCTGATATTGCTGGCGCTGGAACTGATTGTTTCGGCAGCGACGCCGATCATGCAGGCGTCCGGCGTCAAAGTGCTGTTCTCGTCGCTGACCGGGGACGTGTTGCTCGATGCCCTGACCGGTGCGATCTTTGCCATCATCAGTTATTCCAGTCTCGCCGCCGTACTGCTGACCGCCACGTTGACGGCCACCGGTGTGATTTCACTGAAAGTGTCATTGTGTCTGGTGATCGGGGCCAACCTCGGTAGCGGTTTACTGGCGATGATTAACGCCAGTAAAATGAATGCTGCAGGTCGCCGCGTGGCGCTGGGCAGCACGCTGTTTAAGCTGATTGGTCTGGTGATTGTACTGCCGTTTGTCGGCCCGCTTTCGACGCAGCTGGCGCGGCTCGGTATTCCGGACGAAGAGCTGGTGATCTACTTCCACATGTTCTACAACCTTATCCGTTGTCTGGCGATGGTGCCGCTGACCGCGCCGATGGCGAGAGTGTGCGAGATGATGATTGCCGACGTGCCGGAAGATGACCCGCGCCTGCGTCCGCGCCATCTGGACGTCAGCGCCATTGATACCCCGACGCTGGCGCTGGCCAACGCCGCCCGCGAAACTCTGCGCATGGGCGATGTGGTAGAACATATGTTGATCCTCAACCGCGAAGTCATGCACGGGAAACTGGCGCAGGATCGCGAAGTGCGCCGCCTCGACGACGACGTGGATGTGCTGTACACCGCCATCAAACTCTATCTGGCGCAAATCAACAAAGAGGGGCTGGGGGAAGAGGATTCACGTCGCTGGGCGGAAATCATCGAAATGGCGCTGAACCTGGAACAGGCAGGCGACATCATCGAACGCATGACCGGCGATATCACCGCCAAATCCCACGCAACGCGCCGCGCATTTTCGCCGGAAGGGCTGGTGGAGCTGGAAGCCCTGCATGAAAAACTGCTCGATAACCTGCGTCTGAGCCTCGGAGTGTTCTTGTCGAATGACCTGACCAGCGCGCGTCGTCTGCGCCGTTCCAAACACCGCTTCCGCATTCTCGACCGTCGCTATGCACACGCGCACGTTGACCGTCTGCATCAGCATAACGTCCAGAGTATCGAAACCAGTTCGTTGCACCTTGGCCTGCTGGGCGACATGAAGCGTCTGAATTCGTTGTTCTGTGCGGTGGCGTATAACGTGCTGGATCAGGATGAGCAGGAAGATGAAATGCGTGAACCCAATGATGACGTGAAAGTGGTTTAACGTAAGGTATTCAGTAAAGTAAAACGGGCGCTGTCAAAAGCGCCCGTTTCTTTTTTAGTCTTTCTTAACCGGTTTGCCTGACCAGTAACCGGCCAGCAGAGAACCTGACAGATTGTGCCAGACTGAGAACAGCGCGCCCGGCAAGGCGGCCAGCGGGGAGAAGTAAATCTTCCCGAGCGTCGCGGCTAAACCTGAGTTTTGCATCCCGACTTCCATCGCCAGCGTACGGCAGGTGGTTTCGTCAAAGCCAAACAGTTTCCCGCCCCAGTAGCCGCTCAGCAGGCCGATCGCGTTATGCAGGATCACCGCCACAATCACCACCAGACCGACCGAGCCGATAAAGCCCTGACTGCCCGCCACCACGGCGCTGATGATAGCGACAATGCATACCATGGAAAACAGCGGCAGCAGCGGTTCGATCCGTTTCACCGTTTTAGTGAATAAATGATGAATAATCAGACCGGCTAAAATCGGGATCACCACGATCTGCAAAATACTCAGCAGCATGCCTTCCACATCGACTTTAATGTGCGTATCGACATACAACCGTGTGAGCAACGGCGTGGCCACCACGCCCACCAGCGTTGATACGGCTGAAATCGTGACTGACAGCGCTACGTCACCTTTCGCCAGATAGATCATCACGTTGGAAGCGGTTCCGCTGGCGACACTGCCCACCAGAATCATCCCGGCAGACAAATCCGCCGGCATGTGGAACAGTTTTGCCAGCACCCACGCCGCCAGCGGCATGATCAGATAATGCAGAAACGTCGCCGCTGCCACCGGGCCGGGGCGAGAGAGCACGCGTTTGAAATCACCGAACTCGAGGGTGACGCCCATCGCAAACATAATCAGCATCAGCAGGGTAGAAACATGCGGGCCGATGGGGGTGAACGTGGTGGGTGAATAGTACGCGGCGACCGATAACAGCACGGCCCACAACGGAAACAGACGGGTGATAATGGCTAACATTGAGGATGATCCTTGTCTTTGTTGTTTTGCAAAAATACAGACAAAAAAAAGACCGGGCACAAGGCCCGGTCTTCACAGATACCGCGCCCGTTATTGTTCGAATAGGTTGCGGTGTAGTGTTTTAACGACCTGATCGGCATCACTGCCCGGTACCAGGAAGCACAGGTTATAGCTGCTCGCGCCGTAGCAAATCATGCGGATGTTGAACGGATCCAATACGCCGAAGACTTCTTTGCCAACGCCACACGCCTGCGACAGCTTGTTGCCGATGATAGCGATCAGCGCCAGATTCTCTTCGACTTCCACGCGGCACAGCGACGACAGTTCGGTCAGCAGTGACGTGGTCAGCAGGCTGGCGTCAGATGAGGTGGAACCGGTGGTGTCCAGCGTCAGCGCTACGCTGACTTCGGATGTAGTGATCAAATCCACAGAAATGTTGTGGCGGGCCAGAATACCAAACACGTCAGCGAGGAAACCGCGTGAATGCAACATGCTCAGGCTGTGCAACGTGACCAGCGTTTGTCTGCGACGCAGGGCGATCGCGCGGAATAACGGTGGATTATCGCTGGTATCGCACACCAACGTGCCGCCGCCCGACGGATCTTTGCTGGAGCCGACAAATACCGGAATGCCGCGACGTACCGCCGGCAGCAGCGTGGCAGGATGCAGAACTTTGGCACCGAAAGTGGCCATTTCAGCGGCTTCTTCAAACGCGATTCGGTCAATACGTTTCGCAGCCGGTACCAGACGCGGGTCAGTAGTGTAAATGCCCGGTACGTCCGTCCAGATATCCACACGCACCGCGCCGAGCGCTTCGCCCAGCAATGCTGCGGTGTAGTCACTGCCGCCACGGCCAAGCGTCGTGGTGCGGCCTTTACCTTCTGAACCGATAAAGCCCTGAGTGATCACCAGCGCGTCCTGCAAACGCGGTTGCAGCTGCGAAAGCGTCAGGTCGGTCAGCGCCTGCGTGTCCGGCTCTGCGCGACCAAAGTGATCGTTGGTGCGCATGACTTTACGCACGTCGAACCATTCTACAGGCACGTTGCGCTGGCGGATGACTTCAACAAACAGCAGGGTGGACATCAGCTCGCCGTGGCTGACCAGTTCGTCGGTCAATGCGGTAGAGGTCGCGAGGCTTGCGGCTTCCGACAGCATGGCGATATTTTCCAGCATGCGACCCACTTCTTCGCGGATCACCGTTGGATTATCGAGGCGGTCAATAATGGCATTCTGGATGCGGCGGATTTCGTCAAGCAGGAAGACACGGCGTTCGGTTTCCTGGCCCGTTGCCAGCTCGACTAATAAATTGGTGACGCCCGCAGAGGCGGAGAGAACGACCAGACGAACTTCCGGGCGCGCAAGAACGATGTCTGCACTGCGGTTCATCGCGTCGAAATCAGCCACACTGGTACCGCCGAACTTGGCGACGATAACGTTGCCCAAAGGCTGCACAGTGGCGTTGCGGGATGCTGCGTGATTCATGTAAAACCTCATGTCCGGGACGTCATTTCTATGACGGCCACCTAATCCATAAGAATTGGCACAAGGGGAGAGCGGGAAACGGGAGCAGGCGTAGAGATGCTACGATACACCCAGAAGCGCCCCACCATGCCAATACCCTTTTTCGGGTATGTCGGTGACAACCCAGAGGATTCAGCCCCTGTGGTCGATCATCTGCCTGCCGTCAGCATTTGACCTCGGCGCCGCTCCCCCTGATGCACCTTCGTAGGATTTCGGCTCCTCCGGTACACTGCCTGGGCGACGCGCCTCTTCTGGCTCACAACAGCGTACGTGAGCACGCGTGCGAGTTCGGTGCTTAGGAATAACGGGTTATGGCGCGTCTGTCAACGGTCTCACGGCCGGTCGAGCCACATTTTGAGCGATTGTCATCTAATATTGTTCTTTGTCATTGTGGATCCACAGATCTGGCCTATCGCAAGAAAAGGCATCTCATCTCGGGAAGTTCAGGATACAATCGGGACAGTGACCTCATATTTATTCTCAGCCTAAGAGCATTGCTATGAAAAATATCAATCCAACTCAGACCGCTGCCTGGCAAGCGCTGCAGCAGCATTTCGACACGATGAAAGATGTGCAGATTAGCCATCTGTTTGCTGAAGATGGTGATCGTTTCTCCAAGTTCTCTGCCACGTTTGAAGACCAGATGCTGGTCGATTTCTCCAAAAACCGCATCACATCAGAAACGCTGGACAAGCTGCAGGCTCTGGCAAAAGAGACTGATCTTCAGGGGGCCATCAAATCGATGTTCTCTGGTGAGAAGATCAACCGTACCGAAGACCGCGCCGTTCTGCACGTTGCGCTGCGTAACCGCAGCAACACGCCGATTGTGGTCGATGGCAAAGATGTGATGCCGGAAGTCAACGCGGTTCTGGCGAAGATCAAAGGTTTTACCGAGCGCGTTATCGGTGGTGACTGGAAGGGTTATACCGGCAAAGCGATCACTGACATCGTCAACATCGGTATCGGCGGTTCAGACCTCGGCCCGTTCATGGTGACCGAAGCGCTGCGTCCGTATAAAAATCATCTGAACATGCATTTCGTCTCCAACGTTGATGGCACCCATATCGCCGAAACGCTGAAAGACCTGTCGCCGGAAACCACGCTGTTCCTGGTGGCATCAAAAACGTTCACCACGCAAGAAACCATGACTAACGCCCACAGCGCGCGTGACTGGTTCCTGAAAACCGCGGGCGATGACAAACACGTGGCGAAACACTTCGCCGCGCTGTCTACCAACGGTAAAGCGGTCGGCGAGTTTGGTATCGACACCGACAACATGTTCGAGTTCTGGGACTGGGTCGGTGGCCGTTACTCTCTGTGGTCCGCAATCGGCCTGTCAATTGCGCTGTCCGTCGGTTTCGAAAACTTCGAGCAGCTGCTGAGCGGCGCGCACGCGATGGATAACCACTTCGCGAATACCCCTGCTGAGAAAAACCTGCCGGTTCTGCTGGCGCTGATCGGTATCTGGTACAACGATTTCTACGGCACTGAAACCGAAGCGATCCTGCCATACGATCAGTACATGCACCGTTTTGCTGCATACTTCCAGCAAGGCAATATGGAATCCAACGGTAAATTCGTTGACCGTAACGGCAATCCGGTGGATTACCAGACTGGCCCGATCATCTGGGGCGAGCCGGGTACCAACGGCCAGCATGCGTTCTATCAGCTGATTCACCAGGGTACTAAAATCATCCCTTGTGACTTCATCGCGCCGGCCATCAGCCATAACCCGCTGAGTGATCACCACGCGAAACTGCTGTCTAACTTCTTCGCACAGACGGAAGCGCTGGCATTTGGTAAATCTCTGGACGTGGTCGAGAAAGAATTCGCCGACCAGGGTAAAAAACCGGAAGACGTGAAACACGTTGCGCCGTTCAAAGTGTTCGAAGGTAACCGTCCGACTAACTCCATCCTGCTGCGTGAAATCACGCCATACAGCCTGGGTGCGTTGATCGCGATGTACGAGCACAAAATCTTCACGCAGGGCGCTATCCTGAACATCTACACCTTCGACCAATGGGGCGTGGAATTAGGTAAACAACTGGCGAACCGCATCCTGCCAGAGCTTGAAGGCAGCGAAGATGTGAAGGGTCACGACAGCTCGACGAATGGCCTGATCAATCGTTTCAAAAACTGGCGCGCATAATTGCGTAGAAATACGTAAAAGAACGCTGGAAATAAAAGGGTTAGCCTTCACAGGCTGACCCTTTTTTAATGCCGCTTTTCCTGTGCGGACTCTGTGGTATTCTGCGGGTATTAATAACAAAAGTGGGATGTAGATCACATGGCAGGATCAAAACGGGCAACGATGATTTCGGTCATCATGCAGCGAATTTTGAACGTTTTTTTATTGGGACTGGCCGCGATTCTGATGATTTTTATCGGCCGCGAAACCTATCATTTAGCAATGGTATTGTTCGTGAATAACGATCAGTCTTCGTCGTATCTTCTGATAGAGGGGATTGTCATTTACTTCCTCTATTTCGAATTTATCGCGCTGATCATTAAGTATTTTTCGTCGGGATATCATTTCCCGCTGCGCTACTTTATTTACATCGGTATCACGGCGATTATTCGACTGATTATTGTCGATCACAAAAGCCCTTATGACACGCTGGTGTATGCCTGCGCGATCCTCGTTCTGGTCGTCACGCTCTTCCTGGCGAACAGCGAGCGTCTGCGCCGCGAGTAAAATGATGCAATTACTGCCTCGCATTCATGCGTTAGAATACGAGGCAGATAATTCATTGGAGGTATGAATACCTCCATTACGGAGCCGTTGATGTCTGATTCCCATTCCCCTGCACAACCCCCGATTCACTGGTTTAACGATCCGACTGATGTTCCTGCGGACGTGGCTGACTGGCTGATGGAAATGGGATCCATGACCCGTCGCTTTGAAAAACAGGGTGTTACTGTCACCGTTAAACCTCAAAACGAATGCTTTGTCAGCCGCGCTGAACTGGGAGAAAGTGAAGCGCAGCAGTTGCCGGAAAGCACCCGTTACTGGGTGCGCGAAATCGTACTGTTTGGCGACGCTGAGCCTTGGTTGCTCGGTCGTACCGTCATTCCCGAAGAGACACTGACCGGGCCTGACATGGCGCTGGTGGATCTCGGTACCATACCGCTTGGCCGTTACCTCTTCAGCGGTAATAACCTGACCCGCGATTACATCCATCTCGGGCAGTTGCAAAGTGAGCAGGGCGACTTATGGGCGCGGCGTTCGCGTCTGCGTCTTTCTGATAAACCGCTGCTGCTGACGGAAATTTTCCTGCCAGATTCACCGGTTCACCGCCCTGAAGGCAAAGTGAGCGGGATATGAGCCAGACCAATCCACAAGGAGAACAGAGAGTGTCGGGAAGTATGACGCAGGGCACCTGGCGGGATTATTGCCGCCTGATGCGCATTGATAAACCCATCGGCTCGCTGTTGCTGCTTTGGCCGACGCTGTGGGCACTTTGGCTCGCCGGTGGCGGCATGCCTTCTGCAAAAATTTTAGTGGTGTTCGTGCTTGGCGTTTTCTTTATGCGCGCCGCCGGTTGCGTGGTGAATGATTATGCTGACCGCAAAATCGACGGGCACGTTAAGCGCACCGCCAACCGGCCACTGCCGAGTGGGGCGGTCAGCGGTAAACAGGCCAAAATGCTGTTTGCCGGGCTGGTGCTGGTGTCGTTCCTGCTGGTGCTGACCCTCAACCGCATGACGATTTTCCTCTCGCTTGCCGCGCTGGCGCTGGCGTGGATTTACCCGTTCATGAAACGCGTCAGCCATCTGCCGCAGTTTGTATTGGGCGCGGCGTTTGGCTGGGCGATCCCGATGGCTTTCGCAGCCGTCAGTGAAACCGTTCCGCTCAGTTGCTGGTTATTGTTCGTGGCAAATATCTGCTGGACGGTGGCCTACGACACGCAATATGCGATGGTCGATCGCGATGACGATTTAAAGATTGGCGTAAAATCGACGGCCATTTTGTTTGGCCGTTTTGACACGCTGATCATCGGCCTGTTGCAGCTGGCAACGCTGGTTCTGATGGCGATGGTCGGGCATCTTTCCCAGCTTGGCGCGCCGTTCTACTGGTCGCTGTTGCTGGCCGCCGCGCTATTTGCGCACCAGCAAAAACTGATCGCGAAGCGCGAACGTGACGCCTGTTTCCTGGCTTTCCGTCAGAATAACTATGTTGGCCTGGTGTTGTTCCTTGGCATCCTGATGAGTCTGTCGGCGTTCAGTTTCTAATCCCTTCAGACAATGAAAAAACGCCCGGACTTTTTGCAAAGTCCGGGCGTTTTGTTTTCTGCCTTTTAAAGCGCTACTACGGGTGATTAATGATCGGTATCGCGCACATCCATCTTAGGTTCAGCCGGCGGTTCAGTCGGCTGTGGCAGCTCGGAAGGCATACCGGCGCTTTCGATAGTGAGTTTGATGTCTGGCGTCATCAGGTCGCTAAGCATGTTGTAAATCTCGCGCGTTTGTTCCTGAATCGCATCACCGATATCG
Source organism: Rahnella inusitata (assembly GCF_965118895.1). Classification (GTDB taxonomy): domain Bacteria; phylum Pseudomonadota; class Gammaproteobacteria; order Enterobacterales; family Enterobacteriaceae; genus Rahnella; species Rahnella inusitata_A. The sequence continues at coordinate 26,841 of NZ_CBCPJJ010000021.1, forward strand.
TTGATATAGCCCTCTGCGCGCAGCGTGCCAACCAGCGTTGAGAATACCGCTTTATCGAAGAACTCAGGGGCATTGATACCGTGCAGCACCGACAGACGCTGCGCCATAATCCGGCTCTCTTTTTCCAGCGCACCGCGGTTGATGCTTGGATTGGTTGTGAGCAAGGAGAAGGTGATCGCGTAGCGTTGCAATGTTTCACGTACACCGGCAGCCAGCAGTTGCAGCGTGCGGATACGTGCCGGGTTCAGCGATAACTCATCATCTTCCAGATGAATAATCTGCTGACGCGCCAGTTCCAGCGTCAGAACATCCAGCACCTGTGGCAGATCGGTTTTATCGAAATGCATGAACAGTTCGGCTTTCAGCATCGGATAAATCAGTTCAACCTGACGCAGCAATTCCTCGCGGGTGACCAGACGGTGGTGCATCACGATGCTTGAAATCAGCGATGGTAACACCAGCATATGATGGATGTTGTTGCGGTAGTACGTCATCAGTACGGCTTGCTCGCGCGGCAGAACGATAATGTCACCGATATTATCTTTTTCGACCTGGAACTTGTTCATGTTCAGCGCGTGATCAAGTAACTGATCGGCGGTCAGATCGGGCACCGTTGAATCAGCATTGTACGGCACATTGCGCAGCAGCTGCAGGTAGCAATCAATCTGCTCAGTCAACTGTTCGCGGGTCAGTGAGCGCTGACGGGACGCCAGCAACGCGGTACAGCACAGGTTCATGGCGTTGGCCGCCGCTGAATTGTTGATGCGCACCATAATCTGCTCAGCCAGATCCTGCACCGTCGGCGTCAGCCAGCTCGGGCGCTGGGCTTCGATAGGGTCGATCGCCTCACGCCACGTTGGCACGTTTTGGTTCAGATAGGTGGTCAGATGCAGAGGTTCACCGAAGTTCACATAGCCCTGACCGAGGTTGCGCAGCTTACGCAGTCCGTTGAGCATTTGAGTCAGGCTCTCTTTCTCTTTGGTCGCGCCGCGTAACTCTTTCGCGTAAGTTCCCACTTCCATCACGTGTTCGTAACCGATGTAAATCGGCACCAGCGTAATAGGGCGGGAACCGCCGCGCAGCATGGCCTGAATCGTCATCGCCAGCGTGCCGGTTTTTGGCTCCAGCAGACGCCCGGTTCGCGAGCGGCCCCCTTCGACAAAGTATTCCACCGAATAACCCCGGCTGAACAGCTCGCCCAGATATTCGCGGAACACGGTCGAGTAAAGTTTATTGCCTTTAAAGGTACGACGGATAAAGAACGCACCCAGACGGCGGAAAATCGGGCCGGCTGGCCAGAAATTCAGATTGATACCGGCTGCAATGTGTGGCGGTACCAACCCCTGATGATAGAGCACGTAAGACAGCAGCAGATAATCCATGTGGCTGCGGTGGCAGGGCACATACACGATTTCCTGCCCGTCCTGCGCTAACTGGCGCACGCGCTCGGCGTTATTCACGTTGATGCCTTTATAAAGGCGGTTCCACGTCCAGCTCAATACGCGGTCGGAAAGGCGCACGGCTTCATAAGAGAAGTTCGCGGCAATCTCTTCCATCAGCGCGATAGCGTTTTGCTGGGCCTTTTCGTGTGAAATCTTTTTGCTGCGCGCTTCATCTTCAATGGCTTTTTCAATGGCTTTCGAGGCCAGCAGCTTATTGAATAAATCCTGACGGGCAGGCAGGCGCGGGCCGACTGCTGCCAAACGCAGGCGAGAGAAGTGCATTCGCGCCACGCGGGCGAGCTTTTGCGCGATGGTTTTATCCGTACCGTGCTCGGTCGCCATGTAGCGCAACGACACCGTATTAGAGAAGCGGACAAAACTGTCGCGGCCTAGCCACAACACGGCGAAGAATTTCTGAATGCCGTTCAGCACGCGCAGATGTGGCGTATCCTGACCTTCACGGCCCGGTGCACGTCCGAACATCACCGAGACGGGCAACATCTGAATGTCTAAATCCGGATTATTACGGTGCAGATCCAGATAGTCGTGGAACAGTTTTACGGATTCCTGCTTCGGCGTGTAATACGAAAACACGCGCGGGCCTTCAGCGATGAACACATGGCTTGGCAGCAGTGTGCCGTCGATATCCAGCGGAATCAGCGGATCGGGCAAATTCTGGGCAAGACACTGCGCACGCAGGGTCAGCAAATCTGCTTTGGAGTTATAAGGTAATACGTACAGGATCGGGCGCGTCGGGTCTAAGTGCAACTCGGTCACCGGATCTGTAGGTATGACTTTGCTCTTTACCAGCAATGAAAGCGGTAAATTCAATAATGTGTAATAAAGTCTACGCCAACCTGACATAAAAACGTGAAGCCTCTTGTTAGCCATTTCGCCGCAAGGATACCAGAAAGCTCAAATGAGATCTGTGGTGATGAGAGACCATTAAACCGCTAAAATGCATCAAACACCCGAAGGACTACCCCTCAAGGATCAGTAACAGAATGGCGAACCAAGTCACTGGATTTACCCGAATTTATAAAGCAGCCGGATATTCATGGAAAGGGCTGAAAGCGGCATGGCAAAATGAAGCGGCTTTCCGTCAGGAAGCCAGTGCGGCTATCCCCTTAATTTTGCTCTCTTTCTGGTTCGATGTGAGCAGCATCGAACGCATCCTGCTAATCGGCTCGGTGGTCCTGGTTTGCGTGGTGGAATTGCTCAACAGCGCCGTGGAATGCGCAATCGACCGCATCGGGCCTGAGTTTCACGTGCTCTCAGGACGTGCCAAAGACATCGGGTCGGCTGCCGTACTGTTGACCATCATATTGGCGATTTTTGTCTGGGTCAGCATCTTTTGGCCGCGATGGTTCTGATTTGGAATCTGTATTCCAGGAATCGCGCTTATGCACTGTTTTTATTCAATCTTAGGTTTTCATTGCCCGTATAGCTGTATATACTCACAGCTAGACTGTATAAACAACCAGGGGGCGGAATGAAAGCTTTAACGACCAGACAACAAGAGGTCTATGACCTGATTCGCGATCATATCTCCACTACGGGTATGCCACCAACCCGCGCGGAGATTGCCGCTCGTCTTGGGTTCCGTTCCCCGAATGCTGCGGAAGAACACCTGAAAGCTCTGGCGCGTAAAGGCGTCATTGAGATTGTCTCCGGGGCTTCGCGCGGTATCCGTCTGCTGATGGAAGAAGAAGAAGGTTTACCGCTCATTGGCCGTGTAGCCGCCGGTGAACCTCTGCTGGCTCAGCAACATATCGAAGGACACTATCAGGTAGACCCCGCGATGTTTAAACCGAGCGCGGATTTCCTGCTGCGTGTCAGCGGTATGTCGATGCGTGATATTGGGATTCTTGATGGTGATCTTCTGGCCGTGCATAAAACGCAGGACGTGCGTAATGGCCAGGTTGTCGTCGCCCGTATCGATGATGAAGTCACGGTAAAACGCCTGAAGAAACAAGGCAACGTGGTGCAGTTACTGCCTGAAAACAGCGAGTTCCAGCCGATTGTGGTGGATCTGCGTGAGCAAAACTTCAGCATTGAAGGCTTAGCGGTAGGTGTTATTCGCAACGGCGACTGGATCTAATCAGCCAACGAAAATGCGATTTCTGCGCTTTCCCCTGAACTAAGTCACACGAATTTCGCATTATCGCCCCTCACGGGGCGATTTCATTTTAGGCATATCCTGAACCTCCGGCATGAGATTCTCTATGCAACATCAATCCCTTCTGCAAAAGCTTCAACACACTTTTCTGAGCCCGACCGATAAAGCCCTCTGGATGCTCGCGCTGCCAATGATCTTTTCTAATATCACTGTGCCTTTGCTGGGACTGGTGGATACGGCAGTGATCGGTCATCTCGACAGCCCGGATTATCTCGGCGGCGTCGCGGTGGGTTCGATGATCACCACCTTCCTGTTCATGATGCTGCTGTTCCTGCGCATGAGTACCACCGGTATGACCGCGCAGGCGCTCGGCGCTAAAGATAAAGTCCTGCTGGCGCGCGCTTTTGTGCAGCCTTTTCTTCTGGCTGTGCTGGCGGGGGTGGTGATTTTATTGTTTCGGCATCCGCTAATGGAAGGGGCTTTTTACATTGTTGGCGGCAGTCAGTCGGTGCTGGAACAGGCGCGGCTGTTTATTGAAATTCGTTGGATTAGCGCGCCTGCTTCTCTGGCAAATCTGGTGATCCTGGGCTGGCTCCTCGGAATTCAATACGTGCGCGGGCCGGTGATTTTACTGATTGCCGGTAACCTGCTTAACATCGTGCTGGATCTGTGGCTGGTGATAGGGCTCGGCTGGAATGTACAGGGCGCAGCGACGGCAACTGCCTGTTCGGAGTATTTCACGCTGTTCATCGGGCTGTATTTTGTCTGGCGTGTGATGAAGCGCTGGGGGATCACTTTCCCGCTGCTGACCTCATCGTGGCGTGGCGACTTGCACCGGTTGCTGAGTCTCAACCGTGACATCATGCTGCGTTCGTTACTACTCCAGCTCTGTTTCGCCTCGCTGACTATTCTCGGGGCGCGGCTCGGCAGCCATATCGTTGCGGTGAATGCCGTTCTGATGAATCTTCTGACCTTTACAGCTTTTGCGCTCGATGGCTTTGCTTACGCGATTGAAGCCCATTCCGGTGAGGCGTTTGGTGCCCGTAACCGTGAAAAACTGCTGAAGGTATGGCGCGCAGCCTGTCGGCAGGCGGGTCTGGTGGCACTGGCGTTTGCGCTGTTGTATGCCCTGACCGGCGAGCAAATTATTAATGCGCTGACGTCTCTGCCAGAGCTGCGCCAGCTGGCTGACAGTTATCTGGGATGGCAGATTGTTCTGCCGCTGGTCGCGGTCTGGTGTTACCTGCTCGATGGTATGTTTATCGGCGCGACCCGCGGGCGGGATATGCGCAACAGCATGGCGATTGCCGCACTCGGGTATGGACTGACGTTGCTGTCATTACCGCTTTTGGGCAACCATGCGCTGTGGCTGGCGCTGACCGTCTTCCTCGGGCTGCGGGGCGTTTCTCTCGGCTGGATATGGCACCGGTACTGGCAGCGAGACGCCTGGTTTTCCTCGTCATCACACTGAATTGGCGACTTTTTTACATGGCAGGATATAGCGGTTAGCCGTTATATCCTGCTTTGGAATAATCCTAATAACGCGTTTTATCCCTTCGTTTGCAGGATAAATCCAAATTCTCTACTAACCTTAAAAGTGTTAAGCCCGAGCTGCAGCGGTAACCCGCAGCTCCATAAACCCTAAGGTAACAGGAGATATTTTATGAATAAGGACCAAGCCGACGGTAACTGGAAGCAGTTTAAAGGCAAAGTAAAAGAAAAATGGGGCAAGCTGACTGACGACGATCTGACCGTAGTGGAAGGTAAACGCGATCAGCTGGTTGGTAAGATTCAGGAGCGTTACGGCTATCAGAAAGATCAGGCCGAAAAAGAGCTCAAGGATTGGGAATCAAGCAACAAATATCACTGGTAAAAACGCGACTCCCCCTCGTGTTTCAGTGACGTATCCTGAGTAGAAGCTGCTCCTACCCGGAACGCTTTCAGGATACGGGTACAAGGATGTACCCACTGTTTTATCTTGAGCACGTCAGCCGTAAAATCCTCCCGACAGTACCGCATCCTCGCTATTCAAATCCCGCGATCTAAAATTTAGCGTTTCTTCACCACGATTGTGTGGTCGTGATCGCAGTGGTCGTGGCTTTCGCATGTCTCAACGACTTTGCATTCGCCGCACAGACCATGCGCTTCTACTACGGAATGACGTAATTCGAACCCAGAATCCAGTGCCAGTTTCGCCAGGCGCTCTTCGATACCGTCAGTGGTTTTTTCCGTCACCAGACCGCAGCGGTCGCAAATAAATAGCGCTGACGTATGGCTGGGCTCTTCAAAATGATGGCACAACACGTAGCTGTTAGCGGATTCCACCCGGTGAATAAACCCTTGTTCCAGCAGGAAATCCAGCGCACGATAGACCGTTGGTGGCTTGGCCTGCGGTTCGCTGACGCGCAGCAAATCCAGTAAGTCATAGGCGCTGATCGCACCGGGCTGTTGCGTCATCAGGCGCAGCACTTCCAGACGCTGCGGCGTAAGGCGAACATTACGCTGCTGGCAAAGCTCTTCAGCTTGTGAAAGGACTTTTTCCGGATTATTCAGGGTCATAAAAACGTTCTCTGAGCGCAGATTGGGATCGATAAGCCACATCATGTGGCCATTGTTGATTTTATCATGCTTCGGCCAAATCGACGAATTATGCGCCGCCGGGCTGTGACATATTCTGCCTCCTAAAACCCGCAGCGGATGCCGAATCTTTGTTCTGTGGTATAATCAGCAACTACCTTCCCTCTGGCCTGTGCGCCGGAGGGAGCGCCACGAACTCCTTCAGCGAATGTCAGGTCGATGTCAGAAACTCAACACGAAATACCCCAAACCCCCCCGTTTTCCGCTCAGCGTTTTTCCGTTGCGCCGATGCTTGACTGGACCGATCGTCACTGTCGCCATTTCCACCGCCTGATGACTGGCCAGACGCTGCTTTACACTGAAATGGTGACCACCGGCGCCATCATTCATGGTAAAGGGGATTATCTCGGCTTTGGTGAGGAAGAGCATCCGGTGTCGCTTCAGCTCGGTGGCAGTAATCCGGCCGATCTGGCGCACTGCGCTAAACTGGCCGAAGCGCGCGGGTATGATGAAATTAACCTCAACGTTGGTTGCCCGTCGGATCGTGTGCAGAACGGCATGTTCGGGGCCTGTCTGATGGGACAGGCGTCGCTGGTAGCGGATTGCATCAAAGCGATGCGCGACGTGGTGTCAATTCCTGTTACCGTCAAAACCCGCATCGGCATCGACGACCAGGACAGCTATGAATTCCTGTGCGATTTCATCCGTCAGGTCTCTGAAAAAGGCGGCTGCGATACGTTTATCATTCATGCGCGCAAAGCGTGGCTTTCCGGTCTGAGCCCAAAAGAAAACCGTGAAATCCCACCGCTGGATTACCCACGCGTGTATCAGCTTAAGCGTGATTTCCCGCATCTGACGATGGCGATTAATGGTGGGATTAAGACGCTGGAAGAAGCCAAAACGCATCTGCAATTTATGGATGGCGTCATGGTGGGCCGCGAAGCTTACCAAAATCCTGGCATGTTATTGAACGTGGATCGCGAACTGTTTGGCTCAGACGCACCGCTGAAAACAGGTCCGGACATTATCCGTGCGCTGTATCCGTACATTGAAGCGGAGCTGAGCAAAGGCACTTATCTTGGTCATATCTCCCGCCATATTCTCGGCCTGTTCCAGGGCGTGCCAGGTGCGCGTCAGTTCCGTCGTCATCTCAGTGAAAATGCGCATAAAGCCGGCGCGGGCATTGATGTGGTCGAGCAGGCTCTGTCGATGGTAAATCAACCTCAGGAAGCGACAGCGCAGGTTTAAGCCGTGAGTAAAATCACTATCTGTTAGTCAAATTCGCTATCTCTTCGCAGGTCATTCATGCCTGCGAATAATTTTATCCTTGATATTCAATGCAATAATTACTGTCTCCGATTGGCACGTTTCTTGTAATGGTAAACAGGTGTTATGACATCGCGTCTTAATGCAATTCGCTTATTAAGGAGCACCCGATGCTGGAAATTCTCTTTGTGCTTGGCTTTTTCTTCATGCTGATGCTGACCGGCGTCTCTCTGCTGGGCATGGCGGCTGCACTGATCGTGGCGTTTGCTCTGATGATGCTGGGCGGATTCTTGGCAATTGTTATCAAAATGTTGCCGTGGTTGGTTCTGGCTGTCATCGCGGTCTGGATTTATCGTGCGTATATCAGGCCGGACGCGCCTAAATACCGTCGCCGCCGTTTACCATGATTTTTGAAGTCAATAAGTGGATTCTATAACATCATGAAATCATGACGGTTAATAACGCACTGCTGTGCACATAAAAATGTAATCGTTACAAAGATAACTTTTACTTATGTGCTCGCGATCACAAGCTGGATCAGAATGTGCGGTCAAAGGTTATAAATCATATTTTTTAACATGGGTGACTGTTAGGATGAGATTCATTCATGGTCAGCAGGCCATAAACTGAATTCATCAAGTCCGTTGAGGCACACAATAGTCGCATAAGTGACACCGCCCTTCGGATTTACCTTGCAGTACCCTACGGCAGTACCCGTCTGAAATCAGAGGTCGTCTGGATCAGACAGTAAGAAAGGCTTCCAGATGGAAGCCTTTTTTGCATTTATCATTCAGCGGACTGATTATTTACCTGGAATCAGCAAACTCGACCCCTGGGTCGCGCGGCTTTCCAGCGTTTCGTGTGCGCGTTTGGCTTCGGACAGCGGGAATTTCTGCGCATCGCTGACGTCTACCTGAATTGCGCCGCTGGCGATCAGCGAGAACAGTTCGCCGCTGGCTTCTTCCAGCTCCTCGCGGTTAGTCACATAGCCATTGAGGGAAGGGCGCGTGACGAACAGTGAGCCTTTCTGATTAAGGATCGCCAGATCCACGCCTTTCACCGGTCCGGACGCATTGCCGAAACTCACCAGTAAACCACGGCGTTTCAGACTGTTCAGCGACTTTTCAAACGTGTCTTTGCCGACGGAATCGTAGACCACGCCGACTTTCTCACCGTTTGTCAGCTCCGCCACGCGGGTAGCGATATCTTCTTTATGATAATTGATCGTCGCCCAGGCACCGGCCTGTTTCGCGCGCTCCGCTTTTTCATCTGAACCGACGGTCCCGATCAGTTTCACGCCCAGCGCTTTCGCCCAGTGGCAGGCAATCAAACCCACGCCACCGGCGGCGGCATGGAATAAAATCGTTTCGCCCGGCTGCACTTTATGGGTCAGACGCAGCAGATAATAGACCGTCAGTCCTTTCAGGAAAGATGCCGCCGCCTGCTCGAAGCTGATTACATCCGGCAGAATGGCGATTTTTTCCTGCGGCACGTTATGGATTTCACTGTAAGCACCCAGGGCTGACTGGGCATACACCACGCGGTCGCCCGGTTTGATGCCGGTGACGGCGCTGCCCACTTTGATAACCACGCCTGCCGCTTCGGTGCCTAAACCGGCGGGGAAGCTGGCGGGCGGATACAGGCCGCTGCGCACATAGGTATCAATGTAATTGATGCCGATGGCTTTGTTTTCGACCTGAACTTCACCGGCCTGCGGATCTTGTGGCTGATAATCAACATATTGCAGAACGTCAGGTGTACCTGTTTCAGAAAACTGGATGCGCTTGGCCATGCTTTTCCCTCGTGATGGAGTCTGTTTTCCACCCTAGGCTAAATGCCCGCGACAATCCAGATTTTAGGCACAGCCGGTTAATACCCTTTTGAAATGAGACATGACAACCTATACTAACGCGCTAGTCTGGCTTTGGTTTTTTAGAAGCCCGACGCTCACAAAACAGGCGCTTAGAGCAGGAAGTAATCCACCGATGGCAGCAAAAAAACCAACCTTTCAACAGAACGAAACCCGCGATCGCCAGATGGAAGGCCTTAAGCTTCCGCCGCATTCGCTGGAAGCAGAGCAATCCGTTCTGGGCGGGCTGATGCTGGACAACGAACGCTGGGATAACGTCGCCGAGCGCGTGGTCAGCAATGACTTCTTCAGCCGGCCACACCGCCTGATTTTCACCGAAATGCAGCGCTTGCTGGAAATGAGCAAACCGATCGACCTGATTACGTTGTCTGAATCTCTGGAACAGAAAGGGGATTTGGATTCGGTCGGTGGTTTCGCCTATCTGGCAGAACTCTCGAAAAACACACCAAGTGCGGCGAACATCGGTGCTTATGCCGACATCGTGCGCGAACGCGCCGTGGTGCGTGAAATGATTTCCGTCGCCAATGAAATTGCCGATGCCGGATATGATCCGCAGGGCCGCAGCAGCGAAGACCTGCTGGATTTGGCCGAATCCCGCGTATTCCAGATTGCCGAAAGCCGCGCCAGTAAAGACGAAGGCCCGAAAAGCATCGACCGCATTTTGGAAAGCACAGTTTCCCGTATCGAAGAGCTGTTCCAGCGCCCGCACGACGGCGTGACGGGCGTCTCGACCGGCTATGCCGATCTGGATAAGAAAACCGCGGGTCTGCAAAAATCCGATTTAATCATCGTGGCGGCGCGTCCGTCGATGGGTAAAACGACGTTTGCGATGAACCTCGCCGAAAATGCCGCGATGATGCAGGACAAACCGGTCTTAATCTTCAGTCTCGAGATGCCCGGTGACCAGATCATGATGCGTATGCTAGCGTCGCTTTCCCGCGTCGACCAGACCAAAATCCGTACCGGCCAGCTTGATGATGAGGACTGGGCGCGTATTTCCAGCACCATGGGGATTTTGCTCGAAAAACGGAACATGTATATCGATGACTCTTCGGGCCTGACGCCGACGGAGGTCCGTTCGCGCGCGCGCCGTATCTTCCGTGAGCACGGCGGCCTGAGCCTCATCATGATCGACTATCTCCAGCTGATGCGCGTTCCGGCGCTGTCTGACAACCGTACGCTGGAAATCGCCGAAATCTCCCGCTCGCTGAAAGCGCTGGCGAAAGAATTGCAGGTGCCGGTGGTGGCGCTGTCGCAGCTTAACCGAAGCCTGGAGCAACGTGCGGATAAACGCCCGGTCAACTCCGACTTACGTGAATCCGGCTCCATTGAGCAGGACGCCGACTTGATCATGTTTATCTATCGTGACGAGGTTTATCACGATAACAGTGAAGAAAAAGGCATCGCGCAAATCATCCTCGGTAAGCAGCGTAACGGCCCGATCGGTACGGTAAGACTGACCTTCAACGGCCAGTTTTCGCGTTTCGATAACTATGGCGGCCCGCAATACGACGAAGATTAACCTCCCGGTTTTTGACGTTATCCCTCCCCTTCCAGAAGGGGAGGCCAGGTGGGGTTGTGTTCTCAACCCCGCTATCAGAAACTCTTAATTTCATTCCAAGGACTAAAAATGAAAGCGGCTACGGCTGTCATTGATCGCCGCGCTCTGCGACACAATCTGCAACGGGTACGTCATCTGGCGCCACAAAGTCGTCTGGTTGCGGTAGTGAAAGCAAACGCTTATGGGCACGGTTTGTTGGAAACAGTGCACAGCCTGCAAGACGCTGATTTTTACGGCGTCTCCCGGCTCAGCGAGGCATTATCGCTGCGCAAGGCCGGGATCGTTAAACCGGTTCTCCTGCTTGAAGGCTTCTTCTCCGCCAGCGAATTACCGCTGCTGGTGGAACATCAGCTGCATACCGCCGTCCACAGTGTTGAACAACTCGAGGCGCTGGAAAATGCGCAACTGGCACGGCCGCTGAACGTCTGGTTAAAAATCGATACCGGTATGCACCGTCTGGGCGTTCAGCCCGCACAGGCTGACGCATTTTATCAGCGTCTGAGCGCCTGCCCGAGCGTGGTTCAGCCGGTCAATATGATGAGCCATTTCTGCCGCGCCGATGAACCTCAAAGCGATGCGACGCCAAAACAGATGCGTTGTTTCCATGAGGTATCCGAAGGCAAAGCGGGGCTGAAATCTATTGCTGCCTCCGGTGGCATCCTGCTGTGGCCGGAATCGCATCTGGATCTGGTACGCCCCGGCATCGTTCTCTACGGTGTGTCGCCCTTGGAGACCGGTGACGCCAGTGATTTTGGTCTGCAACCGGTAATGACGCTCACATCCAGCCTGATTGCCGTGCGCGAACACGCTGCCGGTGAGCCGGTGGGTTACGGCAGCACCTGGACCAGCGAGCGCGATACGCGCCTCGGCGTGGTGGCAATGGGCTATGGCGACGGTTATCCGCGCAGTGCGCCGAACGGCACGCCGGTGCTGGTGAATGGCCGCATTGTGCCGATCGCCGGGCGGGTATCGATGGACATGATCACCGTTGATTTAGGGCCGGAGGCGACAGATAACGTCGGTGATGAGGTGATTTTCTGGGGCAAGGAGTTGCCGGCAGAGCGCGTTGCTGCAGCTACCGGCATCAGTGCTTACGAGCTGATTACGCAGTTAAGCGAGCGTGTCAGCCGTGACTATATTGGCGACTGACCGCCTTACTTCTTCACCGCCAGCCATTTACTGACCACCTGCTGATACTCACCGGTGGCTTTACTCAGATGAAGCCACTGGTCGACATACATTTTCCAGCTCAGATCATCACGCGGCAGCATGTAGGCTTTCTCGCCATATTGCAGCGGCTTCTTCGGGTTCACTGCGCACAGTTTCGGATAGCGTTTCTGTTGATACAGCGCTTCGGACGCATCGGTAATCATCACGTCCGCTTCCTTATCCGCCAGCTTCTGGAAGATGGTCACGTTGTCGCTCAACGTCAGCGTGCCTTTTGGCAGATGGCTGTGAACGAAGGCCTCATTGGTGCCGCCCGCCGGTTCGATCAGGCGCACTGTCGGTTTATTCAGCTGTTCAACGGTCTGGTATTTACGCACGTCTTCGCAGCGCACCAGCGGGATTTTGCCATCCTGATCCAGTACGTTGGCGAACCAGGCTTTTTGCTGGCGTTTGAGCGTGACCGAAATCCCTCCCATCGCGATATCACAATGCCCGGCCGACATCTCATCCATCAGCGATTTCCACGTCACCGGCACCCAGTTGACCTTCACGTCCAGACTTGCCGCCAGCGACTCAGCCATCGCAATATCAATGCCCTCGTACTGGCCTGGCGCTTTCAAAAAAGTATAAGGTTTATAGTCGCCGGTGGTGCAGACATTCAGAGAACCTTTCTGAATAACCCGCTCCAGACGTGAGGATGTGGCGTCTGCCAGAGCCAGCGTGGGGAACAGGGTAAGCAGGGCGAGAGAGGTGAGGATCTTTTTCATTATTCTTTCCTTGCGGTGAAATCATTTTGTTTTTGCTATTAATCTGCGCAAGTATAAGAAAAAAAAGCCGATAAGTATTTAGTCCTTATATACCCGCCATACTTCAGACTGCAGGTGCGTTGGCTGCGCTCAATCACCCGAATCACTTACTCATGTAAGCTCATCGTGATTCATTCGCTTACCGCCTTCCTGCAACCCGAATTATTCAGGGTATGAAGTAGGAATAGTCCTTGCAGTGTGAAATAACGATAAACAAAAATTAAAACGACAGGAAAAGCACCATGTACAGCATCGATGATTACGACCTGAAGATTTTGACGTTATTACAAGCCAACGGAAGACTGACCAATCAGGAGCTTAGTGAGCTGGTTGGGTTATCCGCATCACAATGCTCCCGCCGTCGTATCGGGCTGGAACAGGCGCAGTTGATCCTCGGTTATCACGCCCGACTGGCGCCTGAAGCGGTCGGCCTGGGGATGATTGGCCTGATTGAAGTTAGATTAATCAATCATTTGCCTGCGCAAGTGGATTCCTTCCACAGCATGCTCGGTGAAGTGGACGCCATTATTGATGCCTATAAAACTACCGGTGACGCCGATTATTTATTAAAAGTCGCGGTGAAGGATTTAGCGGGTTTAAGCACATTGATCAGCCAAATCCTTTCAGTGCATAAAAGTGTGGCACATGTAAAAACGTCGGTTGTGCTTAACCGGTTAAAGGAAAACGGCTTATTAACGGTTGCCTGATTTTTAATGGCCGTTATTTTTAATGCACTATTATGGTGACTCTTTTTGGAGCGATACCCCTATTGTGGTGCATAAACATCAATTAAAATGCGTGATTTGTGCATGTAAAGAATAATTAACGCTACTAAAAATCTTATTTTCGATTTTTAATGCAAATTCCGTGCGTCGATATTGCCTTGAATTCACATCTCAGGAATTATCACTAAAACTCTTTTGGTGGTTATTTTTCGGGGAAATGGGAATTTATGGCAAGTGTAGATAATTTTGATAAGCCGGTGGAACAACCGCGTACCGCGCACACGGTGCTGGAAGACGTGCTGGCGATTGTGATTGGTACGTTGATGGTCTCTTTTGGCGTGGTAATGCTGCGCCAGGTTGGTGCGCTCACCGGCGGCACGGCCGGCATGGCGTTTCTGGCGCATTATCTGACGCAGGTCTCCTTCGGCACGGCCTTCTTTATCATCAACTTACCCTTCTATTATCTTTCTATACGCCGCATGGGCTGGCAGTTCACGTTGAAAACCTTCAGCGCCGTGGCGCTGGTGTCGGTGTTTTCCGATCTGCATCCGCTGTTCGTTCACTTCGACCATCTCCAGCCGTTTTACGCCACATTATTCGGCAACGTTATTATGGGCATTGGCTTCATCGTCCTCTTTCGTCACAAGGCCAGCCTCGGCGGCGTGAATATTCTGGCGCTGTTTCTGCAAGATAAATACGGCATCCGTGCGGGCAAATTGCAGATGGGCGTGGACTGCTGCATCGTGCTGGCGTCGTTGTTCGTGGTCAGCTTTGAAATGCTTATCGCCTCTATTTTGGGCGCGGTGATTGTGAATCTGATTATCGCGATGAATCATCGTCCGGGGCGTTACAGCGTCTGACGCAACGACCGCGCGGCTGCCCGAAAAATGACAACATAGTTCTCATCTTTTTTAACGAACTTTGATAGTCTGTGAAACAGTGTCGATCCACCGCTCGGGCGTTGCGATCGCCGCGCCACTTAACCCTACCAAGGAGATGTATACCGTGTTCCAACATGTCGATGCCTATGCCGGTGACCCGATTTTGTCGCTGATGGAAAGCTTTAAAACCGATCCAAGACAAGACAAAGTGAACCTGAGCATCGGTCTGTATTACGACGAGCAGGGTATTATTCCGCAACTGGCGGCAGTAGAAAGTGCAGAGAACCAGCTGAACGCCGAGCCACAGGCCGCGTCAGTGTACCTGCCAATGGAAGGGCTGACCGCTTACCGTGCTGGCATTCAGGAACTGTTATTTGGCGCTGAACATCCGGCCCTCAAACAGCAGCGTATCGCCACCATTCAGACCGTCGGAGGTTCCGGCGCACTGAAAGTGGGCGCAGACTTCCTGAAGTTTTACTTTCCAGATTCAGACGTTTATGTGAGCGACCCGACCTGGGAAAACCACGTGGCTATCTTCGGTGGTGCGGGCTTTAAAGTTCACACGTATCCGTACTACGACCCAGAAACACTGGGCGTGAACTTCACAGCGATGATTGAGCGCCTGAAAACGCTGCCGGCGCAAAGCATTGTGCTGCTGCACCCGTGCTGTCACAACCCGACCGGTTCTGACCTGACGCCAGCGCAGTGGGATCAGGTGATCGAAGTGACCAAACAGCGCGAGCTGATCCCGTTCCTCGACATCGCCTATCAGGGCTTTGGCGCAGGCATTGAGGAAGACGCCTACGCAATTCGCGCGATGGCATCTGCCGGCGTGAACTGCTTTGTCAGCAACTCGTTCTCGAAAATTTTCTCCCTGTACGGCGAGCGCGTCGGCGGATTATCCGTAGTGTGTGAAGACAGCGAGGCCGCAGGCCGCGTGCTGGGTCAGCTGAAAGCGACCGTGCGCCGCAACTACTCCAGCCCGCCGAATTTCGGCGCGAAAGTGGTAGCCAAAGTCCTGAGCGACAGCGCGCTGAACGCCCAATGGAAAGCTGAAGTTGAGAAGATGCGCACCCGTATTCTGGAAATGCGCCACACGCTGGTCGATACCTTGAAAACGGCCTTGCCGGGCCGTAACTTTGACTACCTGCTGCAACAGCGCGGGATGTTCAGCTACACCGGTTTCAGCGAAGCACAGGTCATACGTCTGCGTGAAGAGTTCGGCGTTTATCTGATTGCCAGCGGCCGAGTTTGCATGGCGGGTCTGAATCACCACAACGTTAAACAGGTGGCTGAAGCCTTCGCCCGAGTGCAGTAGAATCTGCTAAAAATACTTCCCAAGGGCCGTCAGCAATGTCGGCCCTTTTTGTTTTGCATTGGAAATCAGACTGCCGCAGATTTCTCCGACGTACTGACTTTGATGATTTCGATCTGCTGCGCTTTGAGCAGTTTTTGCAGGGCTGCGCCGGGTAGTTCATCGGTGAAGAGAGCCGTTGTTTGTGACACGTTACCGATCTCAACGGCCGCCGAAGCGTGATATTTGGTGTGATCAGCGGCCAGCAGAATGTGGCGTGAGTGCGCCATCATCATTTTCACTACGCTGGCTTCATTCACATCGAACTCCATCAGCGCGCCATCACTTTCAATGGCACCGACGCTGGTCACCAGATAATCGGCGCGAAAGCCCGCAATAAACGCCGTGGCCGATGCGCCAATAATACCGCCGTTGTGCGGACGCAGTGTGCCGCCCGGCACCATCACCTCAAAGCGTGGATTTTTATACAAAATATGTGCGACACGCAGACAGTTAGTGATGATGCGTAAATGGCTGTGGTTGAGCAGGGCATGCGCCACCTGCTCGACGGTGGTGCCGATGGTGATGAACACCGTGGAGCCGTCGGGAATGTAATCGGCAATCGCTTCGGCAATAGCTTTCTTCTCTTCCGTCCAGGAAATCTCCCGCTGTTCAAACGCTGTATTCACCACACTTGACGCCCGGCCCGCCCCGCCGTGATGGCGGGTCACTAATCCCTGTTCACTGAGTTTGCGGATATCGCGGCGCACGGTTTGCGTCGAGACCTCCAGCAACTCTGCCAGCTCTTCGATATTCATATAACCGCGTGCGGCAATTAGCTGTAAAAGCTGATCGTGGCGCGGGTTACCGGTCAGTTCAGTAAGACTCATAGCCGTACCCCTAAAATGAGCGTCTGAGTCGTATTCTATACAGAAAGTGACAAAAAAGACCGGGTTTGATCACAGTCGGGGATCCCGGCGCGTCCGCCCGGTCGGGTACATTTCAGCGCTGCCACGCCACTGGCAAAGTACGCCGCCTCTGCAGATGATTCTCCCTGTGCCAGAGCCATCGCTAATGCGCCGTGGAAAACATCGCCTGCACCGGTCGTGTCCACCACGTTCACGCGAAAGGCGGGCTGATGGTGCAGGATGCCGTTTTCCAGCCAGTCACAACCGTGCGCACCCTGCGTGACGTAAACCTGTCCATTCGTGAGCGTTTGTGCGAATTGCAGGCCGTCAAGGGCATCTTTAACACCTGATAACCGTCGCAAACCCGGCGCGGAAAAAGCGGCGTGATCGCTCAGCGCCACCAGTTCAGAAATGTCCTGCGGCGTGACGTCGGCGTCCAGCACGGTCATCACTCCGGCCTCGCGCGCCAACCTAAACGCCTGCTGCGTGCCGTTGTGCCAGCGCACATCCGCCAGCACCACATCCCACTGCGAAAAGTCGATCTCGTTGAGCCAGTCGCCGGTGGCCGGCAGATCGGGGCTGGGGTAATTGATAATCATGCGTTCACCCTGTGCATCCACCAGCACGGCAGATTGGGAGGAGTGCGCCTGTTTAACACGCATCACAAAACGGGTGTTTACTCCCAGGGATCCCAGCTCCGCGAGCAGCCGGTGGCCGGTATCGTCATCGCCCACGCGCCCGATAAAGTCCACTTGCGCACCCAGTTTTGCGGCAGCCACCGCCGCTGTCGCCGCCGGGCCACCGCCGATTTCTGAATACTTCTGAGCGACATATTTTCCTCCTTCCGACGGCAACGTTTCGACGTTGTAGATGCGATCCAACACGGCAATTCCGACACAAACAATACGAATCATGGCTATTCCTTAAGCGTTTTTGATGGGTTTATTTTAATTAAGCCAATTGTTAAAAAAGTGATGGCTGTCAATTTTTTGACTTGAAATTACAAATACGATCAAAAAACGACAAATAAACACATCATAAGTAATCAAAAAATGACACTGAGTGTCGTCGCAAAGGAGAAGTCCATGGCAAACGTTGCATTTATCGGTCTGGGGCAGATGGGCGCCCCGATGGCCTGCAATCTGATCAAGCAGGGGCACGCACTACGGGTTTTCGATATCAATCCGCAGGTTACAGAAAAGTTGGTCCGGCAGGGCGCAACCGGCTGCAACAGTGCAGCGGAAGCTGCAAAAGACGCAGAATTCGTGATCACCATGCTGCCTGACGGCGATCTGGTGCGCGAGGCCTTATTTGCTCCGGGCGGTGTTTGCGAAACCTTATCCCCGGCGGCGCTGGTGATCGATATGTCGACCATTCACCCGCTGCAAACCGA
Source organism: Rahnella inusitata (assembly GCF_965118895.1). Lineage (GTDB taxonomy): Bacteria > Pseudomonadota > Gammaproteobacteria > Enterobacterales > Enterobacteriaceae > Rahnella > Rahnella inusitata_A. The sequence continues at coordinate 44,850 of NZ_CBCPJJ010000021.1, forward strand.
CAGGCTGATCGCTCAGATGCGGGAAAAAGGTTTTAGCATGATGGATGTGCCGGTGGGGCGAACTTCCGATCACGCCATTGCGGGTACGTTGCTGCTGCTGGCGGGAGGTACGCAAGAACAGGTGGAACGCGCGACGCCGGTGCTGATGGCGATGGGAGCAGAGCTTATCAATGCCGGCGGGCCGGGCCGGGGGATCCGCGTCAAGCTCATCAATAACTACATGAGCATTGCACTCAATGCGTTATCGGCGGAGGCGGCGGTGCTGTGTGAAGCACTGGATCTCTCTTTCGATGTTGCCCTTAAGGTCATGAGCGGCACGCCCGCAGGGAGAGGCCACTTCACGACGACGTGGCCGAACAAAATCCTGAAAGGCGATCTTTCTCCGGCTTTCATGATCGATCTTGCGCATAAAGATCTGGGGATTGCCCTCGACGTCGCCAATCAGCTTCATGTCCCGATGCCGCTCGGCGCGGCCTCCCGCGAAGTGTACAACCAGGCCCGCGCCGCAGGACGTGGCCGTCAGGACTGGACCGCCATTCTTGAACAGGTGCGTGCCAGCGCCGGATTACCTGAAAAATCAAACCAGTAACATTCAACAAAGGACAAATGAATGAATAATTACACCCTCAGAGACATTACCCGACCTTCCGGCGGATTTGCCATGCTGGCTGTTGATCAGCGTGAAGCAATGCGTTCGATGTTCGTGGCGGCGGGCGCAAAGGCGCCGGTGGCCGATCAGGTGCTGACAGATTTCAAAGTGAATGCGGCCAAAATTTTATCGCCTTACGCCTCCGCCATTCTGGTCGATCAGCAGTTCTGCTACCGGCAGGTCGTTGAGCAGCAGGCAGTTGCCAAAACCTGTTCCATGATTGTCGCGGCTGATGCGTTTATTCCCGGTAACGGTATTCCGGTGGACAGCGTGGTGATCGACAAAAATGTGGACGCACAGGCCGTCCGCGAAAACGGCGGAAAAGCGCTGAAACTGCTGGTGTTATGGCGCAGTGATGAAGATGCGCAGCAACGTCTGGCAATGGTGAAAGAATTCAATCAGCTGTGCCATGCGCACGGCCTGCTGAGCATTATTGAGCCGGTTGTCCGTCCGCCGCGCTGTGGAGATAAGTTTGACCGCGAACAGGCGATTATTGACGCCGCGAAGGAGCTGGGTGACAGCGGTGCCGATCTCTACAAGGTAGAAATGCCGCTGCACGGTAAAGGCACGCAGCCGGAGCTGCTGGCGGCCTCCCAACGGCTGAATGCACACATCAGCATGCCGTGGGTGATCCTCTCTTCCGGTGTCGATGACAAGCTGTTCCCGCGTGCAGTTAGCGTGGCGATGACGGCGGGTGCTTCAGGTTTTCTCGCCGGTCGCGCCGTGTGGTCATCGGTCGTGGGAATGCCTGATACCGAACTCATGCTGCGCGACGTCTCTGCGCCGAAGTTGCAGCGCCTGGGTGAAATTGTCGATGAAATGATGGCCCGCCGCTAACCGAGGACTGCGTGATGAAATGGTTTAACACGATGAGCCACAATCGCTGGCTGGAGCAGGAAACCGACCGGATTTTTGATTTCGGCAAAAAAGCGGCCGTCCCGACGGGTTTTGGCTGGCTGGGAAATAATGGTCAGGTCAGGGCAGACATGGGCACGCATCTTTGGATCACCGCCCGCATGTTGCACGTCTATTCGGTGGCCGCATCGATGGGGCGACCGGGCGCATATCAGCTGGTCGATCACGGGATCAAAACTCTCAACGGCGCGCTGGCCGATAAAGAACACGGTGGCTGGTATGCCTGTGTGAACGAGGAAAGCGTGGTGGACGCTTCTAAGCAGGGTTATCAGCATTTCTTCGTGCTGCTGGGCGCGGCCAGCGCCGTCACCACCGGCCATCCTGAGGCCAGGAAGTTACTCGATGAGACCATTAAGGTCATCGAAAAATACTTCTGGAGCGAAAGCGAGCAGATGTGTCTGGAGTCGTGGGACGAGACTTTCAGCCAGACGGAAGACTACCGTGGCGGCAATGCCAACATGCACGCCGTAGAAGCATTCCTGATTGTTTATGACGTCACGCATGAGCGCAAATGGCTCGACCGTGCGCTGAGCATTGCGTCAGTGATTATTCACGATGTTGCCCGCAAAGGGGAATACCGTGTTAACGAGCATTTCGATGCACAGTGGAACCCGATCCGCGATTACAACCAAGATAATCCCGCACATCGCTTCCGAGCTTATGGCGGCACGCCCGGCCACTGGATTGAATGGGGACGCCTGATGCTGCATCTTCATGCCGCGCTCGAAGCCCGCATCGAAACACCCCCGGCGTGGTTGCTGCAAGATGCTAAAGGGCTGTTCCACGCCACCATCCGCGATGCCTGGGCGCCGGACGGCGCAGACGGTTTTGTCTATTCGGTCGGCTGGGATGGCAAACCTATCGTACGCGAACGGGTGCGCTGGCCGATCGTTGAAGCGATGGGCACGGCTTACGCGCTTTATACGGTCACCGGCGATGCGCAATACGAAAGCTGGTATCAGAAATGGTGGGACTACTGCATCACCTATCTGATGGACTATGAAAATGGTTCCTGGTGGCAGGAGCTGGATACCAATAATAAGGTCACCACCAAAGTCTGGGATGGCAAACAGGATATTTATCATCTTCTGCACTGTCTGGTTATTCCGCGTCTGCCGCTGGCACCGGGTCTGGCACCCGCCGTGGCTGCTGGCCTGCTGGACATTAATGCCCGATAAAAATAACGGAGATCGACATGAGTACCCTACAAACGACGATTCCTCATCTTGAATTAATTGCCGGAAATAATGAATTTTCCCTGATCTATAAACATCGCACGATCCTGCGTCATACGGCAGAAATGCCCTGTCTATGGATTGGCGGTGGCGAAGCCGACATAGAAATGTTTCGCGGCAACTTCAGTATTAAAGACCGCCTCAACGAGAAAATCGCCCTGCGTGACGTCGCGGTGACCGCGCAATCTGACGGCTGGACGCTACGTTTCAGCCGGGGAGATATTCTCAGCGCAACGCTTCGCGTCACTTGTGATGAAAATGACCGCTTACAGGTTCAGCTGCAAAATGCGGATCAGGCGCATAACCGCATCTGGCTGCGACTGGCGGCACAGGTGGAAGATCATATTTACGGCTGTGGTGAACAGTTCTCTTATTTTGATTTGCGTGGAAAACCGTTCCCGCTGTGGACCAGTGAGCAGGGCGTTGGCCGCAACAAGCAGACTTACGTCACGTGGCAGGCGGACTGCAAAGAGAACGCTGGCGGCGACTATTACTGGACCTTCTTCCCGCAGCCCACGTTCGTCAGCACACAAAAATACTACTGCCACGTCGATAACAGCTGTTACATGAATTTCGATTTCAGCGCGCCGGATTACCACGAACTGGCATTTTGGGAAGACAACGCCACCCTGAGTTTTGAATGTGCGGACAACTACATCAGCCTGCTGGAAAAACTCACCGCGCTGCTGGGTCGCCAGCCGGAATTACCCGACTGGGTATACGACGGTGTGACGCTGGGCATTCAGGGCGGGACGGAAGTCTGCCAGAAAAAACTCGACGCCATGCGCGACGGCGGGGTGAAAGTCAACGGGATCTGGGCGCAGGACTGGTCAGGGATCCGCATGACGTCCTTTGGCAAACGTGTGATGTGGAACTGGGAATGGAGCCGCGATCTCTACCCGCAGCTCGATACCCGCATTGCGCAGTGGAAAACACAGGGCGTGCAGTTTCTTTCTTACATCAATCCCTACGTTGCCAACGATCGTGAGCTGTGCGCAGAAGCGTCGGCGCGCGGATATCTGACCAAAGATGCCCGTGGCGGTGACTATCATGTCGAGTTCGGGGAATTCTACGCAGGCGTGGTGGATCTCACGAATCCCGAAGCCTACGACTGGTTTAAGAACGTCATCAAAAAGAATCTGATTGAGTTGGGTTGCAGCGGCTGGATGGCAGATTTTGGCGAATATCTGCCCACTGATACGTTCCTGCACAACGGCGTCAGCGCCGAAATCATGCATAACGCGTGGCCTGCCTTGTGGGCAAAGTGCAACTACGAGGCGCTGGAGGAAACCGGCAAGCTCGGCGAGATCCTGTTCTTTATGCGCGCCGGGTATACCCACAGCCAGAAATACTCGTTGATGATGTGGGCGGGGGATCAGAACGTCGACTGGAGTCTGGACGACGGGCTGGCATCGGTGGTGCCCGCCGCGCTGTCGCTGGCGATGAGCGGACACGGATTACATCACAGCGATATCGGCGGTTATACCACCCTGTTTGAGATGAAACGCAGCAAAGAGTTGTTGCTGCGCTGGTGCGATTTCAGCGCCTTCACGCCGATGATGCGCACTCACGAAGGTAACCGTCCGGGGGATAACTGGCAATTTGACGGCGACGGCGAAACCATTGCGCATTTCGCCCGCATGACTGAGATCTTTACTCGCATGAAGCCCTACATCAAACAGGCTGTGGCGCAAAACACCCGCAGCGGTTTGCCGGTAATGCGCCCGCTGTTCCTGCATTACGAAGACGATGCCCGTACCTACTCGCTGAAATACCAGTATCTGTTTGGCCGCGATCTGCTGGTTGCACCGGTGTTTGAGGAAGGGCGTCGCGACTGGACGCTGTACCTGCCGCAGGACACCTGGATCAACCTGTGGACGGGTGAAACCTGTGGCGGTGGGGAGATTACGGTGGATGCCCCGCTGGGGAAACCGCCGGTATTTTATCGCGCCGACAGCGAGTGGGCTGCGCTGTTCAGTTCATTCCGTCACATCTGATAAGACTCATCCGCCGGTACGGGTGAGCTAACGCACCGGCGGAATAAAGGAGAATAAGAATGAGTCAGACCCACACAGCCGATCCCGCGACGCAACGTTTGCCTTTCAAAGAAAAACTGGCGTACGGAATGGGCGATTTAGGCTCCAATATCCTGCTGGATATTGGCACGTTGTATTTACTCAAGTTCTATACCGACGTGCTCGGCCTGCCGGGAACGTATGGCGGTATCATCTTTCTGATTGCCAAATTCTTTACGGCATTCACCGATATGGGCACCGGCATCATGCTTGATTCGCGCCGCAAAATCGGCCCGAAAGGAAAATTCCGCCCGTTCGTACTGTATGCCGCGTTTCCGGTGACCTTGCTGGCGGTCGCTAACTTTGCCGGCACACCGCTGGAGATGACGGGCAAAACGGTCGTGGCGACGGTGCTCTTCATGCTTTACGGGCTGTTTTTTAGCATGATGAACTGCTCCTACGGCGCGATGGTGCCCGCGATGACCAAAAATCCGAACGAGCGCGCGTCGCTGGCAGCGTGGCGACAGGGCGGTGCGACGCTTGGCCTGTTGTTATGTACCGTAGGATTTGTACCGGTGATGAACCTGCTCGAAGGCAGTTCGCAGCAGAGTTACCTCTTTGCCGCGACGATTTTCTCCCTGTTCGGGTTGCTATTTATGTGGCTGTGTTATGCAGGGGTCAAAGAGCGATATGTTGAAGCGGCGCACGCCAGCGCCACCCAGAAACCCGGTCTGTTGCAGTCTTTTCGTGCGATTGCCGGGAATCGTCCGCTATTTATTCTGTGTATCGCTAATCTCTGCACGCTGGGGGCGTTCAACGTCAAACTGGCGATCCAGGTCTATTACACGCAGTACGTGCTCAATGACCCGATTTTGCTCTCCTATATGGGCTTTTTCAGCATGGGATGCATTTTCATCGGCGTCTTCCTGATGCCCGCTGCCGTCCGGCGATTCGGCAAGAAAAAAGTTTACATCGGTGGTTTATCGCTGTGGATTATCGGCGACATTCTCAATTACTTCTTCGGCGGCGGGTCGGTGAGTTTTGTCGCGTTCTCCTGTCTGGCGTTCTTCGGCTCGGCGTTTGTGAACAGCCTCAACTGGGCGCTGGTGTCAGACACTGTGGAATACGGCGAATGGCGAACCGGGGTGCGCTCGGAGGGCACGGTCTACACCGGTTTCACCTTCTTTCGCAAAGTGTCGCAGGCGCTGGCCGGTTTCTTCCCCGGCTGGATGCTGACGCAGATCGGCTACGTCCCCAACGTTGTGCAGTCGGCAGGCACCCGCGAAGGCCTTCGCCAGCTGATCTTCATCTATCCGTGTGCGCTGGCGGCAATCACCATCGTGGCGATGGGCTGCTTCTATAATCTCAACGAGAAAATGTACGTCCGCATCGTGGCTGAGATAGAAGACCGGAAGCGTCAGGGGTAGTTCACTCAACAGGATGGCGCTTTCACTGGTGCCATGGGGATGGATGATGAAGCATTTATACCAGGATGATCCGCTGACGCTGCGTGAGAAGTGCGCCTACGGGATGGGCGATTTCGGCTCAAACCTGATGCTGTGCATCGGCACGCTGTATCTGCTGAAATTTTACACCGATGAACTCGGAATGCCGGCGTTCTATGGCGGGATTATCTTTTTAGTCGCCAAGTTCTTTACTGCCTTTACCGACATGCTGACTGGCGTGCTGCTCGATTCACGTCGCCAGATTGGGGCGAGAGGAAAATTCCGGCCGTTCATTCTCTACGCCTCGGTGCCAGTCGGGCTGGTGGCGACGGCGCAGTTTATGGCGAACGATTTCGGCCTGCCGGTTAAAACGGCGCTGGCAACGGTGCTGTTTATGCTGTTCGGACTCTTCTATAGCCTGATGAATTGCTCCTATGGCGCGATGGTGCCCGCCATCACCAGAAATTCTCAGGATCGCGCGCAGCTGGCGGCGTGGCGTCAGGGCGGTGCAACGCTGGGTTTATTGTTGTGCACAGTCGGATTTATGCCGGTACAGGCGCTGTTTAGTCAGTCGCCAACGCTGGGATATCTTATCGCCGCCCTGATCTTCGCCACCTGCGGGGTGTTCTGCATGTGGTGGTGTTACAGCGGCGTCAAAGAGCGCTATGTGGACGTCAGCCCGGCAGGGCACAAACCCGGCATTCTGAAATCTTTTCGCGCGATTTTTCATAACCCACCGCTGCTGGTGCTGTGCCTCGCCAACTTATGCACGCTGGCGGCGTTCAACATCAAACTGGCGATCCAGGTCTATTACACGCAGTACGTGCTCAATGATATCGGCCTGCTGTCATGGATGGGTTTCTTTAGCATGGGCTGCATTTTGCTCGGCGTGTTTCTTGTACCCGGCGCGGTAAGACGTTTTGGCAAGAAGCAGGTGTATCTGGGAGGTCTGGGGCTGTGGGCAGCGGGCGATATCATGAATTTCATGTGGGGTACCAGCTCGTTGTCCTTTGTTCTGTTTTCCTGCATGGCGTTTTTCGGTACTGCATTTGTGAACAGCCTGAACTGGGCGCTGGTGCCGGATACGGTGGATTACGGGGAATGGAAAACGGGTATTCGTGCTGAAGGCTCGGTATATACCGGTTATACCTTTTCCCGCAAAATTTCGGCCGCTCTTGCCGGTTTCCTACCGGGCATTATGCTGACGCAGATCGGTTATATTCCACACGCCATTCAAAGCAGTGAAACGCTGCTGGGTTTACGAAGGCTGATCTTTATTTGGCCATGCTCACTGGCGATTGCGGCGGCATTCATTATGGGCACCTTCTATAAACTTAACGAAGAGCGTTTTGCCAAAATTATTGAGGAGATTAGTCAGCGAAAGAAAAATACATTTCCTGAAAAGATAAGAGAAAATACAAAACCTTCTGTAGTCACACAATAAAAATAATGGCCGCTATCGGTCACCCGATCGGGTGGCGGCCTCCTTACGTCTGAAAAATGGATTTATCATGAAAAAATTGACGCTTTTACTCACACTCTCATCTGTTATTCCCGCTTCTGCTTTTGCTGGGGCGTATGTAGAAACGCGTGAAGCTTATAATACGGCTTCAGATTTAAACGAAGTGATCCTGCGGGCCGGCTATAACTTTGATATGGGCGCAGGCTTGATGTTCACCAATGCGTACAACGTCGGCAGGTGGGATGAAATTAAACACGGTTATAATGAAATCGAGGGCTGGTATCCCTTATTTAAACCTACCGATAAATTAACCTTCCAGCCTGGCGGTCTGATTAATGATAACAGCGACGGTTCCGGCGGGGCGGTGTATCTGGATATTAACTATAAATTTATTTCTTATTTTAATCTGACCTTTCGTTATCGTTATAACCATAGTAATTACGACACGCTGGATCTCAATGGTGATATGGATAAAAACGATACGCATGAGATCGCTAATTACTGGAACTTCAAAGTGACAGATTCCTTCTTTTACACCTTTGAACCACATTACTTTCAGCGTGTGAACGATTACAACAGTAAGAATGGCAAAGACCATCACTGGGAAATCACCAACAAGTTCAGCTACAAAATTGATCAGAACTGGCTGCCCTATCTCGAGTTGCAATGGCTGGATCGCTGGAATACCTATAACAGCGAGCAGTACCGTATCCGGCTGGGGCTGAGGTATACGTTCTGACCGCCCGCCAGTTCAGATGTCAAAGTGACAAAGAGCCGACAGCAATGTCGGCCCTTTTTTCTTCTTTACGCCTCTTTACGCCTTCCGCCTTTATTTTTCGTCATGTTGCTGCACACTTACTACAGTTGAATTTTACGCAGGCAAGGTGTTGAGAAATCCTATGTGGCATCAGCAAACTATTACGCTCGGCGCGAAATCGCGGGGCTTTCATCTGGTCACCGACGAAGTGATCGGCAAAATTTCGCGGCTCGGTGAGGTCCAAACCGGGCTGCTTCATCTGTTTATCCAGCATACGTCGGCCTCGCTGACGCTCAATGAAAACTGTGATCCGACGGTGCGGTTCGACATGGAGCAACACTTCATGCGAAGCGTGCCGGAGAATGCGCCCTACGAGCATGATTACGAAGGCCGCGATGACATGCCGGGTCACATTAAATCATCGTTACTCGGTGCATCATTAGTTCTGCCCGTTTCCAGAGGAAGGTTGCTGCTCGGCACCTGGCAAGGGATCTGGCTGGGCGAACATCGGATCGACGGCGGACAGCGCCGGATCGTCATCACATTACAAGGAGAAATCCAAACATGACCAGTTCGGAACTGCTGACTTACTGCATGGGAAAACCCGGTGCGGAGCAAAGTGTTGAAAATCAGCGCGGTGCAAATCAGGTAAAAGTGGGCGACGCTATGTTCGCCATGGTGTGTGATGTCGGCGGGCGTGAGGCGATTTCGCTGAAAACCAGCCCGGAGCTGGCGGAGCAGTTGCGTGCCAAACACCCTGAAATTGTACCGGGCGACCATCTCAACAAAGCGCACTGGAACACCGTGTATCTCGACGGCTCCCTGCCGGATTCACAGTTTTATTATCTGATCGACGGATCCTATCAGCTGGTGGTCTCTGGCCTGCCGGAAGCGGTGCGTCACAATTTAGGCATCTGATTCACGCTGCCAGTGACCGGTGTTCAGCGTGGCGGAAGAGTATTCCACGGTTTCAGCGCGCCACGGCAACGTGGAGCGAAAACGCCACAGGCGTGTGATGTCCAGCGTCCAGTAGCGTTCAGTGCCCGCCGGAACGGGGATCTCATCCGCCTGCCAGTGGATCTGCGTTGTGCCCTGAATATGCAAAATATCACCGTTGTCGAAATCGATAAACAGCAGCGCGGCGCGGGGTTCGGCCAGCAGATTCCCCAGCGTGTTCATGTACTTATTGCCGCGATAATCCGGTACCCATAGCCGGTTTCCCACCAGATGCGCAAATCCCGGCTGACCGCCGCGATGTGACACATCTGCGCCATCGGGCGCGTGACTGGCGATGAAAAAGGTGTCAGAGCGTGCAATCAGCGCACGGGCATCATCATCGGGCTCAGTCATATCTTCCCTCAGTGCCAGCGATGTGCTGACCGGTGCGTCGGCCAGTTGGCGGATCTGAATATATTGCGGACAGTTACCAAAACTCTGATCGACGACGATCTCGATCCGATTTTTGTCCATCCGCCCGATCCTGCCGTTGACGCGGTTGCGGCGCCGGTTAGAAAAATCGATCCCCAGCGCACCGATCTGTTTACCCGGCTGCAATGCCGCCAGCGCGGGATCGTCTGCCCGTCGCGGCGCGTTAACCCGTAAATGACCGTCATCTGGCGCACGGATAAAACCGGCAGGGCCGCTCAACAATGTCGCCACCGGCCAGCCGTTTTCATCCAGCGTTGAGATAAACAGGTAGGGCAGCGCGGCGAAAAACAGCTGATGTTGTTCTGGCATCGCCTCGCGGATCCCATGCGCGACGACGTCGAAACCGGCCAGTGCCTGCGCCTGACGTTCACCGGCATGGAACGGATTATTCATGGCGCTTACTTCTTGTCTTCTGGCAGCGGCAGGGCGGGCAGCGGCGTGAAGCCCGGCAGGCTCTCGATGCGCCTCAGCCAGCGTTGAATCGCAGGATACTGTGCCAGCGAAATACCGCCTTCCGGTGCGGTCGCGACATAGGCATAGCAGGCCAGATCGGCAATGGTGGCGCGCTCTGTCGCCAGAAACTCATGCGTCTCAACGTGCAGTTCCAGCTGCGGCAGGAATTTTGCCGTGACCGCCAGCGCGCTTTCCAGCGATTCCGGCGCGGAAAACTGTTTCACCATGCGCGCAGAGGCCGGACCGAAGCGCACTTCACCGGCGACGCGGGATAACCATTTCTGCACCTCTGCCGCTTTCAGCGGATCTTCCGACAGCCAGTGACTGTCTGGCGCGTAGCGTTTCACCAGATACACCAGGATCGCATTGCTGTCGGTGATGGCATGGCCGTCATCGACAAGCACCGGGATTTGCCCCAGCGGATTCAGACGTAAAAATTCGGCGGACTGACGTACATCGGCAGGCGCATCTTTCACTTCAAACGGTAAGTTGAGCATGTTGAGCAGCAGGGTGACGCGGTGGCAGTGGCCGGAAAACGGCGTGCTGAACAGTTGAATGGCGGGCATAAGGTTTCTCCTTTGTGGCTGTCATTGAAGATTACTCTTGCGCTAAACGATTGTGATCCACGAAGATTGAAATTGAGTGTTTCACTTTGTGGAAGAATCTATGGATCGTTTGGACGAAATGGCGATTTTTGTCGCCGTACTTCAGTATGGCAGCCTGGCAGAAGCCGCCCGTAAACTTCACCGTTCCCCTCCGGCAATCACCCGTGCCATCGCCTCGCTGGAACATCGCTTTGGCGCGCGGCTGGTTGAGCGCACCACGCGCAGCCTCGCGCCGACCGAAGCGGGTGCAAGGCTGGCCGAAAAAGCGCGCGTTCTGCTCAGCCAGTATCAGGACGCCGTCGAAGACGCGGCCGAAACCCAGCTCAGTGGTCTGTTGCGGTTAACTGCGCCGGTGCAGTTCGGCCGTAAACACGTTGCGCCGCTGGTGATGGCTTTTCTGGCGCAGAACCCGGACATGCAGATTGAAATGATGCTCAACGACCGCAATCTGGATTTTATTGACGAAGGGCTGGATCTGGCGGTGCGTATCGGACATCAGATTGATTCGGGGAAAGTCGCGCGCAAGGTGGCGGAAGTAACCCGCGTGCTGGTCGCCAGCCCGGATTATCTGGCCGAGTACGGCGTCCCACAGCATCCGTCGGAGCTGGCCAGGCATCAGACTATTATGGGCACGCTGCGAACGCAGATCCGCGAATGGCGGTTCGGACCGCACGAGGAGGGCCTGCGCGTGCGCCTCTCGCCACGGTTGCTGTCGAATGACGTTGAGTCGCAACTGCTGGCCGTGCGCAGCGGGCAGGGCATTGCGCGGCTGCTGTCGTATCAGGTAATGGACGATTTGCAGGCGGGAAACATGGTGCGGCTGTTAACGCATTTCGAACCGCTGCCGTTGCCGGTCCAGTTAGTGGCGCAGCAGGTGCAGCAGATGCCGCGTAAAGTCCGCACCTTCTGGGATTTTGCTTTTGAGCGGCTCAGCGCGCTTCCGCAGCTGCATTCCTTAGAATCAACCTCCAAACAGTGACGCCGATCACGCCCGCTTGCGGTAAAAATAACCTACTCTGAGAGTTGTGCAAAAACAGTGAGTTACTTAAGGACAGGTTGTCCGTCTGCTCACGCCAACCCAGAAGGAAAGGATGATGACCCGTAACCGGCTGAATCTCGCCACGCTTTTGATTCTGACGCTCAGTGCGCCGCTCCCCCTGACCGCGTTCGCGCAGAGCCTGCCGCAGGATCCTGACGCATCGTCTCCGGCGAAGACTTACATCACCGCCGTGAATCCTGATCTCACCATCACTTACCGGCTTTACGCGCCCACGGCGGAGCATGTGGACGTGGTGACCGGTTCAACGCCGGTGAGCTATATTCCTCATCAGATGACCAAGGATGAAAAAGGCGTCTGGAGCTGGACCTCTGCGGCACAAAAACCGGATCTGTATGAATATTTCTTTAACGTGGATGGCCTGCGCATCGCCGATCCGGGCAGTGCGATGCCGAAACCGCAGCGTCAGGTGAACACCAGCCTGATTCTGGTGCCGGGCAGTATTCTGGATGTGAAGAACGTGCCGCACGGCGAAGTGCGCATGCTGACCTACCATTCGGCGGCGCTGAATTCAGAACGGCAGGTGGCGGTCTGGACGCCGCCGGGCTACACCGATGCGTCGCAACCGCTGCCGGTGCTTTATTTCTATCACGGTTTTGGCGACACCGGCCGCTCGGCGCTGGATCAGGGGCGCATTCCGCAAATCATGGATAATCTGCTGGCGGAGAAAAAAATCGCGCCGATGTTAGTGGTCATCCCGGATACCGAAACCGACGCCAAAGGCATCGTGCCTGAGGAGTACGTCACTAAAGATCGCCGCAAAGAGTTCTATCCGCGCAATGCTGCCGCAGCGGATAAAGAGCTGACCGGCGATATCATTCCGTTGATTTCCAAAACCTTCCGCGTGCGTGATGACGCCGCCGGACGCGCGCTTGCGGGCCTTTCGCAGGGAGGATATCAGACGCTGGTCAGCGGGATGACGCACCTCGACCAGTTCGGCTGGCTGGCGACGTTTAGCGGTGTCAGCACGACGACGGTGCCGAATGCAGACGTGGCAAAACGCTTCGCCGAACCGGAGAAAATCAACGCGCAGCTGAAAAACTTTACAGTGGTCGTCGGGGAAAAAGATGTGGTGACGGGCAAAGATATTGCGGGGCTGAAATCTGAGCTCGAAGAGAAAAAGATTAAATTCGATTACCACGAATACCCGAATCTTGGCCATGAAATGGACGTCTGGCGCCCGGCGTATGTCGAGTTTGTGCAGAAGATTTTTAAATAGCGAATACAGAGAAAAAAAACCTTCCCAATCGGGAAGGCTTTTTGCATAGCGGTTAAGCCGTTTTCTTCGCCTGCTGGCGGTGGCGTTCCAGCAGCGGTTTCAGGAAGCGGGCGGTGTGCGATTCTTTGCATTCCGCCACGGTTTCCGGCGTACCGGCGACCAGAATCTGTCCGCCGCCTGCGCCGCCTTCCGGCCCCAGATCGACAATCCAGTCTGCGGTTTTAATCACGTCCAGATTGTGTTCAATCACCACGATGGTGTTGCCCTGATCGCGCAGCTGATGCAGCACTTCCAGTAATTGCTGAATATCGGCAAAGTGCAGGCCGGTGGTCGGTTCGTCAAGAATGTACAGGGTCTGACCGGTACCGCGTTTGGAGAGCTCGCGCGCCAGTTTCACGCGCTGCGCTTCACCGCCGGACAGCGTGGTTGCTGACTGGCCGAGGCAAATATAGGTCAGGCCGACGTCGATCAGTGTCTGCAATTTTCGCGCCAGTGCCGGCACGGCATCAAAGAATTCACGGGCCTCTTCGATGGTCATTTCCAGCACTTCGTGGATGCTCTTGCCCTTGTATTTCACTTCCAGCGTTTCGCGGTTGTAGCGTTTGCCACGGCACTGATCGCACGGCACATAAATGTCCGGCAGGAAGTGCATTTCTACTTTGATCACGCCGTCGCCCTGGCAGGCTTCGCAGCGCCCACCTTTGACGTTGAAACTGAAACGGCCAGGTGTATAACCGCGTGAACGGGATTCCGGTACACCGGCAAACAGTTCGCGAACCGGCGTAAAGATACCGGTGTAAGTGGCCGGGTTAGAACGCGGTGTACGGCCAATCGGGCTCTGGTCGATATCGATGACTTTATCGAAATGCCCCAGACCTTCGATCTCACGGTATGGTGCAGCTTCGGCAAGCGTCGCGCCGTTCAGTTCGCGCTGTGCCAGCGGGAAAAGCGTATCGTTAATAAGCGTAGATTTGCCTGAGCCGGACACGCCGGTGATACAGGTGAACAGACCCACCGGCAGCGTCAGCGTCACGTCTTTCAGGTTGTTGCCCTTGGCGCCGGAAAGCTTCAGCACTTTGGTGGCATCGGCAGGCACGCGTTGGGCGGGCACTGAAATCTCACGTTTGCCACTGAGGAACTGACCGGTCAGGGAATCTTCCTGCGCCATAATATCGTCGGCGGTGCCTTCGGCGACCACGCGGCCACCGTGAACCCCCGCACCCGGCCCGATATCAATGATATGGTCAGCGGCGCGGATTGCGTCTTCATCATGTTCCACCACGATCACGGTATTTCCGAGGTCACGCAGGTGGATCAGCGTTTCCAGCAGACGTTCGTTGTCACGCTGATGCAGGCCGATAGACGGCTCATCGAGGACGTACATCACGCCCACCAGTCCGGCACCGATCTGGCTCGCCAGACGGATACGCTGGGCTTCACCGCCGGACAGGGTTTCAGCAGAACGGGAAAGCGAGAGATAATTCAGGCCAACGTTCACCAGGAATTTCAGGCGATCGCCAATCTCTTTCAAGACTTTCTCGGCGATTTGCGCGCGCTGGCCGCTGAGTTTCATATTGCGGAAGAAATCCATCGCATGACCGATGCTGAAATCAGAGATTTCCGGCAGCGTCGTTTCTTCCACAAATACGTTACGCGCTTCTTCGCGCAGGCGGGTGCCTTTGCAGGATGCGCATGAACGGTTACTGATGTATTTCGAGAGCTCTTCACGCACCGCGCTGGATTCCGTTTCTTTATAACGGCGCTCCATGTTGTGCAGCACGCCTTCGAACGGATGACGACGAATCGACGTATCACCGCGATCGTTAATGTATTTGAATTCAATGGTCGTTTTGCCGGAGCCGTGCAGGATGGCGTTTTTCACGTCGCTGCTTAGTTCGTTATAAGGCGCTTCTACATCAAAATCATAATGCTCGCCGAGAGAGCGCAGCATCTGGAAGTAATAGAAGTTACGGCGATCCCAGCCGCGGATGGCGCCACCGGCCAGGGAAAGCTCAGGGTTTTGCACCACGCGATCCGGATCGAAAAATTGCTGTACGCCCAGACCGTCGCAGGTCTGGCAGGCACCGGCCGGGTTATTGAACGAGAACATGCGCGGTTCGAGCTCGCTCATGCTGTAACCACAAATCGGGCAGGCAAAGTTCGCCGAGAACAGCATTTCCGGGGCTTTCGGGTCATCCATATCAGCGACCACGGCAGTACCGCCGGAGAGCTCCAGCGCGGTCTCGAAGGATTCCGCCAGACGTTGTTGTAAATCTTCGCGCACTTTAAAGCGGTCAACCACGACTTCGATGGTGTGCTTTTTCTGCAGTTTCAGCTTCGGCGGATCGGACAGATCGCACACTTCGCCGTCGATACGCGCACGGATGTAACCCTGCGACGCCAGATTTTCCAGCGTTTTAGTGTGCTCGCCTTTACGATCTTTGATGATCGTCGCCAGCAGCATCAGGCGCTGGCCTTCCGGCTGCGCCAGCACGTTATCAACCATCTGGCTGACGGTCTGGGCTGACAGCGGAACGTTATGATCCGGGCAGCGCGGCTCACCTACGCGGGCAAACAGCAGACGCAGATAGTCGTGGATTTCCGTGATAGTCCCGACGGTAGAACGCGGGTTGTGCGATGTCGATTTTTGCTCAATCGAAATCGCCGGAGACAGACCTTCAATATGGTCAACGTCCGGTTTTTCCATTAAGGATAAAAATTGGCGTGCATAGGCAGACAGCGACTCGACGTAGCGGCGCTGGCCTTCGGCGTACAGCGTGTCGAACGCCAGAGAGGACTTGCCAGATCCCGATAAGCCGGTGACAACAATCAGTTTGTCGCGCGGGATAATCAGGTTGATATTCTTGAGATTATGGGTGCGTGCGCCCCGAACTTCGATCTTATCCATTCATCATTCCCGGATTAACTTGATAGCTCACCGTGCCGGTGACCGTCGGAAAATGTTGCATCGCGCCGGTCAGCGAATCGGGCACAGAGAAGAACGTAACGCGCAATTATGACACAAATCACAGTCTATGCCACCCCGAAACCTGAATGTATATCCAGTACTCGATGTAACGGCGGAACGTTTGCTGAACAATCTGGAAAGAATGCCGCATCCTTTTACATCCGTGGTACGAAGGGAACGATTTGTGGTTATAATGACGCGAAGTGAGACCCTCACACCCAAACTGTGGTTTCAACCACGACATACATCATCAGGAGAATCCACATGGCCAGCAGAGGCGTAAACAAAGTTATTCTCGTCGGTAATCTCGGGCAAGATCCGGAAATCCGTTACATGCCAAACGGCGGCGCAGTGGCTAACATGACACTGGCGACTTCCGAAAGCTGGCGTGATAAAGCCACCGGCGAGCAGAAAGAAAAAACCGAATGGCACCGCGTTGTACTGTTCGGCAAACTGGCCGAAGTTGCCGGTGAATACCTGAAAAAAGGTTCTCAGGTTTATATCGAAGGTGCACTGCAAACCCGTAAATGGACCGATCAGGCTGGCGTTGAAAAATACACCACCGAAGTCGTTGTTAACGTGGGCGGCACCATGCAGATGCTCGGCGGCCGTGCAAGTGGCGGCGGCGCACCAGCAGGCGGTGGTCAGGCAGCAGGCGGCGGCCAGCAGGGCGGTTGGGGTCAGCCTCAGCAGCCACAAGGCGGCAACCAGTTCAGCGGCGGCCAGCAGGCGCGCCCGGCGGCGCAAAACAACGCACCAGCACAGAACAACGAACCACCAATGGATTTCGACGACGATATCCCGTTCTGATGTTCGCCTTCGGGCATTCATGTCAGAAACCGAAAAAGCCCCGAAAGGGGCTTTTTTGTTGTCAGGATTTAATTTTTTCTGAGTATCAAACCTTCCCCACTGCGCCAAACACCAGTCTTCCCTGATGGAACGTCGCTTTCACCTCTGAAACACGCGCAACGGCTTCTGCCGAGCAACTGGCGTCGACCAGAATCATTTCGGCGTTGTCGTTAACGGCGGGCCACTGGCGTTTTCCTGCATCGTCGAGCGGCAGGATGTTGCCGGTGGCGATGGCGAGTGAGCGCGTGAGGCCGAATTCGTCGGAGTTACCGTAGAGCTGGGCGTAGAGGCTGGCTTTTTCCAGCATGCTGCCAGTGCCGAACGGCGACCAGTGGTCGATCACGCTGTCGGTACCGGTCATAACGAAGACGCCGTTCTGGCTCAGCTGTGGCAGCGGCATGTTCAGTTTGCCAAGCGGGATGGTGGAGGCGACGGTCAACTGCTGCTCGGAAAGCCCCGCGATCACTTCTTCAAGTTCTTTGCCCTGCATCATCGCCAGCGCGAAACCGTGGCTGAGCGTCACTTTTCCTTTTAACGGTGGATTTTTCTCCACGGTCTGAATCATGTATTTCACCGCCGCGATCCCGGCTGGCGTGGTTTCATGCAGATGAATATCCACACCTTTACGGGTATCCAGCGCAATCTGGAACATCGCGTCCAGCGATTTTTCCATCGCGCCGTCAACGTTAGTCGGATCCAGTCCGCCGACGAATTGCACGCCCATCTGCATCGCTTCGCGCATCAGGCCATCGACTTGCGAATGCAGTAAACCGTGCTGAGGAAACGCCACGATCTCACAAGTGAAATCCTGCTGATGTTTTTCCAGCGCGATTTTCAAATGTTCGAGGCTTTTCAGGCCGCTGACCGGATCGATGTTGCAGTGGCTGCGCGCCACGGTGGTGCCTTTGGAATGCAGCAGGCCAATGATCGCCTCGGCGTGCCCGACCGACGTCGGCAACAGTTTAGGAATCAGCACCTGCTCGCGGGCAATCATATCCATGATGGTTTTGCCTTTGCGCGGGCGCGGTGCTTCCCACTTGCCGCCGTAAAAGGTCTTATCGAGGTGAATATGCATATCTCGGGTGGCAGGCAGGAGAAGCAATCCTTTGGCGTCAAAAGCCGGTAACGTGCTGGCCGGTGCGCCATTTGCGGGCTGAATGGCGACGATCTTGCCGTTATCGATCTCCAGATTATAGAGCCCCGTGCGGGTGCCGATGACCATATCGCCTTCGCGTTCAAACCCTTCTTCCAGCCGGACATTACGCAGCAGGTAGTGTGGCGCGGATATTGCGCTTATCTGGCCAGTGTCTTCACACTTTTCCGATTTTATGCCTGCGCTGACGGTCGAGGCTGAAGCCATTCCGGTGGCCAGTAACGCGCTGGTGGCAGTGATTTTGGCGCTGTGAGAGAGAAAGTTTCTGCGGCTTTGTTGCTGAGGATTTTGCACGTCGAATTCCTTAATCATGATGCTCAGAGGATGCTGCTTTCCCTTCACCCTAAAAGATCCGGCCGGTTCCGGCTGCGATATTTGCCACTGCCAGCCAGTGGAAAACGCAATGACTAGCTGAGCTGGCAAAACGTCCGCAATTTTCCGGCCAGTGCTCTCTGTGCGGGCGTGGCGTCCGGGCGATAAAACAGTGCCAGTTCGACGTTATCAATCTGCGGCAATCCGCTCTCTGTGCCCAAAGTTCGATGCTCCGGCAGGCGGCAGCTGGCGGGCAGCAGCGTGACCCCCAATCCTGCTGCGCTTGCGGCGACCAGCGCGGCCAGGCTGGCGCTGCTGTAGCTTATCCGCCAGCTGCGCCCGATGGCATCCAGCGCCTGACAAAGTTCATCGCGATACAGTGCGTTGAGTGGAAACAGCACCAGCGGCACCGGGTCACGCTCAAATGCAGGAAACTCGGCGCTGTCGAGCCACAGCATCGGCTCGGGGCGCGACGCGTTAGCTTTCTCACCGGTGAGCTGTTTTACCAGAATGATATCCAGCATGTCCTGTTGCCACGCGCGGCGCAGCTCGTGGCTCAGGCCGCTGGTGACGTCGAGACGGATATGCGGATGCTCGCGGCAAAACTGCGCCAGCAGCGGGGTAGTTGCGGCAGCTAAATCTTCGGGAACGCCAAGACGTACTACGCCGTCACGCCACTGATCGCTCAGAGCGTCATGCGCTTCGCCGTTGAGCGCGATGATGCGACGCGCGTAGCCGAGTAGCCGTTCGCCCTCTTCGGTGAGCTGGACCTGATGCGACGTGCGCTCCAGCAAAGGTTTTCCAAGCGCGTCTTCCAGCCGGCGGATCTGCTGGCTGACCGTTGACTGCGATAAATACACACGATCGGCAGCACGGGTAAAACTGCCGGTCTCGCACACGGCGACAAAACTGAGTAACTGCTGCGGGCTGAACATCGGATAGCGATTCATTTCATCACTACTTCTGGTTACGGTATTTGAAATCTGAATACTTCGAAGAGTATCAACCTTCGCCCTCACGCACCAGACTGGCTCCTGATCGGCGGTTAATCAAAAACGACGCCTCGTTTTAGTGCAATCCCCTTATGTTTCGCGGCGGAGGATTTCACTTAAGATTGTATACAAGGCATTCGTGGCAAATTGCCGTTGTGGTACAGAAATTGCTTTTTCCTTGTAAGACTTCAAGGAGAAAAACATGAAAGCGATCGTGATTGGTGGCGGTATTGGCGGCACGTGTGCGGCGATTGCGCTGAAACGTTTTGGTATTGAGACCGCGGTATACGAGGCGGTGAAAGAGATCAAACCGGTGGGCGCGGCGATTTCCATCTGGCCAAACGGCGTGAAATGCCTGAATTATCTCGGCATGAAGGACGCGTTGCGGGCGCTGGGCGGGCAGATGCGCTTCATGGCGTACAAAGAATATCAGCAAGGCCAGACCATGACGCGATTCAGTATGGATCCGCTGATTCAGAGCGTCGGCGAACAGCCGTATCCGGTGGCGCGCGCCGAGTTGCAGTCGATGTTGCTCGATACTTATGGTCGCGACAAAGTGCAGTTCGGCAAGCGCGTGACGCACGTCGAAGAGTCCGCTGACAGCGTCACCGCCTGGTTTGACGACGGCTCATCCGCCACCGGCGATCTGCTGATAGCCGCCGACGGCACCCATTCTGTTATCCGTCAGTATGTGCTGGGTTACGCCACTGAGCGCCGTTACGCCGGTTACGTTAACTGGAACGGGCTGGTGGAAATCGACGAAAGCATCGCGCCCGCCGATCAGTGGACGACCTTCGTCGGCGAGGGCAAGCGCGTTTCCCTGATGCCGGTGAGTGGTAACCGTTTCTACTTCTTCTTCGATGTGCCGCTGCCCAAAGGTTTACCGGAAGACCGCGCTACGGTGCGTGACGATTTACAGCGCTATTTCGCCGGATGGGCCGCACCGGTACAGAAACTCATCGGCATGATTAATCCGCAAACCACCAATCGCGTGGAAATCCACGATATCGACCCGTTTATGCAACTGGTGAAAGGGCGTATTGCGCTGCTCGGCGATTCCGGTCACAGCACTACGCCGGATATCGGGCAGGGCGGCTGCGCAGCGATGGAGGATGCCGTCGTGCTGGCCAATATGCTGCAAACCAATTCGTTGGGAATCGAAGATGCGCTGCTGCGTTATCAGGAGAAACGTGCCTGCCGCGTCAAGGATTTAGTGCTGAAAGCGCGCAAACGCTGCGACGTCACCCACGGCAAAGAAATGGCGGTGACCGAGCAATGGTACGAAGACCTGAAACAGGAAACCGGCGAGCGTATTCTGTCCGGCATGTGTGAAACCATTCTGGGCGGACCGCTGGAATAAACTCTCCAGGTTTGTGATCTGAAGGGGAATGTTGCGCGCATTCCCCTTAAATCCACCATAAAGTTCTCTGCGTTTTTGCCGAAAATAGCATCAGTAGGATCATGATATCCACTGGCGCTCTGCGCAAAAACATAGGGACTTATCGGCATGACAATCAATGCTCTGGCAGGAAATCAGTCGGTTACGCCGCTGGTAACCGCAATAAAAACAACGGCGACGGTGTCTTCCGCTGCGGCGCAACAGCAGGCTGCTACCACGCAGTCCACCGCTGTTACCCTCGGTCAGGCGACAACCAGTACGCCGGTCTACACCATCACCCGGCCGGCTTTGGCCTGGGAAAGCGCATCAAGCGATCTTCTTTCGTCCAAACTCGCAGGTAACTTCAGTGCCTCCGGGAATGCGGCGCGTTTTGCCGGTCTTGGCTCGGCGCTGATGGAACGCTTTGCACACAACGGCGGAAATTATTCGCAGTCGGTGATCAGACAGACAGCTTCTTCGCAGGCGGATTCCGCCACCTCGCTGGCGACCGTTTCCAGACAATCGCAACTGCACACCAAAGCCGACAATCAGATCAGCCTGAGTATCAAAACTGCCAGCGGCGCGCTGGTGGATATCACGCTCGGCAGTGATGCTGACGGTCTTGGCGTTCAGGTTAACGTCAGCAAAGGCACGCTGAGTGATGCCGACCGGCAGGCGCTGGCGAAGATGGCGGACGGTTTTCAAAAAGCAATTGATGGACTGACGGCGCAGCCGCCGAAGCTGGATCTGAGCGGCCTGACCCAATTTGATACCTCGTACTGGCTTCAGTCGATCTGCACGCCAGTCTGGGCACCGACAATACGCAGACGCTGGATTTCCACGCCGACGCCAGTACCCGCTCGGTGAAATCCACCGGGATCGACGGCACGGTGGATATCAGCGTGGACATGAGTAAGCGCGCACTTCTTGGCACGGAAAGCCAGCAGACGCAGGCGCTGAATCAGTATCTGAAGCAGTTCGACAGTGCGGGAGTGCGCGGCAACGCCAATGATTCGTTGATGACGATGTTCAAAGATGCCTTCACGGCGCTGAACAGTCATTACGGTGAGACGTCGACGACGCATAAAAGCAGTGGTAAA
Source organism: Rahnella inusitata (assembly GCF_965118895.1). Taxonomy (GTDB): domain Bacteria; phylum Pseudomonadota; class Gammaproteobacteria; order Enterobacterales; family Enterobacteriaceae; genus Rahnella; species Rahnella inusitata_A. The sequence continues at coordinate 66,842 of NZ_CBCPJJ010000021.1, forward strand.
GAGCCGGTGTATTTTTCACTGACGAAGACCGATAAAAACATGGTCTCGGGGCTGGCGGATTTCACGGCTTCGATTTCGCAGACACCGGGGGATAAAACCAATCCGATGCGGCCGGATGAAGTGGACACGTTCTCCTATCAGGTTTCGCAATCGAGCAGCATTACCGGCATCAGCTCGCAGGATCGCAACATCTCTCAGAAGCAGCAGTCACATCTGGTCGCCAGCTATCACAAATCGCTGACGGCGGGTTTACAGCTCAACCTGACGACTGACCGGAACTCGCAAAATTACCTGTATTATCAGATTGATGATAAAGCCGAAAGCACCACCAACATCCAGTATCAGAAGGGTGCACTGGTGAGTGCGTCGGTGGATCAGAGCGCCAGCACGTCCACGCATATTCAAAAATATGTGAAGGGATGGCTGGAGTCTGACACCACCACGCCGGTGGAAACGTCGAAAACCACCGATCTGCTCGGTAAGCTGCAATCAGCCTGGGAAAATGATAAATCGCGGATGTCGTTCCAGGATTATCTGACTCAGCATTCGTTGCCGGACCTGAGCAGTCTGGTGTTGCTGGAGTCAGATCCTGATCAGCTGCAAAAAAGTTCAGCGACGTTCTGATAGCCTTGCAAACAGCCTCGCAGGAGGCTGTTAACCTTCTTCACACCATCTCAAACTTCGTGCCTTTGAGCACAATGTCGGTAAATTGCAGATGATGCATAAACTCCCGCAAAATCAGCAAAGTCGCGGCGAAATCGTTGCCGTCGGGTAATCCTTCAAAATGTGCAGGGCGGCCGTTAATCACTAACGCCAGCCGGTCAAACGTGCGTTCGACGGCGTCGACGGACAGCGTCATCACTTCATTTTCCGCCACACCGGCAATCCGGGCGAGCGCGCGGATATCGTTGTCGTTACTGAACAGGCGCGCGCCGGGCGGAATATCGTGACGGATGCGGCTGATCTCATCTTCGACCACCATAATGGCCGTTTCCATTTCATCCGGCGTTGGCGGTGAGTGAAGAAAATAACCGACGGAGGTCAGCTGCGAGCCGAGCGTCAGCGGCAGCGTTTTTTCCTCGCCGTCGGTATTTCTGATTGTAATCAGCGTTTCTTCGCTGCCGATATGCAGCAGTACAACAGGTGTTGTCATCAGCGATCCTCCAAAACGGGTTTTTCTAACTTACTCCGAATTCACGCGGGCGGTCTATCCCGCCAACGGCGTATTGTGCTTCGCAAACTCTTTAACTATCCAGTCGATAAACACCCTTACGCGGGGCGAAAGCTGGCGGTTGCGGGGATAAAGCAGGGAAACCGGCAATGAACCCACCGGGAAATTTGCCAAAATTTGCAACAGTTTTCCCTGCGCCAGATCCTCCGCCAGGCCGTACTGCGGCACCTGAATGATCCCCATCCCGCGCCGTGCGGCTTCTTTCATGCTTTCGGCGCCGCTGACCGACAGGCTGGTCGGCAGTATCACTTCGCGCGGTTTTCCCTGATTTTGAAATACCAGCGGCAACAGGCCACCGGTCGCGCTCGAGCGGAAGCCAATCATCCGGTGAGCGTGGAGATCATCCGGCGTTTGCGGTGTGCCGAAGCGTTGCAGATAATCCGGGCTGGCGCAGGTGATTTCTGCCAGCGTCCCCAGCGGGCGTGCCACCATATCGCTGTCTTTCAGCTCACCGGCGCGGATCACGCAGTCGATGCCTTCGCGCACTAAATCCACCAGCCGGTCACCTTCGCTCAGATAAAACTCGATATCAGGATACTGCGCCAGAAAATCCGGCAGGCCGGGCAATAAGAAATGTCGTGCCAGCGTCCCGTGCGCATCCACCCGCAACAGCCCTTTGGGTTGCGCACCCGCAAAGGCCATTTCAGCATCTTCTACGTCGGCCAGAATGCGCAGGCAGCGCTGATAATAGGCTTCACCATCCAGCGTCGGGCTGACGTGGCGCGTCGTGCGTTCCAGCAGGTGGACATTCAGCCGCGCCTCCAGCTGCTTTATCGCATCCGTAACCGTTGAGCGTTTGAGGCTCAAATTCTCTGCGGCCTGCGTAAAACTGCGCAGTTCCACCACACGGGTAAACAGCCGCATGCTCTCGAGTTTATCCATGATGATTGTTCGCCTTTTCCGGATAGTGATATCGAATATCGGGTAATTATCCGGCAGCGTCAATCCGCTATGCTTTGTTCACTGACCGACAATTAGCCTTAAGGAAACATCCCATGACGTCTTCAACTCAACATAAAGTGGCGCTGGTGACCGGCGCATCACGCGGAATTGGCGCGGCGATTGCTGAGCGTCTGGCTCAGGACGGCTTCACCGTGATCGTGAACTATGCACGCGGCGCGGCAGAGGCCGATGCGGTGGTAAGTAAGATCGAAAAAGCGGGCGGAAAAGCGATCAGCGCACAGGCCGATGTCAGCGATGCAGCTGCGGTTCGCCGGATGTTCGCCAGCGCAGAACAGGCGTTCGGCGGCGTGGACGTGCTGGTGAATAATGCCGGGATCATGATGCTTTCCGCCATTGCCGACACCGACGACGCCGCGTTCGACCGACTGATCGATATCAATCTCAAAGGCACCTTCAACACCCTGCGTGAGGCGGCGAAAAATCTGCACGACGGCGGGCGCATCATCAATTTTTCCTCAAGCGTGGTGGGGTTGTATCAGCCGACGTATGGCGTCTACGCCGCGACGAAAGCCGCAGTGGAAGCGCTGAGCCGCGTCCTGACTAAAGAAATGCGCGGCCGCAATATCACCGTAAACACGGTAGCACCAGGTCCGACGGCAACGGATTTATTCCTCAACGGAAAATCCGGGCAACTGATTGAAAACATCACCAAAATCGCGCCGCTCGAACGCCTCGGCCAGCCGCAGGACATCGCCTCCGTCGTCGCCTTCCTCGCCGGCCCCGACGGTGCGTGGATTAACGGGCAAACGCTCAAGGCGAACGGGGGGATTGTTTGAGGGGATAACGGTAAATCACGCGTACTGCGCTTCGCCATTGCCGAAGGACCAGTTCTCTTTCGGCACTTCCACCAGACTGATAAAGACATCTTCCAGCCGCAGACCGACTCTTTCATGCAGGCCATAAGCCACGGCGTGATAGAACGCCTTCTTCATTTCCACCGTCCGGCCGGTATTAAGCGTGATCTGAATGACGATGCAGTTAGGGCTGCGCTGGATATCGAGATAATCCGGGGAAATCATCATTTCTTCCGGAGAGTGTTCAGCGATGACGATAAAGCGATCATTTTCCGGCACGTTCATCTGAGTCCGCAGCGCCTCGTAAACGGTATCCCCCACGGTTTTACGGTAGGTTTCGGGTTTTCCTTCGACCATATCAATACGAACAAATGGCATCTTTTTATCCTCATTTTAATTTGCAGGGCGCGTATCTCGCTGGATGCGGCCTTTCAGGTATGCATTAGGATGAGGGGCGTGTCGAGATTAATTTTGTTCGAATGAGTTATTCTGTTAATGATTTTTCTTCCTTTCGCGAATTTATCTTTAAACGCATAAAAATTAAGCATCAACTTAAGTCAAATAATTAGGTTTTCATTAAAATTGATAAACGATTAAGAATGATAATTATCATGCCTTTATCGATTGTTTTTTGGTATTTTATGTTTCCTTTTTCTGACAACGCCTGTTTTCAGAATCCATCGTAAAAATTTATATAAGCCAAGGTATATGCCTGCGCTTCTTTAAATGTTTCAAAGGAATGATGATGCTTTCAAAAATGCTGGAATCTTTGCTGAGTACAATGAGCTCAACAATGATAACTGATTGTTTTATTTGGGCTGTTATCGCAGTATTTTTTGGCGCTTTGTATGCCAGACGAAAAGGAAAATCACCCCATTTTCTGGAATATGCACCTACTTTAATGACTGCGCTTGGGATCCTCGGGACCTTCGTGGGGGTTGTCATCGGGCTTTTGCATTTCGATACGACAAATATAGAAAACAGCATTCCTGTTTTACTTGGTGGCCTAAAAACCGCATTCATTACAAGTATTGTCGGGATGCTGGGCGCATTAGCGTTTAATATTGCAGATACATTGCTCCCCTCAAATAAGCCCAATGGCGTGGGTCCGGCAACGCCGGAGACCGTAACGCCTGACCATATACATCAGGTTCTCCAGTCTCAGCACAAACTTTTAGAAAGAATTGCCTTTGGATTCGATGGAAATGATGAAGTCTCTTTAGTCGGACAGCTGAAATTATTACGCTCGGATATGGGCGATATCTCTAAAGCAGATAAGAAGTACCATGAAGAGTTCAGTCAGAAATTATGGAGTGAACTGACTCATTTTGGTGATCTGATGGCTAAGGGAGCCACGGAGCAAATTATTGATGCGCTGAGAAAAGTGATTGTTGATTTTAATAATAACCTGACTGAACAATTTGGTGAGAATTTTAAAGCTCTGGACAGCTCAGTGAAAAAACTTGTTGAGTGGCAGGAGGCTTATAAAGAGCAGGTCGACGTTATGGGAGAACAATATAAGCAAAGTGTTGATTCTCTTATGAACACAAAGCAGGCAGTTGCTGGGATTTGGGAAGAGTGTAAAGAGATCCCGCTTGCGATGGCAGAACTTCGGGACGTATTACAGGTTAATCAGCATCAGATTGGGGAGCTTTCACGGCATTTAGACGCATTTGTTATTTTAAGAGACAAGGCCACTGAGGCTGTTCCTGCGATCCAGATGAAGCTCGATGAGGTCGGTGAGCACCTGAAAGCTGGTGCGTTAAGCGTTAGCGCCTCCCTGGAGCAGACCGGCGGGCAGTTGTTGATCAATGCCAATTCAATGCGCGTTGCCCTGGATGAAGGAGCTGAAGGCTTTAGGAACTCAGTTACGCAAACGCAACAAGCCTTTGCCTCTATGGCGCATGACGTTGCGAACTCTTCCGAGTCACTCACTGCCACCTTGGGTGAAACCGTACAGGAGATGAAATCCGGTACGACAGACATGCTGAGTTCTATGCAGCATTCAGTTACTGAAATGGGCGGTAAGTTACAAGCGCATTCTCTCGAGCTTTCAAAAACAATGAAAACGCAGGCAGATGAATTAGCTGATGCATTGAATAATAATTCGAGCAACATGCTGGAGACTTTGCAGACTTCATTTAATAAAGCGAATTCAGGACTGACTACGCACGTCAGTGATTCGGTCGAACGTTTCGGCGAGGCCATCAATACACAACTCAAAGCATTTGAAGAGGCCACAGATCGCGAAATGAATCGTGAGTTACAGGTTCTGGGAACGTCACTGATCTCTATCAGCCAGGGGTTTGTTAATAATTACGATCAGCTGATGAAGGAATATCAGGCCTACACAGTGCAGCTTAAATCCTTACTTGATGAAAAAGGCAGTCGCAGGTAAATAACATGGAAAAATTCTTAGGCAAGGCGACAACGGTTACCAAACAGGACAATGAGCATTGGATATCCATGTCGGACCTGATGGCGGGACTTATGATGGTGTTCCTCTTTATTTCAGTAGCCTACATGCATTACGTGCAAGTTGAGAAAAATAAAATAAAAGAGGTTGCAGTCGCCTATCAAAATGCTCAGACAGAGCTTTATAATGCGCTCGAAGCGGAGTTCGCAAAAGATTTACCTGACTGGGATGCTGAAATTGACAAGCAAACCTTAGAGTTCAGATTTAAATCTCCTGATGTGTTGTTTAAAACAGGCAGCGCTGATTTACAACTAGGATTTAAGTCAACGTTGGATAATTTTTTCCCACGTTATCTTGCCGTGTTGGATAAATTTAAAGACCACATTACGGAAGTTCGCATAGAAGGGCATACCAGCAGTGACTGGACAGGAACCTCCAACCCGGATGTTGCCTATTTTAATAATATGGAACTGTCGCAGGGCAGAACCCGGACGGTTCTTGAATACGTCTATGAGATGGATGATATAGCCAACCAGCGCCCCTGGATTAAATCGCATTTCTCTGCCGTAGGTTATTCCTCTTCGCACCCTGTTATGACGGCAAAGGGGCGGGAGGATCCACAACGCTCAAGGCGAGTGACGTTCAAAGTGCTGACCAACGCTGAACTTCAAATACGACGGATCATTCAGGAGTAATTCGATGAAACTCAATATTGATTTCTCCGAGCTTATTCGTTTGGGAAAACGTATGTCACCCAATGGTGTGGAGTTTGTTCTTGCAGAGTCCAATAATGATTTTTTACCTATTTATATTCCTGAATTAAAACCTAAGCCTGTAAAAATCACTGAGTTAGATCCGGGAACTGGGCTGATTTTTCTTAAGGGTCTTCAGGTATTACTTTACATCCGTGATCACAGTAATATATATGATGCTACAATTAAAAATTCAAGCAATGGAAATAAGTACCATATTGCATGGTGTAAGGTTTTACAGACGATGAGGCAAGAAGGTCGTTTTGGACGCTATCATATGAACTACAGACTTAATGGTCTGTTTGAAATTGATGATGGGCATGGAAGGCATCAGGATGTAAAATTAAATGTTTGTAAAAGCTGCCTTGAACATCTTAATTATCGTGGCAGTGCTGATCGTGAGAAAAGGAAGCATGTATTTAAAGAATTTATACTAAATGAGTTTCTTGCAAATTATAGTACCTGTTTTCAGTATATGCCTGAAGGTGTTTTCACTTCAAAAAACAGCGGTTATACGGAAGATTGGAAAAGTATATCCAAGGAAATAAGAAAAAGAAAAAAATTTGTATGTAGTGATTGTGGTGTAGATATGAATAACCATACATCGCTTTGTGATGTTCATCATAAAGATGGTGTGAAAAATAATAATAGTGATAATAACTTAGAAGTTTTATGCAGAGACTGCCATCGAAAGAGGCCGTTTCATGGATGGATGTTTCTTGAAGCGGCTGATATGAAGAAGATCCAAACGAGTCGAGCACAACAAAAGCTTCTCGCTCTCAAAAAATGGTGTGATGTTTATTCCCTGACAGATACTTCACTTCATGGGGATCTGCAAATGTTAGAAGCTCAAAGATATTCTTTGCCGGAACTTTGCCTTCAGATAAATGATGATAAAAATAATGCCGTAATTCTGGACGCCGCATGGGCTGATGAGAAAATAGCTATTAATCTTGAACAAATAAATGTGCCTGGCTGGAGGATATTTACTGTGGGAGAGGTTGTCACCTATATCAACGGGGCATAAAGGTTGTCAGCATCGGACAACCTTTATAACGATTAAATCGTTAAGTGCCTTAAACCACCACCGCCTTTCTGCGAAACACTTCCAGCCAGCTCGGGCGGCAGAACATCACCAGATTACCGAGCAGGATCAATGCCAATCCGACGACGGCGTTAGTGTGCCACTGATAGCCTTCGTAGAAGGTGGAAACTGTCAGGGCGACCAGCGGGAAGAGCAGGGTGCTATAGGCTGCCTGACTGGCGCCGATGCGGCCGACCAGCGTGAAATAAATGCCGAAGGCGAGTACCGAACCGAATACCGAAAGATAGACCAGCGAGCCAAGATATTGCGGGGTCAGATCAATGGCGAATGATGCGCCCTGAAAGAGACTGAGTACGCCCATTACCCCGGTGCCGTAGAACATCGCGTAAGTGTTGGTCGAGAGCACGTCCAGACCGCGGCGCTGATGGCGGGCGCTGATCATATTACCCAGTGAGAAACCGTAAGTGCCAAGCAGGCTGAGGCCGATGCCTTTCAGCAGTTCCGGTGCGATGTGGGCGGCGCTCAGGTCATGCCAGAACAGCGTGACGATCCCCGCCAGCCCAAGAAGAGATGCCGGGATCACCGCGGGTGCCAGCTTTTGACGGAAAAACAGCATACCGTTGAAGGCGTTAAACAGCACCGCCATGGAAAAAATCACCGATTCCAGCCCGCTGGTGATGTAAGCCGCCGCATGATAGAAGCAGTAAAAGTTGAAGGCGAAGACGCAGCAGCCCTGCACCATGCAGAACAGGTGGTCTTTGAGGGCCAGACGACGCAGGCGACGGGCGGCCAGCAACGCCACCAGCATGATCACCGCCGCCAGCAGGAAGCGGTAAAAAATCGATACCGTCACAGGCACATCGCCCTGTTGCAGGTAAATCGCAAACCAGGTCGTGCCCCAGATAATAATCACCGAAATATAAAGCAGTGCGTTCATGGACTTCTCTCATCAAAAATAATGGCCTGAGAGAAGTGTGCGGGAAGGCAGCGGCGTTGGCTTGCAACGGCTTGCGGCGAGTTGCAAATTCTTGCGCATTTTTTTGTGCGCCAAAGCAGCAAAATCTGGCTCTGATGCTGCCAATACCCGTAAACTGAGCGTCTTCTTTCCTCCACCGGTGCATGCCATGACTAAGGTTTATCAGGCTTTCGACACGCTGCGTAAGCACAAAGCGATTCTGCACGACAGTGTGGAGCTGGGTTCCGGCATTCAGCTGGCGGCCTGGTCGAATAAAAATGACACCGTGACGCAGGAAAGCCCGGATCATCATACGCTGAGCCTGTACGTCGCCGACGGTTACGAGTGCTATCACAAAACCCGTGGCGGCTGGCGCAATGGCGGCGGGCCGGACCGGTTTTGCATCATGCCGAAAAACAGCATGTCGAGCTGGGATGTGCGTGATGATTTATCTTTCGTGCATCTGTATTGCTCCGACGAGCATCTGCGGCATCTGGTGGAGCAAACCTGGGATCGCAGCCCGGCGGCGATTCAGATGGAAGAGCGCACGTTCGAGGAAGATCCGCAGATTACTTTGTTGTATCGCCACTTTTTACTCAGCAGTCAGTGGCAGGAAAACAGCAATCAGCTGATGCTCAGCAGTGCGGCAAATCTGCTGATGGCGCATCTGGTGAAGAATTACACCCATCTGCAATGGGCACTGCCAACGGTGCGCGGCGGGCTGGCACCGCATATTCTTAATCGCGTGAAAGACTATATTCATGCGCATCTTGCCGAACCCCTGATGCTGCCTGAACTGGCGATGCTCGCGGAACTCAGCGAATTCCATTTCGCTCGGATGTTCAAACAAAGTATGGGTATGGCGCCGCATCAGTACGTGATGAACGCCCGACTGATCCGCGCGGAACAGCTGCTGAAAACCACTGGCATGGAGATTACGCGCATCGCGCTGGAATGCGGGTTCAGCTCCACCAGCCACTTCAGCAATCGCTTCAAATCCGTGCGCGGCATGACGCCGACCGCGCTGCGCAGCGGCATTATCGTCTGAAATTCATTCCCTTCTGTTTTGTTCTCTTCCCGTCCGCTCAGTTCCGGTGCTAATTTAACGGCTGTCCAAATTATCAGAGAAAATCTCAGGGAAAACCATGTACATCCAAGCCCCCGTTATTGAAACCGAACGCCTGATTTTACGCGGTCATCGCGTTGAAGATTTTGAAGTGATTGCCGCGCAGTGGGCCGATCCCGCCGTGGTGAAATTCATTGGCGGAACACCGTCGAGCCGCGAAGCCAGCTGGAGTCGCTTGCTGCGTTATCCCGGCCACTGGCAGATGCTCGGTTTTGGCTACTGGATTGTGTACGAAAAGCATAACGGTGCAGAAGGAGCGTTTGCCGGTGAGATTGGGCTGGCGGATTACCAGCGCGAAATCACACCTTCGCTCGACGGCATGGCGGAAATGGGCTGGGTCATTGCGCCGGCGTTTCACGGCAAAGGTTATGCTTTCGAAGCCGCACAGGCGGTGTTGAAATGGGCCGATATAAATCTCGATCGTCGGCTATGCTGCATTATTGACCCGGAGCATCACGCGTCAATCCGACTGGCGGAGAAGTGCGGATTTAGCGCAGAAACCGACACCACTTATCACGGCTCGGCGACGCGGATTTTTCTGCGCCGCACGTAACCTTGTCAGTTAACCGGCTGTTTGGCCGTAATGGCATGGTATGAGTTGTTTCTGTTGATCTTAAACCGGTGAGATAAAAAATATGACGCAGTACTGTCCGGCGCTGCGTCATTATATTTTTCTATTTTTCAACCAAACGCATCGGATTATTTAAAATCGACTCTCATGAGCTCCGGAATGGTCTGGCCATGCGTCGAGTAAACGCATTTATCAATATAACTTTTAAACGCTGCAGGTTTAGGGATCCCCATGTCCATCAGGCGGGAATTATCAAACTTCACGTTTAATTGGGCAAAGCCGCCGTAAAGTTTAATAGCGCGTAAAATTATCTTGTCATTACAAGGGCCAAGCACATCCTTAAATTGTTTACGGATGCCGGTGAATTCCTGATAACTGATCTGTTCATATTCACTAATAATGCGCGAGGTATTATTGGCTTTCGCCACAGAGGTATCTATTTCGTGGAACGGCGTACACATCTCCGCACCGGAGGAAATATGGTAGAAGCTGTGGCTGAGTTCATCGGCCAGACATAATTTCACCAGCACCATGGCGCAGTAATCTACCGGAATAACATCAACTTCATCATCGAGATTACAGGTGAATTTTTTCAGCTTAATCGCCATCATGAACACCCAGAAAATACTGCTCGAAGGCTGGCAGCCATACTGAGTGTGACCGACGATAATCGACGGACGCGCGACCACAAACGGCAGCGTCGGGCATTCTGAACGCACCAGATTCTCGATAGCGCGCTTGGAAATGGTGTACTGCACCAGATCTTCGTTGTGCTCGTTATCCGGCATTCCTTCGTAGAACACGCTGTCTTTGTCCGGCATCGAGGCCATCGCCGTGCCGACGTGGACAAAACGCTGCAAGCCTTTCACCTGCGCCATGCGTTTGGCGAAGACCAGCGAGCCTTCGACATTCACCCGCCACATCGCCGGATTATTGCCGAACGAGGCAATCGCGGCGCAGTTGATCACGTGGGTAACGTTATCTAAACGTGGATCGTGAATAAAACTTTCAGGTTCGGCAAGGTCGCCGGTCAAAATAGACTTTTCGGTTAGCGCGGAAAGTAATTCATCGCTTAATTCAAATTTTTTTAAATTATCAATGATTCTGGCGAGTCCCGTCGCATTATCGTCTGCCCTGACTAATAATAATATCTGGTTTTTTGCCGCTAGTTTCTGGCGTAAGAGATATTCAATAACTGCGCCGCCGACAAAACCAGTGGCTCCGGTAATTAAAATGCTGTTCATCATTAAGGCCTGCAACGGGAAAGTGATGCGACAGTACCACCGGCATGATAAACGGAACGTATACCGTTTTTTGCACTTATTAAACGGCAGCTCAACAGCACGAAAAGCTTAAAAAATTTGGAAAGTTCATTTTTATCTGAAATTAAATAACTGGTATTTATTACTTACACCGGGAAACATTTTTATAAATCGGTTGTGGAATAATAAATCATCTTTTAAGTCAAATTACGCCCTAATCTGTCGTGGGAGGATAGCCGAAGCGCGGGCGACATTTTTTGCAGGTAAAAGCGAGAAGATACGTGCAGAAAGTATCCACCATGCTGTCACTACGTTAAACTAGTGATGTTTAGGGGGTCTGTCTTTGGACCGGTCTATAGCGATAACGAGGATGACGCGAACGGCGTGTCTGGTGTGTAATGCAGGGAATATTGCGCAGGTCATTCCCTCACGCGCTGAAATAAGGTACAAGGCTGCATGAAAATCCCAAATAGAATCCAACCTCTGGTGGATGACGGCCTGATAGACGATGTGGTCCGTCGACTGAAAAGTGGCAAAGAAGCCGACGTTTACACTGTTTTATGCGGTGAAGAGATCCGTTGCGCCAAGGTTTATAAGGAAGCGACTCAGCGTAGCTTCAAACAGGCTGTCCAGTATCAGGAAGGCCGAAAAGTCCGTAACAGCCGCAACGCGCGTGCGATGCAAAAAGGCTCAAAGTTTGGCCGTAAGCAGCAGGAAGAATCCTGGCAGACAGCGGAAGTGGATGCACTGTTTCGTCTGGCCAATGCCGGTGTGCGCGTACCGCAGCCTTATATCTGCCTCGACGGCGTGTTGCTGATGGAACTCATCACCGACGGCGATGGCGTAGTTGCGCCGCGTCTGAGCGATGTGCTCCTGACTGAAGAAGAAGCCGTCGCGGATTTCGAGACGATGATCCGCAACATTGTGCGGATGCTGTGCGCCGGTATCGTTCACGGCGATTTATCAGAATTTAACGTGTTGATGGATGCCGAAGGACCGGTGATTATCGACCTGCCTCAGGCAGTGGATGCGGCGGCCAATAACCATGCTGAATCCATGTTTGAGCGCGATGTGAATAACATGACCGAATATTACAGCCGCTTTGCACCGCAGCTGGCGGCCACGCGTTATGCGAAAGAGATCTGGGCATTGTATGAAGATGGCAAACTGACGCCGGAAACCATTCTGACCGGTGAGTTTGCAGAAGATACGCATAAAGCCGATGTAGATTCACTGCTCGATGAAATCATTGCCGCCGAAGATGAGTTTTACGATCGTCAGCGGGCAATGAAGGAAAGAGATTTCGACTGAGTTTTTCAGTCAGGCATCACCGCATGCTTCCCGCAAAAACCGGCGTTCTGCAAAATATGCTGGCCGGTTTCTGACAGGATGAAGTCCGCCAGCGGTTGCGCTTTTTCGGTACAGGTGGCGAGTGCATAGCTGGCGCGCACGTTGTAATCCGCAGGAATATTAAAGACTTCCAGCTCGTCGTTTTCCCGCAGCAGGGTGGCGTAACTGGTGTAGCCGATAAACACGTCGGCCTGCCCGGTACAAATCAACCATTCTGCCGCCAGTTTCCCCTCCGGCACTTTCGCCGAGTTCTCACCGCCCACCAGTCGCAACGCTTTATTGCGCAGCACCGCACCGGCATCCGGGTGGCGGCGTTCGATCTGCTCGAACATTTTCCAGGTGTAATCTCCGGACGGATCGCTCAGCGGTGTCGATGTCGCGAGGCGAAAGCGCGGATCCAGCAGTACGCTCAGCCAGTTCAGCTTCTCCAGATCCGGCCCTTTGCGCGCCGTCACGCACAGACTGTTGCCGCAGAACGTTTCCACGCTCAACGCCTTACCGTGCTGTTGCAACGCCAGCGGATGCGTGGTGTTGGCCGAGGCGAACAAATCCGGTTTCTCGCCTTTTTCGATTCGCTCACGCAGCAGCCCGGCGGGGCCAAATTCCGTCACCACTTTGGTGCCGGTTTGTGCCAGAAACGCCTCACACAGAGGTGCCCATGCCCGTCGCAGGCTGCCTGCGGCGAGCACTTTGATCGCTTTGGTCATCAGATCTCCTTGTCACATTGCTTGAAAATAAGCGCGATGCCGGAGAAGACGATTATTTCCCGGCGTGCGGGGCTTCTGCGGCGGGTTTGAAATCCGTCCGGTAGAAGCGCTGATAATAGGCATTCGCCTGCTTTTGCATGTCGATGTCGGTGAATTTTTGCGGATAGAGTTTTTTCGCCATCCACAATTCACCAATCGCCATCGCTTCAGGCATCGGATAGCCCCAGGCTTTGGCGTATTCCGGCATCAGATACACACGATGGTTTTTCACCGCGTCAATGCTTTGCCAGTTTGGATCGCTGATTATCTGCCCGACCACTTGCGGATATCGGTCCTGTACGAAGATCACCTGCGGATCCCAGGCGATCACCTGTTCCAGAGATACCTGCTTGTAACCTTTCACCGTCGCGGCGGCCACGTTCATCGCTCCCGCACGGGCCATCATCAGCCCGGTATATTTTCCGGAACCGTAAGTGGTCAGGTCAGGATTGGCCATGTACGTGCGAATGCGCTGGTCAGCCGGAATGGCTTTCAGCCGTTCGCCGGTTAACTGGCGCTGTGAAAAAGTATAGTCGATCAATGCCTGCGCCTGTTTCTGGCGGTTCACCACCTCACCAATCAACTGAATGCCTTTCTTCAGCCCTTCGGTATAGGCTTTGTCCTCATCCGGCAGCGCCGGGTTCATTTTGTGTTCTTCGCCCTTCGGATCATCTCGCAGTGAAACCGCCACCACGGCGATGCCGGTCTGGCTAATCTGGTCGATCATTTCCTGCGGCGCATAGTTGGTAACGAACACCACCTGCGGATGCAAAGCCACCACGCTTTCCAGATTTACGCTGGTCAGATCGCCCACCACCGGCGTTTTTACCAGAGACGGTGCAAGACGCACGTAGTCGCTGCCGAGCTGCTGCTGCCAGTTATTCAGCACGCCGACGATATCTTTTGTGGCGTCCAGTTGCACCAGCAGATTAAGGGTCTGATGTTGCAGCACGACCACGCGATCGACCCGATCGGGGATCGTGACCTGACGACCCAGCTGGTCGGTTATCTGGCGGGAAGCGAGAGCGGAATGCGAAGCAAGGCTCAGAACGAGTCCGAGTAGAACAGTGGAAGAAAAAGCGCGCACGGGTAAATCCTCTGGTTTCGTTATGCAGAGAATTATATAACGTTAATGGCGTGATGAATATGACCGGCGACAATGCCGCTTTTGGAAACGGCATTGTCGCAAAAAAGAAAGTTACTTACGGCCTTCAGTGAGCATTTTCACCGCCAGCCCGCCGAGCACTGCGCCCATCAGCCAGCGCTGAATGACCATCCACAGAGGCCGTCCGGCCAGAAATGCCGCAATATAGCCCGCCGAAACCGCAATCAGCGCGTTAAACGTAAAGCTGACCATAATTTGCGATCCGCCCAGCACCAGTGACTGCATCAGCACATGCCCCTGTGACGGCACAATAAATTGCGGCAGCAAAGACAAATACAACACGGCGGCTTTGGGGTTCAGCAGATTGGTCACCAGCCCCATGGTGAACAGCTTTTTGTTGCTGTCTCGCGGTAAATCTTTCACCTGAAACGGTGAACGCCCGCCGGGCTTCACCGCATTCCACGCCATATACAGCAGGTATGCCGCGCCACAAATCCGCAGCGCGTCATAGGCAAACGGCACCGCCATCAGCAATGCGGTGATGCCCAGCGCTGAAAAAACCATGTAAAACAAAAAACCGACCACTACACCGCCGAGCGAAATAAGACCCGCTTTCGGGCCCTGACACAGCGAACGCGATATCAGGTAAATCATATTAGGGCCGGGCGTGAGCACCAGTCCGACACAAATCAGTAAAAAAGGCAGCAAATGGGCGGCATCGGGCATGGCATTCTCCGGGGGAATCAGAAACGTTGAGCATAAAGATATAGAGGTTTTTAGGCTGTTTTGGCAAGCCTTCAGACAATGATCAGCGCGCCGGTTGTCATACTGCCTTCATCCAGCCCTGAGAAAATCAGGTACATTCTAAGAGAGCGATTTTCCCCTCAGACTGAAATCAGGATTGATAATGACGAATACCAAAATGTCCGTGCGTCTGGCGAAAGCCAGCCATATTGCGGCTCAGGCCGCTGAACTGGCACTGGGATTTTTTAACCGTCGCGACAGCATCGAAGTCAGCAGTAAACGCACGCAGGATTTCGTGTCGGAGGCCGATGTGGCGGTAGAGCAGTTTATCCGTGCGCAGCTGGCTGAGCATTTCCCGCAGGATGCCGTCATCGGTGAGGAGATGGGCGGCGTGCTGACGGATGCGGCCTGCTGGGTGATCGACCCGATTGACGGCACGTCGAATTTCCTGCGCGGTTCGCCGCTGTGGGGCGTATCGCTCGGGCTGGTTGAGAACAAACAGCCAGTGATCGGCGTGGTGGCGTTACCGGTGCTGAACGAGTTGTTTGCCGCAGAATCCGCTAAAGGCATCTTCCACAACGGCAAACCTTTCCGCCGTGATGACCGTTTTAGCGACGTGCAGATTGTCTCGCTGGGCGACAGCTCTGACGACAAGCTGGATGAAGCTTCGGCGTTTTATCGCGGGCTGCGCGCCGCAGAGTGGTCGGTGCATTGCTATCGCTGCACCACCATCGGCATGGTATTCGCCGCCAAAGGAATGATCGACGGCCACCTGCAACGCCGCACCACGCTGTGGGATATCGCCGGTGGCGCGGTACTGTGTCAGGAAGCCGGGCTGCAAACCGTTGTCCGCTTTACCGGCCCGGCCGGAAACGAAAATTATCGCCATATGTCGATCGCTGCCGGAACGCCTTCCCTGATGGCGACGGCAGAAACGTTATGGCCGGATTTCGAGCCGCGCTAGGGCTTTATTTCCTTTGCACACTGCTCCCGGTCATTTCCGGGGGCAAAGCGGAAAAGTGTTGTTATCCTCATACTTTCCTCCCGTTAAGTAACATTCTGAATTCGTCCGGTAACCTGCTGATTACAGGATAAATAATCGCATTTAACAAAATGAAATATTGTTTCATTTCACCATAAAGTTCCTCTCCGCCGTGCCGTTATCTCTGACTCCTGTCACTCACTTTGTCGTGTCCTGATGAACAAATTGACCCAACTTTCCGTGCTTGCCCGCCTGCTGGGCGCGTTTGCGCTCGTGCTTTCCCTGATGCTGGTTCTGGCGGCGACCTCCGCCTGGCAGCTGAAGAACATTAATCAGCAGATTGAAGACTATCGGGCATACCGTTTGCCGGGCGTTCAGTACCCGCTGGTGATGCGCGGCACGCTGGCCGAGCTGCGCCTGCAACAGGTGCAATATATTGCTTCCCCGCAGGGAGCGTCGCGCGACGGCCATCGGGTAGAAATCATGCAGGCGGTGGAGAACTTTAAAGCCGCTGAAAATGCTTACCGCAACCTGAACAGCGGCGGCAGTCAGTCGGCGCTGTTTAAGCAAATCATCGCTAACTTTGAGCAGTTTTCGCTGGCGAACGATCAGGTCATTGAAGCGATGGAGCGCAATGATATTGCGCAGGCTACGCAAATCAGCGGTGACAACTCGCGTAAATACCGCACGCAGTTGATGGCCGATCTGGCCACTCTGGTCAAAGACGAAGTGAGCAACAGCGAGCAGGCGGCTGCCTCTGCACGCAGCCATTATCACGCCGCCAGCGTGCTGTTTCTGGTGCTGGTGATTGTGGCGTTGCTGCTGTCTCTCGGTATGGCGCTGTTGCTGGCGCGAAATCTTAACCGGCAACTGGGTGGCGAACCGGCGTATGCGGCGTCAATCATGCAGGAGATTGCGGCGGGGAATCTGGCGACGGACATTATCCTGCGCCCCGGCGATAAGGACAGTTTGCTGGCGTCGCTGAGCAGCATGAATCAGCAGCTCAATCAGACTATCCATCAGATTATGAGTGGCAGCGAGTCGATAAATCACGCTGCCAGCGAGATTGCGCAGGGCAACATCGATTTATCGCAGCGCACCGAAGAGCAGGCGGCGTCGCTGGTGCAGACCAGCGCCAACATGCAGAACCTCACGACGACAGTCAGCCAGAATGCAGAGAATGCGCGTGAAGCCAGCCAGCTGGCGCACGCGACGTCTGAGACGGCATCACAGGGCGGGTCGATCGTCAGCGGGATGCAGGCGCATATGCGCGACGTCTCCGGCAGCTCGAATGAAATCATCAATATCATCAGCGTGATTGAAGGGATTGCCTTCCAGACCAATCTTCTGGCGCTGAATGCGGCGGTTGAAGCGGCGCGGGCGGGCACGCAAGGTAAAGGGTTTGCGGTCGTTGCCAGCGAAGTGCGCGTGCTGGCGCAAAAAAGCGGACAGGCAGCGAAGGAGATTAAAAACCTGATTCACGGCACGGTGACAAAAATCGCCGAAGGGTCGCAGCAGGCCGATCGTGCCAGCCATGCAATGAACGAAATTGTGAATTCAGTGAATAAAGTGGCGGGGATCGTCAGTGAGATTTCTACCGCCAGCACCGAGCAACATACTGGCATTCATGAAGTCGGGATTGCGGTGGATCAGATGGACAGGGTGACGCAGCAGAACGCCGCGCTGGTGGAACAGGCCGCTGCGGCGGCGCAATCGCTGACGGAACAAAGTCTCGAGTTGCGCAATGCCGTGCGGTTTTTCCGCACGGCGGTCGAATAAGTCAGAGGCGCTTCAGGGTTGTTGCGTAATGGAAAGCTGTGGATCCCACGCCGAATCCGGGTGCCGGGCGATTTGCTCAGGCGTCATCGGACGTCCGAGCAGGTAGCCCTGAAGCGTGTCACAGCCCAGCTGAGTGAGGAAATCCTGCTGCTGGGCGGTTTCCACACCTTCGGCTACCACTTTCAGATTCAGCGTCTGGCCGAGGGCGATAATCGCTGAAACAATGCTGGCGTCTTCGCTTCCGGCAATCAGATCGTTGATAAAGGCACCATCGATTTTCAGCTCGCTGGCCGGTAAACGTTTCAGGTACAGCAGGCTGGAATAACCGGTGCCGAAATCATCAATCGACGCTTTCACGCCAAACTGAGTCAGACGCTCGAGGATCGCCACGCTGACGTCCGGGTTGCGCATCGCGGTGGTTTCGGTGACTTCCAGCGTCAGCATCGCCGGTGGAATGTGGTGACGCTCCACGGTATCGATCACCATCTCCACCAGATTTGCCTGCTCAAATTGCAGTGCGGAAAGATTAACCGCTACCGTCCAGGTAGTGTGCCCGTCGAGGTGCCATTCACGCAGCTGGCGGCAGGCTTCATTCAAAACCCATTCGCCGATGGGAATAATCAGACCGGTTTTTTCTGCCAGCGGCAGGAACACGTCCGGGCTGAGGGTTTTACCTTCGCGCTCCCAGCGCAACAGGGCTTCGAAACCGCTGACCGGCCCGTAAGGTGCGATAAATTTTGGCTGATAATGCAGGCGCAGCTCGTGGTGTTCGATAGCCAGACGCAGATCGTTCAGCATCTGTAGCTGGTTCTGTGCATTGGCATTCATTGACGGCTGGAAGAAGCTGTGGCCGTTACGCCCGGAGTTTTTGGTGTGGTACATCGCCGCATCGGCATTGAGCATCAGCTCGCGTTCGTTCTCGCCGTCGCCCGGGTAAACCGCGATACCAATACTGGCGGAGACCAGCAGCTCATAGCGGGAAACGTAGAACGGGCGAGCAATCAGATGCACCAGTTTATCCGCCAGCTGTGAGGCGTCGGTCGGCTCGGTGATTTCGGTCAGCAGGACAAATTCGTCGCCGCCCAGACGTGCGAGCGTATCCGATGCACGAACATGCGAAAGCAGACGCTCGGTCACCGAGATCAGCAACTGATCGCCAATGTGATGGCCAAAGGCGTCGTTCACCGCTTTAAAACCATCAAGATCGATAAACAGCACTGCGAACTCGGATTCCTCACGTACCGCTTTCTGCACCGCCTGGCCGAGGCGGTCTTCGAGCAATAAACGGTTTGGCAGTTTGGTCAGATTGTCGTGCAGCGCTAGCTGCGTCAGTTCGCGGTTGGCCTGCGCCAGTGAAGAGGCCAGCACCGAGGTACGCGCCTGCATACGGCCATCGAGCACCGAGATAATCAGTGTGATCGCCAGTATTGCCAGCGTCACTACAATTACCAGCAACGCCAGCCAGTTGTTATCCACGCCGCTGTACGCCGCCATGCTGTGGCTCATCGGCGGGAAACTGGCCGCGGCCATGCCGATATAGTGCATTCCGACAATCGCGGTGCCCATGATGACTGCCGCGCTGATGCGCAACAAACGCACATTCGGCGACTGCTGGCGTAAATGGAACGCCATCCACAGCGCCGCGCCCGAGGCCACCACGGCCACCAGCACAGAAACCATCACCCACGGTATGCTGTATACGATCGCGGGCATCATGCGCATCGCCGCCATGCCGGTGTAATGCATCGCGGCAATCCCGCCACCCATCAGCAATGAACCGGCCAGTAAGCGCATCATCGGCAGCTGTTGCAGGCACACCAGCCACAGCGCAAAGGCGGAAGAGATAATGGCGATGAGCATAGAAAATAAGGTGATGAAAGGGTCATATCCCATTGATACTGTTGAATTGAATGCCAGCATTCCGATGAAATGCATCGACCAGACACCGATCCCCATGGCGATAGCGCCACCGGTTAACCAGAGACGGGAGGCCTTTCCCTGAGTGGTCGCGACCCGACCCGCCATATCCAGCGCGGTATAAGAGGCAAGCATTGCAACAATGAATGAGAACATCACCAGCACATTGTTGTAATTACTGGAAAACATGTAAGGCTCCACACAAGCAGGGGTCAAAAACGACGGGCTATTTTTATATTCGGCAATAATCGCAATAGAGTTATTAAACGCGAATGAAGTCACGAGAGAGTTTTTCGTGTAATTAAGATTAATCTGTAAGTGAATTTAATTAAATAAAAAAATAGAGCCACAAAATTACACCTGTGAAATGCGGGGTTTTTAAAAGCGTGATAAACAGAGAGCGAAACTGTTGTCTATAGTTAACAAATAATTAAACGTCACGGGATGGAACAGAATTATGATTAAAGTACATCATCTGGATAATTCACGTTCACAGCGAATTCTGTGGATGCTGGAAGAAGTGAGCGTTCCTTATGAAATTGAGCGTTATCAGCGGGATAAATCCACCATGCTGGCGCCCGCTTCACTCAAAAAAGTGCATCCTTTGGGAAAATCACCGGTGCTGGAAGACAACGGGCTGATCCTTGCCGAGTCGGGCGCAATCATTGAATACTTGCAGGAAGTTTATGATACAGAAGGGCTGCTCAAACCGACCGCATTTGCCGAGCGCCAGCAATACCGTTACTGGATGCATTATGCTGAAGGTTCGCTAATGCCGCTGCTGGTCATGAAGCTGATATTTGGCCGATTAGGTAAGCCGCCGATGCCGTGGCTGATCCGTCCGATTGCCGGTGCTATCGGGCAGGGCGTGCAGAAAAATTACATCGACAAGCAGCTGGTGACCCACATGGATTACCTCGAGCAACACCTCGCCACCCATCCTTATTTCGCGGGTTATCAGTTCAGCGCGGCTGACATACAGATGAGTTTCCCGGTCGAAGCCATCAATGCGCGCGCCGGGTTGGGCAAATATCCTCATCTGAATGCGTGGTTATCCAATGTCACGGCGCGTCCGGCTTATCAAAAAGCCCTGGGAACTGGAGGGCCATTTACGATAATGCGTTAGGCATTTTAAACATCGCTGAGTTTTAACACTGCTGTTATGTTTATTTCGGGCGTTCATCAGTAAAGTATTTTACTTAATGAACGCTTTTAAAAATAACCCTTAAAAACAATCATGCTATTTTTGATTTTCATTTCTCAGTTCGCTGTTCTGGTTTTCTTTCTTCTTTTTCAGCGTCAGTTTTCAATTCTGATACCGCCTTCCTTCCTTTTCCCATCCCTTCGATTTCTCCATTACCGTTGCTGCATGCGCAACCGATACCGTTCAGTAAATCGCCACGGGATTAAATTTGCAGCAAATCTGCATTTTTATTGACCGGACAAAGGTAAATTGTCGGCAAACGGAGTTGAAAAGAGGGTATAAGAGGCCGGATAATCGTTTGCGCCAAATTTTAGTCCCGCCATACGCGATGTGAGTTAAACGTTTGCCCTGAGGTGTTGAGGCCGGTTTTGTCGGTTTTCATCACGGCAGGTAGGGAAGCGAACGTGAAGAAACGGTTTCATAATGACCACGCAGGCTATTCAGTAAAGACATCCAGAGGATTTTCCATGTCGAGTCAACAACCTCAAACGGGCCGCGCGATTGCGCCAAAGGGCCCGCTTGATGCTTATTTCAAAATCAGTGCGCGTGGCAGTAACGTGCGTCAGGAAGTGATCGCCGGGTTAACGACGTTCCTGGCCATGGTGTATTCGGTGATTGTGGTGCCGTCTATGCTCGGCAAAGCGGGTTTCTCTCCGACCGCTGTGTTTGTCGCGACCTGTCTGGTCGCCGGTTTCGGTTCCCTGCTGATGGGGCTGTGGGCAAATCTGCCACTGGCGATTGGTTGCGCCATCTCGCTGACGGCGTTCACTGCGTTTAGTCTGGTGCTCGGCCAGCACATCAGTGTGCCGGTTGCGCTGGGCGCGGTCTTCCTGATGGGCGTGTTGTTCACGATTATCTCGGTCACCGGGATCCGTTCGTGGATATTGCGCAATTTGCCGATGGGCGTTGCGCATGGGACAGGCATCGGTATTGGTCTTTTCCTGCTGCTGATCGCTGCCAACGGTGTCGGTCTGGTAGTGAAAAATCCTTTAGACGGTTTGCCTGTCGCGCTGGGTGCCTTCACTTCTTTCCCTGTGGTCATGACGTTGCTAGGTCTGGCGGTGATTTTCGGCCTTGAAAAACTGCGCGTGCCGGGTGGCATTCTTCTGGTGATCATCGCGATTTCCATTATCGGTCTGATTTTCGATCCGGCAGTGAAATATCAGGGCTTGTTCGCGATGCCTTCTCTGGCGGGCGCGGATGGCAAATCAGTGATTTTCGATCTCGACATCATGGGCGCGATGAAAGCGGCAGTCTTGCCTAGCGTTCTGGCGCTGGTGATGACGGCGGTCTTCGACGCCACCGGCACCATCCGTGCTGTCGCCGGGCAGGCTAATCTGCTGGACGAAAAGGGTCAGATCATCAGCGGCGGTAAAGCCCTGACAGCCGACTCCGTCAGCAGCATTTTCGCTTCCCTGGTTGGCGCCTCTCCTGCTGCGGTCTATATCGAATCTGCCGCAGGTACGGCAGCGGGCGGTAAAACCGGCCTGACGGCCACCGTTGTCGGCGTGTTATTTCTGCTGATGTTGTTCCTGTCTCCGCTCTCTTATCTGGTGCCGGCTTACGCTACCGCGCCAGCGCTGATGTACGTCGGCCTGCTGATGTTGAGCAACGTTAACAAACTGGATTTCACTGATTTTGTCGATGCTATGGCGGGTTTGTTATGTGCGGTATTTATCGTACTGACCTGCAACATCGTTACGGGGATCATGCTGGGCTTCAGCGCGCTGGTGATTGGCCGTATCTTCTCGGGGGAATGGCGCAAGCTTAACGTCGGGACGGTGATCATCGCGGTGGCGTTGGTGGTGTTTTATGCGGGTGGATGGGCGATTTGATGCCTGGCCGGGCATCAGGCGGTTTTGGCCGGTTGCACCGGCGGGCTGACTGAGAAAATTTCGGTTTCTCACGGTCGGTGATCACTTAACGCGCTGCGCCGAAACCGAGCAGAGGGGAAAAACTTTTCCCCTCTGCACTCCCCTCGCTTTTTCAAACCAGTGCCATGCATCCCGGCTCTGTTTCAGAAATTCCTGCTATTGCCGCAAAATCCCGCCGCTGCGCGGTGCCCTCCGGTCGGGTTACAACCCGCGCAAAAAGATGCGCGGTTTTCCACCTCTTCCTCGGCGTGATTTTTGAAAGCGGCCAGTGGCTTCTTAGGTCACAACTTCACCGGTTCGGATCATTTCAAAAAATCCAAACTCTTTGCTCAATCTATCTATATTTATTTTGTCTTTAAAAATGGTGAGATGGCGCGATTTAAAAATCCTGCTGAACGGAGCGGCCTGAAGACCAAAGGCTTCAGGACCGAGAGAAGGGACCGCGCAGCGGCAGGGTTTTGCGCCACACGCGTTAATTACAGAACACGTCCATCGTTCCAGCGATAGCGCATGTTTTAAAAGACGTGGAGATTCCAAAGAGGGCCCGTCCTGGCCCTCTTTGGGCGGTTTCGGCGCAGCGGGTTAAGCGATCACCGCCATTGAGAAACCGAAACTTACGCGATCCGCTTTTAAAGCCGCCCCTAAGGCTTGTGTAAGTGGAAACCCACGACCTTGAATTTGAGCTTCCCACACACGTGGTCTGCGGCGTAATCGCACAGTCTGATTTAAATCCTGCCCTTTTTTGATCTACTATTCCCTCTGTGTGTCAGACCCCGTCTGATTGAAATCATAAAAACAAGAGTCTAAGGAAAGCATGGAAATATTCTTTACCATTCTGATTTTGATTCTGGTGGTGTCGCTCTCCGGTGTCGTAACCAGAATGTTGCCGTTTCAGGTTCCTCTTCCATTAATGCAGATCGCCGTCGGTGCCTTACTGGCCTGGCCGAATTTTGGTCTGCACGTGGATTTCGACCCGGAACTGTTTTTAGTCCTCTTCATTCCGCCGTTATTGTTCGCGGATGGCTGGAAAACCCCGACCCGTGAATTCCTCCACCACGGGCGCGAAATACTTGGGCTGGCGCTGGTACTGGTGCTGCTCACCGTCGTCGGTATCGGCTATCTGATATATATGATGGTGCCGGATATTCCACTGGTTGCTGCGTTTGCGCTGGCTGCCGTGCTGTCACCGACCGATGCCGTGGCGTTGGGCGGGATTGTCGGCAAGGGCCGCATACCGAAATCGATCATGAGCGTGCTGGAAGGTGAAGCGCTGATGAATGACGCGTCCGGTCTGGTGTCGCTGAAATTCGCCATTGCCGTGGCAATGGGCACGATGATCTTCACCGTCGGTGGGGCGAGCGTCGAGTTCCTGAAAGTCGCCATCGGCGGCCTGATGGCCGGTGTCGCGGTGACGTGGTTGTACAGTAAATCGCTGCGCATCATGAGCCGCTGGAGCGGAGATGACCCGGCCACGCAAATCGTGTTCCTGCTGCTGCTGCCATTCGCGTCTTATCTGATTGCCGAACACATCGGTGTATCGGGCATTCTGGCCGCCGTCGCCGCCGGTATGACCATCAGCCAGTCCGGCATTATCCGTAACGCGCCACTGGCGATGCGTCTGCGTGCCAACAGCGTCTGGGCGATGCTTGAGTTTGTGTTCAACGGCATGGTGTTTATCATGCTGGGCCTGCAACTGCCGGGTATCCTGGAAAACTCGATCGATCAGGCAACGCATGATCCGTCTATCGTGACCTGGCACCTGTTCGCCGACGTCGGGATTATCTACTTCGCGCTGCTGATCCTGCGTTTCGTCTGGCTGTGGGTGATGAAGAACTTCAGCAACCGTTTCCTGAAAAAGAAACCGCTACTTTTCGGCAGCTATAGCACGCGTGAGCTGTGGGTAGCATCGTTCGCCGGCGTACGTGGGGCAATTACCCTTGCCGGTGTGCTTTCGATTCCACTGTTCCTGGCCGATGGTTCTGCCTTCCCGTCGCGCTATCAGTTGGTCTTTCTGGCGACCGGCGTCATTCTTTTCTCGTTGATTGCCGGTGTAATTGCGTTGCCATTCCTGCTCAAAGGCGTGGTTGTCGCCGATGGCTCTGCGTATCGCGAAGAAGAGCGCATGGCGAAATCCATCGCGGCGGAGGTGGCGATCGAAAGCCTGCACAAGATGGAAGAACGTCTGGCGGCCGATACCGAAGAGAACATCGATGAACAAACGCTGAAGGAAATCAGTTCGCGGGTGATCGGGACACTGCGGCGAAGGACGGCAAACCGTGATGATATGGAAACCGCACTGAAGCTGGAAAACCTCGAGCGTCGTTTCCGCCTGACCGCGCTGCGCGCTGAACGTGGCGAGCTGTATCACCTGCGCGCCACGCAAAAAATCAGCAACGAGACGCTGCAAAAACTGCTGCACGATCTCGATTTGCTGGAAGCTCTCCTCGTGGAAAAAGAAGTGTAACGTCCACCGGATGAGTGTAAAAAGCCCGCTTTAGCAAGCGGGCCATCACCTGTCCTTTTGACATTTTGTGGGCAATCTGCGTCATTAGCTTCACGGGTGTATCCAAAGGGTAAAGGAATAAGCAGCATCCTAAAACGCGACGATTAACGCATGCTGTTAATAAAAACATGTTAATAAAAACATGTTATTAATAACAGTGTTGACACTGTTTCAAAAATCCGTAAATTAGCCTTCAACAGCGGCGATACGGTAGTTTGCTGTTGTAGTTGATAAGTTTTAGATATGTGTAAGGTGTTATTTGCGATAAAGGCCACGAAGTGTTTTTGTATGGGTGTCCGATATTAAGAAAAGTCTAAAATCTTATATCGGCAATGCTTTAAGGCTCTGTAGTTGATAGAGTAAATCGCAAAGTAGTGACGATAGCGCGACGATGTAAGGCCATGATACAAAAAGTAATTGTTTGCGATTTTGGTTTTGGGTTTTTTAGTTAAGTCATCGCAACGAAAGTAAGGCCATGCATCAAAAATATATGTCGCGAGGGGAAATGTACTTGTTTAAGGTGCCATTCTCGAGTTTATTATCGGATTGGTGTGGTTTAAATGGGAAATAGAGGGAGGTTTTAGTTAGTATTAACCCGATATTATCTTGGTAAACGTGTGCATTTAAAAGTAGTACCATAAGCAGTAATAATTCGTAAGTCCATTAATGTTAAATCTTAAGTTCGTAGTACCTTAAAAGCCCTGACTGCAATGGTCAGGGCTTTTATTGTTTCTGCATCAATACTGAATTTCCCCCTGTCCTCATCCTGGTTAGTGCTTCGAACGCTTGTCTGCTTAGTTATTCATCAAAAATTAATCCTTGCTTAAAAAATCAAACCAGGCCTATTATGATGCCATCGGTTTGGAACACAGACCTTATGAAAGCAGTTTTAGTAAAGCAGTCCTCATTTCAAGCGTTATCCTAGATACCCTTCTTCATGAGCCTCCTCCTAAGTGCCCAATAAGTAAATCTCTGCAAAACAGGCCATCTTTGCTGCATAAGCGGCTCAAAAAAATGAAAGGAAGTATCTATGTCTAACAAAATGACTGGTTTAGTAAAATGGTTTAACCCTGAAAAAGGCTTCGGCTTCATCACTCCTGAAGACGGCAGCAAAGACGTGTTCGTACATTTCTCCGCCATTCAGAGCAGCGATTTTAAAACCTTAGACGAAGGCCAAAAAGTAGAGTTCTCTATCGAGAACGGCGCTAAAGGCCCGTCAGCAGCTAATGTTATCGCGCTTTAATTGCCGATAATTACGCTAACACTTGCGACAGCGATGAAGGCCCTGAGCCTGAGCAGATAAGTGATAGTGATAAAAAAACCCGCCCTGAGCGGGTTTTTTCATTTATAACAGCCTTGCGCCGGTTTCCAGTAATCCTTACACAACGTAATCCACGCCTGCGCGCTGTTGGAAAGGTAACTACCGTCGTGCCAGATAAGGCCAAGCTGCCACGGCATCAAAGGCACCAGCGGCAGCCACATCAGCTCATTTTTATCCAGTCGCTGGCAGATGGGTTCGGGCAGGATCGCCACACCCATGCCGGTTTGCACCATCGCAGCCAGGAAGTCCCATTGCCCGCTGCGGGCGGCGATTTTCGGAATGAAACCTTGCGCAGTAAAGGCGTCCATCAGCTGCCGGTAAAGCGCAAAATCTTCGTTGTAAATCAGAATACTTTCTTCCGCCAGCTCCCTGAGGGCGATGCTATTGCGGTTCTGCCAGTGCGGCGTGCGTGGCACCACTACGCATAGCGGATGGCTGAAGAGAAGAAGCGATGCGATAGAAGGTACTGCGTCGGCGGGCAGGGCGGTGAGCGCCAGATCCAGTTCGCCGGAGATTACTGCCTGTTGCACAGTCAGCCCGCCAAATTCAGAGATGACCAGTTCGATGCCCGGATATTGCTGACGGAAACTGCCGATCAGCGGCGCGATCTGTGTGCCCACCATCGGCGGAATGCCCAGCCGCAGGTGGCCTGATTTCAGGGAATTAATGTCCTCGAGTTCGGCCTCCAGTTGCCGAAACTCTTCGAGGATATTCAGCCCGCGCTGATAGAGCGCCTGACCGCTGTCGGTCAGGCGTAAGCGTCGCCCGTCGCGGACAATCAGTGTGCACTCCAGCTCTTCTTCCAGGTGCCGCAGCATTTTGCTGATAGTCGGTTGGGTGACGAACAGCTTTTCCGC
Organism: Rahnella inusitata; assembly: GCF_965118895.1. GTDB lineage: Bacteria > Pseudomonadota > Gammaproteobacteria > Enterobacterales > Enterobacteriaceae > Rahnella > Rahnella inusitata_A. The sequence goes on from NZ_CBCPJJ010000021.1 coordinate 94,339, forward strand.
CGCACGAGTGAAGCTTTGCTGGCGGACCACTTCGACGAAATAACGCAGCGTACGAACGTCCATCTTTGAGTATTCCGTTTTGGAATCATTTTTATGATTTTAATTCATTTCTTTACCGGTTTCCTGCCAGCGTATACTTCATTTCTTCTCTTATTTCGCCTTTCGAGGTCGTTCCCATGTTGTTGGCGTTGCGCACTAAAGCGCCGTCCCTGCTGATTCGCTGTCAAATCCCCGTTCAGGTGGTTTTATATGCGGTTTTATTTGTGATTGCCGACCGTCTTGTCACTGCGCTGCATCTGCCGTTACCCGCCAACATTGTTGGTATGCTGATGCTTCTGCTGTTGATTATGTTGCGCATATTGCCGCTGAACTGGGTCAAAGCCGGTTCGCGCTGGCTGTTGGCGGAAATGTTGCTGTTCTTCGTGCCCGCGGTGGTCGCGGTAGTGAATTACGCGCAGTTGCTGATGATCGAAGGCTGGAAGATTTTTCTGGTGATTGGCATCAGCACTGTGCTGACACTTGGTGCAACGGCGTTAGTTGTCGATCGGGTTTACCGGCTGGAACAGCGTCTGGCGGCGAGGAAGGCCTCTCGTGACTGATCTGCTCATCAGTATTTTGTGTTTTGTCATCACGCTTGGCCTGTACTACGCCAACAAAAAACTCTATCGCCAGCGCCGCACGTTGCTGCTGATGCCGCTGGTGTTCACGCCGATCGTGCTGGTGATATTGCTGGTGGTGACGCACACGACATATCAGGACTATATCGGCGAAACCCACTGGCTGCTGTGGTTGCTCGGGCCGTCAACTATCGCCTTCGCGGTGCCGGTATATGAAAACATGGCGGTGATCCGTCGTCATTGGATGTCGCTCAGCGCGGGCGTGCTGACCGCTATCGTCGTGGCAGTCAGCAGCTCAGTCTGGCTGGCGAGAATGCTGACGCTGCCTGAAGAAATTCAGCGCAGTCTGGCAGTACGTTCGATTACGACGCCGTTTGCGCTAGCTGCGGCAAAACAATTGGGCGGGCAGCCGGATCTGGTGGCGCTGTTTGTCGTGATCACCGGCGTATTCGGCATGGCCGTCGGCGATATATTGTTCCTGCGGCTGGCGGTGAAAAGCGGGCTGGCGAAAGGCGCCGGGTTTGGGGCTGCGTCGCATGGTGCGGGGACCGCGAGAGCCTATGAGCTTGGGGCTGAAGAGGGCGTCGTGGCGAGTCTGGTGATGATGCTGGCGGGAGTCGTGACGGTAGTGATTGCACCGGCGATTGGGGTGCTGATGTGGTGATGATTAAGGCTCCCTCCCCTGCGAAGGAAAAGGAGGGCTATTAAGCTCAAAACTAAAGTTGAAGTGTGCTTAACTTCTTGTTTTGTCTTTAAAAACCCCTCCCGGATTCCCCTTCGCAGGTGAAGGAGCAAGATTAGTGAATCACCTGTGACAGAAATTCCCGCGTCCTCGCTGACTTCGGATTGGCAAAGAACTCCAGCGGTGGCGCTTCCTCGACGATCTCCCCGCGATCCATAAAGATCACCCGATCTGCCACCGTCCGCGCAAATCCCATCTCATGTGTCACGCACAGCATCGTCATGCCTTCTTCCGCCAGCCCGATCATGGTGTCTAAGACTTCTTTTACCATTTCCGGATCCAACGCGGACGTCGGTTCGTCGAACAGCATGATCTTCGGCTTCATGCACAGCGAACGGGCGATGGCCACGCGCTGCTGCTGGCCGCCGGAGAGCTGGCCGGGGAATTTATGGGCGTGTTCGGCGATACGCACGCGCTTGAGATAGTGCATTGCCAGTTCTTCCGCCTCTTTCTTCGGCATCTTACGCACCCAGCACGGCGCCAGCGTGCAGTTTTGCAACACGGTCAGATGCGGGAACAGATTGAAGTGCTGGAACACCATGCCGACTTCCGTGCGTACGCGTTCGATATTACGCAGGTCATCGTTCAGCTCCGTGCCATCAACGATGATGCGGCCTTGCTGATGTTCTTCCAGATGGTTGATGCAACGAATGGTCGTTGATTTACCGGAACCGGACGGGCCACACAGCACAATGCGCTCGCGCGGTTTGACGCTCAGATTGATGTCTTTCAATACGTGGAACTGTCCGTACCACTTATTCACGTTTTCCAGCGTGATCATCATATTTTGGTTTTCAGTGACGTGATGGTCGCTCATGGTTTACCTCAGTGTGCGGAACGTCCGGTGTGAAAGCGTCTTTCCAAATGCTGGCTATAACGCGACATGCTAAAACAGAAAATCCAGTAAACGGCGGCGGCGAAGACATAGCCTTCGGTCGACATACCGAGCCATTCCGGGTCAACGGTGGCTTGCTGTACGCTGCTGAACAAGTCAAACAGGCCGATGATGATCACCAGGCTGGTGTCTTTAAACAGCGCGATAATGGTATTGACCAGACCCGGTATCACCATTTTCAACGCCTGCGGCAGAATGACTAATCCCTGCGTCCTCCAGTAGCCCAGTGCCAGCGATTCAGCAGCTTCGGTCTGGCCTTTCGGCAGCGCCTGTAAACCACCGCGCACCACTTCCGCGACATACGCCGACTGAAACAGCACCACACCCACCAGTGCGCGCACCAGTTTGTCGATGTTGGTTCCTTCGGTCATGAACAGCGGCAGCATCACCGAGGACATGAACAGCACGGTGATGAGCGGTACGCCGCGCCAGAACTCGATGAAAATCACCGACAGGATGCGGACGATCGGCAGACGCGAACGTCGCGCCAGCGCCAGCAAAATTCCCAGCGGTAACGCACCGGCGATACCGACGGCGGCGATGATAAGCGTCAGCGTCAGGCCACCCCACTGGCGGGTTTCCACGCGGCTCAGACCAAAGAATCCGCCGTAAAGCATGAACCAGGTGAAGATCGGGAAGAGGACGATCCACACTGCGATATAACGTCCGCGACGTGGCATCGCTTTAAAGAAGATCGGCGCAAGCGTCAGCAGCCCGACAATCAGCGTGAGGTTGATGCGCCAGCGCTGATCGCCCGGATACAGGCCATACATAAACTGCCCGAAGCGCTGATGTACAAAGACCCAGCACGCACCGGCTTTGGTACAGTCTGCGCGCGTGGTGCCCACCCAGTTCGCCTGGAAGACAATCCAGTTGAGCATCGGAGGGATCACCAGCCACATCAGCCACACACAAAACACGGTCAGCAGGCTGTTGAACCAGCTCGAAAAGAGGTTTTTGCGCGCCCACAGCACGGCAGTCCCGAGCGGTGTGCCGGGCTTCACGGCTCTGACTCCCGGAGGAAGTGTTGTCATCGTCATGGGTTTCCCTTAACGCTCGACCAGCGCAATACGCCGGTTATAAATGTTCATCAGGAACGAGATCAGCAGGCTGATGATCAGGTAAACCGACATGGTTATAGCGATGGTTTCAATCGCCTGACCGGTCTGATTCAGCACCGTACCGGCAAACAGCGACACCATATCCGGATAACCGATAGCGGCTGCCAGTGAGGAGTTTTTGACAATATTGAGGTACTGGCTGGTCAGCGGGGGAATGATGACCCGCATCGCCTGCGGTAAAATGACCTGACGCAGCGTGACCGGATTCGGCAGGCCGAGCGAACGGGCGGCTTCATGCTGGCCGTGCGATACCGACTGAATACCGGAGCGGATCACCTCGGCGATAAACGTCGAGGTGTAGACCGACAGCGCCAGCGTTAATGCCGCCAGCTCTGGTATCAGCACCATGCCGCCACGGAAGTTAAATCCGCGCAGGGCGGGGACGTCCCAGTGAACGGCAGGCCCGAAGAACAGATGTGCAAGCGCCGGGAACGCCAGCAGCATCAGCACTGCCCAGGGCCAGATACGCCAGACGCGGCCAGTGTGGATCTGACGAAAATGGTTGTAACGTTTCAGCGCGAAAATCCCGAATACGGCCAGCAGCAGGGCGATGAAACCGGCCAGACTACCCGGCGATAACTCCGGCGACGGCAGGTATAAACCGCGGTTGCTGACGAAGGCCAGATCAAATGCATTGAGACTTTGACGCGGGCCAGGCAGGTTTCGCAGTACCGCGAAGTACCAGAAGAAGATTTGCAGCAGCGGGGGAATATTACGGAACGTCTCAATATAGACCGTCGAGACTTTGCGAATCAGCCAGTTATCGGAGAGGCGTCCTAACCCGATAATGAACCCGAGAATCGATGCGAACACGATGCACAGCGCAGAAACCAGCAGGGTATTAAGCAAGCCGATAACAAAGACACGGGCGTATGTGTCGCCTTCCTGGTAATCAATGAGATGCTGAACAATGCCGAAACCGGCACCTTTCTCAAGAAACGCAAATCCCGAGGTGATCCCTCGTGTAGTCAGATTGGTAATGGTGTTGTGGAGAAGGTAACCGAGACAGGCTACCAGCAACACCACCGCGAAAATTTGGTAAATCCAGGCGCGGACTGCCGGGTTGGTCAGCGAGAACGAAGCCTTTACGGTTGGGCGTTGCGACATTATTAACCTCGACCTGCAGGTAAAACCGTGGAAGTGATGCACCGGGGAACGACCGGTGCACCAACATCCTTAAACACTTTTCAACGTCAAGAACGAAAGATATTTAGCGAACCGGTGGAGCGTACTGGATCCCGCCTTTATTCCACAGGGCGTTCTGACCACGTTTGATTTTCAACTCACTGCCCTGACCGACATTGCGCTCAAAGCTTTCGCCGTAGTTGCCGACTTGTTTAACGATTTTTACTACCCAGTCGTTAGGTACTTTCAGGTCAGCACCGTAGGTCCCGGTTTTGCCCAGCAGGTTGCTCATGTCTGGCGTAGTCGGGTTAGCGGCCAGCTGATCCACGTTGGCAGAGGTCACGCCCATTTCTTCGGCATTCAGCATGGCGTACAGAGACCAGCGCACAACGGCCAGCCAGTCTTCATCACCACGACGAACGACCGGTCCCAGAGGTTCTTTCGAAATCACTTCCGGCAGAACGATGAATTCATCCGGTTTGCCCAGTTTGATACGCAGTGCATACAGTTGAGACTGGTCAGAAGCGAGGGTGTCACAGCGGCCTGAATCCAGCGCTTTAGCACTTTCGTCAGAACGGTCGAAGGTCACCGGGGTGTAGGTCATTTTGTTGGCTTTGAAGTAGTCAGCCACGTTCAGCTCGGTATCCGTACCGGCCTGCAGGCAGACTGTCGCACCGTCGAGCTCTTTGGCGCTTTTCAAACCGGCTTTCTGATGCGTCAGGAAGCCGATGCCGTCGTAGTAGTTAACGCCAGCGAAGATCATGCCCATGCCCGCGTCGCGGGATGAGGTCCAGGTGGTGTTACGGGACAGGATGTCCACTTCACCAGACTGCAGCGCGGTGAAGCGCTCTTTGGCGGTCAGCGGGGTGTATTTCACTTTCTCAGCATCACCAAATACCGCTGCGGCGACTGCGCGGCAAAGATCCACGTCGATACCGGTGAATTTGCCTTTGGAATCAGCGTAGGAGAAGCCCGGCAGACCATCGCTGATACCGCATTGTACGAAACCTTTCTTTTTAACTGCATCCAGAGTAGTACCGGCATGCGCCTGACCAGCCAGTGTCACGAAGCTTGCTGCGGCAATCAGCGTTGAGAGCAATATTTTTTTCATAAAGCGTCCTGTGAGACAAAACTGAGAATTATTATTGTGTGAGTGCCGGGGCACCCTGTCTGTTTTGGGGCGTCGCCCTCTGCACCTGTCATTGCAAGGGGAGTGCCAACATCGAAAAACGGCCATCAATCTAGTCACAGTGAGGAATTAGTCAGTAACATTGACGGACGTTATGAAATGTATTGCCCTGTTTCAGTGCGCGGTCAATGTGACTGCCGTAAAAGGGTGCGGAGAATTTATTATTTGGAGTGCAGATCTCGTTGCTCCCTAATCATTCGTAAACAGAAGTATTTCGTATGATTGAGGCGCGGGAGGAAGGATTAAACTAGGGCAGTGCGTTGATCAGTGCTGCGCGTGACAGTTAAACAGGCAATAAAAAACCCACGCGCGGTGGGTTTTCTTAAGCCGTGCCGGATATCATTCCGTCTGATCTTTACTGCCCTGGATCAGTTTACGGGCAGCGGCGATCTGGTCGTTGTCCGGCGTTTTAGGTTTGGCGTTGTTCAGTGCGGTGCTGAGGCTGGAACGTCCCCACAGGTCGAAACTGTCGTCATCTTTCAGGTGATCAAAAATGGAAGGGGCTGCGTCAGGTTTTTTAGCCATGATGGTTACCGTTCTCTTGTTTATATGCCATTCAATGAAAAAGCCCGACGCGGAGGCTTCGGGCTTGAGGTTTTATCACGCTTAGAGATAGAGAGAAGGCGTGCCCGCCGGGCGGGTTTTAAAGCGGCGATGGAGCCAGAGATACTGGTCTGGCGCGCGCATAATTTCGGTTTCAATGACGCGGTTCATATAAGCCGCCGCTGCCATTTCATCATCAATAGGGTAATCCTGTAACGCCGGCTGAATCACCAGATCGTAACCTTTACCGGCCGGTTTACGTACCAGGACAACGGTTATCAACGCGGGTTTTGCCAGACGTGCCAGCATATAGGTGCCGCTGGTGGTGGCGGCTTCATTGACGGCAAACAGCGGGGCAAAAACGCTGCCGCGCGGGCCGTAGTCCTGATCTGGTGCAAACCAGACGGCTTCGCCCTTTTTCAGCGCATGAACCATTCCGCGTAAATCTTTGCGATCCAGCATCGCTTTGTTGGAACGCATACGACCCCAGGTCTGCACGAATTCCATCGCTTTATTATTATGCGGTCGGTACATCGCCATCATCGGCTGACATAGCCCCATCGCACGGCCACCCAGTTCCAGCGACATAAAATGCACGCCGATAACCAGGACGCCCTGATTGTTTTCCTGCGCCTTTTTCAGGTTGTGCAGGCCGCTGACGTCAAACCAGCGTTTAACACGGGCGTCTGACCAAAACCAGGCCATGCCGGTTTCAAGTAAGCCCATGCCGAGAGATTCAAAATTGCTGACAATTCTGGCTTCGATCTGTTCTGGCGTCAGATCAGGGAAACACAATTGCAGGTTACGGCGGGTGATGGACACACGGCGTTTCAGAAAACGCATGGAAGTACGGCCAAGCCAGACGCCTAAACGGTATAAAACCGGATAAGGAAGCTGAACCAGAAGGAACAAGACGCCGAGACCGAACCAGGTCAGCCAGTAGCGTGGATGTAAAAACGAAGCGCGAAATCGTGGAGATGTCATAAATGCCTAATCATCTGCATTAAAGAAATCAGAGTAACGCGTGAGCTCACAGCATGGCGCGGTACGGATTATCCTGCAAATAGTGGGACAACACATGCCTGGCAATGTTTTAAAAACGTCGATAATTGACGCAAAATTTACATTAACAGGCGTTACATTGAGAAGCCGGGATCGCGAAGCTGAAGGGCTGTCCGTAGGCGTTGAGCGGGGCGAATACGACTCTTACTGCAAAGTATAACATGTTATCTGAGCGTTCGGCTGAGGGTAATTTTCCGATAATCATGCGAATCGGCATCCATTTTGAGATGTTTTAAGCAACCGGCTAAAAACGATACATAAAGCAGATGTATCTCTTTGAGAAAGCAATCCCATTGACGTGGAGAGCCGGCATGCTGCAGTAAAAAAGCATGCCGTAACAGATATTACCGATATAACGGATTGCTCATCACCGAGTAACGGCCACTGCCGTACAGCGCGATAACAATGGCGGCCATAAAGTAATACACAATATCTTCAATCGCCCATGCACCGACCGGTGACAATGCGAACGTATGGTGAACGCCAACCATCAGCCAGGCGACGACCATTGTGGCAGCGGCAGAAAGCGCCGCCAGGCGAGTGAAGATCCCCAGTATCATCATGACCGGGGCAATCACTTCGCCGATGATCACGCCATACGCCACGAAAGCTGGAATGCCATAATCCGCCAGCATCCCCTGAATGCCACCCAGCCCGTCGTGCAGCTTGTGCCAGCCATGAAAAATCAGCAGCCCGTAGGTGATACGTAGCAGCAGAATGGCCAGATCCGGCTTATTCAGCGCGGCGGTAAAACGCGTATAAAGTTGCTTCATTGATTGCGACTCCCCAGAGATACTTTTTGTCACTCTAAAGTAATTCTTAATCGTTGAATGCGGGAGAGAATTATTCTCATCGCGGTTGATCTGGGTTAAGTTTTGAGCGGATATCGAGGGGGGAGAGAGTGACAGTGCGAGGTTTAACAAAAAAGGCGCTCCCCTTGCGGAAAAGCGCCTTTTCAAGACAACGACTGATTAGTATCAGTTCATGCCGTATTTTTTCAGTTTCTTACGCAGCGTACCGCGGTTGATACCCATCATCAGGGCCGCACGAGTCTGGTTGCCACGGGTGTACTGCATCACCATGTCCAACAGTGGCTGTTCAACTTCAGCCAAAACCAACTCATACAGGTCATTCACGTCCTGACCGTTCAGTTGAGCAAAATAGCCCTTAAGTGCTTGTTTTACCGAGTCACGCAGAGGCTTTTGAGTCACCTGGTCTTGTGAGTTTACGGTTGAAACGGTCAGTACGTCAGAATTCACGCGTTGTTCGAACATAGTTCTGTCAGCTCTTTTTTGTTACGCAAGATTTTCGAAATATGCTTCCAACGCCTCCAGCTGTTCGCTGGCATCCTCTATGGCGTTGAAGGAGCGCCGAAACTGGTCACTCGGGGCATGTTCCTGGAGATACCATGAAACATGCTTACGGGCGATACGGAATCCCTTGCCTTGACCATAAAAGTCGTGCAGTTCCCGTACGTGCCCTATTAACAAGCGCTGTACCTCACCCAAAGGCGGTGGCGGTAACAGTTCCCCTGTGTCCAGATAGTGCTGGATTTCCCGGAAGATCCAGGGTCTCCCCTGAGCGGCACGTCCTATCATCAGAGCATCAGCTCCGGTGTAGTCGAGCACCGCTCTGGCTTTATGCGGGTCAGTTATGTCGCCATTCGCGATAATCGGAATGGAAACACTCTGCTTAACTGTCCGAATACTGTCGTACTCTGCATCTCCATTGAAAAGGCAGGCACGGGTTCGGCCATGAATTGTCAGGGCCTGAATTCCACAGTCTTCAGCCAATTGGGCAATTTGTACACAGTTACGGTGTTCCGGTGCCCAACCAGTACGAATTTTCAACGTGACTGGCACATCTACCGCGTTAACCACGGCAGTGAGGATTTGTTTGACCAAATCCGGATACTGCAACAGCGCAGATCCTGCCAGTTTGCGGTTCACTTTCTTGGCCGGGCAGCCCATATTGATGTCAATGATCTGCGCACCGCTCGCCACATTAATTCGGGCGGCAGCCGCCATATCTTCGGGATCGCAACCGGCAATTTGCACGGCACGGATTCCCGGTTCATCGTTATGCACCATACGCAATCGGGACTTGTCCGTCCGCCACACTTCCGGATTGGAAGAGAGCATTTCGGATACAGCCATCCCAGCACCCATCGCATGACATAAGGCACGAAACGGTCGGTCTGTTATACCGGCCATTGGGGCCGCAATCAGGCAATTTGTAAGCTGGTGGTGTCCGATGCGCATAGACTTAGAATGACCATACTGATGTCCGCAAGGGCGCGTATATTACGCATTTTTGATGTGAGATGAAAGGCCAAACTTTGAGCAATTTGATAAGAAAATGCCTGGCGGCTGCGAATATTGAGCGTTATTTTGTATTTTATATAACATTAACATTGAGTTAAGTGTGAGCGGTTAAATTGTGCGCTTGAGGAAATTCCTAATATCTCTCTAAATCACCCTGTTATAACAGGTGATTCTAAGGGCCTGATCGACGTTTTAAGCATCAACAACCACAAAATTCCGTGATGCAGATCGCTACATGGTCAGAAAGTAACTTCTTTTTAGGAAACCTGGAAAGGATTCACCCGTGAAAAGAGAGGCAGCAGAAGTGAGCTCTGTACCTCATCTGGCAGACGTTATTATTCAGCGACGATGACGCGGCCGTGCAGCTCCTGCACAGGGCGATTATTGGCATGATGCATCGCATGCTGGAATTTCTCCAGCTGCGCTTGTGAAAGCGTTTGAGGCTGTGTCATCACTAGCCAGCGAACGCCCTCGGTGCACGGTGGCGTGGTCAGCGAACCGCTAAAGCGGTAGTGGCTCTGTTCAGTAGGCAGCAATTTAGAAAGATTCACTTTTTCGGTGATATTTGCCGGTTTGCCTTGTTCAGACGGCATCTTCTCCCAGATGTTCGCCAGTTCTTTATTCTCATCACCCACGTTGAACATCACCGCGACTACGGCGATTTCACCCGCGGCGTTGGTATGTACAAAGTGAGCTTCCATCGGGAAGGATTTCCCATCGATGGTGTTTTCGCTTGGCGAATGGAAATGGAACTGTTGCAGTGTGAAGGTTTCGCCATCCACAATCAGGGTGTCGCCCTTCGGCACGTTGACCTGAACGCTATGGCCGTTGTTCACAACGCTTTCAGGCGCAGCCAGATAGCTGATGGATAAAGGTGTGGCATGTACCGGGGAAGCATTGTGGATATCCACAGGAGACTGATTCTTGCCGTTGGTACATTCGCTGAATTCCGGACTGATTTTGGACCAGTTTTGCGGAGCGCCGTTACCTTCATAAGACCAGTGTGTTTGTTCGCTGGCAAATGCAGAAATACTGCAGGTGGCCAGGACAATGGCCAGTAATTTAATTTTCATGAAACTTCCCTTTTCTAAAGTCGTTTAAACACATGGATAAAAACCATGCGAATTGTAAGGACTTCGTGGAAGGGTTGACAGAGCAGAGAGTGGCAGTAATAACTTTTCAGAGGAAATCGCATTTTGTGCGCAGGAAATAGCCCGTCCCTGAGGTGAACGGGCATGAAATTGCAGGGATCAGGCTTTTTTAACACCAGTTATCCGGCACCATTCTTCTTTCTCGGCAACCGCATCCAGCTCGAACTTATCTTTATACGCATCGGCCACGCTTTGCGCCTGACTCGCCAGAATACCGGAAAGCCCCAAACTACCGCCTGCCACTGGTAATACGCCAATCAGCGGCGCCAGTTCACGCAGCGGGCCGGCCAGGATATTGGCGACCACCACGTCTGCTGACAGGTTCTCTGGCTGATCTTTTGGCAGATACAGCGACAAACGCTCAGATACGCCGTTACGTTCGGCGTTATCGCGGCTGGCCTGGATAGCCTGCGGATCGATGTCGATCCCGACGACGTGTTTTGCGCCCAACTTCAGCGCGGCGATCGCCAGAATGCCGGAGCCACAGCCGAAGTCGATCACGGTTTTATCGGTAAGCTCCAGACTGTCGAGCCATTGCAGGCACATCGCCGTAGTCGGGTGAGTCCCGGTGCCGAACGCCAGACCCGGATCCAGCATCACGTTTACGGCGGTCGGATCCGGGACGTCGCGCCAGCTCGGGCAAATCCACAGACGCTCGCCAAAACGCATCGGATGGAAGTTATCCATCCACTCACGTTCCCAGTCTTTGTCTTCCAGTTGCTCGATTTTGTGTACGAAACCTTTGCCCAGCAGCGGTTCGTTCTCAAGCAGGGCAACGACTTCTGCCATGTCAGTTTCGGCATCGTACAGGCCGATAGCATCGGTATCGCCCCACAGCAGGGTTTCGCCCGGCAGGGGTTCAAACACCGGATTATCATGTGTGTCCTGGAAAGTAACGGACACCGCACCACTTTCGATAAGCGCGTCGCTCAGCGTTTCCGCGTCATTACCGGTGGTGTTAATTTTCAGTTGGATCCAAGGCATAGCGATTCTCTTCTTAGCAATCTGTTAAATCAGTACCGCCCGGTCAGGACGGCTTGAATGCGGTTTCGCGCGGCTGTACGCCAAATTTATTGCCGATATAAAACGCCAGCAATCCCAGCGACAGCGACGGCACAATCGGATGCAGACCGGCAATGTGCAGGTCGAGACTGGCGAGCAGGGTATAACAAACTGCGCCAACAATCATTGAGCTCAGCGCACCGGTGGCGTTCGCGCGCTCCCAGTAAAGGCCGAGCACCAGGGGCCACAGGAATACCGCTTCCAGCCCGCCAAAGGCCAGAAGATTAAGCCAGATGATCATTTCAGGCGGACGCCACGCGGCCAGTACCACCAGCAAACCGAGGATGAACGTTGCCCAGCTGGAGAAGCGTTTTAAACGGCGCTCGTTGGTGATTTGCTCTGGTTTTACGCCGAGGTACAAGTCTTTAACAATCGTCGCAGACGACTGCAAAAGCTGGGCGTTAATGGTCGACATAATCGCGGCCATCGGAGCGGCGAGGAATATTCCGGCGGCATAAGGCGGCAGGACAGTGATCATCAGTGTCGGGATTACCTGATCGGGGATCTTCAGGTCAGGCAAGATAGCGCGACCAAGCGCCCCGGCCAGATGCATCCCAAACATCAGGATGGCGACCACCACTGTGCCGAGCATGATACCGCGATGCACCGCTTTGCTGTCTTTGTAGGAGATACAGCGCACGGCTGTGTGCGGCAGGCCGATCACCCCAAAGCACACCAAAATCCAGAAGGACGCCATAAACGGCAGCGAAAGAACGTCATCACCGCCGTGGACGGACACGAGTTTCGGGTCGATCTGTTGCAGTTTATCGACGGCACTGTGGAGACCACCGGCCGCATGGATCACCGCCACCAGCAGCAAAATCGTGCCCAGCAGCATCACCAGCCCCTGCATCGCATCGTTGAGCACGCTGGCACGGAAACCGCCAAACGCAGTATACAGTGCGATACTCACACCAAAAATTAGCAGACCGGTGTCATAAGGGATCCCGGCCGCTGTTTCCAGCAGACGTGCGCCACCGATAAACTGCACGGTCATTGCGCCGAGGAACGCGACCAGCAGACTCAGGCTTGCCAGCCAGACCAGCAGACGGCTCTGATAGCGCGCGAACAGCATATCGTTGAGGGTCACGGCGTTATAGCGTCGTGCCAGAATAGCGAATTTTTTGCCCAGCACGCCGAGCGACAGCCAGACCGCCGGTAGCTGAATCATCGCCAGTAATACCCAGCCGAGGCCGAATTTATACGCCGCACCCGGGCCGCCAATAAAGGAGCTGGCGCTGATGTATGTCGCGGTGAGGGTCATCGCCAGTACGAAACCGCCCATCGAGCGGTTACCGAGGAAGTACTCGGTGAGGAAGTTGCCCTGCTGACGGCGGGTATAGGCATACACTGACAATCCGAACACCAGCAATAAATAGGCCACCAGCGGTAATAAGACTTCAGTCTGCATGATGGTCCTCCAGCGGAATATCGCGATAGATGACGCGAACCATCAGCCAGCTCAAAAGAATAAAAATCAGCGGAACCAGAAGGCAGGCCATCTCAAACCAGTGCGGAAGACCGGTGATGCCCTGTTTATCATCAGGAATGTAGGCGGCAAAACACCACGCCAGCAGATAAGCAATCGTCAGCCCGAATGCCCAGCGGGCTTCCCGGTTGGCTTGTAGAAATCGCGTGTCCATTTTTAACCCGTAAAATCTAAATAAAGTGGGATTTTACGGGTTATGACATTTTTCGCAGTATTTATTTACCGGGCGATATTTCGCCCGGCGAAGGTATTACTTGGTGATGTTTACATTGATTTTGAGATCTGCAGCCCAGTCGGCATGATGCCAGTCACGGCCTAACAGGTGCGCAGTGCCGTGGTAGGAACCTTCTGGCAGATTCAGGTTATCCTCTTTTATATAACGGATTTGAATAAACTGTGTTGTACCCGTTACACAATTAGCGCTGGTATTTAGCGTATATCTTCCACACTGACCTGTTGATTTGGTCCCGCGCAGCATGACAGTAAACGGACGCATTTTGCTGTCAACGACCTGAGCGCTGAACATTGTTTCACCGGAATTGGCCCAGGCTAATGATTTTGGTCCAGCAGTATTTGCAGGAACAATAAAGCCGATATTCTTCGCGGTACCGTCGAGCATTGAAGTGTTAACTGTGGCAGAGCCGTAGTTGCTGTCGAGTGTCACCGTGAGTTCCTGCGCAGGCTGGAGCGGTTGACTTAACTTCATCGCTTCAATCGCTGCGGAAGCCTCTGCTGAATAAGCTATATCCCAGCGTTGGAAATACTCACGCAGATCGTTCTTTGAGTATTTACTGGCATTGATGACAAACCAGTCTCGCTTTTGTTGAGAACTATTAAAGAGAGATTTATTATTGCCGAAGTTGTATTCACTCCTGTATGCCTTACCCAACTGAGCATACATGTCCGGATAAGTGAAATTCAGCTGAGCATACATGGTCGCTCTTTTGAATTCGTCGCCAGTGGTGACTACTTCACCGGAACGAAGGAATAGCCCAACAGAATAGGGGCTCCAGGTCAGTTCTTTAACAGCCTTATTCGGGTGGCAGGGAGTGGCGGGCATATCACCCAGGAAACGTGTACAGTTTGCGATAGAGTAGAGGTTTACCGTCACTTCTGTTTCAGATGACCAAGACCATCCCATTTGATGCTGGTGGCCATATTCATGCCAATCTAACCAAGATGTATTCTGGGGGAATTTGTCCGACGGGTTGCCTATCGCGGTAAAGCCCTGACCTCCGGAAGCAAAACAGCAGGCCTGAAATGAGGTGGCAAGTAAACTTCTCGAGGGTTGATTCAATGTCGTTGATGCATCAAAACCATTAAGGTGGTCGTCTTCGACGGTTATGTCGAGATATTGTCTCAACAGATTGACCATATCCACATTTTGCGCACCCTTCATTTTTGCATTAGTGGCCATCATTCGCGAACGGCCGTCGAAAAGGAAGGTCAGTCCTGATGGAGTGGTTTGATTACTGAGTGTTTTCCACTCTGTTTGCGAGTTCTCACCAAAGATAAAAATAGGTTGTTCTGTACCGCCCTCGGTAATTTCTACATGAACCGACTTATCAACATTCGGCATATCCAGAGAACCATCTACGCAGTCAACCATAACAAGCCCATCTCTTTTCATTTCATAATCAAGAGTGGATGAGCCGTTCAGAACTTGTTCGTCATAGGCATGATTTTGACTGTTGAAACCTACTCCAGTGAGGACAGAACATCCAACACCCTGAGGTATCTCTCCGGCGCTGACTTTGATGACATTGCCTGTTTTACCATAGGTACGAGTGATGAAACTTGCGTTTCTCCCATTCCCGGTGGATCTATTTCTCCCGTTGGTATGACCTTCTGTTACTGGAATATTATAAGCATTTTTATTATCGAGTGGATATATTTCCAGCGTTCTTTTTAACCAGAATAAATTATCGTTAACATTTGCGCTACGGGCGAGTGAATCACTGATATTCGCATTGAGTAATTGTTGACTGGTGCCTAATGCCTGTAATGCCTCGTTAAAACCTTCGTTATCTGCATAGTTTGTCCACCATGCATTCTGTGTCTGATTTGCTGAGGTATTATCTGCTGAAGCCATCATTGGCATACATAATGCAATTAAACTCAAAGCAAATACATTACTCGTTAAGTTTTTCATATAGTCCCTTTTGAATAAGCTGAATAGCCAAGGGATAATAACACTTTGTATTTTTTTCAGAAATTATAGAATTTACTTGGTATATCTAGTTGAAACATACTTTATTATAATTAGTTTGTAATGTAATCCATCGGTAAAATAATGTAATTTCAGAATAATACATTAATTAATAATTTTATCTTATTGGCTAAACGATGATTTTCTAATCAAAAAAACCCTCAGTCTGTGAAGATCTGAGGGTTTTATTTAACGCTGGGAGGTTACTTTTCCTGCAAACCGAGTTTTTTCTCCAGATAGTGGATGTTTGTCCCACCGATCTGGAAGTTCTCGTCATTCATGATGCGCTGTTGCAGTTCAATGTTGGTTTTGATGCCGTCGATGATAAGCTCCGCCAGTGCATTTTTCATGCGGGCGATGGCCACTTCACGGGTTTCGCCGTAAGTGATCAGTTTACCAATCATGGAATCGTAATACGGAGGCACGGTGTAGCCTGCGTAGATGTGCGATTCCCAACGAACACCGAAACCGCCAGGTGCGTGGAAACGAGTGATTTTGCCCGGGCTTGGCAGGAAGGTGTTTGGGTCTTCCGCGTTAATACGGCATTCCACCGCATGGCCTTTGACACGCACTTCGTCTTGTTTGATCGACAGAGGCTGACCGGAAGCGATCCGCAGCTGCTCTTTGATCAAATCCACACCGGTGATCATCTCGGTAACCGGATGCTCAACCTGGATACGGGTGTTCATTTCGATGAAGAAGAACTCACCGTTTTCGTACAGGAACTCGAAAGTACCCGCACCGCGGTAACCGATATCCACACAGGCTTTTGAACAACGTTCGCCGATGAAACGACGCAGTTCTTCCGTGATGCCTGGTGCTGGCGCTTCTTCCACGACTTTCTGGTGGCGACGCTGCATGGAGCAGTCACGTTCAGCCAGATAGACCGCGTTGCCCTGACCGTCGGCCAGTACCTGAATTTCCACGTGACGTGGATTTTCGAGGTATTTCTCCATGTACACCATGTCGTTGTTGAAAGCCGCTTTGGCTTCCGCACGGGTCATGTTGATGGACTGTTCGAGATCTTTGTCGCTGCGCACAACGCGCATACCACGACCGCCACCGCCGCCAGAGGCTTTGATGATGACCGGATAGCCGATGCGTTTGGCGAAGCCACGGTTAAGATCCATGTCGTCGCCCAGCGGGCCGTCAGAACCTGGTACACAAGGAACGCCAGCGGCTTTCATCGCGTGGATGGCAGATACTTTATCGCCCATCAGGCGGATAGTTTCTGCTTTCGGGCCGATGAAGATGAAGCCTGAACGCTCAACCTGTTCTGCGAAATCCGCATTCTCGGACAGGAAACCATAGCCAGGGTGAATAGCCACCGCGCCGGTAATTTCTGCTGCAGCGATAATTGCAGGGATGTTCAGATAACTTTTAACTGAAGGTGCAGGGCCGATACAGACGGTTTCGTCTGCCAGCAGCACGTGTTTCAGGTCACGGTCAGCGGTGGAGTGCACAGCAACGGTTTTGATGCCCATTTCTTTACAGGCACGCAAAATACGCAGGGCAATTTCGCCGCGGTTCGCGATAACAATTTTATCTACCATGGTACGCCTCGTTTATTCGATGACGACCAGCGGCTCGTCGAATTCAACCGGTTGGCCGCTTTCTACCAGAATTGCTTTAACAACACCGGATTTGTCCGCTTCGATTTGGTTCATCATTTTCATCGCTTCAACGATGCAAAGAGTATCGCCAGCGTTCACTTTCTGGCCCACTTCGATAAAGGCTTTCGCGTCCGGGCTTGGCGTGCGGTAGAAAGTACCTACCATCGGGGAGCGAACGATGTGACCACTGATTGCAGCCGGAGCAGCGGCTTCAGCAGGTGCTGCTGGAGCAACCGCAGCAGCCAGACCAGGCTGCTGTTGAACAGGCATAGCGTACGCCTGTTGCATCATAGGATAAGCCTGCGCAGGTGCAGCACGGCTGATACGAACTGACTCTTCACCTTCAGAAATTTCCAGTTCAGAAATGCCTGATTCTTCAACCAGTTCGATCAGTTTTTTAATTTTACGAATATCCATGGGTGTGATTCCGTACTCTTTTTGCGTAGAAATTAGTGGGTTTTAGACAAGCGATTAACCGCTGCCTGTAAAGCAAAGTGGTAGCCGTCTGCGCCAAGTCCGCAAATGACGCCCACTGCGATGTCGGAAAGATAGGAATGATGCCGGAACGCTTCGCGGGCATGGACATTTGACAGATGGATTTCGATAAACGGAATCGAGACCCCCAGTAATGCATCGCGTAGCGCCACGCTGGTATGGGTAAAGGCCGCGGGATTGATGAGGATAAAATCGACATTTCCGCGTGCCTGATGAATGCGTTCAATCAGGACATGTTCTGCGTTAGATTGCAGATGGCTCAGTGCCACATCAGCGGCAGCAGCCTGCATTTCCAAACCTTTAACAATATCGTTGAGCGTGGTGTGTCCGTACGTTTCAGGCTCACGGGTGCCTAACAAATTCAGGTTAGGACCGTTCAGTAGCAAAATGTCAAACTTATGCGCCATTGTGAGCCTATCTCCGGCAATTAGACAAAGATTGTAGAAAATACCCTGATGTCACCGATTTGTCACCTGTTTCGGGTCAAATCGTCCTGTCTCCTCAACATGAGGTCGGGCATTATAATGATATCGTGGCAATTAGCAGCTAAATACTGGTCTTATCAGCGAAGATAATCAACCCTTGGCCGGTACAAGAGGGTTGATTTACAGGAATTATGAGGGGCAGAACACAGAAAAGTTCCGCAGCCTATCGCAGCCACTGGCGGAATTTCTTATAACGAAGTGCCAACAAAATGGCGGCAATTGCGGCGTAGATCACCGGTTGCGGCGATAACACTTTCACCGACCAAAGATAGTGGATCGGCGCAAGAATGGCGATAAGATAGATAAAATTATGCAACTTTTGCCACGCTGCGCCCATTTTACGCTGCGCCCACAGCGTCGAAGTGCAGGCCAGTGCCAGCAGCAGTATCCAGCTGATAATCCCCAGGGTGAGATAGGGACGAGAAATCAGTTCACTGCCTAACAACTTCAGGTTACTGACACCCAGTTCGAGGAAGGAATAACTCAGAAGATGCAGTGTTGCCCACGCAAAACACCACAATCCCAGCAGACGGCGGATACGGATCAGCAGCGGTTGCTTGTCATAGCGCGCAACTGGCGTAACCAGCAGCGTCACCAGTAAAAATTTCAGCGTCATCCGACCGGTAAAATGCTGAATATCTTTCGCCGGATCGGCGCTGAACCAGCCCTGATCGACAGAAAGCAGCAGCCATAAAAAAGGCAGGGTTGCGGCAAGCCAGATGATCACTTTCAGCCAGGTAATGTTTGCAGGGCTCAGACGGCGCATAAGTATGACTTCCTTTCCTTAATAGAACTTACGAAGATCCATGCCGTGATACATCGATGCCACCTGTTCGGCATAACCGTTGAACAGTAGCGTCGGCTGGCGCTTCACATCAAGTAATCCGCCGGCGCCGATAAAGCGTTCTGTTGCCTGCGACCAGCGCGGATGATCCACATGCGGGTTCACGTTGGCATAAAAGCCGTATTCGTTGGTGGCGATCTGGTTCCACGTCGTTGGCTGTTCATTTTTGGTGAACTTGATGTTCACGATAGATTTGATGCCTTTAAAGCCATATTTCCACGGCACCGTCAGGCGGATAGGTGCACCGTTTTGCGGCGGTAACGCTTTGCCGTAAACGCCGACGGTCAGCATCGCCAGCGGATTCATCGCTTCATCTATACGCAATCCTTCCACGTACGGATAATCCAGCCCGCCGCCAATAAACCGGTCTTTCTGGCCGGGCATGTGCTCCGGGTCATACAGCGTGGTGAAGGATACATAGCGCGCATTGCTGGTAGGTTCGGCGAGTTTGAGAATATTACTCAGCTGGAAACCGACCCAGGGCACCACCATCGACCATGCCTCTACGCAGCGCATACGGTAGATGCGCTGCTCGAGCGGGAAGCGCTTCATGATGTCATCCATATCCAGCGTCATCGGTTTACCGACTTCGCCATCAAGGGTGATTTTCCACGGCGATGTGACCAGTTGC
This sequence comes from Rahnella inusitata, assembly GCF_965118895.1. Taxonomy (GTDB): domain Bacteria; phylum Pseudomonadota; class Gammaproteobacteria; order Enterobacterales; family Enterobacteriaceae; genus Rahnella; species Rahnella inusitata_A. Next base: position 113,936 of record NZ_CBCPJJ010000021.1, read on the forward strand.
CCTGCGTTGGCGGCCGGATCGGCCTTGTCCAGACCAAATTCATAGAAATTATTGTAACCGGTGACTTTATCTTCCGGCGTCAGCGGCAGGTCATTCTGATAAGCAGCAGGTTTACTGAAGTCCAGCGGTTTACCGGAAGGTGCGGGCGGGCGGTCGTGCCCTTTAAACCAGGAGAGGATATCCGCCTGGGCAGTCTGCGGAAGTGCCAGTGCCGCAGCGCTAATCCCCAGCGCCTGCAAAACTTTGCGGCGATCGTAGAAAATGCTTTCAGGCGTGACATCCGCCTCGGTGAGTTTGCGGGGCTTATACATGGCAGTCTCCGGTTTACGACATCAATCGCATTCATAATTTTTATGATTATTCAGACAGCATGGCGTGAAACTCAGGCTTTTGCGAGGTATGGAAAGTAAAAACGAATTTCAAAAAAGTGATCAGAAGTATAAGAATTCTGAATTAATGGCTTTTTCAGTTGCTATGCTATGAATGTACATCAAATCCTGTTCTTAATACTGAGGTAATATAGCCGCGTTTTTATGGCAGGCGTACAGAACGGGCCTGTTTTCACTTCACCGTAGCGAGTAAGGCACAGGGATGCGATTTACTACCCGACTCTCAGCACTGATTTCGATGTTAGTTGCGCTGGCAATGTTGTTGATGTTGCTGGGCGTGACCTTTAGCTTTATCTATCTGAACAAGCAAAGCACCGAGCAACATCTTCAGGCGCTGACGACGACTTACGATCAGGCACTGTTGTCACAATCCCCCGAACAGGCTCAGCGCTGGTTGCCGCAGGCGATGCGCATGCTGGACGTCACGGACATTGAAGTAAAACTCAACAACTCCACCGTCTACGAATACCACGAACGCCCGGATTTACACCGCTCGTGGGACAGCGCGATGCCCGAATACAACACCGCCGTTTACCCGCTCATGCAGCACCCTGATATGACGCTGCACGTCTCTTATATCGACCCCGTCAGCAGTTACATCCGCTCCATGCGCTCTACGCTCACCATCAGCGTGGCCATCCTGATTATGCTCGGCATGTTGTTACTCAGTTTCCGCTGGCTGCGACAGGAAACTAATGGCGTTGAGAAACTGGAAGATCGCGCGGTACGAATTTTACGCGGTGAGCGCGAAGGGCTGACCGGTAATCTGGGCGAATGGCCACATTCCGCCAGCAGTGCCATCGATCTGTTACTGACCGATCTGAATGAAGCCCGCGAGCAGCGCAGCCGCGTCGATACCCTGATTCGCGCCTATGCCCAGCAGGATTCGCAGACCGGCCTCAGCAACCGGTTGTTCTTTGATAATCAGCTGGCGACACAGCTGGAAGAAGAGGGCACACACGGCGTGATCATGCTGCTGCGCCTGCCTGATTTTGATCTGATGCGCGAAACCCACGGGCAGGCGATGGTGGAAGAATTGCGTTCCGCAATGGTCAATCTGCTCTCGACCTTTGTGATGCGCCACGTTGATGCCTTACTGGCACGTTATTTCCACAGTGATTTTGCCGTTCTCCTGCCGCACCGGACGCTCAAAGAAGCTGAAGTGATGGCAGCACAGCTGGTAAATGCGCTCGGTGTGTTACCGACATCGTCGCTTATCGATCGTGATGCCCTGATGTACATCGGCATCAGCGCCTATCGTTTTGGCCAGACGCCGGATCAGGTAATGGATATGGTGCAGCAGGCGACGCGTCACGCGGCGTTCCAGGGCAGCAACAGCTGGTTTATCTTCGACAATAATGTGCCTGAAAAAGGGCGCGGCAGCGTGCGCTGGCGAACCCTGCTGGAAAATACGCTGGCGCGCGGCGGGCCGCGGTTATATCAGAAACCGGCATTCTCCCGAAACGGCAAACTCGATCACCGCGAATTACAGCGCCGGGTCTTTGACGGCGAGCACGAATTGCTGGCGGCGGAGTTCATACCATTGGTGGTGCAGTTCGGCCTGTCACAAAGCTACGACCGCATCATGATAAGTCAGATTATTCCGTTACTTAACCGCTGGCCTGACGAAACGTTGGCATTTCACCTGACGGTTGATTCATTATTGCAACGCTCTTTTGTTCGCTGGCTGCGCGATACCTTGCTCCAGTGTGAGAAAAAACAACGAAATCGGATTTTGATTGAACTTGCTGAGGCAGATCTCTGTCAACATACCGACCGCCTGCGTCCGGCGATTCGTTTATTGCAAGGTTTAGGCTGTCGGCTGGCCGTTTCACAGGCCGGTCTGACGGTGGTCAGTACCTCTTATCTGAAAACTTTCCCGGTGGAAAGGGTCAAACTTCATCCGGGTCTGGTGCGGGATATAGATAAAAGAATTGAAAATCAGCTGTTTGTACAAAGCCTGCTGAGTGCATGTGAAGGGACACAGGCTCTGGTCTTTGCCTCCGGCGTGCGAACAAAAGAGGAGTGGTCGATCCTGCTCGATAAGGGGATCCACGGCGGCCAGGGTGATTTTTTTGCCGGACCGGAGCAGGTTGAACCTGTTGGTAAAAAATATTCACACAACAACGATGTTTAAGTGACCGTAAACCGATTATTTAACGTAGAATGACCCAGCTTTCGACCGACTCCCTTGCCTGGCATCCGGTGCTTATCATCTGGCCGCGGGTTGACGGAGATTCCTGGTGAAAGTGTAAGAATTTATGTGCGGTGTTGCTACTTCACCTGGGGGCCTGCCCGAGGTAAATCGAGCCTGCGATACAGAATTTTATCGCAGTGCCATCAGCCTCAAAAGTCACCTCCAGTGAATGGCGACATCGCGGACAATTTTCACGTAAGCAGGACGTTTTTGCGCCTTGTCGCTGCTTCGCGTGGTTGGTAAAGTAGGCGGATTTTATTTTCCGCCCCCAGCTAGCAGGATTATCCTTTCGTTATGTTTAAGAAATTTCGTGGCATGTTTTCCAACGACTTGTCCATCGACCTGGGTACCGCCAATACCCTCATCTATGTAAAAGGACAAGGCATCGTGCTGAATGAGCCATCAGTTGTGGCAATTCGTCAGGATCGTGCTGGTTCACCTAAAAGCGTTGCTGCTGTTGGTCACGACGCAAAACAGATGCTGGGTCGTACTCCCGGCAATATCGCAGCTATTCGTCCAATGAAAGACGGCGTTATCGCTGACTTCTTCGTGACTGAGAAAATGCTGCAACACTTCATTAAGCAAGTTCACAGCAACAGCTTCATGCGCCCAAGTCCGCGCGTGCTGGTTTGTGTGCCGGTCGGCGCAACGCAAGTTGAACGCCGTGCTATCCGTGAATCCGCACAAGGTGCTGGTGCGCGTGAAGTGTTCCTGATTGAAGAACCGATGGCTGCGGCGATCGGTGCAGGTCTGCCAGTCTCAGAAGCCACCGGTTCTATGGTGGTGGATATCGGCGGCGGTACGACTGAAGTGGCTGTGATTTCCCTGAACGGCGTCGTGTATTCGTCTTCTGTGCGTATCGGTGGTGACCGCTTCGATGAAGCTATCATTAACTACGTGCGTCGTAACTACGGCTCCCTGATTGGTGAAGCCACGGCAGAACGTATTAAACACAGCATCGGTTCGGCGTATCCGGGCGATGAAGTGCACGAAATTGAAGTGCGCGGCCGTAACCTGGCTGAAGGGGTTCCGCGTGGTTTCACGCTGAACTCCAACGAAATCCTGGAAGCGCTGCAAGAGCCGCTGACCGGTATCGTCAGCGCAGTGATGGTTGCACTGGAACAATGTCCGCCAGAACTGGCGTCTGACATTTCCGAGCGTGGCATGGTGCTGACCGGTGGTGGCGCGTTACTGCGTAACCTTGATCGTCTGCTGATGGAAGAAACCGGTATTCCGGTGGTTGTCGCAGAAGATCCGTTGACTTGCGTTGCTCGCGGCGGCGGTAAAGCATTAGAAATGATCGACATGCACGGCGGCGACTTATTCAGCGAAGAGTAATCTCAGCGACGATTTGATTGATGGCGGAATAATGGTTTTCTTCCTTTATTCCTCTCAAAAAATAGTCTGCCCGGGAAGGTGGTTGTCCGTCAGGTAAAACCTGCAACGCGAAGTGTGCAGTGTTCAATGTGGATCCGCGCAAACACTGTCTAAACTGAGAATGTTTAGGCAGTGTTTTCGGCTATCCCATGAGATTGCCACCTTTTCTGTCAGGGGAAGCATTGACTTCATCTGACTGAAACCTTCTGTTGCCGAGGAACTCGCATATTTTATGAAGCCAATTTTTAGCAGGGGACCTTCCCTGCAACTGCGACTTTTTTTGGCTATTCTTACGGCCATTGTCCTGATTGTTGCCGACAGTAAAATAGGTACGTTTGTTAAAATCCGCACCTATATGGATACTGCCGTCAGTCCCTTCTATTTTCTGTCAAACGCCCCACGTGAATTCTTAGATCAGGTTTCCTCGACGTTCGCGACACGCGGCCAGCTCGAGCTGGAAAACCGTGCTTTGCGCCAGGAATTATTGCTGAAAAACAGCGACCTGATGCTGCTTGGTCAATATAAACAAGAGAACGCCCGTTTGCGTGAGCTGCTGGGCTCGCCGTTGCGTCAGGACGAGCACAAAATGGTGGCTCAGGTTCTGTCTACCAGCGACGATCCGTACAGTGATCAGGTTGTCATCGATAAAGGCAGCAATAGCGGCGTTTACGTCGGCCAGCCGGTAATCAGCGATAAGGGCGTTGTCGGTCAGATCGTTGCCGTCGGTGCGCTCACCAGCCGGGTGCTGCTGATTTGCGATGCGTCCCATGCACTGCCGATTCAGGTGCTGCGCAACGATATCCGCGTGATCGCCGCCGGCAGCGGCTGTGCGGACGATCTGCAACTCGAACATCTGCCAAGCAATACCGATATTCGCGTCGGCGACGTACTTGTCACGTCGGGTCTCGGTGGCCGTTTCCCTGAAGGTTATCCGGTGGGCGTGGTGTCTTCTGTCAAAGTCGACAACCAGCGCGCTTATACGGTGATTCAGGCGCGTCCAACGGCCGGTCTGCAACGTCTGCGTTATCTGCTGCTGTTATGGGGTTCGGATCGTAACGGTGATCATCCGTTGCCGCCTGACGAAGTCCATCGTGTGGCCAATGAACGTCTGATGCAAATGATGCCTCAGGTATTGCCGCCGCCAGGTGATATGGGGCCTCCGGCACCGCTTCCGGCACCGGCCACCGGCACCGTGACGGCACCGGTTAGCACATCCGTGACCCCGAGGGCGACGCGATGAACAGCTACCGGAGCCACGGACGCTGGATTATTTGGCTATCCTTTATCATAGCCATGTTGTTACAGGTCATGCCGTGGCCTGAACAGATCTACATGTTCCGGCCCTCCTGGTTGTTGCTGATCCTGATTTACTGGGTGATGGCATTACCGCACCGCGTCAACGTCGGTACCGGTTTTATCGTCGGTTTCATCATGGATTTGATCCTCGGTTCAACGCTGGGTATTCGTGCGCTGGCGTTTGCCATCACCGCTTATCTGGTGGCGTTCAAATTCCAGTTATTCCGCAATCTGGCACTCTGGCAGCAGGCGCTTATTGTCGTGGTGCTGTCGCTGGCGGTAGATGTGATGGTGTTCTGGGGCCAGTTCATGGTGGTGAACGTGTCGTTTCGCCCTGAAGTTTTCTGGAGCAGCGTGGTTGACGGCATTCTGTGGCCGTGGCTGTTCTTGCTGATGCGTAAAATCCGCCGTCAGTTTGCTGTTCAATGAGGATGTTATGACCGAACTTTATCTCGCTTCCGGATCGCCACGCCGCCGTGAATTGCTGGCCTTACTGGATCTGCCTTTTGAGCGTCTGATCACCGACGTGGCGGAAGAACGCCAGCAGGATGAGGCACCGGATGCATACGTATTGCGTCTGGCGAAAGATAAAGCGCGGGCCGGCGTTGCGGTCGCGATGGAAGATCTGCCTGTGCTGGGCGCGGACACTATTGTGGTCCTCGACGGTAAAGTGTTGGAAAAGCCGCGTGATGAATCGCAAGCCGCTGTTATGCTTAATGCATTGTCCGGCAGGCAGCATCAGGTGATGACTGCAGTTGCCTTCGCTGACAGGCGTGATTGCCTCAGTGCGCTGGTTGTGACCGATGTCACCTTTCGCTCGCTATCCGCCGATGACATTGCACACTATATTCTGAGCGGTGAGCCCATGGATAAAGCGGGCGCTTACGGTATTCAGGGAAAGGGCGGTTGTTTCGTCCGAGAAATTCGCGGCAGTTACTATGCAGTCGTGGGACTCCCGCTGGTGGAGACTCAGGAGTTGCTCAATGAATTTGCTGCCTTACGCGAGCTTAGGAGTAAACATGACAGCTGAATTACTGGTCAATGTCACCCCGTCTGAAACCCGCGTGGCCTACATTGACGGTGGCATTCTGCAGGAAATCCATATTGAGCGCGAAACCAAGCGTGGGATTGCCGGCAACATTTATAAAGGACGTATCAGCCGCGTATTGCCTGGAATGCAGGCCGCTTTTGTTGATATCGGACTTGAGAAAGCCGCGTTTTTACACGCGTCTGACATCATGCCTCACACCGAATGTGTCGCCCGTGATGAGCAGAAAAACTTCCACGTGCGCGACATCGCAGAGCTGGTGCATCAGGGCCAGGATCTGATGGTGCAGGTGGTGAAAGACCCGCTCGGTACCAAAGGCGCGCGTCTGACTACGGACATCACCCTGCCTTCACGTTATCTGGTGTTTATGCCGGGTGCGTCGCACGTGGGCGTATCGCAGCGAATTGAAAGCGAAGCTGAGCGCGATCGTCTGAAACGTATCGTCTCTGAATATTGTGACGAGCACGGTGGCTACATTATTCGTACCGCCGCCGAAGGCGTGGGCGAAGAAGAACTTAAGCAGGATGCCGCTTACCTGAAGCGCCTGTGGACCAAGGTGATGGAGCGCAAACGTCGCAACAAAACCAAGTACAAATTGTACGGCGAGCTGGCGCTGGCCCACCGCGTGCTGCGTGATTTTGCTGGTGAAGCGCTGGATCGTATTCGCGTTGATTCCCGTCTGACCTATGAATTGCTGGTGGAATTTACCAGCGAATACATGCCGGAAATGACCAGTAAACTGGAGCATTACAGCGGCAAGCAGCCTATTTTCGATTTGTTCGATGTGGAAAATGAAATCCAGCGCGCGCTCGAACGCAAGGTTGAGCTCAAATCCGGCGGCTATCTGATCATCGATCAGACCGAAGCCATGACCACCGTGGACATTAATACCGGTGCGTTCGTCGGCCATCGCAATCTGGAAGACACCATTTTCAACACTAACACCGAAGCGACGCAGGCTATCGCCCGCCAGCTGCGGTTACGTAATCTCGGCGGCATCATCATCATCGACTTTATTGATATGTCGAATGAAGATCACCGCCGTCGCGTATTGCACAGCCTTGAGCAGGCGTTGTCGAAAGACCGCGTAAAAACGGGCATCCACGGTTTCTCTGCGCTCGGTCTGGTTGAAATGACCCGCAAACGCACCCGTGAGAGCGTCGAACATGTATTGTGCAGCGATTGCCCTACCTGTCATGCGCGCGGCACGGTGAAAACCGTCGAAACGGTATGCTACGAAATTTTGCGTGAAATCGTGCGCGTGCATCATGCGTATGATTCCGACCGTTTCCTGGTTTACGCCTCTGCTGCCGTGGGCGAAGCGCTGAAGGGCGAAGAATCCCATGCACTGGCTGAAGTCGAAATTTTCGTCGGCAAACAGGTCAAAGTGCAAGTGGAGCCGCTCTACAGTCAGGAGCAGTTTGACGTCGTGATGATGTGATCTGAAGGCAATGTGTCAGAGGCATCAGGAAGTAACAGGTTTCCATTGCCGTCTGTACGGGTGAAGACCGGTATGGAATGGGAAACAAGGAGAGAAGTTTGAGGCGACTGCCCGGTATCTTATTAACCACCAGCGCAACCCTTGTTGTGATAGTGGCTTTGGTGATCAGTGGCTTACGCCTGGCGTTGCCTCAGTTGAGCCGTTTCCAGAATCAGCTGGTCGAAAAAGTCGAATCCGTCACCGGCGTGCCGATCGAACTGTCACAGATCAGTGCCAGCTGGAAAACCTTTGGCCCGATCATGGAAGTTCGTGGCCTGCAGGTTACGTTGCCGGATGCCAACCTTAAGGTTCAGCGTATCACGATGGCGCTGGACGTCTGGCAATCGATGCTGCATCTGCGGTGGCAGTTCCGCGATCTCACTTTCTACAATATGCAGTTGGATCTCAACAGTACGCTGGGGGGAGACAACCAGGGCAACGGTCTTAAGCCCAACCGCATCAGCGATATTTTCCTCCGGCAGGTGGACCACTTCGACCTGCGCAACAGTCGTATTTCCTTCCTGACGCCGTCCGGCCCGCGCGCCGAATTCGATATCCCGCAGCTGACGTGGCTGAACACCCACAACCGCCACCGTGCCGAGGGGCAACTAAGTCTGTCGAGTTTCAACGGCCAGCATGGTGTGGTGCAGGTGCGTATGGATCTTAATGATTCCAACGGACTGCTTAACAACGGCAAGATTTACCTCCAGGCCGATGATATCGACATGAAGCCGTGGTTTAGCCGTTGGCTGCGCAACAACACCGGTCTCGAGACGGCTAATTTCAGTCTGGCGGCGTGGCTGACCGTACGCAACGGCGATGTCTACGCCGGTGACGCGCTGCTGAAGTCCGGTTCTGCGACCTGGAAAACCGGTGATGATCTACACCGTCTGGACGTCGATAACCTGACGCTGCATGGAAACCGTCAGGGCAATGGCTGGCAGCTCGGTACGCAACAGCTGAACATAAAAACTGACGGGGTCGCCTGGCCGAAAGGTACACTGGAGGCGCTATACCTGCCGGAAAACAACGAATTTCTTGGCCCGTCGCAGGGTGAAGAACTGCGCATTCGCGGCACCCATCTGCAACTTGAACGTCTCGGGCCGGTCATCCCGACCATTTCTTTTCTTACGCCAGCGCTGTTAGAACGCTGGCAGGATCTGAAACCGGCAGGCAGTATCGATCGCCTCGCGCTCGACATTCCGCTTAAACAACCCGAACACACCCGTTTTATCGCCGACTGGCACGACGTCAGCTGGCAGCGCTGGGAATTACTGCCGGGCATTAATCATTTCAACGGCAGCCTGAAAGGCAGCGTGGCCAGCGGTCAGCTGGATGTCAAACTGCAAGACAGCCTGCTGCCTTACGGGGAGATGTTCCGCGCGCCGCTGGATGTGAGTGCGGCAACCGGGTCGTTCAACTGGACGAACGATCAGGATGGGTGGACGTTTTCCGGTAAAGACGTTGACGTCAAAGCCGATGCGCTGTGGGCGAAGGGCGATTTCCACTACGCCCAGCCAGCAAAAGGCGAGCCGTGGCTGAATATTCTGGCAGGTATCCGTCTTTACGACGCCGGGCAGGCGTGGCGTTACTTCCCTGAACATCTGATGGGTAAACATCTGGTGGATTATCTGACTGGCGCCATTAAGGGCGGTCAGGTGGATAACGCTACGCTGACCTTCAACGGCAATCCGCATCACTTCCCGTTCAAAAAGAACGAAGGGCAGTTCCAGGTCTGGGTGCCGCTGCGTCATTCCACATTCGAATTCCAGCCGAAATGGCCAGCGCTGACCGATCTGGATATCGATCTCGATTTCCTCAACGACGGCCTGTTCATGAAGGCTGCGCACACCAAACTGGGCAACGTTGACGGCAATAATGTCGTCGCCAATATTCCTGACTATCTGAAAGAAAAGCTATTCGTCGATGCTGATCTGCGCGGTTCAGGCAAAGATATTGGCGATTACTTCATGAATACACCGCTGCACGATACGCTGGGCGGCGCATTGCAGGAACTGCAAATCAGCGGCGAAGTGAATGGCCGCTTACATCTTGATATTCCACTGGACGGCGAGGAAGTTCGCGCGACCGGTGGCGTGACGCTTAAAGACAATAACCTGCTGATCAAACCGCTGGAAAGCACCATCAGCCATCTCAGCGGTCAGTTCAGCTATGACAACGGCAACCTGCAAAGCAATCAGTTAACCGGCACCTGGTTCGGACAGCCCATCAACGTAATGTTCAGTACGCAGGAACTGGCCGATGACTTCAAAATTCAGGTCGGTCTGAACGCCAACTGGCAACTGTCGAAATTGCCGGGTCTGCCTGCCGCAGCGGCGAGCAAAATTTCTGGCGGAACGCCGTGGAAAGGTGACGTCAATATCTCCCTGCCGCACAAAGGCACACCAAACTACACCGTGGATGTGAACGCCGATCTGAAAGATGTGAGCAGTCACTTACCTGATCCGCTGAGCAAAAAGGCCGGAAATTCCATGCCATTGCTGGTGAAGGTGAAAGGCGATTTACACAGTTTCAATCTCGAAGGCGTGCTGGCGGGCAAAGACCATTTCAACAGCCGCTGGCTGCTCGGTAAACAGCTGAAACTGGATCGTGCTTCCTGGCAGGCTAATACCAAGAAAACGCCGCCGTTACCCGCCGACAGCAGCCTGACGCTGAACCTGCCGCCGCTCGATGGTGAAAGCTGGCTCGGTTTACTGTCGCCGGATAAAGCCGCGCAAAGCAGCAGTAACGGTAAAAGCGGCAACGGCAAAATGGCCGGATTCAGCTTCCCGCATCAAATCATCCTGACGACACCGGCACTGACGCTTGGCGGGCAGGTGTGGAATGACCTGACGATAAGCTCCACGCAGGGGCGTCAGGGCATGGAGATCAAGGCGAAAGGCAAAGAGATTGACGGCACGCTGAACATGAACGACAGCAGTCCGTGGCTGGCGAATCTGCACTATTTGTATTTCAATCCGCAGTGGACGGTGGCCGATGTCGCTGGCAGCGGTAAAGCGGCGACGAACTCAACGAGCAGTGACAAAGTCTCCTTTGCGAACTGGCCTGCGGTGCAGTTGCGCTGCGAAGCCTGCTGGTTCCTCGGTCAGAACTTCCGCAAGGTGAATGCCGATGTGACACCGCAGGGCGATCAGCTGATGCTACGTAACGGCCTGATCGACACCGGCGTGGCGCGCCTGGACGTGCAGGGTGACTGGAAACAGAATGCGCAGGGCGAAAATACCGGCCTGAAAGGCAAGCTGAAAGGCAAAAATATCGATCAGGCGATGTCTTTCTTTGGCGTCACCACACCGCTGAAAGGCGCGCCATTTGACATCAACTTCGACCTGCATTGGAAATCCGTGCCGTGGAAACCGGACGTCAGCACCCTCAACGGCACGCTGAAAAACGAGCTGGGTAAAGGTGAAATCGCCGACGTCGGCGGCGGCCGCGCCGGTCAGTTATTGCGTCTGGTGAGCTTCGACGCATTGCTGCGTAAGCTGCGCCTTGATTTCAGCGACACCTTCGGAGAGGGCTTCTATTTCGATTCCATCAAATCGACCGCATGGATTAAAGATGGCACGCTGCACACCGACGATCTACTGGTCGACGGGCTGGCGGCGGATATCGCCATCACCGGCAAAGTGAATTTTGTGAATCAGCAACTGGATCTCCAGGCCGTGATCGCACCGGAAATTTCCGCTACCGTCGGCGTGGCAACCGCCTTTGTGATAAACCCGGTGGTCGGCGTGGCGGTGTTTGCCGCCAGTAAAGTGCTCGCCCCGCTGTGGAATAAAATTTCGCTGATCCGCTATCAGATAACCGGCACCATCGCGGAGCCGCACATTAATGAAATTCTGCGTAAACCTGTCACCGCACCGAAGGCCGCCGCGCAGTAATGCCATAAGGATGGCGGCAGGCAACCTCGTTCGGGCTGTGTTAGGCTGTTAATAACCCTGTAACAATGGATTGTCCGGTGGGTTGAGGTCATCCCTAAACCTCAGCGCGCCGGATTTTCGTTTAAAAGAGAGTGAACATCTATGAGTCTGGCCTTAGTCAGTGAGCAGTTACTAACTGCCAATAATCTGAGTCATCAGGATCTGTTTTCCGTTTTGGGCCAGTTGTCAGAACGTCGCCTCGATTACGCCGATCTCTTTTTCCAGTCCAGCTTCCATGAAGCCTGGGTGATCGAAGACAGCATCATCAAAGATGGGTCTTACAATATCGATCAGGGCGTCGGCGTGCGCGCCATCAGCGGCGAGAAAACCGGTTTTGCCTACGCCGATCAGATAACGCTGAATGCGCTGAACCAAAGCGCCACGGCGGCGCGCAGCATTGTCCGTGAACAGGGCAACGGCAAAACCCACACGCTGGGCGAAGTGGCCTACAAATCCATGTACTCTGCGTTGGATCCGCTGCAAAGCTTGTCGCGCGAAGCGAAAATTGACCTCCTGCACCGCGTGGATAAAATTGCCCGCGCAGCCGACAAGCGCGTGCAGGAAGTCAGCGCCAGCATCACCGGCGTGTATGAAACCGTGCTGGTTGCGGCGACTGACGGCACGCTGGCGGCGGATATTCGTCCGCTGGTGCGTCTGTCCGTCAGCGTGCTGGTTGAGCAGGATGGTCGCCGTGAGCGTGGCTCCAGCGGCGGCGGTGCGCGCGTCGGGTATGATTACTTCCTCGAAACGGTGAACGGTGAAGTGCGCGCCGAAGCCTTCGCACGCGACGCCGTGCGTATGGCGCTGCTGAACCTGACGGCGGTTGCTGCCCCGGCTGGCGGTATGCCCGTCGTGCTCGGTGCGGGCTGGCCGGGAGTCTTGTTGCATGAAGCAGTTGGTCACGGGCTGGAAGGCGATTTCAACCGCCGCGGCACGTCGGTCTTCAGTGGTCAGATGGGCAAGCTGGTGGCATCAGAACTGTGTACCGTGGTCGATGACGGCACGATGCACGGCCTGCGCGGCTCGCTGGCAATTGATGATGAAGGCGTGCCGGGCCAGTACAATGTGCTGATCGAAAACGGTGTGCTGAAAGGCTACATGCAGGACAAACTGAATGCGCGCCTGATGGGCGTTGCGCCGACCGGTAACGGCCGTCGCGAGTCTTATGCGCATCTGCCTATGCCGCGCATGACCAACACCTACCTGCTGGGCGGGAAATCCACGCCTGAAGACATCATCAGCAGCGTCGAATATGGTCTGTATGCACCGAATTTCGGCGGCGGTCAGGTGGACATCACCTCCGGCAAATTCGTGTTCTCCACGTCCGAAGCCTATCTGATTGAAAAGGGCCGCATCACCAAACCGGTGAAAGGCGCGACGCTGATTGGTTCCGGTATCGAAGCGATGCAGCAGATTTCCATGGTCGGGAACGATCTGGCGCTCGATAAAGGCGTCGGCGTATGCGGTAAAGAAGGCCAGAGCCTGCCGGTCGGCGTCGGCCAGCCAACCCTCAAGCTGGATAATCTGACGGTAGGCGGCACGGCGTAATCCCAAATCTCTTTGTTTTTATCCCTCCCCTTTCACAAGGGGAGGTCAGTTAGGGTTTTGGTTTGTGCTCCACACATCACTCCCACGGCATCCCCTTTTTCCCCTGCCGGTAGCCCTGATACACCTTGCCGACCCGTTTGAAGTAATCCGTCAGATAGTTAATGCAGACCTGCACTTTCAGCGGAAGTTTGTCTTTTTCGGTGTACAGCGCGTAAACCGGGCGCGGATCCGACTGATAGCGGCCAAACAGAATCTCCACGTCTCCGGCGTTAATCTCTTCGATAATCCACATCAGCGGCACGTAGGCAATACCGACACCGGCTTTCAGCCAGCGGATCATCGTCTGCGAATCGTTGGTGACGAAGCGCCCCTGCGGATTGATACGGGTGGTGATACCTTCGGGGGCGATCAGTTCGAATTCACTATCGGGACGGACGCTATACTCCAGCCATGAGAAATTCACCATGTCCGCCGGTTTTTCCGGCGTGCCGTGCTGCGCCAGATAACTGCGGGCGGCGCATACCACCATCGGCATCGAACCGAGGCGCGTGGAGAACAGACTGGAATCCTGCAAGGCACCGACGCGGATCACTACGTCTAAGCCGTCGGCGATCAGATCCGGCGCCGGGATGCCGGTGACCAGATTGACGGTCAGGCCGGGGTATTCGCTGAGCATTTCGGCGGTCATCGCAGCAAGAACATTTTGTGCCATTGTTGATGAGCTGCCGATGCGTAACGTTCCGGTGGGTGTGTTGTTAAAGGCGTATAATTGCTCATGCACTTCACGCACGTCATGGAGCATTTTCCGGCAGCCCTGATAATAAATCTTTCCGGCTTCGGTCAGGCCGATACTGCGGGTGCTTCGGTTTAATAATTTGATTTGTAGGTCATTTTCAAGCTTTGAGATCGTCTGGCTGATGGCGGAAACGCTCATGTCGAGGCGTCGCGCCGCGGCGGTAAATGAGCCGCTCTCCACAACCTGAGCGAAAATCGACATGCGTTTTAATCGGTCCATTGTTAACTCTGGCTTAAAAGTGATTTAGATCACACAACGTTGATAACTTGATAATAAGCAGGCTAATATACCCTTCCGGGCGATAAACCTCAGGTTCGAGTTTTCCTGACTGCTTACCTTCGCACACTTCCCTGGCAACCCCACAGTTTCCATCTCTGCCTCCCGTGAATTATTTCTCCGGGTTTGAGAGCTGTTGCCTAAAATAATGAATAATGTGCGCGCGGGATTAACCAGCATTTCTGCCGTCATACTGCCCGTCGTCATAATGTAAGGAATTTTTGATGAGTTTGCTTCCGGTAATGGTGATTTTCGGATTGTCGTTTCCCCCGGTGTTCTTTGAAATACTGCTGGCGCTGGTGGTGTTTTTCCTGCTGCGGCGCATTTTGCAGCCTACGGGAATTTACGATTTTGTCTGGCACCCGGCGTTGTTCAACACAGCTTTGTACTGCTGTCTTTTCTACCTGATCTCCTGCATGTTCGTCTGAGGGCGTTGTGAAAAATTTCTCTATAAAAATAATACGTTATCTAATTACGCTGATTCTTGTCGTTCTGGCTGTCATCGCAATCTTTAAAGCCTGGGCGTTCTACACCGAATCACCGTGGACCCGCGATGCCAAATTTACCGCTGACGTGGTGTCCATCGCACCCGACGTCACCGGTCTTATCACCGATGTGCCGGTCATTGATAACCAGCTGGTGAAGAAGGGGCAAATCCTGTTCAAAATCGATCAGCCGCGTTATCAGCAGGCGCTGGACGAAGCGAGCGCTGACGTCGCGTACTATCAGGCGCTGGCCGCCGAGAAAAAACGCGAAGCCGGTCGCCGTGTGAAACTGGGTGTGCAGGCAATGTCGCAGGAAGAGATCGACCAGGCGAACAACGTGCTGCAAACCGCGCAACATCAGCTGGCAAAAGCCCAGGCTGCGCGCGATCTGGCGGTGCTTGATCTCCAGCGCACCGTGGTGGTTGCCCCTGCTGATGGCTGGGTGACCAACCTCACCGTGCATCCGGGTAACTACATCAACCGCGGTTCGACCGCCGTTGCGCTGGTGAAGAAAAACTCCTTCTATATTCTTGCCTATCTGGAAGAAACCAAACTTTCCGGTCTGAGCAAAGGCGACCGCGTGGAAATCACGCCGCTTGGCAGTAATCGCATCATGCACGGCACGGTCGACAGCGTCGCGGCAGCGGTGACCAACAGTTCATCCTCTGCGGCAACCAACGGGCTGGCGACTATCGACAGCAACCTCGAATGGGTACGTCTGGCGCAGCGTGTGCCGGTCAAAATTGTTCTTGATGATGCCGATCAGCAGCATCCGTATCCGGCAGGCACCACGGCGACCGTCGTGATTACCGGCAGTCACGATCGTCAGCAGAATGACGGTTCTCCGTTCCGCCGATTGTTGCACCGTCTGAGAGAGTTTGGCTAAGGCCGGAAAATGAATAATAGTGTCCTGATCCCTCGCATCCGTTTTGCGTGTAAGCTGACGTTCGCGATCCTCGGCGCGCTGGTGCTCGGGTTCTATCTGCAACTCGAAACCCCGCGCTGGTCTGCCATGACCGCCGCCATCGTGACCTCCGGCCCTGCGCTGGCGGCCGGTGGCGAGCCGTTTGCCGGTGCCATCCGTCACCGTGGTTTTCTGCGCGTTATCGGCACCTTTATCGGCTGTCTGGCCGCGCTGGTGATAGTGATCGCCACGGCGCGTGCACCGGTGGTGATGCTGCTCCTGTGCTGTATCTGGGCGGGCGTCTGTACCTGGTGGTCTTCGCTGGTTCGCGTCGAGAACTCCTATGCGCTCGGTCTGGCCGGTTACACCGCGCTGATTATCGTCGTCACTTCCGCCGCCACGCCGCTGCAAACGCCGCAGTTTGCGGTAGAGCGTTGCAGTGAAATTGTCCTCGGGATTTGTTGTGCAATCGTCGCTGACCTGTTGTTTTCTCCCCGTTCTATCAAAAAAGATATCGACCGCGCCGTCAGTCAGTTGATGCTCGATCAGTTCGCGCTGATGCGAATTTGCGTGAATAACGCGTCGAAGGAAGATATTGATAAATCGTGGAATAATCTGGTGAAAAGCACCACGGCGCTGAACGGTATGCGCAGCAGTCTGATGATGGAATCATCGCGCTGGCAGCGCTGTAACCGGCGTCTGAAAGCGCTGCACAGTACCTCGCTGAGCATGATTACGCAGGCCTGTGAAACGTATCTGATCTTGCAAACCTCGCCGGAAAGATTGTCTCCCGAACTGAAAGCGATGTTCGATGAACCGGCGGAAACCGTCGCGGAGGTGCATCGCCGGCTAAAGCTGTTGCGGCAGGTCATTACCGGTTCTCATAGCGATAACGTCCTGATGACCATCAGCGCCTGGGCCGGTGCGGGCACCCGTGCGCTGTTGCTGATGAAAGGCGTTCACACTAACAGCAGCATCAGCAGTATCGAAAGCGGCGTGCTGGACAGCGAAGTGGTGGTGCGTCCGGCCTCGGCAGAACGCCATCACGCGCTGATTAACGGCCTGCGCACCTTTACTGCGACCGCCATCGGGTGCCTGATGTGGTTGTGGACCGGCTGGACGTCGGGCAGCGGCTGCGTGGTGATTATCGCCGTTGTGACCTCGCTGGCGATGCGCACACCTAACCCGAAGGGCATGGCGATGGACTTTATCGTCGGTATGCTGCTGGCGATCCCTGTCGGTTCGATGATGTTTATGCTGATCATGCCCGCGACGCAGCAAAGTTTGTTCCTGCTGTGTCTTTCACTGGGGATTTTCACCTTCTTCATTGGTATTGAAGTGACTAAGCGTCGCCTCGGTATGCTCGGGCTGCTGGCGGGAACCATCAATATTCTGGTTCTGAGTAACCCGATGAAATTTAACGTGACCTCGTTTTTGGATAACGCCACGGGTCAGGCGATTGGAACCGTAATTGCCATGACGGTATTACTGGTGGTGCGTGATAAATCGCGCGAGAAAACCGGTCGCACACTGCTTAACCGCTTTATGAGCAGCGCCGTTTCCGCGCTGACCACCAAAGCCTATCGCCGCCGCGAGAACCATCTGCCTGCGTTATACCATCAGCTGAATCAGTTGCTGGTGATGTTTCCGAACGACATCGGCAAATATCGCCTGGCGCTGATGCTGATTATCGCGCATCAGCGGATGAAGCTGGCGGAAGTGCCGGTGAACGACGAACTGTCGGCATTCCATAAGAAAATCCGCAATACGGCTGACCATGTAGTGTCAGCGTCGGGCGAAGGAAAGCGAACGTATTATTATCAACGTTTGCTAAGCGAGCTCGGGGAGTATCAGGAAAAACTGGTGGAATACGATGCGCCGCTGAAAGTCACCGAACCGGTGCGCCGCCTGACCGACATGTTGCATCGTTATCAGCATTCCTTTGTGGTGTAAGCGAATAAAATACAAGGCCGTTGCTGCAAAGCACCGGCCTTTTTCTTTTGCGCTTACTTTAGCTTTTACTTCGTAAACGCCTTGCGATCTTCCGGCCCGATGGTCCGCATAACGCGGCACGGTACGCCCACCGCGACGACATTTTCCGGAATAGAAGTTGTGACCACGCTGCCTGCGCCAATTACGCTGTTACGGCCAATCGTTACGCCTGGATTCACTATTACGCCCGCGCCCAGCCAGACGTTATCTTCAATCACGATGGGCAGGGAGAACTGTTGTCCGGTGATGCGGATGTCCGGATCGATTGGATGCCCGGCGGTGGCGAGGGTCACGTTCGGCGCAATCATCACGTTATCGCCGATGGTTACCGTGGCGTCATCCACCAGCGTGAGATTGAAGTTGGCGTAGAAGTTCTTGCCGATGTGGGTATGTGTGCCATAAGCCACGCGCAGTGGCGGTTCAATCCAGCCATTTTCGCCGATGCTGCCCATCATGTCTTTGAGCATCCGCTGGCGCTTTTCTTCTTCCGAGGGGCGGGTCAGGTTGTAATCGTACACCCGTTCTTTCCCTGCACGGCGCTCTTCCGGCAGCCCTTCGCCCATGTCCGTATACAGCTCGCCGATATTCATTTTTATGCGTGTCGACATCCCTTTTCCTTAATCATTAAGCCAGTGATAACTCAGTTTACTCACCAGCTTTGTGGTTGTGAACGTGTGACATTCCACTTTGCGAGCTGTGTCTCTCAGTGCTGTCTGAGAGACGCTTCCTCCTGAGCCGCTATACTTATTTCTATTCATTGCTTTAAACGGTATACGTCAGGAGGATTTACATGTCTGCCCACCTTAAGAAACTGTCCGCACATCCTTTATTTAAGACCGGTTATTTCACCGGCGGTAAATGGCATGAAGCCAAAACCACGTTTGATGTGCTGGATCCGGCCACCGGCGATGTGGTGGCGAAAGTGGCTAAAGCGGGGAAAGCTGAAACCGAAGCGGCGATTAAAGCGGCCAGCGATGCCTTTCCTGCGTGGCGCAAAACCACCGCCAAAGCACGTTCTGAAATTTTACACCGCTGGTATGAGCTGATGCTGGAGAACAAACAGTTTCTCGGCGAGCTGATGGTGGCGGAGCAGGGCAAACCGCTGAAAGAAGCGCTGGGCGAGGTCGATTACGCCGCCAGCTATCTGCAATGGTTCAGCGAAGAAGCTAAGCGAGCGAACGGCGAAATCATTCCGCCAGCAAAAACGGGTTCCCGCATTTTTGCCACCCGCGAACCTGTCGGTGTGGTCGCGGCGATCACCCCGTGGAATTTCCCGCTGGCGATGCTGACCCGCAAACTCGGCCCGGCGCTGGCTGCGGGCTGTACCGGCCTTATCAAACCGGCCAATAACACGCCGCTTTCGGCCTTCGCGCTGTTGCAACTGGCAAAAGACGCCGGTGTGCCGGATGGCGTGATCAACGGCGTGGCCGGTGATACACATGCCATCAGCGACGCAATTATGGCCAGCGACAAAGTGCGTAAAGTCTCCTTCACGGGGTCGACGGAGGTCGGTAAAACGCTGGTGCGTAATAGCGCCGACACCATGAAAAAAGTGTCGATGGAGCTCGGCGGCAACGCGCCGTATATCGTATTTGATGATGCCGATCTCGACGCCGCCGTCAAAGGCGCGATCACCTGTAAATTCCGTAATACCGGACAGGTATGCGTGTGCATCAACCGCATTTACGTGCAGGACGGCGTTTACGATGCGTTCGTTTCCCGTCTGGTGGAAGAAGTGCGCAAGCTGAAAGTCGGCAATGGCATGGACGACGGTGTGATTGTCGGGCCGCTGATCGACATCAAAGGGCTGGAGAAAGTGGAAGATCACGTCAAAGACGCGCTGGAGAAAGGCGGACGACTGATGGAAGGCGGCGAGCGTCACAAGCTCGGCGGCAACTTCTTCCAGCCTACGGTGATTGCCGATGCCACCGACGATATGAAAGTCGCCCACGAAGAAACCTTCGGCCCGCTGGCGGCCTGCTTCCGTTTCAAAACGGAAGAGGAAGTTATTCAGCGCGCCAATGATACTCCGTTCGGGCTGGCTGCCTATTTCTACAGCCAGAACCTGCAACGCGTTTTCCGCGTCGCGGATGCAATTGAGAGCGGCATGATCGGCGTGAATGAATGTGCGATTTCCAACGAAGCCGCGCCGTTTGGTGGGGTGAAAGAGTCCGGTCTGGGGCGCGAAGGGTCGGTGCTGGGACTGGAAGAGTATTTACAGGTGAAAACGTTACATTTAGGAAATCTATAAGTCGCCTTTTCAGAAAGCGGATTTTAGGAAACAATAAAGAGGAACACATCATTTCCGGCTATGCACAAAGGACGTCAATGAAGGTATTTTACGGGCTGCAGCGCACGCTGATGGTGGTCGCCGCCGTGATTCTGGGGCTGTCCGGCGTCGCCGGGCAGGTTGTCGCGAAAACGACATACAACTCTGGCACCATCGTATCGGGCACCGATGAGAAAACGGTAGTCAGCTATTTACGCCAGAATCACCGGTTACCTGACAACTACATCACCAAGAAAAAAGCGCGTGAAGCGGGCTGGGATGCACGTTCCGGTAACCTCTGTGACGTGCTGGCGGGAAAAGCCATTGGCGGCGACCGTTTCTCGAACCGGGAAGGGCGCTTACCGACAGCGTACAAACGGGTCTGGCGTGAGGCGGATATCAACTATCGCTGCGGACGTCGCGGCGCTGACCGCGTGTTGTTCGCCAGCGACGGGCTGATTTACGTCAGCCGTGACCATTATCAGAATTTTGTTCGGGTGGAGTAATGTCGATGAATAAAGTGAGCTTCGATTTTAATCACATCCCGGATTTACCGGCATTCTATGCCGAATTTGTCCGTCAGTTTTCACTGACTGACAGCTTTGGCGCGAATCTGGATGCACTTTGGGATGAAGTCACGGGCGGGATTGCGCTGCCGGTGGAGATAGATTTTATCAATCTGACTGCCAGCCGTAAGCGGCGTTTCGGCGCACTGATTTTGCTGTTTGAAGAGGCAGAAGAAGAGCTGGAAGGCGAGCTGCGTCTGAACCTGCTGGAGAAACCTGTCGCGAAAGCGAAAGGCTGAAAACAAAAAACCCGCCTTTCAGCGGGTTTTGTTTTTTATTCCTGGGCCTGAGCCAGTTCGCGCAGATACTGGAAAATCTGGCGGTAAGATTTCGGCGGTTTGTTAGTCGCTTTCTCTTTCTGCGCGTTGCGGATTAATGCGCGCAGCTGCTGGCGGTCGGCTTCCGGATACAGCTCCAGCACCGTTGGCACTGCTTCATCGCCTTCTTCGACCAGACGGTCACGCAGCATTTCCAGTTTGTGGAACAGCGAAACCTGCTGGTTGTGGCGGTTTTTGAGCTTGTCGAGCGCGGTTTCAATCGGCTCCACATCGCGCGAACGCAGCATTTTACCGATCAGCTGTAACTGGCGGCGACGGCCTTCTTTTTTGATTTTCTGAGCTAAATCGATGGCCGCGCGCAGATCTTCATCCAGCGGCAGTTTATCGAGCGAGTTTTTACCCAGATCCACCATTTCTGCACCGAGATCTTTCAGCGCCTCGGCGTCACGTTTGATTTCACTTTTACTGACCCAGATGATCTCATCATCTTCTTCGTTCTCATTATTCTCGGGAACGTCATCGAGCCAGTCGTCAATTTTCTTTGTCATGGGCGCTTCCTCTTATCGAGGTAATCCTGTCAGTTTGATTGTGCTTTATTGCTTCGGCGGCATTATGCCACAGAGATGGCTATTCTGTTGCAACTTCGGTCTTAACACCGCCGCACGCTATGCGAAATTATGGCGAGTCTCTGTTAGACTCAAAAGGATAAGTATCTGTGTTTCAGTGTAGAACAATCCCTTTTATCTCATAAGCGATGGCATGCCGATGAACGTAGTGAATCAAGTTGCGCAGCAGCGTAAAACCCTCGAACAGGCCGTATCTCAGGCATTAGAACTGGCGAAAGCCGGTTCAGACGCCGCAGAAGTGGCGGTCAGCAAAACCACCGGTATCGGCGTCAGTACACGTTTTGGTGAAGTCGAGAACGTTGAATTCAACAGCGATGGCGCGCTGGGCATCACCGTTTACTATCAAAACCGCAAAGGCAGCGCGTCTTCCACCGATTTAAGCCCGGACGCGATCTCCCTCACCGTGCAGGCCGCACTGGACATCGCCCGTTATACCTCGCCGGATCCGTTTGCCGGTGTAGCGGATAAAGAGATGCTGGCCTTCGATGCACCGGATCTGGATTTATTCCATCCGGAAGAGCTGGATCCGGATCGCAGCATTGAGCTGGCAGCACGCGCTGAACAGGCCGCGCTGAAAGCGGACAAGCGCATCACTAACACCGAAGGTGGCAGCTTTAACAGCCATTACGGCATCCGCGTTTTCGGTAACAGCCACGGCATGCTGCAAAGTTATTGCTCAACGCGCCACTCGATTTCCGCCTCAGTCATCGCCGAACACGAAGGCGACATGGAACGTGATTACGCCTATTCCATCGCCCGTAAAATGAGTGATCTGAAAGACCCGGAATGGGTTGGCGCAGAGTGCGCACGCCGCACGTTGTCCCGTCTCGCACCGCGAAAATTACCCACCATGCACGCACCGGTGCTGTTCGCTGCTGAAGTAGCGACCGGCCTGTTTGGCCATCTGGTAGGTGCGATCAGCGGCGGCAGCATCTACCGTAAATCCTCCTTCCTGCTCGACAGCCTTGGCGAACAGATCCTGCCTGAGTGGCTGACCATCGAAGAACATCCGCATCTGTTGCAGGGGCTGGCCTCGACGCCGTTCGACAGCGAAGGTGTGCGCACCCAGCGTCGCGACATCGTAAAAGCGGGCGTGCTGCAAACCTGGCTGATGACCTGCTATTCCGCGGGCAAGCTCGGTCTGCAAACCACCGGGCACGCAGGCGGCATCCATAACTGGCGCATCGCCGGTCAGGGTGACGACTTCGCCGGTATGTTGCGTAAGCTGGACAAAGGCCTGGTGGTGACGGAACTGATGGGGCAGGGCGTCAGCGGCGTTACCGGCGATTACTCCCGCGGTGCGGCAGGTTTCTGGGTCGAGAACGGTGAAATCCAGTATCCGGTGAGTGAAATCACCATCGCCGGTAACCTGAAAGACATGTGGCGCGATATGGTCGCCATCGGCAGCGATATCGAAACCCGCAGCAATATCCAGTGTGGTTCCGTATTATTGCCTTCGATGAAAATCGCCGGCGAATAATCTCTCCCAGCAGCGGTCGCCCGATCGCTGCTGTTCTTCTGCTTCATTCCTCTCATCAATGCTTATTTACAAAAAAAGTCGTTCCACTTTGCCTTCTCTCGGCCTATTTTTATAAAGCCTTACAAGCAATGTCGTTTTAAATAATAAATTTATAACAATAGAGAGAATCCCTCATGCGTAAACATCTGATGGCGTTAGCAGTTGTGGCCTTATTAGGAAGCAGTACGGTCGCACTGGCGGCGGATTTAGAAACAGACATGGACACGATTGCCGATAACTACGGCAAAGTGTTGAAAACCAACGATCAGGCGGAACTGACCACCGGTCTGGCGAACATGAAAGCGGCAGCGGAAGATGCTAAGAAAGCGACACCGCCAAAGCTGAAAGGCAAAGCGCCGGACAGCCCTGAGATGAAGGACTACCACAAAGGGCTCGATACGCTGATCGGACAAATTGATTCGGCTGCCGCTTTAGCTAAAGCGGGCAAAGTGGATGAAGCGAAGAAAGAAGCTGAAGGGTTTAAGGCGACAAGGAATGAGAACCATAAGAAATTTAAGTAAATGACGCCTGCCTCGCTCCTTTCCCTCCCCTTCGCAGGGAAGGGATTTAACGGACTTTAGCGTCGCAGTTCCCCCGCTGCCTCCGGCTGGAACAACAACTCCAGCACCTCGATCCGGCTGTCTTCGCCGTTCGGCATCTTCCACGTGATACTTCCACCCACGCGTAAGCCCAGCAACGCTGCACCAAGCGGCGCCATCACGGATAACTGCTCGTTACTGTCTTTCAGCGCCGCCGGATACACCAGCGTGCGGATATGTTCTTCGCCCTCTTTACCTTCTGTAAAGCGCACCTTGCTGTTCATCGTGACCACGTCGGCGGGCATGTCTTCTGGCGGCAAAATCTCTGCGCGATCCAACTCTTCATTCAGGGCATCTGCGACCGGGCTGTTGGCATAGGCAGGCTGCGCCAGCAGGGTGTCCAGGCGTTCTGCGTCAAGTTCGCTGATGGTCAGTGTCGGTTTGCTCATAACATTCTCCAGGATTCCTTTTGCATCACCCGCTTTGTGCGGATGGGTTGCCAGTAGGCAAAAAATAACACCCCCGCGGGTAAGCGCAGGGGTGTCAGTAATTTGCGGGTGTTCTTTGATACTAGGCACTCTTAAGCGGAAATGAAAGGGATGTGATGGAAATATTCCGCATTGCGAAAATTCCGATTACCAGTGAAATACGCTGCTACAGACGGTAATACTCAGTGATATGACGACTTAACTTTTCGTTTTGCGAATCGGATCCGCTCAGCTCATTGTATTTCCACTTCGAACTGGAAAAAGACGGTCTACACAGGAAATCTCCCTGGGGTTAGGGTAAAGACAGACGAAATAAACGGCTGAAATTAGTGAGTCAGGCAAGGAGAGAGGTAATCGCGAGTGAATAACGCAAGCGCATCTGTGAATGGGGCCGGGCAACGTGAATTTAAAGACGCCGCGGCAACCACAGAGCAAATTTTAAAAGATATTCAGGCCATGCAAAGTGCAAAGAATATCTACACCACCGATGTTCAGTTGCAGATGTTAACGTCACACGTTAAAGCCATGGTGTTGCGATCCATTACCGGTGAGCCGTTACCTGAAGTCGAAAAAGAATTATTTGATGAAATCTCTGATGACTCCATGAAAATGGCAGAAGAGGTGATCGGCTGGTTAGGAAATTTACCGATCGAAGAAGCGTATCTGCTCTCGGTGCATTTCGAAGTCGCACGTGACAACGAGCCAAAATAAATTTTACAGAAAGTACAGCGAATTAACTGGAGAGATAAATCATGGGACAAGTATTAGTAGTGATCGGCGACCGTTTAGGCAAAGGGCAGAAAGTCGCGGCAGGCGTTGAAGCAGCGGGCGGAAAAGCCATTGTTGTCCCTGGTATGGCAGCAGATATGAAACTCGGTGACGTGATGAAAGCAGAAGGCGCGACCTTTGGTATTTCTTTCTGCGGCAGTGGCGGCGCGGGTGCGATTACCGCACAAAACAAATATGGATATAAAGCCAAATATGGGATGCGCTCAGTGGATGAAGGTGTCACCGCAATTAACGAAGGCTGTTTGGTATTAGGGTTTGGATTTATGGATAAAGAAGAACTGGGTCAGCGCCTGGTGGAAGCTTATAACAAAAAGTATGGTCAGGCGTAATGAAACAACAATCAACCACGACAGTTCGGGTTGAGGGAAAAGGCGAAAATAAGGCTGCCGCCTTTTCTTCCGCACTGAGTCAGGTTCAGCGAACCGTTCTCAAAGCTTCGGCGAATAATGTCTTGCTGCGCATTGAACCGCAGGACGTCAAGGTAATAAAAGCCGAAGAATCCGTTAAAAGAGAAAAGTTCCTGTTCTTTTTTCTGGCCAGGGAAAAAAAGAGTTATTACGTGGCGTTAGACATTACCGTCAACCTGACTGTTATTGATACGGAACAGGTAGTTTTTGTCACGAAATAAAAACGTTAGCTATAAATGACAAGGATATACTGATGTTTTTAATTATTTTATTTAAGTCGCTTATTATCGGCGGACTGGTTGGGGTGGGCGTAGGTGCGGGTGCCGCACGTATGTTCCACGCGCCGACCGTGCAAGGAATGGGGGCTTTTCGTACTCTTGGGGAATTAAATTCCTGTGAAGGCGATCCGGCTTCGCATTTCTCATTCGGTCTGGGCTTCTTCTTTAATGCCTGGGCATCTTCCGTGGCGGCGGGGTCTTTCACACAGGACGTCGACCACCGCATCATCCCTCACTGGGCGACCGCGGCACTGATGTTTAAAAACCGCAACGTCGCAGAAACCATGCATGACCCGCGCAAAATGGCGATTGCGGGCGGCATCATCGGCATGATTGTCGTGGCATTCCTTAACACCACGGCCTCGGCGGTTCCTGCTGCACTGCAGGTCACGGCGATCAAAGTGCTGGTGCCTGCCGCAAACATGCTGGTGAACACCGTCATGCCGGTGATTTTCTGGCTGGCTGCGATTGATGCAGGGCGTCGTTCGGGTTTCTGGGCCACCATTTTTGGCGGTCTGGCGCAGATGATCATGGGCAACGCCGTACCGGGTCTGGTGCTGGGTATCCTGATTGGTAAAGGGGTCGAAGAAAGCGGCTGGAACCACGTCACCAAAGTGATGATGGCGGCGATTATCGCGCTGTTCGTCCTCAGCGGCTTCTTCCGTGGTTTCGACGTCAAATTGTTGCAGTCATTCATGCTGGACGTTCCGACATGGCTGAACGGCATCCACAACTCCATCAGCGGCAAGTAAGAGGAAATGACAATGGAAGAACAAGCCAAACGTGGTTTCTGGTACGCCGAATGGTCGTTCCCGATCTTTGTCGGATTACTGTCCTCCGGCGTCTTCGCCGGGACGCACATGTATTACCTGTATGGCATCGGGGCGTTTAACGAAGTGGCGTTTGTGTCGATGCTGCGTTCAGGCATGGATACCGGCGTGTATGGCGCAGTGGCGGCCTTCGGTGCCAGCTTCCTGTTCGCCCGCATCATCGAAGGCTCCCTGGTCGGGATTCTAGATATCGGTGGCGCTATCCAGACCGGTATCGGCCTTGGCGTTCCGGCGATGCTGCTGGGCGCGGGGATCATCTTCCCGGTGGCGAACTTTGCTGCTTCGCTGGTGACCGGCCTGATCCTCGGTTTAGCCGTGGGTTACATCATCATTCTGGCGCGCAAATTCACCATCAATCAGAGCAACTCGACCTACGGGGCGGACGTGATGATGGGCGCGGGTAATGCCTCCGGCCGCTTCCTCGGGCCGTTGATTATCCTGTCCGCGATGGCCGCGTCGATTCCTATCGGTCTGGGCTCGTTGCTGGGCGCGTTAGGTTTTTATCTGTGGCAAAAGCCGATCACCGGCGGTGCCATTCTCGGTGCGATGGTGCTGGGCGCGTTTTTCCCGGTTTCCCTGTAGGAACGGCAGTAAAACGCAGTAACCGGGCGTCAGGACGCGCTTCTGAGGCCCGGTCTTACGCAGAAGAGAGACGGAGAAGAGAGAATGTATGATCTGATCATCCGACAGGCAAAAAGCACAGACGGCAGCCTGATGGACATCGCCATCCGCGACGGCAAAATCGCCGCCCTTGACGTCCCGGCGGACGCATCCGCCCGCCACGTTCTCGATCTGCACGGCAAGGTTTACGCCAGCGCGGGCTGGATCGACTCCCACGTTCACTGTTACCCCAAATCACCGATTTATCATGATGACGCTGATCTGATCGGCGTCGCCAGCGGCGTGACTACCGTGGCCGATGCCGGAAGTACCGGCGCGAATGATGTCGATGATTTCTATCAGATCACCCGCGCGGCGAAAACTAACGTCTACGCGTTTTTGAATATCGCCCGCACTGGCATTGTCACGCAGAACGAACTGGCCGATATGGCGCAGATCGACAAAGCGGCGGTGCGTACGGCTATCGAAAAAAATCCTGGTTTTATCATCGGTATTAAAGCCCGCATGAGCAGCAGCGTGGTCGGTAAGAACGGCATTCAGCCGCTGATTCGCGCTAAAGAAATTCAGCAGGAAAATGATGATTTACCGCTGATGGTTCATATCGGCAATAACCCGCCGAATCTCGACGAAATCGCTGATTTACTCACTTCCGGCGACATCATCACCCATTGCTATAACGGCAAGCCGAACCGCATTTTGTCGCCGGAAGGCGTACTGCGCGATTCAGTGAAACGCGCGCTGAGCCGCGGCGTGCGGCTGGATGTCGGCCACGGCTCCGCGAGCTTCAGTTTTGAGGTGGCGGAACTGGCCATTAAGCAGGGCATTTTGCCGCACACCATCAGCTCCGATATTTACTGCCGCAACCGCATCAGCGGACCGGTTCACAGCCTGGCGACGGTGATGTCCAAATTCTTTAGCGTCGGCATGACGTTGCCGCAGGTGATCGATTGCGTCACCTCGCACGCCGCCGATGCGTTACGCCTGCGCACCAAAGGGCGTCTGGAAGTGGGAGCTGACGCCGATCTGACCCTGTTTGAGCTGCGCCACGCGCCGCAGGTGTTTGTCGATTCTGAAGGTCAGTCCGTGAAGGGCGAAAGTTTGCTGGTGCCTCTGGCCGCCGTGGTCGCGGGCATCACCCTGTTAACCGAAGAAGGGAAATCTGCTCATGTCTTCTGAACAATCGTTATATGAAAAGTACAATTTAAAACAGGTCATCAATGCTTCCGGGCGGATGACCCTTCTCGGCGTCTCAACGCCGCGCGAAGAAGTGGCTGCCGTGGTGAATACCGGCCTGAACCATTTCTTCGAGATGAAAGATCTGGTGAATAAAACCGGTGCGTACATCGCCAGACTGCTGAATGTCGAAAGCGCAGTCGTGGTGTCCTGCGCCTCCGCCGGGATCGCCCAGTCGGTCGCGGCGGTGATCGTGAAAGATAACGCGTGGCTGCTGGAAAACCTGCACGCCGCGCCGCTCGACGTGCCGCACGACATCGTGCTGCCGAAAGGTCATAACGTGAATTTCGGTGCACCGGTCGCCACGATGGTGACGATGGGCGGCGGGAAAGTCGTCGAAGCCGGTTACGCCAACGAATGTTCGGCGGCACAGCTGGCGGCCTGCATCACGCCGCGCACTGCGGCCATCATGTACATCAAATCGCATCACAGCGTGCAGAAAAGCATTCTCTCCGTGGAAGAAGCGGCGGCGGTGGCGCGGGAATATAACCTGCCGCTGATCGTCGATGCGGCCGCAGAAGAAGACCTGACCTGTTACTACGAAATGGGCGCAGATCTGGTGATTTACAGCGGTGCGAAAGCCATCGAAGGGCCGACCAGCGGTCTGGTGCTGGGTAAAAAACAGTACGTCGAATGGGTGAAGCTGCAATCCGGCGGCATTGGTCGCGCGATGAAAGTCGGCAAAGAGGGCATTCTCGGCCTGACGCAGGCGATTGAAAGCTACATCACATTGCCGAAAACCAGTGGCCAGGAAATGGTCGATAAGATGACGCCATTTATCGCCAGCCTGAATGAAATCCACGGCGTCACCGGCCGTGTGGTCTGGGACAGCGCCGGGCGCGACATCGCCCGTACGGAAATCACCTTTGACGAAGCGGTGCTGGGCTGGAAAACCAAAGCCATTGTGGAAGCGATGAAAACCGGCGATATCGCTATTTATTTCCGAGGCTACCGCGCTAACGAAGGCAAGATCGAAGTGGACGTGCGCAGCGTGACGCCGCCACAGCTCGCCATCGTCGCCGACCGTTTCAAACAACTTTTCAGTGGAGAGAAAGCATGAAGCTGACCCCAAACTTCTACCGTGACCGCGTCTGCCTGAACGTGCTGGCGGGCTCGAAAGACAATGCCCGCGAGATTTATGACGCGGCAGAAGGTCATGTACTGGTTGGCGTGCTTTCCAAAAATTATGCCGATGTGGCAAGCGCCGTGGCGGACATGAAGGAGTATGCCGCGCTGATTGAAAACGCGTTATCCGTCGGCCTCGGCGCGGGCGATCCGCGTCAGTCTCTGATGGTCAGCCAGATATCAGCGCAGGTGCAGCCGCAACACGTCAATCAGGTCTTTACCGGCGTCGGCACCAGCCGTGCGCTGCTCGGCCAGAGCGACAGCGTGGTCAACGGTCTGATTTCGCCTACCGGCAAAGTGGGCCTGGTGAAGATCAACACCGGGCCACTGAGCTCAAAGGCCAGCGATGCGATTGTGCCGGTGGAAACCGCCATTGCGCTGCTCAGGGACATGGGCGGCAGCTCGGTGAAATATTTCCCGATGGGCGGCCTGAAAACCCGGGAGGAATTCGCAGCCGTCGCGCGCGCCTGTGCGGAACAGGATTTCTGGCTGGAGCCGACGGGCGGTATCGACCTGGAGAACTTCGAGGCGATTATGGAAATCGCACTGGCGGCGGGTGTCACGAAAATCATTCCGCACATTTACAGCTCAATCATCGACAGCGCGACCGGTAACACCCGCCCGGAAGATGTGAAAACCCTGCTGGCCAGCGTTAAAAAGCTGGTGGGCTAAAGATTCTGACCTTTCCTGCGCGGTGAGCCGTCTGCGCGGTTAAATACTCTGCGTTCTCCCGGTCACGGGGGCGCAGAGTCTCTCGTTTGTCTGACAACCCCGTTTGAGGAAATGTATGAGAAACTGGTTTCTGATTTCAGGTTTAACCTCCGCGATGCTGGCCGTATCCGCCATGCCGCTCTACGCAGCCGAAAAAACCATGACGCCACACTTTGCTTATGTCGGCACCTACAACCCGAACGGGGAAGGTGTTTACCGCTTTAAATTTGATCCTAAAACCGGGGCGCTGAGCGAGAAAACGCTCGCCAGCCAGCTGCCTAATCAGGCGCAGATGGTGCTCAGCCACGATGGCAAAACGCTGTTCGTCGGCAGCGAAATCGATAATTACAACGGCGGGAAACACGGCGCCATTGCCGCGTACCGCATCGCGCCGCAAGACGGCAGCCTGACGCTGATTAATCAGGTAGATTCCGCAGGCGCGGGGCCGGTGTATCTGTCGCTGACGCCAAAAGGCGATCATCTGCTGGTCGCCAACTACATCAGCGGCATCGTGGCAGTATTCCCGGTGGCGGCTGACGGCAAACTCAGCGACGCCAGCAACAGTCAGCAAGAGTCCGGCCCGGCGGGCGCAGGCAAACCCGCGGCCGCTACCGAAGGCAGTTTTGCAATAAGCGATCACAACGGGCCGCACGCACATATGATCGCCACCGATCCTTCCGGCAAATTCGCGTTCTCCACCGATCTCGGTCTGGACAGGATCTATCAGTGGAAGTTCAACGCTGAAACCGGCGTACTCGAAGCCAACGAGCCGCCGTTCATCAAGGCCTCGTCCGAAGGAGCCGGGCCGCGCCACTTCGTGTTCCATCCCAACGGAAAAGTGGTTTTCCTGATCAACGAAGAAGCCTCGACGCTGACCAGTTATCGCTTTGACGTCACTAAAGGCACGCTGACTGAACTGCACAGCCTGTCTTCGTTGCCTGCCGGTTTCAAAGGCACCAACTTTGCGGCGGGCATTGTGCTGAGTAAGGACGGTAAGCATCTGTACGTGGCCAACCGTCTGCACAACAGCATCGCGCAGGTCTCGGTGACCGGCGAGGGCGCAATGAAATGGAGCGATGAAACCTGGACGCGTGGTGATTACCCGCGCACGCTGACCTTGTCACCGGACGGCAAATATATTTACGCAATGAATCAACGAAGCGATAACATCACTACATTCAAGGTATCGTCTGACAGCGGCAAACTGACCTTCGTCGACAGCTACGTGGCGGTCGGCAGTCCGTCGCAGATGGTTATCGCGCCCTGACTGACACAACCTGAGAACCAAACCCCATTCGTTTAAGCGGATGGGGTATAGCGGCAACAATATGGAACAACAATGGTGAGATTTCCCAATCAACGGCTGGCGCAACTTTTTGATGCGTTACAGACCGAAACCCTGCCTCAGGATGAGCTGGCCAGGCGTCTGGAGGTGTCAACGCGCACCGTGCGTGCGGACATCACATCACTCAATGAAATCATTGCCGGTTATGGCGCGACCTTTGTTCACAGCCGTGGCAGCGGTTATCAGCTGCGCATCGACGATCAGGCGCTGTTCTCCTCGTTGCAGCAATCGGCACAGCCTAAACCGAACCCGACGCCGCGCACCGCCGCAGAGCGGGTAAAGACGTTGCTGATCCGCTTTTTGACCTCAGCTTTTTCACTGAAGCTGGAAGATCTGGCCGATGAATGGTTTGTCAGCCGGGGAACCCTGCAAAATGATATGGCTGAGGTGAGGGAGCATCTGGCGCGTTACCACCTGAATATTGAAACCAAACCGCGTTACGGTATGAAGCTGTTCGGCGCAGAACTGGCGATCCGTGCCTGTCTCACTGACCTGCTGTTTCAGCTCGATGCCGAAGAGCAGGCCAATCCGCTGCTGAAAGCCGAGAGTCTGGAGCCGGAAGCGCTGGTGCCGCTGACACGGTTTATGCATCAGCTGCTGACACAGTCGGCTATTCAGCTGACCGATGCGGGCGAGCAGTATCTGATCCTCTACTGCGCGGTGGCGATCAAACGCATCGCCGGCGGTTATCCGCTGACGGATTTCGATGCGGAAGAGGGCGATCCGGCGGTGAAGCAGGTCTCCCTGCGGCTGGCGGAGGAGCTAAAAAGTCTGGTGGGCAAGGAGATCCCGGCCTCCGAAGAGGCCTACCTGCGGGTGAATATCGCCGCGCGGCGCGTGCAGAATATTTTGCCGACCGACATTAACGCCGACGATGATGAATCGCTGGTCGATTACATTCTTTCGTATATCAATGCGCACTATAACTATGATTTGCAGGGCGATAAGCAGCTGCGTGCGGATCTGCTCACGCATATCAAGACCATGATTACGCGGGTGAAATATCAGATCAATATTCCTAATCCGCTGCTGAGCAACATCAAACAGCATTATCCGATGGCGTATGACGTCACGCTGGCGGCGGTCTCCAGCTGGGGTAAATACACGCCGTATACGCTCAGCGAAAACGAGATCGGTTTTCTGGTGCTGCACATCGGCGTCGGACTGGAGCGGCATTACGACATTGGCTATCAGCGTCATCCGCAGGTGATGATGGTGTGCGATACCGGCAATTCCACCATCCGTATGATTCAGGCGCAGATCAGCCGAAAGTATCCGCAGCTGGTGATGAAGCAAATCGTATCTTTGCGCGATTACGAGAAGCTGGAGCACATTGACGAAGATTTTATTATCTCGAATGCGCGCATCAGCGAGAAGAATAAGCCGGTGGTTGTACTTTCACCGTTCCCGACGGAATACCAGATGGAACAGCTCGGCAAGCTGGTGCTGGTGGATCGCACCCGGCCTTATATGCTGGAAAAATTCTTCGACGAAAAACACTTCATGATCATCAACGAACCGATGACGCAGGCGGAACTGTTCCGGCATGTGTGTTCGCAGCTGGAAGAAGAAGGGTATGTCGATCAGGCATTTTACCCGTCGGTGGTAGAGCGTGAGGAAATTGTCTCGACCATGCTGGGTGAGGGCATTGCATTGCCACATTCGTTAGGTTTGCTGGCGAAGAAAACCGTGGTGATCACTTTGCTTTCTCCGCAGGGTATTGCCTGGGGCGAAGGGGAAACGGCGCATGTGATTTTCCTGCTGGCGATCAGCAAGGCGGATTACGAAGAGGCAATGGCGATTTACGATTTATTCGTGACGTTTGTGCGGGAGCGTTCGATGAGCCGTTTGCTGAGCAGTGAGAATTTTGAGAGCTTTAAGGCTATTGCGATCGACTGTTTAAGCCGCATTTAATACGGCTTAAACAGTGGGTTAATTCTCAGTCTTCATCGAATCCGGAATTAATCAGATTCACTACGGCGCTCAGTGCTTCAACCTCATCGGGGCCGGTGGCTTCGATTTCGATTTGCTGGCCTTTAGGGGAGTCGAGCATCAGCAGGGCGATCACGCTGCTGGCTTCCGCTTCAATGCCTGTGCCGTTGCGCAGCATCACTTCTGATTCAAAACTCTGCACCAGTTCAAACAACTTCATCGCCGGACGGGCGTGCATCCCTAACCGGTTTTTGATTTCTACCGTTTGTTTCACCGTCATGATTTGCGTTTTTCCAGCGTGCGATGGCGGGACTGAACATTCTTCCCACGGGAACGGAAATAGTCGGCCAGTTCTTCCGCGATATACACCGAACGGTGTTTACCGCCAGTACAACCAATGGCGACGGTCAGATAGCTGCGGTTGTTGGTTTCCAGCGCGGGCAACCATTGTTCGAGATAGCTGCGGGTCTGGTAGATAAAATTGTGCACTTCGGTATGACGGTCAAGAAACGCCGCGACAGGCTTATCAAGCCCGGTCATCGGGCGCAGTTTCGGATCCCAATGCGGGTTTGGCAGGAAACGTACGTCGAAGACGTAATCGGCATCAATCGGCAGGCCGTGTTTGAAACCAAAGGATTCGAAGACCATCGTCAGTTCGCGTTCACGTTTGCCCAAAAGGCGGGTGCGCAGCATTTCTGCCAGCTCGTGAACCGACATTTCGGAAGTGTCGATGATCAGATCGGCGGCGGAACGCAACGGTTCGAGCAGATCGGCTTCTTCATCGATGGCACTTTCGAGGGACAGATTTTTGCTGGAAAGCGGGTGCAGACGACGGGTGTCGCTGTAACGGCGGATCAGGGTATTGCGGTCAGCGTCGAGGAACAGCAACTGCGGCGAGAAACTCTCAGGCAGTTGTGACATCGCATACTCATAAACTTCCGGTGTTTCAGGCATGTTGCGCACATCAATGCTGACGGCGGCAGACGTATTGCGTTCGACAAGCGTCTGGGCAAGCTGCGGCAGTAACACCACCGGCAGATTATCCACACAGTAAAATCCCATGTCTTCTAATGCCCTTAGGGCAACCGACTTCCCGGAACCGGAACGGCCGCTGACAATCATCAGCACCATGGTGTCACTCCCCTGGCATTCAGTGTTCAGAATTCACTTTCCCGGCGCGCTGCCGGGAATCTTAAAATTATTCGTTTTCAGTCATTATCTTGAACAGTTCTTCGTCGCTTTGCGCTCCGCGCAGACGGCGACACACTGTTTTATCTGCCAATTTCTTGGCCACTAAAGACAAGGTGTGTAAGTGGGTTTTACATTGATCTGCAGGAACCAGCAAGGCAAAAAGCAGATCCACTGGCTGATTGTCGATAGCGTCAAACGCGATCGGTTGTTCGAGCTGAATAAACACGCCCACGGCGCGTAACGTATCTTCTTCCAGCTTGCCGTGCGGGATGGCGATCCCGGCACCGATCCCGGTGCTGCCCATACGCTCACGGGTCAAAATGGCGTCAAAAATCACCTGTGGCGACAAATTCAGTTGTTTGGCCGCCAGCTCGCTGATGATTTCCAGCGCACGTTTTTTGCTGGCGCAATGAACGCCGCTTTTGGTGCATTCGGCATTGAGCACCGACGTTAATTGCATTGCTATATCGTTGATCATGTCATCTTCACTTTTGCGCTGATTCACCCTTAAAGCTATATCGGCTCGTTCCCCGAAGGTCACAAGCCGATGCCCGAAGGTGTGTAGCACAGGGTTGGCTACATGAATGTCAGTGCTGTTTCAGTTTGTCTTTATGTTTGTTCAGCTGACGGGCCAGTTTATCAACCAGTCCGTCAATCGCTGCGTACATATCCTGATGTTCCGAGGTGGCATGCAACTCGCCTCCGTTCACATGCAGTGTCGCTTCCGCGACTTTTTGCACTTTTTCAACGCTTAACACCACATACACCTGATTAATCCTGTCGAAATACTGTTCTAACTTCGCCAGTTTCAACGAGATGAATTCTCTCAGGGGATCGGTGATCTCAATGTGATGTCCGGTAATGTTGAGCTGCATAATGTCTTCCTTCTCTGTTGAGGTCAAACTAACTGTTTACGCTGGTTTGAGGGCGGGATGGACAAAGACTCTCGGTATTTTGCAACGGTACGGCGTGCAACCATGATGCCCTGATCGGAAAGCAGGGTTGCTAACTTACTGTCGCTGAGCGGTTTTACAGGATTCTCCGCGGCTATCAATTTCTTCACCAGCGCCCGGATTGCGGTGGACGATGCCTCGCCGCCGCTGTCAGTACTGACATGGCTGGAGAAGAAATACTTCAGTTCGAAAATGCCGCGCGGGCTGTGCAGGAACTTCTGCGTTGTCACGCGCGAAATCGTCGACTCGTGCATTTCAACGGCGCTGGCGATATCGGCCAGCACCATTGGTTTCATGTATTCATCACCCATCTCAAAGAACGCCTGCTGCTGTTCGACAATGCAGCGCGTCACTTTCAGGAGCGTGTCATTACGGCTTTCAAGACTTTTGATCAGCCACTTGGCTTCCTGCAGATTGCTGCGGATAAACTGCCCGTCGCTGTCGCTGCGGGTGGAATTGCCCATCGCGGCGTACTGCTGGTTGATTTTCAGTCGCGGAATGCTGTCTGAGTTCAGTTCGACGGACCAGACGCCCGACACTTTGCGTACCAATACATCCGGGATCACGTATTCTGACTCGCCGGTATTGATCGACTGCCCCGGTCGCGGATCAAGAGACTGGATCAGGAGCATCGCTCCTTTCAGTGTATCTTCTTTTAGACGGGTTGATCGCATAAGTGCGCGGAAATCATGGTTCGCCAGCAGATCCAGATGCTCGCTGATGATAAGTCTGGCTTCTGTGATGAAAGGCGTTTCCGGGACGTACTGAGAAAGCTGAATCAGCAGGCAGTCGCGTAGATCGCGCGCCGCCACACCCACCGGGTCAAAACGCTGAACGCGCTTTAAAACAGCTTCGACTTCATCCATGGTGACGTTTTCATCACCAATACTTTCGAGGATGTCGTCGAGAGAAATTGTCAGATAACCAGTGTCATCCACGGCGTCGACAATGGAGGTTGCGATAGCGGCGTCGGTGTCGGAAAACGGCGTCAGCTCGACCTGCCACATCAGGTAATCCTGCAATGTTTGGGTAGTTTCACCCTGATACACCGGCAGTTCGTCGTCGCTGTAATCATTGCCGGTACCGGACGGGGTGCCTGCGGTGTAAATCTCATCCCAGGTGGCATCCAGCGGCAGCTCTTCGGGCATGTCTTTCTGCTCGAGGGCTTCGCGGGTATCCAGACCTTCACTGTCAGGGGTTTCGACCGCATCGATTTCATCGTGCAGGTCAGTTTGTTCCAGCAGAGGGTTGCTCTCCAGCGCGAGTTGGATCTCCTGTTGGAGCTCAAGCGTGGACAATTGCAACAGACGGATCGCCTGTTGTAATTGAGGAGTCATGGCCAGTTGTTGGCTGAATCTGAGTTGCAAACCTTGCTTCATATCTTGGCTTTATATCCGTGGCTGATTTGAGACGGTATAGCTTCGGTCAGAAACGGCCTGTTTACGTTAACGCGCAACAGGCTCGGTTCAGGCGGCGCAGATCACAGACGGAATTCTTCACCGAGATAAACACGTTTCACTTGTTCATCAGCAAGAATGTCGGCCGGAGAGCCGTGGGCGATAAGTTTGCCCTGACTGACGATATAGGCACGTTCACATACGTCCAGCGTTTCACGGACGTTGTGGTCAGTGATCAGTACGCCGAGGCCGCTGTCACGCAAATGCTCAATGATTTTTTTGATATCAATGACGGAAATCGGGTCAACACCGGCGAAGGGTTCATCCAGCAGAATAAACTTAGGATTTGCCGCCAGCGCGCGGGCAATTTCCACACGACGGCGTTCACCACCGGACAGTGACTGACCGAGGTTATCGCGCAAATGGGAAATATGGAACTCTTCCATCAGCTCATTAGCGCGATCGTTTCGCTGGTCTTTATTCAGGTCGTCACGGATCTGCAATACCGCCATCAGGTTATCAAACACGCTGAGGCGACGGAAAATGGACGCCTCCTGAGGCAGGTAACCAATGCCGCGACGTGCGCGGGTGTGCAATGGCAGAAGGCTGATGTCTTCGTCGTCAACGATAATGCGGCCCGCATCACGCTGCACGATACCGACCACCATGTAGAACGTGGTGGTTTTACCGGCACCGTTAGGGCCGAGTAATCCGACGATTTCGCCCGAATTAACGGTCAGGCTGACATCTTCAACGACCTTACGGCCTTTGTATGCCTTCGCCAGATTTTCTGCGATTAATTTTGCCATAAATTATCAGTTACTCTTTTTGGTCTGGCCGCCGGCTGCTGCCGGGGTCTTTTCCTGCAACTGCGTCGGAACCAGAACGGTCGTGACACGGTTGCCTTTATCACTGAAGGCTTCCATCTGCTGCTTTTGCACCAGATAGGTAATGCGATCGCCTTTCACGTTGCTGTCGAGCTGTTCTAAGTACGCGTTGCCGGTGAGGGTCACCAGATCGGTTTCCACTTCATAACGGACTTTCTGCGCGTGGCCTTTGATAGGTTTGCCGTTGTCCTGCAACTGGTAGAAAGTCACCGGGTTGCCGTAGCCTTCAACCACTTCTTTACCGGATACGCCTTGCGGGCGGATCACGACCACTTTATCGGCTTTGACCTGAATCGAACCCTGATTCACCACCACGTTGCCGGTAAAGGTCGCTGTGTTGGTATTCACATCCAGCGCCTGATTGGCGGAATCAATGGTGATCGGTTTCGTCGTGTCATCTTTTAACGCGAATGCTGGAATACTGACGGCCAGCAAGGAGCCTGTGATCAGAAGATTACGGATTTTATTTTTTACTTTGAATTTCATAAGAGGTCGTTACCTTTTCGATCAGCTCTGCTGTTTTATCACGCAGATTACCACGCATTTTCATGCCGTTAGATGTAAAACCTGTACCGTAAAGCGTCACTTCATCGTCTGAGGCAACGTCTTGTGTCGTCAGGTTAACCCGTGCATTGTCCGTTTTGATTCTTTGCAGCTGTGATGTTTCCGGCGTCAGACTATCTGCCTGCACATGCCCATAAAGATAGAGCATTTTATCCTGAGTCATCTTGGCTTTATCAGAACGCAGTACCCAGGTTGGAACTTTATTCTTGTCATACATAGTCGCCACCGGGTTGGTAAACCAGGTTACCTGATCGGTGGTGTAGTATTTGACCTGATCGGAGACCAGTTTGTACGTCAGGCTGCCCAGCGGGTCATACACCATGGTGACCGTGTGGGAGCTTTGATAGGTCGGATCCTGATCGTTAACCGCCTGCGGCGCGTCATCGGAGTTATCAGACAGCGACCAGCCAATCAGCACCAGAACAATGGCTGTCAGAACCAGAATGATCCAAAGTCTTGTTTTATTCATATCGACAGCCCTTTGGCGTCCTCCAGCTTGCCCTGCGCCAGCAGAATCAAATCACATAATTCGCGAACTGCGCCACGGCCACCGGCAATGCGGGTGACGTAATGCGCCTTTGGCAGCAGGATAGGATGTGCGTCCTGAACCGCGACGGACAAACCCACTTCGGCCATTACCGGCCAGTCAATCAGGTCATCACCGATGTAAGCGACTTCCTCTGCCCGAAGCGACAGTGTATCTAACAGTTCGCGGAAGGCCAAAAGCTTATCTGATTGACCTTGATACAAGTGACGGATCCCAAGTGTTTTGGCGCGATCTTCCAATAATTTCGCATTGCGGCCTGTAATAATGGCGACCTCAATGTCAGAAGTCAGCAGGCAACGGATGCCATAACCGTCGCGAACGTTAAAACTTTTCAGCTCTTCTCCCTGATTTCCCATGTAGATCAGGCCATCAGACATGACGCCGTCCACATCGCAAATCAGCAGGCGAACCGCTTTTGCCCGTTCAAGCACGTCGGTGCTGACCGGACCGTAGCAGGTATCCACCAGGGCTGTGCTAATACTCATTCAGGGCATTCCTCAATTAAACTACGCCAGCGCGCAGCATGTCGTGCATATGTAACACACCCAACAACTGGTCACCATCAGCAACCATCACACAGGTAATGTGTTTTTCCTGCATTAAATTCAGCGCATCGACGGCCAGCAGGGAAGGACGCACGCGAACGCCGCCGGTGGTCATCACATCCGCAATGGACGCAGTGTTGATATTGACGCCCATGTCGAAAATCCGACGTAAATCGCCGTCGGTGAAGATCCCATGAATTTTCATCAGGTCGTCGCAGATAACGGTCATCCCCAGATTCTTGCGGGTGATTTCCAGCAGGGCATCGCGCAAAGACGCATCGCGGCTGACGTGGGGTATTTCATCACCTGAGTGCATGATATCGCTAACGCGCAGCAGGAGCTTGCGACCCAGTGCTCCGCCGGGATGTGACAGGGCGAAATCTTCCGGCGTAAAACCGCGTGCTTCAAGCAGCGCAACGGCAAGGGCATCACCCATCACCAGTACCGCCGTGGTGCTGCTGGTTGGTGCTAAGCCGAGCGGGCACGCCTCTTTGGGCACCCGCACGCAAAGATGCACGTCGGCCGCTTTTCCCATGGTACTTTCGGGATTCGCGGTCATGCAGATAAGCGTAATGGCTAAACGCTTTAACACCGGGATTAGCGAGAGAATCTCATTCGCTTCGCCGGAGTTGGAAATCAGGATCACGACGTCCTGTTTGGACACCATGCCGAGATCGCCATGGCTGGCTTCGCCCGGGTGAACAAAAAACGCCGGGGTGCCAGTACTGGCGAAGGTGGCGGCCATTTTCCGGCCGATGTGGCCTGACTTGCCCATTCCCATCACCACGACTTTACCGGTGCAGGCGAAAATCTTCTCACAGGCACGGGTGAAATCACCGTTGATGTATTGATCTAACTGCTCAAGTCCTTCACGTTCTGTTTTCAGCACTTCACGTCCGACAGCCTGGAAATCAAAGTCGGAGGCGAGGATATCGTTAGCCATAGTCAATTCCTGACAGAGTTCAGAGGCCGATACCGTCCGGTTGAAGGAACAGCACCGCCATATAAGCGATAAATCCACAGAGTAACAGTGCACCG
Source organism: Rahnella inusitata (assembly GCF_965118895.1). GTDB lineage: Bacteria > Pseudomonadota > Gammaproteobacteria > Enterobacterales > Enterobacteriaceae > Rahnella > Rahnella inusitata_A. Next base: position 154,340 of record NZ_CBCPJJ010000021.1, read on the forward strand.
GCTAAATGACCGATACGGTGTTTTCGCATCAGGCACAGCCCGGTTAGTACTATACTGACCGCCAGCATGACCCAGTAATCGCGATGAAACGCATCCGGGTTGAACGAGCCCGGCGCCACCAGCGCGGGTAATCCCAGCACCAGACAGGTATTAAAGATATTCGCGCCGATGATGTTACCCAGCGCGATGTCGTCTTCACCTTTAAGAGCACCGGCAATAAACGTCGCCAGTTCCGGCAGGCTGGTTCCAATGGCAATTACCGTCAGGCCAATCACCAGCTCGCTGACGCCAAAATAACGGGCAATCACGGTACTGTTATCGACAATCATCCCTGACGCCAGCGGCATAATGATAAAGCCCAGCGCCAGCCACAAAAACGCCACGGTGTTACTGCTGTCGGAAGGCAGCTCGGACATCTGCTCATAAGTCAGCGTATCGAGCCCTTCTTTTTCGGCCGCGCGGGCGATTTTTATCACCAGCATCATAAAGGCCGCGGCGCTGGCCAGCAGCAAAACGCCATCAACGCGGCTGAGTTCACCGTCACTTAACAGAAAACCGCAGAGCCCTGTGACCAGTAACAATAGAGGGAGTTCGCGGCGTAATATATCAGAACGCACGGAAAGTGGATGAATCAGGGCTGCACCGCCCAAAATCAGAAGAATATTAATGATATTTGAACCAATTGCGTTTCCGACCGCCAAATCCATTTGATCATTGATGGCGGCAGTGGTGGAAACGACCAGCTCAGGAAGGGAGATCCCGACGCCGACGACGGTCATCCCGATAATAAGCGGAGGCATGCCCATCGAACGTGCTAATACTGCGGCTCCGTACACCAGACGATCGGCGGCATACACAAGAAGTAAGAGGCCGACAATCATCAGTACGATAGCGAGAAGCATGAAACATCCTTTCTTGGGTATAATGCGAGGTTCGTAGCCCTGGCGGGCAGGCGATTCCTTCGTCAACATAGGCTGGCGCGATATTTTGTCTGAAAAGGGCGCCAGCAGGTTCCTGTATGTTAGACGATGAAGGCTTTTATCATAAAATGGTTATTCGTTGATTTTGACCGTCTGTGGCGGAAAAGTAAATCGATGGCAACTTTGGTAACGAAACTGGGGTAAGTTTTTGTAAAAATACCAAAGTTATACAACACGGCTTGCGTGCCAGACGTATTCTTAGCGAAAGTAATTTAAGCGGAAGTCGTCTTTTGCAAAGGCATTCCGAAGGGATAAACGAATGAGTCAAAGCGAGTCGAATCTGGTAGAGATCAAGGGCATGAGCTTCGTGCGCGGCGATCGTCCCATTTTCGAAGAGATAAATATGACGGTGCCGCGAGGCAAAATCACCGCCATTATGGGGCCTTCAGGGATCGGTAAAACGACGTTGCTGCGCCTGATCGGTGGTCAGCTGACGCCCGACAGCGGTGAAATCTGGTTCGACGGGGACAATATTCCGACTCTTTCGCGCCGCAAGCTGTATGAGTCCCGCAAGAAAATGAGCATGTTGTTTCAGTCCGGTGCATTGTTTACTGACCTCAATGTGTTCGAGAATGTGGCGTTTCCGCTGCGCGAACACAGTAAATTGCCGGAAGCCTTGCTGCGCAGCACGGTAACCATGAAGCTGGAAGCGGTCGGTTTGCGCGGTGCCGGTGAACTGATGCCTGCTGAATTATCCGGCGGGATGGCCAGACGCGTGGCACTGGCGCGTGCTATTGCGCTCGACCCGGAACTTATCATGTTCGATGAGCCGTTCGTCGGGCAGGATCCCATTACTATGGGCGTGCTGGTTAAACTGATTGATGAGCTGAACCATGCGCTTGGCGTCACCTGCATCGTGGTGTCTCACGACGTCCCCGAAGTGCTGAGTATTGCCGATTACGCTTATATCGTGGCTGCACAACATGTCATTGCTGAAGGAACGCCTGAGGAGCTGCAAAACAATCCTGATCCGCGCGTTCGTCAGTTCCTTGACGGTATTGCCGATGGACCGGTGCCTTTCCGTTTCCCGGCCGGTGATTACAAAGCCGAGTTGCTCGGATGATGGAGTTTCCTATTTATGTTAACTAAGGCGCTAGCCTCAGTCGGGCGTCGCGGGATACAAACCTGCGTCTCTTTTGGCCGTGCGGGCCTGATGCTCTTCCGGGCACTGGTCGGTAAGCCGCAATTCGCCAAGCAGTGGCCGTTGCTCATCAAGCAACTCTACAGCGTCGGCGTGCTCTCCCTGTTAATCATCCTGGTGTCCGGCCTGTTTATCGGCATGGTGCTGGGGTTACAGGGCTACCTGATTTTAACCACCTACAGTGCTGAAGCCAGTCTGGGCATGATGGTCGCGCTCTCTTTGCTGCGCGAGCTGGGCCCTGTGGTGACCGCCTTACTGTTTGCCGGTCGCGCCGGTTCTGCTTTAACCGCAGAGCTGGGTCTGATGAAAGCGACGGAGCAAATCTCCAGTCTTGAAATGATGGCGATCGATCCGCTGCGCCGCGTTGTGGCACCGCGTTTCTGGGCCGGTCTGATTTCCATGCCTTTGCTGACGGCAATATTTGTCGCGGTAGGGATCTGGGGGGGATCGCTGGTCGGCGTGGATTGGAAAGGTATCGACAGCGGTTTCTTCTGGTCAGCGATGCAAACCGCGGTAGACTGGCGGACTGACTTGCTTAACTGCCTGATTAAAAGCCTTGTTTTCGCGATCACAGTGACCTGGATTGCGCTTTTCAATGGCTATGATGCGATCCCGACGTCCGAAGGGATCAGCCGGGCAACGACACGTACTGTGGTGCATTCGTCACTGGCGGTGCTGGGATTAGATTTTGTGCTGACAGCACTGATGTTTGGAAATTAAAACCATGCAAACGAAAAAGAGTGAAATCTGGGTTGGCGCATTTATGATTATCGCATTGATTGCGGTGGTCTTCCTGTGTCTGAAAGTCGCAGATATCCGCTCCATCGGTTCGGATCCCACTTACCGTATTTCTGCGGACTTCGACAATATCGGTGGCCTTAAAAGCGGTTCACCGGTGAAAGTGGGCGGCGTAGTTATCGGTCGTGTCAGTAGCATCACGTTGGATAAAAATTATTCTCCGCGTGTCGAAATGAATATTGACCAGAAGTACAACCAGATCCCAAGCACCAGTACGCTGGCGATCCGTACCTCCGGTCTACTGGGCGAACAATTCCTGGCACTGAATATTGGTTTTGAAGATCCTGAGATGGGGACGACTATCCTTAAAGAGGGCGGCGTCATTCAGGACACCAAATCAGCGCTGGTTCTTGAAGATCTGATCGGTCAGTTCCTGTACAAGAGCGGTGATGGAAAGGCCGACCCTGATGCGGGCGAGGCACCTGCTGCAAATGCCACCCCTGCACCTGATGCTAATACAGCGCCGCAACCGGCTGCGCAATAAGCATTTGGCAACGTGGATTCTCCAATAAAGAGGAAGTTAGAATGTTTAAACGTTTAGTAATTGCTGCGCTGCTGGTAGTGATGGCCCCGATGGCCAATGCTGCTGTGGATAAAACCAATCCCTACAGCGTGATGAATGAAGCGGCGAACAAGACTTTCACCCGTCTTAAAAACGAACAGCCAAAAATTAAGCAGGATCCAAACTATCTGCGTCAGGTCGTCCGCGACGAGCTTCTGCCGTATGTGCAAATCAAATATGCCGGTGCGCTGGTGTTAGGCCGCTATTATCAGCAGGCTACCCCGGCACAGCGTGATGCTTACTTCGCGGCGTTCAGCGATTATCTGCAGCAGGCTTATGGCCAGGCGCTGGCGCTGTACAACGGTCAGAGCTATCAGGTTCAGCCAGAACAGTCTTATGCCGACAAAGATATCATCGCCATCCGCGTGACCATCACCGATCCAAACGGCCGTCCTCCGGTTCGTCTGGATTTCCAGTGGCGTAAAAACAGCCGCACCGGTGAGTGGCAGGCGTATGACATGATAGCCGAAGGCGTCAGCATGATTTCCACTAAGCAAAATGAATGGGCGGATATCCTGCGTCAGAAAGGGATTGATGGTCTGACTGCACGCCTGAAACAGGCTGCGGCACAACCGATTACTCTGGATCAAAAATGAGTGATGCCCTGCGCTGGGAATGCCAGCCGCCGTTGCTGACGTTGCGCGGCTGCCTGGATCGCGAAACGTTGTTGCCGGTCTGGGATGCGCGTAAATCGCTGCTGACCGGCGTCACGCGTCTGGATGTCTCCGGGCTGGATCGCGTGGATTCTTCCGGTCTGGCGTTGCTTGTGCATTTGCGTCAGGAAGCCAGCCAGCAAGGCATCTCCCTGACCCTTGAAGGTACTACCGACCGGCTGAGAACGCTGATCACGCTGTATAACCTTCAGGACATTATTCCAGCCGACATCTCCGCTCCGGCGGTCAGTCAGTGAATAAAGAATAGTGAGTGGTTACGGTAAGTTAGCGAACCTGCCGTGAACTGCTAACGTAAAGACCTCAAAGCCCCTGTGCGAAACTCTTCCTCAGGGGCTTTTTCGTGGTTTAAGATTTGCCCCGATCCCTATAAGATACCGGGCTGTTATGATCCTTCAGAAGAATAGATCCCTATGGAAACGAATGAAATTAAAGAAGTGCTGATGAATGCTTTGGCACTGGATGAAGCCCACATTACTGGCGATGGCAGTCATTTTCAGGCCATTGTCGTTGGTGCGATGTTTGATGGCATGAGCCGCGTGAAAAAACAGCAGACCGTTTACGCCCCGCTGATGGAATACATCGCCGACAATCGAATTCACGCACTGTCTATCAAGGCTTATACCCCGGAAGAATGGGCGCGTGACCGTAAACTGAGTGGTTTATAAGACTGTCGGGTATCCGCAGCTTCCTCCAATTTGAACCTCATAAAAGAGAGCCGTCCTAATGGATAAATTTCGTGTACAGGGTGGGACTCGCTTAAACGGCGAAGTGACTATCTCTGGTGCAAAAAACGCCGCACTTCCTATTTTGTTTGCCGCACTGCTCGCAGAGGAGCCGGTTGAACTTCAGAACGTTCCTCATCTGAAAGACATTGATACCACCATCAAGCTGCTTGGTCAGCTGGGCACCAAGATTGAACGCAACGGTTCTGTGTTCGTGGATGCCAGCGGTGTGAATGAGTTTTGTGCGCCGTACGATCTGGTGAAAACCATGCGTGCTTCCATCTGGGCACTCGGTCCTCTGGTTGCGCGCTTTGGCCGTGGTCAGGTTTCTCTGCCGGGCGGCTGCGCGATTGGCGCACGTCCTGTTGACCTGCATATCACCGGTCTGGAACAGCTGGGCGCAACAATTGTGCTGGAAGAGGGTTACGTAAAAGCCTCTGTAGAGGGTCGCCTGAAAGGTGCGCACATCGTGATGGATAAAGTCAGCGTGGGCGCGACGGTCACCATCATGAGTGCTGCTACGCTTGCCGAAGGCACCACCATCATTGAAAACGCCGCGCGCGAGCCGGAAATTGTCGATACCGCCAACTTCCTCAACACGATTGGTGCAAAAATCACCGGTGCAGGCACCGATAAAATTACCATCGAAGGTGTAGTCCGTCTTGGTGGCGGTGTATATCGCGTAGTTCCTGACCGTATCGAAACCGGGACTTTCCTGGTGGCAGCGGCTATCTCCGGCGGTAAAGTCACCTGCCGTGAAGCGCGCCCTGATACGCTGGATGCCGTTCTGGCAAAACTGCGTGAAGCGGGCGGCGACGTTGAAGTGGGTGAAGACTGGGTCAGCCTGGATATGCACGGCAAACGCGCTAAAGCAGTCACCTTCCGCACTGCGCCTCACCCTGGTTTCCCGACCGATATGCAGGCGCAGTTTAGCCTGTTGAATCTGGTGGCAGAAGGTACCGGTGTTATCACCGAAACCATCTTCGAAAACCGCTTCATGCACATCCCTGAGCTAATCCGTATGGGGGCTCACGCGGAAATCGAAGGCAGCACGCTTATCTGTCATGGCGTTGAAAAACTGTCTGGCGCGCAGGTGATGGCGACTGATTTGCGCGCATCAGCCAGCCTGGTTCTGGCGGGTTGTATTGCAGAAGGCGTCACCGTGGTTGACCGTATTTATCATATCGATCGTGGCTATGAGCGTATTGAAGATAAACTGCGTCAGCTGGGCGCGAAAATTGAGCGTTTCAAAGGCGAGTAATTCTTAAGCCTGACGCAATAAAAAAGCCGGAAGGGGAAACCTTTCCGGCTTTTTCGTTTATGGGGTTTAGGGTCAGTGGTCAGGATATTCCTGCACGGTGACCTGCAACGTCAGCTTGTCGCCGTTGCGCATGATTTCCACCGGAATAACGGTGCCGGGACGCACTTCCGCAACCTGATCCATCGTTTCGATAGCGGAAACTGCCGGTTTGTTATTCACGTTAACAATGACGTCACTGACCCGCATACCCGCATTGGCCGCCGGGCCGTTAGCTGTCACTTCGTTTACCACGATGCCCTGAATGCGATCCAGACCGCTGTTCGGGCCGTGCAGTGGCGACACCTCGCGGCCGCTGATCCCGATATAACCGCGAATAACGCGGCCGTCGCGGATCAGTTTGCCCATCACTTTGGTCGCCAGTGCGGTAGGGATGGCAAAGCCGATCCCTTCCGGCGTCGCGCCATCGTTGCTCTGGTCAAAGGATAATGTATTGATACCCACCAGCTCGCCGAGTGAATTGACCAGCGCGCCGCCTGAGTTACCCTGGTTTATCGAGGCATCGGTTTGCAGGAAGTTCTGACGGCCGGACGGGCTGAGGCCGATACGGCCTGTGGCGCTGATGATACCCTGTGTCACCGTCTGCCCGAGATTGTACGGGTTGCCGATCGCCATCACGATGTCGCCGACGTGCGGATTACGGTTCGGGTTAATCGGGATGACTGGCAAATTCCCGGCGTTGATTTTCAGCACGGCCAGATCTGTCAGGCTGTCGGAGCCGACCAGCAGCGCTTCGAATACCCGGCCATCCTGCAAGGCAACAATAATCTGGTCAGCATTATTGATAACATGCTTGTTGGTGAGAATATAGCCGTTGTCATTCATGATCACGCCAGAACCTAGCGTGCGGATCTGCAATTCGTTTTGCGAGCTGTTGCCCATGTTGCGGTTGTATACGTTGACCACTGCCGGCGCGGCGTGTCGTACACCCGAGTTATAGCTAACCGGTTCTTCGCTGGTTTGGGTGAAATTGCGTTCGAACAACGGTTCCGTGATCTTTTTACGCAGCATAGGCACCGCCGCCAGCAAAATTCCGGCAACAATCAGACCAATAACAGCGGATCTCAATAGCTTAACAAACATGAGTGTATGGGTACGAGAGGAAAAGTGACTGAAGAATAGCACGAGTTAATCGGACGCAGCAGCACCTGCGTCCGATTTTCAACGCTTTACGGCATCAGCAGGTACATATTTTGCCCTTTACGCACAATGCTCAGGGCAATCAGATCCGGTTTGGTTTCGAGTATTTTGCGCAACGCCGCCAGATTGTCGATGGGTTCACGGTTAACGCCGATGATCACATCGTCTTTTTCCAGACCCACCTGTTCAGCCGGTGTGCCTTTTTTGACGTCATCGACCTTAACGCCCTTGCCGGTTTTCGCCTCCACATCACTGAGCGTGACGCCTTGCAATGCCGGATTGATCTTCTCGATGCCCACTTCCACGGCCGGGCTTTGCGCCAGCGTGACATTGACGGTCATCGGTTTGCCTTCGCGCAGTAAACCAATCTGCATCACCACGCCAGGTCCGGCGGTGCCGACTTTGGCGCGCAGTTCCGCGAAGCTGCTGAGCGTTTTGCCCTGTAACGTAATTAATACGTCGCCGGATTTGATGCCCGCTTTGGCCGCCGCAGAGTCTGGCAGCACTTCATTGACGAACGCGCCGCGCTGGCTGTCCAGTTTAAATGCCTGCGCCAGTTCCGGCGTCATTTCGCTGCCGCGAATACCCAGCAGACCGCGTTTGACTTCGCCAAACTCAATCAGCTGGTGGCTCAGATTTTTCGCCATATTTACCGGGATCGCAAAACCAATCCCGACGCTGCCGCCCTGAGAGGAGATGATCGCAGTGTTGATCCCGATAAGTTCGCCTTTCAGATTCAGCAGTGCGCCACCGGAGTTGCCTCGGTTAATGGAAGCATCGGTCTGGATAAAGTTTTCCAGCCCTTCGAGATTCAACCCGCTGCGTCCAAGTGCGGAAACAATCCCTGATGTGACGGTCTGCCCCAGTCCGAAGGGATTCCCTACCGCGACGGCGAAATCGCCAACCTGTAAGGCATCGGAATCGGCCATCGCAATTTGCGTCAGGTTTTTTGCGTCAATCAGCTGGATCACTGCAATGTCCGACTGGTCATCTTTGCCAATCAGTTTGGCTTTGTATTCGCGGCCATCGTTGAGCTGGACGGTAATCTTATCGGCATTGTTCACCACATGGTTGTTGGTGAGGACATAGCCTTTGGCAGCATCAATGATGACGCCGGAACCCAGCCCTTCAAACGGCTGAGCGCCCTGATTAGGTTCAGGATCTTGCTGACCAAAGAAAAATTTGAATTCGGGAGGTACGTCTGTGCTTGGCGGTTGTGTACCGGAAACCTGAACGCCAACCACGGCGGGCAATACTTTTTCAAGCATCGGCGCGAGACTGGGCAGCGGTTGCCCCTGAACGGCCATCGGCAAAGCAGCAGTTGCCATCGGCGCAGAAGCGAAGGTTAATCCGAGGCTAACAGCTAACACACTGAGCAAAAATGACTTTTTCTTCATCAGGATAACTCTCTCGCTTTCTGTAATGGGCGTCTTTATCGACAATCGAATGATGATTCACAGCACGGGAAAGGGCAGGTCCGGAGACGGTGCATGCGCAGGGCATGCACCGTGGTTGTCCCGGCGCCGATGAACAGCGATGCCGGGCAATGTTGCGTGGGTTATTTGCGTACAGGACGCTCGCCGCGCAACAGACCCGATGCACCATCAGAGTAATCGCGTGGCATCTGAACCGGTGCCTGATCGTTATCGGCTTCAGAACCTGTCAGACGGTAGTTGAAAGGATTATCCTGTGCAGGCATGTCCGGCAGCAGGTTGTTAGAGCTTTTCGCCATGTGCTGATAAAGCTGACGGTAATCCGTCGCCATGTTATCGAGCAGTTCTGCGCTGCGCGCAAAGTGGCCTGTCAGTTCCTGACGATATTCGTCGAGTTCTGCTTTGCTTTTCTCCAGCTCATTTTTCATGACTTGCTGATCGCGTAATTGACGATTGCCAAAGCGCATCGCCACCGCACCAATCGCGATACCGACCACTAATCCAATGAGTGCATACTCCCAGGTCATAATGACTCCTATTTTGACTTCGTTGTCCCGCAGGGCTTTTTCACGTAACTTTTATGACTTAACTTTTTTACACAATGCTTTTAACGTTATTGTCACACGCATTCGTCATGCAATAGCTCCACTATAACCGTTAACCTTGTCTGTGTGGAATCCTGCCGTCACAATCACCGCAGTCCGGCGCCTTTTTCGCGCACAGACTGAAGGGAAAAGCAGCGAACCGACAGCAAAAAAGCGGCTAAACGACGTGAAAAACATTAAAATTTTTTCTCAGGGACGTTAACTAACATGCAACCCAAATCACCCCTTATCCTTTATCAGAACGCTGTTGATGCCGGAGAGTTCCAGCCGGACGCCGTTCAGAAGCAGGCTGTGGCCCAGCTTGATACCATCTATCAGGCACTCAGTGCCATCTCAGCCCCTGCCGCTCAGTCAGCCAAACGTGGTGGCATGCTGGGGCGCCTGTTCGGCAAGGCACCGGTAAAAACTGCGCAGCGTCCGGTTCAGGGCTTATATATGTGGGGCGGAGTAGGGCGCGGCAAGACCTGGCTGATGGATTTGTTTTTCCATAGTTTGCCGGGCGAGCGCAAATTGCGCCTGCACTTCCACCGTTTTATGCTGCGCGTTCATGAAGAGCTGACGCAGTTGCAGGGGCAGGAAGATCCGCTGGAAGTGATCGCCGATCGCTTCAAGGCTGAAACCGACGTGCTGTGTTTCGACGAATTCTTTGTCTCTGATATCACCGATGCCATGCTGCTGGCTACGCTGTTACAGGCGCTGTTTGCCCGTGGTATCACGCTTATCGCTACGTCTAACATTCCGCCGGACCTGCTGTACCGCAACGGGCTGCAACGCGCGCGCTTCCTGCCTGCAATCGATCTGATTAAAGAATACTGCGACGTGTTGAATGTCGATGCGGGCATTGATTACCGTCTGCGTACGCTGACGCAGGCGAATCTTTGGCTGTCACCGGCCGGGGAAGAGACCACTGACGCGATGCATTCAATGCTTGGCAAGCTGACCGGTAATCACAGCGGCTCAGCCGAGACAAAACCGGTGCTGGAAGTGAATCATCGTCCGATGCAGGCGATCGCCGCTGTCGACGGCGTGCTGGCGGTAGAATTTCATACTTTGTGCGAAGAAGCGCGCAGCCAGCTCGACTACATCGCTCTTTCAAAAATCTATCACAGCGTGTTACTGCACAATGTGCCGGTGATGGGGGCGGACAGCGAGAATGCAGCGCGACGTTTTCTGGCGCTGGTGGATGAGTTCTATGAACGTCATGTGAAGCTGGTTATCTCTGCCGCGGTGCCGATGTTTGAGATTTATCAGGGCGAGCGGCTGAAGTTCGAATATCAGCGTTGCCTCTCACGCCTGCAGGAGATGCAGAGCGAGGAATACCTGAAAAGACCGCATCTGCCTTGATCTTGTTGACTAAAAGGCAGGCGATAAATCGTATAAAAAAGAAACAGTGCATCGCACAAGGGCGGCCGTTACACTGACTTCAGGGATTTATGATTTTTCGTCAAAAAGGGTTCGCTCTTTGCGGGAGACTTCTCTATAATCTTGCGACCCCACGTTACTACAAAGTTTTTTTCCCGAAACTTTATAAGTGCCAGCATTGGCTATTCGAAGGGGTAGGTTTGCTGGACGATGGTCGTGTGAACCTCAAATACTTATTTTATAAACAAGTAAGCGTTCGGGTGTTCGCCAACGTGTAACTTTAATTGGGTAAGCTTTTAATGAAAACTTTTACAGCTAAACCGGAAACCGTACAACGTGACTGGTTCGTAGTTGACGCTACCGGCAAGACCTTAGGTCGCCTGGCCACTGAACTGGCCCGCCGTCTGCGTGGCAAACATAAAGCGGAATACACTCCGCACGTTGATACTGGTGATTACATCATCGTTCTGAACGCAGAAAAAGTTGCTGTAACCGGCAACAAGCGTAACGACAAGATCTATTACCATCACACCGGCCACATCGGTGGTATCAAGCAAGCGACCTTTGAAGAGATGATCGCTCGCCGTCCTGAACGCGTGATCGAGCTCGCGGTTAAAGGCATGTTGCCAAAGGGCCCGTTGGGTCGTGCAATGTACCGTAAAATGAAAGTTTACGCGGGTAACGAGCACACTCATGCGGCGCAACAACCGCAAGTTCTTGACATTTAATTCGGGATTATAGGCAATGGCTGAAAATCAATACTACGGCACTGGTCGCCGCAAAAGCTCCGCCGCTCGTGTTTTCATCAAACCGGGTAGTGGTAACATCGTAATCAACCAGCGTAGCCTGGAACAGTACTTTGGTCGTGAAACTGCCCGCATGGTAGTTCGTCAACCTCTGGAACTGGTCGACATGGTTACTAAATTTGACCTGTACATCACTGTTAAAGGTGGTGGTATCTCTGGTCAGGCTGGCGCTATCCGTCACGGTATCACCCGTGCACTGATGGAATATGACGAAAATCTGCGTGGCGAACTGCGTAAAGCAGGCTTCGTTACTCGCGATGCTCGTCAGGTTGAACGTAAGAAAGTCGGTCTGCGTAAAGCACGTCGTCGTCCTCAGTTCTCCAAGCGTTAATTTTCTGCTGCTTATGCAGCACAGTGCTACGGCACGAAAATCAACGTCAAAAACCCGGTGCCACACCGGGTTTTTTTATGCCTGTCATTCCGCTAAGGCTTGCAAAAAACAGGCTTAAATGATTTTCAGATACACAATTCACCACGAATTCATCTCGCCGTCCCCACAGCACGCGTAAAATCTGGTAAACTATCACACACTTTTGTGCCTATTCGCCGAGCAGTTGACGTTGCCGCGCTTCCTGGCTGGGTTCGCCTTGCCAACGGTTGTCTATGAAACTACGGAACAAAAACTGCAGGCTGGCGATAAAATGACTGTTCAGGATAGCAGCCTGACAGTTGGCTATTCGCTGTATAATTCTAGATAACTTGGAGGTTTTCATGGCTGTCGCTGCCAACAAACGTTCGGTAATGACGCTGTTTTCCGGCCCGACCGACATTTTTAGCCATCAGGTACGTATCGTACTGGCCGAAAAAGGTGTCAGTGTCGAGATTGAGCAGGTTGAGATGGATCACCTGCCGCAGGATCTTATTGACCTCAACCCTTATCGCACCGTCCCTACGCTGGTCGATCGTGAGCTGACGCTGTTCGAGTCCCGCATCATCATGGAATATCTTGATGAGCGTTTCCCGCATCCACCACTGATGCCGGTCTATCCGGTAGCGCGTGGCGAGAGCCGTCTGATGATGCACCGCATCGAAAACGACTGGTACTCTCTGATGCGTCAGATTGAGAACGGCACCGCCGCCGAAGCCGACGCAGCGCGTAAGCAACTGCGCGAAGAACTGCTGGCCATCGCACCAATCTTCTCTTATATGCCTTACTTCAAGAGCGAAGAGTTCAGCCTGGTCGATTGCTATCTGGCTCCGCTGTTATGGCGTTTGCCAGAAATGGGCATTGAGTTGTCCGGCACGGGTTCTAAAGAGCTGAAAGGCTATATGACGCGTGTCTTCGAACGTGATGCATTCCTGGCCTCCCTGACCGAACCCGAGCGCGAAATGCGTTTGCACACACGGGGTTAAGGTATGGAGATGAACGACATGTCTCCGCGCCGGCCTTACCTGTTGCGGGCTTTTTATGAGTGGTTGCTCGATAACCAGCTCACCCCGCACCTGGTGGTTGATGTGACGATGCCCGGCGTTATGGTTCCGATGGAGTTTGCACGTGACGGACAGATCGTTCTGAACGTGGCACCTCGCGCCGTCGGTAATCTTGAACTGGGTAATGACGATGTACGTTTCAACGCCCGTTTTGGCGGTGTGCCGCGTAACGTATTCGTACCGATCGCTGCAGTACTGGCAATCTACGCCCGTGAAAACGGTGCCGGTACCATGTTCGAGCCTGAACCTGCTTATGAAGCTGAAGGTGCCTTTGCAGGTAACCTGAGCAACGATGAGACCTCAGAGCCGACCATGTCAGTCATTGACGGTGATTTGCCTGATGTGTCTGAAGAAGGCCCGGATGACGAGCCGCCAACGCCACCACGCGGTGGTCGCCCGGCATTACGCGTCGTGAAGTAATCGTTCGTCAGATTGATTCTGGTTTGCACTTCGGCCAGACTGAAACCCTGCGTGAATACGCGGGGTTTTTTATTGTCCAAACCCCAGCGGGCTCTCCTTTCGCCAGTGCAGATTTGCTGTGTTATCATTCAAAAAGTCATTCGCAAACGTCCCATTACTAATGGTCTGATCCCGACGCTATGAGCACATTCGACGAACAACCGGCAGAAACCAGTGATACCTTCGGGCATGCAATGCGCCGCCGTCCACTCGCGCGCAAGAAGCTTTCAGAGATGGTAGAAGAAGAACTGGAGCAGATGATCCGCAGGCGCGAATTCGCCGAAGGTGAACAACTGCCGTCAGAACGTGAGCTGATGACCTTTTTCAATGTTGGCCGTCCATCCGTGCGTGAAGCACTGGCTGCGCTTAAACGCAAAGGGCTGGTGCAGATTAGTAACGGTGAACGCGCCCGCGTTTCACGTCCTTCGGCAGAAACCATTATCAGTGAATTGTCCGGCGTGGCGACAGACTTTCTGGCGCGTCCTGAAGGTATCGCTCATTTCGAACAACTGAGGATGTTTTTCGAATCGAGCCTGGTACGTTATGCCGCCGAGTTTGCCACCGATGAGCAGATTCAGCGTCTGGGGCAGGCGCTGGAAATAAATAGTCAGTCGCTTGATGATAACGAGCTTTTCATTCGCTCGGATATCGAGTTTCATCGCGAACTGGCTGAAATCCCGGCCAATCCGATCTTCATGGTCGTGCATGTTGCCTTGCTGGACTGGCTGATTGCGGCGCGTCCTGCCGTACCGCAGGAAGAATTGCATGCGCATAATAATGTCAGCTATCAGCAGCACATCGAAATCTTCGACGCCATTCGTTCGCGTGATCCTGATACCGCGGATGCCGCGCTGAAAGCGCATCTTAAAAGCGTATTTGCGGCCTATTACGCGGCACCGCGTAAGCATGGTTTTAAAAAACAACCGGTCTGAACTGAGATCTTCCCCGCATTTTTTTTGATCATCGCTGATCAACCATAACTATTTCATATGGCAGAGATCACATCCTGAGCCTTCAGTTGTATTGTGTTTGTTTTTTGGTCTGGTATAACAGGTATAAAGGTATATCGATATGCCTGTAAACCAACAACCAAGAGGCGTTTATGAAACAGAATCTGCGGGGCGTGATGCCGGCATTGCTCACTCCTTTTAACCAGCAACAGCAAGTAGATACCGACAGCCTGCGCCGTCTGGTGCGTTTTAATATCGAACAGGGGATCGATGGCCTGTATGTCGGCGGCTCCACTGGCGAAGCTTTTCTTCAAAGCCCGCAGGAGCGTGAACAGGTGCTGGAAATCGTGGCGGAAGAAGCAAAAGGGAAGGTGATATTAATCGCGCATGTCGGTGCAATCAGCACCCGTGAAAGTCAGACGCTGGCAGCTGCCGCCTGCCGTTACGGCTTTGATGCTGTCTCCGCAGTCACGCCTTTTTACTATCCTTTCAGCTTTAATGAACATTGTGATCACTACCGTGCCGTGACGGATTCTGCCGAAGGCTTGCCTATGGTGGTCTACAACATTCCCGCACTCAGCGGCGTGAAACTGACTTTGGAACAGATTGATACGTTAATCACACTGCCCGGCGTTGGTGCGCTCAAACAAACCTCCGGTGATCTGTACGAAATGGAGAAAATCCGCCGTGCGCATCCGGATCTGGTCCTCTATAACGGTTATGACGAAATTTTTGCTTCCGGCCTGCTGGCGGGGGCTGATGGCGGAATTGGCAGCACCTACAACGTGATGGGCTGGCGATATATGGCTATCAAACAAGCAGTGCAGGACGGGGATGTGCGACGCGCAATGCATCTGCAAAGTGAGTGCAATAAGGTCATCGATCTGCTGATTAAAGTCGGTGTTTTCCGCGGACTGAAAACGATTTTGCACTATATGGATATCGTTGCCGAGCCGCTGTGTCGCAAACCTTTTGCACCGGTGGATGCACAGTATCTGCCAGCGCTTAAGGCGTTGGCCGCGCAGCTTCAGGCAGAACGTACTGAGTTCTGATTCCTGCTCCCTGATACCGGTTTGTCCGGAATCAACAATACTCTATCAGTCCTAACCAAAGGACGGGTTAGTACTAATCCGTCCCGGGGGTGATTTATGCGTAACAATGCCCGACAGACCTCATGGTTTCGCCTTTTGACTAAACCGCAATGGAAAGCATTTTCGGCCGCATGGATTGGCTACCTTTTGGATGGTTTTGATTTTGTCCTGATCGCATTAGTGCTGACAGAAATTAAAAGCGAGTTCGACCTGACGGGTGTACAGGCGGCGAGTCTGATTTCTGCGGCATTTATCTCCCGCTGGTTTGGTGGATTACTGCTCGGCGCAATGGGTGATCGTTACGGCAGGAAGCTGGCGATGATCACCAGTATTGTGCTGTTTTCTATCGGGACATTGGCCTGCGGCTTCGCCCCTAGTTTCACAGTGATGTTTTTCGCCCGTCTGATTATCGGTATAGGCATGGCGGGCGAATACGGTTCAAGTGCCACATACGTCATTGAAAGCTGGCCGAGACATTTACGCAACAAAGCGAGCGGGTTTCTGATATCCGGGTTCTCAGTAGGCGCGGTGATTGCCGCTCAGGTTTACAGCGTGGTGGTGCCGGTCTGGGGGTGGCGCGCGTTGTTTTTCATCGGCATCTTACCGATTATTTTCGCCCTCTGGCTGCGTAAGAACATACCGGAAGCAGAAGACTGGAAGGTGAAGTTCGCGAATAAGAAACCGGCCAAAACCATGGTGGATATTCTCTATCGCGGCAAACATAGGGTCACCAATGTAGGTATGACGGTCGTCGCGGCCATCGCGTTGTATTTCTGTTTCGCTGGCAACGTGGGTAGTGCGGTAGTGATTACGATACTGGGTCTCATGTGTGCGACAATTTTCGTCAGCTTTATGGTACAGGGCAGCGGCAAACGCTGGCCGACGGGTGTATCGCTGATGGTCGTCGTCTTCTTTGCCTTTCTGTACTCATGGCCAATTCAGGCGCTATTACCGACATACTTAAAAACCGAACTGGCCTATTCGCCAACGCTGGTCGCCCATGTGCTGTTCTTCAGTGGCTTTGGTGCAGCGGTAGGTTGCTGCGTGGGCGGTTTCCTCGGCGACTGGCTGGGAACGCGTAAAGCCTATGTGTACAGCCTGCTGGCCTCTCAGTTATTGATCATTCCGGTATTTGCCATTGGCGGCGGAAATATATGGGTGTTGGGATTACTGTTGTTCCTGCAACAAATGCTGGGGCAGGGCATCTCGGGCATTCTGCCTAAGCTGATCGGGGGGTATTTTGATACTGAACAGCGTGCAGCAGGGCTGGGCTTTACCTATAACGTCGGCGCGCTGGGTGGCGCTCTGGCACCGGTGATTGGGGTGACAATTGCACAGCGTTTGGATCTCGGAACTGCGCTGGCGTCACTGTCCTTCGGGCTGACATTTGTGGTGATCTTGCTTATCGGGCTGGATATGCCCTCACGCATTCAGCGCTGGATCCATCCGGAAGCATTACGTACGCATGATGCGATTGATGGCAAACCTTTCAGCGGAGCAGTGAAAGTAAAGCCGGTAAATACAAAAACCGGGTTAATCAGAAATTGAAATCGTGAGGTTTTCCAAATGACGACGCTGGTGATTGATATCGGTGGCACTAAACTTGCGGCTGCGCTGGCAGACAGCGGCTTGCATCTCACCCGGCGTCGGGAAATCCCCACACCCGCCAGCCGGACGGCGGATGCTTTGCATACTGCACTGTCTGAACTGATCGCCCCGCTGGTTTCACAGGCTCAGCGAGTGGCGATAGCTTCTACGGGCATTATTAAGCAGGGGGTTCTGACAGCGCTGAATCCAGATAATCTGGGTGGTCTCAGCCATTTTCCGCTGGTGGAGGCGATTTCCCGTCTGACCCAACTTCCCTGCATAGCGATAAATGATGCTCAGGCCGCCACCTGGGCCGAGTATCATTCACTGGCAACGGATATCCGGGATATGGTGTTTCTCACTGTCTCGACTGGCGTAGGCGGCGGAATTATCAGTAATGGAAAGTTGCTGACAGGCACCCAAGGGCTGGCGGGACATTTTGGCCATACGCTGGCCGATCCTCAGGGGCCACGCTGTGGTTGCGGCCGGACGGGGTGCGTGGAGGTGATGGCCTCAGGGCGTGGAATTGCCAGCGCTGCACGGGGCGAATTAGCCGGTAGTACCGCAAAACAGATTTTTGCCCACGCGGCTGCGGGAAATTTGCACGCACAAGCACTGATCTTACGTTCGGCCCAGGTGCTGGCACGTTTGATTGCAGATATCAAAATAGTGACGGATTGCCAGTGTGTCATCATTGGCGGCAGTATTGGTCTGGCCGACGGCTATTTAGGGCAGGTGAAAACCTGTCTTGATGAAGAACCTGAGGTGTGTCGCGTACCACTATTGAGAGCGCAACATCAGCATGACGCCGGTTTGCGGGGAGCCGCTTTACTGGCGCGGGAAATGACGTTTTAGGTTGATTCCGCTTAAAAAAAAAGGACTGTCATCGCTGGCAGCCCCTTTTTTGTTGATGACCTGTTGGATCAGACCTCGAGGAAATTCATAATCCCTTCAGCCGCTTTACGCCCTTCAGCAATCGCCGTGACCACCAGATCAGAACCGCGAACCGCATCGCCACCGGCGAAGATTTTCGGATTGCTGGTCTGGAAAGCGTTATCGCTGCCTTCCGGTGCCAGGATGCGTCCCTGAGTATCCAGTTCGACGTCGTGTGCAGCCAGCCATTCCATTTTGTGAGGACGGAAACCGAAGGCCATGACCACGGCGTCTGCTTCCATCACATGCTCGGAACCGGCAACAATCTCAGCACGGCGACGGCCATGTGCATCTGGTGCACCCAGTTCGGTACGCGCCATGCGCACGCCGCAGACACGGCCAGAATCATTCAGCTCAATACTCAGAGGTTGCAGGTTGAACTTGAATTCCACGCCTTCTTCACGCGCGTTCTTCACTTCGCGACGCGAGCCCGGCATGTTCTCTTCATCACGACGGTACGCACAGGTCACGTGAGTCGCACCCTGACGGATTGAAGTACGCACGCAGTCCATCGCAGTATCACCACCGCCCAGCACCACCACGCGTTTCTTGTCCATGGTGACGTAAGGCTCTTCCTGACTGTCGTCGTAACCCATCAGCTGTTTGGTGTTGGCTATGAGGAACGGTAGTGCATCGTACACGCCGGGTGCATCTTCGTTCGCCAGACCGCCGCGCATGGACTGATAAGTCCCCACGCCGAGGAAGACAGAATCGTATTCCGCCAGCAGTGCATCAATGGTGATGTCTTTACCAACTTCCGTATTGAGTTGGAACTCGATACCCATCTCAGTGAAGATTTCACGACGCTTGGTCATGACCGATTTTTCCAGCTTGAAGGCCGGAATACCGAACGTCAGCAGGCCGCCGATTTCCGGATGACGGTCATATACCACTGCTTTGACGCCGTTACGGGTCAGTACGTCGGCACATGCCAGGCCAGCCGGTCCTGCGCCGATGATCGCCACACGTTTTCCTGTTGGATGCACGTGAGACATATCCGGGCGCCAGCCCATTTCGATGGCTTTGTCGCTGATGTAGCGTTCGATATTACCGATGGTCACCGCGCCGAATTCATCGTTCAGGGTGCAGGAACCTTCGCACAGACGATCCTGCGGGCAGACGCGCCCACAAACTTCCGGCAGGCTGTTGGTCTGGTGCGCGAGGTCGGCGGCTTCCATGATGCGACCTTCGTTTGCCAGCTTCAGCCAGTTTGGAATGTAATTGTGTACCGGACATTTCCATTCGCAATAAGGGTTACCACAGGAAAGACAGCGGTCTGCCTGCGATGCAGCCTGAGTTGCTGAGAACGGCTCGTAAATTTCCACAAACTCAATTTTACGGATCTTCAGCGCTTTCTTAGGCGGATCAACACGCTGTAAGTCGACAAATTGATAAACGTTTTGACTCATCTTAACCTCTTACTGCGCTTGTACCCGCAGCTCAGCTGCGGAACGGCTACGGTGACCCAACAATGCTTTGACATCACTGGACTTCGGTTTAACCAGGGCAAATTTCGGTGCCCATTCTGGCCAGTTTGCCAAAATCTCTTCACCGCGGGCTGATGCGGTCAACTGTACGTGTTCAATAATCAAACCGCGCAGATGCTCTTCGTGGATGGCCAGGTCGGCCACTTCCAGCACTTCTACCAGTTCAGGATTGACGCGCTTACGGAATTCACCATCTTCATCCAGCACGTAAGCGAAGCCGCCGGTCATGCCTGCGCCGAAGTTGACGCCGGTACGACCCAGCACGCAGACGATGCCGCCAGTCATATATTCACAGCCGTTGTCGCCGATGCCTTCAACCACGGTAATCGCGCCGGAGTTACGCACGGCGAAACGTTCGCCTGCGCGACCCGCCGCAAACATTTTGCCGCCGGTTGCGCCATACAGGCAGGTGTTACCGATGATGCTGGCTTCGTGGCTGCGGAATGCTGAACCGATTGGCGGGCGGATGGCGATACGGCCACCGGCCATGCCTTTACCCACGTAGTCGTTCGCGTCGCCGGTCAGCATTAAGTCCACACCGCCTGCGTTCCAGACGCCGAAGCTCTGGCCTGCGGTGCCGTTGAAGTTAATACGCACCGGATCTGCCGCCATGCCCTGATCGCCATGTTTCTCAGCAATCGCGCCGGACAACATTGCGCCGACAGAACGGTCGGTGTTACGGATATCAAAGTAGAACGCTTTGCTCTGCTTAGAATCGATATGCGGCGATGCCTGCTCCAGAATATCTTTGTTCAGCTGACCTTTGTCGAAGGCCGGGTTACCTTCGGTGCAGTACACCGCTTTGCCTTCGTGCGGCGTGGCGGTCGCCAGCATCGCAGAAAGATCAAGGCTGTTTTGCTTCGCGGTGAAGCCGTCCAGCTCGGTAAGCAAGTCGGTACGACCGATCAAATCTACCAGCTGACTGACGCCCAACTCGGCCATGATTTCACGGGTTTCCTGCGTGATGAACTTGAAGTAGTTCACTACGCGCTCTGGCAGGCCGTGGTAATGGTTGCGGCGCAGTTTGTCATCCTGTGTTGCCACGCCGGTGGCGCAGTTGTTCAGGTGACAGATACGCAGGTATTTACATCCCAGCGCGACCATCGGGCCGGTACCAAAACCGAAGCTCTCTGCGCCCAGAATGGCCGCTTTGATGATGTCTAAGCCGGTTTTCAGACCGCCATCCACTTGCAGACGAATTTTGTGACGCAGGCCGTTGGCCACCAGAGCCTGCTGTGTTTCCACCAGACCCAGCTCCCACGGACAGCCCGCGTATTTCACCGAAGACAGCGGGCTTGCGCCGGTGCCGCCGTCGTAACCTGCGATGGTGATTAAATCGGCATAGGCTTTTGCCACACCGACCGCGATGGTACCGACGCCTGGTTCAGAAACCAGCTTCACCGAAATCATCGCTTTCGGGTTGACCTGTTTCAGATCGAAGATCAGCTGTGCCAGATCTTCGATGGAATAGATGTCGTGGTGCGGCGGTGGAGAAATCAGGGTCACGCCCGGCACGGAATAACGCAGTTTCGCAATGTACGGCGTCACTTTGTCACCCGGCAGCTGGCCGCCTTCGCCCGGTTTTGCACCCTGCGCTACTTTGATCTGAATAACGTCAGCATTCACCAGGTACGCCGGCGTCACGCCGAAGCGGCCAGAAGCCACCTGTTTGATACGGGACACTTTATTGGTGCCGTAGCGCGCCGGATCTTCGCCGCCTTCGCCGGAGTTCGAACGTCCGCCGATGCTGTTCATCGCTTCGGCCAGAGACTCATGCGCTTCCGGGCTTAACGCACCGATAGACATCGCTGCGGTATCGAAACGGGTAAACAGACCTTCCGCCGGCTCTACCTGATCGACCGGGATCGGCTGGTCTTTCGGCGTTACTTTCAGCAAGTCGCGCAGTGTGGCGACCGGACGCTCGTTAACCAGTTTGGCGTATTTTTTATAGTCATCGTAATCACCGCTGTTGACTGCCGTTTGCAGGGTGGTGACCACATCCGGATTGTAAGAATGATATTCACCGCCGTGCACGAATTTCAGCAATCCGCCCTGATCCAGCGTTTTACGTTTCAGCCACGCGCGCTTGGACAGGTTCAGCAGATCCTGTTCAAAGTCAGTGTAACCGGCGCCGCCGATACGGCTGACCACGCCGTTGAAGCAGGTGTTGCAAAGATCTTTCGCCAGACCGACGGCTTCAAACAGTTTGGAACAACGGTAAGAGGCAACGGTGGATATGCCCATTTTGGACATGATCTTGTACAGACCTTTGTTGATGCCGTTACGGTAGTTCAGCATCACTTCACGGTATTTCTTCTCGATAACCTGCGAATCCACCAGCTTGGCCAGCGTTTCATAGGCGAGGTATGGATAAACGGCGGTGGCACCGAAGCCGATCAGCACCGCGAAATGATGCGGGTCACGGGCGCTGGCGGTTTCAACAATAATGTTGGCGTCGCAGCGCAGGCTTTTCTCAACCAGGCGCAGCTGCAGCGCACCGACGGCCATTGGTGCAGGCAGCGGCAGGCGGTTAGCGGAGATGTTGCGGTCGGACAGCACCAGCAGCACCGCGCCGTTACGCACTTTCTCTTCGCCTTCGTCACAGAGTTTCTGGACGAACTGCTCCATATTTTGCTCGGTCGGATCGTAGGTCAGATCCAGTGTCTCAGCGCGATAGTGTTTACTGTCAAGCTGGGTGAGCTGTTTAAAGTCAGACCACAGCAGGATTGGCGATTTGAAGCTCAGACGGTGTGCCTGACCTTCAGCTTCGCAGAACACGTTCATTTCGCGGCCAATGCTGGTCGCCAGAGACATGACGTGTGCTTCACGCAGCGGATCGATTGGCGGGTTGGTCACCTGCGCAAACTGCTGGCGGAAGTAGTCATAAATAATGCGCGGACGGCTGGAGAGCACGGCAAACGGCGTATCATCGCCCATCGAACCGACGGCTTCCTGACCGTTCTCACCGAGTACGCGGATGATTTGATCTAATTCTTCACTGCTGTAGCCGAACTGTTTCTGGAAGGTTTCCAGCGTAGTGTCGTCCAGTTCGCGGCTACCGACCTGATCTTCCGGCAGGTCTTCGAACGGCACCAGACGCTGAACGTTTTTCTCCATCCACTCTTTATACGGATGGCGACCTTTCAGATCGTTGTCGGTTTCAGCCGAGTGGTGGATTTTCCCGCTGCGGGTATCGATCACCATCAGTTCGCCCGGCCCGACGCGGCCTTTTTCGACCACTTCGTCCGGCTGGTAATCCCAGATACCCACTTCAGACGCACAGGTAATCAGCTTGTCTTTGGTGATGACGTAGCGCGCAGGGCGCAGGCCGTTACGGTCGAGGTTACAGGCGGCGTAGCGGCCATCTGACATCACGATACCGGCCGGGCCGTCCCACGGTTCCATGTGCATGGAGTTAAAGTCGAAGAACGCGCGCAGATCGTTATCCATATCCGGGTTTTGCTGCCAGGCTGGCGGCACCAGCAAACGCATGGCGCGCAGCAGGTCCATACCGCCCGCCAGGAACAGTTCCAGCATGTTATCGAGCGAGCTGGAGTCCGAACCGGTTTCATTGACGAAAGGTGCAGCATCTTGCAGATCGGGGATCAGCGGCGTTTTGAATTTGTACGCACGGGCGCGCGCCCACTGGCGGTTGCCGGTGATGGTGTTGATTTCGCCGTTGTGCGCCAGATAGCGGAAAGGCTGAGCCAGCTGCCAGCGCGGTACCGTGTTGGTTGAAAAACGCTGGTGGAACAGGCAGATAGCTGATTCCAGACGCAGGTCGGCCAGGTCTAAATAGAAGCGTGGCAGATCCGCAGGCATACACAGGCCTTTGTAAATCGTGACCACGTTGGAGAAACTGCATACGTAGAAGTCTTTATCCTGAACGCGTTTCTCAATGCGGCGGCGCGCCATATACAGGCGGCGCTCCATGTCACGCGGACGCCAGCCGGCAGGCGCGTTGACAAAAATTTGTTCGATACGGGGCAGGGAGGAAAGCGCGATTTCACCGAGGACATCCGGATTGGTCGGAACGTCACGCCAGCCCACTACGGACAACGTCTCGTTTTGCAGCTCTTCTTCAACAATGCGGCGGCTTTCAGCCGCTTCTGTTTCGTCTTTGCTGAGGAATAGCATACCGACGGCATAGTTCTTCGCCAGACGCCAGCTGCGCTCTTCGGCGATCATCCGGAAGAAACGGTCCGGCTTCTGTAAATGCAGGCCACAGCCGTCGCCGGTCTTGCCGTCAGCAAGGATCGCGCCACGGTGTTGCATACGCGCCAGTGCGTGGATTGCCGTACGCACGACCTTATGGCTAGGTTCGCCTTCAATATGGGCGATCAGGCCGAAACCACAGTTGTCCCTCTCTTGGGATTTATCGTACAACATATCGTGAACCCCCCAGGCTCTGCGAGACTCTCACACCAACCGCGAGGGCGCTATAGACAGAGATTGCTCGCATTTTCGCGCACTCTTGCGGTGCGTTGAATGCCCGGGCATCTCCGTCAAAGGCCTCTCGTGATGGTGCTCACAAGTGGTGGTTGACTTGTTTTAATGAGGGAGTCTTCAATTACTGCATAAATATGACGAGTTGCTCACCCGTCGAGATTGCTTCCAGCGGACTCCCAACTTAGCGAGAAAGCACTGACAGGTCAAATGGCGAATTAAGTTATATTAAAAGTGATATAAAGAGATTTAATTAATTGAAATATATATGAATTGTGTCGTTTTTATTGGCGTATTTTCGGTGGGGTCATGCCTGTAAAGTGTGAGCTGACTCACTATGGAGAAAGCTTCAGATCTCCGCACCATGCTGGCACGGGCGTAATTACCAGTATTTTATACTGCAAAAGACTGTGCTGATGCGGTTTGTCACTGTTTTTAACCGGGTCGTAATAATGTACTAATACGGGAGCAGTAATAAGAATTATTCATACTGCCATGAATGACTTTATTTGCAGTAATAATGAATAGTTATGCCTGCGCGGGCAGCGCCTTCAGAGAAAGGTTTACGGGGATAATG
This sequence comes from Rahnella inusitata, assembly GCF_965118895.1. Classification (GTDB taxonomy): domain Bacteria; phylum Pseudomonadota; class Gammaproteobacteria; order Enterobacterales; family Enterobacteriaceae; genus Rahnella; species Rahnella inusitata_A. Next base: position 178,842 of record NZ_CBCPJJ010000021.1, read on the forward strand.
AAGAAAAACGTTAGCCGGAGTGCATTTGGCCGGGCTACGGGCAGAATATGGCCGGCCGATATTAATAATATCGCGGCGAAGATTAGTCAATAACTCTGCACTTATTTCCCGCATTGCACCACAGCAAGCCCCTGCAAGGTGCAGCTCACAAACTTTCTGCGCAATATCCGCCCTCAGACTCACCCCGGTGAGGTTTTGCGGTATGATTCACGCGACTTCGTTTTAAGGGAACCGTTATGAAGCAAATCCGGGTTTTAGCGCAGTATTATGTCGATCTGATGGTCAAACTGGGGCTGGTGAGATTCTCACTGCTGTTGGCCTCTGCGCTGGTGGTACTGGCGATGATTGTCCAGATGGCGGTGACCATGCTTCTGCGTGGCCAGGTGGAAAGTATCGATGTGGTTCGGTCCATTTTCTTTGGTTTGCTGATCACGCCCTGGGCCGTGTATTTCCTCTCGGTGGTGGTCGAGCAGCTTGAAGAGTCGCGCCAGCGGTTAACGCGCCTGGTTGATAAGCTGGAAGAGATGCGTCATCGCGATCTCGAACTGAATCAGCAACTGAAAGACAATATCACCCAACTTAATCAGGAAATCGCCGACCGCGTGAAAGCAGAAGAAGCGCGTCTGGCAGTGGTCGATAAGCTAAAACTTGAAATGCATCACCGCGAGCAGGCGCAGATCGAACTGAGCCAGCAATCGGCGTTATTACGCTCCTTCCTCGATGCGTCCCCGGATCTGGTGTATTACCGCAACGAAGATAAAGAATTCTCCGGCTGTAACCGTGCGATGGAATTGCTGACCGGTAAAAGCGAGAAGCAGCTTATCGGCCTGACGCCTGATGATGTGTATACCCCGGACATCGCCGAGAAAGTGGTGGAGACCGATGAAAAAGTATTCCGTCACAACGTTTCTCTGACCTACGAACAATGGCTGGTGTATCCGGATGGTCGTAAAGCCTGCTTCGAACTGCGTAAAGTACCGTTTTACGATCGTATCGGTAAGCGCCATGGCCTGATGGGCTTCGGACGTGATATTACCGAGCGTAAGCGCTACCAGGACGCGCTGGAGAATGCCAGCCGCGAAAAGACCACGTTTATTTCCACCATCAGTCACGAGTTGCGTACGCCACTTAACGGCATTGTCGGGCTGAGCCGCATTCTGCTCGATACCGAACTCGACAAAGAACAGCACAGCTACCTGAAAACCATTCACGTCAGCGCCATCACCCTTGGCAACATTTTCAACGACATTATCGAGATGGACAAAATCGAGCGCCGCAAAGTGCAGCTCGATAACCAACCGGTGGATTTCACTGAGTTCCTGTCCGATCTGGAAAACCTCTCCGGCCTGCTGGTGCAGCCGAAAGGGCTGAAGTTCATTATGGATCCCGATTTACCCTTGCCGCGCAGCATCACTACCGACGGCACGCGCTTACGCCAGATTCTATGGAACCTGATCGGTAACGCCGTGAAATTCACCCGCCAAGGGGAAATTGTGCTGAGTGTGCATTACGAAGCTAACAATATGCTGCGTTTCGTTGTGCGTGATTCGGGGATGGGGATCCCGCAGGACGAGCAGGACAAAATCTTCGCCATGTATTATCAGGTGAAAGATCGCAACGGGGGCAAACCGGCGACCGGCACCGGTATCGGTCTTGCCGTGTCGAAGCGTCTGGCGCAGGCGATGGGTGGCGATATCACCGTCAGCAGCGTACCGGGGCAGGGATCAAGCTTCACGTTAACCGTACGCGCTCCGACGCTGGATGCACCGGTGGCACAGACTGATGAAGAAGAGGATATGCCGCTGCCGGCGCTGCACGTGCTGCTGGTGGAAGATATTGAGCTGAACGTCATTGTGGCGCGCTCGGTGCTGGAGAAACTCGGTAACAGCGTGGAAGTGGCGATGAACGGCCATGATGCGCTGGAGATGTTCGATCCACAGGAATTCGATCTGGTGCTTCTGGATATCCAGCTGCCGGATATGACCGGGCTGGATATCGCCCGTAAACTGCGCAACGATTACGCCGGTCAGCATTTGCCGCCGCTGATCGCGCTCACGGCCAACGTACTGAAAGACAAAAAAGAGTATCTCGACGCAGGTATGGACGATGTGCTGAGCAAGCCGCTGTCCGTTTCTGCGCTGACCGCGATGATCCAGCAGTTCTGGGATCATCAGCCCGATGTTTCCCTTGTGCAGAAGGAGCCCGTAGTGATGAAAGACAGCGAAGCTTTACTCGATACCGCCATGCTGGAGCAGTACATCGATCTGGTTGGCCCGCAGTTGATTTATCAGAGCGCAGACATGTTCGAAAAAATGATGCCGGGTTATCTCGCGGTGTTGGATTCCAATATGACAGCGCGTGACCAGAAAGGAATTGCGGAAGAAGGGCACAAAATTAAAGGCGCGGCGGGTTCGGTAGGTCTTAAGCATTTGCAACAACTGGCGCAGCAGATTCAGACGCCGACGTTACCGGCATGGTGGGATAACGTGCAGGAATGGATTGATGAACTGAAGGCCGAGTGGCGAAATGATATACAGGTATTGCGCGAATGGACGGCAAACGCTGAAAAAAAATAACCCCAGCCGAGGCCGGGGTGCGCGAATACTGCGCCAACACCAGGGAAAGAGGTAACCCACGATAGTTGTTAGGGTTTGGATTTCGCAGGTCTTGGAATTAAGCGTTAAGTCTAATACATCCTGTAGCAATCAACATAACAAATATAAGCTGAACTGTTACAACATTCATTAAAAACTGTGATGTAGATTAGTCTTTGTCTATACAAAACATCAAGTCTTTATCGCAGGATTTTTGAGAGATTACAAATGAAGGTTGCTGATGTCTCCACGCAGGAACGCAGTTTTGCTTATGTTCATGAAAATAAGGGCACTGATTTGCTGGTTTTTCCAACAGAATTTCAGTGTCGTTAATCACCGTGAAGTTGTATAACAGCGTGGCAACCCACTGTAATTCATGATTTATAGGTATCGTGTGATCATATTTTGATCAAAATAAACGGCAGTTTTGAGTTGCCTAAAGATAATGAAAAAATTTCACTTAGGTTGGAAAGGAAAATGCCAGACATAAGCGTAAATTTCCCGCTGAATTTCGCTTTATTTGCGTTGCAGGTTTGACTTAGTGGCAAGAAATTTCAGAGAGGAATTGATGAGAATTCGTTCAGTTTACGTAATTCAATTCATTAGATTTGTTAATCAATTTTTTTTCGATTTTTTACCGCTTACAACCAGAGATCACACGAAAAAAAAATGAGATAAAAGGCATGGGAACCGGTTCCCATGATGCGGAACTCATTGATGATATGGATCAAAAAAATTTTTATTTGTTCAGTTTATGGGTAAAAATCTTAACAACATAAACAGATTGTTAGCAATTCGAGTCGTTATTTCGCTAGCCTGAACCGGCAGCTTCTTACGGAGATTGATTAGATGGTCAGATGTGTTGTGGAAAGTGCTGAATGAATAAATCTTCTAAAAGAGGTCTGTTACGTAAGCCACTGTTATGGCTCAAACGTATACTGATATTGATACCCTGCTTATGGATAGCAGGTATCGTTATTTTCGCGTTTTTGCCGGTGCCATTTTCAGCTGTCATGGTGGAGAGGCAGGTCTCGGCATGGCTGACCGGCGACTTTAGCTACGTCGCGCATTCCGACTGGGTGTCTATGGACGAAATTGCCTCGCCGATGGCACTGGCCGTCATGGCGGCAGAAGACCAAAAATTCCCGGAGCATTGGGGATTTGATGTGGATGCCATTCAGTCGGTGCTCGATCGTGATAAAGAGGGCGGTAAAATGCGTGGCGCATCGACCCTGTCGCAGCAAACCGCAAAAAATCTCTTCTTGTGGGACGGGCGCAGCTGGATCCGTAAAGGGCTGGAAGCCGGGTTGACCGTTGGCATTGAAACGGTCTGGACCAAGCGACGCATCCTGACGGTTTACCTGAACATCGTGGAGTTTGGCGATGGCGTCTTCGGCGTCGAGCAGGCCTCTCAGCACTTCTTCCATAAACCCGCCAGCAAGCTGACCGCATCGCAGGCGGCATTGCTGGCGGCAGTGCTGCCTAATCCACATCTGTTTAAGGTCAACGCGCCGTCGGCGTATGTTATGCGCAGACAGCAGTGGATCCTGCGCCAGATGAGCCAGCTCGGCGGCGAATCTTTCCTGGTGGAACATAAACTGAACTAGGTCTGGCTGAGTTGAACCATAAAAAAGGACAGCCTGAGCGCTGTCCTTTTTCGTCACTAACGTCTGACAACCGTCGGAATTACTTCACGTAAGTAAACGCCGTGGTGACGTGTTTCACGCCGCTCACGCCTGCTGCGATACCCGCCGCAGATTTACCTTCTTCTGGTGTCACCAGCCCCAGCAGGAAGACTTCGCCGTTTTCGGTGGTCACTTTCACGTTGGACGATTTCACTGAGTCACTGGTCAGCAGTTGCGAGCGGACTTTGGTGGTGATCCAGGTATCGGTGGACGCCGTACCCATGCTGACTGGCTTGCCGGTGCGGATCTCGTTATACACTTCGGTTGCACCTTCCACGCCAACTGCAATCTGCTTGGCGCGTGCGGCCATGTCCGGCGTCGGTGTCTGGCCGGTCAGCAGGACTTTGCCCTGATAGGCGGTCGCCACGATACGGGCTTCGTCTTTCAGCTGTTTATCTTTACTCATGGCATTGGAAACACGGGCTTCCAGCGTGCTGTCGTCTACCTGAGTACCGACGGTACGCGGGTCAGTGGTGGTTTTGGTGGCCACGCCAGCTACGCCAACAACGGCGGCGGCAACACAACCTTGTAAAAGAAGGGCGCTAAACACTACTGCAAAGAGGGAACTTGCCTTCATTGGAACTCCTTAATCGTCCTGGTGAGGGAACAGCGTGCTATCAATCAGGTCACAGAGGCAATTCACTGTGAGCATATGCATTTCCTGAATACGGGCGCTGCGATGGGACGGGATGCGGATCTCAACGTCGTGAGGCCCCAGTAAACCCGCCAGCTCGCCGCCGTCATAACCCGTCAGTGCCACAATCGTCATATCACGGGTTACCGCTGCTTCAACGGCTTTCACAATATCACGGCTGTTGCCGCGGGTAGATATAGCCAACAGAACGTCGCCCGCTTGTCCCAGCGCCCGCACCTGTTTGGCATAGATTTCGTCATGCAGCCGGTCATTCGCGATGGCGGTCAGCACAATGTTATCTGCACAGAGTGAGATTGCAGGAAGGCTCGGACGTTCAGTTTCAAAACGATTAATCAGACTGGCGGAAAAATGCTGAGCATTGGCCGCAGAAGTGCCGTTACCGCAGCACAGAATTTTATTGCCGTTGAGCAGCGATTGCACCAGCGTCATCGCGGCGCGGGAAATCGCGTCAGGCAAGGCTTCTGCCGCTGCAATCTGGGTTTGGATACTTTCGGTAAAGCAGACTTTGATTCTATCCAGCACGGGTTTTCGTCCAGTCAGTCGTCATAATATTTATTCCGCATTGAAGGCATCACGCAGCCATTCTATCTGGCTGCCGGTGATGGCAAAAACATCAAAACGGCAAGATGATGTGTCAAAGCTTGCGTGACGTGCGGCAAGCCAGAAAGATGCAGCGCGCAGTAATCGCTGCTGTTTTTGACGCGTTACGCTTTCCGCCGCGCCGCCAAATTTCGCATTGCGCCGGTAGCGAACTTCAACAAACACCCAGGTTTGCTGGTCGCGCATGATCAGGTCTATCTCTCCGGAGCGGCATGCCACATTGGCCGCCACAAAGGTTAACCCTTCGCGTTCAAGATAGCGTCGTGCGAAAGCCTCATACTGATCCCCACACGATCTTGCGCGCAACTTTGACACATTTCCAAACATCAGTACGTCCTTGTACCTGTAAAGTTCTGAATTCCCTTCGCGCTAGCGCTGTTTCAGGTATCTCTTAGAATCACGTCTTAAGAGGAAACCGGCACCAGCGAGCCCTGACGGTATTGCAGCCACGGCAGTTTACGATGGATCACGCAGTTAGCATTGGCGCTCAGATCTCCTGTGCTGCCGGAAACTTCAAAGCCCGGCAACGTGCGCATTTGGGAGAAGTGATTGGCCAGATTCCAGGCATCAATCCCCATTGCGTAGAGACGCACCAGCGAGTAATCGTTGCCGAATTTTGCGGTGGCCTGCTGCATCAGCGCCGGGTTAGAACCTGCCAGCAATGGAATATCGCTAAACTGCACGCCTTCCATTTCCAGTCGGTAATCCGGACCTGCACCGGCCTGATAGCTGCGGGAGCTGGCATAGACAGAAGGACGTGAACGGCCGCTGCCACTCATATCGAACATCGGTTTAATCAGCGTCAGTTCGCTTTGCGTGGCGACTACGTAGACAGAATCCACTGCGCCGCCTGAGCTGCCCTGAACAATCTGAGCATCAGTCGGTGGTGCAGGAATGGTGATCCCGCCGATGGTCACACCCTGCGCTTGTCCCGGAGCGGCTGCATTGCTGGCAATGACCGGCGTCCCTGTCATACGAATACCGCTGCCGATGGATGAACGTAATTCACCCGCAGAACCCAGACCTTGTTTCAGGACGGTCTGACCTCCCAGCTTCTGCCATTCATTAGCAAACGCCTGTGCGATTCGGTCGCCAAAGTTGCCACGCGGAACCAGCAGTAACGGCATACGTTTTTGCTGCGACCACATATGGCGGGCGGCATCCTGTGCCTCGTCTTCCGGCGAGAGCGCAAAGTAACAGATATTTGGGGCGTTTTTCTCAGTTTCTGGCTGATTGAGCGCTAAAACGTTCAACGGGGTTTGATCAGAGGACAGCTCGTTCACCTGATCTTTCAGCAACGGACCGACGACAAGCGTTGCGCCATCTTGCTGAGCCTGCGTCAGCAACGCGCTGAGCGGCTGGCCATTAGTGTCGTAGATTTTGACCTGTGCATTGCTGCTGGCAACCGGTACGGCGGCAGGAGCAGACGTTTGCGGCTGTTCTGCCGGCGTTGCTGTACTTGTGCTCGCGTCCGGCGCAGAGGTGCTGACAGCGGCATCAGGATCCGTGGCGGGCTGAGCCTGCGCATTTTGATCGACCGGCGTATTTTGTGGTGCAGGTTGCGAAATCTGACCGGTCATCGCGGCATTAAAGCCCTGCTGGATGGCATTGCCGTACACTTGCGCCGGGCCGCTCATCGGCAGGAATAGCGCAATTTTACCGGTAGATGCTGGCTGGAACGTCAGCACATTATTCAGCTGCGTTGGCAGGTTTTTGGCTGCCGGATTGACCGGATAACGGCGCTGCCAGTCTTTGATACCGGCTTTCAGCAGATCGGGATCCTGCTTATTGCTCTGCCAGACGCTGAGTAAATCCAGCCATCCCTGCAATGTATTTTCGTCCGCATTGATAACAATACTGGCGGCATCCTGCGCAGAAAGCTGTGTCAGCGACATCCAGGTGCGGTCGATATTGTCCTGATGCGGCTGGCCCTGCAACAGCGGTTCCTGTGCGATATACGCGCGGATCACCCCCAGACTGGTGCGGCCCTGACTGGCGTCGATTTGCGCCTGATAGTAACGTGCCTTCTGATCGTTGGTCAGGTTGGTCGGATCCAACTTACTCAGGCTGGTCGCCGCATCGGTGAAATTCTTCTGCGCTATTTGCAATTGGGCGGCGGTCAGTTGCTGCTCGGTGGTTTGTTCTGAGCTCAGATTCCGCGGCAGCTTGGCGAGCTGATCGGCCGCCTGAGGCAGTTTGCCTTCGCGTATCAGGGCACGCACTGCAAGCAATTGCCAGTCAGCCTTGTTATCATCACCGCTTTGCTGTGCCTGTTGCAGATAATAGTCAGAGCTGCCGGACGCTGCCCCCTGGACACTTTCAGTCGGTGCCTGTGGCGACTGACCGGTACAGCTGGCGAGAAGCATCGCTACGATAATGGCAGGGAGCAAACGTCCCGAACGGGTACGAAAAGTCATTGAGGAAGGCATTCAGTTTCCAGTGATGTTTTTTTCAAGATGCTCAATATTAAATCGGCAATCCGGATGAAACAATGAATCAACACGATCAAGCAGATATTTCTGCATCAACGCTGTACATCGTACCCACGCCAATCGGCAATTTAGGGGATATTACCCAACGTGCATTGGCCGTGCTGAGCAGCGTGGATTTGATTGCGGCGGAGGATACCCGTCATACCGGATTATTGCTGCACCATTTTGGTATCAGCGCCAAAATGTATCCGCTTCATGACCACAACGAACAGCAAAAAGCTGAGCATTTATTATCAAAACTTCAGGAAGGTCAAAGCATTGCGCTAGTTTCCGATGCCGGAACGCCGCTGATTAATGACCCCGGCTACCATCTGGTGCGTCGCTGTCGTGAAGCTGGTGTGCGCGTGGTGCCCTTGCCGGGTGCCTGTGCGGCGATCGCGGCGTTATCCGCCGCCGGTTTGCCTTCCGATCGCTTCTGTTATGAAGGTTTTCTGCCTGCGAAAACAAAATCGCGAAAAGATACCCTTCAGGCACTGATCGAAGAGCCACGCACGCTGATTTTCTATGAATCCACCCATCGTCTGCTCGACAGCCTGCAGGATATGGTGGAAGTCTGGGGGCCGGATCGCTACGTGGTGCTTGCCCGTGAGCTGACCAAAACCTGGGAAAATATTCGCGGCGACGGCGTCGGCGCATTACTGGCCTGGGTGCTTGAAGATGAAACGCGCAAGCGCGGTGAAATGGTCCTGATCGTTGAAGGCCATAAAGCCGATACCGAGGCGTTACCGGCAGAAGCTTTGCGCACGCTGGCGCTGTTGCAAAAAGAACTTCCGTTGAAAAAAGCCGCCGCGCTGGCCGCCGAAATCCACGGTGTGAAAAAGAATGCGTTGTATAAATACGCGCTTGATGAGCAAGAGGGTGACAAATAGGGCGTAATACCCTATCATCCGCCGCGGAGTTGACCAGACAGTCGCCGCTTCGTTGCCGTCCCTTTCGGGGGAGACAGATGGAGGGGAGGAAAGTCCGGGCTCCATAGGGCAGGGTGCCAGGTAACGCCTGGGAAGCGCGAGCTTACGACAAGTGCAACAGAGAGCAAACCGCCGATGGCCCACGCAAGTGGGATCAGGTAAGGGTGAAAGGGTGCGGTAAGAGCGCACCGCGCGGCTGGCAACAGTTCGTGGCATGGTAAACTCCACCCGGAGCAAGGCCAAATAGGGGTTCACATGGTACGGCCCGTACTGAACCCGGGTAGGCTGCTTGAGCCAGTGAGCGATTGCTGGCCTAGACGAATGACTGTCCACGACAGAACCCGGCTTAACGGTCAACTCCAACTTCTATATAAAACAATACGTTGATGTATCTCAGGTGCCCAGAAGCAAAAATGGGATACATAATGGGATACATCAACGGTTGTAACATCCCCCACACACTCCGCCGTAACAACATTTACTACGTTTATTTTCGCCTCCCTGATAACCATTTTTTTCGCTGTTCGATAGGAACCGATAGCCCTCGTCGCTGTAGCCTTATTATTTCCCGCCTTATGCCGTACATATCGCTGTTTAGACTTGGTAAGATAGGGCGTGAACAATTTCTCAAGGTTCTTAGAACAATGAAAAAGCTAACCTCTCAAGATATTGATTTGTTTGTTGCAAATATGAATGCTGAAATCTTGGACTATGTTGAGGCTATACCGGCTGATGCACGTCTTGAGGTGCTGGAAGGGGAAACGACGCCGACACCAGTTCCGATGAAACAGGGCTCCGCTTCATTCTTCAAGAACTACTATGAGGATGCTTTCTTTAACGGCGGCGAGTCCGCGACGGAAACCTACTTCAATAAAGTCTTGGCGACGGTCTTTGACATCTCCGGTATGGAGAAAGCGATCGCGGACGCCGCGTCAAAATACAGCGTCCTTCTCCATCAATCTCAGGAAGCTCAACTCGCTTTTCTCGATAGGGATATCTCCGGCTATCGACAGATTCTCAGCGCCATGAAACCAGTTGCCGCGCTTGTTACGCCAGCCGCTTCCGCCCCAGCGTACAGTGAACCAGAAACGCCCGCATTGACGTTAGCGCAAGCGGTAGAGGGATTCTTGAAGTTTAAATCTGACTGGAAACCCAAGATTCGTCAGAACAACGGAAAATATCTGGAAATCATTAAAGAAGTGCTGGGGGCTGATACGTCAGTAACGAAGATTACGCGGCGTGATATCAAAAACCTTCTTGAAGTCGTGGAAGGGCTACCACTACAAAACAAGACCGCCTATAAGGGGAAAACCGCGAGAGAGCTTATCGAGCTTGATGATATCCCCGAGGATGATCTGATCTCATCCAAAACAGTTAAAGATTATCTGAAACTTTGTCAGGGGCTGTTTTCTACTTACCTAACCGGTTATCAGGACGTACTTCCCGCTTCACCGACTAACAATGTTCGTTATGAGGCGAACAGCACCCGTTATGGCGACTATAGCCTGACGGAAATGAGTAGGTTGGTGACGCATTTTATGACGTTAGATGGCTGGAAAAAGTGGTCGTTACTTCTGCTGGCCTACACCGGCGCACGTCGGAGTGAGATTATTTCTTTGACGGTTGGGGATGTTCGGTTAGATGAAGATTCAAATCGCCATTACATAATGATTGGGCAAAGCAAAACCGATGCCGGAATCCGGCGAGTGCCTTTGTCCGAGCATATTTTGGATATGGGATTTCTGGCCTTTCTGGAAGACCGGGGGAAGGAGGAAAAAATCTTCCCCGAAATCACCTACGCTAACCAACTGTCCAAAGTTTTTCATGGCATCCGTGATGATTTGGAAATTCCGTACCTGAACGATTTTAAAGAGCGCCGGGTGATCCATTCTCTGAGGCATACATTCATTACAGCAGCCAGTAAAAAGCATATTACGCAGCTCGTTCAGCGATTCGTCGGTCATGAACTATCAAACATAGGACAGACGCAAAATTATACTCACCTGAACAGCTTTACCGTGACTGACCTGCTTCCTATCGCCGACTCCATCAACTGGCAATAAATGCGAGTGTTTTAATGCACAAAAACAACATTAATGCAAATGAAAAAATTCTCATTTTGTGCCTTTTGTGATAAAATCATTGTGGGCCAATAAATTAGACAAAATAGAGGACACCTTGAATGTAACATCACCGCCAGCCGCTTTCGCACCTCCAACTGACGCCGAACGTCTTAAGCTGGCAACAGTTTTAAATTCCGTTGACCTACGTACAACGACCCTGCGAATTAACGTTCTCCACTATCTGAATATCGCAGATGTGCCGGTAACAGCAGAAGCAGTCAGCCGCTTCGTGGACCTTCCCCTTTCAACGGCATATAGAACTCTCACCGCGCTTGAGATTAACCGTCTGGCAGGCGTGACCTTCGAACGCGGACATGTAACGCGTTGGTTCCGGTTCCTCCCGGAGACACCACAACACTGTCCGGCATGTGGGCAGAGCTTCTATACAGAGTACGCATAAGCCGTACACACAAACACCGATGAGATGACCGCATATTACGGTTGCAAAAAATGACGCTCACCAGAGAGCGCCAGAGGCCTGCTATGGCCCTTACTCACCAATTCCAGAGGATTACACAATGACAAAGAAGACAGCACACAGCGCCGCTGAGGGCGATCTAAAGGCATTCCTGAGCGAGGCCGCCGAAAGATTCCAACCTGACGCCAACGTACTGGCAGCGCGGATTGATACCGCCGTCAAACGGCATACAGCTACCAGCACCACACAGCGTTTAAATGCTCCCGCTCCGCTGGCTATCCAACAACTCCAAGAGAGGATTCTGGAAGGGTGGCGATATGACATCGGAATCCCTCAGTCGGTCTATCTCGCTGGTAGCTCGGGGAATATGGCAATCACGCTGCGCAAACCAGAATCACTGGTGAAGCAGGAGATTGCCGACCTGAAAAGACAGGTTGAGGATGCATATCACGACGAGCTGGCAAACGCGATGGAACTCGAAGTCGACAAACTGGTACAAGACGCAGCCAACGAGACACAGCGCCTTGCTGAGGAAGCCGCAGCCACAGAACAGGACGCTATGCGAAAGCTCCTCCGCGATATGCTCCTGACTGGAGCGACTGTATGAGCGAGACCAAAAGCGGGCCACCAGCGCCCGCATATATCGCCCCAGAAGCTCTGGAACGTGCAATAGCCGCAGCTCGTAAAATCAGGGAAGCCAACCCGGAAAAGTACAAATCCGTTCCAGCCTCACCGAAACTTTTCTGAGTGAAGAATCTGGCAATTTGTACGACTCCGCGCCAGCAGTGGCGCGGCATGGAGATTCTTTAAGAACGCAGTAACCGTACTGGTTCTTATTAATACCTGTAATACCCACCATCAACTGGAGGAACATTGAACCATGCAGTAACCAGCCATTACGACAATGGCAGATACCACCTTATTAACTCAGCTAACTACACCTTCGACGACAACACGTATCGCCTGAACTTCAAACCTGACAGCAAACGCCATGCGCCGATCCGTCAGGAGATAATCGACAGCTTCATTACCCAGCTCTGCGCGATGCAGTCCCATTACAGCAAAATATTCGCCTTCCGGTTCGACCTGTCAGTACCGGTAGGAATGTCCGTCTCAGAGAGTAACAAGCTAATCAGCGACCTGTTTACCCGGTTGCGTGGCAAGTTCACAGCCAAACGCTGGAATGGGCAGCCGATTAAGAAATTTGCATATGGCTGGGTTCGTGAACTGGAGAAGGCAAAACAGGTTCATTACCACTGCTGGATCGCCTTGCCCCGCTTTCAGGTCAGAGTTGCTGGATTCGGCAACGAGGGCGTATACGGGCTGATAAGCATGTTCTGGAGTGAACTGACAGCCCAAGCTGGTCGCGCCCACCTATGTGATGGCTCATACACCATCAACCGGGATGACCACTCATCGCTGGTGGAACTGGTTGAGCGTGTCTCCTACCTCGCTAAAGCGCGTGGAAAATATTCTACAGGGGACGGGCAGCGTATGTTTTCTGCATCAAAGTTGAAAATACTGACCGCTGCTTAACCGGGTTCGCCTCTAACGGGCAATCCATACGCACAAGAAAAATATCTGGGTCATTTCCCATGACAAATTTGTCTCCAGCAGGCGCACCAACGCCCACAGCGATCCACACGCCGCCGGTTTTCTCACATTAAACAGGCAATAAAAATCCCCGCACATGGCGAGGATCTCAATACGCCCGACCGTCTTAGGTCGGTGCTTTGGATTGTGGACGGCGGATTAGCCAGTGATAGCGGTATCTTTCAGACTCTTGCTCACTTTGGCAACCGTCGCACGGGAACAGTTCACCGTTTCCATGATATCACTGTACGACATACCCGCTTTCAGCAGTCTGGCGATCTTCTCGTTGCGCTGGGCGTCTTCCGGGCGACCTTTGTATTTGCCAGCCTCCTTCGCCTTGCTGATTCCTTGCTCCTGACGGCGTTTACGGTCGGTGTAGTCCTTACGTGCAATGGCGGCGAGCATATCCAACATCATCCCGTTCAATGCTTCCAGCATACGGTTAGTAAACTCATCGCCGGACTGGATTAGCTGGTGGCTGGTAGGTAAGTCTAACGCTACAATCCTGATCCCCTTGTTGCTGATGGTCTGCCGCAATACCTGCCAGTCGTCCGTCTTTAAGCGGCTCAGGCGGTCTACCTGCTCCACAAGCAATACGTCATCCTTCTGTGCGATATCCAGCAACCGGAACAACTCAGGGCGCTGCAAAGACGCTCCCGACTCGTTCTCTGTGAAATAGGTGGCGATGGTCATACCCTTAGAATGAGCGAACTCATCAAGCTGCTCTCTGGCGCGTGATGCGTTCTGCTCTTTAGTCGAGGCTCTGAGGTAGGCATAAACACGTGATGTCATGGCGGCGTCCCTTGTTAGTCTGTTTTTAGTGGTTCAATAATAACAGTCTATTAAGAGTGGTTCAATAAATGTTTTTCCCGGCCTGACTGGTTCAATAAACCAGTGCCTATTTAGGTATACTCAAAAGAGACTTATAGGATAATGAGAGCAGGCAAGATATTTGAGATTAATGGCGAATAGTCCGAACGCATCCACTAAGCAGGCTTGGCTGTGTTCCATGAATGCTGGTACAACCAGATATTTCCACTACCATTTCGCCATAAAGTCAGGCCATATGTATATCTGTGTGAGGGGGGGGGAATTCCAAAAGATGAGCCTCACATGAGGCTCCATCCAACAAACAAAAATTATCCCATCCAACCCGCCTGCTTGGCTGCTTTCCGCATTGCCGGTTGTCCGCCATAGATAGCGGCAAATCCAGTCATATCATTATTGAGCATGAGACACATACGCCAAGTCAGACTTGCTGCGGTGGCATTAGCTCTTGTGATGTCATACGTCTCTTCATAGATAGAAAGAAAGGTAAACGCACGACAAGATTGAAACGTGATATAACGGCCAATCCAAACAAATGCACCGACTGCAATAGCAATACCGATGATAATTTCCATACCAGATACACCAAGTTAGCCCGAAAAACGTAACGACAGGCCTCTTCTACAGAAGGCTCTGCCCCATCACTGTCACTACCGATTTGAACTCTTATCCACATCGCCAAAGTAAAACATTGGCACTGACAACACCTGACGAGCATCACTAAAACAAATCTGCAAATCAAGGGTTACATATCAGTTATTTCTGAGAAAAATATTTAGCGGAAGTCCTTCATTGTGTATCTGTACGCGCTATCATCGGAATTGGCGTACAACTCGGTGATGGTCAGTGAGGCATCATTGATGGCAAACTCGACATTGAAATCAACATTCCCCTTTCCGTTCCAGCGGTTGGTACTTTGCCCTGATTCAGTCCAGATCACATTGTTGCCAGATAATTTGCAATCGATTGAATATTGATTGCCGTCAGACGGACGGCGATAAGAAATTTTATACACGCCAGCCGTATTCGCTTTTGCAGCTTTGAGTGTACCCATATCGCGCCCCATCATTCCAGCAATCGCAGCTTTACAAACCTGAGCAGTGGAAAACGGTCGAGTTTCCGCAGAAGGCAAATCTACCGGAGCGGCAACTTTCATTTTTGTCATGCCAGAAGGTGCAAACGTGCTCTCAGAGTTTCCTGCTGAAACCACATCCTTTGCTGGCTCTGGTTTGTCATCAGTAAACACGACCCACCCGGCCCAGCCTATTACTGCCAGTAGAAAGATTCCTTTGAACGGTGAAATATAAGGTTTTTTTATTCCACAGGACGTGCACACCTTCGCGCTGCTCGAAATACTATGCCCACATTCACGGCATTTTTTCATTGCCATATCCGGGCCTCAATCATTGACTTCAACAATCCAGCGACCACCATGATCCTTGATAGTGTACTCGTAAACATCGTCACAAAAGACGGTGAACGAATTGCTGAATTGAGCAGGATAGACTCCCTTAACCCTGTTGCACTTATAACCAGCCCCCTGGATCAGCGCTTTAGCCTCAGCTTTCATTTCAGGGGAACCATCGTCCGCGTATGCATTACCCACCAACAACCCCAGCACAACCAGAAGTATCGTTTTCAAAATCAGCTCCTTGAACAGAATGACACCGTGAAAAATCAAAATTCATCTTAACCACTATAATAAATTAATTAGATCTTAAAGATCAGTCTTATCGATCGATTAAGATGATAAATTACATGTATGAATCGTGAACAGCACAGAGTGACTCAAAAGGAGCAGGTCGAAATGAAGGGTTTTTCTTTGATTTTTTACGGTTTATTGATGTCATTCAACGTCGCCGCAGGGCAGATCACTATGAATGCACCGGAGCAATCAACCACGGCGAGTGGACAAACGTTGTGTGTCTATAGCAATTCTATCTACACGTTTACGTACGTCACGAAGTCAAAGCATTGCCCGTACAGTAAGACGTTCGACACTGAGGATGCTGATTAAATCAGGTACGGTTAGTAAGTGTGAAGGCAGACTTTATCCGGGATACAAAGTGCGATACATTAAGTGATACACGACTAACACAGCGCCAGAGCACACGTGATGTACTGTTAGTTGAAGGTGACTTAACGGTCAACTCCCTCGTCAAAAGAAAGCCCGCGCAGATAACTCTGTGCGGGCTTTCGCCTTTCTGTGATTCGCAAAATATTTTAGACCGGCAAATCGATCAGCAATGCCCGCAGCGGCGTGCTGGCGGAGACGGTCAGGCTATTTTCCTGATGAATGAACGCGCCATCGCCGCAGGTCAGTTTTTGGGATTCGCGGCTGGCTGAGCCCTGCGCATCCACCTGTCCATGAATTGACTGTAAATACGCACGAGGCCCGCGGATTGGAATCGAAATATGTTCGCCCGCGGCTAAATCCAGATGATGGATCCACACGCTTTGCCGCAGTTGCAGGCTGCCCGCTTCGCCATCCGGAGAAGCCAGCAGGAAACTTTTCGTATTTGGCAGCGCCATTTTTTGCGTCACCGGATTTTCATGCTCCGGGCAGGCATCGAGCCACAGCTGCATCCGCGTCAGCGGTTGTTTATCGCTGGTGTTCAACTCGCTGTAGCTGACGTTGGCCTGGGTCGATAACAACGCCGCTTCTCCCGCTTTTACGCGCACGCTGTGCCCTTCACTGTCGCGGTACTCGGCTTCTCCCTGCAATACCAGATTCAACACATCCACACGCGGATAGGTTCGCGGCTGAAAACTGGCACCTGGCGCCAGCACTTCCTGATTCAGCACGCGCAGTGAGGCGTAGCCCATCAATTTAGGATCGAAGTAGTGGCCAAAGGAAAACGTGTAGCGGGCTTGCAGCCAGCCAAAGTCAGCGGTGCCGCACTCTTTTGCCGTTCTGCTGGTAATCATGGCGGTCGCCTCAGTTAAAAATTTCAATGGATAAATGGTAAGCGTCTGGACGTGTGATTGTTAGCCAGTTAATCTGGTCGCTATATTCAAATTTCCTGAAAGAGAAAAGAATGGCTAAGGATCGCGCACTCACACTGGAAGCTTTAAGGGTCATGGACGCCATAGACCGGCGGGGCAGTTTTGCCGCCGCTGCCGATGAGCTGGGCCGCGTCCCGTCAGCCCTGAGCTACACCATGCAAAAGCTGGAAGAGGAGCTGGACGTAGTGCTGTTTGACCGTTCAGGTCATCGGACAAAATTCACCAATGTGGGCCGTATGCTGCTCGAACGTGGCCGCGTACTGCTGGAAGCGGCGGATAAACTGACCGTCGATGCCGAAGCGCTGGCGCGTGGCTGGGAAACGCAGATCACCATCGTCTGTGAAGCGCTGTCACCGGCGACTAAACTCTTTCCGCTGGTTGAAAAACTGGCGCTGAAAGCCAATACGCAGGTGTCGCTAATCACCGAAGTCCTGGCCGGTGCCTGGGAACGTCTTGAGCAGGGCCGCGCTGACATCGTCATCGCCCCCGATATGCACTTCCGCTCATCGACAGAAATCAACAGCCGTAAGCTGTATAAGCTGGTCAGCGTGTACGTGGCCGCACCGGATCATCCCATCCATCTGGAAGCGGAACCGCTTTCAGACGTCAGTCGCGTAAAATATCGCGGGATTGCCGTGGCCGATACCGCCCGCGAGCGCCCGGTGCTGACCGTGCAGCTGCTGGACAAACAACAACGTCTGACGGTAAGTACGCTGGAAGAAAAACGTCAGGCCCTGCTGGCAGGCTTAGGTGTGGCGACGATGCCGTATCCGATGGTGGAAAAAGACATCGCCGAAGGGCGTTTGCGGGTGGTGAGTGCGGAATACAATCACGAAACCGACATCATTATGGCGTGGCGTCGCGACAGCATGGGCGAGGCCAAAGCCTGGTTCCTGCGTGAAATCGTTAAACTGCTGGG
Organism: Rahnella inusitata; assembly: GCF_965118895.1. GTDB lineage: Bacteria > Pseudomonadota > Gammaproteobacteria > Enterobacterales > Enterobacteriaceae > Rahnella > Rahnella inusitata_A. Next base: position 196,663 of record NZ_CBCPJJ010000021.1, read on the forward strand.
CACGCGCGAAGCGAAGTGATTTTGTCTTCGCTCATTACTCCCATACTTTTCCAGCCTTCCCCCTTGTGAAAGGGGAAGGAGCAGGTCAGAAGCGGTTCTCGCGACCATGATCCGATTCTAAATCCTGCGCCGGGCCGGTGGATATAATGCCGTAAGGATTGATCGTCGCGTGGCTGCGGTAATAGTGGTTGCGGATATGCGCGAAGTCGGTGGTATCACGGATGCCCGGCATCTGATAAATATCGCGCAGAAAGCCGTAAAGATTTGGGTAATCGCTGATGCGGTGACGGTCGCATTTGAAATGCGTGACGTAAACCGGATCAAATCGCACCAGCGTAGTCCACAGGCGAAGATCGGCCTCGGTCAGCTGATTGCCGGTCAGATAACGGTGTTTACCCAGTAAATCCTCCGCGCGTTCCAGCGCAGTAAACACGCCATTCACCGCTTCATCGTAAGCATCCTGAGACGTTGCGAAACCGGCTTTATACACGCCGTTGTTGATCTGCGGATATACCCATTCATTAATCTCATCGATCGCCGGACGTAAAGACTGCGGATAATAATCGCCCGCTCGCGCACCAACGGCGTCAAACGCGCTGTTGAACATACGGATGATATCGGCGGATTCATTGCTGACGATGGTCTGCTGCTTTTTGTCCCACAGGATCGGCACCGTGACGCGTCCGGTGTAATCCTTCTGCGCGCGCAGATAGATTTCATAGGCAAAGTTCAGGTGATACAGATCGTCGCCCGTGGCGGCCGGGAAATCGGTCCCGAAGGTCCAGCCATTTTCCAGCATCAGCGGATGTACTACGGAAACCGGAATAATATCCTCAAGGCCTTTTAGCGTACGCATCAGCAAAGTCCGGTGCGCCCACGGGCAGGCGAGCGAAACATACAGATGATAGCGGTCGCGTTCTGCCGCAAAGCCGCCCACGCCATGTTCACCGGGAGCGCCGTCTGCAGTTACCCAGTTACGGAATTGCGATACGGAACGTTTGAAGTGTCCGCCGGTAGACTTGGTGTCGTACCAGGTGTCTTGCCAGATACCATCTACTAATTGTCCCATGGTCTTCTACCTTGTTTTCAGATGTTTTTTCAGAAATGAAAAAGGGCGAGGTGATAAATCACATCGCCCTGCAGGTCTTACATATTATCTAATTATTCAAGTATAGCCGGGTATTGCCGGCGCGATGTCCGGCGTTATCCCTGGTGTCGGACGATTACCAGTTTTTCTTGATCAAACGGTCGATGCTGAATGCACCAGGACCTGAAGCAAACAGGACGAAGAAACCACCGGCGATGGACAGGTTTTTCATGAACATCATCTGGTTAACGCCCTGAGCGAAATCAGTGTGGAAGATAAGCGCGGTCAGGATGGTGAAGACGGCGGTAATCAGCGCGGTGGTACGGGTCAGGAAACCGAAAAGAATTGCCAGGCCGCCGCCGAATTCCAGCAGGATGGTCAGTGGCAGGAAGAAGCTTGGCACGCCCATGGAAGTCATGTAACCGGCGGTTGCGGTGTAACCATTGATTTTGCCCCAGCCTGCAACGATAAACAGAATTGGCATCAGAATACGGGCAACCAGCAGGGCAGTGTCTTGTAACTTAGTCATCTAATTTCTCTCCGAACGTCATGTGCTCAAATTGAGCTTTAAATGTTACCGGCCCGGTCGGAAAATGTTTCCTGCCGTTACCGCATCAGTTGATGACGAGATAATAGGGGGAATGACGATGCTTTGTTAGCAAGTAAATCTGTCTGAAAGCTTCAAAAAAATTGAACGGGCTTAGGATTGTTATTCAAAAAGAAAAGGGCCAGATGAATGTTCATCCGGCCCTCAGATGTGAAAGCATTGACGTAAAGAGCAGAGCGCTTATTTCTGAGCGAAGGTCTTACGGAACAAACGTACCGTTCCCCAGATCCCGAAAGCGCGTCGTGACCAGCGGACAATCACGCTGGGATGGCGAATACCGTAGACGGCGACCAGACTGGAGCCAACCACCAGATATTTACGCATATCCACGAGTTTCACCCAGCCGCGGTCGATTTTTGCAGTAGCATCCAGCCAGTCAGCACCGGCATGAGATAACTCATTCCGCTGGCGCTGTATCTTGCGCAAAATTCTGACTTTCTCGATAGCGCGGTCCGAGGTGCTCATTGCTCGTCATCCTTCTCAAGCAGGGCGCGATCGACGTCAAGTTGCTTACGCGTGAGGCTAAGTAGCGTAGAACGCTTAGCTTTCGCCAGCGTCATTGCACCCAGAATCACCGCCAGCAGCAGCAGTACGCCGGTCGTAGTGCCCATGGCCATCAGGCGATAAGCCGGATCGATTGCCCAGAAGAGGACAACCAGCAGGCTCATCAGGCCGAAGGCAGTAAAGATCAGGGTAATACCGGCCATGAGCAGCAATTGGAAAATATTGGCCTTTTCCTCTTCCAGCTCAATTACGGCCAGTCTGACGCGCGTTTCGACAATGCCGACCACCACGGTGGCGACACGTTGAATGATGTCGAAAAGCCCTTTACCCGGTCCTTGTGGTGCAGGTTTTAACGGTTCAGCCATAATTATCGGCGAGCTAACAGAACGCCGATGACTACGCCGACCGCGGCACCAATACCGACGCCCGTCCAGGGTTTTTCATGTACATAATCGTCGGCTTTGCCGGCAATTTCTTTTGTCTGATAGGCAATTTTGTCACCCGTATCGCTCAGACGTGCGCGCGTGTCTTTGAGCAGGGATTCTGCTTTACCGCGCAGTTTATCGAGTTCAGCTTTCGGCTTATCGGTAGAAGTCTGGAGCACTTCTTCCAGGGTATCTGCCAATGACTTTAATTCAGCCCGCAGTTGTTCTGATGTATTACTCGCCATGTGTAAGTCACTCCATACGTTAACTGATTCGAACTTTTAACATAGCGGATATTCAGGTGATCGCAAATGCGAATAGTCTGTTTCAAAAAGCAAGATCCCCCAAAAATCCTCCGTGGCAGGGTGCAAAATCACCTCTGACGGAACGAAATCAGTGGCCCTGGGCCTCTTTCAATTCCGCTTGTGCTTCCTGCAACTTCTGCTGTTTTTTAACGATTTTATCGTGATCGCCTTTTGCCTGAGCTTCTTTCAGCTCCTGCTCGCGCTCGCTGACTTTTTCACGTTTCTCTTCAACACGTTTTTCATTCTCAGCTTTCAAGCCAGCGTCGGTACAATGCGCCTTATTTTCACGCAGCGCTTTCTCAAGACCATTAACGCGGTTCTGATTTTTGTGCGCGCGAGCTTCGTCGATTTGTTTTTGAATTTCGTGTTGTTTGGTCACGCAGCTTTCAGGCTGTGGTGCAGCAAAGCTGGTTGTGCTGAAGAATAAAGCAGGGGTGAGCAGCAGTGCAGATAAGGTCAGTTTCATCGTATAGCTTCCTTTTGATGTTTAAGTGAGTGTGGCACTTAATTCCTTGAACAGAGAACGTCAAACAATAGATTTTGTGTATAACTAGCTTATAAATAATATCACCGCCAAATGGGCGGTGATATCAGAAAATTTAACCAAAACAGCCAAAGTGCTTATCCAAACCTCAACCGGTCCCGGTTGAGCTTATCAAGCCACACCCTCGCATGGGGCGGCTCGCAGTTCTGAATGAGGAATCCTGGCGGCAGAATATCCTGCAAAACGCTTTGCGCCATCTGGCGCTGTTCAGAGGAATCGAGCTGAATAACCAGCCCGTCATTGAGTGGCGTAATGCTTTTGATATGGATCCCACGCTGGCTGAGCCCCTGATATACAAAAAAGCCGTCAGGTAGCGAAATACCTGCTTTAGCCGGGCGGATTTGAAGCGCATTGCCGTTGGCGGGTATCCGTGAAACAGCCAGCCCTATCATGGCGGCGGTGGCCAGCAGCATGATCATCACCGGCAAAAGAAAAGAACGTTTAAGAAACCTGCGGCTCATTATGCGCTTTTGCCTTTATTCTGGCGGTCGGCGTGCTTTTTACGCCACAGTACGACAATCGAACCGACCAGCCCGCCGATCAGCAACAGCACCGGTAATAACATCAGACAGTTCATCACCTGATCTTCATATTTGAGGAACAGCGGCGTTTTACCGAGGAAATAGCCCAGCGAGGTAAGGATCATGATCCACAGGAATCCGCTGACCCAGTTGAAGAACTGAAAGCGGCTGTTGCTAAGCCCTGATAAACCGGCGATGGTCGGCAACAGGGTGCGAACAAAGGCCAGAAAACGGCCCACCAGCAGGGCCGAAAGACCGTGTTTATGGAACAGCGCGTGGGCGCGTTCGTGATAATGAACAGGCAAGTGCCCGAGCCAGCTTTGGACTATTCGCGTATTTCCCAGCCATTTCCCCTGCACATAACTGAGCCAGCAACCCAGGCTGGCAGCGCTGGTCAGCAGGAAAATGGTGAGCGGGAAATTCATCGCGTCTTTGGCGATCAGCACACCGACCAAAATTAACAGGCTGTCGCCGGGCAAAAACGCCGCAGGTAGCAGGCCGTTTTCAAGAAAAATGATCATGAATAAAATCAGGTACAGCGCCCAGACCAGCGATGGGTCAGCCAGGGTTTTATAATCTTGTTGCCAGAGTGCATCGATGAGAGAACTGATAATTTCCATCTGTTTCTTAAAACTCCATCATGTTCAGTGAGTCAGCGAAATACATCAGCGGAGAAACTGTCTCGACGCTACCTGTAAGGCTGATATTGGTCGCCTCTTCCCTGGCGTGCGGTCTGGTTGCGAATCTTATGCGTTCCTACGCGTCGTTTTGCCGTGTTTCACCTGGCGCAAACGGGTAAGAAAAGTCGTCTAACTGTAACAAAATAACAATAGCTCAGACAGGTAAATATAGCGCGTCGGGGCCGATCATTTAAGCCTGAAGCACGTTATGGAAAAGGGTTTTACATTGACTGACACTACTCGACAGTGACTGACAGGGAAGGGAAGTTTCTTGCAGAGGCAGGAAAATGGCAGGTTGGGTGAATGAACCTGCCGTAATGCGGGTTTATTTATTATTTACCAGAGGCTGATCGAGATGAACCACCGGATTTTCTGAATACAGATAACGGTCTACATTGAACTCGAAATCATCACTGGTGGCGCGGAAAAGCATTTGTTTGGTGTTTTCCAGATGCTGCCACATTGCCAGTTTTGCCGCGTGCGGATCGCGGCGGATCAACGCTTTAAGGATCAGGTCATGATCTTCACACCAGCTTTCGATCGACTTTTCGTCGATATGTTCATGCAGCTTGCGCCAGTACGGGTTGTGCAGACGCTGGCTCCACATCTTTTCGACGATGGTGGCCAGCGCGCTGTTTTGCGTCGCCTGCGCCACCTGCACGTGAAATTTAAGATCCCATTCTGAATCACGGAACCGGTCTTCCTGCCGCGCATGCTCCTGAATTTCCATCAGGCGCATGATGTCCTGCTTGGTGACCTGCGTGGCGGCAAACTCCGCAATGTTACTTTCAATCAACTGGCGCGCCTGCAATAACTCAAACGGTCCCGCGGTGCCAAATTCACTGCCGCAATCCGGCACGACCAGATGGCGCTGCTGGTTGGACATCACATGAATGCCCGATCCTTTACGGACTTCCACATAACCTTCCACTTCCAGCATGATTATCGCTTCGCGTACCACGGTGCGGCTGACGTTCATTTCATCGGAAATCAGACGTTCGGCGGGAAGTTTCTCGCCAACCGGATAGACTCCGGTCTCAACGCGCTCCTTGAGCGTGGCAGCCAGTTGTTGATAAAGGCGTCTGGTGTCTGTGGATTCCATGTGAGTGCTCTTTAAAGTAGTGAACCTGCAACGAATGAGTCTGACAGATCCCGGGACCTGTTATACAAGTACCAGTATACGGTTTAAGAAGAGGGGATGCACCGTGCATTGGTCAGAAAGGCAGGGGGGATATCTCAGAAAAAGCAAAGCCCGGCAAAGGATCTTACCGGGCTGTAATCAGCGGATCAGGCTTTCGCGGTTTTTAGCGGAGCCGGTACCGGTTCAACGGCGGAACGGTTCTGCAATACTGTCCAGATGATGATTGCACCCAGCAAGTCGAAGACGGCGAGCGCCGCAAACAGCGGGCTGAAACCGATGGTATCGGCCAGCGCACCAACAACCAGTGCAAACAGGGTACTTGCTGTCCAGGCGGCCATCCCGGTCAGTCCGTTGGCTGTCGCCACTTCGTTACGACCAAACACATCAGAAGAGAGCGTAATCAGCGCGCCAGACAGTGACTGGTGAGCAAAGCCACCCACACACAATAAAGCGATAGCAGCGTAAGGGCTGGTGAACAGGCCGATCATGCCAGGGCCTATCATCAGGACTGCACCCATGGTCACGACCATTTTGCGGGAAACGATCAAGTTTACTTTAAAATGTTTCTGGAAGAACGGCGGCAGATAACCACCCAGGATACAACCGAGGTCAGCAAACAGCATCGGCATCCAGGCGAACATCGCGATTTCTTTCAGGTTGAAGCCATACACCTTGAACATAAACAATGGGATCCAGGCATTGAATGTGCCCCATGCCGGTTCAGCCAGAAAACGTGGCAGCGCGATACCCCAGAACTGACGGTTACGCAGGATCTCCCAGGCAGACATTTTCTTGCCGTTGGTGGTTTGGTGCTGTGCTTCCTGACCTTCCAGAATGTAATCGCGTTCTTCGTTACTGAGTTTTTTCTGGTCTTTCGGGTGTTTGTAGAGAACTAACCAGCTGATCGCCCAAAGCATGCTGAGCCCACCGGTGATGACGAACGCGAGCTGCCAGCTGTGCATGATGATGCACCAGACAACCAGCGGTGGCGCAATCATCCCGCCGATAGAAGAACCAACGTTAAAGTAACCGACGGCAATAGAACGTTCTTTTGCCGGGAACCATTCGCTGCTGGCTTTCAGGCCGGCTGGGATCATCGCGGCTTCTGCCATACCGACAGCACCACGCGCGATAGCGAGTCCACCCCAGCTGCTGGCCAGCGCGGTCGCCATACAGAAGATGGCCCACATGATGGCAAACATGGCGTAACCGACTTTGGTGCCCATCACGTCGAGAACATAACCGGCTACCGGCTGCATCAGGGTATAGCAGGCAGAATAGGCGGCGATAATATAAGAATATTGTTGTGTACTGATGTTGAGCTGACTCATCAGTGTCGGTGCTGCAGCGGCTATGGCGTTACGTGTTAAATAACCCAGTACAGTCCCGACTGTGACCAGCCCGATCATGTACCAGCGTAACCCTTTGATCTTACCCATTTAACTCACTCCCAGTAAATAATCCGGCAATGACGGCTGAGGCTGTCATCGCACATTTCGCGCCATCTGACTCAGCATGGGCTTCTGGCTTTTCCTTAAAGTGTTTTCCGGGAACATCGCCGCCAGAGGATTTCGCTGGGGGAGCTGCCCGATGACTCACGCACTGCTTTATTCTTATCTGTGCGTAAGGATCCGATGAACTTCCTGCACACCAGAACAACTGCTTCACCTTCCGGCTGACTGCACCTGAGAAGTGTTGTCCGGCAACAGCGAAAGGACGTGGCAGGTAATCTCTGACGCTCTTGTCCGGACGCAGCAAAGATAACTTGTCATACAGATTTAAAATTTGAATGACATCACAAAACCACATTTAAACTGTGTGCTTACTTAACTTTTTTAACTTCACGGTTATTTACTTGATTTTACAGAGTTAATGGTTTTTTTGTCGACATGCGTCACACTTTTCACTGGTTACGTAACAACCAGCACCTGAAAAATCAAACGAAAGTGGTGTAACAACTTTACGATTTGTTCACAATCGAGGAAAAGAGAGTTAAAACGGCTTTATGCAAGCCATCAGCGGGCGGCGGGGATTGCTGACAGAGAAATAACTTGTCATACCGATTTAAAGTTTGAGTGACATCACAAAATCACACTCGGAATGTGAGGATAATAGCGGTCAGTGCTTAAAGACTCTAAAGTTTTTGTTTTAGAGAGAATTAGTGTGTGTTTTACAACGGAAATCGCCCACTTTCGCGGAAGAGTACCCCTAAAAAGAGCTGGACGATAAACTGAATTGGTGTGATAACTTCTCACCATTGAGAGACAACTCTACAGAATTCATGATGAGGATCCTAAGATGGCGCAGTTTTTAACGGAAGATTTCCTTCTCGACACAGAATTCGCACGTCGCCTGTATCACGACTACGCGAAAGATGAGCCCATTTTCGACTACCACTGCCATTTGCCGCCTGAGCTGATTGCGCAGGATTATAAATTTAAAAACATGTACGACGTATGGCTGAAAGGCGATCACTACAAATGGCGCGCGATGCGTACCAATGGTGTGCCTGAACGTATGTGTACCGGTGATGCTACTGACCGCGAGAAGTTTGACGCCTGGGCGGCAACAGTTCCGCACACCATCGGTAACCCGCTGTACCACTGGACCCACCTCGAGCTGCGTCGTCCGTTCGGCATCACCGGTAAATTGCTTTCTCCGTCTACCGCAGGCGAAATCTGGGAGCGCGGTAATGCTTTACTGGCGCAGGATAACTTTTCTGCCCGTGGCATCATGAAACAGATGAACGTGAAAATGGTCGGCACCACCGATGATCCGATCGATTCTCTGGAACATCACAAAGCCGTGGCGCAGGACAGTAGTTTTGACGTTAAAGTTCTGCCGAGCTGGCGTCCGGACAAAGCCTTCAACATCCAGGCCGCGACGTTCGTGGACTATATGAAGAAACTGGAAGCGGCCTCTGATGTGTCAATCACCCGTTTCAGCGATCTTCGTGATGCCCTGAAAAAACGTATGGATCATTTCGCAGCGCACGGCTGCAAAGTCTCCGACCACGCACTGGATGTTGTGGTATTTGGCGAAGCGGATGATGCGACGCTGGACGGCATTCTGGCCCGTCGTCTGAACGGTGAAACGCCAACGACTGAAGAAATTGCCCAGTTTAAAACCGGCGTTCTGCTGTATCTGGCTTCTGAATATCAGCGTCGTGAATGGGTGCAGCAGTACCATATTGGCGCGCTGCGTGACAATAACACCCGTATGTTCCAGCTGATTGGTGCGGACGTTGGTTTCGATTCTATCAGCGACCAACCGCTGGCAGAGCCGCTGTCTAAGCTGCTGGGTGCGCAGGGTATGGCTGGTGGCCTGCCAAAAACTATTTTGTACTGCCTGAATCCGCGCGATAACGAAGTGATCGGCACCATGGTCGGTAATTTCCAGGGTGAAGGGATGCCGGGCAAGATGCAGTTTGGTTCCGGCTGGTGGTTCAACGATCAGAAAGACGGTATGCAACGCCAGATGACTCAGCTCGCCAACCTCGGCTTACTCAGTCGTTTCGTGGGCATGCTGACCGACAGCCGCAGCTTCCTGTCTTATACGCGTCATGAATACTTCCGCCGCATTCTGTGCCAGATGATCGGCCGCTGGGTGGAAGATGGCGAAGCGCCGGCGGATATCGAACTGCTGGGCAGCATGGTGAAAAACATCTGCTTTGACAACGCCAAACAGTATTTCCAAATCGAGCTGAATTAAAAACGCACGACGGAGCGCAGATTCCTGCGCTCCGATAATAAGCAGAGTAATAACAACTAATTATCCCCTTTAGCACGGCGGCCACAGGACACATTCTTTGTCCTCAAAGACCGGCGTCTGAGCAAATTAAGGTAAATGTGAGATGCAAAGGTTAAATCGCCGTGACTTTCCAGGCCGTCATCATCCCGACAAAATTATTCAGTTCGGTGAAGGTAACTTTTTGCGGGCGTTCGTCGACTGGCAAATCGACCTGTTAAATGAGCATACCGATCTGAACGCCGGTATCGTGATCGTTCGCCCGATTGACACCGATTTTCCGCCTTCGCTCAGCACCCAGGATGGCCTGTACACCACCATCATCAGCGGCCTGAACGAGCAGGGCGAAACAGTGCGTGATACGCGCATCATTCGTTCCGTAAACCGCGAAATCAATATCTACCATCAGTTTGACGAATATCTGGCGCTGGCGCGCGATCCTAATATCCGCTTTGTGTTTTCCAACACCACCGAAGCCGGGATCAGCTACGTCGAGAGCGATTGTCTTGAAGACGCGCCACCGGCCAGCTTCCCGGCCAAACTGACCCGTTTGCTGTTCGAGCGTTTCACTCACTTCTCCGGCGCCGCCGATAAAGGCTGGGTTTTACTGCCGTGTGAACTGATCGACTACAACGGCGAAGCCTTACAAGAACTGGTGCTGCGTTACGCCCAACAGTGGGCGTTACCTGCTTCCTTCACCCACTGGCTGGAAACCAGCAACACCTTCTGCTCAACGCTGGTTGACCGCATTGTGACCGGTTATCCGCGCAGCGAAGTGGACAGCCTGCAGCAGGAACTGGGCTATCAGGACAGCTTCTTCGACAGCGCCGAACACTTCTACCTGTTCGTGATCCAGGGGCCGAAAAGTCTGGCTCAGGAGCTGCGTCTGGACAAACTGTCGCTGAACATCCGTCTGGTTGATGACATTAAACCGTACAAAGAACGCAAAGTGGCGATCCTCAACGGTGCGCACACCGCGCTGGTACCGGTGGCATTTCTCTGTGGTCTGAACACCGTCGGCGAATCGATGAATGATGCGCAGTTAAGCCGTTTTGTAGAGCTGGCTATCGCTGAAGAAATCTCGCCGGTGCTGGATCTGCCGCAGAATGAACTGACCTCCTTCGCGCAGGCAGTGCTAAGCCGTTTCCGCAACCCGTTCATTCAGCATCAGCTGTTGTCGATTGCCCTGAACGGCATGACTAAATACCGTACCCGCATTCTGCCTCAGCTGCTGGCGAGTCAGGAAAAGCATCAGATCCTGCCGCCGCGCCTGACCTTCGCGCTGGCCGCCTTGCTGGCGTTTTACCGTGGCGAACGCCATGGTGAAATCTATCCGTTGCAGGATGATGCCCACTGGCTGAGCCGTTTCTCAGAATTGTGGAGCGGCGTGCGTACCGGCGAATTACCGCTGGCCGGGCTGGTGGAGAGCGTGCTGGCCGATGAAGAACACTGGGGACGGGATCTCAATACCGTACCTGGCCTGACCGCCAAAGTGACCGAACAGTTACAGGCGATCGAAGACCGTGGCATGCGCGATGCGCTGGCGGCTTACAGCTAAGAGGGCGACTATGCAAAGTATCATTCAAATTCATCCTGCTGATAACGTTGCCGTGGCACTGCGCGACATTGAAGCCGGTGAGCGCGTCGAAGCTGGCGATTATCATGTCGTATTGCCAGAAGCGGTTGCCCGTGGTCACAAATTTGCCCTGCGCCCGATTGCGGCCGGGGAAAATATTGTCAAATACGGTCTGCCGATTGGCCATGCACTGACTGCGATCGAACCAGGTGTGCATATTCATTCACAAAACGGTAAAACCAATTTAAGCGATCTGGATCAGTACCAGTATCAGCCGGAATTTGTGACCGTGCCTGAGCAGATGGCCGATCGCGAAGTCCAGATCTACCGTCGTAAAGACGGTCAGGTGGGGATCCGCAACGAGCTATGGTTAATCCCGACCGTCGGCTGTGTGAACGGTATCGCCCGTCAGATCCAGACGCGCTTTCTCAAAGAGACCAATGACGCAGAAGGTACCGACGGGGTTTATCTGTTCACGCATCCGTTTGGCTGTTCGCAGCTGGGCGACGATCACGTCAACACCCGCACCATGCTGCAAAATATGGTGCGCCACCCGAACGCCGGGGCGGTGCTGGTGATCGGCCTGGGTTGTGAAAACAATCAGGTGGACGTATTCCGCGAGACGCTGGGTGAAGTCGACGAAGACCGCGTGCGTTTCATGACGCTGCAAAAATTCGATGACGAAGTGGAAGCCGGTCTGGAGCGTCTGCGCGAGCTGTATGCCGTCATGCGTGATGACAAGCGCGAGAGCGGCAAACTCAGCGAGCTGAAGTTTGGTCTGGAATGCGGTGGCTCCGACGGGCTGTCCGGCATCACCGCCAACCCGCTGCTGGGGCGCTTCTCCGACTTTGTGATTGCCAACGGCGGCACCTCCGTGCTGACCGAAGTGCCGGAAATGTTTGGCGCAGAACGGATTCTGATGAGCCGTTGCCGCGACGAATCGACGTTTGAAAAAACCGTTCATATGGTGAACGACTTCAAGCAGTACTTCATCGAGCACAATCAGCCGATTTACGAAAACCCGTCTCCGGGCAATAAAGCCGGGGGGATCACTACCCTTGAAGAGAAGTCGCTAGGCTGTACGCAGAAAGCCGGTCAGAGCCCGGTCATGGACGTACTGAAATACGGCGAGCGTCTGACCACGCCGGGGCTAAACCTGTTGAGCGCGCCGGGTAACGATGCCGTCGCGACCAGCGCCTTAGCCGGTGCCGGCTGCCATATGGTGCTGTTCAGCACCGGTCGCGGTACGCCTTACGGCGGTTTTGTTCCGACGGTGAAACTGGCGACCAACAGCGAGCTGGCGGCGAAAAAACCGCACTGGATCGATTTCGACGCAGGCCAGCTGATCCACGATGTCAGTATGGATCAACTGCTGGGTGAATTTGTGGATCTGATCGTGGCGATCGCTGATGGCCGCAAAGCCAAAAACGAACTGAATGATTTCCGTGAATTAGCGATTTTTAAAAGCGGTGTCACATTGTAACCCTGCGGCTTTATCGTTAGGATGAAACGGCGTTTCAATTATGAAGCGCCGTTTTTACGTTAGAGCTTTGCGTAGCAGCGATACGTAAAAAAATCGACGAAGTCTTCTACGCAGAGAGCCTGATAAATGACGTATTACTGGTTTGCCCAGTCGATTGGTGTGGTGGCTTTTGTTGTCGGCATCACCATGTTTTTCAACCGCAGCGATCGACGTTTCAAACAGCAACTTTCCGCCTACAGCGCCATTATCGGCGTGCATTTTCTGCTGATGGGCGCCGCACCCGCAGGCATGAGCGCCTTGCTCAACTCCATCCGTACTCTGATTTCTCTGCGCACCCGCAACCAGTGGATTATGGTGATTTTCATCGTCCTGACGCTGGTGCTGGGCCTGAGCCGCGCGCATCACTGGATGGAATTATTACCGGTAGGCGCCACCGTCGTCAGTACCTGGGCGCTGTTCCGCACCAGCGGGCTGACCACGCGCTGCATCATGTGGTGTTCAACCTGCTGTTGGGTGGCTCATAACATCTGGCTTGGCTCGATTGGTGGCTCGCTTATCGAAGGCAGTTTTCTCGTCATGAACGGTTTTAACATCATCCGCTTCCGCCGCCTGCAACTGCGGGGCATCGATCCTTTCGAGGTGGAAAAGAAGATTGTGAAGAAGATGGATGAGAACAAAGCGGCGGAGTGAGATTTCACTCCGTCTCAGGAAAATTACTCTTCCAGCTTAAGCGGCGGCAGCTGCGCGAAGATACTCAGCAAGCCTTCTCCCCAGCCTTTGCGGATCATGTCGAAATATGGGTGTGTTTCGGTTATCCGGTATTGTTGCGCGGTGCTGTAGCTGTCGGTCGGATAGGTCAGAACGTCCAGCGGCAGGCCGACGGACAGATTGCTGCGCAGCGTCGAATCCATCGAAATCAGCGCGCACTGCATCGCCTGATCCAGCGGGGTATCGAAGCTCAGCACGCGATCGATAATCGGCTTGCCGTACTTGCTTTCACCCACCTGAAAATAGGGCGTGTCGTGCGTGGCTTCGATGAAGTTGCCCTGCGGATAAATGTGGAACAGCCGCAGGCCTTCGCCCTTGATCTGGCCGCCGAGCAGCAGGTTGCAGCTGAAATCCGTGGTGCCGCCCTGATTGGCGCCGCTGTCGCGGGCAATCACTTCACGCACCGTTTCCCCGAGCAGGCTGGCGGCGTCATACATCGACTCCACGTTGAGCAGGTTTTCCCGATGATCATCCAGACAGCGGCGATGGAGCAGGCTGATAATGCTCTGTGTGGTCGCCAGATTTCCGGCACTTTGGAGCACCAGCACGCGTTCATCGCTTTGATGAAAAACGTGCAGTTTTCGGAAAGTGGAAATATGGTCCACCCCGGCGTTAGTACGCGAATCTGATACAAACACCAGGCCAGAGGACAAGCGCATGGCCACACAGTAAGTCATAGAAAAATCTTCCTATTTCAAGCAGTCAGGATTATTGCGGAATGTCGAACATCTCAACCGCCGCGACAGTGCGCATGTCTTCGCATCCCCCACCTAACCGGATACCGCGGACCGGGCACGCATCAAGATAATCTATGCCGATAGCCAGTTTCAAATGCTGATTGGGCTGGCAGGTATTATTCGTGACATCGAAGCTTTGCCAGCGGTCATCCAGCCAGGCTTCTGCCCACGCGTGCATTGCCACATGGGCGGAGTCCTGGGTATAGAGATAACCGCTGACGTAACGCGCCGGAATGCCCAGACTGCGGCAGCAGGCGAGGAAAACGTGGGTATGATCCTGACACACGCCCTGTTGCGCGGAAAACGCCTGTGAGGCGCTGTCTTTCACGGTGGTAGTGCCGGGGCTGTAGGGCATTTTCAGCAACAGTTCACCCATCAGACTACACAAACTTTCGTGTTGTGCCTGCGGCCGGTAATAACGGTTTGCGAAATCGCGGATCGCCCCATCGGCTAGCGTCAGCGGGCTGGTGCGCAAAAATACCAGCGGCGAAAGATGCCCGCAATTATCGTCTTCGGTATTGTCTTCAATCTCCACTACGCCGTTGGCTTCAATGGTGATCGCCTGATGCGGCTGATCCAGCGTCAGCACATGCAGTACATTGCCGTAAGCATCGAATGTGCGGGTGGCGTATTCCGGCAGCGTTAAATCCCACGACAGGATTTTTTGATGGCTGGAGTTCTGCGGCGTGAGGCGCAGATACTGTGTGCTGTGCTTGACCTGTTGTGCATAGGTGTAATGCGTCTGATGACTGACATTCAGTTTCATTATTGTGCCTCCAGATAGGTCTGATGGATGCTTTCTGCGATAGCGCCGGTCTGGTCGAGGAACTGCATCAACCAGGGGCTAAGACCCATTTCGACAATTTCTTCCATTTCGGTGAAGCGTAGCTGTGCATGCAGGGTGTGAACGCGGCGACGTGGCAGATTGCCCGCCGTACCGCCGATTTCTTCCAGCTGCTCGGCCATGATTTCCACGCATGACAGCAGGGATCGCGGCAACTCACGGCGCAGGATCAGCAGCTCGGCGATGTGCTTCTGGCTGAGCTGCTGTTTGTAGAGCGTGTGGAAGGCTTCACGGGCGCTGACGGCGCGCAGCAAGGTATCCATCCGGTAATATTCGCGCACCGGATCTTCATCGGCATTGAGCAACTGATTTTTGGCATCCAGCAGGCGTGCAGTGCTGTCTGCACGTTCAAGCATGGTGCCGAGCCGGATGAAATTTTGGGCATCGCTGCGCAGCAAAGTGCCGAACATCGCGCCACGGAACAGATGTGAGCGCTCCTTAACCCAGTCGAAGAAGGAATCCGCACCGGCGGAACCGACACCCTGACGGCGGATGAGTTTCATCTCAATCCATGTGGCGTTGATGCTTTCCCAGACTTCGGAAGACAGGCTGCCGCGCACCGCGTGAGCGTTGTTCCACGCCATTTGCAGACAGCTGTAAATACTGCCGTGATTGATGTTATCCAGCGCGAAAAAGTTGAGCAGATTGCTCATGGTCAGCTGCGGATAATGTTCATTGAACAGCGTGCGGGTACCGGTCATGGTCAGCGGCACCAGCAGATCGTTATTTTCATCGCGCGCCGTGACGTCACGGATCGACATCATCGACAGCTTGTTGGTGACGTCCAACAGACGGGCGATATTCTCGGCGCGTTCCAGATAACGCGCCATCCAGTACAGCTCACTGGCGGTTCTGCTTAGCATGCGTCATCCTCCGTCGAATCTTCTTCTTCCAGCACCCAGGTATCTTTGGTGCCGCCGCCCTGTGATGAGTTGACCACCAGGGATCCTTCGGCGAGCGCCACGCGGGTTAAACCGCCGGGAACCAGACGGATTTCCGCACCGGTGAGCGCGAAGGGCCGCAAATCGATATGGCGCGGTGCCAGACCGTTTTCGACAAACGTCGGGCAGGTTGAGAGCGCGAGCGTTTCCTGCGCGATGTAATTCTCGGGGCGGGTTTTCAGCAAATCGCGAAAACGTGCCAGTTCCTCCAGGCTGGCGGTCGGGCCAATTAACATGCCGTAACCGCCCGCGCCGTGAACTTCTTTCACCACCATTTTGTCCAGATTCGCCAGTACGAAAGACAGGTCGGATTCTTTGCGGCATTGCCACGTCGGCACATTGTTGAGGATCGGATCTTCACCCAGGTAATAACGGATCATCTCAGGCACATACGGGTAGATGGATTTGTCGTCGGCAACGCCGGTGCCGATGGCATTTGCCAGCACCACGCCACCGGCACGATAGACCGACAGCAGGCCGGGCACGCCAAGCATGGAGTCAGCGCGGAATGCCAGCGGATCTAAAAACGCATCGTCGATGCGCCGGTAGATAACGTCGATCTTGCACGGGCCTGCCGTGGTACGCATCAGCACCGCTCCGTCTTTAACGAACAAATCGGCGCTTTCTACCAGTTCGACGCCCATTTGCTGCGCCAGGAAACTGTGCTCGAAATAGGCGCTGTTAAAGCGCCCCGGCGTCAGTACGACGACGGTCGGATCGTTAACCGGCGTGCTTTCACGCAAAGTTTGCAGCAGATGAGAAGGGTAGCGTGAGACCGGCGCGATACGCTGCTCGGCAAACAGTTCCGGGTACAGCCGCATCATCATTTTGCGGTTTTCCATCATGTAGGAAACGCCGGACGGTGTGCGCAGGTTGTCTTCCAGCACGTAATATTCGCCATCGCCGCCACGCACCATGTCGGTTCCGGCGATGTGGGCATAGGTATCGCGATGAAGATCAATGCCCTGCATGCAGGGTTGATACTGATCGTTGGCCAGCACCTGTTCGGCAGGTACCAGTCCGGCTTTGAGTATTTTCTGGTCGTGATAAATATCATGCAAAAACGCGTTCAGCGCCTGTACCCGCTGGCGGATCCCGCGATCGAGCATTTTCCATTCCCCGGCGGGAATAATGCGCGGCACGCTGTCAAACGGGATCAGCCGCTCTGCGCCATCATCTTCGCCGTAAACATTAAAGGTAATCCCCACCCGGTGGAAAAGCAGCGCTGCTTCCTCTTTTTTGCGCTGGACGGCCTGTTGATCGGCCTGCTGCAACCACTGCCAGTAAGCCTGATAATGGCTGCGGTGTTTCCCTTCAGCCATTAACATTTCATCAAAAAAGGGTGAATCGGAAAGGTCAATCTTAATCATCATCACCTCACAAACTGGACCGGCTGCAATGGAATCGTTCAATAACAATGAAGATCACGCATAAAGTGTGCCATCGTGCAAAACCCGCGGGAAATCAGGAGTCAGGACGTGCATCTGCTCTCAAAAGGTGCAGAAAAAACCACGGCTGAGTGAAAAGAGGGCAAAAAAGGTCGGGATATAATGAGTATGGTCGCTGATGAGGCAATCGCCACTGCCGGGCGAAAACAACAGAAAGGCTAATGGGTGAGGGGATTGGTAAAAGCAGGCGAAAAAAAACCAGCCCGAAGGCTGGCTCATCAAAACCTGATGCTTTCGCGAATTAACGGCGAACAGCGATGGCTTCGATTTCGATTTTCACGTCTTTTGGCAGACGGGCAACTTCAACGCATGAACGCGCAGGGAAAGGCGCTTTATGCTCGGTGAAGAATGCTTCGTAAGTGGCGTTAACGGTGGCGAAATCATTCAGATCTTTCACGAAAACGGTAGTTTTCACGATGTCTGAGACTTTCAGGCCAGCGGCTTCGACGATAGCTTGCACGTTTTCCAGTGACTGACGCGCCTGAGCGGCGATGTCTTCGGCTACGGCACCGGTTTTAGGATCCACAGGGATCTGACCGGAAGTGATGATCATGCTGCCAAGATCTACGCCCTGAATATAAGGACCGATGGCGGCTGGAGCGTTTTCAGTGCTGATTTCGCGGGACATAATGTCTCCTGATTATTGAGTAGTTGGAACGAGATTCGCGCCAGTATAATCGGTCAGTCGTTGTTGAGCACGACCTGATGCTCAAACTCTTTCTCGCAATACTTACATTTCAGATGCACGCCGTCAGCACGCTGTTTCACCGCAAAGCTCGAATCCACCGGTTCAAAACGACTGATGCAATTGCCGTTCGGGCAACGCAGCACACCGATGATCCGGTCCGGCAGCGTCGGCATTAGCTTCTTCACCACTTCGTAATCATCGATGCGGTTTACCGTCGCGCGCGGCGCATAGACCGCCAGCTGATTGACCTGCTCATCGGTCAGGAAGGTGTTCTCGATTTTGATGATGTCTTTGCGGCCAAGCTCGCCGGACGGCAGATTCAGGCCGACCGTGACGCGTTGTTCCGTCTGGGTAAATTTGAACAGCGAAAGCAATTTAAACCCGATCTGCGCCGGAATATGGTCGATGACCGTACCGCATTTAATCGCTTCAACCTGAAGTTTATTGTCGTGAGTCATAGTCGTTTTCTCCTCAAGTTTACTGTGCAATGTCTGCGTTCAGAACCAGCGCCAGCAATGCCTGACGCGCAAAAATCCCGTTACCGGCCTGCTGGAAGTACCAGGCATAGGGCGTTTTATCGACGTCAGGGGTGATTTCATCAATGCGCGGCAGCGGGTGCAGGACTTTAAGATGCGGCTGTGCGTCCGCCAGATCCGCGGCGCGCAGCACAAACTGGGCTTTGACGTTGGCGTATTCGGATGGATCCAGACGCTCTTTCTGCACCCGGGTCATGTACAGAATATCGATTTCGGGCACCACTTCGTCGATGCTGCTATGCAGACTGTATTCAATTCCTTTCTCTTCCAGCAGCGCCAGAATATAGCCCGGCATCGCCAGCGCGTCGGGCGCGATAAAGTAGAAACGGTTGCCGTTAAATTTCGCCAGTGCCTGCGCCAGAGAGTGGACGGTACGACCATATTTCAAATCACCGACCATCGCGATTTTGATGTTATCCAGACGCCCTTGCGTTTCCTGAATGGTGAAAAGATCCAGCAGCGTCTGCGTCGGGTGCTGGTTCGCGCCGTCACCGGCGTTCAGGATCGGAATGCCGCCGGAAAATTCTGTCGCCAGGCGCGCTGCACCTTCTTGTGGATGGCGCATCACGATGGCATCGACGTAGGTGCTGATGACCGAAATGGTATCGGCCAGCGTCTCGCCTTTTTTGCCGAGCGAGGTGTTGCTGCCGTCGGCGAAACCCACCACCGATGCGCCGAGACGATGGATGGAGGTCTCGAACGACAGCCGCGTGCGGGTTGAGGCTTCGAAGAAGCAGCTGGCGATCACTTTGTGTTTCAGGAGCTCAGGCTGCGGCGTGGCTTTCAGGCTGGCGGCGGTGTCGAGCACCAGTTCGAGCTCCTCGCGGCTGAGATCGTTGATTGAAATGATGTCTTTTTGATACAGCGGGTTCGCCATCGTCATTCTCCTGTTTCTTTGTTCTTAAAAGATGCGCTCCCCGACAGGTGCGCACTCAAATTTCAGACAAAAAAAAGCCCCTGCAATGAGGGGCCTTTCTTTTTGATCAACTGAACGCTGACCGGCAATACAACGGAAGAACAACGGCAGCGGGCTGCCTGATGGCACGGCGTTTGGTCGATCGTCTGAGCGCAAAACGTGGCAATTTTTCATGGGTTCTCCCGGCAAATTGTGGCGCATTATACGCGCGTAACTGACGACATCAAGCGGAAAAATCACGCAAAGGCAAACGGTTGGCTGCGTGTCTGCTCACAAGTGAAAACTGTTAACTGGATCAAGTGGCGGACGGTCGCGGTGCTTTATCATAAGTCGACATTGAAACATCATTTCATTTTTTCTTTAACAAAGGGAAACTCATGATCACTGGTAATATTCATCAACTGCACCTAGTGCCGTATCTGCCCGCCGCACTGCGCGAAGCTATCGAGTTCGTTAAACAGCGCATCACCGCCGACACTCCGCTGGGTAAACACGACATCTGCGGTGACGACGTCTTTGTGCTGATTTCCAATGATTCCACTGCGCCTCAGGCAGAACGCCGCGCCGAGTTCCATGCGCGTTATCTGGATATCCAGATTATTCTCAATGGCACCGAAGGGATGACGTTCAGCAACTTACCGGCGGGTGATGTCGATACTGACTGGCTGGCTGATAAAGACATCGCGTTTCTCGCCGCCGGCGAACAGGAAAAAACCATGATCATGCAGGCCGGTGACTTCGTGGTGTTCTATCCGGGCGAAGTCCACAAACCGCTGTGCGCCGTCGGCGAACCGGCCAACGTGCGCAAAGCCGTGGTCAAAATGGACGTCAGCGTGTTACCCGTTTAAGTTTTTAAAGTTAGCGCTTACTTCGCTTAAACAGCTTCATACGCCAGCGACGCAGCCTGCCAAGGCGTTCTGGCGCTTTCAGTTTGTGCTTGATCCACACCACTTGCCATGGCTGGAGTCGTGTCTGGCCGGTAAACGCGTTTCCACTGATAAGATCCTTGCCTTCCACTGCCAGTTTCAGCACCCGTGAATGGCTGCTGATATTAAACACGCAGGTGATGCGATCCTCGGTTTTGGGATCATAACGCTCCATCGCAAACAGCGATTTTCCCAGATCAAACACCCGCTGACCGGCCTGCGGTGAAAATGCAGGATGGGCGCGCCGGTGCTTAATCAGGTCCTGCAATCCGTTGAACACGCGGGCGCGCAGTCCCTCTTTTTTCTCCAGCTCGGCTTCCAGTTTATCCAGATCCAGCTTTTTACGGTTGATGCGCCGGTTGATGCCCGACTGGTGCATTCCCTCGAGATCGTTTTCGCTGCCCAGCAGGCTGTGAATATAAATCGCCGGCACGCCGATGAACGACAGCAGCAGCGCCTGCGCTGCCAGAAACTTACGCGCTTTCATCGCGACGTCATCTTCCGGCTCGGTCAGTGCGCTCAGGTAATTGATATTCAGCTCGTATGGCGAATGAGTGCCGTCACCGTTGTCTTTGTAAGAAACGCGGCCTTCTTTGCGCAGCGTTTCCTGCGCCATGTATTTGCGTTCTTCATCGCTCAGGAAAGTTTCCGTCGGGCGCAACCCGATGCCGTCGTGGCTGGCGAGGAAGTTAAAATAGGTGGTATCCGGGTAACGGGCTTCGGCATTCAGGCTCTGCGCCCACTTCGTCAGCGTGGTGGTGTCTTCGCGCAAAAAGGCGTGCAACGTCAGTGGCGGCAACGGGAACTGATACACCATGTGCGCTTCATCGCCTTCACCGAAATAGCTGATATTTTCGTGATGCGGCACATTGGTTTCGGTAATCAGCCGCGTGCCGGGGATCACTTCATCCAGAATGGCGCGCCACACTTTGATGATGTTGTGCGCCTGCGGCATGTGAATGCACGACGTGCCCACTTCCTTCCAGATATAACCAATCGCATCAAGGCGGATCGATTGCCCGCCGCTGGCCGCGTATTGCAGCAGCACGTCGATGCTTTCCAGCAGTACCTGTGGATTTTTAAAATTGATATCCACCTGGTCTTCGCTGAACGTTGTCCACAGATACAGCTCGGTGCCGTCGGTTTTGATAAACGGCGTCAGCAGCGGCGAGGCGCGGGGGCGAACGACGCGGCTGTAATCGAGCTCGGGGTTGGAGGCAATAAAGTAATTTTGGTAGTACGGATCGTCGTGCAGATAACCTTTCATCCAGTCGCTCGAGCGCGAGATGTGGTTGATCACGCAGTCAAACATCAGATTAAAATTTTCAGAAAGATGGTGAATATCGGACCAACCGCCGAGATTTTCGTCGATCCGCCGATAGTCGATCACGCTAAAGCCGTCATCCGAACTGTACGGATACATAGGCAAGATATGAATGTCACTGATGATTTCACGCAGATAAGTATTGGCAAAATGATTGAGCGTCGCCAGTGGCGGTTGTTCACCGTGGCGTAGATTGTCGCCGTAGGTGATCAGATAAATATTGGTGCCATCAACCCAGTGCGTGGTGCGATGTCTGCCGTAATTCCATTTGTCGGCGAGATGCAGGATTTTTTTCAGCAGATCGGCGATGTGTTCCCTGGGGTAAATCCTGCTTAACAGGCTTTCCAGCCGCAGGACATACTCAAGATTAACTGAGCTCATATCGGTTCCTTCTTACTGCGTTTGTATTTTTCTGATGGAGTTATAAAAACAACGCGCTGTAAAAAGGTTAGTTGAAAATGAAGGGGTGTGATGGCCAAAAGGGGAGATAGCAGAGGATTCTGGTGGAAAAATGCGGCATCATCCGGGAAAAGCGCGAATGATGCCGGGATAAATTATTCCGTGCCGAGGGTCGCGACCATTACGGCTTTGATGGTGTGAAGACGGTTCTCCGCCTGATCAAACACCACGCTGTGCGCCGATTCAAACACCTCATCCGTCACTTCCATACCGCCGTGCAGGCCATACTCTTGTGCCATCTGTTTGCCGAGCGACGTTTGATCATCATGGAAAGCCGGCAGGCAGTGCAGGAACTTGACGTTCGGGTTGCCGGTCAGCGCCAGCATCGCGCTGTTGACCTGATAAGGGCGCAGCAGGGTGATGCGTTCCTTCCAGGCTTCTTTCGGCTCGCCCATCGATACCCAGACGTCGGTATAAAGGAAATCCGCATCTTTCACACCGGCTGCGATATCCTCGGTCAGGGTGATCTTGCCACCGTTTTCGGTGGCGAGATGTTGGCAGGTCGCGACCAGTTCAGCATCCGGCCAGCAAACCGACGGTGCGACAAGGCGTAAATCCAGCCCGCACAGCGCCGCAGCTTCCAGCAGCGAGTTACCCATATTGTTACGGGTGTCGCCCAGATACGCGAGACGCATCCCTTTCAGCGGCTGATTGGGCAGATGTTCCTGCATCGTCAGCAGGTCGGCCAGCAGCTGCGTCGGGTGGAATTCGTTGGTTAAGCCATTCCAGACCGGCACGCCCGCGTATTCCGCCAACGTTTCGACCTTATCCTGACCAAAACCGCGATACTGAATACCGTCATACATTCTGCCAAGCACGCGGGCGGTATCTTTCATCGATTCTTTGTGACCGATCTGGCTGCCGCTTGGGCCGAGATAAGTGACTTTCGCCCCCTGATCGTATGCGGCAACTTCGAAAGAGCATCGGGTGCGGGTTGAGTCTTTTTCGAAGATGAGCGCGATGTTTTTGCCTTGCAGGCGGGCTTTTTCGGTGCCGTTTTTCTTTGCTGCTTTTAGTTCAGCGGAGAGTTTCAGCAGGGACGAAATCTCTGACGGGGTAAAATCCAGTAACCTGAGAAAATGACGTTTACTCAACAAACTCATGATGTCGCTCCATAGCGCGTAAGCATTTCGGATTGAATTAAAATTCAATTTATCTGGATGAATATGCAATTACAACCCTGAAGTAAAAACTTTGTCGTTGTTTATAGTGGAGGCTGGCTCTGCGGTGTGTGAAAATAGCCTACAAACGTCAAATTGATTGAGGACAGAGAAATGGCAAACCGTGAATTGCTGGAAGAACAACGTGAAGAAACTCGCTTAATCATCGAAGAACTGCTGGATGATGGCAGTGATCCTGACGCGCTTTACACCATCGAACACCACTTATCTTCAGAGAAGTTCGAAGTGCTGGAGAAAGCGGTCGTAGAAGCGTTCAAACTGGGTTACGAAGTCTCCGATCCGGAAGAGCTGGAAGCGGAAGATGGTACCGTCATGATGTGCTGTGACGTGATCAGTGAAGTCGCGCTGAATGCAGAACTTATCGACGCCCAGGTTGAGCAACTGATGAATCTGGCTGAAACCAACGGCGTAAACTACGACGGCTGGGGCACTTACTTCGAAGGCGATGACGACGAAGAAGGTGAAGAAGGCGAAGATGAAGATTTCATCGATGAAGACGATGACGGAAAGCGTCATTGATTGAGTCGGGTTTCTGAATAATTGGTTAATGAATAAATAGTAAAAGGCTCCCAGAGATGGCGGCCTTTTTTATATTTTAGGCGCTACAAAAAATCATTTTGGAAATAATTATTTAAGAATTTTATCGCCCGTTAGGTTATCTTTATCTCTTGCCATTTCATATTTTTTCAATAATATTCACACCGAATACCCAAGGTTCAGTCTTGGGTTCCACCCCCATATATTGTCATGTTTTCTAAGATTCCTACTTCATCATCGACATTTCCCTTAAAATATAATCTACAAATTTCACATATATGAAAAAATCTTCCTTCTCAATAATTTTTAACCAATGAAAATGTAGGTTCTAATCGCGGAGAGGAGGCCACTAAGAAGTTGAATGAAACATTAAAACTCATGAATATTAATCTGGCTTTTTTGAATATTTGCATCTGTCCTTCTCTTAAAATATTTAGCTTTATTACTCAAAGCATTATTAAATTAAAGATATTTAAAATTCAACAGGTAATCACGTTAAGTTTTGTTAGTTTTTAATAAAAGGTTAAAAATATTTTAATTTTTAATCTGTAGGGGGAAAGGGTTTTAGAGGCCCTAGACCAGCAAGATCATCTTTATCACTCGCCATTTCATGTGTCTTCTGAGAAACATAAACGCTGAAAATCCGAGGATGTGTTTCAGGGTCTCCCTTGCAATCACCTCCATGTTTTTCCAATAAATCAACGAGGTCAATACCTGCCTCAATATTTTTTGTGAGGAAATAGTCCGTACATTTGGCATCAGAAACTAAATTATTTTTCTCGACTGTAATTTTAACTAACGAAATTACGGGATCTATTTTTATATTATCGCGGGCCATGCTAAAACAAACTCTTGTTGATGCTAAGAAAAATACAATTAAATGTGTTTTACTTATTTTATATATCATATACTTCTCCTTCTCCTTCTCCTTCTCCTTCTCCTTCTCCTTCTCCTTCTCCTTCTCCTTCTCCTTCTCCTTCTTTAATTTTATTTGTCATAATCGCTTAAACCGTTTGCCCGAATTATTGATATTATAAGTTTTTCATAGTAAGGGTTTATTGCCTATAAAGACAACTCTTTATAGGGTTGTTCGTTGTTATAATTTATTGTGTGGGGTAAATAGGTTTAATTCATTCACTGCGTGAATGTGTAAAATTTAAATAATCGTGAATTATACTGTTTCCTTGGTTTTTTTATTATTTGCTATCAAGATCAAGAATGTATTTTAAGTAAATGATATCTTATTATAGGTAAACGTTTCTTTATTGAATATACCAACAATAGATAGGGTGGTCTTATGCGTGATAAACAAAATAATGACAATTTGGTATTGAAAAGTAAGGAGCTTATAAGATTGGCTCAAACATTATCATATGATTACTTAGCCAGCTATCAGTTGAGGCGAGAGTTTAATATGAAAGCTTATTCATTCACGCAAAAAATACAAAAAAACGTAAGTGAAAATTGCTTGACAATTGACGCTGGAGTGAGATTAATTCAGTCAGAAATAGACTCGCTTATAATGCAATCTAGAAAAGTGCAAACTGCAAGAACCGAGCAGTATGCTGCTGTCAGGTTGGAAAAAAAGAAAGATAGAATCAATGTGATTCTTGCTCAGGTGGGTTTTGTAGGTGGTGGAACACAGATATTTTCTGGTGGAGAAGTCTGTTTAGCAACTAGAGGGGTTCGATGTAAGACATGGGGAGTGCCACTGATACTTCATGGGGTAAACAACATGTGGGAAAATGGTTACTTTCTGCTGTTTAGAAAAAACTCTCCAGGTTGGATTAGAGAAGGTTATAGAAAAATAGCTGTGTACTCAGGAGTGAAGGAGGACGTAGGAGATTATGCCTATACTGTTGTTGATCTTTCGTTATCTGCTTATGGCGTTGGTCGGAAAATTTATAAACCGCGTGAGCACTCTTGGAGGCTTTGGGATGCTATGAATAACGATTACATTTTTGGTTGGAAGGAAATGGGAGTAGTACCTTTAATTTTTGAAGCTGCGGTTGATAGTTCTACTGCTTACACGGGCTATAGCCAATTCAAGGCGATTCGAGTGGGGAATAGTTTTGATAATAAATAATTCTAGCGACATTGTTATCAATACTTTTTCATATTGGCCCATACTGATTTATTTATCTTTTTCAGTATTTCTTTGTGTTTTTCTCTATTATTTGAGGTTGTTTTCTCTTTCGTTAAGAAGTATTACTATTTTTACTATTACTGTTATTATCAATTTGAGTATTACATTTTCATATTTTTATGCTGGCATATATGGTAATGATTTTATAAGGTTGATAGATTTCGATAAGTACTCCTACTTACAGGATTGTTGTTTGTTTTTTTCATTTTTATATGCTTTATTAATTCCGCGTGCAAAAAATAATTTTAAATGGTGGTGAGAATGGTTTTTTTGTATTTTAACTGGTTGGATTAATTATATTCCCTGTCCCTGCGTTGATGAATTGGATTGAAATAATTCATTAAGCATACACTAATCCAGTTGGGTATGCTTGATGATTTATAACCTCATATTTTTTTGGGATAACTTTATAAAAGATATGGTGAGTTTTTTATAAAACTCTGTCATTCCATAAACTGTATGCACTTGTTCCAGCAGGTAGATGTTCCCAAGTTATAGTTTCATAAGCAATAGATAATGTTTCATGAGGTTGCATGTCATTATTATTTAGAGTGTTAGGGAATATCACTTCAATATTGGTGATTCTTGCTTTAGTGAGTTTCACCTTATAAAATAACTCATTAATTCCAAACTTGTTTAATCTGTAAATATCAAAATCACAATTTAATATCTCATTCTCTGAAACTGCTTTCCCAAGCAAAGGAGATGATTTATCGACAGGTTTAGTGAGAAAAATGGGGTGGTGATTGGCATTTTCGTCTCGAGAGATAGTATGCGACAACTCATAAACCATAATCTGATCCAAGTGTGCGATCTGCGCCTTATTTCCTATCGAGTCCAGTGATGAACATCCTGCGGAAATCAGGCCCTGGGTCTGGCCGTTAAGGGTTAAATAAATAAGATTTGCCATGATATTATTCCTTTAGCTTATTCATGAGTGTTAACGTGATTATTTAACGATGAATCGATTTGGGAAATATCTCGGATTAATAAATAGCGGCTGGATAATGCCTCCATCCTTTCATTTATTTGTTTCTCTAAGATTTGTGTATTCTGATTCTGTTTTTTGGCGTCTTCCAGCCGTGTTAACAGTATTTCGAGCGGCGTTTCCTGATTCAGCAGGTTTTCGGCCTGATAGGCGACGGTTTTGAGATAAGAGAGCGTGATGCCTTCTTTACTTTTTTCGCGCTGCAATAACAGCGCAGCGAACTCATGTAAATCCTGCTGAACCTGCATATAGCCGCGCAGCGTCGGGCTGTTGTCTGCGCGCAGTTTGATTGCTGCGTGCCAGCGGGCGGTAGCCTGCTGTTGCTGTTCATTTTCAGGCCAGACGGAGGCAGCGGTTTTTGTCAGATGCTCGCCGGTTTCCAGTGGTTGAAGTGGAGATACGTTCAGTAAACGGTCCAGACGCTGAGGGTATTCTTTCAACTCAGGGGATGTCAGCCAGAGTGCTGCGCCGCCCTGCGGGGTGTCGTTGACGATGGTGATTTTTTGCTGCAGCGGTGACACCTGCCACCACCATAATCCGCTGCATACTATGGCCGTGCAGGCGATACCCGCCAAAAATCCGCCAATTACCGGCATTCGTGAAGGGCGCTTTTTGTTTTCTGATCCGGTGAAATGGACTTCAACTTTCGGCGCCTGATGAGCGGGTTCCATGGAGGGCAGCGGCGAATATATTGGCTCAGTTTGAGCTGTTGGCTCTGGCATATAAACCAGCGTCGGCGAGACATAATGATAAGCCTGCGTGTTATGCGCCTGCTGTTCAGCCTCGGTACGTTTACGGATGTTTTGCACAAAATAAAGCAGATTTTCTACCCGAGGGACACGCTTCAGTTCGACCTGCTGAAGCTTGTCGCAGATGAGTTGCAGAGTGCGTTCGGTGCGATACAGCAGCTGCAAGTCGCCGAGCGCCAGGGACGGATTTCTCCGCAGAATATTGCCGATGCGGGTGTTGAACCACTCCAGCATATCGCTGCGTGCCTGATAGTTTTGCGGCCAGAAGCGTTCCCATTCGGCGGTGATCAACCCCGCCAGCAGTTCGCATCCTTCACAAAAACCTGAGAGCCCGTTAAGTTTGGTGCGCGCCAGCGTGTAGTACGTTGCGGTGTGCAAATCAACGCCGTTACTTTTAAACAGCGTCAGCGCCAGCGATTCGACCAGCCGCCAGTTCACCTCCGGTTGCGTGGGATGATTGGATTTGTTGATTTCTTCGCGGATGGCACTGAATTCCGGCAAAAAGCGCGGATCGTCGCCGATTTTAATAATGTGTGTATCGTCGTTCATGTTTTTCCTTAATACCCCGGCATGGCTACCGGGGGTGATCCTTAATACAAGGTATCCGGCAGGGTGAACTCGCTGAAAAGGCCGCCGGTGAACGGGTTGTCTTGCGTATCGAAATGCACGCGGTAAATCATGTAACCACCGTCGACGTTGAAACGGACGTCAAACGAACCGTCATCGACGTTGGTCAGGTTGCCGGCGTCGATCAGGCGGAACTGCGCCCACGGTCCTCTAAAGCTGATGCTGCGCGGCGATCCGCTGTCGTTGCCGACCAGCGTCAGTTTGCTTTCGGTACCGTCGCGCATGGTGTTTGGCCAGACCAGGTGCGCGGTATAGTTACGGCCGTGGCTGTAATCCAGCAGTTGCCCGTCCATGTTCAGGACGCTGCGGCGTTTGTTGGATGACAGTTCGGTGGTCTCGACAGCGTACTGAGTGCCGAGCGCGCTTTGCTGCGTAAAGAAGGTCTCACGGATTTTTTGTGCGGTGTCCAGCTGCTGCTGAACGTCGTCGCGGATCAGCACATCATCGTCTTCGCCCCACGTGAGTTTGTTCTCGATAAACAGCTTCAGGTTTTGCTGATAGAAACTGTCGAGCACGCCATCGGGTTTGAAGAAGCGGTTGAAGGCGTCGAGGGAGGCATCCTGCGTGGCGTCCGGGTTGAATGGATAGCGATCAGCCAGTTGCTCATTGAACGTTTTGACCACTTTGTCATTCCACTCGACTTCCATGTAGTGAACGGCTTCGATCATCACCACGTGCCACGCCTGGTCGGCCAGCTTCCCGACCCAGCGATTGAGCGGTGCAGGCAGCGTTTTGGCCATCTGACGTGTGGCTAGGATCGGATCGCTGTTGTTCTGATCGAGCCGCATCTGCACGGCTTTCAACGCCGATTTACCCGGTACCGGCGAATTCTGGATCGCCAAAAGGTAGCGGTGCAGCTCGGTCAGTTGCTGATAAACCGCCTGTAACGTACTTTCTTTGTCTTTAGTCTCAGTGAGCACGCCGTTTTCCGGAGCAAATTCGCGGCTTAACCGCGTAAGCAGCTGGAAGTCGAGTGAAGACATCAGCGCTTCCCGCGCTTTGTCTGGCATGTTGGCCGGCGGTGGCGGGAGCTGCGTGTTATCCCGCAGCGTTTGCAGCGCACGATACAACGGCTGATCGCCGCTGATGATTTGCTCCAGTGCATCGGTAACTTCCTGCATATCCTCATATTCACGGATATCCAGATTATTCATCCCTGCCTGCCAGGTCGCGGTGTAATCGCTCACGTATTGTTCGGTGATGTGACGCTGGATCTCTTCACGGTCGGTGTCACTGAATGTGACGTCTTTGGTGATGTTGAGTACCCAGCTGTCCAGCGCGGTGAGTTCTACCAGACTGTCGCGCTGCTTCACAAAATAGCTTTGCAGCCCGTAGCGGGTAAGGAACTGCGGTATCGCCAGATCTTCTTCTTTATTCGCCACAAAGACTTTATCGAAACTCGGCCCGATTTGATCCCGCAGGTTCAGATCGGCCGGCAGCAGGCCCTGCGCTTTCGATCTCAGGCTTTGATAAACCCGCTGATAAATAGAGAGTTTACTGAGCTCACGCTGTGCGGCAGCGACAGGTTTATCGTAAGGAACGAAACGGCTTATCGCGTCGTTATCTGCGTTAACTCGCCGCGCATGCCAGTCGGTGTGATCCAGTGCGTAATCCAGATGTGACATCAGCTGCGTCTGAAGTCCGCGCTGGCCATGGAAATTTTCGCTCCAGCGTTGCGCCATGTATTGTTCGACGACTTTATTATCGCGGCCGCTTTTGTCTTCCAGCATGCGGATGACGCGAAGGACGGATAGCTTCTTTTCACTTCCCGGCGGCGCGGCGTTCAGGTCTTTTATCAGGCCGTTCAGCAGTGCCGGTAAAAAGCGCTGTTCGAGCAACTGCAGATAGGTTTTCTCGACATAAGGTCCGATTTTCACGCCCTGATACAGCGCCATGTCGGTGAGGGCGTTGTGTTCACGATAATCACCGTAGGCCAGCGTGGCGTCGCGCATCGGATTAAGTAAAGGAAGCTGAAGATTACCCAGCTCATCAATGCCCTGCGGCGGCGGAATATCCATAAAGGATTTTGCCTGCGCCAGCACGGTGACACCCGCGTGATAGTTGGAATTGTAGTAATGATGCCAGCCCGCGATGCAGGCTACGGCGGCGGCCGCGCCTATCGCGGAGAATACGGTGCGGCGGCGACGCGTTTTACTTAGCCAGACGCTGTTTTCTCCGGCCAGATTCGGTTCCGCCAGCAACACTTGCGGAAACAGATCGCGGGTAAAATAGGGTTGGGTGACGACCATCGGCCACGAAGAGAGAGCAGTCTGACCCAGGCGATATTGAACGGCGGCGGACTGAATGAACATATCGTCAACCTGACCGCGCTGGAGCGAAGAGGTGAGATAAACCCCGCGCAGCATCACCGACATGTTATCGCCCGCAAGCAGACTGCTGAGTAATGCTTCCAGATGTTCGTTAATCCCGTGAATCTGGCGGTTAAAACTGAACAACATGCTGCGCTGGCTGGCTTCCACATGACTGAGTAACAGATCGGGGAGTGCCTGATTAAATCGCGCTATCCACTCCTGCCAGAACGTATGTAACTCATCGCGCCAGCGATCGTTATCGTGAGAACCTTCCGTAAAGGTGACTCCGAGAATGCTGTCGCGCTGTTGCTTATCCAGTGGCTGAAACAGCGGGGCGAAACCGTACAGCAAGTCCAGTTTAGTGAGGACAATATAGACCGGAAGCTCGCAGTGCAGCTGTTGGCGGATATCCTGCAGTCGCTGACGTAACACCGTCAGCTGACGCTCGCGCTGAGGTTTGGTGGCGGTCAGCAGTTCAGGCAAATCCAGTGAAAGAATAATGCCGTTCAGTGGCTGACGGGGACGGTTCTGACTCAACCAGCCGAGCCAGTGATTCCATAACCTGCTGTAAATATTAGCGTCTTCCTGACTGCTTACCGGCTGATCAATCAGAACACCGTTGATGTCAAAAATGACGGCATGTTCACCGACGTGCGGCCCAATGTGCCAGACGCCGGTGTTTTCGCCACGCACTTTCTCCGGTACATAAATCGTGTCGGAAGAATAACCTTCGCGCAGCAGCGTACTTTTGCCACTGTCCGCCGTACCTATGACGATGTACCACGGAAGATGATAAATGTAATTACGCCGCGCCAGATGTCGTTGCAATCGTAACAGCCAGTGATCGAGATGGCGCTGTTGCTGGTGGACTTCCAGACTCTGGGGATCTTTCTCATGCTGGCGCTGTTGTCGCTGCAACGTTTCCAGATGCTGAAGGCGCTTGATTACCCGCCATGTTAGCCAGGCCAGGGCGATGAGCACCCAGACAGACGTCGCCAGCCAGCGGTTAGCCTGCGCAGCCAGCGGATGCTGTTGTCCAAGCGTCCATGACGGCCCCTTCCACCAGATCCAGACCAGTGATAACACCCAGCCGATGATCACTACGATCAGGGCGGAGATTTTAAACCGCGGCATGGCAGGTTTGAGCGTGGGTTTTAATGCCCGGAGAAAGCCGGGCTTTGATATTTTGAACACAATTAAACTCCTGTTTTACTTCACTGGTCCGTCGTGATTTTTTCTTCTAATTGTTCAAGCAACGCCGGTTCCCAGTCGGGTAAGGTTGTCTGGCGTGCGGTCTGGTGCAGAGTTTTGTATTGCTGAAACGCGGATGCGGCCATACCGGCTTTTTCGAGGAGCTGCGCGCCGAGATATTGACGGTAAAACAGCTGGCGCGGTTCAGGAGAGTGTTGCTGAAGCTGGTCAAGAAGGTGTAACGCCGGTGCCAGCCCCTGGTCGGAGAAACACTGCCAGACACTGTTGGTTTCATCATCATGCGCTGCCGATACGCCCGAAACGGCTTTCGAGGCCATATCTTCGTCCAGCCAGTCCCGGGTCTGCCCGCACAAAAAGGGCGTGAGATCGGTAAAGTACAAGTTCCTTAGTACCGGGATGCGATCGATGAAAAGATGGAGTTCATCGCGGATCGCTGCGGCTGTTTCCGCGTAGCCCAGCTGGCTGGCGATGCGGGCTGAAAGGCAATGCCCGTCAAACCAATAGGGTGCCAGCAACAGGCTTTTTTCGACCTGCTCCCAGAATTCATGATTTGCCGTGGGCAGTCTGGCCTGATAATCCGCCATCATATCCAACGGAAAGGCCGCCAGTGAGGTTCGCCCGCCGTTTTCAGCCTGCGGCGCAGATGTGATGTTTTGCCAGAGGGCATGACGGCGAAGACGGTATCCGGTTGTACTCTGCGGATGGCGTTCGCAAAGCACGTCTGCGACTTTCAGCAACGTCTGGCGCCATGATTTGTCGTCATGAGTTTCTACGTTAACCGTGACGATCGGGTGCGCATTTTGGGTCTGGCTGATGTCGCCATTTTCACCTCCAGTCTGTGACTGCGCAGGCGTTTCCTGTCGGAGGACGGCCTCTGCGGCCTGCTCCTGAACACGGCGTTGATAGAGCAAAAAGAGTTCGTCAGCTGCTTCTGCCAGTAACTCGTTTTCTGCTTTTCTCCAAAGTCGCGCCAGATGAGCAAACGCCTCCAGCATCGCCTCCCGCTGTGCCTGATCGGCATCGTCGGCAAAGCTGACGGCCGTCGTCTCAAAGCGTTTAATGACCTGCTGTGCAAAGCGATTTTTATGGGCAATTTTTTGCGGCCACGCAGGCACCCAAAATTGTTCGATGTATTGGGTCAGCAGTTGCACGGCCAGAAGAAGCCCGGCCGCTTTGCCACCATGTTGCAGTGTGCGCAGCAGATGAACCATCAGGCGAAAATCTTTGCTTTCTGTTGCCAGTAATTTCAATGCTTTGTGCTGAATTTCTGCGATGTCGAGCTGGCCGTGCGTCAGCGATCCCAGCTTGACCATTTCGCTGTCAATAAACTCCCAGTCTGGATCGGTTTCGCTGATTGCACAGCCGATCTTCTCTTGCGGTAGTGAAGCCAGAACCTGCCCGTGCCATGTTCCTGATGTCTGTATATCCATGAAAATTCCCTTTAAAAATCGGTGGAACTAGTCGGCCCAGTGGCAGGCAACTCTCATTGGCAAGAGCGTTTTTTCCAGTTCACTGATATTGAACGTCAGTGAAGGAACCGCCGTGTTTCTGCTGGCTGATGCGCCCTGAGTTGGCGTGTTAAATGCCACCGTCAGCGTTTTCGCACCGAAGAGTTGTTTAATCTCATCAATACCCGGAAGACCCCGGCTGGATTCCAGCAACGAGTCGTTTTCGCGCAGAAACCAATGGGCATTGATGTGAATTTTCTCTGTAATCATCATCAGCTCCGGTTGGCCGTTGAGCGGTTTAGGTAATGCGATTTGCATACGGGTGATGTTGTCGATGCAGCTGAACATCAGCACCGGCCGGGGAGGAAGGCTCCCCAGCGCTGGCGTAGTGATCACCACTGAAGGACGTTCACTTTCGGTTTGCCGGGTAAGGAACTGCGTCGAGTGGTCGTCCCTCTGTGCTTCCTGAGCGAATGCCCGCTGCCAGGCCTCGCCCTGAACCTGCGCCTTGACCAGCGCGCCGGAAAAGTCTGGGTACGCCGGGACCAGCAGGCGGTCATAGCAGTCGAGGCGCTCAAGGGGCGCAGGCTCAATCCTGCAGGCGTTCATCGCCTGAAGCGTTGATTCTGCCGGGCTCAGGTCCGGCTCAGAGATTTCGCAGAATGCCTGCCCTGAGACAAAGGGCAGCAACAGGCAGGCCAGCATCACTCCACGCATAACTCGCCTTCATTCTCAGAGACGACTTCCTGAATATCGGCAGTAAAACAATGGTCGGTGACGGCGATATTCACGCGGCTGATGGCGGAACCGGCAGCAAGTTTTTGCAGAAGCAATAAGGAAAGAGGAGGTAGCACTTGGCCGTCGATAATGGATTCGAGCATGCGGGCTCCGTTTTCCGTGCGCGTTACCCGCAGCATGATTTCATCGCTGACCTCAGCATCAATGAAGACTTCAGCACCAAAGCGCTGTTTAAGCAGCGTCTCCAGCCTTTCCAGTTTTGCCGCAATAATAGTGATTAACGTTTCACTCGATAACGGCAGGAACGGGATGGTTTCCATACGCGCCAGCAGGGCAGGTTTGAAGAAATCCACCAGAACCGGGTAGAGCGCTTCGTGCAGCTGTTCCGGATGCCCGGCATAATCAACAATCACCTGATACCCCAGATTCGACGTAAGGAAGAACGCCACATTTTTGCAGTCGATCAGGCGTCCTTCGCCGTCTGCCATTTCGCCTTTGTCAAAGGCCTGATAGAACAGATTCAGCACATCGGGGTGCGCTTTCTCTACTTCATCGAGCAGAACAACAGAGTAAGGTTTTTGCCGAATCGCTTCGGTCAGTACGCCCCCTTCGCCGTATCCGACATAGCCAGGAGGCGAGCCAATCAGACGAGAAACGGTATGTTTTTCCTGGAACTCAGACATGTTGATGACCGTGAGGTACTGGCGGCCGCCAAAGAGTAATTCGGCCAGTTGCAGTACGGTTTCGGTTTTGCCGACGCCGCTCGGACCGGCCAGTAAAAATGCGCCCAGCGGGCGACCGGGACGGCGCAAGTCCGCTCTGGCGGTCAGTAAATGTTTGTGTAAATGGGCAATGGCCAGCGACTGGCCTTTGATTTTTTCACCGAGCCAGACCGGAAGTTCGGTGATCAGTGTCATTTCGCTTTGTGATAAACGGTTCAGCGGTACGCCCGTCCATTCTGCAATCACGGCGGCGATCTGCCCTTTATCGACGTGCGGGGATACCAGCGTGCGCGCCTGATGCAGGTCGTCGAGCTCAGCCATCAGCGACGTCAGTTCTTCACGCTTTCCGGGCATCTCTTCGTTAGCCGTTTCGTCGTCAGTCATACTTAACAACTCGTGGCGCAGCGAGATTATCTGATGCACCCGATCGCGCTGATGTTTCCAGCCCATGTCCAGTTCATCGAGCTGAAGTTTGGTTTCTTCGTGCAGCTGATGGAGTTCATTCAGACGCGTATCGTTCTGATATAAACCAATACGCTGCTCACGTTCCAGCTGACGAATTTCTGCCTCATATTGAAGAGTGGCCGTGGTCAGCGCAGAAATCTGTCGCGGCGGGGATGACAAATTGATGGCTACCCTGGCACAAGCAGTGTCGAGCACATCAATGGCTTTGTCCGGAAGCTGGCGTCCGGACAGATAACGTTCGCTGAGCGTTGCGGCGGCCTGCAGGGCTTCATCATCAATCAGTACGCCGTGTGATTGCTCGTAGATACTGGCCAGACCGCGCAAAATGATCGTCGCTTCGGCGGCGGTGGGTTCGGTCACTTTCACCGGCTGAAAACGGCGTGAAAGCGCAGCGTCTTTCTCGAAGTATTTTTTGTATTCGCTCCACGTCGTCGCCGCGATGGTTTTCAGTTCGCCACGGGCCAGCGCGGGTTTGAGCAGATTAGAGATATCAAGGCCACCCTGCTGATTGCCTGCGCCGATCAGCGTGTGGGCTTCATCGATAAATAAGATCACCGGCGTCGCCGACAACCTGATTTCCGTCATGATGCCTTTGAAGCGTTTTTCGAATTCTCCCTTTACCGATGCGCCGGCCTGAAGTGCGCCTAAATCCAGCGTCACCAGCTCCGTGTTTAGCAGTTTTTCAGGGACCTGACCGGCCACAATCCGTAAAGCCAAACCTTCAATCAGTGCGCTTTTACCGACACCCGCCTCGCCGACCACAATCGGGTTGTTTTTACGACGGCGGCACAGAATATCGATCATCAGGTCGATTTCGTTATCACGGCAAAGAACGGGATCAAGCTTGCCGTTGCGGGCATCTTCCGTCACGTTGCTGGAGTACTTCGCCAGCAGGCTTTCTTCACCGGAGCTCAGCGAGCGGTTTGCGGTGCCGTCATTTTGCGTGACGGACTCTGCGGAATCTTTTGTCCAGCGGGTAAATTCCAGACGCAGAAGATCACGATTAATCCGGGCCAGCAGCTGTGCGGCTTGCGGCGTAACATACCGTAACGGGGAGTGGAGCAAAGCCAGCAGCAAAACGCCGCCGCGTAGCTGGGAAAGCTGCATGTCGGCCGAGGCCAGCAGCCACGCATCCTTGAGCCATTCGACCAGCATGGGTGAAAAACTCGGGTAACTCTCTACTGTTTGAGGGGAATTGCTTATGGTGAGCGCGTCGTGAAGCGCATCGGTGTCGATATCAGTTTGTTCGATAATGACGCGAACATCGCTGCGCGACGTCAGTAACATCTGTGTAAGAACGTGGGCTACTGTGATTTCACTTGCCCGTTGATTGATGCATTCAGCGGCGGCCAATTCCAGCGACTGTTTAGACAATGTATTCAGCCGGTTAACCAAAGTGGGTAAATCAATCTGGATCATAGAAATATCCTTTTTCTTATCTCAGCAAATTATTCAGTTGAAGCAAAATGTCCTGAGTTTGGGCATTAAGGCGCAGTAAATAGAACAGATAGATAACGATAAGCATGGCGATCCCTCCCGTGAGCAGGTGTCTGATCCCCAAACGCTGAGCTAAGTGATAAAGATTCCGTTCACCTTTCTTATTCTGATGCAGCAGCGGGAACGTACTGTCCCCACGTAGCTGATGCAGAACATGGTGAAGGCGGCGGAAAATCTGTTCAAACTCATCATTATTCTGTGTGCTGACTTTGTAGCGGCCACGGAAACCGAGCGAGAAGCACAGATATAAAAACTCCAGAAGGTCCTGGTAACGCCTGGGTTCCCCCATCAGCCTTTCAAGCAAAATAAAGACCTTTTCTCCGCCCCAGGTTTCATTGTGGAAATGCACCAGTAAAGACTGTTTTACCCACTCATTCTGTGTCGACCAGCCCTGACCCAGCGCCGTTTCGTCGATGAACGTACACAGTACGTAACGAAACGAAATGATAGTGCCCGGCTCATAGCCATGGTTCTGAAGCAACTGCTCGATGGCGCGAATGTCCGTGACCACCTGACCAAACAGGTGGTCCGGCAGGCCACGGCTGCTCATACTTTTCAGCCGCAGTACCATGCCGAGCAGCGGGGTGGCGGCATCGATCATGGTGTTCAGGCTGTTGCCGCGTAACGTCAGCCGGTACTGCCGATGCTCATCATCACGGGTTTCGTCCGGCAGCAGCGACGTCACTGAAGGCATATCGCTCATGCGTTATCCCCTTATTGCCCAGAGCTGCAAATCCAGCTCAGGGAAGGAACCGGAGACGTGCATCGCCAGACTGTTTTGTTTCATGATCTCTGCCCATCCCGGCGCGCTCTTATCCAGTGAGAAGTAGACATAGTTGGCGTGATAAGGGATCTGGCGGGGTGCGGTATGCAGCACGACTAACGGAACGCCCGGAACCTGAACGCTCACCACGTTGCGAATTCTTTCTACAGAACTGATTTTCGATTGCTGAACGAACTGGCGCTGAAGGGCCTCATGCGGCAGCTGGGATTTGACCGCCAGCACAAAGGTAGCTGATTGCAGCAGGGAAACTTCGTTGATAAGGGCGACATAAATCCCATCGGTATGGCTAAACGGCAGATTCACTGCGCGCGGAGCAATCAGGGTACCCAGCGCTTTACGCAGGCGCTGCATTGCCACGCCGAAAGTCTCGGTGAGGTTTTCGTGTTGATACTGGGCAAGTTTTTCCGGCAATCGCGATTCTTCGGTAAACGTCACCAGTTCGCCATAAAGCGCAATCAGATCCCTGTAGAAATCTTCCGGATGAAGATGGGACAGCGTCGCCCGGTGAGCAAACTTAATCTGGTTGCGGTTGAACATTTGCAACATCATAAACTCAGCCACATCGGCAATTCCTTGCTGAGAAGGTGAGCCGATACGCGCGGCCAGCTCAGCACATCGGCTCGCCAGAGCGGACGTGATTTCATACTGATATCTTTTTAATGTCGCACTGGCCCGGACGGTCTGGCAGCCTGGAATAAAATCAGGATCCAGATCCAGTCGTCCGTCAGGGTATCTGTTTTTAATTCGGCAAACCGGAATGGCGACCCATGAACTCAATTCCTCTGAACCCTTCACCAGACGGGGGATCAGCTGGCCCAATCCTAACTGTGTGGCGTCGCCTTCATTGGTATGCAAGTCCCGAACGTCGCTGAAGTTTATTCTGTAG
This sequence comes from Rahnella inusitata, assembly GCF_965118895.1. GTDB lineage: Bacteria > Pseudomonadota > Gammaproteobacteria > Enterobacterales > Enterobacteriaceae > Rahnella > Rahnella inusitata_A. The sequence continues at coordinate 235,162 of NZ_CBCPJJ010000021.1, forward strand.
CGGCTCGAACTCTGACCCGCGCTGTGCATCCCTTCAACCTCATTGATCACGTCGCTGATAATCGGCAGAGCCAGAAAAATATCACGGCCATTCGCCGAGTTTGAGTTATCCACCAGTAAGGGAACCGGAACGATATCCTGATCGGGGACGCTGAACACCGTACCGTCCGACAGGCAGCCTGTGGCTTTGTTGATGCTGATTTTACCGTGCTGCAGCTGTGTCTCATCGATGTCGAGCTCGGTGAATCCCCAGAGAATATTACTGACAGCCGACAGGCGGTTGTGGACCACATAGTCGTTATAACGCTGAAGCTGTTGAAAATGCTGAGGCTTCACAAACAGCCCTTCCTGCCAGATCACTTTATTTTTCATGGTAGCCACGATCATTCATCCTCTTTTTTTAATTCGATACTGTTGTCGCGAACGTGTACCAGCAGGTGGTAGTGATGGCCTGTGCCTGTAACGCGCTCAATTGCTTTCCATTCGGTTACCTGATCGTCAGAAAAATAGGCCACCACGCCGATGTAGCGGGTGGTGGGTTCTAATTTCATGAGCGGTAATGTTTTCATGGTGTCTGGCAGTAAATTGAAGTCCTGATGGTCGATGTAGTTTTTACCCAGAACCTCATCCAGTTTTTTGGTCGTGATCTGGTCGAAGTCAGCCTCGCGGAGCTTCGAATCCTCACTCATATAAATAAGCTGGAAGCTCACCGGTGAAGCCTCACCGCTGTCGTTAGGGTTAATGTCCGGCTCGGTTAACAGCGTGACCGTTATATCTGAAGGCTGGGTCGCGTTTTCACCGACTTTGATGTCCGGATTGGCGATCACTTTGCCAATTTTCTTCACGGTTTCGCACCCGCTCAGAGATACGGCCATCAGGAAAACCAGTGACAAAGACAGGATAAAACGCCATTTCATGATGCATCCGGCTCCCGGTTTGACTGGCGTAATACCCGGTCATATACCTGGGCGTAAACTTCATTAAAAAGCTTCTCAAAACCCAGCTGGCGGCTGGAAGCCAGCTCTTCGTAGTAGTTGCAGTACATACGCCATGCCCATGCGTCGTTCATTTCCTGACGTTGTTCATGACTGCGGCGATATTGCGAAAAACGGTTCATCAGTTGTGCGGGAGAAAAGGCATCGAGCATCATTCTTAATGCTTCGACGATGGCAATCTGATTGGCCTGATTGTGCAGTTTCATATTGCGCAGACTTTCTGAAACGGCTGCCGGCGCGGAAAGATGTACCGGGCTTTTTTGATCGGCAAACAGAACGCTTAATGCGGTTTCGTAATTCAGATTTAGACGCAGTGGATTGTCTTCCAGCGGGCGAAGGTGCTTATCGGACAGGCTGTTTTGCTGGAATTGCAGATCCAGTAAACCTTTCACCGCTGCCTGCAAGGTTCGCCCGATTTCCTCAAGGAAATCATCCGCATCCTGCGAGTCGTGCAGCGGCACGGCATGACCCAATCCGCGCATCAGCGGGGTCATCGCAACGTGCTGACAGGTCAGATCCTTTTCTTTCGGATTAAAAGGGTCTTCTTCGGCGTAATCGCGATGGGTATGAATATTGGGCAGGTCCATAAAATTATTGTCTATTCCACTCTTAGGGGCGATATCGGAGTCAGGAGCTATCGGCGAGATGCGATGGGAATATTGCAAATGAGAAGGCTCGTCAAAGGCAGAAAACTCGGCGTGCAGAGTCGTCAGACTTTCTCTTTGCAGCGCCGCCAGCGGGTCTTGTGAAAAGCTGTTAACTAGCGTCGGGGCGGTTTCACGGTGGGTCTGATGGCTCTGATAGGCTGGCTGCCCTTCGGTGGTTAACAGGGTCTCAGTCAGGTGATCCCGGTTCATGACAATCGTTTCTGGCGTGGCATTCTGCATCTCATAATCGACGGCTTCACCAAGGTGAAACTGGGCTTTGATGCGCAGCGAGCCGATGTGGATCTCGTCGCCCTGGCTCAGACGAATCGGACCTGAATTGAGCGAAACCGGCGCCTGGTTGATCTGCAGGTTTCGGCTGTAGTTTTGCAGACAAAAGGTCCCGTCATGCCAGCTGACCGTACAGCTTTTCTCTTCAATGCTCAGTTGTCGGTCCTGAACTGACCAAAAACACGTTTGTGCATGACCAATATCACCGCCCTCGGTGGAGAACAGGCATTTTGCCGCCCGGCCACTTTCCAGTTCATTACCATTCAAAATCTGTAATGAGAGTGATGGCTGTTGTTGTTTATCCTTTGCCATACTGCGCTCCATTTTTTGTTCTGATTACGATCTCACGGCGATTGTCACGTGAGGATGCTGCCCTGGTTGTCCGATAAAACTGGTCCACCCCAGCAGAGAATTTTGCTCATTGCCCAATGTCATTCCGCCAACCTGATTGGGCGCGATCCCCAGACGCAGGTCCCACGCGAACTGATCGCGTAAAATAAAAGCGACGAAAAGCGTCAGTGGCAGGAAGTTATCGCCATTGGGCAGGAAGGAAAGAAAACGCTCACGTGACAGATTATCAATACATAACAGGAGTTTACCTCCGCGATCCGGCACCTTGCTGCCAAGCGTGAAGTTCTGACCCAGCACGGATTTTTCAATGATTTTGCAGCCGTTCAGATCTTTGCCGCCCAGACGGTTTTGCTGCGCAGGGTCGATAATCATTTTTCGCAGTTGCCAGCCGTGGAGGGAGACCTCATCGAGATCAAAGCAGTGCGAAACCAGACTACAAATCACCTCCGGAGAGCGGCCTGGGTTGGCCAGCGCTCCGGCATACGCCAGCATTTTGCTGTGATTGATCGCCAGCCGGCCGCGAATGCTCTGGCTGCCTAAACCGACCAGGGAATACATCCGCTGCGAGAACTCATCCGTTCCGCCATTGCGAAAACAAACGTAATAGCGATATTTCCGCCACGTGTGATAGATAAACTGCGTCCAGCGATGTGAAAACAGATCGAGGAAATCCGTCAGTTTTCGTTCACCCTGCGCCGCCTCCCAGGCAAGGTTATCCAGGTAATAGCCTGGCAATGGCGACTGGCTCCCGTTAAGCCCTGTGAAGGCAATCGTCATGATGTACTGATGTGACTTATTGAGCTCAAGGCTCTGAACATCGCTTAATGGGAAAGCAATGCTGGCATCCGCTTCAAAGCGTACCGCTTCCTCATGAGGCTCAGTCTGCAGGGAAATATGTTCATAGTTTCCCGTATGCTTATAAATAGCCTCCACCAGCGCATAGAAGTTATAACGACGCACATCACTGAACGGCATATTTGTCATTAAATCAGCGCGTGCTGACCTATTCTTTCCGGCCATTCGTAGCACTCCTGATTATCGATATTGACCACTTTTAAAATGTGGAAGCTGTTCACGCTGGCATAGAGCGAAAAGAAATGAGAAAGCACCGTGCCCAGTAAATACAAATCGCCTTCGCAGACAAACGGTGCCTGACGAATAGAAATAGTGGAGGAAAGGCCACGGACCGGTACGCCTTTAAATAATCGGTCAACGGGATGCGTTTCGATTTGCTCAATGGCATCCAGCTTTTGCTGAGATAAACGGGCGGCCTGAGGGTGATGAATGCCGGGAAGATCGTAGGTGCGTAAAACCTGCTTTAACGCCTCAATATCCAGTAATGACAAATAGTTAAGGCTCATGTTAGACAGCAGAGACCAGTGCAAACTGCCATCAAGAACGGGATAGAGGGGAAGGGAAGGTCTGGTCACATTACGGAATGAACTAATGGCCGGATCTTTTCCGTCGGCCAGATTAATATCGCCTGTCATCAACTGCGCAGGGAGATCCCTGTTTGTACAAGTTATTACGACAGAAACGATTTCCTCAATACCGGCGGTAAAATTGTGCTTTTTTGAGATTCCGTCACCGTGGACAAAAGAAATGAGATGTTCAAATCCCTGGTGAGCATGCGATCTTTGCGTTTTGACACGGTAATATACCGCCTCACGTTGCTGAGAATATTCCACCTGATGTTGAAAACTTTCGAAAGAAACATAGCTTCGGGAAAATGTTTCTATCGTTCGTCCATCTGCGCTTTTAAGGGTCCACCCACTCTCAACATGATCTACGGAAAAAATATCGTAGCACTCCATGAGTTTGTGATTCGCTTCCAGAATATATTCTGTGGATGTTTCATCCAGAACGATTGTCTCAGAATGTGCCGGAAACAGGTTCACGGCAGGCGTGCAAAATAAACGAAGGGAATCTTTCCGTAATTTCAAATCCGGCGGTAACGGGCGTGAAAAATTCAGGCGCAGAGTAAAATTTTCTGCCATCAAGTCATCGGGAAGTTTTTGTACTCCGGTGACATCAAAGAAGAAAAAACTGTCCAGAAAACAGATATATTCCTGCAATACCCGGTAGCCGCTATACACATTTTTCGGATACGGCAGTAGGGCATCTTCTTTCTCAAAACCCACCGGGTATAGCCTGAAATCAGGCAGGCGTATTGTTTTATCGCCAACGATTAATTCAACGTCAGTTAAGTACTCACAAAACCATAAATAGAGCTGATAGCGGGTGTAATTATCATCGTTGCCCAGCCATAAGCGAATTTTACTAAAATCTAAGGAACCGATGTTATGCTGTCCGGTATGAAAATTGATATCAATCAGGCCATGTTTATGGCTGCTGCTTGATGACAAGCTCTCCAGAGTAAGCGGCAGCAACCACAGGTCACGACCCAGCGTGAATTTGCAGGCGGGGACGGGATCGGCTGACCCGTTGTCTAATTTCTTGCCGGTGATCTCGCCCGGCGGGCTCATGACCTGACCCCCTGCCGTCACCCGAAATGCCGTCGTGACAGTTTGAGTGTCGGGGACATATTCCATGATGGTCATGCTGGGCGTAGGGCGGAGATAATTGGGCCACAACATATTCAGCAGGCTGTGGGTAAGCTCGGGGAATTCATCTTCGATCCTTGAACGCATATTGCCAGACAAAAAGGCAAAACCTTCGAGCAGGCGCTCGACGTCAGGGTCGGCTTCTTTTTCTGCTAAAAACGGGGCCAGATGAGGTTTTTCTTTAGCCAGTAGTTTCCCCAACTGACGTAAATAATCGAGCTCTTCCCGGAAATACTTTTCCTCAAATGACATATCGCTTAATCCAGTTGATAGTGGTGATGATTATCGAGTTGCATATTAAATTCCACGACATTCCGTAAACCGTTGAAGTCCACATGGGCAACAATATGGAAGTTAAGATCCATCGGGCTATATCCATCGTTATTGACCGCCTGGACTTCTGCTTTTCTTACCCGCGGCTCGTACTGTTCAATACATTCCTGAATGGCGTCCTCAACCGTTTTTCGGAAATCAGCAGAGGTTGCTGTCGCATCATTAAGATCGATAACCCCTAACCCTGATGTGCTCTGGCAACTACCAAGCCGGGCATTGAGAATGTTGCGCAGATTCCGTTTAATCGATTTTTGTAAACGTTCGACCTGTGCCGAATGGGAGAAACCTGATGTTTCTCCTCCGATACGTTCAAACAGACTGGCTGAGACATCCCTTTTCCGACCTGGCATCATCGTGATTATTCCTTATCCAGCCGGCCAACTAAGGACAGTTCGAAATTGGCTCCCATGTATTTGAAATGTGGGCGAACAGAAATCGCGACCTGATACCAGCCCGGATCGCCATCTACATCCAACACGTCAATTTTGGCGGCGCGCAGCGGTTTGCGGCTGCGGACATCCGCCGGTGGGTTTTCCTGATCGGCGATGTATTGCTTGATCCAGTTGTTCAGCTCGCGTTCCAGATCGTTACGTACTTTCCAGGAACCAATTTGTTCACGTTGCAGGACTTTGATGTAGTGAGCGAGGCGGTTAATGATGAACATATAAGGCAGTTGGGTACCCAGCTTATAGTTGGTTTCAGCCACTTTACCTTCAGGGGTGCCCGGGAATTTACGCGGTTTTTGAACGGAGTTGGCGGAGAAGAACGCGGCATTATTGCTGCCTTTGCGCATGGTCAGTGTGATGAAACCTTCTTCTGCCAGTTCAAATTCACGGCGATCGGTGATCAGAATTTCGGTCGGTATTTTGGCCTGCGTTTGGCCCATCGCTTCGAACATATGCACGGGCAGATCGTTCACGGCCCCGCCGCTTTGCGGGCCGATGATGTTCGGACACCAGCGATATTTCGCAAAGCTGTCGGTCAGGCTGCTGGCCAGCAGATAAGCGGTGTTGCCCCACAGATAATCCTCGTGGTGACTGCTGACATCTTCCTGATAGTTGAACTTCTTCACCGGGTTTTCTACCGGGGAATACGGAAGGCGTAACAGGAAGCGTGGCGCGGTCAGACCTAAATAACGGGCATCTTCTGTTTCACGCAGTGCGCGCCATTTGGTATAGCCCGGGCCTTCAAAGATAGAGGAGATATCTTTAATTGTTGGCAGCTCGGTGAACGAGTTAAGGCCAAAAAAGTTGGGTGCTACGGAAGTCAGGAATGGCGCATGAGCCATGGCTCCGACGGCGCTGACATAATTCAGCAGTTTCATGTCTTGTGCGGTGTTGTTCAAGGCATAGCTGCCGACGATGGAAGCGATCGGTTCGCCGCCGAACTGGCCATATCCTGAGGAATACACGTGTTTATAAAAACCGGACTGGACAATCTCAGGGGCAAATTCAAAATCTTCCAGCAACTCTTCCTTCGTCGCATGCAGGATATTGATTTTAATATTTTCTTTAAAATCAGTACGGTCAACCAGCAGCTTCATCGAGCGCCAGAATGACTCGACCTGCTGGAATGCTTCTGCATGCAGAATATTATTCATCTGCTGGCTGAGTTTCTTATCCAGTTCAGCAATCATGCGGTCAACGGCAAGCTTGTTGACGGGTTCTGCATGGCTGCCGCTTTCCAGAATGCTGGCAACAAACGCAGCCACACCCTGACGGGCGACATCATAGCCATCGGATTCAGGCTGGATGCGGGTCTGCGCCATGATTTCATCCAGAAGCGACGTTTGTGGCGCGGCCGATCCCACAACGGATGAGGACAGTTCTTCCTGTAATGACATAGTTAAAATCCCTTTTTAAATTACGCCTTGTTGACGATGTCGAGCTCTTTAAGGAGCTGCATACGAGACTCTTCCTGGTCAAGCAGAGCCTGCAATTGAGTCCGGAAAGCGGGCACATTGCCCATCGGCCCTTTGAGAGCGACCAGCGCTTCGCGTAGTTCCAGAAGTTTTTTCAGTTCAGGTACGTGTTTAACGATGTTATCCGGGGAAAAATCTTCCATTGCTTTGATATCCAGTTCGATCTGAATATCTTCACCTTTCTTAGGACTCAGCGAGTTTTCAACGCTAAAGTTCAGGCTGATGCCTGTTTCGCCCATCACTGAGTTGAAATTATTTTTATTCACCGAGACCGCTGAACGTTCATCAATTGGCATATCTTCCGGCCGGCCTTTCATGTCACCGACAATCAAAAGATTTAGCGGTAACTCTACTTCAGAGCTTAATCCATCCGCTTTTGGTACATAGCGAATATTAATTCGCTCTTTAGGCGCGACACTGCCGTCTTTAGTATTGCTCATATTTGGTTATCCTTAATGTTACATGCCTGTCAGTGATGTGATTGGCTTTTTTGATAAAAATACGGGTGTGTACATCAAGCTCATGGAGCTTTTTGATGTTTTATTGGATTCTTGTTGATGCTGGCTAAATTACCACTATCAAAATTTATTTGTATATAAAATTCATTAAAAAATTTATTAAATAAAAACAAAAACATTTTGCCATGCGCGGTGGTTTATCTTTAAGGTATTGTTTTTTAGTGTTTTATTTGTATTTTTAATATTATTTTCAATTGTTTTTAAATATGCTAATTCTTTGATTCATTCATGAATTGTATTTAATTTCATGAGTGCTTGTTATACGATTTTATCATTTGCAAGTTTTAAGAATGGTGTTATTTTACTGCCGTCCCCACCCCGTCAATATGACCCGTTTCAGACAGTTGTTTTGGAAAGTACTTTCCAAAAATTAATCTAAATATACATGTATGGTTTCTCTATTTTTGTTTTATTTCATTATAACGAGCGCTGAGTGGTTAACGAATTGATGGGTAAGGGACATTCTTAATAACCACTGGTATGTTCTATTTACAAGGAGTTTTACGATGCCTACCCCATGTTATATCTCTATGAATGGTCAGACCCAAGGTAATATCACTGCAGGTGCTTTCACAGCAGAATCTGTGGGTAATATTTATGTCCAGGGCCACGAAAACGAAATGCTGGTGCAAGAATTTCAGCACATCGTTACTGTTCCAACTGACCCGCAATCAGGTCAGCCAGCCGGTCAGCGTGCGCACAAACCTTTCATCTTCACCGTGGCGCTGAATAAAGCCGTTCCGCTGCTTTATAACGCATTAGCTTCTGGCGAAATGTTGCCGACCACCGAACTGAAGTGGTTCCGTACATCGGTTGAAGGTAAGCAGGAACATTTCTTCACCACTCGCCTGACTGACTCAACCATCGTGGATATCAACTGCCACATGCCTCACTGTCAGGATCCTGCAAAACGTGAATTCACCCAATTGATCGAAGTCTCACTGGCTTATCGAAAAATTGAGTGGGAACACGTCTCTGCCGGTACTTCTGGTGCAGACGACTGGCGCGCACCGCTGGAAGCCTGACCCCTCAGGTTTTAAGTCAACGCCCTGCGCATTTTGTGCAGGGCGTTATCCTCAGTGTATCGAAGGAATGACATCATGCCACTCAACGGAACCCGCTTTACCTTCACCGCAGGCACCGCGACGCGC